>NZ_CABVGP010000003.1:0-1200000 GCF_902497555.1 Amycolatopsis camponoti | reverse complement strand
TTCGTGAACATCGGCAGGCTGTCCTTGAGCGACTTCACGTACAGCGCCTTGTCCCCGCCGGCGAACGACGGCGGCATCACGTCGGCGACCTGTTCCGGCGTGTGCGTCGAAATCCACTTCAGGCTTTCGACGTACGCGTTGGCCAGTTTCTGCACGATGTCCGGATACCGCTTCACGATTTCGCAGCCCATGTACAGCGAACTGGCCGGGTACAAACCACCCAAAGCGGCTTTCGTGCCTTCGACCGTGCGCATGTCGTAGAGCACCTTCGCCTGACCGGTGTTGGTCAGCTGCGCGATCGTCGGGTCGGTGGTCATCCCGGCGTCGATCGAACCCTGGTTCATCGCCGAGATGAACGTCTGCCCGGCGCCGACCTTGACCGGCGTGTACTCCTTCGAGCTGACGCCACCGCGCGCGGCCAACGCCTTCGTCAGGAAGTCCGTCGACGAGCCCAGCGACGTGACGCCGAGGTTGCGGCCCTTGAAGTCCGCACCCGACTTGATCTCGCCGGCCTTGCCGGTGGCGACCATCTCGGCCTCGCCCGGCACGTTCGCGAACTGCACGACGCTCTGGATGCACTGTTCCTTGGCCTGCAGGTCGATCGTGTGGTCGTAGAACCCGACGACCCCCTGCACCTCGCCGGCGAGCAGCGACGTCTCGGCGTTGGCCCCCGACGGCTGGTCGAACAGCTCGACGTCGAGCCCCTGCCGCTTGTACGCGCCGATCTGCTGCGCCAGCTGGCCCGGCAGGTAGATGACCTTCGAGATGCCGCCGATCATGATCTTGATGTGCGGCTGGCCGGAGGTGCCGATGGCGATCTCCCGCGAGTCGCGGCACGCCGTGACCCCGGCCATCGCGACCGCGAGCGCGGCCACCACGCCGACTGTCCTCTTCAAGCGCATGTCAGACCACTCCGTGCGCGGCGTCGGCGGCGGACGGCGGGCGCCACCGCAGCAGCCTGCCCTCCAGCGAACTGATGCCCCACTCCGCGAGCAGCGCGACCACGGTGATGATCAGCATGCCGGCGTACACGCCCGCGGTGTCGAACGTGCCCTGCGCGTTGGCGATCAGGAAGCCCATGCCGGCCTTGGCGCCGGTGTACTCGCCGACGACCGCGCCGATCAGCGCGAACCCGAAGGCGACGTGCAGCGAAGACAGGATCCACGACGTCGCGCTCGGCAGCACGATCGACTTGAGCACCTGGCCGCGCGTCGCGCCGAGGATGCGGGCGTTGTCGATCAGGTTCCGGTCGACCTCACGGGCGCCGGTGAAGGCGTTGAAGAACACCGCGAAGAACACGAGCACGACGACGGTCGCGACCTTCGACGACAGCCCGAGCCCGAACCAGATCACGAACAGCGCGGCGAGCACGATGCGCGGCAACGCGTTGGCGGCCTTGATGAACGGCGCGAGCACCTGGGCCAGGTACGAGCTGCGGCCGAGGATGACGCCGAACACGACCCCGGCGATGGCACCGATGACGAAGCCGATCGCGGCCTCCTCGACGGTCACCAGGATCTGGTACCAGATCGAGCCGAAGTCGGTGCCGGCGCCGAACCACTCGACCAGCCGCTCCCAGATCTTCGACGGCTTCGAGTAGAAGAACGGGTCGATCCAGTACGTCGCGGTCAGCTCCCAGCTGCCCAGCCAGACGACGACGATAGCCAGGCGCAGCAACCAGATGTTGCGCTTGCGCCGGGAAGAAGCCTGCTTCGCGCGGGCCAGGATGTCCTGCTCGGTCTCCAGGACCGGGAGGGGGGCGGAGGTGGCCGCCGGCGTCTCAAGCGACATTGCTCGCTCCCTTCTCACGGGCCTTGTCGACCTCGCTGCGCAGTGATTCCCAGATGTCGGCGTAGAGCTTGCGGAACTCCTCGGTGAGCCGCAGCTCCTCGACCTTCCGCGGCCGCTCCAGCGGGATCTCGAAGACGTCCTTCACGGTGGCCGGGCTGGAAGTCAGCACGACGACCTTGTCCGCCAGCGCGATGGCCTCGTCGAGGTCGTGCGTCACGAAGATCACCGCGGCACCGGACCCGGACCACAGCCGCAGCAGCTCGTCCTGCATCAGCGCCCGCGTCTGGACGTCGAGCGCGGAGAACGGCTCGTCCATCAGCATGATCTTCGGCTTGGTGACGAGCGTCTGGGCCAGCGCGACGCGCTTGCGCATGCCGCCGGAGAGCTGGTGCGGGTAGTACTTCTCGAACCCGGCGAGCCCGACGCGGGCGATCCAGTCGACGGCCTGCGCGCGGGCCTCGGCCTTCGGCACCCCGCGGAAGCGCGGGCCGGAAGCGACGTTCTCCAGCACCGAGCGCCACGGCATAACGGCGTCGGTCTGGAACATGTAGCCGACGCCGTCCGGGATCGACTTCACGTCCTCGCCGTTCACCTGCACCCGGCCGGCGGACGGCGGCTGCAGCCCCGAGACCAGCGAGAGCGTCGTCGACTTGCCGCAGCCGGTGGGGCCGACGACGGCGACGAACTCGCCGGGCTGGACGGTCATGGTCAGGTCGCGGACGGCCGTGTGCACGGAACCGGACCCGCTCGGGAACCGTTTGGTGGCTCCGGTGAGTTCGATCAGTGGGGGAACCATGGGGAGGTGACTCCTTCGTCACGTGGTGCCTGTCACGTTGGGAAGGGACGTTAAGTACGCGTGGCGCTCGCGTGAAGCTTGTCGACGTTCTGCGTGCGAGCCGCGCGTTCTGAATGTTTTGCTCGTTTAGCGCACGGCCGTGAGCTGGGGGTATGTTCCCAGCCATGCCAAAGTGGGCGCTCTTCCCGCGGATGCGGTTCAGCAGGCAGGTGCTGCTGCTGCAGATCGGCGTGGTCGCCCTGGTGGTCGGGATCGGGGTGGCGCTGGTCAGCGTGCTCCTGTCCCGCACGCTCACCGACCAGTACGGACGCC
The DNA here is from genome assembly GCF_902497555.1 of Amycolatopsis camponoti. Taxonomy (NCBI): domain Bacteria; kingdom Bacillati; phylum Actinomycetota; class Actinomycetes; order Pseudonocardiales; family Pseudonocardiaceae; genus Amycolatopsis; species Amycolatopsis camponoti. Next base: position 1,197,101 of record NZ_CABVGP010000003.1, on the reverse strand, counting down.
GCGCGCTGGCCATCGCGAAGTCCGTCGCCGCGGACCCGGTCGTCGTCTCGAACGCGGCCGCGAAGCTCCCCGCCGGCCCGCTCGAGGAGCGCGTCCTCGCCGTCACCAAGGCCAATGAGGCGCTGTTCGTCGTGATCACCGACGACAAGGGCATCCGGCTCGCCCACCCGACACTGTCCGAGATCGGCAAGCCGGTCAGTACTCCGGCGGACCGGGCTCTCGCCGGGGAGGACGAGATCAGCGCGGTGCAGAGCGGCACGCTCGGCCTGTCCGTGCGCAGCAAGACCCCGATCCGGCAGGGGCAACGCGTGGTCGGCGAGGTCAGCGTCGGCTTCGAAGTCGGCGACCCGACCGGCGACTTCAACCGCCTCTTGGCGATCACGCTGGTGTTCGCGGGCGGCGCGCTGCTGCTCGGCGCGGGCGCGTCGGCGCTGCTGAACCGGCGGCTGCGGCGCGTCACGCACGGCCTCGAACCGCACGAACTCACCGAGCTGCTCTACGAACGCGAAGCCGTGCTGCACGGGATCGGCGAGGGCGTCCTGGCGGTCGACGAGGCGAACCGCGTCTCGGTGCGCAACGACGAAGCCGAACGCCTGCTCGGCACCGAGCTCCCGATCGGCGCGGCGATGGCCGAGCTGGAGCTCAGCCCGCGGGTGCACAAGGCCGTCGCCGAAGGACGGCCGGTGGACAACCTCCTGGCGGTCGCCGGAAACCGCGTGCTCGTCATCAACAGCCGGGCTGTGCACCTCGACGACCGGCCGATCGGCACCGTGCTGACCTTCCGCGACCGCACCGACCTCGACACCGTCACCCGCGAGCTGGACGGCATCCGCGCGCTGTCCGACGGCCTGCGCGCCCAGCGGCACGAGTTCGCGAACCGGCTGCACACGCTCTACGGGCTGCTCCAGCTCGGCCACCACACCGAAGCCGTCGAGTACCTGCAGACGCTGACGGATTCGACGTCGGCGCGGCCGAGCGAGCTGGGCGACGCCGTCGCCGACCCGTACCTGCAGGCCCTGCTCGTCGCGAAAACCGAGCAGGCGCAGGAAAAGGGCCTCACGCTCAGGCTCGCCGACGACACCTGGGTGCCGACGACGGTGACCGACCCGATCGCCGCGAACACCGTGATCGGCAACCTCGTCGACAACGCGCTGCACGCCGCCCGGATGGGCCCGCGCCGGCCGGCGACCGTCGAGGTCAGCCTGCTCGCCGAGGGCGGCACGCTGCACCTGTCCGTTGTGGACAGTGGGCCCGGGGTGCCCGAAGAGCTGCGGCGGACGTTGTTCGACGAAGGCGTCTCGACGAAGATCGCGCCCGGCCACGGACTCGGGCTGGCGCTCGCCCGGCAGGCGGCCCGCGCCCGCGGTGGCGACGTCTGGCTGGCCACCGGTCCCGGCGACGGCGAGACGGGTGCCCTGTTCGTCGCGAAACTGCCCGGAATGCTGACGGAGGACGGATGATCCGCACGCTCATCGTCGACGACGACTTCCGCGTCGCCGGGGTGCACGCCGGGTTCGTCGAGGAGGTCGACGGCTTCGCGGTGGTCGGCACCGCGCACACCGCGGCGGAGGCCCGCGCCCGCGTCCGGGAGCTCGCGCCGGACCTGATCCTGCTCGACGTCTACCTGCCCGACGAGTCCGGCCTCGCGGTGCTGCCGGAGCTGCAGACCGACACGATCGTGCTGTCCGCGGCGACCGACAGCGCGTCGGTGGCGGCCGCGATCCGGGCCGGCGCGCTGAACTACCTGATCAAGCCGTTCACCACGCGCCAGCTCGCGGAACGGCTGACGTCGTACGCCCGCTTCCGCGGCCTGCTCGCCGAAGACCGCGCGCTGGGCCAAGACGACGTCGACCGCGCGTACCGGGTGCTGCACGACCAGGACCGGACGTCCGCGCCGAAGGGCCAGTCGACGGCGACGTCCCGGCTGGTCTCGGAGCAGCTGTGCCGGGCGGGCCGCCCGCTGTCGGCGGCGGAGGTCGCCGGCGAGCTGGGCATGGCGCGGGCGACGGCCCAGCGATACCTCACGGCGCTGGCCGAATCGGGGTCGGTCCGGATGCGGCTGCGCTACGGCGCCACCGGGCGCCCGGAGCACGAATACCGCTGGTCCGACGCCTGACTCAGCGCCGGACGGTCGTCGTGTCCACGCGGTACTGCTGCATCATGCTTTCGGCGACGTCCACCCAGGACTGGACCGGGTTGGCCTTCGACGGCGTCGGCGACGGCAGGTCGGCGCGCACATCGTCTTCCTCGGGCACGGTCTTCTTCGCCTGCGGTTTCGCCTGCGCCTGAACGTTCTTCGGGGCCGGCTTGGCGGGCACCGGCACGAACACGGTCGTCGGGGCCGGCGTGGCCACCGGCGCCTGCGGGGGCTGCGGGACCCGCGGCTGGTGCGCGGGTGCTTCGGCGACGGCCGGGCGCGCGTCGAGCTGGGCGACGTCCCGGTTCGGGGCGAACAGGCTCCCGGTGGCCATCCCGCCGGCCAGCCAGCCGACCGCGACGAGCAGCACCGCGGCACCGCTGCCGAGCCACGTGCGGGCGCGGCGCCGGATCACCACGGACTTCGGGCGGAGGTCCTGATCGCACACCGGTGGCCGCGTGTAGATCGGCTCGGCGGCCGCCACGTCGTCGTCGGTGCGGCGCCGCCGCGGCAGGCTCGCCGCGACGATGCCGGTGCGATCCAGCAGCTCCCCCGCGGTGCGGTCGCTGGACGGACGGGTCGCACTGCGCTGTGCGGTGCGAAGCATCGGAGACCTCCGGTACGGGGCGCGCGGACCCCAAGCATTCTGGACCATTTCGGACGGCCCTGTCAGAAACGCAACTCCATTGGGTGAAAGGCCGGGTCCGGAATACGCACCCTGAAAGCGATTCAGCTTTCCATCTGCTTGAGCCCCCGGCGCGCCAGGATCGCGAGCGGCCGCTGGTAGGCCGAGCCGAGGACGCGCGGGATGGCGTCGATGACGTAGGCGTCCGGTCCGATGAGGATCCGCGCCGACTTCCGCTCGATCCCGCGCAGGATCGTCTGTGCCGCCTTCTCCGGCGTCGTCTTCGCGATCCGCTCGAAGCCCTGCGCGGCCTGCTCCTGGTCGTCGGAGATGCTGCGCGCGTTGCGCACGATGTTGGTCTTGATCCCGCCCGGGTGCACGCAGCTCACCGCGACCGGGTGCCGCGCGATCAGCATTTCTTCGCGCAGTGCTTCGGTGAATCCGCGCACCGCGAACTTCGCCGCGTTGTACGCGCTCTGCGTCGGGACGCCGACGAAGCCGAACACGCTGGAAATGTTCACGACGTGCCCGTCACCGGACGCGATCAGGTGCGGCAGGAAAGCCTTCGTGCCGTTCACGACGCCGCCGAGGTTGATGCCCATCAGCCAGTCGTAGTCCTCGAACTTCATCTCTTCGACGGTCGCGCCGAGCGCGACACCGGCGTTGTTCACGACGACGTTGACGCGGCCGAACTCCGCCGCGACCTCCTCGGCGTGGGCCAGCACGGCGGCACGGTCGGCGACGTCGAGGACGTACGGGCGGGCGTTGTCGCCGGCCAGCTTCGCCGTCTCCTCGGCGTTCGCGGCGTTGACGTCGGAGAGGACGACGCGCGCCCCGCGCCGGGCGAACTCGAGCGACAGCGCCCGCCCGATCCCCGAGCCCGCTCCGGTGACCACCACGACCTTGTCCGCGAACTGCTTCATCGGCCCTCCCAGTGCTACACAGTGTTACCCCGAGTCACGGATATTAGCGGCTGTGAGCTTGCTGTGGGTGTGCTGATCGTGTCGGTGCGGCACCTTAAGGTGATGGGGTCGACCGACCCGGGGGCGAGTGAAGAGGAGGCGATGCGCGTGCGGCGGCCCGCCGTCCTGTTGCTCACCCTCGCCGCCGTCCTGCTGCTCGGGGCGGCCTTCGTGGTCTTCGCGGCCCGGCAGCCGCGGTCCGCGAACGCGGCCGGCCCGGACACCGGGGTCGTCGAAGCGGCGCCGGTGTCGACGCCCGACCTGCCCGCGGTGTCGAGCCCGGCGGTCGGCGCGCTGTTCCTCGACGGGTCGCACTACTGCACCGCCAGCGTCGTCCACAGCGACCAGGGCGACGTGCTGCTGACCGCGGCCCACTGCATCCACGACGGCGAGGGCGGCGGCTACCTCACCGGCGTCACGTTCGCGCCCGCCTACCACGACGGCGTCGCGCCGTTCGGCTACTGGACGGTGTCCGACGAGCTCGTCGCGCCCGGCTGGGCGACGTCGTCGGACCAGGACCTCGATGTCGGCTTCGCCACCGCGCACCAGGCGGGCGCCACGAAGACCCTGGAAAGCCTGGTCGGGGCGAACACCCTCGCGACCGGCACCGAGTTCGAGCAGGCCATCACGCTCACCGGTTACCCGGACGACTCCGAGGCCCCGGCGGTCTGCCGGAACACGACGACCCGCCAGGACACGTACCAGCTGAAGGTGGACTGCGCCGGCTTCCCGACGGGCACCAGCGGCGGCCCGTGGGTGACCGCGCCCGACCCGAAGACCCGGCTCGGCACGGTCATCGGCGTCATCGGCGGCTTCGAGTACGGCGGCGACGACCCGGACACGTCGTATTCGAGCTACTTCGACACGGACGTCCAGGCCCTCTACCGGCAGACGACGGCCCGGGCATGATGCGCGTATGAGTGATCCCGTCGACGTACCCATCACCGGCGAGCCGATCCGGCTCGGCCAGTTCCTCAAGCTGGCCGGCCTCGCCGAAGACGGCTCCCACGCGAAGGACCTGATCGACGCGGAGGAGGTCACGGTCAACGACGAGGTGGAGACCCGCCGCGGCCGCCAGCTGACCGACGGCGACGTCGTGGCGGTCGGCGGCAACCGCGGCAAGGTCATCCTCGTGCGCTAGCCCACGCTGGTCAGCGGCGGCAGGCCGATCGACGCGGCCAGCGCGTCCAGCTCCCGGCGCACCGGGCCGGACAGGGGCACCCCCAGAGCCCGGCACTGCTCCAGGTGCTGGGCCTCGCGCCAGCCGGGGTAGCGGATCGGCGCGCCGCCGTCCCAGCCGAGCATGCTGCCGAACAGCGCGCTGGCCGCGCGGTAGAAGCCGTCGGCGCTGCGCAGCGTCGTCGGTGCGATCGCGAGCACCAGCAGGCCCGTGTCGTGCTCGTGGTCGGCGACGCCGGAGAGCACTCCGGCGAGGACCTCGACCAGCAGCGTCAGCCCGGCACCTTCCGAGCCGGAGCGGTCCATGTCGAAGACGAACTCGGGGTACGCGCCGCCGGGCGCGGCCATGCCCAGGGGGTTCATCGGCTGGCCGGGTTCGCCGCCGGCGGCGAGCACCAGCCCGATCATCGCGTGCGGCAGGGCCCGCGCGGCGTGGTGCCCGGCCCGGCCGAAGGGGCCGACGCCGCGCAGCGAGACGAGCCCTACGCCGAAGCGGCCGGCCCGCGTCACCGCCCGGTCCATCGCGTCGCCGACCGCCCAGAGGCCGGACGCGCGGCGGTAGTCGATCAGCGCGGCGGCGCCGCGGTCGGCGATCATCAGCGGCTCGGCGTGCGGCACGACGTGCCCGGTCTTCAGCATCGGCAGGTGGATCCGGGTCAGGTCGGCGACGCCGGTCTCCGGTGAACCGGTCAGGTCGCCGTGGCACAGGGCTTCCGCCGCGATGCGGGCCCGTGCTTCGGGAAAGCCGTGGGCGGCGAAGACGTGTGCCACGAGGGTGACCAGCTCGTCGGCCCGCACGCGCGGCCAGGCCTGTTCCGGGATCGGGGTTTCGGGGATTTCTTCTTGGGCGATCACGGGTTCGGGGCGGGCGGATCGGAAGGGACGCGGTCTGAGAGGCACTTCCCCGACACTGCCCAACGGCGGGAACCGGCGTCAACGCGCCGGGGCCGGGCCTACCCGACCGTGTGATCGGAAGGTCCGAAGAGTCGTACCCTGGGCGGCATGTGCCGAAACATCACCACCCTCAGAGGGCTTCAGCCGTCCGCGACGGGCGAGGAGATCGAGGCCGCGGCTCGCCAGTACGTGCGCAAGGTGACCGGCGTGCAGTCGCTGTCGGACGCCACGCGCGAGCCGTTCGAAGCGGCGGTCGCCGAGATCACCGAGATCACCGCGCGGCTGCTGGAACAGCTGCCCGAACGCCGTCAGCCGCCGGCGACGATCCCGCCGTTGCGCCGCCCCGAGGTCCGGGCGCGGATGGCGGCTCAGGCGCTCAAGCGCCCCTGAAACTGTCGGACCCCGCCGATAGGCTGGCCGCATGGGCGGACAGGGTTTGGTACTGGGTGGCGGCGGGGTCGCCGGGATCGCGTGGACGACGGGGCTGCTGGCCGGGCTGGCCGCGCACGGCCAGGACCTGACGGGCGCGGACCTGCTGGTCGGGACGTCGGCGGGGTCGGTGGTCGCCGCGCAGGTGACGAGCGGTACTCCGCTCGACGAGCTGTACGCGCGCCAGGCCGACCCGGCGCGCCACACCCCGGAGATCCCGGCCGAGATCGACTTCGAGAAGTTCGCGGCCGAATTCGGCGGCGCGGTCACCGGCTCGACATCGCCGGCCGAGGTCCGGCGCGCGGTGGGCCGGTTGGCGCTGGCGGCCGAAACGGTGTCCGAAGGGGAACGCCGCGCGGTGATCGAGGCGCGCCTGCCGGTGCACGAGTGGCCGGAGCAGCGCTTGGTGATCGTGGCGGTCGACGCGGAGACCGGCGAGCCGCGCCGCTTCGACCGCGCTTCCGGGGTGTCCCTGGTGGACGCGGTGGCGGCGAGCTGCGCGGTCCCCGGCGTCTGGCCGGCGGTGACGATCGGCGGCCGCCGGTACGTCGACGGCGGCGTCCGCTCGGCCGAGAACGCCGACTACGCGACGGGCTGCACCCGCGTCACCGTGGTTTCGCCGCTGGGCCCCGATGCCCCGCTGCCGATGGAGAAACCGCTGCTCGCGGTGCTGGACGACCTGCGCGCGGCGGGCGCGGAGGTCACGCTGGTCGCCCCGGACGAGGCGTCGGTGGCGGCGATCGGTGAGAACCCGCTGGACCCGGCGACCCGCCGGCCGGCCGCGGAAGCGGGGCGCGCGCAAGGGGCGGCTCTGACGCTCAGCTGGACGTAGGCCTGACGCGGGGACGGCCGCGCTCGCCGGGCCGGGCCCCCGGTGTCCCGGACTCCGTCGGCTACCCTCGTGGGGCGAGGTAGCGTGTCCGAGCGGCCGAAGGAACATGTCTTGAAAACATGCGAGGGGGCAACCTCTCCGTGGGTTCGAATCCCACCGCTACCGCTCCGGGCCCCGGGCGCGAACCAGCCGCGCCCGGGCTCAGCCCTCCGCCTCGGACAGGTGACCCAGCACCCGGTCGAACGCCGCGGCGATCGTCGCCTGTTCCACGGGACTCAGCAGGTCGATCAGGTGCTCGCGCACCCCTTCCACGTGCGTCGGCGCCGCCTTTTCCAGTAGCGCCTTGCCGTCTTCCGCCAGCTCCGTGATGACGCCGCGCTTGTCCTCCGGGTCGCGCACGCGCCGGACCAGGCCCGCGACCTCGAGCCGGCCGACCTGGTGGGACAGCCGGCTCTTCGTCGAGCCCATCAGCACGGCCAGCTCCGACATCCGCATCCGGTGACCGGTCTGCATTTCCAGGCACACGAGCACTTCGTAGTCGGTCAGCGACACGTCGTGCCGGTCGGCCAGTTCGCGGTGCAGCCGCTGCCGCAGCTTCAAGGTCGCCACGATGTAGGAGCGCCACGCCGCCATCTCGGCATCGTTCAACCAACGCACAGGCCGCTCCTCGGTCATAAGGCAGCCTAGAACGCTGATCAAGGGACCGCGCGGTCCGAGTCCGAACTGCAGGCCGGTAAAAATGCCGTCGCAACATCACCCGGAGGTGGGGTTACGAAAAGGTTGAGACTCGGCCGGAAAAGGCGCATTCTGCTTGTCTGCGGATGGTCGGTCAGGGTATGGCGCGACGACGGTGACGCGCCGGCCCGGCCCCCCGCCGGGAGAGGTCAGGTGGTTGCGTGGCGGGTGATTCTCGCGGTTGACCGCCTGCTGTGTCCCCGCGACCGGAACGGCTCACGAACGGGCCGGGCGCGACTTGTGAACAGCACCGCGCGGGTTTCCATGCGTTCACGCATACGGCGTCGATCGGGCCTGTATCGGGTCACGACCTCGGCAGTCGTGACGACAGCGCCTGAACGCCGGCCCCACTCGCGGCCAACCGCCGACCAAAGACACAACCTCGGTACTGAGCCTGGGTGTGGCCGCCAGCGCGACGGCCGCGCCCAGGCTCGTTATATTCGCCGGGTGAGATTCGACGACGACGCCGGCCTGGATGCCTCCGAGGTCCAGGACCTGCGCGGAAGCGGTGGAGGCGGCGGCGGCGGGATCGGCGGCCGCGTTGCGCTCGGCGGCGGCGGACTCGGCGTCGTCGGGCTGATCATCTACTTCGTGCTCTCCCAGCTCGGCGGGGTGAGCCCCGGCGGCAGCGGCCTGAGCGGCGGGCTCGGCAGCGTCGGCTCCGGTCAGCAGGTCGACAACACCAAGCTGTCGAGCCAGTGCAAGACCGGCGCGGACGCCAACAAGAACCACGACTGCGCGATCGTCGCGATCGTGAACTCCGTCCAGGACTACTGGGCGCAGCAGTTCGCGCGCTCCGGCTCGACCTACCAGAAGGCGCCGACGAAGTTCTTCAACGGCGGCGTGCGGACCGGCTGCGGCAGCGCCACGTCGGACACCGGGCCGTTCTACTGCCCGGCCGACTCCGACGTCTACATCGACCTTTCCTTCTTCGACGAGCTGAAGACCCGCTTCGGCGCGCAGGGCGGCCTCTTCACCGAGGCCTACGTCCTCGCGCACGAGTACGGGCACCACGTGCAGAACCTGCTCGGCACGTCGAAGAAGGGCACCGGCACCGGCCCGACGTCCGGTTCGGTGCGCCTGGAGCTGCAGGCCGACTGCTACGCCGGCGTCTGGGCCAACCACGCCTCGACGACGCCGACCGAGAGCGGCAAGCCGCTGATCACCGACGTCACCCAGGACGACATCAACTCCGCGCTGGACACCGCGTCCCGCATCGGCGACGACTACATCCAGGAGAACCTCGGCGGCGGCCAGGTCGACCGTTCGAAGTTCACCCACGGCACGTCCGCGCAGCGCAAGAAGTGGTTCACCACCGGCTTCCAGACCGGCGACCCGGCCCGCTGCGACACCTTCGGCGCCAGCAACCTCGGGTGAGACGCGGAGAAGGGGCCGTCCCGGTGCGGGACGGCCCCTTCTCCGTGTGGTTACGCGGTCAGCGCGTGCGGGTCGTGACCGGCGACGGCGCGCGCGGAGAAGTTCCGCTGCGCACCGCGTTCGGCGGCCTTCTGCTTGGCCGCCTTGCTCTTGCCCGGCTGCACGCCGTTGACGCTCTCGGTGCTCGTCGCGTAGACGCCGAGGGCCCAGGCGACGCCGTCCGCGTTGCGGTCCAGCGCGACCCGGTCGATGTTGCCCAGGTTGTCGCAGGCCTGGTGGTAGCACGGGTCGAACGCGATGCCGGCCGTGCCGCCCCACTTCGCCGCCTGCGCCGGGGTCTTGACGACCTCGGCGCCGGTGTCCAGGCCGCCGGCCGGGATGCCGACGGCGATGAACTCGCCGTAGTCCGAGCGGCCGGTGAAGTCGGTGCCCTCCAGGGACACGCCTCGCGCGGCCTGCAAGTAGTCGACGAGGGTCTTCTCGATCTGCGCCGAGCCGTACGGGCCGGGGCCCGCGCCGACGCCGTCGGAGTTGTCGCCGTCGTAGGCGAAGTACCCGGCGTTCGGCGAGCCGATCATGTCGAAGTTCAGGTACAGCGCGATGTCGAGCTGCTGCTCGAAGGTCAGTGAGTCGACGTAGTAGGTGGAGCCGATCAGGCCGAACTCCTCCGCACTCCAGAAGCCGAAGCGGACGCCGTTGTTGACCTTCGGGCTGCTCCCCAGCTGCAGCGCCGTCTCGAGCAGGGTCGCCGAGCCGGTGCCGTTGTCGTTGATGCCCGGGCCGGCCGGGACGCTGTCGAGGTGCGACCCCAGCATCACGACGTTGTCCTTGCGGCCGGTCTTGGTCTCGGCGATGACGTTGTAGCTGGTCCGCGCCTCCTGCAAGGCGCGCAGCTCCAGGGTCACCGGCTGCCCGGCGAGGGTGGCCAGCTGCGCACCCGCGGCCGCGGTCACGCCCCCGGTCGGGATCTTCGCGTTGGCCGGGTCCCCCAGGGTCCCGTTCAGGTCGCCGTCGGTGTTGTTGTAGACGATCGCGCCGATCGCGCCGGCCGCCGCGGCGGTCTGCTGCTTCTGCGCGAACGAGCAGCCGCCGCGCTTGATCAGCGCGATCTTGCCGGCGACGTCGGCGGTGTAGTCGGTGGCCTCGCAGCCGCTGGTGTCGTCGACCGCGACCACGGCGAGCGGTGCGGTGATGCCGCCGACGGGCGTCGAGACGGTGTACTCCATCGCGATGACCGGGACGTTCTGACCGCCCGCGGTCAGCTTTTCGGCCAGCGTTTCCGAGTAGGTGAACGGGAACTCCTGGCGCGTCACCTGGAAGCCGGCCGCCTCGAGCTTGGTCGCGATGTACTCGGCGGACTTCTTGTGGCCTTCGGTGCTCGCCGCCCGCGTGCCGCCGTTGGTGTCGGCGATGCGCTGGAGGGCGATCAGGTGCCGGTTGACGCCGTTGACGTCGACCTTCTTGACGAGCTGCTTCGCCAGGGCGGGACCGTCGGGGACCGTGTTCGCGGCGGCGGCCGGGGTCAGGCCGAGCACCAGCGTCGCGCCGGCGGCCAGGGCCATCGGCGGGAGGAATCTCTTTCGGAAGAGTGACATGGTTGCTCACCTTTGTTCCGAATGAGAAGTACGTCAATGCGTCATTCGGCGGGAACTTCGTCAGCCGGTATACAGTCGACACATGTACGCGATCACCATCCGTGAGCCAGGTGACCCGGACGTTCTCGAGTGGACGGAGGTCCCGGACCCGCGTCCCGGCCCCGGCGAAGTGCTGCTGGACGTCGCGGCGAGCGCGGTGAACCGGGCGGACCTCCTGCAGCGCCAGGGCCACTACCCGCCGCCGCCCGGCGCCAGCGAAACGATCGGCCTGGAGTGCTCCGGCACGATCGCCGAACTCGGCGAAGGCGTCGAGGGCTGGAACGTCGGCGACGAGGTCTGCGCGCTGCTCGCGGGCGGCGGTTACGCGGAGAAGGCCGTCGTCCCGGCCGGGCAGCTGCTGCCGGTGCCGGGCGAGATCGACCTGATCACCGCGGCCGCGCTGCCCGAGGTGGCGTGCACGGTGTGGGCGAACGTCGTGATGCACGCGAAGCTCACCGAGGGCGAGGTGCTGCTGATCCACGGCGGCGCCGGCGGGATCGGCACGCACGCCATCCAGGTCGGCAACGCGCTCGGCGCGACCGTCGTCGTCACCGCGGGCTCGGAAGACCGGCTCGACCGCTGCCGCCAGCTCGGCGCCGACATCGCGATCAACTACAAGGAAAAGGACTTCGTCGAGGTCGTCAAGGCGGAGACCGGCGGCGCGAACGTCATCCTCGACAACATGGGCGCGTCCTACCTCGGCCGCAACGTCGACGCGCTGGCGCCCGACGGCCGGCTGGTGATCATCGGCATGCAGGGCGGCATCAAGGGCGAGCTGAACATCGGCACGCTGCTCGGCAAGCGGGCTTCGGTATTCGCGGCGGGCCTGCGCTTCCGGCCCCTGGACCAAAAGGCGGCGATCGTCGCCGACGTCCGGGAACGCCTGTGGCCGCTGGTCGCCGACGGTCTCGTCAAGCCGATCGTCGGCCAGGTCGTGCCGATGGCCGAAGCCGCGTCCGCGCACCGCGCGCTCGAAGAAGGCTCGGTGTTCGGCAAGATCCTGCTGGCCGCGAAGTCCTAGCGGAGTTCTTCGAGGACGCGCACGAGCTGGTTGATCTCGAAGACGTTGGAGTAGTGGGCGAGCCCGATCCGCACGGCGCCGCCCACTTCCCCGACGCCGAGTGACGCGAAGACGCCCGCTGCCCCGTCGTCGGCGAAGGCGCACAGCCCTTGCGACGCCAGGTACTCGGCGACTTCGGGCGATTTCTTGCCGGCGACGGCGAAGGCGAGCGCGGGGATGCGGCGCATCGCGTTGCCGATGACCATGATGTGCCGCAGCGACAGCAGCTCCGTCGACAGCTGGGCGAGCAGCCCGGCGTGGTACGACTTCGCCGAGCCGAGCGAGGTGACCAGCCGCTCGCGGCGCGACCCGGACGCGGCGTCGTCGAGGCCCGCGAGGTAGTCGATCGACGCGATCAGCCCGGCCAGCAGCGGGTAGGCGTGCGGACCGAGTTCGAGCCGGGCCGCGCCGCGCGCTCCCGGGTCGAGGGAGACGGACGCGATCCGCTCGATCAGCTCGGGGTCGCGGAAGACGAGCGCTCCCACCGAAGGCCCGCCCCAGGCCTGGGCGGACACGACCATGACGTCGGCGCCGAGCGCGTTGATGTCCAGCGGCAGGAACGGCGCGGCGTAGGTGGCGTCGACGACGACCAGCGCGCCGACCCGCTTGGCGAACTCGATGATCGTCGGGACGTCCGGGCGGGTGCCGACGGAACCGGACGCGAGCGTGACCGCGACGGCCTTCGTGCGCGCCGAGACGAGCTGCTCGTACTGCCACGCGGGCAGTTCGCAGGTCTCGATGTCGATCTCGCCCCACCGCACGACGGCACCGACGCGCTTCGCGGCGCGTTGCCACGGCGCGAGGTTGGCTTGTTCGTCGAGCCTCGACACGACGACTTCGTCGCCGATGGTCCAGCGCTCGGCGAGCGCGTCGCAGAGGCGACGCAGCATCACCGGCGAACTCGGCCCGAGCACGACACCGGCCGGGTCGGCACCGACCAGGTCGGCCACGGCCCGGCGGGCCGCGGTCACGATGCTTTCCGCGCGCTGTGAGGCCGGAAACGCTCCACCCGGCCCGGACACCGGGGCGCGCATCGCCGTGGAAACGGCCGAAGCGACCTGTTCCGGGACCAGCATTCCGGCGGCGCCGTCGAAGTGAATCCAGCCGTCACCCAGCGCGGGAAAGAGCCCACGGATACGAGCGACGTCGAACGCCATGGGGACACCGTACGGACGTGCGGTTTCGCCGTGCGTCCGGGGTTGGGTGGAGAGCCACCGGGAACCCCGATAGCCGCTACGCTCGGAGACGGACACCCCGCAGGTGTCGCGGAGCGTGTCGAAGGCGAGCCAGGATGGAGCACATGACCGAGCCGAACTTCACAGCCGGTGACCCCGATCAGGAATCTTCACCCCACGTGGTGGTAGTCGGCTCCGATGGTTCACCTGTCGACGGCGCGGAGCACGCCGAGGCGGTGGGCGAGCTCATCGAAGAGCCGGCCAAGGTGATGCGGATCGGCACGATGATCAAGCAGCTCCTGGAGGAGGTCCGCGCGGCCCCGCTGGACGACGCGTCCCGCACCCGGGTCCGCGAGATCCACCAGACATCGGTGAAGGAGCTGGCGGCTTCGCTGGCCCCGGAGCTGCAGGACGAGCTGGAGCGCTTGGTCCGGCCGTTCACGGACGACTCGACGCCTTCGGACGCGGAGCTGCGGATCGCGCAGGCTCAGCTGGTGGGGTGGCTCGAGGGGTTGTTCAGCGGAATCCAGACGGCGCTGTTCGCCCAGCAGATGGCGGCTCGAGTGCAGCTGGAGCAGATGCGGCGGGGGTTGCCGGCCGGGCCTTCGGCGGCCGGGCACGGGCCCGAGGGGCACGGGCCGGGGATCTCGGGGACGGGCCAGTACCTCTGACGGTTGTCCCGGGGTTGTCCACAGACCCGAGGGGATGTGGACAACCCCTGTGGACAACTCGCGTTCCGGCAGTTTTGTCCGAGGGCACCGATAGACTGGCCAAGGGGACGCCCCCCAGGGAAGGGCGGGGGCTGCTGTCCGGCCCCCTGGCCCTCAGGGGCGCAGCTCGGTGAAGAACTTCCGGATGTCGCCGATCAAGGCGTCCGGTTCCTCCAACGCCGGGAAGTGCCCGCCTCGGGGGAACTCCGTCCAGTGGACGATCTTGTCCGTCCTCTCCGCCAGCGCCCGGATCGGCAGACCGATGTCGTCCGGGAAGACCGCCACTCCGGTCGGGACCGTGTTCGGTGCCGGCGGTGCTCCCCAGCCTCCGCTCAACGCCGCGTACAACCGCGCCGAGGAGTTGGCCGTCTCCGTGAACCAGTAGATCGACACGTCCGCCAGCAGGTCGTCGCGGTCGATCAGGTCCGTCGCCGTGTTCGAGAACGACCGGAACTTCTCCGCGATCCAGGCCAGCTGCCCGGCCGGTGAATCGTGGAGGCCGTACGCAAGCGTTTGCGGCTTGGTCGCCTGGATGATCGCGTAGCCCGTTCCGGACGCCGAGAACGCCTGGCCCTTCTCCAGCGAGCGGCGGCCGGCCTCCTGGTCCGGCAGCTCCGCCAGGTCCGACGGGGTCCGCACCACCGCCGACGCCAGCATCGTCACGTGGATCCCCAGCAACCGCGACGGGAACTGGACCGCCAGCTCCCGCGAGATGGTCGCGCCCCAGTCGCCGCCGTGGGCGCCGAATCGCTCGTAGCCCAAGCGGGTCATCAAGGTGGCGAACGCGCGCGCGATCCGGTCCGGGCCCCAATCCGGGGTCGGCGTCGGGCCCGAGAAGCCGTAGCCCGGGATCGACGGGACCACCACCGTCAACGCCGACGCGGGATCGCCGCCGTACGCGCGCGGGTCCGTCAGCGGGCCGATGATGTCCAGGAACTCGACGATCGAGCCCGGCCAGCCGTGCGTCAGCAGCACCGGCGTCGCCGACGGCTCCGGCGAGACCACGTGCAGGAAGTGGACCTTCGTGCCGTCGATCGTCGTCGTGAACTGCGGGAAGCCGTTGATCCGCTCCTCCTGCGCCCGCCAGTCGAAGCCCGTGCGCCAGTATTCGGCCAGCTCACGCACGTAATCCACCGGCGCACCGAGCCGCCAGCCGGCGTCGGCGGGCTGGTCGGGCCAGCGTGTGTTCGCCAGGCGCGCGCGGAGGTCGTCGAGGTCGGCCTGCGGGATGTCCACACGGAACGGGGTGATGGTCATGCCTCAACGATAGGAAGCATCGCGGACAGATCCGGTCCTCGATTCGAGACGATCCAGAACCCGATCCACCCCACGTCCGTCCACTGTGGACGACGCCGCGGCCGACAACCGCTCCCGGAGTGCCGGGTCGGACAACAGCGAACGCAGCACCGCCGTCACCGAAGGCAGCCGCTCCGCCAACGACTCCGCGGGACCGAGACCGGCCGTCAGGCCGAGCTCCACGGCGGCCCGGTAGCCCGGCTCCTGGTTGTCCACCAGCCGCACCGCCGCCGTCGGGACGCCGAGGCAGCACAACTCCACGAACGTCACGCCGGCCGCGCTCACCGCGACGTCGGTCGTCGCGAACAGCTCCAGCAGCGCCGGGCTCGGTGGCGAAACCCGGATCGACTGGCCCGGAAGCAGCGCGGGGAGCGAAGGCTCGCCGCGCACCAGGACGTCCGCCGCGAACGGCAGTTCCGTGTCGCGAAGCGCGCGAAGCAGCAACCCGACTGTGGACGCCCACTGGTCGCCGCCGCCCAGGGCCACCGTGACGCGCGGCGGCGGCCCGGACGGCACTCGGCGCGTAGCCCGCACGACGTCCCGAAGCGGCGCGTACGCGATTCCCCTCAGCAAGACGTCCGAGCCGTCGTCAGGCCGGGCGGAAACCGCGAAGCCCGAGTCCACGACGATGTCCGCGGGCCGGCGCCCGAACACGTCGTCCTCGATCGAGACGAGCTGCGCGCCCGCCGCGTTGACCTCTTCGCGCAGGTCACCGAGGCCGTAGTGGTCGACGACCACCGCGTCGAACCCGGAAGCGTCGAAGGACACACGCGCGACGCCCAGCTCGTCGAACCGCGAGGCGAGCCATTCGGCGTTGTCGACCCGGCCCGAGAACGCGACCGAGAACCCCCGCGCCACCGCGCGCTCGGCGTAGGCGACCATCCGCGCGACGTGCCCGGCGCCGATCGACGCCGACGCGTCCGCGCGCAGGAGCAGCCTCACGAACCGACCTTCTTCTGCTCGACGTGCGCGTTCAGCGCCACCAGCTCCGGCCGCGACCGCAGCAGCGCGACCACCGCGCGCCAGTCGCCGACGCCGTCCCCCAGCTCGGCCACGAGCGCTTCGAGCACAGCCCAGTCCTCCGCGGTGTCCAACGTCACGCGCAGGTCGTCGGCCGCCGGACTCACGACGACACCACTGCACGAATAGCGCGTGGGCTGCGAGTAGATGCCCGAGGTGACGTGCTCGCGGTGCGCGCCCGTCGCGCTGGAAACCTGCTCGAGAAGCACAGCGGCCCGCACCAGCTCGGCGTCGAAGCCGCGCGGGAGGGTCCGGACCAGCGTCGTGCTCACGTAGTCCAGCGACGGCTGGGCCCGCCACAGCGTCACGAGCTGGCCGATCAGCGACGGGTCCAGCAGCGGGCAGTCGGCGGTGAGCCTGATCACGGCGTCGGCGGGGTGCTCGCGCACCGCGACCGCGAACCGCTCCAGGACGTCGTCGAGCGGGCCGCGAACCACAAGAGCCCCGCAGCGGGCGGCTTCGGAAGCGACGTCGTCGTCCGAAGCGTCCGAAGACGTCGCGACCACGACCTGGTCGACGCCGGGTGCGGCCGCCGCGGCCCGGACGACCCAGCCCAGCACGCTGCGGCCGCCGAGCGGGCGCAGCACCTTGCCGGGGAGCCTGGTCGACGTCGACCGGGCCTGGATGACGGCGTTGACCACGGGCGCTGCGCACATGGGTGACATGATGGCCGACGGCCACAGTCACCGAACCGCGGAGGTCAACGATGTCCGAGCTGGATGGCTCCAGCATCCTGCTCACCGGCGGGACCGGTTCGTTCGGCAAGGCGTTCATCGCGCACGCGCTCGCCGAACTGAACCCGAGCCGGCTGGTCGTGCTCTCCCGCGACGAGCTGAAGCAGTACGAAGCCCGGCAGTTGTTCAACGACGACCCGCGCCTGCGCTGGTTCATCGGCGACATCCGCGACCGGCGCCGGCTCGAGCGCGCCATGCACGGCGTCGACTACGTCGTGCACGCCGCCGCGCTCAAGCAGGTCGACACCGGCGAGTACAACCCGTTCGAGTTCGTCCAGACCAACGTCATGGGCTCGCAGAACGTGATCGAGGCCGCGATCGACACGGGCGTCAAGAAGGTCGTCGCGCTGTCGACGGACAAGGCGTCCAGCCCGATCAACCTCTACGGCGCCACCAAGCTGTGCGCCGACCGGATGTTCATCAGCGGCAACCACTACGCGGCCGCGCACGTGACGCGCTTCTCCGTGGTCCGCTACGGCAACGTGATGGGCTCGCGCGGCAGCGTCATCCCGTTCTTCCGCAAGCTGGCCGAGCAGGGCGAGTCGCTGCCGATCACGCACAAGGACATGACCCGGTTCTGGATCACGCTCCCCCAGGCCGTGCAGTTCGTCGTCGACTCGTTCGACCAGATGCACGGCGGCGAGCTGTACGTGCCGCGGATCCCGAGCATGCGGCTGGTCGACCTGGCCCAGGCGATCGCGCCGGGCAGCGAGATGCACGAGGTCGGCATCCGCCCGGGCGAGAAGCTGCACGAAGAGATGATTGCCCCGGACGACGCTCGCCGGACCGTCCAGCTCAAGGACCGCTACGTCGTGCAGCCGCACCTCGCGGGCTGGGGTTACCAGGAGCCGCAGGGTGGGACGCCGATGCCGGAGGGCTTCGCCTACCGCTCGGACACCAACGACCTCTGGCTCAACGGCGAGGAGCTGCGCGAACTGGTCGAGCAGCATGCCTGACTTCCTCCCTTACGGACGTCAGTCGATCAGCGAAGAGGACATCCAGGCGGTCGTCGACGTCTTGCGCGGCGACTGGCTGACCACCGGGCCCGCCGTCCAGCAGTTCGAGAACGACCTCGCGGCGCACACCGGCGGGGCCCCCGCGGTGGCCGTCACGTCGGGTACGGCGGCCCTCCACGTCGCCTACGCGGCGGCCGGGCTGAAGGCCGGTGACGAGGTCGTCGCGTCGCCGATGACGTTCGTCGCGACCGCCGCGACGGCCGCGCTGCACGGCGCGAAGGTGGTCTTCGCCGATGTCGAACCGGACACCGGCAACCTGGACGTCGAAGCGGCGAAAGCCGCGATGACCGACCGGACGAAGGTCGTCGCCGCCGTCGACTATGCCGGCCACCCGGCCGAGCTGGACGCGCTCGCCACGATCGCGCACCACGCGGGCGCGCTGCTGCTGGAGGACGCGGCGCACTCCGTCGGCGGCTCGTGGCAGGGCCGGCCGGTGGGCTCCATCGCCGACCTGACGACGTTCTCGTTCTTCCCGACGAAGAACCTCACGACGGCCGAGGGCGGCGCCGTCGTCACGCCGGACGCGGGCCTGCTCGACCGGGCGCGGAAGTTCCGCAACCACGGCCTGGTCCGCGACCGCGCCGAGCAGCGCTACCCGGACGAGGGCGGCTGGCACCAGGAGGTGCACGAGTTCGGCCTGAACTACCGCCTGCCGGACGTCCTCTGCGCGCTCGGCAGCAGCCAGCTGAAGCGGCTCACGGAGTTCAAAAAGCGCCGCGCCGAGATCCACGCCCGCTACAGCGCGGCGTTGGCCGACGTCGACGGCGTGGCGACTCCGCCGAGCCGCCCGGGCGCCGACCCGGTGTGGCACCTCTACCCGCTGCGGGTCCTCGAAGGCCGCCGCAAGGCGCTGTTCGAGCACCTGCGCGGGGCCGGCATCGGCGTCCAGGTGAACTACATCCCGGTGTACTGGCACCCGGTGTTCGAGGACCTCGGGTACCGGCGCGGGCTCTGCCCGAACGCCGAGGCGTACTACGAGCAGGAGCTCTCGCTGCCGTTGTTCCCGTCGCTGACGGACGCCGACGTCGACCGCGTCGTCGACGCCGTGCGCACGTTCTTCGGCTAGATCAGGTCCCAGGTCAGGGGCGTGCCCTTCGCGGCGTCGACGCGGAAGGTGCGCCCCACGACCTTGGTGATTTCGGCCGGGGCCAGGCCGCCGGCGGGCCGGATCGACCGGACGTTCGCCGCGGTCACCTCGTCGCCGGCACGCACGTCCTCGACCACGTAGAGGGACCGGCGCAGCCGCAGGCCCTCCTTCTCGCTCTCCCGCGGGCCCAGCACGGCCTGCCCCAGCGCCTCCCACGCCCGGTGCGTCTCGGTGACCAGGGCGGCCAGCTCCGACGGCTCCAGCGAGAACTCCGAGTCGACGCCGCCGTCGGCCCGGGCCAGCGTGACGTGCTTCTCGATGGCCACCGCGCCGAGCGCGACGGCCGCGACCGGCGCCCCGATGCCCGGGGTGTGGTCGGAGAGGCCCACCAGCGTCTGCGTCAGACCGGCCAGGAGCGGCAAGCCGCGCAGGTTGCTCTCGGACGGCGACGCCGGGTAGCTCGCCGTGCAGCCGAGCACGATGAGCTGGTCGTTGCCCGCTTCCCGCGCGGTGCGCACCGCCGCGTCGATCTCGGCGACGTTCGCCATGCCGGTCGAGATGACCAGCGGCTTGCCCGTGCGAGCGCACAGCTCGACCAGCGGCAGGTCGACGATCTCGGACGACGCGATCTTGTACGCCGGCGCGTCCAGCGACTCCAGCAGCTCGACCGCGGTCGGGTCGAACGGGCTGGAGAAGATCTCCAGGCCGCGAGCACGGGCGCGCTCGAAGAGCGGTTCGTGCCACTCCCAAGGCGTGTGGGCCTTTTCGTACAGCTTGTACAGGTTTTCGCCGCCCCACAGGGAATGCGAGTCACCGATCCGGAACGCCGGGGTGTCGACGTCGATGGTGATCGTGTCCGGGCGGTAGGTCTGCAGCTTGACCGCCTGCGCGCCGGTCTCCGCGATGGCGTCGATGATCTGCAGCGCCCGGTCGAGGTCGCCGTTGTGGTTGCCGGACATCTCGGCGATGACGAACGGCGCGTGGCCGGGGCCGATCAGGTGCGCGCCGAACCGGATGTCGTGCATGGTGCCTCCCCGGGGTGGACTGCGGGTCAGCTCAGAGTCTTGCGCAGCTGCCGGAAGCCGCTGACGGCAGGCGCGGCTTCGGCGTACCCGGCGTGCTCGAACAGCTTCGCCGAAGCGGTGTTGTCCTGGTGGACGGCGGCCAGCACGACCCGGACGCCGAGGCGCTCCCACGCCGCCCGCTCCCCCTCGGCGAGCACCGCGCCGGAGAGACCACGGCCGCGGCTCTCGGGGGCGAGCGTGATGCTGACCTCCCAGCCGTCGCCGTCGCGCCGGTCGAACCGGACGGTGCCGACCGGCGCGTCCTCGTGCTCGACGACGAGCAGCAGCCGGTCCGGGTCCGCGAGCACCCCGCGCAGCCACGCGAGGTGCTCGTCCAGGGCCACCACGGCCGTCGAGCGCGACGACTGCCGCGTCCGCGGGTCGTTGCGCCAGCCCAGCAGCAGCTCGGCGTCCGTTTCGGTGGCTTCCCGGGCGTGCAAGGCTACTGGCTGACGGGCTCTTCGACCCGGTCCTCGAGGCGCCGGAGCCGGTCCTCGTAGCGGGAGATGCCGGCGAGCCGGACGCGGATCTGAGCGTGCTGGCGCTGGATCTCCTCGATCAGCGTGCGGGCCTCGGCGGTCTGGGCGCTGTCGGTGTTCGGCACCAGCGACATCGACTCGCGCAGCGTCTCCAGGCGGCCTTCCTGCGCGGCCACGTGCGGGATCAGGCGGTCGAGCTCGGCACGGGTCCAGCGCAGGTCACCACGGGCCTGCTCCAGGCTGTGCTCGGCGTTGTCCAGCCGGCGCCGGTGGTCGGCGGTGGCGTGCTCGAGGTTGTTGACGCGATCGGCCAGTCCGCGGGTGCGGTCGTCGACCCGGAAGTCGATGAGCCGGGCGATCCGGCCGACGAGGCCTCTGCCGAGCTTCTGCATTGCCATGGGTGGTCCTTACGTGGGGTGGGGACGCGCGTCTAGCGCAGGAGGGTGGTGTCACCGGTCTTGGTCCAGGAGTCCAGCAGCCGCCCTTCGGCGGCGATCTGGTGCTCCGGCCCGACGATGCAGGAGTCGCCCGCGGCGTGCTCCCAGGAGGTCTGGTCCGGGTTGTCGATGAACGAGAACCCGGTGAGCACGAGCTGGGCTGTCGGGAACGACGTCCGCGCGATCCAGGCGGCCAGCGTGCCGGTGGTCGACCACGTCGGCTCGTCGCGCGTCGGCAGGCCCAGCGCGTCCGACAGCGGCAGCACGACCTCGCGGTTCGACACCGGGACCGCGCCGAGGTCGGCGGGCCACCAGCCCGGCACGTCCTCCGGCTCCCAGTGCATCCGGCCGGGCTCGACCAGCAGGTAGAGCCGCCTCCGGTAGTCCTGGAAGACGAACGGGGTGGCCCGGATCGCCCGGTTGAACACCACGACGTGCGTCCGGGAGCCGACGACCTCCTCGCCGGGCTTGTCGACGACGAAGCCGTTGACGCGGATCACGAGGTCGCACGCGTCGATCGCCTTCGCCCGCTGGGGGTCGGGTGGGAGCGGCTGGTTTCCGACGACGGCCACGGAACGGGGGTCCGGCCGGTCGGCGTACGCCGCGAGCAGGTTGACCATCAAGCTCGCCGCGCCGAGAGCAGCAGTCATAAGCCGAGAAAGTACCAGCACGCAGGACACACCCCGCCGCGTAGCGGTCCCTAACCTCTACCACACGGGCGGGGTGGCCCGGACGCCGCTCATCCCATCGGTACCCTCGTCCACGTGCATGCCACCAGCACGGTTCAGGCCGCGGACTCGCCCGTGACGACCTCGGCGCCGCCGATGTCGGACAGCAAGACGTTCGCGCGCGCCTTCGCCGACATCCAGGCCGGTTTCAACGCTCGCGAGCTGTGGGGTCACCTCGGCTGGCAGGACATCAAGCAGCGCTACCGCCGGTCGGTGATCGGGCCCTTCTGGATCACGATCAGCCAGGCGGTCATCGCACTCGGGCTCGGGCTGCTGTACTCGCAGCTGTTCCACTCGCCGATCGAGGTGTTCCTGCCCTACCTGTCCACGGGTTTCATCCTGTGGGGGTTCATCAGCGGGTGTCTCGCCGAGGGCATGGAGACGTTCATCTCCAACGAGGGGCTGATCAAGCAGCTCCCGGCGCCGCTGAGCGTGTACATGCTGCGCACGGTGTGGCGCCAGACGCTGCTGCTGGCGCACAACATGATCGTCTACATCGTCATCCTCGTGATCTTCTTCAGCGCGCTGGACAACCGGTACTCGCTGGGCTCCGCGGACGGCCTGTGCCACGCGGACCTGTACTGCCACCCGGGCCTGAGCTGGAACATCCTGCTCGCCATCCCCGGCTTCGTCCTGCTGGCGCTGAACGCGGGCTGGGTGACGCTGCTGCTGGGCATCATCTCGACCCGGTTCCGCGACATCCCGCAGGTCATCAACTCGCTGATCCAGCTGCTGTTCTACGGCACGCCGATCGTCTGGCCGGTGGACCAGCTGCTCGGCGGCGGGGCCCGCGCGAGCATTTCGTGGGTGCTGCCGATCATCCAGCTGAACCCGCTGTACCACTTCATGCAGGTGGTCCGGGCGCCGCTGCTCGGCCAGTCGTTCACCCCGGGCAACTGGATCGTGGTCGGCTCCATCACCATCGTCGGCTGGGCGCTCGCGCTCGTCGCGATGCGCAACTACCGTGCCCGCGTCTCCTACTGGGTGTGACACAAAATGGTCAGCATTGACGTCCACAACGCCTTCGTCGACTTCCCGATCTTCGACGCGAAGACCCGGTCGATGAAGAAGAAGGTCCTCGGCAAGGTCGGCGGCAAGATCGGCACCGACACCAAGGTGCCCATCATCGAAGCCCTGCACGACGTGACGCTTTCGCTGCGCGAAGGCGACCGGGTCGGCCTGGTCGGGCACAACGGCGCGGGCAAGTCCACGCTGCTGCGGCTGCTCGCCGGCATCTACGAGCCGACCCGCGGGTCGTCGCGGATCCAGGGCAAGATCGCGCCGGTGTTCGACCTCGGCGTCGGCATGGACCCGGAGATCTCCGGGGTCGAGAACATCATCATCCGCGGCCTCTTCCTCGGCATGACGGCCAAGGAGATGGAGAAGCGGGTCGACGACATCGCGGAGTTCACCGAGCTCGGCGACTACCTGCAGATGCCGCTGCGGACGTATTCGACGGGCATGCGCGTGCGGCTCGCGCTGGGCGTCGTCACCTCGATCGACCCGGAGATCCTGATCCTCGACGAGGGCATCGGCGCGGTCGACGCGGCGTTCCTCAACAAGGCGCGCGACCGCCTCAAGGACCTGGTCAAGCGCTCCGGGATCCTGGTGTTCGCCAGCCACTCGGACGAGTTCCTGTTCGAGCTGTGCGACTCGGCCATCTGGATGGACGAAGGTCACCTCAAGCAACAGGGCTCGTTGCGGGACGTCCTCACCGGGTACAAGGGCCGCGACCCGTTCGCGGACATGAGCAAGGAAACGCTGCAGCGACTCGGCATCGAGCCGGTGGCGACGACGAACGGCGGGGAATGATGACCAGCGAGACCCGGCAGCTGCCCGACGGCGCGGTCGTCGGCGTGGTCGTCACGCGGCACCGGCGGGAGCTGCTCGCGGACTCGCTGAAGATCATCGCGGCCCAGACCCGGCCGGTCGACCACCTGGTCGTCGTGGACAACGGGCCGGACGACTCGGCCCGTGAGGTCGTCGAGAACTACCCGCTGCCGCACACGTACCTGCCTTCGCACCGCAACCTCGGTGGCGCGGGCGGGTTCGCGCTGGGCATGCTGCACGCGCTGTCGCTGGGCGCGGACTGGGTCTGGCTGGCCGACGACGACGGGCGCCCGGCCGACGAGAACGTGCTGGAGATCCTCCTGGCGGAGGCGGACAAGCGGAACCTGGCGGAGATCTCGCCGGTGGTGTCGAACATCGACGCACCGGACAAGCTGGCGTTCCCGCTGCGCCGCGGCCTGACGTGGAAGCGGTCGCAGTCCGAGCTGGGCGTGGACTTCCTGCCCGGCATCGCGTCCCTGATGAACGGCGCGCTCTTCCGCGCGTCCACTTTGGACGTCGTCGGGGTGCCGGACCTGCGCCTGTTCTTCCGCGGCGACGAGGTCGAGCTGCACCGCCGCCTGGTGCGTTCGGGCCTGCCGTTCGGCACGTCGCTGAAGACGAAGTACCTGCACCCGGACGGCTCGGACGAGTTCAAGCCGATGCTGGGCGGCAAGTTCCACGCGCAGGACCCGGAGAACGAGGTCAAGCGGTACTACACGTACCGCAACCGCGGATACCTGTTGTCCCAGCCGGGAATGCGCAAGATCGGCGCGCTGGAGATCGTCCGGTTCGGACTGTACTTCGTGGGCGTGAAGCGTGACCCGAAGGCGTTCCTGCAGTGGCTGAAGCTGGTCCGGCAGGGCCGGGCGGAGAAGTTCTACCGCTACTGAAACTGCCCTTCGAGCGGCACGGGGACAGCTTCGGTCCGGACGTCGGTGAGCTCGGCGGCGGGCACGGTTTTCCGCCAGACCCGGTAGTCCACTTCGGACAGTCCGAGGTCGCGCGCGAGCAGGTAGTCTTCGTCGACCAGGTGCACGTCGGCGGTGTCGCGCGTCCGGGCGAGGAGCTCGAAGGTGCCCCCGCGCCACCGGCACAGGGTCCGCACGAAGCTGAGCTCGTCCAGCTCGACCTGGTCGACGGCCTTCATCCGGAAGCCGTAGGTCTCCCCGAAGTCGGCCGGCGCGACGGCACCCGGCAAGGGGTGCAGCACGAGCCGGGCCGGCCCGGCGAACTCGGCGTCGAAGTCGCCCCCGCGGTACCGGGCGGTGTAGCCCCGCCGCACGAGCGGCGGCAGCGGCACGGGCGGCGGGAAGAACGTGGCCTCGCCGAACGCGTCCTTCTGCTCGGGGATCCAGCCGACCTTCCGGCTGTGGTACTGCGCCAGCCGCTCTTCGGTGTTGTCGGCGCGACGCACGAGGAGTTCGGCACCGGCGGGGAGTTCGATCAGCCGCAGGACGTATTCGGGCAGCGGGTGGTCGACGCCGGGGAAGTACCCGGTCCCGAGGTACGGCGGCGGGTACACGCGGGCCGTCCCCAGCTCGTGGGCGATTTCCCGGTCGGTCGATCCGTAGGAGGTGCGGAACGGGAAGGTGTGCCCGGCGGTGAAGCGGAGCAGGTACAGCTCGTCGAGCGGGCCCCAGCCGGGGATCTTCGCGAGGCCGTAGTTCCGGACGGCGGCCGCGGTGTCCAGCTCGGCGACGTCCTCGGCGCGGCCGGCGAACCCTTGGACCCGGTGCGGTTCGAAGCGGCCGGGGACGATGACGTTGCCCAGGTAGAAGCCGACCAGGCCGGGCTTGACCGGCAGCTGGACGACCGTGCTGCCGAGGAGACCGGCGGGAGCGTCAGGACTCACGGGATTCACGCTCTTCCTGCTCTTTCCGCCACGGCCCGAGGTTGTCGACGCGCTCTTCGCGGAGGTTACTCACCATGTGCTTCGGAGCCACCGCCGCGAACGTCATCCGGTCCATCCGCTGGAACTGCACCTCGGGGTGGCGCTCCGGCTCGGCCCAGACCCGTTCCGCCCACTTGCCATCGCCGGCTGTCATGAAGAGGGAGTAGCGGCCGTCGCGCTCATCCGCCACCTCGAACTCGTGCTCGAGGAAGGTGCCCCACGTGCGAACCGTGTACCACTCGTCGAGTTCCCCGATCGGTACCTCGGCGACCAGGACATCACCGTCGTAGAGCGCCATCCGGCCCGGCGGGCGCCCGGACGCCTCGTACTCCTTGCCCTGGTGGACAGCGTAACTGTCAGCCATCGGAACCCCCTCGGCCGCGCACGTCGAACCACCCTCTCTTCTCCAGGTAAACGCCCGCCAGCACTTCGGTGCCGTCGGCCCGCACGAGCCACATCTCACCACGCCCGGCGTAACCGCGGGGCGCGTGCAGCCACTCGGGCACCCCGCCGCCCGTGTACCCCGTCCCCAGGAACGGCGGCTTCCACTCGCGGGGGTTCGCCTGTCCGGACGCCACCTGCATGTCGTGCGCGGACCCCGGATCCGTACCGCCGTAGCTGATTTCCATCGCCTGGCGATCGTCCAAAGCCGGGAAGCGCAGCTGGTAGGCCTCGTTGGCGCCCGCCTTGATCGGGGTCCAGCCGGCGCCCTGGTCGTCCAGGGCGAGCTTGTCGCGGAACTCGGCCGGAGTGCCGTGCTGCGCCGTATCGCTGCCGCGGGCGATCGATCCGGCCACCGAGTTCGGGTAGTTCGTCTCCGTCTTGCCGGTGTGGCGATCCACGTAAGTGGTTTCGTTGCCGAGGGTGGCCTCGCCGATCTCGGGTTTGACCACCTTCGTCATGAACTCGCCCGGGTTGGCCTTCAGCTCGTTGCGGACCGCCACGATCTCCGCGCGCTGGGCCGGGGTCAGGTCGGCTGTCGGCTGGAGGGTCATCGCCAGGTGCTGGTCCGGGTCGTAGCCCAACCTGCTTGCCGCGTCGCGGATCTGGTTGTCCGTCGAGGTCGGGCGCGTCTGCATCGACTCGCGCGTGTACTGGCCGCGCAGCTCGTCATCCGATGCGTGGTGGCCCTGGTTGTTGTGCATTCCGCCGCCGTCGTCCGGCAGGCGGGGTGGGGGGTTCGAGCCTGGTGGGGGCGGGTTCGAACCACCGCCGGCTGCCTTTGTCGGCGGCGCGTCGACCGCCTTGCCAGCCGAGGCGATCGTGGCCGCGTTGTTCGCTTCCGTGGTCTCGTAGTGCTCGCGGACCGCCTTCGTGCGCGCTCCCGCGTCCTCGACCGCCTTGCCCGCTCGGGCGACATGCTCTTTCGCCGCGCTCACCGTTCCGTTGAGCGTGCCGGTCATGCCCGACCCGATCACGCCCATCGACTTCGCGCCGAAGTTCGCGCTCGCCACCGTCTGACCGACCGCGTGGACCTTGTCCTTCGTGCGGCCGAGGTGGCCCTCCATCGTGCCGAGCGAGTCCGTGTGGACCCCGTACCCGCCGCTGTGACCGCCCGCCGGGGCGTGGGACTCGTGCGCCGGACGCGGCTCGGTGGGGTGCGTGTTCGGCGTCTCGTGGTGCGTCGGCGACGTGTCCGTGTGGTGCGGCGTGCTGGTGTGGTGCGGCGTGCTCGTGTGGTGGGTCGCCACGTCACGCCTCCGTCTCGTACGGCTTCGCGGCCTGGTACGCGCCCATCGCGAGACCGCCGACCGTCGAGAACCGGTCGAGGCCCTTGGTCAGCTTCTCCATCGCCTCCATCAGCTTGGCCAGCCGGCCGCCTTGGCGCGCGAAGCCTTCGAGGAGCTTGCTGATCTTGCCCGCGATCTTCGACGCCGTCGCCGCGGCGCGCGCCGAGGCCACCCCGCAGAACGCCGCGATCGAGCCACCGAAGGTGACCACCGCCGAGGCCGCCGCGATCAGCGCGTCGCGGATCAGCTCGGCGATCACCGACGAGATGAGCCCGAAGACGATGCCGCGCAGCGTGCAGACGAGCATGCCGGAGATGCCCGCGACCGCAGCGGTCCCGTCGAGCGTCTTGCCGAGGGATTCCAGCTCCTCGGCCATCTTCGTGAGGCTGTCGCGGTACGCGTCGGCGGCCTGGCCGGTCCATTCGGCGACGCTGCGGAGGTCGTCGCGGTGTTCTTGGGCGAGCGTGTGCATCTCGGCCGCGGCGGACTTGAGCTGGTCGACGTTGGCGTTGATCTCGTCGGGGTTGCCGAGCAGCGCGTCGAGCGGCTCGCGCAGGAAGCTGATGTGCTCCAGCAGCCAGCCGACACCGGCGTTGAGGACGGCGCCGAGCGGGTCGATCGCGGCGCCGACGGTGTCGACGACCGCGCCGGCCGCGCTGACCGCGACGCCCAGGACGTGTTCGCCTTCGGACTCGGAGTCCGACTTGATCGAGTCGACGAGCCCGGCGTAGGTGTCGACGATGCCGGCACCCGAGGTAGCGGTGGTCATGGTTGCGGTCCCCTCAGTCCCGGCGCAGGAACGTGTTGTCCCCGAAGTCGTCATCGTCGTCGCGCGGCGGCCTCGGCGGGCGGCGCACGGGTGGCGGCGGCGGGGTTTCCGGCTCGTCGTGCTGCCAGAGCCGGCGTTCCCGCGACGGCTCGGGCGCGACCTGCTCCTCGGGCTCCTCCGGCGGCAGGTAGCCGGTGACCATGTGCATCGCCTCGGTGTCCCCGCCCAGCGGCGCGAAGGCGGCGGCGACGTTGACGGCGGCACCGCGCTGCGCCTTGCGCGCGAGCTTGAGGATCTCCTCGGCGAGCTTGGCCCCGGACTTGCCGGTCAGCGCCGAGTCGGTGAGCTGCAGTTCGGTGAGTGAGCCGTTCGGCGCGACGCCGACGCGGATGGTGCCGTCGGGCGACGCGACGGTCGTCCCGGAGGCCTCCAGCCCGGCCCGGAACTCTTCCGCCTTCTCGCGCACGTCGGCGATCTTCGTTTCGAAGTTCGCCAGCCATTCCTCAGGGGTCATCTTCGCCTCCGCGGTCTCCGACGCGCAGCGAAGGTTACGGGTTCCACGTCCGGCTTGAACGCGAAACGGCCCCGGTCGCCCGGGGCCGTTCGCCGTTGTCCGCTATTCGCCGATGACCGGCGGGGCGGTGCGCAGGTCGGTGCCGAAGACCTCGTCGGGGTCGCCCTCGACCAGGTACGTCGGGCGCGAGTGCTCGGTGTCCTCGTCACCCTCGCCCTTCTGGCCGCGGCCCATGCCGCCACCGCCCATGCCGCCACCGCGGCCGGACGCGCTGCCGGAGCCGAGGCCGCCCATCCCGCGCCCGGCGGCCGCTTCGGCCGCGCCGATGCCACCCGGCCGGGCCGCGCCCGAGGCGGAACCCGCGCCCGTCGAGCCACCGGCCCCGCCCGAGCCACCGGGGCCGAAGCCGCTGCCGCCGCGGCCCGCACCGCCGCCGACCTTGGAGTTGTAGGCCTCGTCGCCGCCGAAGTTCATGCCGCCGCCCATGGGCATGGGGCTCATCGGCGGCATGCCGCCGAGCGACTGGTTCGGGTTCGGTGCCGACCCACCCTGGACCGACCCCGGCGTGAAGCCCGACGGCGTGGTGGTGCCGGCCGGGAGCAGGCCCGCGCCGGTGGTCGAGCCGGGGCCGGAGAACTGCGGCGTACCGGTGGTGCCGGTGGTGCCGGTACCGGGGATGGCGCCGGTGGTGAAGTTGTTGGTGCTGCCACCCGGCGTGTTCACCGAGCTCGAGCCCGGCATGTCCACACTGGACGGGGTGTTGATGCCGTTCTTGTCCCCGGTGCCATTGGGGTCACCGGTACCCCCACCGGTGCTGAAGCTGGGCGGCGGCGCGAAGGCCGGCTGCTTCGACGCGGCCTGGTAGAGGTTCTTGTCGTAGGTCGCCATGACGCCCGCGGCCTCGTCGTGCGCCGCCTGGCTGTCCTTCTGCTTCTGGAGCGACTTGTCGACGTTGTCCGGCAGGCTGAAGGGGTTCGAGGTCGCCCAGGACTTGAACTCGTCGCCCCACGAGAACGGAATGGGGGCAGGCATGGAGTTCTTGGCCGTCGAGGCGGCTTGGCCCTGGTCGTAGATGGTCTCGGAGGCCAGCTTCGCGTTCTGCGAGTTCGCGTCGGACCACGTGCCCAAGCTGGTGAAGTACTGCTGCGCGTTGGTTGCCGCGGTGCCTTCCCAAGTGCCCTTGGAGGCGTTGACCGCGGTGTTCATCGAGGTGGCGAACTTGTCGAAGACCTGGTGGACGTCATGGTAGGCCGTCGAAAGCTCCGAAACCTGATTGACGTCCAAGTTGGTGTCCAGGTATTGCTTGAGCTGCTTGTGGTCGCTGCCCTTGTAGTCCGCGCCCGACGGGTTCAGGCCCTGCACGTACTCGACATCGCGGCCTTCGGTGGCGTCCTTGATGTTCTTGTCGCCCATCTGCTGGGCCTGGTTCTTCGCCTTGGCCTGGGCCACCCACTGCTGCACCGGCCCGAACAGCCAGCTGCTCGGGTCGACGCCTTCCTCGGCCTTCTGCTGGAGGTAGGCGTCGCGCTCGGCGGGCGCCATGTCCTGAACCTGCTCGGGTGTCTTGTCCGCGGTCTTCGGCGGCGGTCCCTGTCGCGTCGTCATCTGGGTTCCCCTATCCCTTCGGCAACCGCGGTTCGACAGCGGCCTTCGCAACCGCCTCGGCGATCTGACAAGCCTCGTCCGCCGAGCCGGCGCCGAGCACCTCCACGTCCACCCGCGACGAATCACCCACCGGCAGAGCGAGCGTGCATCCCGCGACGGATGCGCCGCCGGACGCCTCCTTCGCTTGCCGGCCGTTGATGTCCTTGTCGACCACTCCGCCACCCGTGTCGTTCACCTGCGCGACCGACGCGGTGTCGCGGATGTTCGCGCCGATCACCTTCTGGTCATCGCTGGCCGAGGCGATCTTCTGCTGGAACCTGCAGGTTCGCACGCCCCCGACCGTGCCCTGGACCGGCTCGTTGAACTCGCCATAGCCACTCAGGTCGCTTGTTTTCAGCAGCGAGCACGCATCGGTGATCGACTGGGTCCCGCCGCCCCCTGAAGACGGACTTGCCGAAGCTTCCGACTCACTCGCCGAGGACGACTGGGCGGGCGACGCCGTTCCCCCCTGCGTCGTGGTGCACCCGGTGAGCAGCGCGCCACCAGCCACGAGCGGAAGGAGAACCCGAACGAGAAGTTTCGTCATACCTCAAGCCTGCTTGGTCTGGAGAGCGGAGAAGGCCTGGTTCTCCGCCTCCTTGTAGAGGCCCGCGGCCCTGGCGAGCGCCTCGTCTGCCTGCTTCGCGACCTGCTTGAGCTGCTCGAGAACCTGGGTCGCCTTACCTGCCGCCGTCGAGTCGTGCTTGGCGACGGTGTGCCCGTAGGGATGATCGCCGAGCTGGGGGTTCTGGTCCAGCAGGTAGCTCTTGTACTGCACGTCGGCGAGGCCGTTGACCAGTTCGGTCAGCGCGTCCCGGATCGGCTTCACGCCCTCCGGGGTGATCTTGAAGCCGCCGCCCTTGGCCGCGTCGACCAGCTTCTGGGTCTCCGCCGTGACGCCCTGGATGGCGCCGAGGTTCATGACGTCCGCGAACGAGCCGCCACCACCGCCATCGGCAATCAACATCGCTGTTCCACCCCGTATCACTCAGCCAAGCGTGTGCACCCGGAAGTCTACTAGCCGGGCACCCTGCGCAACTGCCGTTCACCGATCTTCACCTGTGACGCGGGCGGGCGCTGAGCGGTTCCCTCAGAACTGGCCTTCGAGCTGCGCGTACAGCTGCTGGGCCAGCCGGGCGTTGTCGGCCGGGGCGTACGTGATCCAGCGCTGGCCGTCCGCGGCCGCCCGGGAAGACATCAGCCAACGGCCGGACGGGGTGTCGAACCAGGCCAGCGGAGGGAACGTCCCGCCTCGGGTCTGGGCTGTGAACTGCCCCACGCGCTTCTTCGGCTCCTGGAACACCCGCTCGATCATCCGGAGCTGCGGACCGCCGCCGCTGCCGGCCGAGCGCGGGCCGCTGACGCCGGCGAACGGGTCGTACGCGTCGTCGCGGCGCTGGTGGCGGGGCTGCTCCGCCGGGCGGGCGATCGTGACCGACTGGCCCGGCGCCGCCGGGGTCAGGGGGAGGAGGTCGACGATCGCCGGGACGATACCCGTCGGGCGGACCTCCTCGAAGACGATCAGGTTCTCGTCCTGGCGCGCGAGCACCGCGAACTGGCCGTCGGACGCGACGCGGGCGAAGAGGTGGCGGTCGCCCAGCTCGGCGGCCGCGTTGATCACCACGCTGCCGCGGACGAACGTGGCCAGCGCCAGCTCGGCATCCGCGTCGAGCCGGCCGCGGCTCCACAGGTTGCGACCGGTCAGATCGCGGACGACGGCGTCGCGGATCATCGCGCGCTGCTCGACGGTCGTGCCGACGTGCGGGACCTCGAACGGGGTCGGCGCGCGGCCGAGCCCGAGCTGCTCCAGCAGGATGTCCACCGCTGCCAGTGACAACGAGAACGAGTGCGGCATCGCTTCCATCCCCCCGCGGGTTCTTCCGGACCGGGAAAACGGTAGTCCATCCGCTCTCGGCGAACCCGCTTGCCCGGGAAAGATCCCCGCTGGTCCGATGGACGCATGGCCGATCCGAAACCCGCACTCGTGCTGCACCTCGCCACCGGCGGGGAACCGCTGCTGTTCGCACTGACGACCGAAGGATCCGGTGAGCTGGCGGGCAAACTCGCCCAGCTCGTGAAGACCGGCGCGGTCGAAACGGTGACCACCAAGGACCACTCGGAGGTCGCGATCAACTTCGCCCACGTGGCCGCCGCGTACGTCGACGACCTCACCCGGAAGAGCACCGTCTTCGGCATGCACGGCTGAACCGGCGAAGGCCGCCTCACGACGAACGTGAGACGGCCTTCGGGAAACACCGCTCAGAGCTTGTACAGGCGCTGCCAGTTCTCGCGCGAGGTCAGCTCCGGCATGGCGCGCTTGTACTGCTCCTGCACCGCCGCGCCTTCCTTGCGCAGCCGCTGGACCACCTTCGCGCCGCGCTTGGCCAGGTCGAACATCTTGACCTTGTCGTACGACCGGACGCGGACGCCTTCCTGGTTCGCGTCGGTCACGACCGCGGTGTCGAACAGCGCGATGTGCCACCAGTTCGCCTCGTCGATCGGCACCGCGCCGAGACCGAAGCGGCTGCGGCCGAGGACGCGGTCGAGCACGCGCTTGATCAGCACCAGGCGCTGCATGCTGGGCCGCGGCGCGCTGTTGATGATGCCGATGTCGTTGGAGGCGATGCCCGGGACGTCGGTGGCCTTGTGCCGCTTGGTCTCCGGGTACTGGTCGCGGATCCGGCGGATCTCCTTCATCGCCTCGACCCCGCCGTCACGCAGGATCTCCGGGCCCTCCAGGAAGTCCTCGACCGCCTTGATCAACGTCGCCGACAGCCCGTACTGCATCCCCAGCAGATACCGCACCAGCTGCGCGAGCAGGACCCGCGAGAGCAGGTTGAGGTTGAACGGCGAGTGCAGCGCCGCGGTGATGATCGAGTTGCGCAGGTTGAAGTACCGGTGCCACTCGTCCCAGTCCTTCATGTGGAAGTCCGCGTGCCACACCCCCGCCCCCGGCAACGTCACCGTCGGGAAGCCGTGCGCGCGGGCCCGGTAGGAGTACTCCGCGTCGTCCCACTGGAAGAAGAACGGCATCGGATACCCGGTGGCCTGCACGACCTCGTACGGGATCAGGCACGACCACCAGCCGTTGTACCCGGCATCCAGGCGGCGTTCCTGCCGGTTCGGCTTCAGGGTCTCCTCGTCCACGCCGAGCAGGTCGGCGGTGGTCAGGGAGTGCTCGACCGGCTGGCCCGGCTCGAGGGTGTTGAGGCGGGCGTACTCGGCGCCGACGTGCAGCTGATTGGGGTGGAACAGGTTGAGCATCTGCCCGCCGACGATGATCGGGTTGGCGGCGCGGTTGGAGAACGCCGTCATCCGGATCACCAGGTCCGGCTCGAGCAGCACGTCGTCGTCCATGAACAGGACGTTCGCGTGCTCGGTGGCGGTGTGTCCGGCGACCTCGTAGAGGCCGCGGGTGAAGCCGCCGGCGCCGCCGAGGTTGGGTTGCTTGATGTAGTGCAGCTTGTCGGCGAGGTCCTTGGCGACCTGCTCGAACCCGTCGCGGGATTCGACGAGGTCGGTGCCCTGGTCGGCGACGTAGATCGCGTCGAGGGTCTCCAGCGAGGAGACGTCCGCGGCGAGGGCCTGCAGGTTTTTCAGGCAGTCGTCGGCGCGGTTCATCGTGCAGATCGTCACCGCGGTCGGGCGGATCTTCTCCGGGGCTTCGACGGTCCAGCGGACCTGCTCGACGCGCAGGGTCTGGCCGCCTTCGGTTTCGAGGTCGAGCCACAGCGCGCCGCCGTCGTAGAACTTGTCCAGCTGCGCGGTCAGCGTGACCTTGGTCTGCTTGACGTCGGCGACCTGCTCGGCGGCGACGACGCGGGGTTCGCCTTCGACGTCGGAGGCGCCCATCGACAGCAGCCCGGTGCCGGTGACGACGGCCTCGACCGACACCTCGGTCACCGTCGACCAGCGCTGCCAGTAGGAGGCCGGGAACCGCCCGAAGTACGTGTTACCCGACACCTTGGAGGCGGGCTCGATGGTGATCACCGCACGTTCCCGCACCGCGGAGCCCCACTCGAGCTCGGCGTAGAGGTCCTTGCTGACGATCGGCGCCGGACCGGCGTAAAGACCGCGCTGCGCCGTCAGGCGACCCTGCGGAGTGTGCTCGGTGAACCGCGTCTCGGCGGCCGCGCCGGCTTGGGTGGTCGGCGCCGGGGTGGCTGTTTTACCGGGCATTGAGTTCCTCAGTTCTCCTCGGTCGACGGCTCGCGGAAGACGACCCACTTGAGCATCACGAAATTGATCACGGTGGCCGTGGCCTGCGACACGGCCCAGCACAGTGTGTGCTGCCACGCGGACTCCGGCAGCACCTGGAGCATCAGCTGGTTCACCCCGACCGCGACGAAGAACGTCACGGTGTAGAGCAGGACGAACGAGCCGACCTGCGCCTTCCCGTCACGCCGTCCGCCCGAGAAGGTGAACTTGCGGTTCAGGAAGAACGCCGTGGTGGTGCCCACGATGAAACTGATAGCGCGAGCGACGTCGACCCACGGTGAAGTGGCCATCCCGGCCACCTGGGTCAGGAGCGTGTACGTGCCCAGGTCGACCAGGGCGCAGAAGCCGCCGATCAGGGCGAAGCGAATGAGCTGCCCCAGCAGTCCGATGTCGGACGGCTGAGCAGCTGCGATGTCGGCTTGCGGATCGGTCGCCACCACTGCATTACCTCGTTGCCTGAGTCACGGTCACCCGCGCGGGCGCTTGTGCCTTGATGCGCAAAGTGTAGAAGCGGGCACTTCAGGGTCACGTTCCGGGCGTCGTTCGGCGTGGCTACCCTGGTCGGGTGACCCAAGCACCCGATACACAGCGTCGCACGCTCACGGGCTGGGCGCGGACCGCTCCGACGACCGCAGACGTGCTGAGCACCGCAGACGTCGAAACCATCGCGCGCGCCGTGACCCAGGCCGGTGAACGCGGTGTCATCGCGCGCGGCCTCGGCCGGTCCTACGGCGACCCGGCGCAGAACGCGGGCGGTCTCGTCGTCGACATGACGGCGCTGAACCGGATCCACTCGATCGACCCGGACTCGGCGCTCGTCGACCTCGACGCCGGCGTGAGCCTCGACCAGCTGATGCGCGAGGCGCTGCCGCACGGCCTGTGGGTCCCGGTCCTGCCCGGCACGCGCCAGGTGACCATCGGCGGCGCGATCGCCAACGACATCCACGGCAAGAACCACCACAGCGCGGGCAGCTTCGGCAACCACGTCGTGTCGATGGACCTGATCACCGCGGACGGCCGGATCCGCACGCTGACGCCGGAGGGCCCGGACGCCGAGCTGTTCTGGGCGACCGTCGCCGGCATCGGCCTGACCGGGATCATCGTCCGGGCGACGATCCGGATGACCAAGACCGAGACGGCGTACTTCCTCGCCGACAACGAGCGCACGAACAACCTCGACGAGACGCTCGAGCTGGTCAGCAACGGCTCCGACGACAAGTACACGTACTCGTCGGCGTGGTTCGACACGATTTCCACCGGCTCGAAGCTGGGCCGGGCCGCCTTCGGCCGCGGCTCGCTCGCCAAGCTGGACGAGCTGCCGCCGAAGCTGCGCGCGAACCCGCTGAAGTTCGACGCCCCGCAGCTCGCGACGCTTCCGGACGTCTTCCCGAACGGCCTGGCCAACAAGCTGACCTTCGGCACGATCGGCGAGCTGTACTACCGCAAGACGCCGAAGGACGCCCGGGGCGTCATCCAGAACCTGACCGCCTTCTACCACCCGCTGGACATGTTCGGCGAGTGGAACCGGGCGTACGGCTCGAAGGGCTTCCTGCAGTACCAGTTCTCGACGCCGCTGGGCGCGGCCGAGCCGCTGCGCAAGATCGTCAAGAAGATCGCCGAGTCGGGGCACGTGTCCTTCCTCAACGTCTTCAAGCGGATGGGCGAGGGCAACGCGGCGCCGCTGTCGTTCCCGCACCCCGGCTGGATGGTCTGCGTCGACTTCCCGATCAAGAACGGGCTCAGCCGGTTCTGCCAGCAGCTCGACGAAGACGTCCTCGAGCTGGGCGGACGGCTGTACACCGCGAAGGACTCGCGCACCTCGCCCGAGACGTTCGCGAAGATGTACCCCCGCCTCGAAGAGTGGCGCAAGGTGCGCGCCGCCGTGGACCCCGAAGGCGTTTTCGCCTCTGACATGAGCCGGAGGCTCGAGCTGTGATCGACGCTGTTGGCAACCCCCAGTCCCTGCTGCTGCTCGGCGGCACGTCCGACATCGCGCTGGCGATCGCCGAGAAGTACCTGGCCGAGAAGCCCCTGCGGGTCGTGCTCGCGGCCCGGCCGTCGCCGCGGCTCGACGCGGCCGCGCAGCGCCTGAAGGACAAGGGCGCCGAGGTCTCGACGGTCGACTTCGACGCCAAGGACATGGCGTCGCACCCGGGCGTGCTGGACAAGGCGTTCGAGAACGGCGACATCGACGTCGCCGTGGTGGCGTTCGGCCTGCTCGGCGACCCCGAGGAGCTCTGGCAGGACCACGCGAAGGCCGTCGAAGCGGCGACGGTGAACTACACCGCCGCGGTGTCCGTCGGCGTCGCGCTGTCGGAGAAGCTCAAGGCCCAGGGCCACGGCACGGTGATCGCGCTGTCGTCGGTGGCCGGCGAGCGCGTCCGGCGGTCCAACTTCGTCTACGGCTCGACCAAGGCCGGTTTCGACGGCTTCTACCTGGGCCTCGGCGAGGCCCTCAAGCCGCACGGCGTGAAGGTGACGGTCGTCCGTTCCGGCCAGGTCCGGACGAAGATGACCGACGGCCTCAAGGACGCCCCGCTGACCCAGAACGCCGACCAGGTCGCCGAGCAGGCCGTGGCGGCGGCCCGGGCGGGCAAGGACCTGATCTGGGCGCCCGCGCCGTTCCGGCTGGTGATGTCGGTGCTGCGGCACGTCCCGCGGCCGATCTTCCGCAAGCTCCCGGTCTGAGGCTCTACACCCCAGGGTTGAACCGGAGTTCCATCCGGGCTCGGTCCGCACGCCGATGTGGTCGACAGGCTGCCTCAACAGACTCTCACCATGACGACCACGAACAGCAAACAAGCCGGGCTCACGCTGCTCCTGCGCGACGTCGCGCTCCCGATGGCCCTGTTCTACGTCCTGCGGTCCTTCGACGTCGACGCGGTGTGGGCGCTGCTGGTCAGCGCCGTGCCGCCGGTGCTGCGGACCGGGTACGTCCTGGCGCGGCACCGGCGGATCGACCCGGTCAGCGCGTTCGTGCTGGCCGTGCTGCTGGTCAACGGCGCGGTGGCGGTCTTCTCCGGCGACCCCCGGCTGCTGCTCGTCCGCAGCGCGTGGCTCACGCTGCCGTTCGGGGTGGCGATGCTCGCGAGCTTGCTCGTCGGGCGCCGGCCGTTGCTGTTCCGGGCGGTCTGCACGCTCCAGCCCGCCCGTGCGGGTGAGCTCGAACAGCTGTGGGGCCTCTCCTCGGCGTTCCGGCAGCGGTGGCGGTCGGCGACGCTGGGGTGGGGCACCGGGTGCGTGGTGCTGGCCTGCGCCGTCGTGGTGATGGCATTCACGCTGCCCGTGGACGTATTGCCGGTCCTCGACACGGCGCTGACCGTCGGGAGCGTGCTGCTCGGGGTGAAGCTCACGCGCAAGCGGATGGACATCCACCGGACGGTTGATGCCTGACCGCCGGCTCGACGATGGTCCGGGCGGCGCTCGTCCCTGATGCTCGGGGACATGCTCGGCACGCTGCTCTGCGACATCGCCGCCCCGGTCGGCGGCTACTACCTGCTGCGGGCGTTCGACGTCGCGCCGATCTGGGCGCTGACGCTCAGCGGCCTGCCGCCGGCGCTGCGCGTGCTCTACCTGGCGGTGCGGCACCGGCGGGTCGACGGCATGGGCGTGTTCGTGCTGGCCATCGTCGCGCTCGGGTTCCTGACGTCCGTGCTGACCGGCGACGCGCGGCTGCAGCTGGTCCGGGGTGCGTGGTTCAGCGTGCTGATCGGCGTGTGGATGCTGGCGAGCCTGCGCGTCGGCCGCCGCCCGACGACGTACCAGGCGACGCTCGCGCTGCTGCCGGGCCGTGCCTCGACGCTGGAGGCCCGCTGGGCGGACACGCCGTCGTTCCGGCGCGTGTGGCGGGTGCTGACGGTCGTCTGGGGCGTCGGCGGGCTCGTGCACAGCGCGGGGAGCATCGCGATGGCCTACACGTTGCCGGTGGACGTGGTGCCGGGGCTCGACACGGCGTTGTCGATCGGGAGTTTCGTGGTCCTGCAGGTGATCACGCAGGTGCTGCTGGCCCGGGAGGGCACGATGAACCGGATGTTCCGCGGCCGTGCTCAGCTGCCGGCGGCGTGAGCGGGCATCAGGTACAGGTTCTGGGTGCCCATCCACGGCGAGTCGATGCGCCAGCTCGCCAGCGCCGTCGGGGGCGGGGTCCGCCGCGTGGTCGCCAGGACCAGGTCCGGGCTGATCGGGGCCACGCTGTGGTCGAAGTTGTGGAAGTTGGCCTCCAGCAGCGCGCGGCCGAGGTCGCCGCTGCGGCGCTTCGTCTCCGCGATCGCCGGGTCGACCGCGCCGCGGTCGGAGAACTCGTCCACCAGCTCGCAGTCGCACGCGTACGCCAGCGCGCCGATCTCACCCGCCGTCTCGACCGTGCGGCCGTGGGCGATCGAGGCCAGCTCCTGGCCGATCTCGCGGTACTCCGTCGTCGAAGCGTGGTTGCTCGTGATCGGCGCGAACTGGCGCGGCAGGCCCGGCAGCGCGTACACGACGAGGCTCGCCACGAGGACTCCGCCGACGACCGTCCCCGTCGCGCGGCGGACGCGTTCCGGCACCGCGCACGCGCAGGCCGCCAGGAAGATCGTCGCGCCGATGATGCTCGGCGCGTAGTACCAGTGGTACGGCGGCACACCGAGGCGGCTGTACGCCACGTAGTGCAGGGCGGCCGCGACGGCCAGCGCCGCGAACGGCGTCAGGCGGCGGGCGGTCTCGGACCCGCGGCGGTACTGGACGAGCCAGAGCACGCCCACCAGGCCCGCGAGCGGCAGCGGCAGGAACGACAGCGCGGCCTCGGCGGGGAAGTTCCGCCAGTACAGGAGCGGGCCGTTGGTGAAGCTGAACGGCCCCCACGACTGCTGGCTGATCTTGATGACCAGCGTGTCCGGCACGGCCGAGCCGAGGACGAACCAGCTGAACCCGAACCACGGCAGCGTCACGGCCAGTGCGGCGAACACGGTGCGCCAGATGCCGGTCCAGAACTCGCGGCGGG
Organism: Amycolatopsis camponoti; assembly: GCF_902497555.1. Taxonomy (NCBI): domain Bacteria; kingdom Bacillati; phylum Actinomycetota; class Actinomycetes; order Pseudonocardiales; family Pseudonocardiaceae; genus Amycolatopsis; species Amycolatopsis camponoti. The sequence continues at coordinate 1,157,917 of NZ_CABVGP010000003.1, read as the reverse complement.
CCGCGAACAGCACCGCCGCGAAGAGCAGCAGGTCGATCCGGACGAGCGCGAGCAGCCCGATCACGACACCGAGCCGGCCCGCCTTGCGCTCCCCCGCGTAGACCAGCGTCCAGACGACCCCGGTGGCGCCGAGCGCGACCTCCAGCCCGACCGATGACAGCAGCAGCGGGTTGACCAGCAGCAGCGCGAACGTCACCGGCGCGAACGCCGCCGGCAGCCCAGTGCGCTCACCCAGCCGGCGCAGGCCGAGGACGAGCAGCACCTGCGCGGCGACGAACACGATCCCGGCGGCCAGCACGGCGTCGCGGACGAAGAACGTCACCGCGGCCAGGGCCAGGACGTTGAGCGGGGACGTCGCGGTGTTCGCCGTCCCCTGCTCGATCAGGCCCCAGTGGACGTGGAAGGCGAGGTTCTTCGCGTAGGACAGCGTGATGTACGTGTCATCGATGAGATGGCTGCTGACCAGGGCGAACATGAGCGCGGAAGCCGTCGCGGCCCCCGCCGGCAGGGCCCACGAGCGGGCGACGGGCACCGCCGTCCACAGCGCGGTGGCGGCCTTCGGGAGTTCTGCGGAGGCGCTTCGCATCCCGGAAACGGTACCTCGCCCGTGATGATTCTGTGATCTGAGCGAGGTACGCGTGGCCCAGACCACACCGGTCAGATGCCGTCGCCCGCACCGGTGTTGCCGGAATTACCCGAGTTGCCTGAGTTGCCGCCGCCACCGCGGCCGGGGAACCCGCGGCCGTCGAAGCCCTGGCCACCCCCGGGACCGGGGACGGCGTGCTGGCGGTGGATGCCGGGACGGCCGTCGCGAGGACCGTGGCTGGTCGCGGCGGCGATCCCGCCGACGATGCCGCCGCCGATCAGCACGCCGAGAACGCCGACGGCGACGAGCTGGGTGGCGCGGTGGCCGACGAACCGCCGGAAGCCGCCGGGCTGCCGTGCGGCGGCCGGGGGCGGGCCCCAAGCACCGTAGCCCGGCCCGGGACCGGCCTGGGCGAGCTGAGGGGTGGGCGGGCCGGGCATCTGCTGGCCGTGCGCGGCGGTCTGGTCGCCCGCCTGCGCGGCGTTCGGCAACGCGGTGCTCTCGGCTTGGCCCTGTGCGGCGTTCGGCAGGGCCGTGTCCCGGCCGGAGCCGGCTCACCTTGTGCGGCGTTCGGCAAAGCCGTGGTCGCGGGCTCGCCCGGTGTGGGAGCGGACTCTCCCTCCGCGGCGGCCGGCACCGCCGGCTGCCGCGTGGTGGGCTGGTCGGCCGCGGCCTGCGCCGCGGGCTGCTCGACGGTCGGGTGGTCGGCCCCCTCCGGGGCCTTCTCCTCGCGCGGCTGGTCGTTCATCGTGGCTCCCCTGGTCATGGGGACGGGCGCAGTGCCCGCCCCCACCACCTCAGCGTGCGCCACTCAGCTGTGCGTCACCTGAAACGAACCTGTCGATCCGCCATGAGAACTCACAGGTAGAACGCCAGGAACAGGGTGATCACCCAGGTCGCGCCCAGGACCTGCAGGATGCGGTCCTTGAGCGCGATCTCCTCGGGCTCGCCCGCGATGCCGCCGTCGACGTCGACCGCGTAGCGCAGCACGGCCACCACGAACGGCACCATCGAGATGAGCGCCCACACCGAGTTGTGCTCGGTCTGGCGGATCTCGAACGCCCAGAGGCAGTACGACATGATCAGGATGGCCGCCGACGTCGCCCAGACGAACCGCAGGTAGCTGGCCGAGTACTTCTTCAGCGACGAGCGGATCTTCGCGCCGGTGCGCTCGAAGAGCATGATCTCCGCGTAGCGCTTGCCGGCCACCATGAACAGCGAGCCGAACGCCGTGACCAGCAGGAACCACTGGGAAAGCGCGATCCCGCCCGCGACACCGCCGGCGATCGACCGCATCAGGAAGCCCGAGCCGACGATGGCCAGGTCGACCACCGGCTGGTGCTTCAGGCCGAAGCAGTAGCCGAGCTGGACGGCCTCGTAGACCCCCAGCACCACGGCGAGCTGCCAGCTGGCGAGGAACGACACGCCGAGGCCAGCCAGGAAGAACACGACCGCGGCCCCGTACGCGACGGTGACCGGCACGACGCCGGCCGCGATCGGCCGGTTGCGCTTGGTCGGGTGGGCCCGGTCGGCCTCGACGTCGATGGCGTCGTTGATGAGGTAGACCGAGCTCGCCACCAGCGAAAACGCCACGAAGGCGACGATCGCGTCGAGCAGCAGGCCCGTGCGGTCGGTCGACTTCGAGAAGGCGAAGAACGGGGCCGCGAAGACCAGCACGTTCTTGACCCACTGGCGCGGCCGCGCCGTCTTGATGACGCCGCCGACAAGGCCCAACGGCCCCCGGGCGGCCGTCGCCGTCGACGTCTCACCGGTCACCGGGGTCTCCGGTGCCTCAGGAGTCACGGCCGCTTCGTCGCTGTTGCGCTGCTCGGTCGTCTCGCTCATGGGTTCTTCTTCAGCTTCCGTCGTATCAGACCACCGACGAGCCCCCCGAGAGCTGCACCGGCCAAAACGTCTGTCGGATAGTGAACGCCGAGTACGAGCCGCGAGGCGAGCATCGGCGGTACCAGGGCGGGCACCAGGTTACGCCCGGTCAATCCGGAGTAGAGCACCGCCGCCGCCGTCGTGGACGTCGCGTGCGACGACGGGAAGCTCAGCTTGCTCGGCGTGCCGACCAGAACCTCGACGCTCGGGTGGTCCGGTCGCGGCCGCCTGACCACGCGTTTCACCGCGATGGACGCGGCGTGCGCGCCGACGACACCCGCCGACGCGACCAGCCAGTCCTTGCGTCGCTTCTTGTCGACCACGGCGCCGAGCAGGCCCAGGCCGAACCAGCCGATGGCGTGCTCACCGAAGTGCGACATGCCGCGCGCGGCTTTCACCGAAGCTTCACTCTTCAGAAAGCCCTGAGCCTTCGCCAGGACCGCCACCTCTCCGGTGGGCTGCCCCTTCTCAAGCATCGAGGGACCCGTCGAGCGGCGCGCCGTCGGTCAGGTGCGGGGCGATCTTGTTGTCGAACGCCGACAGCGCCGACCCGATGGCCATGTGCATGTCGAGGTACTTGTAGGTGCCCAGCCGGCCGCCGAACAGCACGTTCTTCTCGCGCGCCTCGGTCTTGGCCAGCTCCCGGTAGGCCTCGAGCTTCTCGCGGTTCTCCGGGGTGTTGATCGGGTAGTACGGCTCGTCTTCCTCGTTCGCGAAGCGCGAGTACTCCCGGAAGATGACCGTCTTGTCCTTGGGGTAGTCCCGCTCCGGGTGGAAGTGCCGGAACTCGATGATCCGGGTGTAGGGCACTTCCTGGTCGTTGTAGTTGATGACCGGGGCGCCCTGGAAGTCACCGGTCTGCGCGACCTCGGACTCGAAGTCGACGGTGCGCCAGGTGAACCGGCCCGCCGAGTAGCCGAAGTAGCGGTCCAGCGGCCCGGTGTAGACGGTCGGGGTGCCCGCCGGGATGTGCTCGCGGACGTCGAAGTAGTCGACGTTCAGCCGGATGTCGATGTTCTCGTGCTCGGCCATCTTCTCGAGCCACGCGGTGTACCCGTTGACGGGCAGGCCCTCGTAGGTGTCGTTGAAGTACCGGTTGTCGTAGGTGTAGCGGACCGGCAGGCGCGTGATGATGTTCGCGCCGAGGTTCTTGGGGTCGTTCTCCCACTGCTTCGCGGTGTACCCGCGGATGAAGGCTTCGTAGAGGGGACGGCCGACCAGCGAGATGGCCTTCTCCTCGAGGTTCTCCGCGGCGTTGGTGTCGAACTCGGACGCCTGCTTCGCGATGAGCTCGCGGGCCTCGTCCGGAGTGTGCGCCTTGCCGAAGAACTGGTTGATCAGGCCGAGGTTCATCGGGAACGAGTAGACCTGGTCCTTGACCCGCGCGAAGACGCGGTGCTGGTAGCCGGTGAACTCGGTGAACCGGTTGACGTAGTCCCACACGCGCTTGTTCGAGGTGTGGAACAGGTGCGCACCGTACTTGTGCACCTCGATGCCGGTCTCGGGCTCGGCCTCGGAGTACGCGTTGCCGCCGATGTGGCTGCGCCGCTCGAGGATGAGGACCTTCTTGCCCAGCTCGGCCGCGGCCCGTTCGGCGACGGTCAGGCCGAAGAAACCGGACCCGACGACGACGAGGTCGTAACCTGCGAAATCGTCTTCAGTAATCTGTGCGGGGTTCGTGTGCGCGCTCACGGGCGTCGAGGGTACGCAGGTCGGTCACACGGCTCGCACCCGACTATCACATTTCGGCCTACGACACACCTGGAAAGCAGTGCCTGCACCCGAAGACTTCTGGAGCTACTTCACCGCCGTGGCCACCTACCTGGCCGTGCTGGCGGTGCCCGGCGGCGTCGTGGGCTGGGCCGCCGGCGTCCGCGGCTGGGCTCTGGCCGGGCTCGCGCCGCTGCTCAGCTACGCCATCACCGGCCTGGCCGGCCCGTGGCTGGCGATCGCGCACGTGCCGTACGGCCCGCCGAGCGTCGCCGCCTGCACGCTGCTGCTCGCCGCCGCGCTCTACGGCCTTCGCCGGCTGTCGATCGCGCGCGGCTGGATGACGCCGGGCGCCGAGGAGCCGGCGCAGGCGTGGTCCCGCCGGGCCCACCTGGCCGTGGGAGCGTGCGTGGCGGTCGCCACGGCCGTGTCGATCGCCGTGGTGGTCACCGGCCGCGGCGGGACGACCGCGGTGTTCCAGCGCTGGGACACCGTCTTCCACGCGAACGGCATCCGCTACATCGCGGAGACCGGCGACGGCTCCCTGACCGGCATGGGCACCATCAACTGGTACCCGGACGGCTCCTTCTACCCGAACGCGTACCACCTGGTCGGCGCCCTGGTCTACCAGCTGTCGGGGACCTCGATCCCGGTCACGCTGAACGCCGTCACGATGCCGATCGCCGGGGTGTTCGCGCTGGCCATGGTCGCGCTGGTGCGCCAGCTCGGCGGCCGCGCGGTGTTCGCCGGCAGCGCGGCGCTGGTCGCGGGCGGCGCGACGACCGGGGCGTACGAGTCGGTGTCGAGCGGGCTGCTGCCGTTCGCGCTCGGCATCGTGCTGACGCCGCTGGCGGTGGTCGCGCTGCAGCGGTTCGTCGTGCGGCCGGGCGTCGACACCGGCGCGGTGCTGGCACTGAGCGCCACCGGCCTGCTCGCCGCACACTCGAGCGCGTTGTTCGGCGCGCTCCTGTTCGCGTTCCCGCTGGTCGTGCAGCGCTGGTACCGGGCGCTGCGCGGCAAGCGCCTCGACGGCGTGCCGGAGGGCCGCGCCGCCTGGCGCGTCGTCGGTGGAGACGTCCTCCGGATGCTGCCGGTGATGGTGGCGGCCGGCCTTCTGGCCGCGCCGATGATCCTCGGCGCGCTCACCTTCACGTCCGGGTCGTACCCGTACCACCCGTGGGGCTCGCACATGCCCGTGTGGAAGGCACTGGCGATGCTGGCGACGTTCAAGCAGGTGCTGCCGGTGCCACAGATCTGGCTGACGGTGTTCCTGGCCCTGGGCGTGCTGACGCTGGTGCGGCTGCGGCGGATGCGCTGGGTGGTGCTCTCGGCGATCGGGCTGTCGGCGTTGTTCGTCGTGGTCGCGTGCTTCGGCGGCGAAGACTGGGTGATCAGCCTGTCGCGGCCGTGGTGGAACGACCGGTTCCGGCTGATGGCGCTGGCCGCGATCCCGATGTGCCTGCTCGCCGCGCACGGGATGAGCGAGACCCAGCAGTGGCTGGCGAAGCTCGCGAGCGGACGTGCCTGGGTGCGCGCGCGGCCGTGGCTGACCGGCCGGGTCGGGCTGGCGACGGCGGTGCTGCTGGTGGTCGCGATGGGTGTGCTGACCGGCGGGTTCTACCGCGCGGCCAACGCCAAGACGGTGTCGCTGCTGTACTACAACGGCCTGCCCGGCGAGACCGTCCCGCCGGTGAGCCAGGACGAGATCGACGCGATGGACCACCTCGGCACGCTGGGGATCCCCGCCGACCAGAAGGTGCTCAACGACCGCATGGACGGCACGGCGTGGATGTACGCGCTCACCGGCGTGCACCCGGTGGCCGGCCACTACGACGCGGGTGTCGCTCCCCCGGACGCGCTCTACCTGGCCCTGCACTTCGGCGACTACGACAGCGACCCCGAGGTGCGCGCGGCGACGCGGCGGCTGAACATCCACTACGTGCTGGTCGGCAGCGGCACGATCCGCCGCGACACCCCGATCGCGCCGGGCCTGCGGCACCTCGACGGGCACGACTTCGTGCGCGAGGTGTACCGGAACACCGGCGCGGTGATCTACCAGATCGTCAAATAGCGAAGCCCTCGTGGCCGCGGCGCCCCGTGCCGCGGCCACGAGGGCCCTCCGTCCCCCAACCACCCCCGGGGTGATCTCTGACGTCTGAGTGATGGACGCCCGAGGGACGGCAATCGGTTTCCCGGCTACCCGGATGTCACCCGTTCGGACTAGCGTGCAGTTCCGGCAGGACGTCGCTCGCGACCTGCTCCAGCACCGCTTCGCGGCCTTCGTAGGGCGACGACGACCGCGGCCAGTGCGCGATGACGTCGGTGAAGCCCAGCTCGCCCGCACGGCCCGCCGCGTCGCGGAACGCCTCCACGCTGCTCAGCGAGAAGACCGGGGACGCGTCCAGGCTGAGGTGCCGCTGGATGCTCGCCCGCTCGCGGCCCGCGTCGTCCAGCCGCTGGTCGAAGAGCTCGGTGAGCTGCTTGATGCCGCCCCACCACTCGTCCTCCGTCTTGCCGCCCCGGCCCGTCGTGACCCAGCCCGCGCCGAACCGCGCGGCCAGGGTCATCGTGCGGGGGCCGTTCGCCGCGACCACGAACGGCAGCCGCGGGCGCTGGACCGTGCCCGGCAGGTTGCGGGCCTCGCGAGCCCGGTAGTACTCGCCGTCGAAGTCGAACTTGTCGGTCATGAGCAGCCCGTCGAGCGCCTCGACGAACTCGGTGAACCGGTCGGCGCGCTGCTTCGCCGTCAGCTCCGGCGCGCCGAGCACCGCGCCGTCGTAGTGCTGGTGGTCGACGCCCGCGCCGACGCCCAGGACGAACCGGCCGTCCGAGATGTCGTCCAGGGTGGTCAGCTCGCGCATGAACGGCACCGGGTGCCGCGCGACCGGGGACGCCACGAACGTGCCCAGCCGGATGCGGGACGTCACCATCGCCGCCGCCGTCAGGGTCGGGACCGCGGAGAACCACGGGCCGTCGACGAGGTTCCGCCAGCCCAGGTGGTCGTACGTCCACGCGTGGTCGAAGCCGTATTCCTCGGCGGCACGCCACTTCGGCTCGGCGGCCCACCAACGATCTTCCGGGAGAATCACGATGCCTACTCGCACACTGCCGGACCGTACTGGTACCCACCGACAATCGCTCGGATGGGGACGAGGGCACCCGAACGTGTCAGGGACAATGGCGGGGTGGAGAGACCTCAGTTGATCGCGTCCGATGTCGACGGCACCCTGCTCGGCCCCTCCGAATCGCTCAGCGCCCGCACCATCGCGACCGTCCGCCGGGCGATCGAGGCGGGCGTCCCGTTCGTGCTGGCCAGCGGCCGTCCGCCGCGCTGGATCGCACCCGTGGCGAAGCCCCTGGACCTGACCGGGTACGCGGTGTGCGCGAACGGCGCCGTCCTGTACGACTGCGGCCGCGAGGAGGTCGTCGCGGTGCACGGGCTGCTGCAGCCCGAGCTGCTCCACGACATCGGGCACGCGCTCGACAAGGCCGTCCCCGGCTGCCGGCTGGCCGCCGAGCGCGTCAGCACCGACGCCGACCACGAGATGCGCAGCTTCGTGATCGAGCCGAAGTACCACAACCCGTGGGGCGACGGCGAAGGCCGCACGGCGCCGCGCGCCGAGGTGCTCGGCCACCCGGCGATCAAGCTGCTGGTCAGCCACATCGGGATGTCGTCGGAGGAGATGGCGGACGCGGTCAACGCGCTGTTCGACCGCGAAGTCGACGTCACCTACTCGTCGTCGGGCGGGCTGGTGGAGCTGTCCGCGCACGGCATCACGAAGGCGACCGGCCTGGCCGACGTCGCCGAGCGGCTGGGCGTCGCGCAGGAGGGGGTGATCGCCTTCGGCGACATGCCCAACGACGTCGAGATGCTGCGGTGGGCCGGCCACGGCGTCGCGATGGAGAACGGGCACCCGCGGGCGCAGTCGGTGGCCGACGAGATCACCGGCCCGGCCGGTGAGGACGGCGTCGCGCAGGTCCTCGAGCGCTGGTTCTAGCGCCGGTCGAGCTCGGCCGCCTCGGCCGGGGTCGGCGCGGTCCCGCCCAGGTGGGCGGGCAGCCACCAGCGTTCCTCGTCGGAGGCGGGCTGGTCGGGGTAGCCGGCCTGGGCCCGGTCGAGCAGCGCGCTCATCCGGGTGCGCAGCTCCTTCGTCACGACGTCCCAGTCGTCGCCCTTGGCCGGGTGCATCGGCTCGCCGATGAGGATCGAGACCGGCACGTGCCGCCGGGTCAGATCCTTCGGGCGGCCCTTCGTCCAGAGGCGCTGGGTGCCCCACAGCGCCATCGGCACGACCGGGACGTTCGCCGCCGCGGCCATCCGGACGGCGCCCGACTTGATCTCCTTGACGGTGAACGACCGGCTGATCGTCGCCTCCGGGAAGACGCCGACGACCTCGCCGGCCTGCAGCTTCCCGAGCGCCTCGCGGTAGGACGCCAGCCCGGCCGAGCGGTCGACGGAGATGTGGTGCATCCCGCGCATCAGCGGCCCGGCGATCTTGTTGTCGAAGATCTCCTTCTTCGCCATGAACCGCGTCAGCCGCTTGGCCGGGCGCGCGCCGAGGCCGCAGAAGATGAAGTCCAGGTAGCTGACGTGGTTGCAGGCGATGACCGCACCGCCCTGGCGCGGGATGTGCTCCGCGCCCTCGATCGTGATGCGGTTGTCCAGTACCCGGAACATCGTCCGGGCCGCCGCGATCACGGGCGGGTACACGAGGTCAGCCATCGCGCCAGGTTACGGGACCGTAGGTTCTTGGCGGCTGTTCAGCGGTGAAGGCCACAAACCGGGCGAAGCTCACGCCGAACGAACGACCACTAGGCTTTCGGCGTGGGGACAGTGATCGAATCGCCTGTACGACGAGCCGGCCACCGAGTCGCGGTGTACCTGGGCCTGGCCACGGTGACCCTGCTCAACCTCATCTCCTACGCCCCCGTGCAGCCGAACGCGCACGAGAAGGCGTGGGGCGACGCCGCCGAGTACTACGCGATGTCGGTGCAGACCGGCGCCCAGGTCGACAACCCGTTCGCCTTGCGGATGCTCAGCCCCTGGCTCGTCCACACCGTCAACCGGTTCACCGGCATCTCCCTCGACTCCGTGTGGCTGGCGTTCACCTTCGCGCTGGTCCTCGCCGCGGCGATCGTCTTCTTCGAGTTCCTCTGGGTCCGCCTGGACCTGCGGCTGTACACCTCGGCGCTCGCCGCGACCGCGCTGGCCTGCACGTTCTGGTACGCGCCGTACGCGTTCAGCAACCCGTACCTGGTCGACCCGCTGAACAACCTGCTCTACCTGGTCGCGCTGTGGCTCCTGTTCGACCGGCGGCTGATCTGGTTCGCGCTGGTGATCGTCGTCGGCACGATCAACAAGGAGACGACGCTGCTGCTCGCGCCGCTGTACCCGCTGGCGGCGTGGTCGCGGTCGCGGTCGCTGCGCGACAAGCAGGTCATCGGCGGGCTCGTCGCCGTCGTGGTCGCGGGCGGGCTGTACTTCGCGTTCCGGCTGTGGGCCCAGTCGCTGATCGGCGGCGACTACGGCTTCGGGGCCGGGCAGGCCAACAGCGGCCTGCTGAGCAACATCCGCTTCGCCCTGTCTTCGAACAAGGGCGTCGACCAGGCGGCCCTGTACAGCACGTTCGGCTTCTTCTGGCTGATCTTCGCCTACGGCCTCTACCGCGAGTACCGACGGCAGGGCACCCGGAGCCTGCTGCTCGTGTCCGGCGTCTGGCTGGGGCTGTGCTGCCTGGCCGGGCGGATGGTCGCCACGGACACCCAGCGCGTCTTCGTGATGCTCGCACCGCTGGTCATCGGGCTGGTCGCCGTCGTGCTCGACCGGCACCACGGCGAAGCCCGGCGCATCTGGGTCGGCGTGGTGTTCTTCCTGTACTTCGCGGTGAACTACAAGCTGGCGTCGTCGTCGACGATCTTCCTGGTCGGCTTGGCCGGGCTGCTCGTCTTCGTGCTGCTCGAGGTGCCGCCGTTCTGGCCGAAGCCGCCGGCGAAGCGGGTTGGGCAACACGATGTCGACGGCCCGCCGACCGAGGAGTTCCTGCCCCACCGGGGCTCGCTCGACCGCGACTGAGGCAGCGCCGCCAGCACGAGGGCCAGCAGGATCGTGAAGAGTGCGACGGACTGGTGCTTGACGCCCTCGATGCCGTCGCCGAGGGCCGCGGCGCCGAACTGCGTCAGCGACACGGCGAACAGGAACGCCAGCACGACCCCCAGCGCGCCACGACGCTGCGTCCATGCTCTGACCAGCACGAACAGCCAGATCGGCACCAGCGCGAACAGGCCGAGCGGGCTGAGCAGGCCGGTCAGCCACGACACCACCGGCACCCGGTACTCCTGCGCGTGCGGCGCGAAGCCCGCCTCCTGGTCGAAGCTGCCGAGGTAGTCCGGGCGGGCGGTGAGCTGGTCGGTCGCGGCCCGGTTCAGCACCTCCAGGGTCCGGCCGGGGTGGCTCGCGAAGTACGCGACGACGTTCTCGCGGGTCATCTGCCCGCGGTAGCGCTGGTACAGCGGGTCCGTGGTCGCCGGATGCGGGTGCCACCAGCCGTTGCCCGCGTACTGCGCGAACGACGGCGGCAGCCCGAGCTCGGCCAGGTCGGCCTGGGTGTCGTGCTCCCCGTCGACGATGTTCAGAAAGATCGAGTTGAACACGTTGATCTCGCGCGAGTCGTCGCCCGGGAACTCGCTGTACGTGCCGTCGGGCGCCCGGGCGGGTTCGACGCTCTGCTGCGCGAGCAGCGTGACGCCGCCGAGAGCGCCGACGACCAGCACCGCCGCCGCCCACCGCTTCGGCCCGCGCAGCGCGCCCGGCCGGACCAGGAACACCGCGAGCGCGAGGATCGGGAAGATCGTCAGCGTCTGGACCTTGGCGTTGACCGCGAGCACGCCGCCGGCGAACGTCACCGCCATCCCCGCGTAGCTCCACCGGCCCTCGCGCGCGGTCAGCAGCAGACCGCCGGCGATCAGCAGCAGGCCCAGGAAGGCGGCGCCTTCGCCGAGTATCGCGGCGAAGTACCCGAAGAACGCCGAGTCGGCGACGACCAGCAGCAATCCGGCCGCCGCGGCCAGCCGGACGCGGCGGGAGCACGGCAGGCCGAGCACGATCGCGGCGATCGCCGCCGCGGCGACGAGGCTGCTCAGCAGGCCCAGCACGACCAGGCTGAGCGTGCCGGGCAGGCCGATCAGCCTGCCGATCCGCACGGCCAGGTCCGCGAGCCAGCTCTGCGTGAGCAGGTAGGTCGGCCGGCACGGCGGCACGCCGGGCGCGGGCGTGTACGCGAGGTGGACGAAGGCCTCCGGCAGGCCCTTCCAGGTGATCCCGGCGCCGCAGAGCACGCGGCCGCCGTCGCCGTTGTTGGACATCGCGACCGGGCGCGGCACCAGGAACCGCAGCACGAACAGCGCGAACGACGTCCCGAAGACCCCGATCCCGAGCTTCGCTTCGGCACCCAGCCGGCGTTTCGGGACCTCGAGCTTCACGAAGGACAGGGTACGTAGCGGAAGTCCGGGCCCTTGTCGAGGTCCGTGACCACCGACTTCGCCTGCTCCGCGCGCGGGTACACCGAGACCCAGTAGGGCGTGCCGACGCGGCGGAACGTGGCGACCTCGTACTTGCCGGCGTAGACCGGGTCGATCGCGCAGTGCTGGCGGTCGGCGTAGCCGCCGTCGGCGGGCACGGCGACGGTCGGGCGGCGGCCGTTGACGACGTAGTCGTAGTCGGTCGCGATGCCGCCGTCGTAGCGTCCCTCGCGGGCGATGTGGTCGTCGGTGCGGCCGAGGACGTCGATGATGAGCAGCTGCCCGCCGTGGGCCGCGAGCGCGCCGGGCGCGGAGCCGCTGACGACCGACCCGGGCGGCAGGTACCGGCCGAGCCAGCCGCCGATCTCGCTCAGCTCGGTGCCGTGCGCGCGCCAGTCGCGCACGCGGTCGAGCATGTCGGGGCTGAACACCGAGACGAGCACCGCGATGCCGGCGAGCCCGCAGGCGGTCACCGGGACGAGCCGGGTCGCGGCGGGCCACGCCCTCGGCCGCGGCGACGGCTTCGTGCCGGCGTCGACGGTGAGCACGCCGTACGCGCTGACGGCCGCCACGGCGATCAGCGGCGGAACGGGGGCCAGCAGCCGCCACGACGGCCCGGGGTCGCCGCCGATCAGCACCGCGGCGGTGGCGACGACGGCCGCGATCGCGAACAGCAGCCAGATCAAGGCGCGCGCCTCGACGGGTTCGCTGCGACGCAGCAGCAACGCCACCGCCGCGACCAGGCCGAGCAGCAGGAAACCCTGGTGCGCCAAGGCGAACCCGGACAGGTACGGCCAGCCGGCGGCGACCTGCGAGCCGAACGGCCCGCCGAGCTTCACGGCCAGCGGCGCGGGGACGAAGTGCTGGTAGAACGTCGCGCGCCAGGCGAGCCGCGGGATCAGGAACACGAGCGCGCCGAGGACGTAGCCCACCGGCGCCCACCAGCTGTGCTTCTTCTTCAGCGCGGCACCGGCCAGCCAGAGACCGCCCAGCACGGCGACCACCAGCCCCTCCGGGCTCGTCATCACGCAGAACGCGGCGAGCACGCCGGCGACCACCGGGCGGCGCGCCGCGAGCGAGTAGCAGACGGCGAGGAGGAGCAGCACGAACAGCGGGACCTCGGAGCCGGACGGCCCGTAGACGGCGAGGCCGCCGGCGCTCGCGGTGAGCACCGCCGCGGCGACGCCGATCGCCGGCCGCGGCTCGGGGTCGGCCGCCGCGACGATCCGGTTCACCAGGAGGTAGGCCACGAGCACGCACCCGAGCGCGGAGAGGACGCCGAACGCGACGGCGGCGGTCTGCACGTCGACGCCGAACGCGGCCCGCGGCAGGGCGATGAGAATAAGCCACAGGAAGTTCGTGTATCCCTCGACGCGTTCACCGGGGTTGAAGACCGGGCCGTTTCCGTCGGCGATGTTCTGCGCGTAGCGAAATGAAACGAGCGCGTCCTCGGTGATGGTCGCGAACAGCAGCTGGTGCAGCAGCGAAAGGCCGAGGGTCAGGGTGAGGACGAAACCGCGCCAGCCGCGGTCGGTGTCGAGCCGCGTCCAGGTCAGAACCACGATCGTGGCGAGGACCAGCCACGCCACCACGACCGCGTAGACCACCCGGCCCCCTTGTGAAGATCGCTCCGCCCGGCGTCAGTCAAGCAGGGAAACGCACGCGTCAATATAACCCGTTCGTGTATCGCGAAGGGACATTCGTGAATCGTCCCGATCGGACTGCTCACCCCGCGGCGGCCGACTGATCGTTGTCGGCTTAGTCTCCAGCGTGCTCTCCGTCTGCGTTGCCATTGTCGTCATCGCCGTCCCGGGCCTCCTGACGGGACTCGCCGCGGGAGTGCGCGGCTGGGCCCTGGCCGGCTTGGCGCCGCTGCTGAGCTACGCCATCGGCGGACTGACCGGGCCGTGGACGGCGGCGGTGGGATGGTCGTTCACGCCGGTGACCTACGCGGTTTCGACCGTCGTGTTCGTCGCGATCGCCTACGGCGTCCGGAAACTGACCGTCCGGCGCTGGGCACCCGAGCCGGAACCGGGGTTGTGGGACCGCCGCGGGCACCTCGCGGTGGGCGCGTGCCTGCTGTTCGGGGCGGCGGTGGGCGGCTACGCGACGCTGCGCGGCCTGGGCCACATCGGCGCGCTGCCGCAGGGGTTCGACGCGGTGTACCACGGGAACGCCGTCCGCTACATCGCCGACACCGGCGACGGCAGCCTGTTCGGCACGGGTCACGTGAACTGGTACGGCGACGCGGCGCCGGTGTTCTACCCCAACGCCTACCACCTGCTGGCGGCGGTGACGAACCGCCTGAGCGGGGCGTCGATCCCGGCGACGCTGGACGCGAACACCCTGCTGCTGCCGGGTTTGCTGGCGTTGTCCCTGGTGACGCTGGTCCGCGAGTTCCGCGGCCGTGCGGTGCTGGCGGGCGCGGTGGCACTGACGGCGGTGGCGCCGGTGATGGGCGTCTACGAGTCGATGGACCGCGGGCCGCTGCTGCCGTTCGCGCTGGGCGTGACGCTGACCCCGCTGGCGGCGGTGGCGTTGCGGCGGTACCTGGAGCGCGTCGCGCCGGACACGGGGTTCGTGCTGCTGCTGGCGGCGGTGGGCTTGCTGTGCATCCATTCGTCGACGTTGTTCGGCGGGATCCTGTTCGCCGGCCCGATGCTGGTCCAGCGCTGGCTCGAGGACTGGCGCCGGACCGCCCGCGACCTCCTGGCGCTGCTGCCGATCGCGGTGGTGTCGTTCCTGGTGGCGTGGCTGCAGCTGTTCGGGGCGTTGGGCCTGGCGACGAGCGACCTCCCGTACTACGGCTGGCCGAGCGAGTGGCGCGCGTCGACGGCGCTGGGGGCGTTGCTGGGGTTCCAGCACTTCGAGGCGCACCCGCAGGTGTGGCTGTCGGTGGCGCTGTTCCTGGGGATCGTGTTCTTCGCGCGGGCGGGAGCGTTGCGCTGGATCGGCTTGACGGCGGGGGTGACGGGCCTGGCGTACATGGCGGTGGCGTCGTCGAACGCCCCGCTGGTGATGGCGTTGTCCCGGCCGTGGTGGGACGACCCGTACCGGTTCTTCTCGATGGCGGCGATCCCGTTGTGCGTGCTGGCCGCCCACGGGTTGGCCTCGACCCAGGCGTGGTTGCGCGAGCGGCTGCCCGCCCGCGTGCCGGCGGTGGCCGTCGCGGTGGTGGTTCTGCTGGGTTTCACGGTGCTGACGAACGGCTTGTACTTCCGGTCGAACGGCGCCCGCGTGTACACGGGCTACCAGGCCGCGGACCCGTCGAAGCTGCACGTGACGCCAGGCGAGGAAACGGCGATGGAGGAGCTGGGCAAGCTGGCCGCCCCGGGCGAGTGGGCGATGAACGACCGCTTCGACGGGACGGCGTGGACGTACGCGCTGTCCGGCGTCCGCACGGTGGCGGCGCACTACGACCAGACATCACCGCCTTCGGACGCCGTATTGCTGGCTCAGCGTTTCCGGGATTACCGGACCGACCCTGCGGTGCGGGCGGCGGTCCAGCGGCTGAATGTCCATTGGGTGATCCTGGGTGACCCGGTGGCGGCTCCGGAACCGCCTTATCAGCCCGGGTTGATCGGGCTGGCCGAAGAGCCGTTCTTGAAGGAAGTCTGGCGCAATTCGGACGCGGTGATCTACCGGCTGGTCGCCTGAAGCGGCGCGGGCAGCCGGAGTTGTCCACATGTGCGTAACGGCTGTGGACAACTTGGGGACAGCGGGTGGACAACCCGCTCAGGCGGGAGTGACCGCCGGGCTGGTCGAGCGGGCCGCTACCGCTGCCAGGCCCGCCGTCAGCAGGTCGGCCACCGTGAACATCACCCGGGACGCCACCGCGAACGCCGTTGCCTGGCCGACCGTCAAGCCGCTTGCCGTCAGGACCGCTACCTGGGCCACCTCGCGGACGCCCACTCCGCTCGGGAGGATGAAGGCGAACGTCCCCACCGTCATGGCCACCGCCATCGCGCCCACGCAGAGGACGAAACCGCTGAAACCGGGCGTTCCGACCGAGTTCGCCAGGAGCCACAGGTGGATCCCCTGCAGGCACCACGCCGCCGTCGAGGAGCCGAAGACCTTGCCCACCACGCGCCAGCTCAGGGGATGGACCAGTGGGGGGCGGCGCAGCAGCTTCAGCACCAGGGACGTGCCCCACGTCAGGATCTTCGGGTGGAGCATCGCCAGGCCGACCGGGATCAGGACGAACAGCCACAGCGCGCGGGGGCTGTTGCTGAACACCGCCGGCGCCGCCAGGAGGGACACCACCAGGGCCGACACCACGCCCACGCCCAGCTGGATCAGCGAGCCCGTGAAGATCCGGGCGCGGGCGAGACCCGCTTTGCGGCCCAGCTCCATCTGCAGCAGGTACGCCCAGACCGACCCCGGTACGTACTTGCCGAGCGAGCCGACCAGGCAGATCTGGGCTCCCCTGGCGTAGCCGATCGGCTTGCCCAGGTCGTCGACCATCACCTGCCAGCCCCAGGTCGACACCATGATCGCCGCGACCAGGGCCGCCAGGCTGAGCAGCGACGACTGCCACGCGACGTCGTGCAGGGTGCGCCAGAACTCGCCCCAGTTGGAGGCCAGCTGCTTCGCCGCGAAGCCGATGACCAGCAGGATCGCGACCCATCTGACGACGTCGAGGATCTTCGCCTTGGCGGACTTCGGCGGCTTGCCCGCGGCAGGCAAGTCCTCAACTGTCGTCATCGACGGTCTCCTCAGGTCTGAGGCTTATTCGGGTTAGGCCGCCGCGGGCCGCTCGCACGGTGCTGATCACCGCAGAAGTCATGCGGCGGCCGACGGCTGAATAAGCCTCACTGCACCGTGACCAGGCGGCTGAATTCGGCCAGCAGATCGTAACCGTCCCACACCGCGGAGAACGTCAGGGCCGAGCCGAACGGCACTATCCGGTCGACACCGCGGCCCGCCAGCTCGTGCGCGAACGCCGTCAGCTCTTCGGCTGTGAAGCCGAACTGGCCGACCGTCTGGTCCTTGCGGAGGACGATCGGCACCAGGTCGGACAAAGTGGACACCCGCGCGTTCGCGAACGTGCCCGCGCCGAGCCATTCGCGGGGCAGGACCGCCGGGTCCGCGAGCTCCAAGGTGGCCAGCCCGTTGCCGTCGAACGCGATCTCCTTGACCAGCCCGTCGACCGCCGCGCCGTACGCCGAGACGCGCTTCTGGACCGCCATCGCCGGCTCGGTGACGTGCTGTTTCGTCGCCAGGACCGCCGCCAGCAGTGTGCGGAACTCCTGGCCCGCGGCCTGCGCACCCGCGGCGTCACCAACCCAGAACACCGCACGCGGGGACGAGCAGGCGGCCTGGTCGAACCAGTACGAGTCGTTGTAGAAGCCTTCGGCGGCCGCGCGACGCTCCGCCTCGGACGCCCGCTGCCAGCCCGCCACCGACGCGATGGCGAACGACGAGCGGTCCGGGAACGTCAGGTCACGCGCGTGCGGCGCCAGCGGGTACTTGCGCAGCGCCGCGACCGAGCCGTCGCCGCCCCAGATGACGCGCAGGTCGGCGGCCAGGGACAGGGCGCCGCTCACCTCGTCGCTGCGGTCGTAGGTCACCATGCGCTGGGTCGCCGTGATGGCCGCCGCCACCGAAGGGTCCACTTCGGACAGTGCGGCGTTCAGCGCCTCCAGCACCGCTTCGGCGGCACCCGCGGAGCGCGACGACACCCGCACGACGTTGTGGTTGCCCGCCAGCGCGGACAGCGCCCACGAGTAGACGAAGATCGTGTCGACGTTCGCCGGCGGCACGTGGAACACGAGCCCGCGCGGGAACCGCAACGCGCCGCCCGTGGTGTCCAAAGTGGACAACGCCTTGGCGATCTCGCCCTTGCGCAGGAAGAAGCCGAGCGACGCCAGCTCCGGGAACCGGCGCGCGGTGGCCGGGGCCAGCAGCTTGCGGGCGAACTTCGTGACGAACTCGACGACGCGCGGGTCGCCGACGCGCAGCCGGCCACCCGGCGGCTCGGCGCGCAGCTCGGAAACCAAGTCGCCGACCGAAACAGCTTCCGACAAGGGGAAACGCTGGGTCAGAACGCTCATGCCGCCGCTCCTGAGAACGTGTCCGAGCAGCCGCGGGCCTCGGCCTTGGGCAGCCGGCCGAGCACGGAGAAGTGCTTGCCCGGCCAGTCGCCGTCGTCGATCCCGTTGTAGACGCCGAGGTCCTCGGTCAGCAGCACGTGGCCCGGGTACGACCGCGGCAGCGTCGAGACGACCTCGATGACGCCCGGCTTCCCGACCGGCTGCTCTTCCCACGTCTCCGGATCGCGGATCACGACGTCGGCGAAGTCCGGGCAGTACAGCGAGTTCCCGGACGGGCCTTCGAGGAAGACCGTGCCGATCTGCTCGATCATCCCGTAGTAGTTGTGGATCCGGGTGAGCCCGGTGTCCTCCTTGAAGCGCCGTCGGAACTCGGTGTTGTCGACCGCGCGATCGATCAGCTTCTTCCAGCCACCGGAGTGGATGAGGATGCCGTTCGACAGGTCGAGACCGTTGTCCCGCGCGACCTCGTACAGGTACTGCCACACCATGAACGTGAAGCCGAAGATCAGGAACGGCTTGCCGCCGTACTCGGCGAGGAACTTCTTGACGGCCTCGACGTCCGGCCGGTCGTTCTCGTCGAGCACGTACGTGTGCTTGCGGCCGAAGTTCGCCATGCCCAGCACCCCCGCGCCGCGCGCGGAGAACGAGCGGCGGTTCTTGATGATGCCGATCGTGTCGACCATCAGCATCGGCAGCCGCTCCCCGCCGAGGACCTCCTGCAGGGTCGCGCCGAGCTGCTTGGTCTGCGCGCCCGCCGCCTCCTTGTCCAGGTAGATCCGCGACGCGCCCGCGCCGGTGGTGCCGGACGACGTGAGGGTCTTGAACACCTCGCTGTCCGGCACCGACTTCAGGTCGTGCGTCTTGAACATCCGCACCGGCAGCCACGGCAGGTCCGCGATCGTGGCGAAGTCGGCGTTCGGCGCGATTCCCAGCGACGACAGGATCCGCTCGTAGCCTTCGGAGTTCGCCCGGTGGTGGGCCGTCAGGTCGACGAGTTCGGGCAGCAGCAAGGCCTCCCGGTCAGCCTGCGACCGAGTGAACACGCTCATACCTTCGCCTCCAAGGACCGGTAGTCGATCTTTCCGCTGGCCAGCAGCGGCACGGTGTCGATCGGGCGGACGTCGAACCCGCTGACGTGCAGGTGCAGCCGCTCGGACAGCGCCCGCGACGCGTCCTTGCAGATGTCCTTGTCGACGCCCTCGGCGAACAGCACCACCTTGTCGCCGGCGGGCACCGCGGCCACCACGTCGATCCCCACCGCCGCCGCGCGGGCGGCGTTTTCGAGGTCGTCGAGGCTGACGCGGTTGCCGAACACCTTGCCGATGCGCTTGAGCCGCCCGGTGATGAACAGGTACCCCTCTTCGTCGAGGTAGCCGAGGTCACCGGTGGCGAGCACGCCGGCGTATTCGTCGCCCTTGGCCAGGCCGGACTCGTCGTCCGCGTAACCCAGCATCACATTGGGCCCACGGTAGACGACCTCACCGACAATTTTCGGGTGCGTGGTCTCCGACCCGTCGTCGCGACGGACGGAGAACTTCCCGCCCGGCAGCGCCGGCCCGGCGGAACCGAGCTTTTCGGCCAGTCTTTCCGCGGGCACCGTGGTCATCCGCGGCGCGGCCTCGGTCTGGCCGTACATGACGTACATCCGGCCGTCGACGGCCAGCATCTTGTCGTTGAACTCGGCGATCAGCTCGTCGCGCAGCTTCCCGCCGGCCTGCGTCAGCGTGCGCAGCGTCGGGTACTTCGCGGGGTCGAACTTGAGCCGCCGCAGCATTTCGTAGTGGTACGGGACACCCGAGAGGGACGTCACACCGTACGTCGTCACCGCGTCCCAGAAGCCGCGGCCGAGCACGCCGGACGGCTCGATCACGACGGTCGCGTCGCGCACCAGGTGCGAGTTCAGCACCGAGAGCCCGTAGCTGTAGTGCAGCGGCAGGCAGGTGGGCGCGACCTCGTCGGCGTCGATGTCGAGCACCTGCGCGATGGCGTCGGCGTTGGCCAGGATCGCCTGCCGCGAGAGCCGGACGAGCTTGGGGTTGCCGGTCGACCCACTGGTCGGGAGCAGCACGGCGAGGTCGGGGTGCGGCGTCACACCGTCAGCCGACGAGCGGACCCAGTCCGACCCCTGCGCGGTGTACCCGTCGGGCGCGTCCCCCGAAGCCGACAGCACGGCCGCCGGCCGGAAGCGCGAGACCAGCCCGGCCAGCACGTCGGCGTCCAGCGCCGGGTCGATCAGCGCGATCGCCCGGCCGGACTCGAACGCGCCCAGGTAGGTCAGCACGCTCGGCAGGTCGACCGACATCCGCGCGAACACGACGCCGACCGGCAACGCGGCCAGCTCTTCCATCCGCTTGCCGACCTCGGCCGACAGTTCCGCGCCCGCCAGCGTGCGGCCCCCGGCCACGTCCACCAGCCGAGCTCCCGCACCCAGCAAAGTCACAGCACCAAGCCTCCGTCGACGCCCAGCACCTGTCCGGTGACGAAGGAAGCTTCATCACTCACCAGGAACCGGATCGCGTTCGCCACGTCTTCCGCCCGGCCGAGCCGCCCGAGCGGCGTCTTGCCGGCGTTCTCCGCCTTCGCGTCCTCGCTCAGGCCCGCGGTCAGGTCGGTCTCGATCACGCCCGGCGCGACCGCGTTGACGCGGATGCCGGACCGGCCGAGTTCCTTCGCCGCGGACTTCGCGATGTTCGCCACCGCCGCCTTCGACGCCGCGTACACCGTCTGACCAGCGCTTCCGTACTCGCCGACGATCGAGGCGAGCACGACGATCGAGCCGGTCTTCTTGCGCATCATCGCCCGGGCCGCGGCCTGGACGGTGTGCAGCGTGCCGGCGACGTTCGTGCTCAGCGTCGTGTCGACGAGCTCCTCGCGGATCATCCCGAGGAGCGCGTCCTCCATGATCCCGGCGTTCGCGACGACGATGTCGAGCTTGCCGTGCTCCTTCGCGACACCTCTGACCAGCGAAGACACGGCCTTCGCGTCGGTGACGTCGAGCGCGAGCCCGGCCGCCGCGCCGGCCGCCGAAGCCGCTTCTTTCGCGCGGGCCTCGTCGCGGCCGGTGAGCACCACCGTCGCGCCCGCATCGACCAAAGCGCGCACGGTGGCCAAGCCGATCCCCCGCGTCCCGCCGGTGACGAGCGCGACGCGACCGGACAGATCAGTCATTCTTCGCCTGCAGCTCGGTCACCATGTCCACGGCGACCTTGAAGCTCGACATGTCGATGACCTGGTCGGTGTCGAACTCGACGTCGAACTCGTCCTCGATGGCCGCGACCAGCGCCATGTGGCCGACCGAGTCCCACGCCTCGAGGTCGCGGTACTTCAGGTTCTCGACGTCCACGTCAGCGTCGAGGTCCAGCGCCTCGACGAAGACCTCGCGCAGCTTGGGGGCAACCGACATAGCCATGACTCCTAGTGCTCTTCGCGCGGGCGGGCGTCCCACGCCTTTACCAAGGTAGAGAGGTCGCCGGGCAGGGTGGCGTCCGGGAGACCTTCCTTGCCCTTCAGCCACGGCCCCAGCGCCTCGATCGTCGCCTCGTCGACGCCGCGGCGCGACAGGCCGACGACGTTGATGCCGGTGACGCGGGCCGGGTTGCCGACGGCGATGGTGAACGCGCCGATCTCGCGCCGCACCGCCGAGCCCATCCCGATCATCGCGCCCGGGCCGACCACGACCTTCTGGTGCAGGATCGCGCCCATGCCGAGGTTGGCGCCGTCCCAGATGTGGCAGTGCCCGCCGGTGACGGCGTTGGACGCGATCGTCACGCCGTCGCCGACCAGGCAGTCGTGCGCGATGTGGGAGTTGCGCAGGAAGTAGCCGTCGCTGCCGATCGTCGTCGTCCGCCAGGTCCCTTGGTGGACACTCACGTACTCGCGGATCCGGTTGCGGCTGCCGATGACGACGCCGTGGCCGTCGTGATCCGGGTCACCGATCGGCGTCTCGTCCCAGGCCGCCGGGTGGGGGCGGCCGCGGTCCTCGCCGGGCGTGCCGATCGTCACGTGCGGGCCGATCCAGTTGCCGTCACCGATCCGGGCCGGCCCGACGATCACGGCGAACGGCCCGATCACGTTGCCGTCGCCGAGTTCGACGCCTTCGCCGAGGACGGCGGTCGGGTGGATGCGGTTGGCCACGGGCGGGTATCCGTTCGTCGGCGGCTGGGTACTGGGCGTGCTACCGCGCCCGGTAACGTGAGGCCCGCGTTCATGCAGGGCGGCCGGGCGCAGAACCGGCGGCTCACTGTACCGGACGCGCCGAAATCGCCTTCCGAGAGAGACTGCCCATGATCCCCATCACTGTGGTCGACGTCCGCGACGCGGAGGACCTCGTCGTCGAGGTGCTGCGCTCCGGCGCCATCGCACAGGGACCGATGGTCAAGCGCTTCGAAGACGCCTTCGCGGCCGTCTCCGGCACGAAGCACGCGATCGCCGTCAACAACGGGACGACCGCCCTGGTCGCCTCGCTCCAGGTGCTCGACCTGAAGCCGGGTGACGAGGTCATCACCTCGCCGTTCACCTTCGTGGCGACGCTGAACGCGATCCTCGAAGCCGGCGCGACCGTCCGCTTCGCCGACATCCGGCGCGACGACTTCGCGATCGACACCGACGCCGTGGCGAAGGTGGTGACCGACCGCACGAAGGTGCTCATGCCGGTGCACCTCTACGGCCAGACCGCGGACATGGGCAAGCTCGCCCCGCTGGCCGCCGAGCACGGCCTCCAGGTCATCGAGGACTCCGCGCAGGCCGTCGGCGCGTCGTTCGAGGGCAAGCAGGCCGGCTCGTTCGGCATCGGCTGCTTCTCGCTGTACGCGACGAAGAACATCACGACCGCCGAGGGCGGCGTCATCACGACGGACGACGACGCGCTGGCCGACAAGCTGCGCGTGCTGCGCAACCAGGGCATGCGCGCCCGCTACCAGTACGAGGTCGCCGGGCACAACTACCGGATGACCGACCTGCACGCGGCGGTCGGCATCCCGCAGCTGGCGAAGCTCGACCAGCTGACCGCGGCCCGCCAGGCGAACGCGAAGCGGCTGTCGGAGGGTCTCGCGGGCACTCCCGGCCTGGACGTCCCGCAGGTGCTGCCGGGCCGCGAGCACGTGTGGCACCAGTACACCGTGCTGGTCGGGCCGCACGCGTTCCTCTCGCGTGACGAGCTGGCCGCGGCGCTCACCGAGCGCGGTATCGGCAACGGCATCTACTACCCCAAGATCGTCTTCGACTACGACTGCTACGCGGGTCACGACCTGATCCCGGGCGCGCGCGTCGAGGACTTCCCGGTGGCGCAGGCGGTTGCCGCGCAAGCGCTTTCGCTGCCGGTGCACCCGCACCTGACCGAGTCCGACCTGGACACCATCATCGAAACCGTTCGCGAGGTACTGGGCGCATGACGCATCGGATCGCTCTTGTCGGTACCGGGAACATGGGTTCCCTCCACGCTCGCGTGCTCGCCGGGAACGAACGCGTGGACCTCGTCCGCGTGATCGATCCGCGCGAGGAAGCGGGCAAGGCCGTCGCCGAGCGGTACGAGACGAAGTGGACGCCCGAGCTCGGCTCACTGTCCGATGTGGACGCCGTCGTGCTGGCTTCGGCCACCGAGGTGCACTACGACCTCGCGCAGGAGATCCTCGGCCAGGGCAAGCCGATGCTGGTCGAAAAGCCGGTGTGCAACAGCTTCGAGAAGTCGCAGGAGATCGTCGCGCTGTCGAAGAAGCAGGGCGTCGCGCTGATGTGCGGGCTGCTCGAGCGCTACAACCCGGCGGTCATGACCGCGCGGGCGCTGGTGCAGGAGCCGATCCACCTGATGGCCCGCCGCCACGGCCCGTACGCGCCCCGGATCAAGACCGGCGTCGCATGGGACCTGCTGGTGCACGACGTCGACCTGGCGATCCAGTTCTTCGGCGGCGCGACGCCGGCGCGGGTGACGTCCGGCGCGGGGTACTTCCACCCGCAGTCGGTCGACGGCGCCGAGGACACCATCGAGACGGTGCTGTCGTTCCCGACCGGCCTGGCCACGGTTTCCGCGTCCCGCTTGGGGCAGAAGAAGGTCCGGTCGCTGGTCGTGTCGGAGCTCGACCGGCTGATCGAGATCGACCTGCTCCGCCGCGACGTCACCATCTACCGGCACATCTCGCACGACTCCGTCACCCCGGACGGCCTCGGCTACCGGCAGCAGACGGTCATCGAGATCCCCGAGCTGATCACGGCGCGCGAGCCGCTCGCCTCGCAGCTGGACCGGTTCTGCGACCTGCTGGAGGGCAAGGTCGACGCCGACACCGAGCGCGACCTGATCCTGCCGTCGCACCACGTCGTCGAGCAGGTACTGACGCAGGCCGCGGCCTAGCTCACCGGCACCGGGAACGCGGCCGGGCTCCGGAGTCCGCCGGGGCCCACCGCGCGGACGGCGAAGAAGACGTTGTCCTTCGACAGGTCGATCTTCGCCGTCAGCGCCGGGCCGACGTCGAGCGCACGCGTCCAGTCCGGCGCCGTCGTCTCGCGCCAGAGGACTTCGTAGCCGGCCGCGCCCGGCGTCGCGTTCCACAGCAGTTCCGAATCGTTCGTCAGCGCCGCCGTGCGGATCTTCACGCCCTTCGGGGTGCCCGGCGCCGTCGCGAGCGACCACAGGGCGGCGCCGTTCACCCGGGCGACCCGGGCGATGAACGGGAAGTCGCAGAACTCCGGCAGGTCGCCGTACTGGACGCCGTTCTCCACGCGGACGTCCTGGTGCTGGTGCGCGAAGTCCTCGGCGGGCTCGGTGAACCGCGCCGCCGGGTAGCCCTGCTCCAGGAAGCCGATGTGGTCGCCGCCGCGCAGGTAGCGGTCGCGGCGGTAGATCACGCGGACCGTCATGCCGGTCGCGTCGTTCTCCGCCACCGACTTCACGAACCGGGCCAGCTGCCGCGGCGGTGAGTCGTTCTCGCCCCCGATGCTGCGCCGCAGGTTCGCCTCGGCCGGCGTCTCCGCGGTCGGGACGCCCTCGGCGAACAGCCGGATCGTCGTCGGGTCGCGCGTGCCGTCGTCGGCGCGGCTGGAGCCGACGATGTCGTCGGTGAACATCGCCTGGACGTCCGTGCCGGCGGCCTTGAACTGCTGCGCGAGGTACCGCGCGCCGTAGAGGCCCTGCTCCTCGCCCGCCACGGCGGCGAAGACGATCGTCGCGGC
The DNA here is from genome assembly GCF_902497555.1 of Amycolatopsis camponoti. Lineage (NCBI taxonomy): Bacteria > Bacillati > Actinomycetota > Actinomycetes > Pseudonocardiales > Pseudonocardiaceae > Amycolatopsis > Amycolatopsis camponoti. The sequence continues at coordinate 1,133,005 of NZ_CABVGP010000003.1, read as the reverse complement.
CGGCTGCCGGGTCGCGAAGACCCGCGCGAGCTCCAGCGAGACCGCGACGCCCGAAGCGTCGTCGTCGGCTCCCGGCGCGTCGCCGGTGAAGTCCATGACGTCGGTGCGGCGCGAGTCGTAGTGCCCGGAGACGACGTACACGCGGCCGGGATCGGTGGACCCGCGCAGCGTCGCGACGACGTTCGTGATCTTCGTCGGCACCGGGATCCGGTCGGCGGGCGGCTGGACGTACGACTGCAGCTCGACGGTCATCCGGCCGCCGGACGCGGCCGCGACCTGCTGGAACTGCGCGAACAGCCAGTCACGCGCGGCGCCGATGCCGCGCACCGGGTCGTCCTGGGCGGACAGCGTGTGCCGGGTGCCGAACGCGGCCAGCCGCCGCACGGTCGCCTCGATCCGGCGCTCGTCGACCTGCCGCAGCAACGCTCGCAGGTCCACGCCGGGGCGCTGCGGCCGGACGGGAACGCCTGGGCACCCGGGGGACGCGGCCGCCGCCGGAACCCCCACCGCGGACACCACCACCGAAGTCGCCGATGCGGCGAGGAACGCTCGTCGAGAGGTCACGGATCCGGTCTTACGCCCGCGCGGGGCCGCCGTGTACCGCCGACCGGACGCGCGGCTACTTGGTGAGCCGCTTGCCTCCGCCGTCGTAGGCGATCAGCGGGGTCAGGGACGCGGAGTCCGGCACCGCGACGGGGTCGAACCAGAAGAAGACCACGTTCGGGTCCTCGGTCCACTTGGCCAGGGTGGCCTCGACGGTCTTGCCGTGGACGGTCGTCGTGATCCGCGTCGCCGGGCCGGCGAAGTAGCCGAAGACCGGGATGAGCTGGTCCTGGAGGACCTCGCCGCCGTCGGTGGCGTGGAAGCCGAACGACCGGTCGGAGCCGCGGACCTCGTTCGTGGCCAGCGCGGCCTGCAGCGCGGTACCGGAGCGGAAGCCGGCGACCAGGCCGAAGTGGATGCCCGGCAGTGCCTGCGGCTCGTCGATGGCCCGCGCGAAGAACACGATCTCGCCTGCCTTCGTCAGGATCCCGGTGCCGACGACGTCGCCGAGCGGCGGCCGTTCGGACGGCCCGGTGGTCGAGGCGGGCACGGACAACGTCGGCGGGGCAGGCGGCTGCGCGACCGGCGCCGGGGCGGGCTGCCGCAGCTGGACGGCGAACACGAACACCAGCACGACGACGGCCGCGGCGGCGAGCCCGGCGGTGGTCGTCAGTGCACGGCGGCGACGCCGGAGGCGCGTGCCGCCGGCCATGATCGCCGCCAGGTCGGGCTCGGCGAAGGGTTCGGCGGGCGGCTGCCGGAGGGCGGCGCGGAAGTCGTCGAGGTCGTTCATCGCCCGCTCCCTCCGATCAGCGTGTCCTCGCCGGCCTCGATGCGCAGCTTGGCCAGCGCGCGCGAGTTGGTGCTCTTCACGGTACCCAGCGAAACGCCGAGCTCACGGGCCACGTCGGCTTCGGGCAGGTCGAAGAAGTGGCGGAGCACGACGACGGCGCGTTCGCGGGCGGTCAGCGTCCGCAGCACCGCGGTGAGCCACGCGCGCTGGGTGACGGCCTTGTCGACGTCGAGCCGGTCCGGCTGGTCGGGCATCGCCTCGGTGGCGTACTCGCGGATCGGGCGCCGCCAGCCGTCGATGACGTGGTTCATCAGGACGGTGCGGGCGTAGCCGTAGGCGTCCTTGTGCCGGACTCGCGACCAGGCCGCGTACGTGCGCGTGAAGGCGGTCTGCGCGGCGTCTTCCGCCTGGTGGCGGTCACCGGTGAGCAGGTAGGCGGCGTGGGTGAGCCGGGCCGAGGAGGCGCGCACGAAGTCCGCGAACTCGTCGTCGCCGCGCGCCATGGGTCACCTCGATCCGTCTCTCCCCAGCGACGGCCGGGCCGCGGAAAGGTTGCTCTCAACCTTTCCGAGCGTACGCCCGTCGTTCCTCCGGACGATCTTGTCGCCGAGGGAGGAAACGCATGAGAAAACGCCTCGTCATCGCCGGTACCGCCGTCGCCGCGTGCGGCGCGCTGGCCGTGTCCGGCGTGCTGACCAGCGCGAACGCCGCGCCTGCGACGCCGGTCGCGCCCGCCGCCCTCGCTGCCGCGCCGGTACCGCCGGCCCGCGCCGCCGCGCCCGAGCACGAGGTGCTGGGTGACGTGATCCCGTCGGGCATCGGCGACCTGGTCTTCTACGGCGTCAAGCTGCGGGAATCGCGGCTGCCGCAGACGACGTTCGGCATCATGGCGGGCGTTCGTGACGCGTCGGGGCTGAAGGACCTGGTCGTCGCGAACGAGACGTCGGGCTCCGACAAGGCGCCGGGCTTCCACTCGGTGACCGGCGGCATGAACGCCGACGGCCACGACGTTCCCGGCTTCGGTTACTACGTCGGCCCGGCCGCGAAGATCACCAGCTCGGTGGGTGTCGCGCACCAAGCTCGCTGGAGCGCGGACCCGAACGTGGTCGTGTTCTGGTTCGACCTGGGCACGCCCGACCCGGCGCGGCTGAAGGCCTACGACGCGGCCGGCAACAAGCTGCCCGGCGGCACCACGGACGTCGGCCACGGCTGAAACGTTGCGTAACCGCAATCCTGCGCTCGGTTACCGCGGGCTAGATTGTCTTGCGAGCGCTTCATCGGGGGAATCTTCGCCGCCGCATGCCTGCTGACCTGCGTCACAGCGCACCGGGGCGGTTCCACGACGGCGGCGCCGGCGACCACGTCGGCGCCGCCGTCATCCACTTCGGGGAGCGGGCCGAAGCCGGGAACCGGTCTACTCGGAGAAGTCACCGGAGGGCGCGCCCCAGCCGGGAGCCTGACCGCGTTCCTCGGCGATCTCCCGGCGGCGCGCGTTCTCCGCGCGGACCCGGTCCACTTCGGACTGGATGTACTCCTCGTCGTACCGCTGGAACACGCGCGCCGGGTTGCCCGCCACCAGCGTCCGCGGCGGGACGTCCTTCGCCACCACCGAGTTCGGCTGCACCGTGGCGAAGTCGCCGATCGTCACGCCGGCCATGATCACCACCAGGCCGCCGATGAAGCAGCCCTTGCCGATCTTCACCGGCTTGCGCTCGATCAGGTCGCTGCCCGAATGGTTCTGCAGCGTCATGTTCGCGAGCCAGCTCGAGTGCGTGAAGATCAGCGTGTTCAGCCCGATGCTGGTGTGCTCGCCGATCTCCAGGCCGCCGCTCGCGTCGAGCGCCGCGCCCTCCCCGACCCAGCAGTGGTCGCCCATCGTGAGGTTCTCGGGGCTGATGATCTTGACTCGCTCACGCACCCGGCACGTCGACGGGAGCCCGTAGAACTGGGCCCGCTCGGCGTCGTTCATGTACTGCGAGACGAGCTCGGTCAGGATCTGCGGGCGCAGCCGGTGGCTGCGCTCGTCATCGAAGAACATCCGCTTCCGACACCAGTTTCTCGAACGTACGGAGGTGTTCCTCGGCGACGACGTCGAGGCCGAAGTTCGACCGGACCATCTCGCTCTCGCGCTGCGCGATCAGGGCCCGGCGATCCGGGTCGTCGAGCAGCTCGATCACCGTGCGCGCCACGGCCTCCGCGTCGTCCGGGCGCACCAGCAGCACGTTCTCGCCGTTGCGCAGCTCGATACCGGGGTAGTTGTCCTCGGTGACCGATGCGATCGTCGCCGTGCCGGACAGCATCGCCTCGAGCGACGCCGTGCCGCAGCCGCCGTTGAGGTCGTGCGTGACGATGTCCGCCGCCGCGAAGTACGCCGGGACGTCCGCCTTCGGCACCGCGCCCGTGACCACCAGCGCGTCCGAGACGCCCAGTTCCGCGGCGCGCTTCAGGAACGCGTCGTGGTAGACGCGGCCGACGACCAGCACGCGGACGCTCGGGTGCTTGTCCAAAATGGACGGCAGCGCCTCGATGAGCGGCAGCCGGTTGCGCAGCGGGATGACGTGCCCGAGCGAGACGATCAGCGGCGCGTCACCGATCTCGTGCTCCGCGCGGACGTCCTTCGTCACCGGCTTCGCGAAGTGGCCGGTGTCGACCGCGATCGGGAAGTACTCCGAGTTCGCGTCGCTGGTGCCGTAGCGCTCGACGCAGTAGTCGACCCCGAGCTTGTCGAGGATGACGTAGCGAGGCCGGATGTAGCGCAGAATCGGCTTCACGAGCACCGCGTCGAGCATCCGGAACACGCTGCCGTACAGCTTGTTGTCGCTGATCAGGAGCGTGTGGATGGTCAGCAGCACCGGGATGTTCCGTCGCCGCGCGTAGATGCCAGCCAGCCACGACAGGTCGAAGAACTGGCCGTGCAGGTGGATCGCGTCCGGCTTGAACTCGTCCAGCAGCTTCCACAGCCGCCGCCAGTTGCCCGGCCGCGGCGACGCGAAGCTCATGTCGAAGTCGATCGACAGCCCGACCTGCGGCATCTTCACCGCCGCGAGGCGCACGACGCGGTAGCCGTCGCGCTCCTCGTCGGCCGGGGCGTCGGCGTAGGCCGCCGTGATGGCCAGGACTTCGTGCCCGGCCTCGACGAACTGCGCCGCCAGCGACGCCGACATGTGCGCGCTCCCGCCCACCCGGGGCGGGAAGAAGTTGTTCACCACCGCGATGCGCATCGCACGTCCTCGGGCAGGGCCCGCGGTGGCACTCACTCTGAGTCCTCGACCAGCTGCCGCATGCCTTCTTCGACAGTGATCCGCGGCTCCCAGCCGAGCACCTCGCGGGCGCGGGTGATGTCGGCGGCGCGCCGCGAGACCAGCACGTCACGCTCGTTGAACAGCGGCTCGACGTCGACGCCGACGGCCTCGATGAGGATCTTCGCCAGCGCCGCGATCGACGTGTCGATGCCGGTGCCGATGTTGATCGGCAGGTTCGCCCGCTCCGACTCCAGCGCGGCGACGACCGCGCGCGCGAGGTCCCAGACGTGCACGAAGTCCATCGACTGGTCGCCGCGGCCGTCGATGATCGGCGGCTGGCCGGCGCGCAGGCGCTGGATGAAGTGGTTGATCACCGACGTGTAGTAGGCCTCGATCTTCTGGCCGGGGCCGTACACGTTGAAGAACCGCAGCGCGTTCCAGGACAGGCCCTTCTGGCGCTCGTAGAAACCGAGCAGGTCCTCGCCGGCGCGCTTCGAGATGCAGTACGGCGTGAGCGGCTTGAGCTCGTCGTCCTCGTGCATCGGCAGGCGCTTCGGCTCGCCGTAGACCGACGCGGTCGAGGCGAACACCAGGCGCTCGACGCCCTCGTCGGCGGCCGCGGCGAACACGTTGTGGTTGCCGATCATGTTGATGTCGATCGACTCGTGCGGGTCGGCGATCGACTTGTTGATCGACACCGTCGCGAAGTGGATGACGTGCGTGCAGCCGCGCATGGCCTCACGCACCGCACCGCCGTAGCGGACGTCCTTCTCGACGAGCTCGACCTTGCCGGTGGCGACGAACTCGTTGACGCGGGCGCGGTCGCCGCGGGTCATGTTGTCGAAGATCCGCACCGTGTAGCCGCCCTCGATGAGCAGCGGGATGACGTGCGCGGCGATGAACCCACCTGCCCCGGTGAAGAGCACCTTCTTGTCGGACACCAATTTCTCCTCGGTAGGGCGGCTTCAGGACAGGGACTGCACGGCTTCGCGCACAACCTCGCCGACGCGGGTGACTTCGGCGTCGGTGAGGTTGGCGTGCATCGGGATCGCGAGCTGACGCGCGAACGCGTCCGCCGAGACGGGCAGCGGGGCCTGGGGACCGTAGATCGGCTGCAGGTGCGAGGCGTAGGTGCCGAAGTTGCACTGCACGCCCGTTTCGCGGATGCGCAGCGCGAGGGTGTCGCGGCTGACCTCGGGCGCCACCGTGAGCAGGTAGGCCTGCCACGGGTGCTCGCGATCGGGCAGTTCCACCGGGACGGTCAGCGCGTCGACGTCCGCGAAGGCCTCGTGGTAGCGCTTCGCGACCGAGCGACGTGAAGCGAGGAGATCCGGCAGCCGGTCGAGCTGGACGTTCATGATCGCGGCCTGGACGTCCGACATGCGGAAGTTGTAGCCGAGCTCGTGGAACTCCGGGATCGGCAGCGTGTTCGAGCCTTCGCGGCTGATCGCCGGCTCGATGCCGTAGGTGTGCAGCTTGCGGGCGTGCGCGATGAGGTCTTCGCGGTCGGAGACCAGCGCGCCGCCTTCGCCCGCGGTGATGCCCTTGCGGCCGTGGAAGGAGAACGCGGCGAGGTCGGCGAGGCTGCCCGCCGGGCGTGTCTTGTACGTCGCGCCGGCGGCGCACGCGGCGTCCTCGAACAGCCAGAGGCCGTGCTTGTCGGCGATCGCGCGGTATTCGTCGAAGTCGCCCGGCTGGCCGGCGACGTCGACGGCGAGGATGCCGACGGTCTTCGGGGTGATCAGGGACTCGACGTGCGCCGGGTCCGCGCTGAAGACGTCCGGGCGGATGTCGGCGAACACCGGGGTCGCGCCGGCCTGCACGACGGCGTGGCCGGTGGCCGGGAACGTGTAGTCGCCGACGATGACCTCGTCGCCCGGCCGCACGCCCAAGACCTTGAGCCCGAGGAAGAGCGCCGAACCGCAGTTCGCGGTCGTCAACGCGTGCGCGGTGCCGGTGACCTGGGCGAACCGCTCTTCGAAGCGGCGGCACGCCGGTCCGGCGCCGGCCAGCCAGCCGGACCGGAAGACCTCGGCGACGGCGGCGAGCTCCTCTTCACCCACGGTCGGCTGACCAAGGGCAATGCTGTCGGTCGACATACCTCTCCCATTGCGTGGGGACCCGGCGAAGTGTATATACGCTCGCTCAGGTGATTCACAGGCCCACGCCGAAGACCACCTTCGAGCGACAACTTCCCCAGGTCGGGCGACGTCTTAGGGTGGGTCCATGCGATTCGGGGTGCTGGGGGCCGTCGCCGCGTGGCGTCCGGACGGCACGCAGGTGGCGGTGGGCGGCCCCCGGTCGCGAACCCTGCTGGCGTTGCTCGCCCTGGAAGCCGGCCGGTTCGTGCCGGCCGAGCGGCTGATCGACGGCATGTACGGGGACTACCCACCGGACGGCGCGGCCAACGCCCTCCAGTCGCAGGTCTCCCGGCTGCGGACGGCGCTGAAGGAGCTGGCGCCGGTCGAGTTCACCGCCGCTGGGTACCGCTTGGTCGTCGAACCGGACGAAGTGGACGTTCACGCTTTCGAAAGCCTTGCGCGCGAAGGCCGGACGCTGCTGAAGAACGGCGAGCCCGCCCGAGCGGCGTCCACCTTGGACGAAGCGCTGGCGTTGTGGCGCGGGCCCGCGTTCACCGACCTGGCCGACGCGCCGTTCGCCGCGGCCCGGTCCACCCGGCTCGAGGAGCTGCGGGCCGACGCGGCGGACGACCGCGTCGAAGCCCGGCTGGCCCTCGGGCACGCCGAAGACGTCCTCGCCGAGCTGAGGGAGACCGTCGCCGCGCAGCCGCTGCGGGAACGGCCGCGCGCGCAGCTCGTCCGCGCGCTCACCGCCGCGGGCCGGCCGGCCGACGCGCTGGCCGCGTTCGAAGACGCCCGCCGCACGCTGGCCGACGAGCTGGGCGCCGACCCTGGTCCAGACCTCGCCGAAGCCCACCTCGCCGTGCTTCGCGGCGAGACGGAGAGGCCGGCGATCCCCGCGTTGCCCGCGCAGCTGACCAGCTTCGTCGGGCGGGACGGCGAGCTGCGGCAGGTGGCCGAGCTGCTGGAGCGCAGCCGGCTGGTGACGCTGACCGGGCCGGGCGGCACCGGCAAGACGCGGCTGGCCGTCGAAATCGCCGCCGCGGAAGCCGGGCCGGTCGCGTTCGTCGAACTGGCCCCGCACAGCGGCCCCGGTGTCGCCGGGGCGGTGCTGGGCGCGCTCGGCCTGCGCGAGAGCACGCGCGGCGGCCCGCAGGACCCGGCCGATCGGCTGATCTCGGCCCTGCGCGACCGGGCGGCGCTGCTCGTGCTCGACAACTGCGAGCACGTCGTCGACGTCGCGGCCCGGCTGGCCGCGCGGCTGCTCGGCGCGTGCCCGGGGCTGCGGGTGCTGGCCACCAGCCGTGAGCCGCTCGGCATCACCGGCGAGCAGCTGGCGCCGGTGCCGCGGCTGGCCGTCCCGCCGCCCGGGACTCCCGCCGCGGAGGCGCTGGCCTACCCGGCGGTCCGGCTGTTCGCCGACCGCGCGGCCGCGAGCGACCCGGCGTTCACCGTCGGCGAGGCGACGATCGGCGACGTCCAGCACATCTGCGCGGCCCTCGACGGCCTGCCGCTGGCGCTGGAGCTGGCCGCGGCGCGCGTCCGGAGCCTGGACCTCGGGGAGATCGCGGCCCGGCTCGACGACCGGTTCCGGCTGCTCGCCCGCGGCAGCCGGACGGCCGAGGAGCGCCACCGCTCGCTGCGCGGGGTCGTCGAGTGGAGCTGGGACCTGCTCGGCGACGACGAACGCGAGCTCGCCCGGCGGCTGACGGTCTTCCCCGGCGGCGCGACGCTGACCGCGGCGGCCGAGGTCTGCGGGGCCGACGCCGATCTCCTTCTCGAGCTGGCCGACAAGTCGCTGGTCGAAGCCGTCGGCGGCCGGTTCCGGATGCTCGAGACGATCCGCGCGTTCGGCGCCGAGAAGCTCGCCGAAGCGGGCGAGACCGAGACGTTCTCCCGTGCGCACGCCGAGTACTTCCTGCGGTTCGCCGAAGAAGCCGACCCGATGCTGCGGACCGCGGCGCAGCTGGACTGGCTGGACCGGATCGACGCCGAGTACGACAACCTCCTGGCCGCCCTGCGCTGGGCGACCGAGCACGACGTCACGCTCGCGCTGCGGCTGGTGCCGCTGCTGGCGATGTACTGGTGGATGCGCGGACGCCGGTTCGAGGGCGCCGGTCTGTCCCTGGCCGTCGTCTCACGGACCCCGCCGGAGCTGCGCGAGGAGTACGCCGAGGAGTTCCTGGTGTGCGTGCTCGGGGCGCTGTCGGGGGCGCCGCACGAGTCGCTGGAGCAGTACCTGCCGCTGGTCCGGCGGTACGCGGCGGACGGCGACTGGGCGCCCCGCAACCCGATGCTGGTGATGCTGCTCGGCGTGGTCGTGGGCCCGCCCGGCGACGACGAAGAGCTGACGGGCCGGGGCGAGGGCCTGCTGGCGGCCGGGGACGCCTGGGGCTGGGCGCTGCTGCCGACGGGCATGGGCCTGCGGGCGATGATGACCGGCGACCTGGCCGGTGCCGAGGAAGGGCTGCGCGAGGGCGCGACGCAGTTCCGCGCGCTGGGCGAGCGGTGGGGCCTGTCGATGGCCTTGGACCACCTGTCCCAGCTGCTCACGTGGCGCGGCGAGCACGATGCCGCCCTGCCGCTGATGGACGAGGCGCTGGGGCTGATCCACCAGATCGGCGCGACCGACGACGCCGCCGACCTCATCTGCCGCCGCGCCTGGGCCCGCCTGCTTTCGGGCGACCCGGCCGGTGCCTGCGCGGACTACGAACTGGCGGCGGCGACGGCCCGCCGCACGGGCATGCCGGAGTCCCGCGCGGCCGCGTACGTAGGGCTGGCGAACCTGGCCCGGTACGAAGGTGACCTGGCCGCGGCCCGCGCGTTGGGCGAGCGCGCGCTGGCGGAGTGCCCTGGCGGCTCGTTCGCGGCGGAGACGGGCCGCGCGATGGCGCTGATCTCGCTCGGCTGGCTCGCCTTGGCCGAGGGCAGGCGGCCGGAAGCGGCCCGGCTGCACCGCTCGGCGCTGCTCACCGGACGGCAGTGGCACGCGAGCGACGTCGTGGCGTTCGCGCTGGAGGGCTTGGCCGGAGTGGCCCCGCCCGAGCAGGCGGCGACGCTCCTGGGCGCGGCGGCGGGAGTGCGCGGGACGTCGATCGCCGGCGACCCGGACGCCTCGTCGGTGCGAGGCCGGGTCGTCGAGTCGCTGGGGACGGCCGGGTTCGAGCGGGCCTACGGGACCGGCTTGGGCATGAGCGCGCAGAAGGCGCTCGAGCATTCGGCGGTCGCCGTCACCCCGGCTGACGGCGAGCGCTGACCAGCGGGACCGCGTGCCGGTCACCCGAGCGGACCATCGCCAGCAGCGGCTTCACCAGCACGCCCAGCACCCGCGCCACCGCCGGCCGCCCGTTCTTCCGGGCGAGGTCCGGCCCGAACCGGTCCATCAGCGCCACCAGGCCCGGCAACGTCCGCACGAACAGCGTCGCCTCTTCGATCAGCCCGTCGGAGTCGAGGCGCACCAGCGTCGCCTCTTCGATCGGCTCGCCGCCGATCCGTCCGGTGTAGACCACCACCCGCGTCCGCTCGTCGCCGACGTCGGTGTGGAAGCGGATGTCCGAAAGGTGCGCGTACGCCACCTCGATCAGCGGCCGCAGCTGCGCGTGGCCGGTGAACCGCACCCGCGAGGTGAGCGGCGAATGCAGGACGGCGTCCGGCGCGAACGCCGTCATCGCCAGGTCGACGTCGCCCGCTTCGGCCGCGCGACGATAGGTCTCGGTGCTCATCGTTCCCCCTCGATCAGCGCGGCCAGGCCGCGCCACAACAGGTCCACCGTCAGCGCGACGACCTCGTCACGCGGGATTTCGCGGTGGCGCCACCACCACGTCGCGATCGCGTTCAACGCGCTCTTCGCCGCCTCCGCCAGCACCTCGTCGGCCAGCGGGCGCGGGATGCGGGCCGTGAGGTCCAGTGGCACGCCGTGGAACAGCGCCGCCAGGGTGGCCGTCGCCCGTTCCTGGCCGCGGCGGTGCACCGACGCGACCGCCGGGTCCGACGGCGTCTCCGCGAAGATCATCCGCCAGCCCCGCTCGTGGTTCTCGATCCACGCGAAGATCGCCGAGACGCGGCCGCGCAGCAGCACTTCCGGGTCGTCCGACGGCGGGAGTGCTCCCCAGCCGGCCAGCAATCCGTCCACTTCGGACTCCAGGAGCGCCGCGTACAGCTCCGCCTTCGCCGGGAAGTGGTCGTAGAGCACCGGCGTGCTGATCCCGGCGGCCGCCGCCACCTCGCGCATCCCGGCCGCGTCGTAGCCCGCCGACGCGAACACCGAGCCGGCCGCGGCGAGGATCCGCTCGCGCCGCGCTTCCCGCGTCAACCGCTTACCTGACATCGGTTAGGTACTGTACCTGACGACTGTTAGGTAACGCCAGGGAACAGCGACCCCGCGACACTCGCGTAGCCTGGTCGATCGTGCGCAACGTGGTGGTCGTCGGGGGTGGAATCGTCGGTCTGGCCGTGGCCTGGGAGCTGACCAGGCGCGGGCTGGACGTCACGGTGCTGGAAAAGGAATCGCGCTGGGCGGCGCACCAGACCGGGCACAACTCGAACGTCGTCCACGCCGGGCTCTACTACAAGCCCGGGTCCTTCAAGGCACGCATGTCCGTCGCCGGGAACCGGTCCATCGTGGACTTCGCACGCCAGTACGGCGTGCCCGTCGAGGTCTGCGGGAAGCTCGTCGTCGCGACCGACGAGAAGGAGATCCCGGCGCTGAACACGCTCGCCGAGCGGGCCGAAGCCAACGGCGTCCCGGCGAAGAAGATCTCCCCCGCCGAGGCGCGCGAGTACGAGCCCGAGGTCGCCTGCGTCGCCGCGCTGCGGGTCGAATCCACCGGGATCATCGACTTCCCCGGCGTCTGCCAGGCGCTCGTCCGGCTGCTCGACGAAGCCGGCGTCGACCTCCGGCTGAACAGTCCCGCGCTGGCCATCCGCGCCGGGAGCGACGGCGGGGTCGAGGTCGCGACCGGTGAGGACGTCATCGTCGCGGACGGGCTCGTCAACTGCGCCGGGCTGCACTCCGACCGCGTCGCGCGGCTGGCCGGGCTGACCCCGTCGGCGAAGATCGTGCCGTTCCGCGGCGAGTACTACGAGCTCAAGCCCGAACGCCGCGGCCTGGTCAAGGGCCTGATCTACCCGGTGCCGGACCCGACGCTGCCGTTCCTCGGCGTGCACCTCACGCGGATGCTCGACGGCAGCGTGCACGCCGGCCCGAACGCCGTGCTCGCGCTGCGTCGCGAGGGCTACCGCTGGGCCGACTTCTCCGCGAAGGACGTCGCCGAGGTCGCGGCCTTCCCCGGCGTCTGGCGGCTCGCGAAGAAGTACGCGTTCCCGACCGGGCTCGACGAAGTCCGGCGCTCGTTCTCGAAGAAGCGGTTCGCGGCAAGCCTCGCCCGGCTCGTCCCGGCCGTCACCGAGGACGACATCGTCCGCCACGGCTCGGGCGTGCGCGCGCAGGCGATGCGCCGTGACGGCTCCCTCGTCGACGACTTCCTCATCGAGACCGCGCGCGACCAGGTGCACGTCCTGAACGCGCCGTCGCCGGCCGCGACGAGCGCGCTCGAGATCGCGCGCCACATCGCCGACCAGGTGTCGAAGGACTAACCGGGCAGGTTCGCCGTCACCAGCGGCAGGCCCTGCTTGACGACGTCGCACGTCTTGGTGTCGTCGCCGATGAACCCGCTGACCACCTGCACCGACGACGTTTCCGTGATCGGCAGGAACGCGCCGCAGGTCACGCGCAGGCCGCCCAGGTTCGGGTAGACGCCCCACTTCTTGCCGCCGACGTCGACGGTCTCGAGCGGGGTGACGCCCTTCACGCCCGGCCAGTCGGTCATCGGCGTGCTCGGGCCGAACCAGACTTCGAACGCCTTCTGGCCTTGATCGCCGTCGGTGTCGTCCCAGAGGCAGTAGGTCGCGTTGGGGACCGTCGAGGAGCTGTCCTTCTCCCCGGTGGGCGAGATGTTCTTCAGCTGCGCCACCTGGTCCGGCTTCAGCATCGCGCACGGGTCGGCCGACAGCAGCGGCCCGCCCGGCTCCGTCTTGGCCGGCGCCGTCGGGGTGATCGACGGCGCGTCCTGGCCGCCGGGCAGGTGCGCCGCGACCTGCGGGATGGCCGTCTTGGCCAGCTCGCACGACTTTTCGATCGGCGGCTCGGAGACGCTGACGTACGCGAACGACTTGTCGCCGAAGAGGGCGTACAGCACGCAGTCGTCGGAGAGGAGCGACGGGTACTGCCGCCAGCTGAAGCCGGCGATCTGCTGCGGCTCGCCCTTCGGGACGGCCCCGGCGATGTACTCGTTGAAGTCGATGTCCGTCGTGTAGCCGACATTCAGGATGGCCGACGGCTCGATGTCGTCCTTGGTGTTCCAGAGGCACATCGCCGTCTGGTTCCGGTCCTTGTTCTCCGGCACCGAACGGCCCTTGGCCTCGTAGCCGAGCGCGTCGAGCTGGCCCTCGTCGAGCAGCGAGCAGGCGTCGACGGCCTTGACGATCGGGCCTTGGCCCGGCACCGGCGCCGCCGAACCGCCGACGGCCACCGTGCAGCCGGACGCCACGGTCAGGGCCGCCAGGGCCACCGTGACCTGCCACTTCATGCGCATGCGAAGAGTCCTCTCCCGTTCGGCCCGGACCTTACTGGGCCGAACGGGCGCGCACCTGGCATACCGCGAATCAGCGGGGTGTGAGGACTTCCTTGCCGCCGACGAACGGGCGCAGCGCCTCCGGCACGCGGACCGAACCGTCCTCCTGCTGGTGGTTCTCGACGATCGCGACGATCCAGCGGGTGGTGGCCAGGGTGCCGTTGAGCGTCGCGGCGATCAGCGGCTTGCCGTTCTCGCCGCGGTAGCGGACCGAGAGGCGGCGGGCCTGGAACGTCGTGCAGTTGGACGTCGAAGTCAGCTCGCGGTAGGTGTCCTGCGTCGGGATCCACGCCTCGCAGTCGAACTTGCGGTGCGCGGACGTGCCGAGGTCGCCGGTCGCGGTGTCGATGACCCGGTAGGGCACCTCGATCTTCGCGAGCATCTGCTCTTCCCAGCCGAGCAGCCGCTCGTGCTCGGCTTCGGCGTCCTCCGGCTTGGTGTAGACGAACATCTCCACCTTGTCGAACTGGTGGACGCGGATGATGCCGCGGGTGTCCTTGCCGTACGAGCCGGCCTCGCGCCGGTAGCAGGACGACCAGCCCGCGTAGCGGTTCGGGCCGTCGTTCAGGTCGAGGATCTCGTCGGCGTGGAAGCCGGCGAGCGGCACCTCCGACGTGCCGACGAGGTACAGGTCGTCGTCTTCGAGGTGGTAGATCTCGCTCGAGTGCTGACCGAGGAAGCCGGTGCCGGCCATGATCTCCGGGCGCACGAGCGACGGCGTGATCATCGGCGTGAAGCCGTTCTCGAGCGCCTGGGCGATGGCCATGTTGAGCAGGCCGAGCTGCAGCTGCGCGCCGACGCCGGTGAGGAAGTAGAACCGCGAGCCCGAGACCTTCGCCCCGCGTTCCATGTCGACGCCGCCGAGCGCTTCGAGCAGCTCGAGGTGGTCCTTCGGGGTGAAGTCGAACTTGGTCGGCTCACCGACGTGCTTGAGCACGGCGTAGTCGTCTTCGCCGCCGACCGGCGCGTCCGGGTGCACGAGGTTCGGCACGGTCCGGAAGAGCTGGTCGAACTCCTCCGACGCGGTGTTCTGCTCCGCCTCGGCCGCCTTGACCTGGGCGGCGAGCTCCTTGGCCGTGGCCAGCAGCTGCTGCTTCTCCTCCGGCGGCGCCTTCGGGATCTGCTTGCCCAGGAGCTTCTGCTCGTTGCGCAGCTTGTCCGCGGCGGCGATGGAAGAGCGGCGCCGGGTGTCGAGGGAGAGCAGCTTGTCGACCACTCCTTCGTCTTCACCACGGGCGCGCTGCGACGCGCGCACGGCTTCCGGGTCATCGCGCAGAGTCCTGGGGTCAATCACGAAGACAGAGGGTAGTCCGTACAGACTGTGCGTCCCTACTGGGTTATCCCGACAGTCTGATCGTTGAAGCGCTGTTCACGGCCTCCTCATACTCGCTTGAGACCCCGAGGAGGCGTTCGATGACCGATGAGCTGCTCGCCCGGCACCGCGCTGTCATGCCGTCCTGGATGTCGCTGCTCTACGAAGAGCCGATCGAGATCGTGCACGCGCACGACCGGCGCATGACGGACTCGCAGGGCCGCACCTACCTCGACTTCTTCGCCGGCGTGCTGACCAACTCGATGGGCTACGACGTCGCCGAGATCGGCGACGCGGTCCGCAAGCAGCTCGACACGGGCATCCTGCACACCTCGACGCTGTACCTGATCCGCTCGCAGGTCGAGCTGGCCGAGCGGATCGCCAAGCTGTCGAACATCCCCGACGCGAAGGTGTTCTTCACGAACTCCGGCAGCGAGGCCAACGACACGGCGCTGATGCTGGCGACGCAGTTCCGGCGCAGCAACCAGGTGCTGGCGATGCGCAACTCCTACCACGGCCGGTCGTTCGGGACGGTCGCGATCACCGGCAACCGCGGCTGGTCGGCGTCGGCGCTGAGCCCGGTCAAGGTCAACTACGTCCACGGCGGCTACCGGTACCGCAGCCCGTTCCGCGACCTGTCGGACGCGGCGTACATCGACGCCTGCGTCGCCGACCTGGTGGACGTCCTGGACACGGCGACAGCGGGCGACGTCGCGTGCCTGATCGCCGAGCCGATCCAGGGCGTCGGCGGCTTCAGCCTCCCGCCGGACGGCCTGTTCCGCGCGATGAAGGAGGTGCTGGATTCGTACGGCGTGCTGTTCGTTTCGGACGAGGTCCAGACGGGCTGGGGCCGCACGGGCGAGCACTTCTGGGGCATCGACGCGCACGGCGTGACGCCGGACATGATGACGTTCGCGAAGGGCCTCGGCAACGGCCTGGCGGTCGGCGGAGTGGTGGCCCGAGGGGACGTGCTGGACTGCTTCCAGGCCCAGTCGTTCTCGACGTTCGGCGGCAACCCGGTCTCGATGGCGGGCGCGACGGCGGTGCTCGACTACATCAAGGACCACGACCTGCAGGCGAACTGCGCCGCTCGCGGTGCACAGCTGCTGTCGGGGTTGCGTGCTGTCGACAGCCCGCTGGTGGCCGAGGTGCGAGGCAAGGGCTTGATGATCGGCGTGGAGCTGATCAAGCCGGGCACGACGACGCCGCATGTCGCGGCGGCGGCCCGAATGCTGGAGGAGACGAAGAAGCGCGGCCTGCTGATCGGCAAGGGCGGTTTGCACGGCAACGTGCTGAGGCTGGGCCCACCGATGACGTTGACGGCGGAGGAAGCCCAGGAGGGCCTGGACATCCTGGTCGACGCACTGAAGGCAACCCACGCGGCGCTTTGACACCAGAAGAGCTGGGTGGCCATCCCGTCGCCTGAGGCCGTCAAATCACTTTGAGCCGGGCCCGCAACACAGAGACCAACGCGAGACGACAACGCAAGCTTGCGGGCCCGGCTCAAAGTGATAGGCCTCGTTCAGGCGACGGGATGACCACCCAGCGACCCACCTCTCAAACGAGAGACAGCAGCGAGACGGACGGCCATCCCAGAGCCTGCCCGTCCGGCGAGGACAGTCTTTTGTTCTCCTGCCGCCGACTCTGCTCTGCCGCGGCAAAGCGGGTCCAACCTCCCCCGCCCCTCCGGTGGGACTCTCAGCCGCCGCTCGCGTTTGTCAAGGCGGGAAAGCGTGCCTTGACAAACCCGACCGCCGACTGAAAAGCGGCTGGGATGAGGGGCGGGGGAGGTCTGGTGATGTCGTGGTCGGCTTGCGTTGCCGGCCGCCGGTTCTTCTTCAGCCCCGCACGAACCGCGCCACGTGCTCTGCCAGCTCCTCGCCCTTGTCTTCCTGCAGGAAGTGCCCCGCTCCCGCGATCACCGGGTGCTCCAAGCCCTGCGCTCCCTTCATCGAGCGCTTCAGGATCGGGGCCATGCCGCCCGTGATCGGGTCGCCGTCGGAGAACGCCACCAGGAACGGGATTTCCAGGTCCGTCAACGTCTTCCACGCCGCCCGGTTCGCTTCCGAAGCCGGGTCGTCCGGCCGGTAGGGCACCAGACCGGGCATCGCCCGGGGAGCCGCCTTGTACATCTCGTTCGGGAACGGCGCGTCGTAAGCCGCGCGCACTTCTTCCGACAAGGAAGACCGGCAGCCCGACTGGACGAACCTCGCCACGTCCAGGACCGGGGCCTTCTCCACGGCCTCGCGGAACGAATGCCACACCGCCGGCATGTCGATGTCCCCCGTCGGCAGGCCCGTGTTGGCCGCGACGACCCGCGCGAACCGCGAAGGGTTCTCGGCGACCAGGCGCAGCCCGATCAAGCCGCCCCAGTCCTGGCCGACCAGGGTCACGTCGCGCAGGTCCAGGGCGTCGAACGCGAAGCCGCGCATCCACTCGACGTGCCGGGCGTACGTGTGGTCCGCCAGGTCGCCGGGCTTGTCGGACCGGCCGAAGCCGACCAGGTCCGGCGCGATCGCGCGCAGGCCGGCCGCGGCCAGGACCGGAAGCATCTTGCGGTAGAGGAACGACCAGCTGGGCTCGCCGTGGAGCAGGAGGACGACCGGGCCGTCCGCCGGACCGGCCTCCACGTACCCGACTCTGATCACGCCGCCGTGCGGGTCGTCGAGCTCGACGTACCTGGGCTCGAAGGGGAAGTCGGGCAGGTCCGTGAACCGGTCGTCCGGTGTCCTCAGCAGGCGCACGAACCCCACGCTAGTGCGAACGGACGAACGCGGCCACGCCCGTGGGCCATCCCCACCGGATGGCCCACGACGTCCGGGTCAGGAAATACCGACCGCGACCACGAGGCCCAGGCCGATGTGCGCCGCCGCGACGACGATGCTCACCGGGGCGAACTTCTCGCTCTCGATGGTCGACGCCACGTCGATGCGGGTCGCCCACTCCAGGAGCCGGACCGCGATCACCTGGACGATGATCCCGAGCAGGCCGTAGACCAGCGACGTGATCAGGCCCTCGGTGAGGTCGCTGGCCGAGTTGAAGATCGCCACGACGACGATGAACGCCATCGAGAGCATCCCGGACGCGGTCACGATCACCGCGTTCGGCAGGCCCTGCGTGACCAGCTTCGACAGCTTGCCGGGCGTGGTCCAGTCGATCGCGTAGAAGCCGGCGAACATCAGCAGCAGGCCGATGACGCCGTACAGCAGGATCGCGCCGATCCCCCGCACGAGGTCGGAGCCGAACGTGTCGGACAGCGCAAGGGTCGTGTTCACGAGTTGTCTCCCAGGAGAAAAGAGCTGATCAGCGACGGTGTTCTATCACGACTCGACGATGCGATGTGGGACAAATGCCGCACCGTCGTCGGTGACCAGGCCGCCGGTCTCCCGGATGCCGAGGCCCGCGGAGCTGTCCCCGACGATCCACGCGCCCAGCGCCGGCCGGTAGCCGTCGAACTCGGGCAGGGGGTCGAACGCCTGGTAGACGAAGCCTTCGGCGCCGTAGACGCCGTCGGTCTGGGTCTCGTAGCCGGTCGCGACGATCTGGACGTTCGCGCCCTCGCGGCCCAGCTTGGGCTTGCGGACGTACTCCGTGAGCAGGCCGGGGTCGTCGGCGAACGCGGGCAGCAGGTTCGGGTGGCCCGGGTAGTTCTCCCACAGGATCGCGAGCAGCGTCTTGTTGGAGAGGATCATCTTCCAGAGCGGCTCGATCCACAGCGTCCGCGGCAGCGACTCGACGGCGTTGCGGCCGAACTCCTCGTCGACCACCCACTCCCACGGGTACAGCTTCAGCACGGTCGCCATCTGCGACTCTTCGAGGTCGACGAACCGCTTGAGCACCGGGTCCCAGCCGATCTCCTCGATCGCCAGGCCCACCGTGTCGAGGCCGGCCTCGGCCGCGGTTTCCTGCAGGTACGCCGTGGTGACGTTGTCCTCGCCACTCGGATCCGCGGCCGACCAGGTGAAGTGCAGCTCGTTCGACGGCAGCTTGTCCCGCAGGAACGCCCACCGCTCGACGAGCTTCTCGTGGATCGAGTTCCACTGGTCGTCGTCCGGGAAGACGTCGGTCTTCCAGTGCCACTGCAGCAGTGACGCCTCCAGCAGCGTGGTCGGCGTGTCCGCGTTGTACTCGAGCAGCTTCGCCGGCGACTTGCCGTCGTAGCGCAGGTCGAACCGCCCGTAGACGTGCGGGTCCTGGCGCTTCCACGACTCGGCGATGTGCGGCCAGACCCACTCGGGGATGCCGAACCGCTGGTAGCCCTCGGTGGTCACGACGTTGTCGACGGCCTCCAGGCACATCGAATGCAGCAGTTCGACGTCGGCCTCGAGCGAGAGGACCTCGTCCATGTCGAAGACGTAGTGCACGGACTCGTCCCAGTAGGGCCGCATCCGCCCGCTGTTGTCGCGGGCCGGCGTGCCGTAGACGAGCCCCTGCTCCTCGACGATCCGCTGCCAGTCGCGCCGCGGCTCACGCCGGTCCCGGTACACCTACGATCCCCCGCTCTTGCCGCTGCCGCCGGTGCCCCCGGTGCTGCCGCTCTTGCCGCTGATGCCGAAGCCGCCGCGCTGGACGGACTTGCCGGACTTCGTGCTGACGTTGGTGCGCGACGACGGCGCGTCGTACGAACCGCCGGACACGCGCTGCCCGATGGCGCCGGTGCCGCCGTAGTTGTAGCGGTAGCTGTTGTAGCCGCCTCCGCCGATCGGCAGGAACAGGAAGCCTCCGCTGGAGTACCCGCCGTGACTGGTGACGTAGTTCTCGTCGCAGTTGTCGTCGTTCTGGATGACACCGCTGTTGTCGGTGCAGACGGCGGTGACGTCGCCCTCCGGCTTCGCGACGGTGTAGAACGTCGCGACCAGGCCGACGAGGCCCACGGTCACACCGCTGCCGATCAGGATCTTCCGCCGGGTCGCTGCCTTGGCGTCGGCCTGACGGGCCAGCTCGGCGTCCCGCTCCTCTTGGACGAGGGCCTGCTGTCGGGCTCGCTGCTCCGCAACCGACGGCTGCTTGGGCCGCGTGTTCGAGTCCTGGAATCTCATCGAACCGCGCTTCGGCGGCTCGGGGGGCGGCTGGTCCCCAGTGTTGTTGTCCTGCGTCATGTGCGCTCCGTAATCCCGGCCACCACGAAACCGTGACCCACCCTAACCACCCTAGGTCGCGCACGTCGCACGCGGCGCGGGCATCATGGACTGCGATGTCTCCCAGCGCCGATCGGTTCCCTGCCGCCACACAGACGCTGCGCACCCGCGTCGTGATGGGCGGGATCTTCGCGGGCGCGCTCATCGCGCTCGCCCTCAGCGTCCTGTTCACCGGCAGCGGCGGCTTCGCCGGCGGGTCCGGCGGCGGGGCGGGAAAGCTCTCCCCGGCGGCGGAGGAGGCGTTCCACTCACCGCCAGGCAGCTGCCTGACCTGGAACAACGCCGACGCGAGCGACGCGAACAAGGTGGCCTGCACGCAGCCGCACAAGTTCGAGGTGACCGCGCTCGTGGACATCGGCGCCCAGTTCCCGGAGGGCGCGCCGGTGCCGTCGCTGGAGCAGTGGCAGCAGATCGCCCAGCAGAAGTGCACCTCGGACGTGAAGCCGTACCTCGGCCACAACCTCGACCCGTACGGCAAGCTCACGACGAACCTGCTGCGCCCGACGCCGTCGCAGTGGGACGACGGCGACCGCCAGCTGCGGTGCGGCCTGCAGTGGGCGGGCCCCGGCGGCACGCTGCTGGCGACCACCGGACCGGCCAAGGAGCAGGACCAGTCGCTCGTGTTCGAGCCGGGCACCTGCCTCGCGCTGCAGGGCAAGGGCGTCGGCGACCCGCTCGAGTGCACCAAGCCGCACTCCTACGAGATCATCGCGATCCTCGACCTCAAGACGAAGTTCAAGGACACCTACCCGTCGCAGGACGACCAGAAGGCCTGGCTCGACACCGAGTGCACCAAGCAGGCGGCGGACTACACGGGCGGCGCCGACCTGGACGCGAAGAAGCTGATCCTGACCTGGGACCTGCGGGAGCAGGAGAGCTGGGACGCCGGGTCGACCAAGGTCAACTGCAAGGTGGCGGCGCTGCTGCCGGACAAGAGCGGACTGCAGGCGGTGACCGGCAGCATCAAGGCCGCCCCGGCCGGTCCCGACGGCCCCGATGCCGGCCAGCCCCAGGACGGCGGCCCGCCGTCGGACGGGGGCGGCGGGCCGACCGCGTCGAACTCGGCCCCGCCGACGTCGAAGCAGAACGGCTGATGCCGGTCGAGATGAGCCGCGAGCGGTTCGAGGAACTGGTCTCGGAGGCCCTGGACGAGGTGCCCGCCGAGTTCGCGAAGGCGATGGACAACGTCGTCGTGCTCGTCGAGGAGTTCAACGACGAGGCGCCGGACATCCTCGGGCTCTACCACGGGATCGCGCTGACCGAGCGGACGTCGTCCTACGGCGGGGTGCTGCCCGACCGGATCTCGATCTACCGGCAGCCGATCCTCTCCATGTGCGAGGACGAGGACGAGGTCGTCGAGGAGGTCCTCATCACCGTCGTGCACGAGCTGGGTCACCACTTCGGGATCGACGACGCCCGGCTGCACGAGCTCGGCTGGGGCTGATCCGGCACTAGTAGTAACACCGTGACCACTTTCCGGTGACACCACGCTTATCCTGTCACCGGAAGTCAGTGAGTGACTGCGATGAGTACCGGGGGTCGCGGTGAACCCTGCCCGAAGACTCACGTGGCTGCTGACGTCGAGCGCCGCCTCCCACCTGGGCGACGGCATCGGCAAGGTGGCCTTGCCCCTGCTGGCGACGACGCTGACCCGCGATCCCGTGCTGATCGCCGGGCTGTCCGCCACCCAGTTCCTGCCCTGGCTGCTCTTCGCCGCCGTCGCCGGCGCGCTGGTCGACCGGATCGACCGGCGGCGCGCGATGATCGTCGCGAACACCGCCCGCGCCGTCGTCGTCGGCACCCTCGCCGTGCTCGTCGCCGCCGGCGGGATGACGATCTGGCTGGTCTACGCGACGGCCCTGGTCATCGGGACCGCCGAGACGATCGCGGACAGCGCGGCCAACGCCCTGATCCCGGCGGTCGTCGGCGACGGCTCGCTCGACGCCGCCAACAGCAAGCTGCAGGCGTGCGAGATCGTCGGCCAGACGTTCCTCGGCGGCCCGGTCGGCGGCCTGACCTTCGCGCTCTTCGCCGCCTTCCCGTTCGTCCTCAACTCCGCGGGCTTCGCGATCGCGGCCGCGGTGCTGCTCGGGCTCGCCGGCACCTACCGCGGGCAAGCCGAAGCCCGGCCGCCGACGCGGTTGCGCACCGAGCTGGCCGACGGCCTGCACTGGCTGCGCGGGAACGCGCTGCTCACGCGCCTGCTCGTCATCGCCGGGCTGCTCAGCCTGGTCAGCGAGCTCGCGCAGGCGCAGCTGGTGCTCTACGCGCTCGACGACCTCCACCTGTCCGACGCGACCTTCGGGCTCTTCGCGTTCGTCGGCGGCATCGGCGGGCTGCTCGGCGCCGGCGTCGCGCCACGGCTCGTGCGCGCGGCCGGCCGGCGCGTGGTCGTGACCGGCGGGATCCTCGGCTGCGGTGCCGGGTTCGGCGGGATGGGCCTGGTGCACTCGCCCGTCGCGGCCGCGGCGCTGTTCGGCCTGTTCGCGGCCGCGGTGGTCGCCGTCAACGTCGTGCTTGCGACCGCGCGGCACACGCTGGTGCCGGACGAGCTGCTCGGCCGGGTGCTCGGGGTGTGGCGCACGGTCGTCTGGGGCGCGATCCCGCTCGGCGCCCTGCTCGGCGGGGTGCTGACGGAGGCGCTCGGCACCGCCGCGCACACGTTCGCCGTGTCCGGGCTGGCCATGCTGGGGATCGCCGCGTTCGCCTCCGTCGCGCTGCGGCGCTTGCCGCTCGATGACAAATCGGCCTCAGCCGTGGCGCTACTGCACCAGGATCCGGGTTTGTGAGCTGAAATGTCTCATCACCCAGGTGGTGGGAGGCGGCTATGCGCACCGTGGACCAGGGCACCGGCACCGACGCCGAGCCCGGCTCCGACGAGTCCTCGACCGAGTCCGAGGAGGTCAAGGCGGCACCGCCGCAGTCACGCCGGATGCTCGTGCTGTGCGCGGTCGCCGGGTTCGTGCTCGGCGGCGGCGTCTTCGGGCTGCTGTGGGGCCTGTCCGGCGTGCACGCGGGCGCTCTCGACGACGCACTGGCCGCGTGCCAGGCCCTCGACCGCGTCGGCGAGCTGCCGGACACGAGCCGGGACGCGCAGCCGTCGCTGACGCCCGGCCTCACGCCCGAACGCCTGCACCGGATGACGGCGGCGCGCGAGCTGTCCGCGGCCGCCGCCCAGGTCAACGCCACCTACCAGCCGCTGGCCGACCACATCGACGGCGTCAGCCGGATGGTGCTCAGCCTGCACTTCAACGACATCTCCGGCCAGCGGCACCTGGTTGAAGCGCAGGAGATCTGCGGGCGGCTCTAGGAAGTGTGGATCGTCTTCACCGAAAGCTGGTTGCCCGGGATCTTCGTGCTCGCGCAGGCGGTGCCGTCGGTGGGCACGAAGTTCGACGCGGTCTCCTGCGGCAGGTAGATCCGCAGGCCCTTCACCGCCGTCGGCTGGCAGGTGCCCGCGTCGAAGTTCTGCACGTTGACGAACTGGATGTCGGCGACCGCGGTCTGGCCCGGGTTCAGCTTGACCGCGTTGCCCTTGGTGCCTTCGCGGAACGCGTCCTTGCCGACCTGGTGCCCGTCGTTGCCCGCCACGTAGGAGACGCCGGGGAAGCCCTGGATCTCGCACGGCTTCGCGCTCTTGTTCTTGATGAGCAGCGGCCGGTAGACCGAGCCCGCGCCGGCGTCGCCTTGGCCGAGCGAGAGCGTGACGTCGCCGGCCTTGCAGAGGCCGTTGTCCGCCGGCTGGGCGGGCGGCGTCGCGGCCGGCGCCGAGCTGCTCGGGCTGGACGCGGCCGTGGTGGCGCTGGCCGACGTCGTCGGCGACGCCGTGGTCGACGGCGTCGAGCTGCTCGCCGCGTTCGTGGTGCCCCCGCTCCCGCACGCGGAGAGGGCGAGCACACCCGCCGAAGCCGCGACGATGGGGAACAACCGTGAAAGCTTCGTCCGAGCCATTTCAATCGCCTCCCTGGTGTGGTGCTACTGGGTAGACGTACGGATCTCCGGCAGGTTGGTTCGCCCCGTTAATTCCCCACCTAAAGTGTTCTAAACGTGACGGGATCACACTTTCGTGACGGTCAGAGCGGGGTGTCGACCCAGGTCAGGCAGTGCCACCGGCCGTCCGGGCGGGCGTCCAGCTCCACCAGGCCGGTGTTCGGGATCAGCGCCGCGTTGGCGATGTCCGCGTGGACGTTCGGCGCCAGCCATTCGGCGGACAGCCGGATCGCGCCCCCGTGGCTGACCAGCGCGATCACGCCGTCCGGGTCGGCCTGCTCGTGCTTGGCGCGCAGCCGGCCGACCGCGTCGAGCATGCGGGTGCGCACGCTCGTGCCGCTCTCGCCGCCGGGAAGCGACGGCGTCAGCTCACCGAGCGTCCACCGCCGGACGACCTCCATGTAGGTCCGGATCGACGCGTGGTCGGTCGCCCCTTCGAGATCACCCGCGACGACCTCGTGGACGCCGTCGACGACCTGGACGTCCAGCGAGAACCGGGCCGCCAGCGGCGCCGCCGTCTGCTGGGCGCGAGTCGCCTGGGACGCGTAGACCCCGACGATCGGCTCCCCCGACAGCCGGAACGCGAGGTCTTCGGCCTGGGTCCGGCCGAGCTCGGTCAGCGGCGGGCCGGGCAGGGCGGTGTCGAGCGCGCCGCGGACGTTCCCATCGGTCTGACCGTGGCGGATCAGCAGCAGCCTCACGCCAGGTCCCCCTTGCGGACCGCGTCGGCCCACACGGCGGCGTCGACGAAGTCGTCGTTGCCGGCCCCGGGCTGGATCGTGGTGCGCGTCCCGTCGGCGCGCGGGTGCGAGCCGAGGAACCGCAGGTTGCGGCAGTGCCGGCGCAACGCCGTCAGCGCGTCGAGGATCCGCGGCTCGGCCACGTGCCCCTCGAAGTCGATGAAGAAGCGGTACTCGCCGAAGTTGCTGCGCGTCGGGCGGGCGTCGAGCCGGGTGAGGTTGATCCCGCGGTCGGCCAGCGCGGTGAGCAGCTCGGCGAGCGTGCCGGTGCGGTTCACCGCCGCGGCGACCACGGACGTCCGGTCGGCGCCCGTCGGCTCCGGCAGCTCGCCCGGCGGGCGGACCAGCAGGAACCGCGTCGCCGCGTCGCTGACGTCGGCGACCTCGGTGGCCAGCACCTCGAGGTCGTAGTGCTCGACGGCGACCGGCGCGCAGACCGCGGCGTCGAAGTGGCCGTCGAGCACGCCGACCGCGGCCGCCGACGTCGACGAGGACGCCACCGGGTGCGCGTCCGGGAGGTTCGCTTCCACCCACTCGCGGACCTGGGCGAGCGCGTGCGGGTGGCTGGCGACGGTCTTGATGTCCCCGCCGCCGCGCCGCGTCAGCACGCTGAAGTGGATCGGCAGGATGGTTTCGGCGACGGCGACCAGCGGGGTCGACTCGCTGAGCGCGTCG
Source organism: Amycolatopsis camponoti (assembly GCF_902497555.1). Taxonomy (NCBI): domain Bacteria; kingdom Bacillati; phylum Actinomycetota; class Actinomycetes; order Pseudonocardiales; family Pseudonocardiaceae; genus Amycolatopsis; species Amycolatopsis camponoti. Next base: position 1,107,859 of record NZ_CABVGP010000003.1, on the reverse strand, counting down.
AGCGTGGTCGGCACCACGCCCTCGACCGAGTTCTCGATGGGGACGCACGCGGCGTCCGCCTCGCCCTCGCGGACGGCCGTCATCGCCAGCCGGACGGTCTCGACCGGAATCAGTTCTTCGCCGCCGGCGAGCACCCGTGCGGCCTGTTCGGTGAAGGTCCCCTGGGGGCCGAAGTATGCGATCCGTGACACAACACCCAGGCTACGGGGCGAGACCGTGGCGACTTTCACTCGGACAGCCGGTACCAGAACCGGTTACGCCGGGTGGCATTTTTTGCGATGCTAGGGGTGTGACCGCCGACTCGGGCACGCACACCGGCCGTGAGGGCACGCACCCGCCGGTCTCCCCTCGCACACCGGAGCTGGTGCTGTGCGCCGTCGATGAACCACTCGCCACCGCCTGGACGTCAGCCGCGAAGAAGCTGGCCGGCCGGGTCCGGGTGCACCGCGGGTCGGTCCTCGACGTCGTCGCCCAGGCCGTGGTCAGCCCGGCCAACTCCTACGGCTGGATGCGCGGGGGCATCGACGCCGTGTACGCGCGGGCGTTCCCCGGGGTCGAGCAGAGCGTCCGCAGTGCCGTTTTGGCTTTTCACGGGGGTGAGCTGCCCCTCGGCGACGCCGTGGTCGTGCCGACCGGCGAGGCCGAGCCGGCGTGGCTGATCAGCGCGCCGACGATGCGCGAACCCGGCGAAACGCTGCCCCCCGACACCGTGCACCCCTACCTCGCGGCGCGGGCGGTGTTCCTGCAGTGGCGTGACGGACGGCTCGACCAGGGGCCGGTCCGGGAGCTCGTCGACACGATCGCGATGCCGGGGCTCGGTACCGGCGTCGGCGGGGTCGACCCGGTGACGTGCGCGCGTCAGGTCGCGGCGGCGTGGGACGAGGTCTTCCGTAACGCGCGGTGATCAACCGAAACCCGGGGTGGACTACATCACAGCGCGTTCACCGGCCGTAAGCCCTACCGTTAATCACGCAGGTGAACGTCCGCCAGTGCAGGCGACGGCCGGAGGAGTATGCGATGACCCGGGTCCGCGAACTCAGCCCGTATGTCGAGCTGCACCGGGAACAATGGAAAGAGCTGCGCAGTTCGACGCCGCTGCCGCTGACCGCGGCCGAGCTGCTGAAGCTGCGTGGCCTCGGTGAGCAGGTCGACCTGGCCGAGGTGGCCGACGTCTACCTGCCGCTTTCCCGCCTGATCAACCTCCAGGTCGCCGCGCGCCAGCGGCTCTACGAGGCGACCACGACGTTCCTCGGTGACGACTCCCGCGGCACGAAGGTCCCGTACGTGATCGGCATCGCCGGGAGCGTGGCGGTCGGCAAGTCGACCACCGCCCGCATCCTGCGCACGCTGCTCGCCCGCTGGCCGGACCACCCCCGCGTCGACCTGGTCACCACCGACGGGTTCCTGCACCCACGCGCCGAGTTGATGCGGCGCGGGATCATGCACCGCAAGGGCTTCCCCGAGAGCTACGACCGCCGCGCGCTGCTGCGGTTCGTCACCGAGGTGAAGTCGGGTGCCGAGCGCGTCACCGCGCCGGTCTACTCACACCTGGCCTACGACATCCTGCCGGGCCAGGAGCAGGTGGTGCAGCAGCCGGACATCCTCATCCTCGAGGGCCTGAACGTGCTGCAGCCGGGCCCGCGGCTGATGGTGTCCGACCTCTTCGACTTCTCGATCTACGTCGACGCGCACACCGACGACATCCAGCGCTGGTACATCGAGCGGTTCCTGGAGCTGCGGCACACGGCGTTCGCCGACCCGGCCTCGCACTTCCACCACTTCGCCGGCCTGCCCGACGACGAGGCCCGCGCCGAGGCGCGGCACCTGTGGCGCTCGATCAACGAGCCGAACCTGATGGAGAACATCAAGCCGACCCGCCCGCGGGCCACGCTGGTGCTGCGCAAGGACGCCGACCACACCATCAACCGGGTCCGCCTGCGCAAGCTCTGATTCGTCGGAGGGGTGACGCGGCTCGTCACCCACATGCCGGGCATTTCCACGCTGGGCGAACTTCCGGGCACTCTTCGTCGTGCGCCGGCGACTCTCCGCGCCGGAACCCGGCCGATCGGCCGAGATGACGTAACCGGTTGGCCGATACCGGCAGCCCGCGGTGAAAGCGACCCTGAAGGAGTCAGGAAAACCGCTCTGAGCTGGGGAGGAGGCCCACGATGTTCGCCATGATCCTCACGTGGGTCGGTGCGGTGCTCGGTCTGGTCCTGCTCATCGCGATGGCCGCCGGAACGTTCGCCGTGGACTTCGACGACCGGCTTCAGGAGCGCCGTCGCAAGAGCAAGCCGATCGAACCGGCGGGCCCGCTCCCCTGAGCGTCAGAGTTCCGCCAGCGCCTCGACGTACGCGTCGGCGTCGTATTCGAGCGATTCCTCGGACTCCAGCAGGCTGCCTTCCAGCGCGTCGATCAGCTGCTCGAAGACCTCGTCGCGGTCGAGCTCGCCCTCCTGCAGGCGCTGCGCGGCCTGCCAGGCTTCGGCGGGCTCGTCGTCCCACAGCTGGTCGACGATCGTCGCCCGCAGCACGAGGCGCTGCTCTTCCTCGTCCTCGTCGGCCTCGGCGATGACCAGCGCCCGGCGCTGGTCGGGGTCGGTGGGGTCGAGGTCGACCTCCTCGTCCTCGATCTCCGTGGTCAGCGACGGCACGGCGAACATCCGGCGCTCCAGCGCGTCCGCGAGCTCGGTCGGCGACAGGTCGCCGACGTCGCCGAAGTAGCGCTCCAGCGGGGAGTCGTCCTCGTCGGCGTACTCGCTCAGGTAGTCGGCGACGGCCTCGTCGAGCGCGGCGATGGCCGTCCCGGTGAGCCCGGCGCGCTCCCCCGTCCACTGGACCCAGGCCAGCACGACCGGCTCCACGGCCTCCTCGTGCTCGGCGTCGAGCTCGAACTCCTCGCCGAGCAGGCCTTCGAGGAACCGCGCGATCTTCTCCGGCCCGACGCGCAGCGGGTTCGCGGGGTCGGTGGCCAGGCCGTGCTCCAGCAGCAGGCGCCCGATGGCGCGGGCGGCGCCGGCGTCCTCACCGCTGGCGGCGACGAACTGCTCGACGACGGCGGCGCGCTCGGTCTCGGACCACTCGGCGACCTCGGGGACGAGCGCGGGTTCCGGCAGCGCGCGCGACCACGTCAGCGCGACCGCGTGGAAGCGCGCGTAGTCCTCGCTGACGTCGGCCTCGTCGAGGCGGTCGGTGGCGTCGAGGCCGTCGGCGAGCAGGCGGTGCGCCTCAGCGGGGTCGACGGCCTCGGCGACGACCAGCTCCGGGTCGGCGTCGGACTGCGCCCGCATCTCGGCGAGGACCTCCCCGGGCTGCTCGATCACGACGAGGTCCCGCACGCGGCCGCCCTCGGTGAAGTCGAGCAGGGCGAGCAGGCCGTGCGCCTGGTCGCCGTGGGTGAAGACGCACAGCAGCGACGACTCGTCGCCGTAGACGTCACCGGTCCGCCAGCACTCGCCGGCGGTGACCTGGCCCAGGTCGGCGGCCCAGGTGGGCGCGGGGATGCCGCGGCCGAGGACGACCTGCAGGCCGTCTTCGGCGGCCTTGCGCTCGACGTCGGTCTCCGCGACGACCTTCAGCGCGGCCAGCAGCGCGGCGGCGCCCGGGGTGATCTTGCGCTGCGCGAAAGCGATCAGTTCGAGGCCGAGCGGCTCGTCGCCCTCTTCGAGGGGCACTTCGTGGAACTGGCCGAGGACCTCGGAGGTGAGCAGCTCGACGTCCACCGGCGCGGGGTCGGCGCCCAGCGCCGAAAAGTCGTTCAGGATGTCCTTGAACAAGCCGGTCACGCTGTGGGTGACGGGCTGCGGTGCCTTCTTGCGGGCGCGACTCACCGGGCTCATGAGGTCATCGTTTCATCGGCCCGGCGAGCTGGTCGCGGTGGCCCTGGCGCGGGTCCCGCCGCGTGCTCGACGGGGAGGCGCCGAGCCGGACGGCGGAACAGGGCCACCGCGACATCGCTGGCCAAGGGTGTGACCGCCTTGGCGGAATTTCGCTGTCCCGGTGCACGTGAAACACCGGTTCACCCGGCTCAACGAGGTGGTCTTGGGGAGGTTACGGCCTTCGGGATGGCAATTCGGGCGGCCCGGATTTCCGTGATCAGGCGGGATTTCCGGCGGTGGGTTTCCACCAGGGCACCGACGTAGGCGGTGAATTCGTCCGCTGTTTCCGCACGCTTGTGCAAGGTGCGCAACAGCTTCAGCCGGCGCGCGGCCTCACGGTAGGCCTGTGGGTCCTTGCGCTCGATGAGCTCGTCGACGTGCTCGCGGAAGACCGGGATCGTCTCGGCCGGGTGCTCGGCGGCGCGCTGCTCGGCGAGTTCGAGTTTCAGCTCCGGCGACGCCCCGAACCGCACGCACGCGCGCCAGGCTTCGTCGGGACGGCCGTCGTCGAGCAGGACCCGGGCCAGCTCGTCGGCGTGCCCCGGTCCTTCGGCGGCCAGCTCGCGCAGGCGGGCCAGCGCGGCCCGGCGCTGGGTCGGCCACTTCCCGTCGGCGGTCGCGGCTTCGCGCAGCGCGGCGAACGTCCCGCGGTCCGGCTTGGCGTCGAACTCCTTGCGGCGGCGGGACGTTTCGTCGTCCGGTTCCGGCACCCTGACCGGTTCCGGCGCGTGCCCGTTCTTGTCGTGGGTGAGCGCGCGGGCGGCGTGCGCGATGGCCTCGCTGTGTCGCCCGGCGGCCCGCAGCACCCGGACGATCTTGAGGCTGACGTCGCGCCGCGGCGGCTTGGCCGACAGGATCGCGACCAGCTCGTCGACGTCGCCGAGCACCTCGGCCAGCTGTTCACGAAGCCGTTCGGCGACGTCCCGGCGGTGTCCCGGCCCGCTCGCCGTCAGCACGTCGTCCACAGTGGACTTGATCCGCCGCAGGCCGGGCTCGCCCAGCGGCGCCGCGAAGTCGGCGAGGGCGATCGACGGACGGCCCGGGCCGTCGAACTCGACCTCGAGGATCCAGTCGGCCAGCTTCTCCGGGTCCGGCGGCCGGGCGGCGCACGCGCGGGCGTACAGCTCCACGGCGCGGTCCAGCCGGTCGCCGAGGTCGCCGGTGTGGTCGCCGGACTGCTCGAGCACCTCGCTGATGTCGTCGACCGTGCGGCGGGCGAGCGGGGCCAGGTCGGCGCGGCTGCCGGCGTCGAGCATGCGCCGCAGCGTGTCGAGGACCGCCCCGACTTTCGCGGTGTATCCGCCGTTCCCGTCGGTCACCGCGGCGTCGAGCAGCCGGTGCGCCTCGCTGACGTCACCGGATTGGGTGGCGGCGCGCAGTTCGAGCGAATGCCGCAACTCAGGGTCACGTTCGGCTTGGGCGTGTAACAGGTCCGCCAGCGTTTCCGCGTCCAAAGTGCGCAGGTAGGGGCGGAGATCCGGAGGGGGACTCACGCCGACCAGTCTGCCCGAGCCCGGCAATCGCGCGTGTGGGCCAACCGCGTGCTCTTTTCGGCGTAGTCCGTGACTTTGTGTGAGGTGCTCATCGGCGTCGCAAGTCGTCGAGCACGGCTTTCATCGGCCACGGTTCGGGCAGGCGCGGCCGCCGTGACCGTGCGTGGCGGGGTCGCGGGATGGCCGCCTGCATGGTCGGCACCATGATCGGGACGACCGGCACCGGCACGCGCGCGACGAGCCGCCGCACGACGACGAGCAGCAGCCCGGCGGACAGCAGCAGGGCCGTGCTCGCGGCGATCGCGCCGGCGAGCGTGCGGCGGCCGTCGTCGAGGGTGAGCTGCACGGCGTACTGGCTTTGCTGCGAGTACAGGCCGCCGAGCTGCTGCGAGACGGTGTAGGCGGCGCTGCGCCAGGTGGATTCGGGGACGGGCAACGGTTCGGCGGCCGCGAACGCGTCTTCGACGGCGGCCAGCCTGCTCCAATCGGCGCTGCGGGTGAGCGACTCGTACGCGATACGGCCACTTTCGGTGAGCTGCGGCGCGAGCCGGTCCAGTTCGGCCCGGTAGGCGGCCACGGCCTCGGTGAACGGCCGCCGCGTCACGCCGTCGATCCCCGCGAGGGCGAGGGAATCGGAGCGATCCATGCCTTCGGCGACGGAAAGCAGCTCGACGGCGGTGGTCTGCTGGTACGCGGATTCGGCGTCGGGCGCGTAGCGGGTGTGGTCGCGCAGCCCGGCGATGGCGGTGTCGATCCGCTGGGTGAAATTCGCGTACGCGGCGGTCCGTTGGTCGGGCGCGGACATCGCCGCGCTGCGCTGACCCTGCAGGGCGACGACGGCGCGGGCGGTCCGCCCGGCGGCGTCCGCCGCGTCCAGGGCGCTGTCCCGCGTCCGGTTCGCTTGGTGGACCAGGAAGAACGCGATCACGACGGCCACGACGACGAGCGCTCCGGCGGGCACGAACGCGATGCACAGCATGCGTCCGCGGACGGATCGCAGGTACTTCAAGACGTTCCTTTCCGTGCTTCAAGCCCCGCAAGCATCCCGACGAAGTTCAACCTATTGAGTGAGAGATTCACCGGTCAACGGCAGTCCGCCATACGGCCGTTAGCGCACCGTGATTGGCGGGGACAATCGCCGCGTGACCCTCGACGACGTGACCCAGCGCCTCCGCGCCTTCGCGGCGGCCCGCGCCTGGGAGCCGTACCACACCCCGAAGAACCTCGTGATGGCGTTGTCCGGCGAGGTCGGCGAGCTGACCTCGCTGTTCCAGTGGCTGACCCCGGAGGAGTCCGACGCGTGGCGCGAGGACCCGGCGCTGGAAGCGAACGTCCTGGACGAGATCGCGGACGTCACCCTGTACCTGCTCCAGCTGGCCGACCGCCTGGGCGTGGACCTGGCGGCCGCGGCGCACGCGAAGATCGACCGCAACGAGGTCCGCTTCCCACCACCGGATCAGAGCAACGCGACGACATCGGCGTAGGTCTGGCCGCTCGTGCGCCCGTTCGTGGGTACGACGAGGCAGTCCGGGCGCTGCGGGAGGTAAGCGGTGAGCTGGTCGTGGATCCGTTCGACCAGCGCGATCCCACCGCCGCGGTCGATGACGACGTCGATGCCCTCGGTGGCGGAGCCGGAGCGCGCGGCGAACCGGGCCCCGGCGACGACCTTGTCGGCGGTGAGCAGGATTTCCCGGTACTCGGCGCCGCAGCGTGCCGCGGCGTCTTCGAAGGCCGCGATGTCGGCCACGCGGGTGGCGAGCTGCGGCATGACGACGTCGTGCCCGGTCCGCAGGTGCGTCTCGGCCATGGCGCGGGTGAGCAGCTGCGCGGCTTCGAAGGTCTTGAAGAAGGCGTCCCGCCAGGCGCCGGTCAGCCCCAGAAGATGCCGTTCGGGTTGCGCTCGATCTCGGCCAGCAGGAGCGTCGGCGAGCTGGCGACCGGTGCGTCCGGGTAGGTCAGCCACCGTCCGTTGCGGTCGGCCCAGAGGACCGACCAGATGCCGAACTCGTCGAGGCGCAGCTGCGCGATCTTCTGCTCGGTCCACTCGGGACCGGCCTGCGGCGACCAGGGTGCACGCAGCTCGACGATCGTCACCGCGCGGCCCCGGGTCCGGCATTCGACGCGGACCTGGTCGTGAAGGTGCTCGGGGACGCGCTGCGCGCACCACCGCTCGACCTGCCGGAGCGCGAGTTCCGGAATTCCTGCCATGGGTCCCAGTGAACCGGTGACGCCGGACACCCGGCCACCCGGGTCGGCTCCGCCCCGCCGACGACCGGCGGTCACCGCGGCGCCGGCTCGGCGAGCACCCACCCGCCGAGCAACGCGCCCACGCCCAGGACCGCCAGGAAGATCCCGCCCGCCAGCGGGGTGCCGCCGAACATCCCGATCACGACGATGAACATCAGCACCAGGCCGGCGCCCATCAGGAGCCGGCCGCCGAGCACCTTCGCCGGGCGGCTCGGCGCGGCGACCGCGGCCCGGGGTGCGGGCGGCGGCTCGAAGCCGAGCGCCACGGGTGCCGCGCGGACGTCGACCACTTCGGCGCCCAGTTCGGCGGCCCGCGCCCGCCGGGGCTCGGTGGCCGGCACGGTCGCGTCGACCACCAGGTGCGTGACGCTCGCGGTCAGCTTCTTGGCCAGCTGGACGCCCTCGGCCAGCACCCGGGCCCGCATCCCGTCCGCCGCCACGGTGGTGCCGAGCACCAGCACCCGGGTCGGCTTGCCGCCGGCGGCCGGACGCAGGTCGCCGGCGTCCGTGACGCCGAGCGCCGTCGCCACCTGGCGCAGCTCGCGTGCTTCCACGGCCGTCACGACGCCGTCCCGTTCCGCGATGTGCCGCAGGGCCGTCACGAGCTGCTCGTGCGTCGTCCGCACCCGCCCCTCGGACAGCCCGGCCTCGGTCGCCGACGCGGCCAAGGCGGCCACCTCGGCACGCGACAAGTGCTGATCCGAGACGGCCTCGGCGAGCAGGTCCAGGTAGGCGTCCCCGGTCCGGCCGGCCGGCACCCGCTCGAGCGCCTCGGCCATCCACCCGGGCTCGGCCGGCACCGCTTCGCCGCGCGGAAGCAGCCGTCCGCCGGCGAGCCGCGGCAGGCCGGGGAACACCGGTTGCGTCGCGAACGTGCACCCGTACCGCCCGAACATGCCGGTGACCAGCGCCGCGACCGTCCTCGCCCGGGAGAGCGCGGTTTGCCCGGGCCTGCCGGACACACCCAGGGCGTGGGCGACGGTGGCGAGCCGGTAGTTGGGCAGCCGCACCACGGACTGCGCGGCCGCCAGCGTCGAGACGCCCGGCAGCACCGGCATCCGGACGCCGGCGAACTGGGTTTCGAAGTCCAGGAAAGCCGTCACGAACGCCAGGTCGTGGGCGACGATCACGCTGCCGGCGCACAGGTCGAGCAGCGGCCCCAGCACGGCACCGAACGACGGCGCGTCATCGAGTTCACCGCGCGTGATGCCGTGGACGACCGACGGACCGGGCGAAACATCGGCGCCGGGATCCACCAGCGTCGTCAGCTCGCCCACGAGCGAGCCGTCGGCGTGGACCCGCACCGCGGCGAGTTCGACGACGCGCCCGGGGCGCAGCCCGGTCGTCCGGACGTCCACCGCGGTGAAGTCGGTTCCGTGCGCGGGGTGGCCGCCCGCGCCGAGCAGCGAGAGGGATTCGATCACGCCCGCTGGTCGTTTCCCGGCCGCGCGTTGTGACAGCTTTTCGAGGCGCGGCCGCTGTTCGTGACGCGATCGTGACGGCAACAATCCGCCCGATAACGACTGGTGGCCGATCACGAGCCGATGCGTAACAAGGGCGGGAGATTTCGCGAGTACACCGTCGGCACGTCGCGTTCGAGGAACGAGGAATCCCGGCATGAAACGCTTTCCGAACTGGCTGAAGATCGTCTTGGCCGCCTTCGCCGTCCTGTTCGTGCTGGGCGCGATCTTCGGAAAGGCCCCGGAGCCGAAGCTCGCGGCCGCCACCCCTCCGGCACCCGCGACGACCACCGCGAGCAGCGCGACTCCGGCTCCCGTCAGCTACACGATCGGGACCGTGACCGACGGCGCGACCGTGGTGGTGAACGGCAGCGACGGCACCTCCAAAACGGTCCGCGTCCTCGGTGTCACGGCGCCCGCCGGCACCACCGGGTGCTACTCCGCGGAATCGCTCGCCTGGGCGACCACCGCGCTTTCCGGCAAATCCGTGACGCTCGGCGCGGAAACGGCGAACGGCGTCGCCGTCACTTTGGCCGGCGGCCAGGACTACGCGACACTCGCCATTCGAATGGGGTACCTCAAGTACGAGACGGACGCGGCGCTGCCCGCGCTCGCGGCCGCCGAGACCGCGGCGCGGCAGGCGACCACCGGGCTGTGGGCGCCGCCGTGCAACGGGACCATCGACGTCCCCGCTCCGACGCCGACGCCCACGCCCACCCCGACCCCGGAGCCCCCGGCCACCAAGGCAGCCCCGGTCCCGCCGCCCGTCGAGACCACCGAGGACGCACCGGCCCCGAAGCCCGATACCGCCGCGTACTACAAGAACTGCACCGCCGCGAAAGCCGCCGGTGCCGCACCGCTGCACCGCGGCGAACCCGGATATCGGGCCGCCCTCGATCGTGACGGCGACGGCGTGGCCTGCGAACGGTGATCTAACCTGGGCCGATGACCACCGCGGACGAGCTGCTCGGCAGGCTTGCCGCCCTCGATCGCGAAGAGCTGGCCAAAGTCCTCGCCCACCGGCCCGACGCGCTGCACGAACCGTGGCCGCGGCGGCTCGACGTCGTCGCGGCCCGGCTCGCGACCGCGCAGTCCGTGAACGAGGCCGTGCTCGGGTTGTCGTTGCCGCAGGTGCAGGTCGTGAGCGCCGTCCAGCTGTGTCACGCGCTGGGGCGGCGGCCGGTGCCGGTCGGCGAAGTCGGGAAGCTGCTCGGCACGACAGCCGAGACGATCGAGTCCTTTGTGGACGAACTTGCCGAACGCGCCCTGCTGTGGCGCGATCCCGACGGCATCCGGCTCCCGGAACTCCTGCACAAGAAGAACTTCAGCGCCGAAGGCCTCGGTCAGCCCGTCGCCGAACTGCTCGGCGAGATCGGCCGGAGTCGCACGGCGCGCCTGTCCCAGACCCTCGGCCTGCCCGAAGGCCACAAGGAACTCGTCCACTTCTTCCGCGACGGCGACCGCGTGCGCGAGGTGTTCGGCACCGCCCCCGAACCGACCCGGAAACTGTTGCGGGACATGGCCGACGGCGTCCCCGAGGCCGAAGGGGTGCTGTCCTTCCACACCGCGGAGGGCTGGGCGTTCGAGCACGGCTTCCTGTTCAGCACTTACTACGGCAGCGCGGTCATGCCGATCGAGGTGTCGCTCGCCCTGCGCGGCCCGGACCACCAGCTGCCGTTCACGCCCGCCGAACCCGGGTACGCCGTCACGCACGTCGGTGCCGAGTCGGTGGAGGCCACGTCGTCGGCTGCCGCGCTTCGGCTGCTCGACCGCGTCTCGGCCGTCCTCGATCGCGCCGGCGTGGAGCCGTTCCCGCTGCTCAAGGACGGCACGATCGGCGCGCGGCTCGTCAAGAAGGTCGCCAAGGACACCGGCGGGACGCCCGCGGAGATCGAGCTGGCCATCGACCTCGCGGCGCAGGCCGGGCTGTTGCTGGCCGACGAGCCGCCGCCACCGCGTCGCGGCCAGAAGGCGCCGCCGCCCACGCTGGCGCCGGACCCCGATCTCGCCCGGCCCGAGCCCGCGCTGCTGTACCGCCTGCTGCTGACGACCTGGTGGGAGCCGGCGCCGCCGGAGTACGAAGCCGACGTCGACGCGCTGGTGCGCCGTCTCGTCGTGCGGGTGCTGGCGCGGCTCGAGCCCGGCACCGCGATCGCCGACGTCGACGCGCTCACCCGCCTCGCCGAGTGGCACGCGCCGATGCTGCCGATCGAGGACTTCGCCGGCTACCTGCGGGACGCACTGGACACGGCCGAGCTCCTCGGCGTCGTCGCGCACGGCGCTGCCACCGCGACCGGCCGGGCCCTCCTCGAGGAAACCGGCCTCGTCGAAGTCACCGGTGAGCTGGTCGCCCGAGCGCGGACGACGGCGCTGTTCGGCACCGACCTGACCGCGATCGTGCCCGGGTCGCCGGACGCCCGGCTCGCAGCATCGCTCGACCGCGTCGCCGACCGCGAGGCCCAGGGCACCGCGACCAGCTGGCGGTTCTCCCCCGCGAGCGTCCGGCGGGCGTTCGACCAGGGTTCGACGGCGGCCGAGCTGCTCGACGAGCTGGGCGCGATCGCCGCGGGCGAGCTGCCGCAACCGCTGGTGTACCTGGTCAACGACGTCGCGCGACGCCACGGTGAGGCGCAGGTGCACGACGTCGCGAGCGTCGTCGTCGGCGAACCCGCCGTGCTCGCCGAGCTGGCCGCGCACCGCAAGCTCGCGAAACTCGGCCTGCGCGCGGTGGCGCCGACCGTCCTGACGTCCACAGTGGACGCGTCCGGGACGCTGGACGCGTTGCGCGGTGCCGGTTACGCGCCGACCCACCACGCCGCCGACGGCACCATCGTGCTACCCGCCCGCGAAACCGACGCGGCCGAGCCCAGGGTCGTCGTCCGCGACGCCGGCCCCGGCGACCGGCCGCCGGATCCCCTCGACCACGCCGAGCGGCTGCTCGCGGCGCCGTCGAGCGGCCCGAGCCTGCTGCGCGGGCAGCTCGCGCGGGCGATGAGCGACCGCTACGCCGGACGTCTGACGCCGAAGCAGCAACAACTCTGCTGGCAGCTCGAAGCCGGCATCCCGGCGGAGATCGTCTACCAGGCGGACGGCGGCCCCGCCCGCCTGGTGATCGCGTACCCGGAGCTCGACGGCGACGTCCTGGACGTCTGGTCGGTCGGCGACCGCGCGTACCGGCGGCTCGAGCTGACGCGGATCGACCTGAGCTAGGCCTCGACGCCGGTGAGCCGCGCGTAGACCACGACGTTGTCGAGGTAGTTGCCGCTCGACCGGTCGAACGCCCCGCCGCAGGTGATGAGCCGCAGCTCGGGATCGGCCGTGTCGCCGTATACCTGGTCCGTCGGGAACTCCGCCTTGGCGTAGCGGTCGACGCGGTAGACGGTGAAGACCGCCGTCCGGCCGTCGGCGCGCCCGACCCTCGCCTGCTCGCCCGGGCGCAGCTCCTTGAGTCGGGAGAACGCGCCGGGCACGTGCTTGTAGTCGACGTGCGCCGCCAGCACCGCCGGGCCGGCCTCGCCGGGCGACGGCGCCCCGGTGAACCAGCCGACCGTCGTGGCGTCGCCGGGGACCTCGAGCTCACCGCCCGAGGTCAGCCCGAGGTCCTTGATCCCGTCGGTCCGCACGCCGATCGCCGGGATGCTCAAGGAGGCCGGTTTCGCCGCCGGGAGCCCGTCACCCGACGGCGTGGCGGTGGCCGGCGGCGCGATCCCGACAGGCGTGGCGGACGGCGGGGCGACCTGGTCCGGCGGGTGCGGCGAGAACGCGAGGACGGCGGCCACCACCAGGATCGCGCCGAGGGCGGCGGCGACCGCCGTGACCGCCGGCCACAGGCGCGGGTGCCTCAACTCGTGCGCCGGCGCAGGTAGAGCACCATGCCGCCGGACGCCGCCGCGGCGAGCAGCGCACCGCTCAGCACCAGGATCGCGGGGGCGCCTTCGTCCGGCTCACCGCCGCCGGTGGCCACGCCGCCGACCGGCTTCACCTTCACCTGGCTGCCCGTTGTGGACTTCTTGGTGGTGGTGGTGGATTTCGGGGCGGTGTGGGTCTTCGTCGTGGTCGACGGCGGTACGGGCGTCGGGTTGGACGTGTTCTGCGGGCGGTGTGGCAGGGATTCGCAGGCGATTCCGTCGTGATCGGAATCGAGGTTGTTCGGGTCGCCCGGCGTTGCGTCAAGGACCGCCTGCGCCTCTTCCTGGTACTGGAAGTTCTTGCAGTCCAGGTCGGCCGCGAGCGGCGTCGCCAACTGCGCGGAGGCGGGGAGAACGGGGCCGAGGAGAGCGAGCCCGGCGACGGCCGCGGCCGTCGTCAGGACACGACGAAACAAGGACACCGGAAGGTCCTTTCAGGAAGAATCGGGGTGATTGCGTGGTAACTATCGCGGCTGCGCCGGGGCCGTTACGGACTATTCCGGAATTTCGGAAACGCCAGTGCCCCACCAAAAACCGGCCGGCTGGTGATTCTTCCCCATTCGCCGTTGACCTGCGGAATCAGCGGCAAGAATGCATACCGGCGGGTTTGTTACGAGATTCGTGGTCACACTTTGGAGTAATGGATCGGGCCCGGCCGGTGTGATGTGCGGACCAGCCGTCACCGTGGCGGGCACATACCCCGTAACCTGGGGATATGCCGATCCAGGTACTGCTCGTCGACGACCACGAACTGGTCCGTCGCGGGCTCCGCGACCTTCTCGGCGACGAGCCCGACATCGAGGTCGTCGCCGAGGCGGGCAGCGTCGAAGAGGCGCTGGCGGTGGCGATGCACGTCGAGCCGGAGGTCGCGGTGGTCGACGTCCGCCTGGGCGACGGCGACGGCATCACGCTCTGCCGCGAACTGCGGTCGAAGCCGAACCCGCCGGCCTGCCTGATGCTGACCGCGTTCGACGACGAAGAGGCGATGGTCGGCGCGATCATGGCCGGGGCCGCGGGTTATCTGCTGAAGCAGGTGCGGGGACAGGACGTGGTGTATGCGGTCCGCGAGGTCGCCGCCGGGCGGTCGCTGCTGGACCCGGTGAGCACCGCGCGGGTGCTCGACAAGATGCGGCACCCGCCGACGGACGAGCTGGCGACGCTGACCGAGCGCGAGCGGGACGTGCTGGAGCTGATCGGCCAGGGCCTGTCGAACCGCGAGATCGCCGAGCGGCTGTTCCTCGCCGAGAAGACGGTCAAGAACTACGTCACGTCGGTGCTGGCGAAGCTCGGCATGCAGCGCCGGACGCAGGCCGCCGCCTGGATCGCGCGCCGGGAAAAGTAGCTCCCCGCAGCCGTCCCGTCCGCAAGCCGCCGTTCGCTGCGTACTTTTCACCTCTCGTCACGGTCCGCCACGCCCATCAGCGGTTTCGTCCTGCCAGTTTCACTCGAATGTGAGTCGAATGGGTGTTCGAAAAGCCGGTACGATCTTCAGTGAGGGCGAGGAAGGGAGGCGGGATGACCCGAGAAGGGTAGATCGCGATCAGGCAAGTGGGAGGTCGAACGCGACGAGCGTGCCGAGGCTGGGCGAGGAGTTCAGGAAGAACTTGCCGCCGGCGGCATCCGCGCGTTCGGCAAGATGGCGCAGGCCACGGGTGGCGACGCCTTGGGGGACGCCGGAACCGTTGTCCCGGACGCGGAGTTTGACGCCGCCGGAGTCCCTGGTGAGGGTCACGCGGGTTTCGCTCGCGCCGGAGTGTCTGACCACATTGGACAGAGCTTCGCGCAGGGCGGCCCGGATGTGGTCGGCGCTTTCCGCGGGGATGTCGGCGAACTCGCCGGACAGCTCCAGGGTCGGCGGAAAACCGAGCAGTTCGCCGGCGATGCGGACCTCGCCGCGCGCCGACTCGGCGAGGTCGGTGGGCGTGCCGGTGTCGTGGCGAGGCTCCGGCGACCGCAGCGCGCGCACGGTGCCCCGGATTTCCTCGATGGTCTGGTCCAGCTGGTCGATGGCGTCCGAAAGCCGCGCGCCGTCGGCTTGGGCGAACCGCTTGCGCATGTTGCGCCGAACCCGGTCGAGCTGCATCCCGGCGCCGTAGAGGCGCTGCACGATGACGTCGTGGAGTTCGCGAGCGATCCGCTCCCGCTCTTCGTAGAGCGCGACGCGGTGCCGAGCATTGGCGCCTTCGGCGAGCGCGAGCACAACCCCGGCCTGGGCGGCGAAGGCAACGAGCATCTCAACGGTCCCGGCGGAGAACGGCTCACGCCCCCGCTTCCGGTAGACGGTGAGAGCCCCGAGAACCCGCCCCCCAGAACCGAACGGCGCGGCGGCGAAGGGCCCATAGCCCTGAAGTTCGGCGGGAACGTAGGGCGCGGTCCGAGGATCGACGACGAAGTCGGCACTGGCGACGGGCTCCCCACCGCGGGCCACCCGCCCGGCGGCCGAGTCCGCGGGAAGAGCAAGGCCGCGCAGGGTTTCCGCCGCTGTGACGGTGCTTGCCGCGGTGCCCGCGGCCTGATCGCCGAGCGAGGCGCCCGGGCCGCTGGCGGGCCTTTCGGCCGCCACGCTCGCGGCGCTTGCTTCAGCGCCCACGGCCTGATCGCCAAGCGAGGCACCCGCACCGCCGGCGGGACTTCCCGCCGCCACGCTCGCAGCGCTTGCTTCAGCGCCCGCGACCTGATCGCCAAGCAAGGCACCCGCACCGCCGGCGGGACCTCCGGCCGCCGAACCTGCGCCACCACGCGCATCGGGGTCACCGGGCGCGGAACGCTCGTCGGCCTGCGTAGGCGGCGCCGGGCTGCCCGCCGCCGCACTTCCGTCGCCGGATCGTGCGCCCGCGCTGCTGCTTGCTTTAAGCCGTTCGTTGCCGAGCCTGCGACCGCGTCGCTGCCTGGGCGCGGCTCAGCCGGGGCCGCGCCGGCGGTCCGGCCTTCGGGCGATGCGAACTCACCCGCGGC
The DNA here is from genome assembly GCF_902497555.1 of Amycolatopsis camponoti. Taxonomy (NCBI): domain Bacteria; kingdom Bacillati; phylum Actinomycetota; class Actinomycetes; order Pseudonocardiales; family Pseudonocardiaceae; genus Amycolatopsis; species Amycolatopsis camponoti. The sequence continues at coordinate 1,091,918 of NZ_CABVGP010000003.1, read as the reverse complement.
CGGGTGGGCGGTGGCGTAGTGGGCGGCCTCGACCACCACCCGGCCGTCTTCGGCGCTGACCATGGCCAGGCCGAGGTCCGCGTCGGCGAGTTCGGCCGCTCGGGCGACGACCGTGTCCAGCACCGCTCCCGGGTCGTCGCCGGACAGGGCGGTGCTCGTGATCTCGGTGGCGGCGGACAGCGCCCGCGCGGCAAGCGTCGGATCCATGAGTTCCGTCATTATCGCGCGACGCTGCGGCGGCGCGCCAAGCACGCTTCGAGAATCGATCACGCCACCGGCACCCGCGTCACGATCCGGCCGTCCCGGACCTCCAGGACCACGTCCGCACCGGCGGCTTCCTCGGCGCGGTGGGTCACGTGCACGACCGTCCGGCCCGCCAGCGCCTCGCGCAACTGTGCGCGCACGGCCTGGGCGGTCGGCTCGTCGAGGTGGGCGGTCGGCTCGTCGAGCAGCACGAGCCCCGCCGACGACGCCCCGAGCAACGCCCGCGCCAGCGCGACGCGCTGCGCCTGGCCACCCGACAGTCCGCTGCCGCCACTGCCCAGCGAGGTCGACATGTCGAGATCGGCGAGCCCCGCCTGCCGCAACGCCTCCCGCAGCTCTTCGGAGGTTGCCGTCGGCCGCGCGAGCCGGAGGTTTTCCGCCACGGTGGTCCCGGCGAGCATCGGCTCCTGCGGCGCCCACGCAACCCGATCCGGCACAGCGACGACACCACACCGCGGAGCAAGAAACCCCAGCAGCGCGGCCACAAGCGTCGACTTGCCGGCACCGCTCGGCCCCACCACGGCGGCGTAGGTACCCGGCGCGAGGTCGAGGTCGACATCGCGCAGGATCACCGGCCCGCCGGGCCAGCCGAGATCGGCTCCCCGAAGCACCACGCGCTGCCCAACACCAGCCTCGACCGGCAGGCCCCGATCCGGCCCGCCGGGCCAGCCGAGAGCGGCTCCCCGAAGCACCACGCGCAGCCCAACACCAGCCTCGACCGGCAGGCTCCGATCCGCCCCGCCGCGACGGCCGGCCTCAGCCCCCTCCGTCACCACGCGCCGCCCGGCACCGACCTCTTCCGCCGCGCCGTGATGCCCGGCCTCGGCCGTATCCGATGCGACGCGCTGCCGTGCGCGCTGCAGGGTGTCCCAGTGCTGTGCCGCCGACGGCAGGAGCGCCAGGACCTCCGCCAGGGCCAGCGGCACCAATGCCACTACCGGCGCGAGCACGGCGTCGAGACTTCCCGCCGCCACCGCCTGGGCGGCCAGTGCCGTGCTGACCACCGCGCCCGCTCCGCAGGCCAGCGTGATCAACGCTTCCGCCGCGCCCACTCCGAACGCCTGGCGGCGGGCCTGCCCCACCAGGCGCGTGTCCGCCTCCGTGAGTGCGCGGCGGTGGGCGCGGTCCTTGCCGAAGGCCAGCAGTTCCGCCGCCGCCTCGAACAGCACCAAGACTCGCGACGCCACCTCGCGACGCCCTTCCGCCAGGGCCGTCGTCGCGCGGCGTTCGGCTCGCAGCGCCACCAACGGTGCGCACAGCCCCACCGCCACCGATGCCGCCAGGGCCAGACCCGCCGCGGGCAGGACCCACGTCTGCACGGCGATCGCCCCCGCCGCGACCAGCGCCACCACCAGCGGCGGTGACACCACCCGCGGCAACAAGTCGCGGACCGTGTCGACGTCGGCGACCAGGCGACGCTGTCCCTCGCCCGCGCGCAGACCTCGCGCGGGACCGAGCCGGACGAGCGAATTCCACAGCCGCACGCGGAGGCGGCCGGCGATGCGGAACGCCGCGTCGTGGGTGACCAGCCGTTCCACGTACCTCAGCCCCGCGCGCCCCAGGCCGAACGCGCGGACGCCGACCACCGCGACCGTCAGGGTCAGGATCGGCGGCTGCTGCGACGCCTTGGCGATCAGCCAGCCCGACGTCGCCGTCAGCGCCACCCCCGCCAGCAGCGCGAGCGCCCCCAGCGCCGCGCCGGCGAACAACCGTCCGTCGAGCATTGCTCGCCATGGCAAGGGCGACGCGGAAGTGTCGACAGTGGACTCAACAACACTAGGCACCGTCTCTGGCGGCAGGTCGACCGCGGCGGTGTGCTCGTGGGCCGCGATGATCGCCGCGGCGCCGCCGTCGACCGCTCGCTGGACCGCGTCGAGCACCAGGCGCGCATTGGCCTCGTCCAGGTGGGCCGTCGGCTCGTCGAGCAGGAGCAACCACGCGCCGTCGCGGACCCGGTCGAGCGCGCGGGCGACCGCGACGCGCTGACGTTGCCCCAGCGAAAGCTGAGCCACCGGCCGGTCCGCCAGCCCCGTCAGGCCGAGTTCGGCGAGCGGAGCGTCGGAGCCGATCTCCGAGCGGACCGTGCCGCTGGTGAACACCGGCGACTGCGGCACCCACGCGACCTGCTCACGCCAGCGCGCGAGGTCGGCGTCGGCGAGGTTCGTCGAGCCGACCGTGATGGCGCCGTCGTGGGCCGGGACGAAACCGAGCAGTGCCGCGAGCGTCGTCGTTTTGCCGCCGCCGCTCGGGGCACGGAGCCAGACCGTCTCGCCCGGGCGGACCGTGAACGTCTCGCCGTCCGGAGCGAACCCGCCGCGTCGCGCGACGCGCAGGGAAGACACCCGGAGTGCGCCACGCGAAGGGATCGCGGTTCCGGCCTCGAAAGCCGGCTCGGCCAGCAGATCGGCGACGCGCCGGACCGCTTCGACGCCGTCCTCGCTGGCGTGGAACGCGGCGCCGACCGCGCGCAGCGGCTGGTAGCACTCCGGCGCGAGGATCAGCACGCCGAGCCCGACGGCCAGCGGCAGGTTCCCGCCGACGAGCCGGACGCCGATCACCACCGCGACGAGCGCCACCGACAGCGTCGCGATCAGTTCGAGCACGAACGCCGAGGAAAACGCCACCTTCAACGTCTTGAGCGTCGCGCTGCGGTGGCGTTCGGACAGCTGCCGGACCGTCTCGCCCTGCGCGGCCGCGCGGCGGAACGCGGTCAGCACCGGCAGCACGCGCACGAGTTCCAGGAGCCGTTCGGACATCCGGTGCGTCGCGTCGGTCGCCCCGGCGACGCGCCCGGCCGTGTACTTGCCGACGAGGATCGCGAACATCGGCAGCAGCGGCACCGTGAGCGCGACGATCACCCCGGACGGCCAGTCGGCGAACAGGATCGCCGCGCCCGCGCCGAGCGGCACGACCGCCGTCGTCACCAACGCGGGCAGGTATTCGCGGAAGTAGGCGTCGAGCGCGTCGAGGCCGCGGGTCGTCAACGCCGTCAGCTCGCCGTGGCCGCGGCGGGCGATCCACTCCGGACCGAGGCGCAGCGCGTGGTCGACGGCCTTCGCGCGCAGCTCGCGGTGCGCGGTCGCGGCCGCGCGGGCCGAGACCGTGCGCACCGCCCAGCCGGTCAGCGCGCGCGTCACGACGAGCGCGAGCAACGCGGCCAGCTGAGCGGTGCTTCCCCCGGAACCCGCTCCGACGATCGCCGCGAGGACGTCGGCGAGCAGGAACGCCTGGGCCACCAGCGCGAGGGCGTTGAGGAAGGCGAGGAACCCCACCAGGGCCAGCGCCCGGCGCACGGCAGGCACGAGGGCTGGCAATGCGCCGAGCGGGCCCTTTCCCGGCCGCGCCGAGTCCATTGTGGACTCCGAGGCGAGAAGGGTCGCGCGTCCGGGAAGCTTGCTCATGGCGCGTGGACCGCCGGGATGTGCTGAGTGCCGATGCGCTTGCGGAACACCCAGTACGTCCAGCCCTGGTAGATCAGCACCGCGGGGGCGCCGAAGACGGCCACCCAGGACATGACGGTCAGCGTGTACGGGCTCGACGCGGCACCCGCGATGGTCAGCGTGTTGGCGGCGTCGAGCGTCGAGGGCAGCACGTTCGGGAAGAGCGCCCCGAACATGACCACCGCGGCCCCGGCGATGACGACGCCGAGCGCGGCGAACGCCTGGCCGTCGCGGTCGGCGCGCAGCCTCAGCCAGGCGACGACCGCGGCGAGAGCACTGATCCCGAACGCGAGCAGTGTCCACAGCGTGCCCGAACGCCACTGGACGACCGAGAGGAACCCGACGATCGGCAGCATGGCGATCGGGAGGAACCGAAGCGCCAGCGTACGAGCGCGTTCCCGCAGGTCACCGCTGGTTTTGAGGGCGAGGAACGCCGCGCCGTGCGTGATCGCGAAGGCGACGACCGCGACCGCGCCGAGCAGGGTGTCCCAGCGGAACGCGGCGAACGCGGAGCCGACGCGGTTGCCTTCGGCGTCGAGGGGCAGGCCGAGGACGGTGGTGGCGAGGATGAGGCCGACGCCGAGCGGCGCGACCCACGAGCCGATCATGATCACGCGATCCCAGGTGCGCCGCCAGCGCTCGGAGTCGACCTTGCCGCGGTATTCGAAGGCGACGCCGCGGCCGATGAGGGCGAGCAGCACGATCAGGAGCGGCAGGTAGGCGGCCGAGAAGAGGCCCGCGTACCAGGCGGGGAAGGCGGCGAACATCGCTCCGCCGGCGACGATGAGCCAGACCTCGTTGCCGTCCCACACGGGTCCGATGGTGTTGACCATGACGCGGCGCTCGGTGTTGTCGCGCGCGAGGACGGGCAGCAGCATGCCGACGCCGAAGTCGAAGCCTTCGAGGAAGAGGTAGCCGAGCCAGAAGAAGGCGATGACAACGAACCAGACGGTTTCGAGGGTCATCGGGTCACTCCTCGGTAGCCGTGAGTTATCCACAACCGGTCGAGTTGTCCACAGGCTGCCTGTGGGTAACTCGGCAGAGTGAAGAAGTCGATACTTTGAGTGTTCATCCAGTCCGCCCCCTCAGTACGCGAAGGCGAGCGTGTCGCCGTCGGTCTTGTCGGAGTCCTTCTTCGGTGGCGGCATCACCGCGTCGACGCCGCCGCGGATGTACTTGCGCATCAGGTACAGCTCCACCAGGCCCAGCGCCGCGTACACCGTGGTCAGCGCGATCAGGGACGTCCAGACCTCGCCCGCCGTCAGCCGCGACACCGCCTGGGCCGTGAACATCCACACCCCGTCGACGCCCGACGGGTTCGGGACGACCACGAACGGCTGACGGCCCATCTCCGTGAAGATCCAGCCCGCGCTGTTGCCCAGGAACGGCGTCGCGATGCCGCCGAGGACCAGTAGCGGGAACCAGCGGCCACCCGGAATCCGGTCGCGGCGGGTCAGCCACAGGGCCAGCAGGCCGATGCCCGCCGACACCGCGCCGAAGCCGATCATCATGCGGAAGCCCCAGTACGTCACCGGCAGGTTGGGGACGTAGTCGATCGGCTTGCCCGCCAGCGAACCCAGCTCGGGGTCGTCGGGATAGTTCGTGCCGTACTTGGCCTGGTACTCGGTGATCAGGTCCTCGACGCCCTTGACCTCGGTCTTGAAGTCGTTGTGCGCCAGGAACGAGAGCAGCGCGGGCACGTTGAACGTCTTGACGTCCTCACAGTTCGACCCCGCGACGTCGCCGATCGCGATGATCGAGAAGCTCGCCGGCTTTTCCGTGTGGCACAGCGCTTCCGCCGACGCCATCTTCATCGGCTGCTGCTCGAACATCAGCTTGCCCTGCGTGTCACCCGTGATCGCGAGGACCACGAACGCGGCGACACCGACCCAGCCACCGAGGCGCAGCGAAGTCCGCCAGACGTCCTGATGGTCGCCGCGCCGCCACAGGTGCCAGCCCGCGACGCCCACGAGGAACGCCGCCGCCACCGAGAACGCGCCGGCGAGGGTGTGCGGGATCGCGGCCAGCGCCGTGTTGTTCGTCAGCACCGCCCAGATCGAGTTCATGGTCGGCTTGCCGTTCTCGAACGTCACGCCGACCGGGTGCTGCATCCACGAGTTCGCGGCCAGGATGAAGTACGCCGACGCCATCGTGGCCAGCGAAAACGCCCACGCGCACGCCAGGTGGACCTTCTTCGGCAGCCGGTCCCAGCCGAAGATCCACAGTCCGAGGAACGTCGACTCGACGAAGAACGCGACGAGCCCTTCCATCGCGAGCGGCGCGCCGAAGACGTCGCCGACGAAGCGCGAGTACGCGCTCCAGTTCATCCCGAACTGGAACTCCTGCACGATGCCGGTCACGACGCCCATGGCGAAGTTGACCAGCAGCAGCTTGCCCCAGAACTTGGTCATCTTCAGGTGCCGCAGCTCGCCGGTGCGGACCCAGCGGGTCTGCATCGCCGCGACCAGGATCGACAGCCCGATGGTCAGCGGGACCATCAGGAAGTGGTAGACGGTGGTGATGCCGAACTGCCACCTTGCTAGCTCCAGGACCTCCACGTGGTCCAGCGTGCTCCGGGGGCGCGGCCACAGCCAGATCAAGTGGTCCCGACAAGCGCAGGACCAACGTCCTGGGTGACTACAGCTGGTCGAGCGCCGCCCGCGCTTCGTCCGTCACCGTCCGCCGCGGACCGGCCGAACCCAGCTCGAGGACGTGCTCCAGCGCCAGCGCGTACGCCGTGTCGAACGCCCGGTCCGCGGCCACCGGGAGGTCCGGGCGGACGCCGGTGCCCTCCCAGTTCTCCCCCGTCTCCGGGTGGAACGAGCGCGCGATCGACACGGTCACGTCGAGGTAGGTGTCCACCTTGTACTGCTCACGCGGGTGGGCGCCGCCGCGGGTGGCTTCCCCGACCGTCTTCGCGCGACCCTGCTGCTGGAGCGAGAACGCGAGGTCCTCGCCGCCGGAGAACGTCCGCGGCCCGGTCAGCACCCAGACCGGCTTGGTACCGCCGAACCGCAGGCCCGGGACGTACGGCAGCGTCCACATCTGGATGGTCTTGTGGTCTTCGCGCTCGTAGATGTCGAGGTAGTGGACCTGCTCGTCGACGAGGTAGGTCTGCAGCAGCGCGCTCGTGCCGGGGGTGCCGCCGCGGTTGCGGCGCACGTCCAGCAACAGGGCGTCCGTGGGCGCGAGCAGCGTCATCGCCGCCGCGATCGCGGGGCCGGCCAGCTCGGGCGGGTAGAGCATCGTCGTGTCGAGGTAGCCGACGTTGCCGGCCAGGCGCCGGACCTCGGCGATGCCGAAGCCTTCCAATTCGGCCTCGACCCGGAACCCGTCGGAGTTCATGGCCGCGTCGCCGTCTTCGGCGACCGGGTCGACGTGGTGGCGCAGGCGCAGGTGCTGGTCGCCGTTCACCGACTGCAGGTCCGTTGTGACCAGCGTCGCGAACTCCGCGTCGCCCAGCCCGTTGTACGCGCCTTCGCCGAGACGCTCGCGAAGCACTTCTGCCAGCTTCGCCGCGACGTCCGGGAAGACGTAGTGAGCTTCCAGCCGGCGGATGACCTCATTGACCTGCGCAGCACGCGCTTCAGACCCCATGGCCGCCAACCTACCGCAGCCCACAATCGAATTTTCGGTACGCCGAAGAAAATTGTGCGACGCGGCTTGATAACAAATTCATGACGGCCTGTCGGACAATTTCGCGGAAGCCATCAGCTTGCGGCGTTCCGAAACTCCCCTTTATCGTTGAAGTGAAAGGGGCGAAACATACTCATGACTTCCGCAATGGTGGCGCTGCTCACCGCGTTCGGCCTGGTCCTCGCCGTGGAGCTGCCGGACAAGACGCTGGTCGCGACCCTGGTGCTGACCACCCGTTTCCGCGGTGGTCCGGTATTCGCCGGGGTCTGCGCGGCGTTCGCCGTGCAATGCGTCATCGCGGTCGCGTTCGGCAGTGTGCTGACCCTGTTGCCGGACCTGGTCCTTTCGCTGGTGGTCGCCGCGATGTTCGGCCTCGGCTCTTTCATGCTCCTTCGCGAGGGATTCAGCGAAGCCGACGAAGCAGGCGAAGACGCTTCGCGCGTCGGCCCCGCTCCGCTGTCCTTCCTGCGCTCCGCGATGACGTCGTTCGGCGTGCTCTTCGCCGCCGAGTGGGGCGACGCCTCCCAGCTCGCGACGGCGAGCCTCGCCGCCCGCATCGGCAACCCCGTCGCCGTCGGCGTCGGCGCGTTCGCCGCGCTCATCGTCGTGGCCGGGCTCGCGGTGTTCATCGGCGGGAAGATCCGCAGCCGGATCAACCCGAAGCTGATCCAGCGCTGCGCCGGGTTCGTGTTCGCCGGGTTCGCGGCGTTCGCCCTGCTCCAGCTCGCCTTCTGACCGCTGCCTCACAGGTTCACCGGGTAACCTTTCGGAAACGAAAGGGTGGAAGCCAGGTGAACAAGCCATTGCCCGCGGTCTCGCCGTTGCACGGCCAGGTCGCGCTCGGCGGCATCGGCCTCGCCGTGGCCATCTCGATCGACCTGCACCTCCGGCTCTCCGGCCAGGTCAGCCCGATCTGGCAGACGCTGTCGGAGTACGTCTACGGCAAGCTCGGCTCGTCGTCGGCGGCTCCCCTGTTCAGCGTGATGTGCCTGGCCCTCTCGCTCGGCTCGGTCGCCCTGCTCGCCGGCATCGCGAAGGCCCACCGGCCGGGCACGACCGCCGTCTGCGTGTTGCTCGGCGTGTGGTCGACCGGCCTGCTCGTGTGCGGGCTCGTCCCCGTCGACCCGGACGGACAGGCGCGCTCGACGGCCGGGCAGGTCCACAACCTCGCCGCGCTCACGGCGTTCATCGCCCTGCCCGTGGCCGCGTTCGTGCTGACGAAGAAGGGCCGTGAGCGCTGCCCGTGGGAACCACGCCGGACGACGATCCGGCGCCTGGCCACGGCGAGCTTCGCCAGCATCGGCGTGGTGCTCGCCGGCTTCGTCGTCACGCTGATCGTCGGCCCCGCGCAGCAGGACGTCACGCTCGGCCTGTTCGAGCGGTTGCTGTTCACGATCGACGTCGCCCTGCTGCTGACCATGGTCCGGCCGCTGCTGGCGGTCTCGCGCCGCTAAGCGCGCAGGATGTCGGCCAGCCGGGCGGCGGCCGCGACGACCTGCGGGCCCACCTCGGCGGCTTTCAGCGGCTCCATCGAAACGACCCCGACGCTCGCCTTCAGCCCCGGCACGCCGCGAACCGGCGCCGCGACGCCGGACGCGCCCGCCTCCAGCTCGCCCGTCGACGTCACCCAGCCGTCGCCGCCCGGACGCAGGGACATCGCCTTGCCGGCCGCACCCGCCGTCAGCGAGTGCCGGCTCCCGACGCGGTAGGCGACGTGGAAGCTCGTCCACGACGGCTCGACGACGGCCACCGCAAGCGCTTGCGTCCCCTGGGCGACGGACAGGTGCGCGGTCGCGCCGACCTTCTCGGCCAGCTCCCGCAGCACCGGACCGGCCGCGTCCCGCAGCTGCGGGAGCACCTGCCCGGCCAGCCGGAGCAGGCCGACGCCGAGCCGGACCTTGGTGCCGTCGCGCCAGACCAGCCCGCGCTCCGACAGCGGCACGAGCAGGCGGTAGACGGCCGCGCGGCTGGCCCCGATGGCCACGGCCAGCTCGGAGATGGTCGCCGCGTCGCCACCGGCGTCGGCCACTGCCTGCAGCAGCGCCAAGCCTCGGTCGAGCGTCAGCGACCCCTCCCGGCCGGTCACAGCAAGCCGAGTTCGCCCATGTCGGCGACGGGCTGCTCGAACGAAGCCGCCGCGTACGACGCGAAGAGCGCCCGGACGGCCTTCGCGGCCTGCTCGGACAACCCGCGGGCCTCTTCGGCCAGCGCCTCGGCGTCGGTCGACTCCAGCGCACCGCGGACGTCGCCGCCGGAGAGGCTGCGCGCGGAGGCCACGAGCAGGTTCAGGAAGCCGTGGTGCACGAAGCCGGTGTCCGGATCGGTGTGCCGGACGGCGCGGTGCAGGCTGTTCGTCGCCTTGAACGAGGCGCCGGAGGACCCGCTGACCACCGCGAGGAAGTCCGCGACCTCGTCGACGTTGGGGAAGTTCTCGCCCGCCTTGCCGCCGCAGCGGATCTTCGGCCAGCTGCCGTGCTCGATGACCTTCCGCACGCCGTCCAGCCAGCCGACGCCGCGCCGCGGCTCGACGACGCGGATGACGTCCTCCGGGACGAACTCCGAGACGCGCTCCAGCCACACCTCGTCGACGTCCGACGGCGCCGGCATCTCGACCATCCGCAGCGCCAGCAGCTCGCTGCGCGACTCGACGATCGAGATCGCCTTCGGGACGCCGCCGAGACCGGTGTCGATGATCAGCGACAGGGGCAACGGCTGCTTCGGCTTGATCTTGATCAACTCGGTGATCAGCTCCGGCAACCGCGAGGCTTGACAGAGGAAAACCCCCAGTACACCGGCGTGCTCGGACTCCCGGCTCGCGAAGTGCGCGCGGAGGGCTTCGGGCATGGCCGCATCGCCGGGAGGGAACAGCGCCGAGTCGTCGACGAGCCTCGCGAACAGGGGAGGAATCCCACGGGGGCCGGGGGGCGTGAGTTCCACAGCGCTTGACACGAATGACACGCTAGTAGCGTACGACATGAGGACAAAATCGTTCGCACAGCGGACGCTTCTGAAGGGGTTGTCGATGCCTTACTACCGGCGAGTAGGTGAGATCCCGCACAAGCGGCACACCGCGTTCCGGAAGCCGGACGGCGGGCTCTACGCCGAGGAGCTGATGGGCGTCGAAGGCTTCTCCGCCGACTCCGCGCTGCTGTACCACCGAGGCCTGCCCACGGCGATCGTCGACGCCGTGGCGGTCGAGGAGGACCGCGGGACGCTGACGCCGAACCACCCGCTCAAGCCGCGGGCCTACCGGACGCAGGACCTCAAGTTCGGCGCCGAGGCCGACGCGGTGACGGACCGGCGGCGGCTGTTCGGCAACAACGACGTGACCATCGGGTTCGTCACGGCGACCGCGCCCAGCCCGCTCTACCGCAACGCGGCCGGCGACGAGCTGTTCTACGTCCAGGGCGGCTCCGCGACCGTCGAGACGATCTACGGCAGCCTCGAGATCGGCGACGGCGACTACCTCGTGCTCCCGACGTCGTGCACCTACCGCGTCGTCCCCCACGGCGAGGTCGGCCTCTTCATCCTCGAGGCGCGCGGGCACATCGGGCCGCCGAAGCGGTACCTGTCGGCGAAGGGCCAGTTCCTGGAGCACTCGCCGTACTGCGAGCGCGACGTCCGCGGGCCGTCGTCGCCGCTGGTCGTGGACGGCGAGGACGTCGACGTGCTCGTGCGGCACCGCGCGGGCCTGACGCGCTACACGTACGCGACGCACCCCTTCGACGTCGTCGGCTGGGACGGCTGCCTGTACCCGTGGGCCTTCAACATCGACGACTTCGAGCCGATCACCGGCCGCGTGCACCAGCCGCCGCCGGTGCACCAGACGTTCGAGGGCCCGAACTTCGTCGTCTGCTCCTTCTGCCCGCGGAAGGTCGACTACCACGAGGACTCGATCCCGGTGCCGTACAACCACGCGAACGTCGACTCCGACGAGCTGATGTTCTACGTACGCGGCAACTACGAGGCCCGCAAGGGCTCCGGGATCGGCGTCGGCTCGCTGTCGCTGCACCCGTCGGGCTTCACGCACGGCCCGCAGCCGGGCGCGGCGGAGGCGTCGATCGGCGCGGAGTTCTTCGACGAGACCGCCGTCATGGTCGACACGTTCGCGCCGCTGGAGCTCGGCGAGGCCGCCGACGCGTCCGAAGACCCCGGCTACGCGTGGACGTGGTCGCGTCGCGGCCCTAAGGGATAGTCAAGTTCCCGAATTACCGTCCCGCTCCCGTTCCGCTGCCGGATAATGGCATTTCCGGCGGCGGATCGGGGAGGATTCGATGATCAATTCCCAACCAGCACGGCGCAAGAGAAAGTTTCTCCCGTTCCTGGCCGCGATCCTGGTCGCCGCCGGCTTGATCGTCGGAATCCGGTATTGGACCAGCGACTCGGCCGACGAGGCGGACGAGCCGAAATGCACGGGCTCGGACGCCATCGCACTCACCGTCGCGTCGTCCCCGGAAAAGGTCGGAATAGTCCAGGAAGCCGCGAAGGCCTACTCCGGACGGACCGTCGCCGGCCACTGCGTCGACGTCGTCGTGAAGTCGAAGTCGTCGGGCATCGCGATGCAGGCGCTGGCGAACGGCTGGAACGAGGCCACCGACGGCCCGCGCCCGGACGTCTGGACGCCGGCCGCGAGCGGCTGGGTCAACCTGCTGCGCGTCAACGCGAAGGGCGACTCGGCGTCGATCGTGCCGGACGGGGACCCGCAGTCGATCGCGAACTCGCCGCTGACCGTCGCGATGCCGAAGCCGATGGCCGAGGCGCTGGGCTGGCCGGCCAAGCCGATCGGCTGGAAGGACCTCGCCACGCTGGCGACCGACCCGGCCGGCTGGGCGAAGTACGGCCACCCGGAGTGGGGCAAGTTCCGGCTCGGCAAGACGAACCCGAACATCTCGACCGCGGGGCTGAACGCGACCATCGGCGCTTACTACGCGGCGACCGGCACGTCGTCCGACCTCACCGCGGCCGCGCTCGAGAAGCCCGAGGCGAAGCAGTTCGTCACGAACATCGAGCAGGCGATCGTGCACTACGGCGACAACACGCTGACCTTCCTGACGAACCTGCAGAAGGCCGACGACCGCGGCGCGGCGCTGTCCTACATCTCGGCGGTGACCGTCGAGGAGAGCTCGCTGATCGGCTACAACCAGGGCAACCCGACGAACGACCCGGCGAAGGTCGGCCAGCACGCGCCGCCGAAGGTGCCGCTCGTCGCGATCTACCCGGCGGACGGCACGCTCAACTCCGACCACCCGTTCGTCACGCTGAACTGGGCCGACGCGACGCGCAAGCAGATCGCCACCGACTTCCTGGGCTATCTGCGCGGCCCGGAGACGCAGCAGAAGTTCGCCGCGCTGGGCTTCCGCTCGTTCGACGGTCAGCCGGGCGCGCAGGTCACGACCCAGAACGGCGCCCAGCCGGACGCGAAGATCAGCTTCCTGCGGCCGCCGTCGCCGACGGTGCTCTCGAAGCTGCTGACGACGTGGACCGAGCTGCGCAAGAAGGCGAACGTGCTGCTGGTCGTGGACGTCTCGGGCTCGATGGGCGACGAGGTCAAGGGCACCGGGAAGAGCAAGATCGACCTGGCCAAGCAGGCCGCGATCGACGCGCTCGGCCAGTTCGTGCCGCGCGACCAGGTCGGGCTCTGGCAGTTCTCGACCCACCTCGACGGCGACCGGGACTACCAGGAGCTGGTCCCGGTGCAGGCGCTCGGGAACAGCGGCAAGGAGACGCTGGCGTCGCGGCTCGGCGGGCTGACGCCGCAGGCGGGCACCGGGCTCTACGACTCTTCGCAGGCCGCGTACGAGTACATGAAGGCGCACATCGACCCGTCGGCGATCAACGCGGTCGTGGTGCTGACCGACGGACGCAACGAGGACTCCGGCGGCGTCGACCTCGATCACCTGCTGCCGCAGCTGCGGCCGGAGGGCAACGCGGAGACGGTCCGGCTGTTCACGATCGCTTACGGCTCGGACGCCGACCAGGGCGTGCTGAAGCAGATCGCCGAAGCGACCGAGGGATCGGAGTACGATTCGTCCAAACCGGACTCGATCAACCAGGTGTTCACCTCAGTGATTTCGAATTTCTGACATGAAGTTCGCCCGTGAGCTCGCCGAACCGTGGGGGCTGCTGCTGGCCGCCACATCGGCGGGCGTGGCGTGGGCCGTGCAGCTGCCGGTGCTCGTCGCCATCCTGATCGGGGTGGCGGTCCTGGCCGCGCGCGCGGGCGTGGCTTCGCTGGGCCGGGAGCAGGAGCCGGCCCGCCGGGAAGCGCGCGTGCTCGACGTCGCCGCGGGTTCTCCCGAGGAGAACTGGCTGCGCCGGGCCGAGGGCGCGGCCGACGGGTTCGCGTCGCTGAGCGCGTCCCTCGACTCCGGTCCGCTGGCCGACCGCGTCGCGGACATGGAACCGGTGGTCCAGGAGACGCTGGCCACGCTCCGGCGCCTCGCCGGGCGCGCGTCGGCGACCGGGAAGGCGTTGTCCCGCGTCGACCTCGCCGCTGTGACGCGGGAGCGGCGCCGGCTGGAGCAGTCGCTGAGCTCGGCGCGCGAGGAGGTCCGCGGAGATCTGGAGCAGGCGCTGACGGCGGTCCAGGCCCAGGCGGACGTGCACGCACGGCTTTCGAGCGCGAGCGACAAGCTGCTGGCCCAGCTGCAGTCGGGCGCACTGGGCCTGGACAGCCTGGTGGCGCGCGTCGCGGAGCTGACGGCGGCGACGACGGACGTCGCGGTGGACACGGGCGCGGTGCGGGAGCTGAGCGACCAGCTGGAGGGCATCCGGCAGGGCGTGCTCGAGACCGAGCAGGCGACGCGGAAGTCGCTGGGTTGACCGGTGGTGTGAACTTTTGTCCATGAAGGCAGAGCCACGTTCGATCGCGCGCAGTCAGTGGGTCCTGGAAGCGAAGGGCGTCGACGACGAGCCCGTGCCACCATCGGTGCTCGCCGAGTGGCGGCGCTACCAGCGGTCTTCGTGGGCCGCCCGGCGCCGGCATTCGATCGTCGAGGTGACGAGCCTGGTCGTGACCGCCACGATTCCCGCGCTCGCGGCGTTCGCCTTGGACGTGCGGCTCATCGCCGCGGTCGGGTCGCTCGCGGTGCTGATCAACGGGCTCCGGGCGCTGGGTGGGTACAAGGAGAACTGGACCAGCCGGACCCGGGCGCGCTACGCGATCGAGAAGGAGATCGCGCTGTTCGCGGCCAAGCACGACGCGTACGCCACCTCCGGCGCGGCGGCGGTGCTGGTGGAGACGGTCGAGGAGATCTGCGCCGGAGAACGCGACGGCTGGGTGGCGCTGCGGCTGTCGTACGGCAAGACCCGCGAGAACGCTTTGACGAGTTAGTTCTGTCCGGGGAAGCCGGTCCACCGTTACGAACACGCCGCAGGCGATCACCGCACTCGCTGGCCACCCGCGGCCCCGACCTCACGGGCAAGTACACCTAGCTCGCCCAGCCAGGCAGCCAGGTGGCGCCGGCCCGGGCACCCGGCCTCAGGTGGGCACGGAGCTCGGCGAGCGCGGGGTGCGCGTTGCCCCGGCGCCAAACCAGCGAGTGGGGATAAACGGGCGTCGGATTCTCGATCGGCACGCGCCGCAAGTCGTGCCCGGCCGGCCACAGGATCCGGCTCCGGGCCCCGACCAGGGTGGCCACGTCCGCCGACTCCGCGATCGTGTCGAGCACGACCTCGGTGCCGAAATTGGGCCCGGCAGCGTCGATCGACAGTCCGAACGCGGCCGCGAACTCGGCGTAGTACGTGCCCCACTCGGTTCCGGGCACCACGCCGGGCATCCAGATCCGGTGCCCGGCCAGCTCCGCCGGAGTCACCGACGACAACGCGGCCAGCGGGTGCGCGGGTCCGCACAGCAACTGGAGCGGCTCGTCGAACACCCGCTGCGCGTCGAGGTCGTCGGGCAACTCGACGACCGCGCGGAACGACGCATCGACCGAGCCGGCCCGGATCGCGGCGGTCGCGGTGTCAAAGAGCGTCACGACCTCCAACGCGACCTCCGGGTGAGTCTCGTGGAATTCGCGCAACAACCCCGCCGGGCACAGCCGCCGTCCGATGACGTCGACACGGAGCGGGCCGGTGCGGACCGACGCGAGCGCTCGCGCCTCGGCCAGAAGCAGCTCGCGGGCGTGCGGCAGGAACGCCTCGCCCTCACCGGTGAGCACGGCTCCGCGCGCGGTGCGCGTGAACAACCGCGCCCCGAGCGACTTCTCCAGTGCGGCGATGCGCTTCGACACGGCTTGTTGCGTGATCGAGAGATCGACCGCGGCGTCCTGAAACCGGCCCGCCTCCGCGGCGGCGGCGAACGTACGCACGGCATCGAGGTCCACAGCGGACGACTCTAGGTTCACAACGTCGTGTTGTGGCTCGCCGCCGTGTCGGTTGTTTGCTTCGCCGGGTCGTTCCCCGCTTTGATCCTTCGGTGATGCGCAGGCGGCTCGGGCGGCGGTTCAGGTGGCTGTGGACGGCTTACGCCGTGAGCGCGTTCGGTACCTGGCTCGGCTTCGGGGCCTTTCCCATGCTGGCGATCCTCGTGCTGCACGCCGGGCCCGCGGCCGTCTCGGCGCTCGCCGCCGTCGGGCCGGCTGTCGGGGCGCTGGTGGCCGTTCCGCTGGGGCCTTGGGTCGATCGGCGGCCGAAGCGGCCCGTGCTGGTGGCCATGGACCTCGTCCGGTTCGGCGCGCTGATCAGCGTGCCCGCCTTCTACGCGCTCGGGTCGCTGAGTTTCGTCCAGCTGCTCGTCGTCTCGGTGGTCGTCGCCGCGGCGGACATCACCTTCACCTCGGCGAGCGGTGCCTACCTGAAGGGGATCGTGGCGCCCGAAGACCTGCTCGTCGCGAACGGGCGGTTCGAGTCGACGAGCTGGACGGCCACCGCACTCGGCCCGCCGCTCGGCGGGGCCGCCTTCGCGCTCTTCGGGCCGGTGACGTCGGTGGCCGCCAACGCCGTCAGCTTCCTGCTCTCCGCGCTCGGGATCCGGGCGATCAGCGGCGGCGAGCCAAGGCCGCGGCAGACCTCTCGCCTGCGGGCGCGTGACTTGGCCGAAGGGTGGCGCACGATCCTTACCCACCCCGGGCTGCGGCCGCTCTACTTCAACGTTCTGGTGTTCAACGGCCTCGTCATGGGGACCGAGCCGCTGCTGGCCGTGCTGATGCTGAACCAGCTCGGCTTCACGCCGTGGCAGTACGGGCTCGCGTTCGCGGTCCCGTGCCTCGGTGGGCTCGCCGGGTCGCGGCTGACCCCGCGGCTCGTCCGGCGGTTCGGCAGGCACCCCGTCCTGGTCACGGCCGGCGCCGTCCGGGCGTGCTGGCTGCTCGCGCTGGCCTTCCTGCCGGGCGGCACCGGCGGGCTGGTCTTCGTGATGGTCGTCGAACTCGGCTTGATCGTCTCCTGCAGCGTGTTCAACCCGGTGCTCGCCACCTATCGGCTCGAGCAGCTCCCGGCGGACCGCGTCGCGAGCACGCTCTCGGCGTGGTCGGTCAGCACCAAGGCGTCGATCGCCACGCTGACCGCGCTCTGGGGCGTGCTCGCGAGCTTCACCGGTCCGCGCGTCGCGATCGGTGTCGCCGGGGTGCTGATCCTGGTGACGCCGCTGCTGCTGCCGCGTCGCGACCGGACGCCCGCTCAGCCCAGCCAGACCGTGCCCAGCACCGGATAGCCCGGCACGCCCGCCTTCGCCGCGCCCGGCCGGGGGACGCCCGCGATCCACAGACGGCCCGTCGCGGATATGTTCGCCGCCATCGACGGGTCGGCCTTGTGCAGGCGGAAGCCGACCACCGTTCCGTCGGCGAGCATCGTCAGGCCGCTCAGGCGGGCCGCGCCGTGGCGGCCCATGCGGACCGGGCCGTCGAGGACCGCGCGCAGCTCCGTCCAGTGGTCCGCCGGCAGCGGGCGCCGGTAGGTCAGCGCTCGCAGCGCGGTCGCGAGCGCGCCCAGCAGCGCACCGGCCATGACGGTCAGCGCGACCCACTTCGTCACCGGGAAGTCGAACCGCACCCACACCGCGAACCCGGCCAGGACCAGCAGGAACGCCGCCATCGCGCGCAACTCGCGGGCGATCCGGCGGCGGTGCGCGGCCAGCACGGGGTCGAGCCGCGGCGAACCGGAGGTCACCGGGGCCGGCACGGCCACCGCACCCGACGGCGGCGCGTCGACGATCCGGGCGCGACGCACCCGCACGACGCCGGAGAAGCCGACGAACACCTTCGGGCCACGCCCGAGCAGCCACACGCGCCGGTGTCCGGCCAGCAGCAGCCGGTACGTCTCGTCGAGGCGGACGCGCAGCCAGCGGCCGTCCGGCAGGCGGATGCCGACCGTCCGCCCGGCGGCGACCAGCGCGTCCGGCGCGATGTCGACCTGCCGGAACGGTTCGCGCTTCAGCCGCGTCTCGGGCACCCAGAGGTGCGCGCGGTAGAGCCACCACGCCACGACCGAGCCGGCCAGCGCGATCGTGCCGAGCGGCAACGCGATCCCGGCGCCCGTGAAGAACTGGGCGATCCCGAACACCGGCAGGACCCAGGTCAGCAGGCGTCCGTTCGCCGCGGTGCGGCCGATCCGGTCGAGGTACTCGCCGAAGATCGGCAGCGCGCCCGAGGGCATGGCGGGGTCGAGCTCGAACGCGGGCACGCGTTCGGGAACCGGAACGATCTGCACGCTGGCCCCCACCGTGTCGACACTGGTCACCGGACTTTTCGGAATTTTGCACGACCGCGTTACCGGTACTCCGTTCAGCGGAACGCCCGCGTGACCCGGACCGCGAACGAGCGACTATCCAGACCGCGACATTCAGGTTAGGCTCACCTAAGTAGGAGGTGAGCCGTGACCGAGGCCCCGACATCCATCCGCCGCCCGCCGGCGCCGAACCCCGCCGAGCGCGCGAAGACGATCGCCACTCGCAACGGGCCGGCGTCGCTCATGCCGACCTGCGGACGCGCCGGTCTCGACAGCGAGCGCGTCGTCCCGGTCCTGCACCACGTGCACCACAGCGGGAGCGTCAGCGTGCTGCTGCCCGACGACCACCCGATGGTCCACGCGGCCGAGCAGACGCAGCGCGGCGAGCTGGCCGTGATGGTCGAGCTCGCCGACCAGGCGCCGGTCGACCTGCGCGAGCCGATCCGCGGGCTGCTGTGGATCACCGGCTGGCTGCGGCCGCTCTCACCGGTGTCGGCCCGCGCGCGGGCGATCGCGATCGCCGAGTCACGGCCGGACGAACGGCTCCTCGACGTCGGCCACGGCATGACCCTGCTGCGGCTCACCCCGGCGTCGCTCGTGCTCGCGGACGCCGAAGGCACGCACTCGCTGCGCCCGCACACGTTCAGCGCGGCGCCGCCGGATCCGTTCCACGACTACGAAGCCCACTGGCTGCGGCACCTGGAGAGCGATCACTCCGACGTCGTCGAGCAGCTGGCCAAGCACCTGCCGGCGGACCTGCGCGGCGGCCGGATCCGTCCGCTCGGGCTCGACCGGTTCGGGCTGCGGCTGCGCGTCGAGTCCGACGCGGGCGACCACGACGTCCGGCTGGCGTTCTCGAAGTCCGTCGACAGCCCGCCGCAGCTCGCGGTGGAGCTGCGGCGGCTGGTCGGCTGCCCGTTCCTGCGGGGTGCGTCAGGCTAGTTCGGCGGGGAAGCCGCCCTTGGCCAGCGGGCCCCAGCTCTCGATCGTCACGCGGATGATGCTCTTGCCCTGCTTCACCATGGCTTCGCGGTATTCGTCCCAGTCCGGGTGTTCGCCCGAAATGCTGCGGAAGTAGTCCACGAGCGGCTCGACGGAGTCCGGGATGTCCAGCACCTCGGCGGTGCCGTTGAGCTGCACCCACTGGTCGTTCCACTCGTCGGACAGGATGCAGGCCGAGACCTGCGGGTTGCGCTTGATGTTCACGATCTTGGCGCGCTTCGGGTAGGTCGAGATGACCAGCCTGCCCTCGGCGTCGACGCCGCACGTGACCGGCGAGAGCTGCGGGCCGCCGTCGGCCTTCGTGGTCAGCAGGATCGCGCGGTGGCGGGTGGACAGGAACTCGACCAGCGCGGCGCGGTCGACGGTTTCGTTGGTGGCGATGCTCCTCGGCATACCCCGAAGGTAGCGTGCGCACATGACGTTCACCGCGCGATCGTGGCTGGCCCCGGCCGCACCGGCGTTCCCGGAGCCGATCGACGACCCGCGGGAGCGCCGGGCGATCAAGATCGAGCTGCTGATCGTCTTCGGCATCACGCTCGGGCTGTCCGGCGTGCGCAGCCTGCTGTCCCTTGTGGACTCCCTGCTGCAGCCCACGCCGTTGGCCCAGCAGCAGGTCCAGCTCAACGTGCCCCAGGCCGCGGCGAGCCTGATCGACCTGCTCAAGCAGCTGCTCTCGGCCGCCCAGCTGGTCGGCTGGGGCGCGCTCGGGCTGTACTTCCTGTGGCGCGCCGGGATCAAGATCGCGCAGGTCGGGCTGGATCGCCGGTCCCCCGGCCGCGACGCGCTGCTCACCCTCGGGCTCGCCGCGCTGATCGGGATCCCCGGCCTCGCGCTGTACTTCGTCTCCTACCACCTGGGGTTCAGCCTGGCGGTGCAACCGTCCACTTTGAACGACACGTGGTGGCGCCCGATCACGTTGACGCTGTCGGCGTTCGGCAACGCGTTCGCCGAGGAAGTCCTGGTCATCGGCTACCTGCTGACGCGACTGCGGCAGCTCGGCGTCCGGGAGAACAACGCGCTGTTCGGCGCCGCCGTGCTGCGCGGGTCGTACCACCTCTACCAGGGCTTCGGCGGGTTCGTCGGCAACCTGATCATGGGCCTGGTGTTCGGGCGGCTGTGGCAGAAGACGAACCGGCTGTGGCCGCTCGTCGCCGCGCACACGCTGTTCGACTTCGTGTCGTTCGTCGGATATGCGCTGTTGAAGGGGCACGTTTCCTGGCTGCCTTGACTAGGATTGGCGGGTGATCGACGAAACGACACCTCCCCGGGTGGACAGCGAAGTCGGACCCCTGCGCGCGGTGCTGCTGCACCGGCCCGGCAACGAGCTCAAAAGGCTGACGCCCCGCAACAACGACCAGCTCCTGTTCGACTCGATCCCGTGGGTCGACCGGGCCCAGGCCGAGCACGACGCGTTCGCCGACGTGCTGCGCAGCCGCGGCGTCGAGGTGCTGCTGCTGGCCGACGCGCTCCGGACCGCGCTGGAGGACGACCGCGCTCACGCGGCCGGTGTCCACGCGGCGGTCGACGACCGGCGGCTCGGCGTCGACCTGGCCGATTCGCTGCGTTCGCACCTTTCCGGCGTCAGCTCGGCCGGCCTCGCCGAGGTGCTGATGGCCGGGATGACGTTCGAGGAGCTGCCGTCCGCGGAGGGCGCGTCGCTGGTGCGGATGATGAACCACCCGCACGACTTCGCCGTCGACCCGCTGCCGAACCTGCTGTTCACGCGCGATTCGTCGGCGTGGATCGCCGACCGCGTCGCGATCTCGTCGCTGACGATGCCCGCGCGCCGCCGCGAGACCGCGGTGCTGGACCTGATCTACGCCTACCACCCGTACTTCCGGCACGCGGCCCGCGCGTACGGCGCGCATTCGGCGCCGATCGAGGGCGGCGACGTGATGCTGCTGGCGCCGGGCGTGCTCGCCATCGGCGTCGGCGAGCGGACGACGGCGGCCGGCGCGGAGTCCCTGGCGCGGTCGGTGTTCGCCGACGGCATCGCGCACACCGTGCTGGCGGTGCCGATCGAGCAGTCCCGCGCGACGATGCACCTGGACACGGTGTGCACGATGGTCGACGCCGACGCGGTCGTGATGTACCCGCTGGCGCGCGACTCCCTGACGGCGTTCACCATCCGCCCGACCGGCGACGGCGGCGTCAAGGTCGCGGGCCCGACGCCGTTCCTGACGGCCGCGGCCGAGGCGATGGAAATCGAGCGGCTGCGCGTCATCGACACCGGCCTCGACCCCGTGACGGCCGAACGCGAGCAGTGGGACGACGGCAACAACACGCTGGCGCTGGCGCCGGGCGTGGTCGTGGGTTACGAGCGGAACGTCGAGACGAACGAGCGTCTGGAGGCGGCCGGCATCGAGGTGCTGCCGATCGCCGGGTCCGAGCTGGGTTCGGGCCGGGGCGGGCCGCGGTGCATGTCCTGTCCGGTGCGCCGGGACCCGCTGCATTAAATGAAGTAAGCCTTCCCTAAATGTGTATGACAATTTAGGGAAGGCTTACTTAAATAAGGCTCGTCTTCTTTAGGAATGGTAACCCTAATAGGGGGGAGATCACCACCCCCAAGTGGCATTTTCGCCAATCTTGATCTATTCTCGTCTCCATGGCCCTCACCAAGAAGAAAGAACCGCGCTCGAAGTTCTACGAACTGCTGCAGGCGCAGATCCACAACGAGTTCAACGCGTCCCAGCAGTACATCGCGCTCGCGGTGTGGTTCGACGCCGAGGACCTGCCGCAGCTGGCGAAGCACTTCTACAAGCAGTCCGTCGAAGAGCGCAACCACGCGATGGCGCTCGTGCAGTACATGCTCGACCGCGACCACCACGTCGAAATCCCCGGCACGGGCGAAGTGCGCAACGAGTTCTCCGGCGTCACCGAGGTCATCGAGCTCGCGCTCGAGCAGGAGAAGGACGTCGCCACGGACATCTCCGCGATGGCCAAGGCCGCGCGCGCCGAAGAGGACTACATCAGCGAGCAGTTCATGCAGTGGTTCCTCAAGGAGCAGGTCGAAGAGATCTCCCAGATGAACACGCTGCTGAACGTCGTCAAGCGCGCGAACGGCAACCTGTTCGAGGTCGAGAACCACCTGCACCGCGAGTCCGTCGGCGACGGCGGCTCCGATTCGCAGATGCCGCCGGTGGCCGGCGGAGCGCTCTGACTGCGCTTTCCCACCACGCTTGAAACCGGAAACCCGGGCTCTCCCCCTGTGGACAGCCCGGGTTTCCGCATGTCGCCGGCGCTCAGCCGGCGCAGTCCTGGTTGACGCTCATCAGGCTGGTCTGCACGACCCCGGAGTCGTCGAGCCGGAAGTGGTAGTCGGCGGCGGCGGTGGCCGGGGCGACGACGCCGCCCGATTCTTCCCTCGCCGCGGGATAGGTCGCGAGCACCTGCGCCTTGGTCGAGCCGGCGCCGACGCCCTCGGCGGTGTGCGCCGCCTGGTTCGGGGTGACGACCGTGAGCCCGACCGCTTTCGAGACCACGACCTTCGCGGCCGACGGCACTCCGCTGCCTTGCACGGTGTAGACGGTGCAGCCGGCGCCGGCCTGAGCATCGGTGAGCGTGACGCCCTGCGCGGCCATCTCGGTCTCGGACATGCCGAGCTTGATGGTGCCGAAGCCGTCCGAACCGAGCAGTGGCCCGCTCAGCACGGGCGGCAGCTTCGACGGCGGCTGGGTCGACGGCGGCTGCGAAGCCTTCGACGTCGACGCGGCGGGAGGCGCCGAGACCTCGATGTCCTGGGTGCTGGTCGGCTCCGGAACCGGGGTCTGGGGCTGCCGCCCGGCCGTGAGGTTCTCGGGCGGCTTCACGTTGATCGAAGATCCGTCGGCGGACATCACCGCGGTGCCGTCCTCGGCGTGGAGGCGCACCATGGTGAGCCCACCCGCGACGGCGACCACGGCCGCCGCGACACCGGTCACGGCCAGGACGCCATGACGACGGCGACGACGCCGTCGCGCACCGGCGACGATGGTCGTGCCGGCCTCCGGCGGCGGCGGCAAGTCCAGCCGTTCGTCGGCGAACAGCTCACGCAGGCGCTGCTCCAGCTCGTCCTCGGAGATGTTCAACCCGCGTCACTCCCTTCGCCGTGGATGTCGGCTGCTGTCAGTTTCGATCGCAGCGAAGCGATCGCCTTGCTGGCCTGGCTCTTGACGGTTCCCTGCGTGACGCCGAGCGAACCGGCGATCTCCGCTTCGGAGAGACCTTCGTAGTAACGCAGGACCATGACGGCCCGTTGCCTCGGCGGCAGCGTCCGTAACGCGCGCCACAGCGGCTCGTGCTCGAACGGGTCGTCCGGCACGTGCGGGCTGGTGTCCGGCAGATCGGCCACCAGGCTCTCACGGCGCGTGCGGCGCCACCGGCTGACGTGCGCGTTCGCCATCGACCGGCGGACGTAGGCGAGCGGGTCGCCCGTCTTTTCGTGCACGTACGTCCAGCGCGAACCGATCTTCTCCAGCACGGTCTGCACCAGGTCCGCCGCGTCGTGCGGGTTGCCGGTGAGCGCGTGGCCGTACCGCAGCAGGCCCGGCAGGGTGGCCTGCACGAAGTCGCCGAAGTCGGCCAGCTCACCCGGCAACGTCGCGGCCCTCCCTCGGCCTGCGCTGGTCACCCAGGTATCTCCCCCGGTGAAGACGGGTGCCGCAGCGGTCACCGTATCGCCTCCCCCCGGGGTCGGATAGTCGCTTTCCCCCTGCACACGCATCACAGCCCCCTCAGGTTGCCCGCGTTCCCGCCCGGATTCGCAGACGTCCGGGTGGTTCTCGAGTTGCCCACGTCAGCGGCGGGCGAGCGCATCCGGCAGCCGGAAACGGCCGTCGGTTTCGTCGAACACGTGCACCCCGACCACCGCGGCGTGCGGAATCGGGCCGTAGACGTGCGGGAACCACACGCCGGCCGGATGCGGCGGCTCGCCGTCTTCCCAGCGGACGGCGACGCCGAGCTTGGCCGGGTCGATCTCGAGCAGCACCAGATCGGTGCGGCCCCGGTAGAGCGCGTTGGCCGGCAGGTGCGCCGTGCCGAAGTCGGAACAGTGGACGAACCCGACTTCCCCCAGTGAAGGCGGCCGGTACTGGCCGCCTTCGCCCACTTCGGCCCAGTCGGCCGCCCCGCAGATGTGAAGTATCACGCGCTGAATCGTCCCACCACGGCGTTCCGGCGGCGGTGTCTCGTGCGCCACATAAGGCCTGGTTGAACGCTCACCGAGACGGTTTCCGGCCACCGGAACACACCGACGGTCCGGTGCTTTCCGACGGCGGCCGGTGGGGAGCGGCAGTCCCTGGCTGGCGCGGTGGGGCGGAACGAAGCCGCCGTGAGCGAGGTCGTGGGCCAGCTCGGCGAGGTCGGAACGAGAGCGCCTCGAGCGGCGGTCGTGCGCCGGCGCGGTGAGGCCGAATCAGAACCGCCGCCGAGCGGGGTGCTCGGCGGCGGTCTTGGGCTGGTGCCCGATGGTCGTGGCGGCGCGGTCAGCGCAGGGTGAGCTGGCGGCCGATCAGGCCGTCGCGGGCGCGGCGCTCTGCCGCGTTCAGCGGTTCGGTGTCGAGGGACTTCAGGGCCGTCTCGAGGCGGATACCGAGGGCGTCCTTCGCCTCGGCCCACTCGCGGGCGTGGGCCTCGGGGTCGAGGTCCCAGACCGGGACCAGCAGGCCGTGTGCGCGGAACGAGCCGGCGTAGCGGGAGCCTTCGCCGAGGCCGAGCTCGCCGGCCGCGGACAGCCGGGCCAGGGCCTGGAGCAGCAGGTTCTCCGGCTCCGGACGGACCCAGCGCAGGTGCGCCTTCTCGCCGGCGAGGACCCAGTAGGCACCGTGGCCGAGGCGCTCGGTCGGCATGATCGCGGCGTTCGCACGCTCGAGGGAGACCGCGACGTCACCGGTGGCGTCCGCGTCCTCCGGCAGCCACCAGGCGAAGTCCTTGTGGAGCGTGACGTCGAGCTCGGCGCCCGGCGTCAGCAGATCCTGGAGGCGGGCGTGCTCGTCGGCGGACGGCGGGGTCGTCGTGTCCGGCACGCCGAGGACGTCGCCCTCCTTCGCGTCCAGCAGCCACTTCAGCGAGCGGCCGAGGTCGCGGCTGATGTCGGAGGAGCGGGTCTGCACCTGCAGGCCGACGTACCGCTCGCCGTCCGAGCGGACGAACGCGGCCGCGGCCATCGGCAGCACAGTGCCGAGGGTGACGTCGCCGCCGTCGGCGAGGGTCAGCTTGGCCGTAGCGGACGGCACGAACTCGCGCAGTGCGATCAGCTCGGGCTCCGCCGCCAGCCCCTCGAACGGCTGGCCGACGAAGACGTCGCGCACCTTCGGCTTGCGGTCCGTCGCCTGCTTGGGACCCTTCTTGCGCGCGCCCTTGCCCACTGCTGCCTCCTCTGGCTCGGCTTCGAACGCTATCGAAGGGTTAGTCTCGCGACGTGTTCGACCCCCGCGATCCCGCGTTCCTGGAAGACCCGTACCCCGCGTTCGCCGCACTGCGCGAGCAGGGCGACGTCCATTTTCACGACGAGCTCGGCCTGGCCGTGGCGGTGTCGCACGCCGCGTCGTCGGCCGTGCTGCGGCATCGCGGGCTGGGCCGGATCTGGCAGGACGCGCAGCCGCTCGAACGGTTCGCGTCGTTCAACCTGCTGCACCGCAACTCGCTGCTGGAGAACGAGCCGCCCGCGCACACCCGCCTGCGTCGCCTGATCGCGGGCGCGTTCGGCCGCGGCCACGTGCAGCGGCTGCGTCCGATGGTCGCGACGCTCGCCGACCGGATGGTCGACGACCTCGCGGCCGCGATCGCCACCGACGGCAGCGCGGACCTCCTCGAGCACCTGGCCCAGCCGCTGCCGGTCGCGGTGATCGCCGAGCTGCTGGGCGTCCCCGGCACCGACGGGCCGCGGATGGTCGAGCTGTCCAACGCGATCGTGAAGATGTACGAGTACGGCTTGCCCGAGGACGGCCGCGACGCCGCCGAGCGGGCGGCCGCCGAGTTCGTCGAGTACGTCCGGTCGGTGGCCGCGGCTCGCGCCGACGCCCCGGGCGACGACATCATCAGCGACCTCCTGCGCAGCGAGCTGACGCCGGACGAGCTGGTCGCGACCGCGGTGCTGCTGCTGATGGCCGGTCACGAGGCGACGGTCAACGTGCTCGGCAACGGCATCACGGCGCTGCTCACCCACCGGGACCAGTGGGAGCGCTTGCTGGCGGCTCCTTCCTTGCTGGATTCGTGCGTCGAGGAACTGATCCGGTTCGACGCGCCCCTGCAGCTGTTCGAGCGGACGGCGACCGAGGACGTGTCGATCTGCGGACATGTCGTCCCGCAGGGGCAGAAGATCGGCGCGCTGCTGGGTGCCGCGGCCCGAGATCCGAAGGTGTTCGACGCGCCGGACACCCTCGACATCGGACGGACGCCGAACGCGCACCTCGGCTTCGGCCTGGGGATCCACTACTGCGTGGGTGCTCCTCTCGCTCGGGTGGAGATCGCCGCGGCGTTGAGTGCGTTGGCCGCGAAGCTGCCGGGATTGCGGCTCGCCGAGACTCCGCGCCGGCGGCCCGAGTTCGTGATCCGGGGGCTGCGGGAGCTTCGCGTCACCGTGTGAGCCGGGTCCGGGGCGGATCTCGCGTGCTTGAAGGAGCATCACGTGTGATTGGGAGGGCATCACGCGTGATTGGGGAGGCATCACGGGGGTTCATGGGGTTACTCCGGTGAAGAGGTCTGTTTCCAGGTTGGGGCCTGGGGTTGGGTGGGCGAGGTGGTAGTCCTCGTAGGGCCAGGCTTCTCGTTCGATTTCGCGTGAGTGGGCGAAAAACGGATGGGCCGGGTCGACTTGGGTCGCGTGGGCCAGCAGGGCTCGGTCGCGGGTGGCGAAGTGGGATTCGCAGCGGATTCGGGTGGTGACCGGCAAAGCCGGCTCGAGCGGGAGTTCCGCCAGGACGTCCGTCATCGCGGACTCCAGGCCGGCGGCCAGGGTCGCGTCGTGGAGGGCTTGGAACCAGGCTCGGCTCAGGGTGGCTTGGTAGTAAAGCTTGGCTGGACGCCATGGGGCGCCGGTGCCTGGATAGCGGGTGGAGTCGGCGGCCGCGGTGAAGGCTTCGAGCGTTACCTCATGGGTGCGGATGTGGTCCGGGTGGGGGTAGCCGCCGGTTTCGTCGTACGTGATCACGACGTGGGGGCGGAACTCGCGGATCAGCGCGACCAGTGGGGCAGCCGCCGCGGAAAGCGGGATGGCGGCGAAGCAGCCGTCCGGTAAGGGTTCGCCTTCGCCGGGCAGGCCGGAGTCGACCAGCCCGAGGAAGCGCTGGCGAATACCGAGGATTTCGGCTGCGGCGGCCATCTCGCGACGGCGGATCGCCGGGAGGCCGGCGCGGTTTTCCGGGGTGTCGACGGCCGGGTTGAGGATGTCGCCGCGCTCGCCGCCGGTGCACGTGGCCACCAGGACGTCGACGCCTTCGGCCGCGTACCGGGCGAGGGTGGCCGCGCCCTTGCTGGACTCGTCGTCGGGGTGGGCGTGGACGCTCAGGAGGCGGAACGTCATCGGATGCTCCTTCGGGGCTTCCCCCAGAATATTGGGTCGAACCTCAGATTAGGTCCGACCCACTGAGTAGGTCAAGCACAATCTTGGGTCCGACCCACTAGAGTGACGGCATGAGCGAGGGACTCCGGGCCCAGAAGAAGCACGAGACCAGGAAGACCATCTCGGACGTGGCGACGAAGCTGTTCATCCGCAACGGCTTCGAGGACGTGACGATCGCGGACATCGCCACCGAGGCGCGGGTCGCCAAGATGACCGTCACGAACCACTTCCCGCGCAAGGAAGACCTGGTCTTCGACATCCGCGCCGACTTCGCGTCCTGGCCGGCCAGCCTGGTCCGCGACAGCGTCTTCCACGACACCCGCGAGCTCTACTTCGAAGCACTGGGGGCCGAGCACGCGCTGGTCGGCTTCTCGCGCCCGGGCTTCGTGCGGATGATCAAGGAGAGCCAGGTCCTGACGAACGCCCTGCACGAGATGCACCGCGAGCGCGAAGCGGCGCTCACGCACCTGCTGATCCGGCGTCACCCCGAGCAGGGGCTCGAGCCCGTGCTCGCCGCCGCCCACCTCGCCACCGTGCTGCGCGTGCTCTTCCAGGAGGTCTTCGACCGGACCCTCGAGGACGAAAAGGGGATCTCCGACGCGCTGTGGCCCACCGCCGAACTGGCTTTCGACCAGCTGGAACCGGTGCTGGGCCGGTACTAGCGCGCGGCGCCGGAAGGCCGTGCGGTGCGCAGCTCGGGCTCCGGAGCGCCGGCCACCTTCAGCACGCGCATCGAGCGCACGGCCCGCGCGTCCGACGGCGCCAGCAGCGCCGTGAACCGCCGCACGACCATGGCGGTCATGACCGCCAACGAGGCCGCGGCCAGGTCGGTCAGCGCGACCAGGACGACGCTGTCGGCCATCGACTGGACGTCGTCGCGGAAGCGCCAGACGATCGTCACGCCCAGCAGGACCCAGTTGAGCAGCCAGGCGCCCCACCACACGAGCACCTGCCGCGACGGCTTCGGCCGGACGTCGCGCGCGCGGCCCAGCACCGCGTGCTCCAGCTCGCCGGCGATCGACAACGCCATCGGCAGGTTGGCCAGCGGCACGAGGACGCCGACCAGCACCTGCCACACCGGCCGGGGCGGGTCGTCGCCCGAGACGTCAGCCGCCGCCCGGCGGGCGACCAGCAGCCACCAGAGCGTCAGCGCGGCGGGCAGCAGCGCGAGGATCGAAGCGAGCAGGCCGGCGGTGAGCACGAAACCGTCGGAAAACGCCACCACCGAACGGTTCAGCGCGGACTCGCGGCCCTCGACGAGCAGCACGTACCGCCAGACCTCCGCGCCGGCGGCGACCACGGCGAGGACGGCGAACGCGAACAGGACACCGATCAGGCTGCGGCTGAGCACCGGCAGCCGGTCGATCGGGCGGACCTCGTCCGACGCCGTGCCAGGCACCGAAGTCGGGCGGCGCCAGACCAGGTTGGGGAAACCCCAGCGCGGCGGCACCGGGTACGACGGCGGCCCGTAGTACCGCTCGGGCGGCGTCACGCGGCGACGCGGCCACGCGCCCGGCGGCGGGGACGCCACCCAGCGCAGCTTCGGCCGGTGCGCGGGACGGTGCTGGTACGGGTACGGCTCCGGCTGGGCGGCCAGCGTCCGGCCCCTCAGCTGCTGGGCGCTCGGCGGCGGGGTCTGGCGCGGCCAGTACCCAGGTGGAGGAGGCGGACCCGGCTGCAAGGCTAGATCACTTCGGGATCGATGCCGGGGTGCTCGCCGACCATCGGCCGGCCTTCGCGCTGCCACGCGCCCATGCCGCCGGCGACGTTCACCGCGTCCCAGCCGCTCTGGTTGAGCCACGACGTCGCCCGCGCGGACCGGCCGCCGCTGCGGCAGATCACGTGGATCGGCTGGTCGTCGGGCAGGTCGGCCAGCTCGCCTACGCGGGCGGGCAGCTCCCCCATCGGGATGTGCACCGCGCCGGGCGCGTGCCCGGCGGCCCACTCGTCGTCTTCGCGGACGTCGAGCAGCACGAGGCCGTCCTTGGGCAGGTCGCGGACCTCGGCGGTCGGCAGTTCAGCAGGGCTCACCACGATCTCCATGCTGCCATGTCGGGGCGTTGCCCGCGCGTGAGGTGGACGGACGGGCGGGCGGAACGGGGCATCACGCGTGATCCGGGAGGCATCACGCGTGATTGGAGGGGCGACACGGCGGGGCCTTCCGCGCGGTGCGGAAGGCCCCGGCCGCGGTCAGTGCTGGACGGCCTTCTCGGCGCCCGCGCCGGTCAGTGCGCGGACCTCCATTTCGGCGTACTTGGCCTTGTTGCGCTCCTTGGACAGGACCGTGCCGAGCCAGCCGAGCAGGAACGCCGCCGGGATCGAGACCAGGCCCGGGTTGTCGAGCGGGAACCAGTGGAAGTCGACGCCCTGGATCATCGACGCGCTCTTGCCCGTCTTCGCGTCGACCGGCTTGCCCGAGACCGCCGGCGAGAAGACGATCAGCACGATCGTGACGACGAGGCCGCCGTAGATCGACCACAGCGCGCCCTGCGTGTTGAACCGCTTCCAGAACAGCGAGTACAGGATCGTCGGCAGGTTGGCCGACGCCGCCACCGCGAACGCCAGTGCCACCAGGAACGCGACGTTCTGGCTCTTCGCCAGGATGCCGCCCGCGATGGCCAGCGCGCCGATCACCAGCGCCGTGATCCGGGCGACGCGGACCTCGCCGCCGGTGGAGACCTGGCCCTTCTTGATCACGCTCGCGTAGACGTCGTGGGCGAACGACGCCGACGCCGTGATCGTCAGGCCGGCGACCACCGCGAGGATCGTCGCGAACGCGACCGCGGAGATGAACCCGAGCAACACCGGCCCGCCGAGTTCCAGCGCGAGCAGCGGGGCCGCCGAGTTCGTCGTCCCCGGGGCCTTGGCGATCTTGTCCGGCCCGACGATCGCGCCCGCGCCGTAGCCGAGCACCAGCGTGAACAGGTAGAACACGCCGATCAGGACGATCGCCCAGACCACCGAACGACGGGCGTCGCGAGCAGTCGGGACCGTGTAGAAGCGCATCAGGACGTGCGGCAGGCCCGCCGTGCCGAGCACCAGCGCGATGCCGAGCGACAGGAAGTCGAGCTTCGTGGTGCCCGTCTTGCCGTACTGCTTGCCCGGGTCGAGCAGCGCCGCCCCGCCCTTGCCACCCTTGTCGACCGCGGCCTGGAACAGGTCGGACAGGTTGAAGCCGTACTTGCCGAGCACCCACAGCGTCATCGCGAACGCGCCGACGATCAGCAGCGCCGCCTTGATGATCTGCACCCAGGTGGTGCCCTTCATGCCGCCGATCAGGACGTACAGGATCATGATCACGCCGACGACGGCGATCACGACGTCCTGCCCCGCCTCGCCCGAGATGCCGAGCAGCAGGTTGACCAGGCCACCGGCGCCCGCCATCTGCGCGAGCAGGTAGAAGAACGACACGATCAGCGTCGAAACCGCCGCCGCCGCGCGCACCGGCGTCTGCTTCATGCGGAACGCGAGGACGTCGCCCATCGTGAACTTGCCGGTGTTGCGGAGCAGTTCCGCGACCAGCAGCAACGCGACGAGCCACGCGACCAGGAAACCGACCGAATAGAGGAAGCCGTCGTAGCCGTTGACGGCGATCGCGCCCGCGATGCCGAGGAACGACGCCGCCGAAAGGTAGTCGCCGGAAATCGCGATGCCGTTCTGCGGACCGGTGAACGCCCGGCCGGCGGCGTAGTAGTCCGACGCCGTCTTCGTGTTGCGACTGGCCCGGAACACGATCACCAGTGTGATCGCGACGAAGACCAGGAAAATGATGATGTTGAGGGTGGAGTTGCTGCCCTCCACGCCCGCGGCGACGGTCATTTGCGCGGCTCCCCTTCGATCTCGGCGCGGATCCTGTCGGCGACCGGGTCGAGCTTCCGGTTGGCGTAGCGCACGTAGAGGCCCGTGATGACGAACGTCGAGACGAACTGCAGGAGGCCGAACACCAGGCCGACGTTGATGTTGCCGACGAGCTTGGTGCTCATGAAGCCGTGCGCGTAGTCGGCGAGGAGCACGTACAGCAGGTACCAAAGCAGGAACAGCGCGGTCATCGGGAACACGAACACCCGCAATCGGCGGCGCAGGTCCGTGAATTCGGGACTCCCCTGGATGCTCTCCCAGTCGGTCTGCGGCTCCGCGCCACCGACGTCGTGTTCGGTGCTGCTCACAGCGGATCTCCACCTTCCCGTTTTTCGTACTGGTCGTACTGGTAGAAACCAACGGAACGTATGGGTCAGCTGTGTAGCTCGTAATCCCTCGATCGGGTAATACTTTCTTACTGACTGTCAGCGCATTACTTTCGGTGCCTACCCCGACCGGCGATTCGCGTCTTTTCTTCGGCTTGTCCGAATCGCGCGACCGCCCTGTCCCGCATGAAACCGAGCGGATCGGGGGCGTGCAGCCGCAGCATGATGTCGTGCACGTGGTCCGGGCGCCCGTACCCGGTCGCCCGGCTGACGAAGTACGTCGTCACGAAGGCGACCGGCACGGTGATCAGCGCCGGCTGGTTGACGAACCACGGCGCCCAGCCCCCGGTGTAGCCGCTCACGACGTTGACGATCAGCGCGGCCAGCACGAGACCGCCGCCGACGAACATCCCGGCCAGCGCACCCGGCCAGGACAGCTTGCGCCACCAGATGCCCAGCACCAGCAACGGGCTGAACGTCGACGCCGCGAGCGCGAACGTCAGCCCGATCGACAGCGAGATGTCCTCCGGCCGCAGCGCGACCGCCAGCGCGATCGGGAACAGCGCGACCAGCCCGGTCGCGACGCGGAAGTCGCGGACCCGGCCGGGCAGCAGGTCGGTCGACACCACCCCGGCGACGCTCACCAGCAGCCCGGACGTGCTGGACAGGAACGCCGCGAACGCGCCGGCCGCGGTGACCGCGCCGAGGATCTGGCCGCCGACCCCGGGCAGCATCGCCGAGGGCAACCGCAGGATCGCCGCGTCCGTCTTGCCGGTGACCAGCAGCTCCGGGACGTACATCCGGGACAGCGCGCCCAGCAGCGTCGGGAACAGGTAGAACAGGCCCAGCAGCAGCAGGACGTGCACGGTGGTGCGGCGCGCGGCCTTGCCGTCGGGGTTGGTGTAGAAGCGGACCAGCACGTGCGGCAGGCCCATCGTGCCCAGGAACGTGGCGAACATCAGCGAGTACGTCTGGAGCAGGTCGGTGAGGCTGCCCGACCCCGGGTGCAGCCAGTTCGCGTTGTCCGCGACCGAATCGCTGACCACCGGCACCGGCGTGCCGGCCAGGAACTTCAGCGTGGTGCCTTCGGAAACCGTGTGCGGGGCCAGCGGGGTCCAGTGCGTCGGACCGGCGGCCGGGCCGTTGTCGGTGCGGCCGTACGCGTACAGAAAGGTGTCCGAAGTGACGTGCAGGGTGACGTCGGTCTGGACGTCCACTGTGGTGTCGCTGGTGAACACCGGCGGTGCGGCCGCGCCGAGGGGACGGAAGCCGTCCGGGCCGCCGCCGGCGAAGAAGACCATGCACAGCACGAACGCGGGCACCGAGATCGCGAACAGCTTGAGCCAGTACTGGAAGGCCTGGACGACGGTGATCGCGCGCATGCCGCCGGCGATCACGTTGAACGCCACCACGATCATCACCGCGATGGCGCCGGTCCAGACCGGCACCGGCAGGATCGTCGCCAGCGTCAGGCCCGCGCCCTGCAGCTGCGGGACCATGTAGAGGATCCCGATGAACACGACGAACGCCGTCGAGAACCGGCGGAGGCCCTTCGAGCCGAGCCGCATCTCGACGAAGTCGGGCAGCGTGTACGCGCCGGAGCGCCGCAGCGGCGCCGCGACGAAGAGCATCAGGGCGAGGTAACCCGCGGTGAAGCCGATCGGGAACCACAGCGCGTCGGCGCCGTCCTTGAGCACGATCCCCGCGATGCCGAGGAACGATGCCGCGGACAGGTATTCACCGGAGATCGCGGCGGCGTTGCGGCGGGACCGTACGGTCCGCCGGGCGACCAGGAAGTCGTGCGTGCTCGTGGCCGAACGCGAAGAGCGGTGACCGAGGAAGAACGTCACCACGGCGACCAGCACGATGCCGGTCAAGGCCCACGGGTTCAGCTGCACGGGGGAATCCTCGCACGAGTCGTGCGGAAACTAGTTTTCGATCATGTCCACGAAAGCGCGTTCGTTGCGTTCGGCCAGGCGGTTGTACCAGATGCCCACGCCGAACAGGAACGGGAACGGCAGGACGCCGAGGATCAGCCAGGCCACCGGGATGCCGACCAAGCTCAATCGGGAGAACCCAGGAACGAGGTAGAACAGCACCGGCAGCGAACCGAACACGACGACGACGAGGCCGGACAGCAGCAGCGCCGTCCGCAGCTGGACCTTGACCAGGTGGTCCTTCACGAGCAGCTTTCCCCAGCTGGTCTGCTCTTCCAGCTCGACGCGGGCGCGCAGGCTACCGCTGCCGCGACGCTGGTCGTTGAGGATCACTCGCTCGCGCTTGGGCCGGGTGTGGTGTTCCGGCTTGGGCGACGGCTCGTCCTCGGGCGCCGGCGGAAGCGGCTCGACGACGGCCTGGTCCGTCGGCTGCGGGAGCGGCCGCTGCTGGCGGACGCGCCGGCCGAGCGTCGGATCGGGCTCTCGCACGCCGTTCGCGCGGCGCTCGTAGAAGTCGTCGGTCATGACCGGTTCCCGGCTCAGCCGTTCCGGCCCGAGCCGACCAGCCGGTCCTTCAGCGCCCGGGTGTGGCGCCGGCTCACCGGCAGCACCTTCTCCTCGTTGCCGATCACGACCTGGTAGCCGCCCTGGCCCATCCGCAGCTCGGTGATGAGCGGCAGCGCGACCAGGAACGACCGGTGGATCCGGACGAATCCGGCTTTCTCCCAGCGCTCTTCGAGCTGGGCCAGCGGGATGCGGACCAGGTGGCTGCCTTCGGTGGTGAACAACCGCGCGTAGTCGCCCTGCGCCTCGACCCAGCGGACCGAGGAGCGCGGGATGAGCTTGGTGGTGCCCGCCAGCTCGACCGGGATGACCTCGTCGTCGTTCTTCACGCCCGGCTCGCCGCCGAGGGCGCCCGGTGCCGGCGCCGCGGCGGAGGCCAGCTTCTCGATCACGCGCGTGATCGCGCGGTCGAGGCGGTCCTGCTGGTACGGCTTCAGCACGTAGTCCAGGGCGCCGAGGTCGAAGGCGTTGACCGCCTCCTCGGCGTGCCCCGTGACGAACACGAGCGCGGGCGAGGGCCGGAGCGCGGCGAACACGCGCGACATCTCCATCCCGGACAACCCGGGCATGTCGATGTCGGCGAAGACCGCGTCGACGATCGGCAGGCCACGCTCCTTGCGGTCGCGTAGTCTCGGGTCGTCGGTCGACAGCAGCCGCAGCGCCTCCGACGCGTCGATCGCCGGGAACACCTTCGCGACGTGGGGGCTGTTGCGCAGGCAGTGGACTAGTTCGTCCAGACCTCGAGGCTCGTCGTCCACAGCCAGGACCACGAGCTTCCGGGTGTCATCGTGAGCACTCACAGTGAAACGCATCCTGCCCATTGCCGAGTGCAATGTCCAGCCCCCGTCTGCCTGAAGTGGCGGGACCCCGCCGGTGACGCCGCCACCAGCGGGGTCCCTCGCTATCAATGCACGAACGTGAACCAGTTGAGGTTCACGAAGTCGGCGGGCTGGCCACTCGTGAAGGTGACGTACACGTTGTGCACGCCGGTCACCCCGCTGATGTTCGCCGGGACGGTCCGCCAGCTCTGCCAGCCGCCCGTGTTGCCGACGGCGAAGCTGCCGATCGGGGCGTTGGACAGGCTGTCCAGCCGGACCTCGACCAGACCGCTGACCCCGCCCGCGGCCCCGGACGCCACGCGCGCCTGGAAGTTCGTCGCCGCGGTGCTCCCGAAGTCCACGCCGGGGTAGAGCGCCCAGTCGCCGTTGCCGGCCGGGCCGATGTTCTGGCCGCCGCCGGTGTCGGTGGTCGTCTGCTTGGCCAGGCCGTTCTGCTGGGTGTAGGACTCGGCCTGGATGGTGCTGTACGCGCTGCCGCCGTTCCCGGGCGGAGTCGTAGTGGTCGGCGGGGTGGTGGTCGTCCCGCCGCCGTAGCCACGGGTGGTGACCGTCACGTAGTCGACGACCATCGGACGGCTCGGCACGATCCCCGGCCCCGGCGTGGTCGTGCCGGAGTTGTTGTTGGGGAACGCGCCGCCGATCGCCACGTTCAGCAACACGAAGTAGCCCTGGTGGCTGGTCATGTTCGCCCACGTGGTCGCGTCGACCTGGTTCTGGCTGACCGAGTGGAACTGCTGCCCGTCGACGAACCAGCGGAACACCTGCGGGCTGACGCTCGCGTCCCATTCGAAGCGGTAGGTGTGGAAGGCCGACTGGCAGCTGCTGCCGGGGCAGGCGCGGTTGGCGACGATGCCGGTGGTCTCGTTGCACGGGCCGCCCGGGTTGACGCCGCAGTGCAGCACGCCCCAGACGGAGTTGATCCCGTTGACGTTCTCCATGATGTCGAACTCGCCGACCGCGGGCCAGTTCCACCAGTTGCCGCGGTAGGGGCCGCCGAGGGCCCAGAACGCGGGCCAGTAGCCGAGCGCGGCCGCGCCGGTGACGTTCGGCATCTGGATCCGGCTTTCGATCCGCAGGACGCCGCCGGCCGGGGGCTTGAAGTCGGTGCGCTGGGTTTCGATCCGCGCGGACGTCCAGTTGCCCGAGCCGTCGCGCAACGGCGTGATGCGGAGGTTGCCGGCGCCGTCCTGGGCGAGGTTCGACGTGCTCGACGTGTAGTTCTGGATCTCGCCGGTGCCCCAGTTGCCGGGGCCGCCGGGGTAGGCGTGGCCGGTGTCGATGATCCAGTTCGAGCCCGACGGCAAGGTGTTCGCGCCGCCGGTGAAGTCGTCGGCGAAGACGGTGGTCCAGCCCGAGTCGGGCGGCGGGATGGACGCGGCGGCGGGCAGGGTCAGCGGGACCGCGATGAGCGCGGCGCCCAGCACGGCACCGATGGCGAATCTTCGGGAGTGGGGCATCGGGTACGACCTCCTCGTCGTCCGGATTTGTTGCCGATCGCAACAAAGCCCGTTCACGAGGAAACCCGACGCCCCACGTCACTTCCAGAGGCGTTACGCAGGAAGAGTGATTCAGGTCACAAAGTCTGCCCGGAAGTACTCAAACCGGACAGAGGACTCAGAGGCCGAAGCGGGACCACGCCGCCTTCTGCGTCACCGCGTCCAGGACCGCCGACGCCGCGGCCGGTGCGCCGATGCCGAGGCGCGCGAGCAGGGCCTTCTTCGGCTCCGCCACCGAGATGTCGGCGTCCGGGTAGCGCTCGGTGATGATCTGGCGGAGGCTGCCCACGCCGTCGATCAGGCCGAGCTCCTGCGCCTTGGCGCCGAGCCAGACGTCGCCGGTGAACAGGTCGTCGGTGTCGGTCAGCCGGTCGCCGCGGCGCTCCCTCACCCAGCTCACGAACAGCTCGTGGAGCTGGCTGTGCATCTTCTTCAGCCACTCGACGTCTTCGGGCTTCTCCGGCGAGAACGGGTCGAGCCGGGACTTGTTCGCGCCCGCCGTGTGCAGCCGGCGCTCGATGCCGAAGCGTTCGAGCAGGCCGGTGAACCCGAAACCGCCGCTGATCACGCCGATCGAGCCGACCATCGACGTCCGGTGCGCGTAGATCTCGTCCGCCGCGCAGGCCAGCCAGTACCCGCCCGACGCGGCGACGTCCTCGCAGAACGCCAGCACCGGGACACCCTTTTCGTCCGCCAGCTGCCGGATCCGCTCCGCGACCAGCCC
The DNA here is from genome assembly GCF_902497555.1 of Amycolatopsis camponoti. Taxonomy (NCBI): domain Bacteria; kingdom Bacillati; phylum Actinomycetota; class Actinomycetes; order Pseudonocardiales; family Pseudonocardiaceae; genus Amycolatopsis; species Amycolatopsis camponoti. Next base: position 1,054,625 of record NZ_CABVGP010000003.1, on the reverse strand, counting down.
GGACTGCGTCGGCGCGCCGCCCGGCGAGTTGATCAGCAGGGCGACCGCCTTCAGCCGCTCGTGACCGAACGCCCTGGTCAACGCCGTCTCGACGGTGGCGAGGTTGATCGCGCCCCTGGCCAGTGGGGACGGCGACGGCGTGATCACGCCGTGCAGCTTCACCACGGCCACGACGTCCTTGCGCTCCACGCGGTCGGCGAGCACCGGGATCCGCGAAGCCAGCTTGTCCGTAACGCTCATAACGCCAGGCTAGCCGGATTTTTCGGGGGTCCGGGTGGCGAAGCCCCCGGCCCCCGGATGTCACAGCGGGATTCAGCCCATGGGGAGGATGCCGGAGCGCGTGCCGTTGACGCCGTTCACCTCGGCACCGTTGAGCTGGGCCGGGCCGCCCTGCGATGGCACGTCGGCCGGCGCGGCGTCGTTTTCGGAGCTGTAGTCCGGCATGTTCGGGCGGACACCGGGGACGAACTTCGGCACCCGCAGCGTCACCTTCATGCCGGCCCCGGGCGCGGTCTCGACCATCACCGCGTAGTCGTTGCCGAAGACCTGCTGCATGCGCTGGCTGATGTTGCCGAGCCCGACGTGCGCGCCGGTGCTGTGCGCGTTCTTGACGTCCTTCAGCCGCCGCGGGTCCATGCCGATGCCGTCGTCCTCGACGCTGATCAGCGCCTCGGTGCCGTGGTCCTGCGCGATCACCGTGACGCAGCCGCCGCTGGGCTTGCTGGCCAGGCCGTGCTTGACCGCGTTCTCGACGAGCGGCTGGATGATCAGGAACGGCACGACGACGCTGAGCACCTCGGGCGCGATCTTCATCCGCACCTCGAGCCGGCCGCCGAAGCGGGCGTTCTCGATGGTCAGGTAGCGGTCGATGTTGCGCAGCTCCTCGGCGAGCGACGTGAACATGCCCGACGAGCGGAACGAGTAGCGCGTGAAGTCGGCGAAGTCCTGAAGCAGCTCTCGCGCCTCTTCGGGGTCCGTGCGGATCAGCGCGGAGATCGTGTTGAGCGCGTTGTAGACGAAGTGCGGCGAGATCTGCGCGCGCAGCGCCTTGATCTCCGCCTGCTGGAGCTGCTGCTTCGACTCGTCGAGCCGGGACAGCTCGAACTGCGTGCAGACGAACTGGGCGACGGCGTCGGCCATCTGCACCAGCCGCCCGCGGGTGCGGCCGACGACGATCAGCGCCGCCTCGGTCTCGCCCTCGACCAGCAACGGCACGATGACGGCGGTCTTCATCCGGCAGGTGCCACGGTGGTTGCAGGGCATCCGGTCGTGCGCGACGACCTCGCGGCGGTGCTTGCGGATGGCCGCGCCGATCGCGTCGACGAGGTCGACGTAGTGCTCGTTCGCCTCGCCGTCCCAGGACAGCAGCGTGCCCTCGCTGTCGGTGATGCCGACGGCGACGCAGTCGAGCATCTGCAGCAGCTGGGTGGTGATCTTGTCGGCGGCGTCCTCGTCCAGGCCGGAACGGAGGTTCGGCGCGGCCTTCGACATCCGGTGGACCGCCTGCAGCATGGCGTCCTCCACCACGCTCGCCGGCTTGCGCTGCTTCACGAGCAGGATGATCACCACGATGCCGAGCAGGACCGCGACCCCCCAGGGGACGACCTGCGCAAGCGGAAACCCGGACACGGCGTCCATGCTCTGCGCTCGACCAACCGGGTGCAAGGCCTGATCCCACTTTCTGTCCAACTGTGATGACCGAGGGTTGGAGTGACCCTACTAAGAGTCGGTTGACCGGCCGGCCGATCACTGTCCGCAACACGCTGGAGGGGCGTCCTGTTCCACCGGATCCGGGGAAAGTGCCAGGAAGAGGGCGGTTTCGCTGACGGCGATCACAACGCCGCCGGGGTTCGGGCGGCCGGCGGCACAGCGCGTGCGGCCGATCGGGGGAATCCCGGTGCGTGACGTGGCGACCACGGATGTCACCCGGCTATTTGAGCAGCCGCGACATCCGGCGGTCGGCCAGTGGCTTGCCGTTCGTCTGGCAGGTCGGGCAGTACTGGAACGACTTGTCGGCGAACGAGATCTCGCGGATCGTGTCGCCGCAGACCGGGCACGGGAGGCCGGTGCGCGCGTGGACGTGCAGGCCCGAGCGCTTCTCGCCCTTCAGGCGCGCTGCCTTCTGGCCGACCGAGCGCTTGACCGCGTCCGCCTCGATCTCGACGATCGCCTCGGCCAGGGTCTCCAGCGCGCCGTCGTCGAGCTTGCCGATCGTCGCGTACGGGGAGAGCTTCGCGCGGTGCATGATCTCGTCGGAGTACGCGTTGCCGATGCCGGCGATCAGCGACTGGTCGGTCAGCGCCCACTTCAGCCGGGTGTTCTTCCCGGCGAACAGCTCACGCAGCTGCACGGCGTCCAGCGAGAGGGCGTCCGGACCGAGGCGCGCGACGCTCGCGATCTCCTGCGGGTCCTTCACGACCCACACCGCGAGCCCCTTCTTCGTGCCCGCCTCGGTGAGGTCGAAGCCGGGCCCGGTCGCGGACTCGAGGTGCACCCGCAGCGAAATCGGGCCCTTGCCCGGCTTGAGCGGCGCCGCGGCCAGGCCGTCGGACCAGCGCAGCCAGCCCGCGCGAGCCAGGTGGACGACCAGGTGCAGATCACCCGCGACGACGTCGAGGTGCTTGCCGTGCCGGGTCGCGCCGGTGATCTCGCGGCCGTGCAGGTCGGTCCACGGCGGGGTCGCCGTCTTCAGGACGCTGAGCGATGCGACATCGATGCGGAAGATCGTCCGGCCGACGGCGTTCTCGCGCAGGTGGTGCGCCAGGGCTTCGACCTCGGGCAGTTCGGGCATGCCCCCAGTTTCACCCCTTCGACCGATTTCCGGTACCGGCTACTCGACCGGGTGCAGTGGCCCGTCGAAGTCCGGCAGCGAGTGGCGCTGGATCGTCTTGGAGATCTTCTTGACCTCACCCTGCACGGTGAACATGCCGCGGATGGTGCCGACCCAGCGCTCGGACGGCCGGTCGCCGGTCATGTCGCCTTCGGTCTCCGCGACGACCGTCCACGGCCGGCGCAGGATCCAGCGCAGCGGGAAGAAAAGCACTATGAGCAGCAGCGCCAGCAGCACCCACGCGGGGATGTTGACCTCGTTCGGCGTCCACACGACGAGGATCACGGCCAGCAGCGCGGTGACCACGATCATCGCGATGCCGGGACCGTAGCTGCCGGCGACGTCGTGCTCGAAGTCGTCGGCCGTCGCCGGAGCGCGCCATTCCATCTGGGCACGGACCACCCAGTCGCGGCCGTCTTCGCCGCGTACCAGCCGGTTCATTCAGTTGCCTCCCGGGGCGCCCGCAGGGTGAGCAGCACAACGGTACCGTGCCCGGGCTCGCCCGCGCGAGGGAGGAATCGGACATCCCACCCGGCGAAGATGATCACCGCAGTTCAGGGAGCCGGCGAGGTGGCGGACGTCGAATCCGCCGATTCGCCCGAACCAGTGACGCCGGACGCCCGGCTCGGCCACGGCTTCCCCGACGTCGGCGTCACCGTGGTCGACGGCTCGGTGGACGACGGCTCGCCGGCGGTCGGCTCCGGCTTGACCGGCACCGTCGTGGTCGTCGTCGTGTTCTCCGGCGACAGCTCGGGCGCGTTGGCGCTCTCCGGCACCGTCTCGTCGCTGGACTTCGTCATCTCGGTGGTGGTCGAGTCCAGCCGCGGCGAGGTCTCCGGGTGGTCGGGCGCGCTGAAGGTCGAGGACGACAGGTCCTCGCGCGGGGTCTCGCCGTTCGTGCCCGGGTCCGCCCCGGTGCCGACGCCTCCGGCCGGGACGTCGCCCGCCGGTATCGACGGCACCTCGTTCACGCCCAGCTGACGGCTGCCGGTGCGCTGCCGAGCCGGGATGGCGACCCCGGTGCCGCGGCCGTTGAGCACGCCGATGCCGATCCGCGGGTCCTGCCGTGGCTGCGGGGGCGGCTGCTGGTGCGACTCGGTCGGCGGCACCACCACGAGCTCGGGCGCGCCGCCGGTCAGCCCGACGTCCTGCACCGGCGTCGTCCCGAACAGGACGGGACCTGCGGCGACGCCGACGGCACCCACGGCCGCGGTCGACGCCAGCGCGAGCCCGACCTTGACCTTCGACCCGACCAGCACGCCCTTGAGCGTCGCGCCGAGCCCGGTCAGCACGCCGCCGCCGCTAGCCGCGGCACCCGCCGCCGGCACCAGCAGCACCAGCACGCCGGCGTGCGCACGCAGCGACGAGCAGACGTCGCGCAGCTCGTCCTGGGTCGCGCGGCACGACGGGCAGCCGTGCAGGTGCGCCTTGATCCGCTCGGCTTCGGCGCCGGTGACGCTGCCCGCGGTGAACCCGCCGAGCTTCTCGACGACCGCGCGGCACGAGTCCGGCCCGCGGTTCACCGAAAGGTGTGCCTGCAGGTACGCCGCGCGCAGGCCTTGGCGGGCCCGCCGGGCCAGCGCCGCGGTGGCGTTCGCGCTCAGCCCGAAGTGGGTGGCGACCATGGCGGGCTGCTCGCCCTCGACCTCGGTCTGCCACAGCACGGTCCGCCAGCGCTCGGGCAGGCTGGTGAACGCCGTCGTGATCAGGGTGTGCTCGGCCGTGCGGGCGTGCGTGTCGGCACCCGCCCCGGCGCGGAAGGTCAGCTCGTCGTCCGACACGGGGACGTCGCGGCGGGCACCGTGCCACTCCCACGAGACCCGGCGGGCGACGGTCAGGAGGTAGGCGCGGACGTAGTCCCTGGGGCCGGAGCCACGGCGGAGGGCCTGCAGGACGCGGAAGAACGTCTCCGCGGTGATGTCTTCGGCCTCGGACCGGTCGGAAGCCAGGCTCTGCGCCAGTCTCCGGACGGCGGCGGCGTGCAGCTCGAACAGCTCTCCGAACGCGGCGTCTTCGCCGTTTCGAAGTCGTTGCAGCAGTGCCTGCTCGTCGGATTCCGAGGCCGCTGGTGGCGGCACCGTGCCCAGCTCGGTCATCCGGCCCGGCACCTCCTCCCCGAAGGTTCTCCCCGTTCGGTCGAATGGGGACACCATACGGAGGGAATCAGCCGTCGTCACCCCTTGTACGCCAGCTGTGACACCGAAGCACCGGGTCAGGGCACCGGGGGACCCGCTCATCGGAGCAGTTTTCCGTTGGTATAGAGTTCGTCCCAACAGCAACGCAGTGCGGATGTAGCGCAGCTGGTAGCGCATCACCTTGCCAAGGTGAGGGTCGCGGGTTCGAATCCCGTCATCCGCTCAGGGTCAGGGGCCGTGTGTCGACGTAATGCGTCGACCTCGGCCCCTTCGCCATTTCACCCGGGGGCCGAGCCCCCGGACCCCCACGGTGCCGTAGCCAGACCCTGGCGCGTCCCTGGCCACGGCCGCGATGTCACCTCTTCGGGTGATGCTTCTGGCGTTTTACACCGTGTGGGTCTTGAACGGGTCGTGCTCGGCGAGGAGCTTGTCCAGCCGGGCCTGGTCGACGCGGGAGACCACCGAGGTCTCCTCCTGTCTGTCGCGCACGCACTTGGCGAGCGTGAACGTGGAGGTGACCAGGTAGAGCGCGCCGAGGGCGAGGAAACCGCGGATCCAGCCGTCGACCGGCAGGTACGCGATCCCGCCGATGACCGCTGACAGCGCCAGGCCGAACGAGATCGCCGCCTGGATGTAGAAAGCCGTCGTGGTGGGGGACGTGGTTCCGGATTTGGTCATGTGACCACGGTCTCGCCAGGGCCCGCGGGTGTCTTGAGCAGTACTACTCAGCCGCGGTTGCGAAGTGGCTACAGCTCGTAGACGTCCAGGACCGTCGGGGCCACCGGGGTCAGGTGGGGGTCTTCGCGTTCCGTCACCTGGCCGCGGGCCATGCGGTACACGCGGAACTCGTTGTCGTGCTCGGGGTCCTGGTCGTCCCAGACGTGCAGCAGCCCGTACGAGCCCGGGGCCAGCTCGCCCGCCCTGGTGAACAGCTCGAGGAGCTCCGGCGCCAGGCGGCCGCCGTGCTTGTCGAAGCCCGCGAAGTGGAGCATCGGCATGCCCGCGCTCCAGCGGAGGTCGACCAGGTCGAAGTCGCCCGCGTCGCGGATCGCGCGATGCACGCGGTCGACCAGGCGCTCCAGGAGCGCCGCGTCGTCATCGCCGCTCGCGGTCGCCTGGATGGTCACCCAGCCGTGATATTCGAACACCCGCAGAACGGTAGCAAGAGATCAACCGCGAGCTCAGCGGGCCAGCGCGGACGGCTTCCCGTCGCGGCGCAGGACGTTCGCGAGCGCCCCTTCGCCGTGCCGCTCGAACGCCGGCACCAGCTTCTCGCCGAACACGCAAAGCGTGCGCTCCCAAGGGTGGCCGAGCGTGCCGAAGGAAAAGTCCGAAGACAGGAACAGGTGGTAGTCCGCCCGCGGGAACACCGGCACCGGCCAGCGCGCGCCCGGGGTCATCAGGTGCGGGCGGACGCGGTAGGACTGGTGCTGCCAGTGCAGCGCCCACATCCAGTCGTCGGGACCGCAGACCTCGCGGAACGCCGCCAGCGCGATCGCCGAGACCTGGTGCTCCTCGACCGCGTACGGGCCGAGGCGGAACTCGGCCGAGGCGCGGTCCAGGTCGCCGGGCGAGAGGTCCCAGGTCCGCGACGGCGACGGCTCGCGGAAGCCCGGCCACGCGTGCGCGTAGGTGCTCGGCAAGAACCCCAGCTTGTCGTACACCCAGTACCAGGCGGGCTCGTCGGCGACGCGGGAGACGGCTTCCCAGGCAGCATTCACTTGTTACGACCTCTGACTTGGCCAGGCACGAAAGAACACGCGAAAGCTTCGTGTTCGTCCTCCGGTTTGTCCAGTCCTCATTCGCTCCTCGCGAACTGTCTCACTCGACCGGGTGGGTTCTGTCAGATTGTCACCATGCGAGTCCTCTTCGTCCACGGTGCGTTCGTCCGGGACGGCGCCTGGTGGTGGCGGCCGACGGCGGACGTACTCGCCCGGCACGGTCTGCGCAGCTCAGCGGCGGTGCTGCCGAGCTGCGAGGGCGAGCCGCGCGGCGATCTCCACGACGACGCCGCGGCCGTCCGCGCCCTGCTCGACGCCTCCGACGAGCCCGCTCTGCTCGTCGGGCATTCGTACGGCGGGATGGTGATCACACAGGCCGGGAACCACCCCGCGGTCCACCGGCTCGTCTACGTGACGTCGTTCCTGCCGGACGTCGGCGAGGCCCTCGCGGACTTCGGCGGCGCCGAGCCGCCGCCCCGGCACGTCAGCCACGGCGACGGCACCGCGAGCGTCCGGGAGGAGCTGGTGCGGCCGCTGTTCGCCCAGGACTTCGACGACGCCGAATACGCCGGCGCCGCGGCGCGGCTCACGCCCCAGAACGAGTCGGTGTTCGGTCAGCCGACGACGGCCGCCGCGTGGCGCGAGATCCCGTCGACCTACCTCGTCTGCGCCGACGATCGCGCGACGCTGCCGGAGCAGCAACGAGACCAAGCCCGGCGCGCGACCGACGTCGCGGAGCTGCCCGTGGCGCACCACCCGTTCGTCACGCGGCCGGAGCTGGTGGCCGAAGTGCTCCGGACGACGGCATAACCCAGCACCGGCTGCCGGGGGGAGGCGCCGGACGGCTCCGGCGCCTCCCCCGGCTCAGGCGGCGTCCCAGAGGGTGAGGAACGCCGAAGCCTCGCTGCGGGCCCAGGGCCGCAACCGTTCGCGGTCACGGGCGGACAGCTGGAACTCCTTGCTCCGGCGGACGTCGATCACCAGCGCGTGCCCGCCCGGCAGGACGTCCGGCATCGCCTGTTCCAGTACCCACAGCGCCAGCTTCGCCGAATCCCTCGTCAGCGGTTCCTCCTTGAAGTAGAGCCAAGTCGCGTAGCGGCGGCCGTCGCTCTTGCGGAGCCCGAGCTGCGGGCTGACGCCGATCTCGAGGTCGCCGATCGAGCAGCGGCCGCGCCCGACCTCGACCAGCCGCGGCGACTTCCGGCCGAGGTACCGCAGCCAGCCCTCGGCGATCGCGGCGTAGTGCGGCTTCGTCCGGTCGTCGGCGGCGTTGACGAGGGCGCGCAACGCCGTCGCGTCCTGCCCCGCCGCCCGCCCGGACCGCACGGCGTTCGCCGCTCGCCGGTAGTAGTTGAACGCCGCCCGTGCCGGGTCTTCGTACTGCCGGCGCTGCCGCCGGACGAACGACGACCGCGACGGACCGTTACTCGCGCTGTAGCCCACGAACGTGGACAGGGTGATGTAGGCCATGGCCCTGCCTTCCTCCATCACGCCACCCGCGCACGGGTGGCATCTCCCCTGGACAACGCCTATTTTAGAACATATGTACGACAGTTTCGGCGTCCGAGAAGGTGACGGAAGGCGGGGACTCCCGCAAAGAGCGGACTTGCGCTAGGTTGCCGATCAACCTCGAACCGCAACCTCGCAGGTCGGCCCCACGTGCCAGACTGATGCCCCGAATGGTGGATGGGGGTCCCAAGGATGAGCTGGCAGGAAGAGCTTCGCCGTCTCGACTCGGAGCTTGCCGAAGGCCGCATCGAGCCTGCTGAACACCGCAAGCAACGCGACGAGTTGCTCGCGCAGGCCTCCGGTTCGACCGTGCCCTCACCCGTCCCTTCCCCGTTGCGCCGTCCGGGTGACACCTGGCGGAGCGCCAACCCGGCGAGCCACCCCGGGCCGCCCCCGCAGCGCATGGAGTCGCCGCGGCCCGCGGTGCCGCACCAGAAGCCCCACCCGCCCTGGCAGCGCACCGGGCTCCCGGCGACGGTGAACGCGAGCCCGGTGCCGGCCATCCCGGACCACATGACCACGGCGCCGAGCCCGGCCGACATCGTCCCGACCCGCTACCTGCGCATCGACGGGCCGGCCGCCCACCAGCCGGGCAGCCGGTTCCCGCCGATCACCCCGCCCCGGGGCGAAGCCCACGTGCCGCCGCCGCGGGAGACCGGACCGGAAGAACCGCCGGGGAAGCACCGTTTCGGCGGTGACGGCTCGTCTTCCGGGCGCACCTGGCCGTTCGTCGCGCTCGGCGTCCTGGTGGTGCTCGGCATGATCGTCGGCGCGACGATGTGGCTCGGGCAGGACGACCCGAAGCCGAACCCGCTGTCGACGTTCGTGCCGCAGCCCCCGGCCGCCGCGGCCCAGCCGCAGCTGGAGGACCAGGTTCCGCCGCTGCCCGGCAAGCAGTACCCGGAGAGCTCGACGATGTCGCTCGCCAAGGGTCTGGACCTGAACCTCTACCCCAAGGAGAGCGCGCAGGTCTTCTCGCAGCACGGCATCACGCAGTTCGTCTACCGCGGTTCGGCCACCGGGGACACGGGGTACCTCGCGTTCGCGCTGCCGACCACGTCGCCGGACGACGCGAAGGCCGTCATCGACTACCTGCGCGCGGCCGCCGACGCCGGCGGGTTCGTCCCGCTCGCGGCCGATCCGAAGGTCGTCACCGGCCGCAACGGCGACCGGCGGATGAACGGGACCTGGTACACCTCGGGCAAGGTCGCCCTCGTCGTCTGGGCGTCGCAGCCGTTCGACAAGGACAAGACCGAGCTGAAGACCAGCCTGGACAACGCTCTCGCGGTGTTCCAGAAAGCGCTGCCACCGAGCTGATCAAGCCTGGTCGAGGAGCCCCGCCAGCGTGCCGCGGGCGACGTCGGCGCCGAAGAGGCGGTCCACCACGGTCTTCCCCTCTTCGGACAGCCGTTGCCACAGCTTGTCGTCCTCGATCAGGGTGACGATCTCCTCGGCGATCTCCTCGGCCGTGCTGCCGACGAGGACGTCGCGGCCGTGGGTCAGGTGCATGCCTTCCGCGGCCAGCGGAGTGACGACCGCCGGCACGCCGTAACCGAGGCTCTCCCCCAGTTTCCCCTTCACCCCGGCGCCGAAGCGCAGCGGTGCGACGACGACCCGGGTCTCCCGGTAAGCGCTGTCGAGGTCCGGGACCCAGCCGCGGATGACGACGCCTTCGCCGGCGAGGTCGAACATCTCCTGCGGCGGGTTGCTGCCGACGATCTGCGCCACCGCGTCCGGCCGCCGTCGCCGCACGAGCGGCATGATCTCGGTGGCCAGCCAGCGCGCCGCGTCCCGGTTGGGCAGGTGGTCGAAGCTGCCGACGAAGAGCACGCCCGAGCGGCCGTCCGGAACGGCGGGCACGGCGTCGGCGTGGTGCACGTTGGACAGCACCTCGACGCGCGCCGAGGGCACCAGCTCCCGCAGCAGCGCACGCTCCACATCGGACACGGTGAACGTGACGTCGGTGGCGCGGGTGAGGCCGAGCTCGGACTCGCGCAGCACTTCGGCCCGCCGCCGCAGCGTCAGCTCCTCCCGGGTTTCGCCGAGCTGCGCGGCCAGGTCGGCCTGCCGGTTGAGCCGGACGAAGTGGAGGTCGACGGTGTCGTAGGCGATGACGCAGTCCGGGGCGTGCTCGCGGACCTGCTCCAGCAGCTGCCACGCGACGTGGGGCCGCGACAGCACCGCCAGCCGGAGGTCGGCGCCGGCGTCGCGCAGGAACTCCTGCTGCTCGCCGAGCCCGGTCACCACCGTGACGCCCGCGCGGTACAACGCGTCCGCGTACGGCTCGGGGAGTGCGTTGTTGAGCGGCATGAACACGACCCGGTGGCCGAGGCCGACGAGCAGCTCGAGGATGCGGAACATCCGCACCGAGCCGGAATCCTTGTCCGGCATCGGCACCTGGTGGTCGGCGACGAGCACGGTGCCGCCGCGGTGGCCGTCCTTGGTGCGCTGCCGCCCGGCCCAGACCGCGCGCGGGCTCGCCTCGGGGAAGTGGTCGCGCAGCTGGACGCTCCACTTGTCGACGAAGACGCCGCGGTTGAGCTCCTGGTGGCGCTTCACTCCGGAGGAGACGTCCGTGCCGTTGGTGATGCCTTCGTGGTGCACGACGACCGACGCGGGCTGGACCATCGTGCGGTACCCGTTCGCACGGACGGCGAAGGCGAGGTCGGTGTCCTCGTAGTACGCGGGCGCGAAGCGCTTGTCGAAGCCGCCGATGCGCTCGAACAGCTCGCGGCGGACCAGGATGGCCGCGCCCGAGCAGTAGTCGACGTCGCGCAGGGCCTGGAACCACGGGGCGTCGGGCGACTGCAGCCTGCCGTAGTTCCAGCCGGTGCCGTCGGCCCAGATGATGCCGCCGCACTCCTGGAGGCGGCCGTCCGGGTACACCAGCTTCGAGCCGACGAGCCCGACGTCGGGCCGGGACTCGACCACGGCGACCAGCTCGTCGAGCCAGCCCGGCCGGACTTCGGTGTCGTTGTTGAGGAAGAAGATGAAGTCGCCGCGCGCGTTTTCGGCGCCGAGGTTGCAGGCGCCGACGAACCCGAGGTTCTTCGGCGCGCGCACCAGCCGGACCCCGGCGCAGCCGGCGACCCGGTCGGCCGAGTCGTCGCGGGAGGCGTCGTCGACGACGATCACCTCGAACGGCGTCGCGGGCAGGTGCCGCTGGATCGAGTCGAGGCAGGTCCGGGTGTACCCCCAGTTGCCGTAGACCGGGATGACGACGCTGACGATCGGCTGGTCGCTGGTGGTGACCGCGACCGGCCCCGGCACCGGCGGCGTGGCCGGAGCCGCGCCCGCCTGACGTCCGAGCGCCGTTTCGTAGAGGTCACGCCGGCGCGTGCCGCGCGGGGCGAACTTCTCGATCGACCCGCGGTACTTGCCGATCAGCCGCTGCGCGAGCGCCGACGTCTCCGCGCGGAGCTTCTCGTTCTCGGCGGCGAGCCGGCCGATCGTGTCGGCGAGCCCGGTGTTGTTGCCCGCCAGCCACGCGAGGCGCTCGGTGTCGTAGCCGGACTTGCGCTTGAGGAGGTTCAGCTCTTCGGCCGCGCGGCGCCGGTCTTCGCGGGCGCGCTCGGCCTGGCCGAGCGCCTCGTCGCGCTCGGCGGCGGCCTGCCGTCCGGTGGCCGCGGCGTCGGCCAGTTCGGCGGTCAGGCGGGTCTCGGCGGCCGCGGCCCGCTCGCGCTCGGCTTCGGTACGGGCCAGTTCGGCGCGGAGGCGACCGGCTTCGGCCGCGGCGCGCGCGACGAGCGTCAGCTTCGGGTCGAGCATCGCGGACGTCGAGGGGACCTCGACCGGCCCGGCCGACGCGACGGCGATGAAGTAGGTGTGCGGCGCCCCCGGCTCGACCACCCAGCCGTCCGCGTCGTCCGGCCGCACAGTGAGCACTTCGGCGCCGGTGCCCGCGCCGTTGTCGTGGATCAGCGAACCGACCGCGACGTTCTGGCGCAGCACGACGATGTGCTCGAAGCTCTCCGAAAGCAGCGAGCGGAACGCCGGGCCGGTCAGCTCGTGCACGTGGTACGGGTTCTCGTTGCCGTGGTCGTGGGAGTAGACCTCGACGTCCGGCGTGCTGCACAGGAAGATCCCGGACGGCGTGAGCCGGTTGCGGACCAGTTCCATGAGCCGGTCCTGCTCGTCGACGTGCTCGATCGCTTCGAAGCAGGTGATGACGTCGAAGCGTTCGCCGTCGAGGGCCGCGGGGTCGGTGATCGAGCCGGTCTCGAAGCGGACGCCCGGGTAGTTCTTCCTGGCGTGTTCGACGGTGACCGGGTCCAGCTCGAGGCCGACGACCTCGGCGCCCGCCTTCGCCATCAGCGCGCTGCCGTAGCCCTCGCCGCTGGCCAGGTCGAGCACCCGCTTGCCGGCGACGAAGCGGGCCGCGAACGCGTAGCGGTGGTAGTGCTCGTAGATCACCTGGAGATCGTCGGTCCACGGCACGCACCGCTCGCCGGTCCACTCGATCAGCCGCTCGCCGTTCGTCCCCTTGCCCATGGCGGGCAGATTAGCCGTCCGAGCAGGGACGCGGGGGCGGGCCTCACCTTTCGAGGAGGCGCAGCCCGACCAGGATGTAGGCCAGCGTCCGCCGGTCGGCGCCGGAACCCGCCGTGATCGACCAGTCGGCGTCGAACGAGAGCCGGACCTGCCGGTGCGCGTCGATCGCGACCGGCACCACCTGCTCGCGCAGTCCCGGCCCGACGTCCGCCTTCGCGACCGGCACGCCGTCGACCGCGATCGTCACGCTGCCGTGGTCGGCCGAGTCGTCCGGGACGAAGGTGCGCAGCTCGAGCGCCCCGACCGCCGCCGTGGTGAGGAGCGGGAACTCGACCGACGGCGCGGCCCAGTCGTCGTGGGCGACGCCGTTCATCCGGCCGGTCACGACGCCGGCTCCGCGCACCAGCCGGTCCCCGGTGGTGCCGCCGGGCCGAAAGGAAACGCGTCCGGCCGGATCGACGACACTCGTGTCGCGCACGGACCGCTCCGGCGTCCGGGAGCCGTGCACCCGCAGGGGCTGCTCGGTGGGGTGGAAGAGGCCGATGAGGTGCGTCGGGCTGACGACGCCGAGGTCGACGAGGGTGTCGTCGAGGGTCCCGAGGTGGTCGAGCAGCCGCACGTCGGCGGGCTCGGCGAGGTCGAAGCCCGGGCCGTAGATCCGGTCGACGAACGGGTCGATCACGTTGCCGTAGGGGAAGAACAGGCTCGGGTGCAGGTGGTCGAGCAGTACCGGGAGCACGTCCTGGGCCCGGATGCCCTCGAAGCCGTCGGCCGCGCAGTCGATGTCGACGAACTGCTCGTCGACCGCGCCGGTCATCGCGTTGCGGCGCAGCCGCGGCGGCAGCGTCGCCCAGATCCGGTCGATGACCTCCAGGGCCTCGGGCCAGCGGCGGTGGCCGTTGCGCCCGATCATGTCGTGCACGACGAGGACCCCGCTGGGATCGAGCCCGGCGCGGATCTGGCCGTAGAGGTGTTCCAGGTCGAGGACGTGGTGCAGCGCCTGATAACCGACGACGACGTCGTGGGCGGTGTCGGCGCGCCAGGTGTTGAAGTCGGCGGTGAGCAGCTCGACCCGGTCGGCGACGCCCAGCTCCCGCGCCGACGCTTCCGCGCGCGCCTGCATGTCGGGGTTCAGCTCCAGCAGCCGCAGCCGCACGTTGTGCTGCCCGGCCGCGGCCAGCGTGCGCAGCCAGCCGAGCTCCTGGTCGCCGTTGCCGCTGCCGAGCGAGAGCACGACGACGTCCCGGTCGAGCCGCTCCGCCCGCTCGGCGATCTCGCCGACGATCAGCTCTTCGATGCTCGGGACGCCGAGTGCTTCGAGCTTCGGCCGCGTGTGCCGCTCGGACCAGTGGTGCGCTGACGGCGGCAGGTTGCCGTGCACCTCGACCTGACCGGCGAACGTCTCCCGCTCGCGCGCCAGACGCTGCTCGTAGCCGGGTCCCCGGTCGCTCATCGCTATCCCCGCATCCCCGGTTCCGGCTCGTCCGGTTCCGGCCCGGCGCTAGGATACGGGCGTGCCATCCCGACTCCGTCCGCAGTCACCCGCCACCGGGAAACTGCCGCTGACGCCGGAGTCCTGGCTCCCGAAGGAGCACAACCTCTACCGCCCGCGGCACAGCAGCCGGCAGCGCACGGCGTTGACGTGCGCGATCGTCTTCTTCATGGCGCCGGTGCTGCTGTGGGTCGTGGGCGTGCAGCCGACGGCGTTCGAGAACCGGCCGCTGCGGCCGTTCCCCAGCCTCTCCGACGGCTGGGGGTTCTTCACCGGGCTGACCGGCTGGGCCACCGACCACCTGCCGTTGCGGCAGGCCGGCGTGCAGGCCGCGGACGGCATCGGCACCGGCTTCTTCGGCGACCCGCCCGGCTCCGGGCAGGGCACCAACCACGACACCGTCGGCATCGACCAGGGCCAGCACCCCGCCGGCACCGGCGACGTCCCCGGGTACGTCTACCCGCAGGTGATCCCGGGCAAGGACGGCTGGCTGTACCTCGGCGAGGACGTCAACGCGAAGTGCCGGCCGGTGATGGACGTCGACCACGTCGTCTCCGCGCTGCAGCGGCTGCGCGGGGCGGTCGAGAGCTCCGGACGCAAGTTCGTGCTGGTCTTCGCGCCGGACAAGTACACCGAAGAGCCGAGCCACCTGCCGGACGACTACGTCGGCAAGTCCTGCGCCCAGGCCAGGACCACCGACTTCTGGAACCGGGTGCCGCGCGAAACCGGCGCGCTGGACCTGCGCCCCGCGCTCGCCGACGCCAAGCAGCGGCTCGGCCGGCCGCTCTACGACCCGAACGACACGCACTGGTCCTACGACGGCGGGCTCGTCCTGACCTACGCGCTGGGCCAGGCGATCACGCCCGGCAGTACGACGAACTGGCGCGCCGCGCCCGACGGCGTCCGGCCGTGGCCGGCGGACCTGGCCCGCGTGCTCGGCCGCACCGAGCAGCGGCAGCTGCCGACGTACAGCCTCAGCACCGACGGCGGCGCGGACCGGACCCGCTACATCGCCAGCGACTTCCGGTCGCCGCTGCACCTGACGCAGCCGGACGGCGCGGCGCCGGTCGGTTCGATCGCCCCCAAGGTCGGGATCGTGGCCGACTCCTTCACCCAGTTCGCGACGCCGTACCTGGCCGCGACCTGCCAAGACGTCACCATCGTGCACGGCGACACCGTGGCGGAGAGCAACGTCGACCAGCTGGCCCAGATGTTCGCCGACCGGGACGTCGTCACCTTCGAATTCGTCGAGCGCAGCGTCACCGGCGGCTCGTCGTCGCTGCTGCGCGACCAGACGATCGGCGAGCTGGCGAACGCACTCGCCCGGCACCCGCGCTGACCTCGCCGGCGGCCCAGCGACTCACGTCGGTAACGACGGGGTGGTGGCCGCCAACGGGTGAGGGCACCCGTGCACAATGGCTGCGTGCGGCCAGGAGGGATTCGGCCGCGCACCCGCACGTTCGCATGGTTTCGGGACGACCTACCCGAAGGGGGTACCGGGGTGACCTGGCAGGAAGAGCTGCGCAGGCTGGACGAGGAGCTCGCAGCGGGGAGCCTGACCGCGGACGAGTACCGGACCCGGCGTGATCGCGTGCTGAGCATGGCCGTCACGGCCAACGACAGCCCGTCGCAGCAGCAGCCGTCGACCGCCGCGGAGACCCAGATCATCACGCCGGTGTCACCGCCGGCGCAGCAGCAGCCCAACGCCGACCCGGGGGGTTCGGCGGACGCCACGCAGGTCGTGTCCAACGCCGACGCGGGCGGCGGCGAGCGCACCCAGGTCGTGCAGCCGTGGCAGCAGCAGCACCCGAACTCGCCCTCGGGCGGGTTCCCGCAGCCGATGCAGCCGAACTACAACCAGCCTTCGCCCGCCGGCGGGTTCCCCCAGCCGGGGCAGCAGCAACAGCAGCAGCCGTGGGGCGCGGCCCCGCAGGACGTCAGCCCGCCGTGGGGCGGCTCGGACTTCCCGCCGATGGGCCCGCAGAACACCGGCAACGCGGGCTGGATCAGCCAGGGCCCGGAGACGTTCCAGACCCAGCCGTCGTCCGGCAAGGGCAAGAAGATCGCGTTCGCCGCGATCGGGCTGGTCGTGCTGGCCGGTCTCGGGTTCGGCGTCTGGGCGCTGTTCATCAAGGACAACGGCGGCAGCACCCCGGTGGCCCAGAGCTCCAGCCAGCAGCAGCCGCCACCGGCGCCGACCACCAAGCCGCTGCCGGAGCCGCCCGCGGCGAAGTCCGAGCCGAGCGACAACTCCTCGGCCCTGGTGACGCCGGCCGGCAAGACCCGCGCCGGCGGGGGCACGTTCGACATCGCGAAGCTGGAGTCGGCGAAGTTCCTGCCGGCCACCGTGACCGAGCGGCTCAAGCAGGGCGGGATGACCGAGGGTCTGCTCAAGACCACGACCGACGGCGACGTCACGCTCGGCCTCTACGCGCTCGAAATGCCGGACAAGCAGTCCACCGGGCCGGTGGTCCAGGAGTACGCGAACGCCCAGCAGGAAGGCGGCCTGACCGCCAGCCGCGACCTGTCACTGCACGGTGTGCCGGTGTTCGCCGCCCCGGACGGCGGTGACCAGACGGTCTACCGCGCGGTGTACGTCCTGTACGGCCGGGTGATCATCGTCGACGCGTACGGCAAGGACAAGGACGCGACGCTCAGCTCGTTCAAGACGCTGCTGTCCGCGCAGGTCCAGAAGGCGCCGCCGACCGAACGCACGAACAACTGAGATGCAGCTCGAGAAGCGGCTCCGCCAGCTGGTCAAGCGCTACGCCGTCGCCCGGAAGTCGTACGACGACCTCGAAGTCCGCGAGAGCAGGCTGACGGCGCGCCTCGACCAGCTGTCCGCGCGCTACGACAGCCTGATGAACCACCACGACGAGCTGCTCGCGCGCCACGCCGAGGTCGTCGAGGAGAAGCAGGCGTTCGAGGAGCAGTACCGCACGTGGGTGCCGCCCGGGCACTTCTATTCGCCGTTCGCCTCCAAGGAGGAGATCGGGAACCGGGCCGCGGCGATGTTCGACATCACCGCCCGCCCGCCGGCGATCGACCTGCGGGAAGCCGAGCAGCTCGAGCTGTTCGGCACGCTCGCGGACCTCGCCGCCGACCTGCCGTTCACCGCCGAGCGCACGGACGAGCACCGGTACTTCTACGAGAACACGGCGTACTCGTGGTCGGACGCGATCATCCTGCACACGATGCTCCGGCACCTGCGCCCGAAGCGGATGATCGAGGTCGGCTCGGGCTACTCGACGGCGATGACGCTCGACACGGCCGACGGCTGGCTCCCCGAGCTGGAGCTGACCTGCGTCGAGCCGTACCCGCAGCTGCTGGAAAGCCTGTTCCGCCCGGGTGACGAGGAGCGCGTCCGGGTGCTCGGCCAGGCGGTCCAGGACGTCCCGCTGGAGACGTTCGCCGAGCTGCAGGCCGGCGACGTGCTGTTCATCGACTCGACCCACGTGGTCAAGGCGGGCTCCGACGTCAACTACCTGTTCTTCGAGGTGCTCCCCCGGCTCAACGACGGCGTGTGGGTGCACGTCCACGATGTCTTCTTCCCGTTCGAGTACCCGATGGACTGGCTGGTCGAAGGGCGCGCGTGGCAGGAGGACTACCTGCTCCGGGCGTTCCTGATGTACAACCGGCGCTTCGAGGTCCGCTGGTACCAGCAGTTCATGTGGGCCCACCACCGTGAGCTGCTGGAGGGCCGGGTCCCCGAGCTGGCCGGCAACTCCGGCGGGAACATCTGGCTGCAGAAGGTCTCCGAGTAGCCCGAAGGTGTGACTTCCGCCGTGTCGGTGAACGCCGTCCCACTCCCGAACGCCCTGTAAGCAGAGCATCGGCCGTGGGAAGGAGGCGACATGATCTGGATCTGCCTGGTCGCCGCCCTCGCGGTGGTGTTCCTGTTCCGGGCGTTCCGCGTCGTGCGCCGGGTCAGGCGGAGTGACGCGGGGTGACCAGCCCCGACTCGTAGGCCAGCACCACCAGCTGCGCCCGGTCGCGGGCGCCGATCTTCGTCATGATGCGGCTGACGTGGGTGCGGGCCGTCGCCGTGGAGATCACCAGGTGGGCCGCGATCTCGTCGTTCGACATGCCGCCCGCCACCAGGCCCAGCACCTCGCGCTCGCGGTCGGTGATCTCGCGGACCGCGCTCGTGTCGATGCGCCGGTTCTCCGGGCGGCCGACGAACTCCTGGATCAGCCGCCGCGTCACCGTCGGCGCCAGCAGCGCCTCGCCGTCCGCCACCACCCGCAGCGCGCGCAGCAGCTCGACCGGCTCGGTGTCCTTCAGCAGGAACCCGCTGGCACCCGAACGCAGCGCTTCGTAGACGTACTCGTCGACGTCGAAAGTGGTCAGGACCAGCACCTTCGTTCCGGCGAGGTCGGGGTTCGCGGTGATCCGGCGGGTGGCTTCGAGACCGTCGACGCCCGGCATCCGGATGTCCATCACCACGATGTCCGGCCGGTGTTCGATCGCGCCGGCGACCGCCTGCTCGCCGTCGCCCGCCTCGCCGCACACCTCGAAGCCGTCCTCGGTCTCCAGCAGCACGCGGAACCCGGCGCGGACCAGGACCTGGTCGTCGGCCAGCAGGACGCGGATCATGCTTCTCCCTCGATCGGTAGCTCGACGCACACTTCGAAACCGCCGTCGACCGGCCCGGCGGTGCACCGCCCGCCGAGCGCGGCGGCGCGTTCGCTCATGCCCCGCAGGCCGTGGCCCGGCGTCGGCGGAGCGGTGCCGCGGCCGTCGTCGCGCACCCTCAGCGTGAAGGTCCCGTTTCGGCGTTCGAACCGGACGTCGACGTGTTCCGGCTGGTCGGCGTGCCGGACGACGTTCGTCAGCGACTCCTGCAGGATCCGGTACGCGGCCGCGTCGACCGGGGCCGGGAGGTCGCCGGGCTCGCCGTGGACGTCGACCGTGAGCCCGGCGTCGCGGGCGTGTGCCAGCAGTTCGGCGGCCTGGGCGAGGCTCGGTGCGGGCGCCTTGTCCTCGCCCGAGCGCAGCACGGCCAGGGTCGCGCGTAGGTCCTTGAGCGCGGACGCGCTGGCCGCCTTGATGTTGAGCAGCGCCTCCTTCGCCTGCTCGGGCCGCCGGTCGGCGACGTGCGCGGCGACGCCCGCCTGGACGTTGATCATGGCGAGGCTGTGCGCGACGACGTCGTGCACCTCGCGGGCGATCCGCAGCCGTTCCTGCTCGGCGAGCCGGTGCCGGTGCTCGTCGGCCTGCCCGCGGCGCGCGGCGAGCGCGTCGAGCTGGTAGCGGACGGCGGTCCCGACCCCGATGACGGCGACCAGCCACACGACGACGAACCCGGCGCCCGCCTCCAGCGCGAACGACCGGGTCGTGACGACGTGCGTGACGTAGGCGGCGGCCAGCGCGGCCGAGCCGGTGATGCCCGCGGTGAGCGGCCCCCGTTGCCGGGTCAGCATGAACAACGCGATGGTCGGCACGAGGATGACCGGCCCGCCGGGCAGGCCGGAGGCGTAGTAGCCGAACGCCGAGGCGGCCGTGACCAGGAAGAGCGTCAGCGGGAAGCGGTGGACGAACAGCAGCGTCAGGACGGTCGCGGCCAGCCACGCGGCGGCGGGTGGGGTCAGCGGCGTCGCCCCGGGCTGCCACCGCGAAGACGCGCTGGTCGCCCCGAGCACGAAGACCAGAACGACGACGGTGCGCGCCACGCGTCCTGCCCACGGCGGCCTTCTCATGCCGCGAAACCTACCGGGCGCGGCGCGGTGGCGCGTCCGTCTCGGAGCGTGCTCCCGGCGTACGTCGTCAGTCGAACACGAGGGGCAGCTTCGCCGCCGTTTCCTCGTCGGCCGGGGTGTAGGTCGACACCGTGATCTCCGAGCGGCGGCCCGAGTAGAGGTAGGTGAAGTTGAACTGCAGCAGCCCGACGTCCGGGTGCATGTACCGCTTGGTGCGGATCGGCTCGGAGTTGACGTCGTGGTGCGGCCAGAGCTCGGCGAACAGCGGCGACTCCGCCTTGAGGCGCTTGACCAGGTTCTTCCACGCCGGCTCGGCGACGTGCTCGGCCATCGCCGCGCGGAAGGACGCGATCACGCGCGGGATGTTCGTGTCCCAGTCGAGCATCCGCTTGCGCCACTCCGGGTTGAGCAGGCACTGGACCAGGGTGTTGCGGTCCTCGAACGGGATCCCGTCGACGTCGCCCATCAGCCAGCTGTAGCCGCGGTTGTAGCCGAGCAGGTCGCAGCGGGCGTTGCGCACCGCGACCGGGTACGGCTCGAGCTTCTTCAGCATCAGTTCCAGCTGCGGCGAGATGACCTGGCAGTCCTTCTCGTTCTCCGGCTCGGGCGCCCCGGCCAGGCGGAAGAGGTGCGTGTGCTCGTGCGGGTCGAGCCGCAGCGTGCGGGCGATCGCCTGCAGCACCTGCTCGGACGCGTTGATGTCGCGGCCCTGCTCCAGCCACGTGTACCAGGTGACCCCGACGCCGGCGAGCTGCGCGACCTCTTCGCGGCGCAGCCCCGGCGTGCGCCGGCGGCCGTGCAGCGGGAGCCCGACCTGCTCGGGCGTGATCCGCTCGCGACGGCTGCGCAGGAACCTCGCCAGCTCCTGGCGGCGGAGGTCGGATTCGACGGCGGTGGTCATGGTGCCAGGATCGCACGTCTCCGGACCTGGTACCAGGTAGTCGTGATACCTGGATAAACGACAACTGGTACCAGTTTAAATCCGGGGCGATCGTAGTACCCATGACCACGACAGAACTCGCGCCGATGACCTCCGGCGCTCCGGCCAGGCCGGGACTGACCCCCGCCGGCCTGGTCACGGTGCTGCTGGGGGCGGCACTGCCCATCATCGACTTCTTCATCGTCAACGTCGCGCTGCCGACGATCGATGCCGACCTGCACGCGTCCACCGCGACGCTGGAGCTGGTGGTGGCCGCCTACGGCATTGCGTACGCGGTGCTGCTGGTGGTCGGCGGCCGCCTCGGCGACTCGTTCGGCAGGCGGCGGCTGTTCTTCGTCGGCCTGTGGCTGTTCACGCTGACGTCCCTGGCCTGCGGAATCGCCCCGACGGCGACCACGCTGGTGATCGCCCGCGCCGCGCAGGGGGCGGCGTCGGCGTTGCTGCTGCCGCAGGTGCTCTCGATCATCCAGGCGACGACGTCCGGCGAAGAGCGTTCACGCGCGTTGGGGCTCTTCGGCGCGACGGGCGGTTTGTCGACGGTCGTCGGCCAGCTGCTGGGTGGCGCCCTGGTGGCGGCGGACGTCTTCGGGACGGGCTGGCGGCCGATCTTCCTGGTGAACGTGCCGATCGGGCTGGTGGTGCTGGTGATGGCCCGGCGGCTGCCGGAAAGCCGCGCGCACAACCCGCTGGGCATCGACCGGCTGGGGACGCTGTTGCTGGCGACCACTCTGCTGTCGTTGCTGGTCCCGCTGATGGAGGGCCGTGCCCTGGGCTGGCCGGCATGGTCGATCGTGCTGCTGGCGCTGTCGCCGTTCTCGGCCGCGGCTCTGGTGCACGTCGAGCGACGTCTGGAGCGCAGGGGTGGCACACCGCTGCTGCCGCCGTCGGTGATGCGGCTGCCGAGCGTGCGGAGCGGGTTGATGGTGGCGGTGCCGTTCTTCGTCGCGTTCGGCTCGTTCATGTTCGTGTTCGCGATGACGTTGCAGGAGGGTCTGCACTTCGGCCCGCTCGGTGCGGGCGGTGCGCTGACCCCGACGGCGGTCGCGTACTTCACGGTGTCGATGCTGAGCAGCCGCCTGGTGGCGCGCTACGGGCAGAAGGTCGTGCCGGCCGGCGGAGCCATCGTGGTGCTCGGCATGGTGGCGCTGCTGTGCACGACGCTGGCGGCCTGGCCGAACGTGACCATTCTCGACTTGGCCCCGGCGATGGTGGCGATCGGCGTGGGCAACGGCCTGGCGTCGACGACGTTGTTCCGGATCGTGCTGTCCCACGTGCCGACGGACCTGGCCGGCGTGGGTTCCGGGGTGATGACGACGAACCAGCAGACGTCGCTGGCACTGGGAGTGGCGGTGCTGGGGAGTTTGTACGCGGAGCTGTCGGGCTCGCTGGGCAGCCGGGACGCGTTCGCGTGGGTGATCGGGGTGGTGGCGCTGCTGGCGGTGGTGGTCGCGATCACCGCGCGGCGGCTGCCGGACCCCCGGGTGTGACGGTGGAGAGGAAGGCGGACCACGCGGCCGGCGGCACTTCGAGTGCCCCGGCCGTCGGGGCTTTCGAGTCCCGGGCGGCTACGGCTTTACCGATGAACGCCACCTCCACGCAGTCATCGTTGACACCGCCGCCGCTGTAGCTGCTCTTACGCCAGTTCACGATGATTGCCTCCGCTCGGATCACACCTCGGCGATCATCCTCGCGATGAGCTTGCGCGAGTCCTCGTGATCCAGGGCGCGATCGGCGAGATGGTCGAAAGTCAGCCTAGCAGCGCGAACTTCCGCCTCCTTCTCGATCTGAAGCGAGCCGAAACCGTAAGAGAGATAAGCCAAGTCGGGCTCCGCCCGGTCGGGAAAGCCCGCGAGGATGAAGTTGCTGTAGAGACCATCGTGCGAGCCGACGGTCTGCGGCAGCACTTGGATCTCGACGTTCGGCAGCTCGCCCGCCGCGAGCATGCGACGCAGCTCCGCTGCGTCGCATGGCTCGCGGCGGAGGGCGAACTCGTCAACCACCGTGTGCAGGTTCAGCACCGGCGCCTCGGTCAGGCGATTCTGACGGCGCAGCCGAACCCGCACCTGGTTCTCGAGCAGCTCACCTTCCACGGGGTCGCGGGCACCGGCGAAGGTGGCACGCATGTAGTCCTCGGTCTGCAGCAGGCCCGGCACGAAACCGAGCTGGTAGTTCCGGATCCACGACGCCTCGGCTTCCACGCTGACGAAACCGCGATCGCTCAGCCCGAACGCGTGCCACCAGCCCTTCTCCTTGGCGTAATCGAACATCCGCACGTACTCGCCGTAGTCCGAGCTGATGATGCCGTAGCGGTCGAGCAACGCCAGGAAGTCGTTGTAGCCCGGGATGTAGCCCTGCTCGATCCGGCTCATCTTCGACGTGGAGAACCGCAGCGGGCGGCCCGCGTCCTCTTGGCTCAGCCCGGCCGCCTCGCGTAGCTTGCGCAGGGTGCGGCCGAGCTGGCGCCGTCGGTAGTTCGGCTTGGCCGGCCGATCCATGGTGGTCACCCCTCGCTGTCGATCAACCACGAATCGTAGGCCGGGTGTGCCGATGTGGGATTCCCGTGTGCGGGCCGTGTCGCGCTGACTTGCGTCGAGAACCTGCAGGTCATGGACAGGTACGGCTACCCCCACGAGCTCGAGTACCGGCGCGAGGCCGGCGACCGCAGGGTGCACGAATACACCGAGCTCGTCGATGACATGGGGTTCGTCCTCGAGCACCGCAGTGAGCGCTACCAGGGGTGGACCGTCCGGTACGGGACCGCTTGCGCGCACGACTACCTGTCCCGCAAGCGCGCGAAGCCCGGGACCTTCGTCGTCAGCGTCTACCGGTTGTTTCCCGGGCGGCGGGACCACGTCGTCACCATCCGGGTGAGCTGGCCGCCGAAAAAAGGCCAAGTTCACCCGTCGGAAAAGTCGCGCGCCGGACGACTATGAGGGTGTGACGGAACCTCGGGTACGACCGGACCCGGCCTTCGCGCTGCTCGGGCTGTACGAGACGGCCCTGCCGGAGGTCTACGGGTACCTGCTGTCCCGGTGCGGTGACCGCACGCTCGCCGAGGAACTCACTTCCGAGACCTTCCTCGGGGCGGTCGCCGCCTGTCGCAAGGAGTACGCACCTCCAGTGAGCACCGGGTGGCTGATCGGCGTCGCCCGGCACAAGCTCGCCGACCACTGGCGGCGCAAAGAACGTGAGGAACGCGGGCTGCGGCTGGTGCACGACGGTGCACCGGACGTCGAGGACCCCTGGGACGAGCAGCTCGACGCCCTGCGCGCGAGACAGGTGCTCGAATCCCTCGGGTCGCACCACCGCGCGGCCCTGACCCTGCGGTACGTCGACGGCCTCGGTGTGCCCGAGGTCGCCGGCCACCTGGGGCGCAGCGTGCACGCCACCGAGGCGTTGCTCGTGCGGGCCCGTGCCGCGTTCCGGCGCGCCTACGAGGAGAAGGAGGGTCGCGATGCTTGAGCCTTTCGACGCGCTTCGCCGGCCCTCCGAGCGGGTCGGTCCCGACCCGGACTTCGCCGCCGAACTGCGCGACAACCTGCGTCGCGTCATCTTGAACGGAGCCGATATGACGACCACGACCGAAGCACCGGCGACCGACGCCGAACTGCGCTCGCTGACGCCCTACCTCGCCGTGTCCGACGCGCGGGCCGCGCTCGACTTCTACGTCGACGTCTTCGGCGCGACCCGCCGCGGCGAGCCGATCCTCATGGACGACGGCCGCATCGGGCACGCCGAGCTGGCCATCGGTGACGCGGTGCTGATGCTCGCCGAGGAGTACCCGGAGATCGGGCACGTCGCGCCGCAGCAGGGGGGCGCGTCAGTGCGGGTGGAGGTGCCGGACGCGGACGTCAGCGTGAACCGGGCGCTGGAGCTGGGTGCGACGCTGATCCGCCCGGTGAGCGACTCGCCGTACGGCCGGGGCGGCTCGTTCCGCGACCCGTTCGGCCAGCGCTGGCTGGTCTCGCAGGCCGCGCCCAAGCCCGCCGCCTCCCCGAAGCAGGGCGAGGCCATGTACTTCACGTTCCAGGTCCCGGCCGACGAGCCCGCGAAGACGTTCTACGGCGCGGTGCTGGGCTGGCAGTTCACCCCGGGTTCGGTCGAGGGCGCCTGGAACATCGAGGGCGACGGCCAGCCGGGCGGCCTTTGGGGCGGCCCGGGCCGCCAGGTCGGCTGGAAGCTGATGTTCGCGGTCGACGATTTGTCCGCGGCGCTCGCGCGGGTTCGTGAGCAGGGCGGCCAGGCGGGCGAAGTGGAGAACCACCCGTACGGGCTGACGGCCGACTGCACCGACAACCAGGGCATCGAGTTCTGGCTCTGGCAGCAGCCGAGGTCGTGAGTGAGAAACAGTGTTCTAACACTGTTTCTCACTCACGACCCCTGACCAC
Organism: Amycolatopsis camponoti; assembly: GCF_902497555.1. Taxonomy (NCBI): domain Bacteria; kingdom Bacillati; phylum Actinomycetota; class Actinomycetes; order Pseudonocardiales; family Pseudonocardiaceae; genus Amycolatopsis; species Amycolatopsis camponoti. The sequence goes on along the minus strand of NZ_CABVGP010000003.1, from coordinate 1,029,420 downwards.
CTACCTGCCCGAGGCGTAGCCCTGCATGCCGCGGGCGTTGGCCGCCGCCCGCAACAACCCTTCGGAGCGCGAAACCGCCGAGAGCCGGCCCAGCGCCCAGTCGCCCGCGTCCACGACCTCGTGGCCGCGGGCGCGCAGGCCGTCCAAAGTGGACGCTCCCAGCCGGGACTCCACCACCAGCTCGCGCGGGTTCCACGAACGCGGGTAGAACGAACTCGGGAACGCCGTCGTGTGCCAGGCCGGTGAGTCGATCGACTCCTGGAGGTTCAGGCCGCCGTACACGTGGGCCAGCCAGAAGCACAGCTGCCACTGGTCCTGCTGGTCGCCGCCCGGGGTGCCGAACGCCAGCGTCGGGACTCCGTCGCGTAGGGCCAGCGACGGCGACAACGTGATGCGGGGGCGCTTGCGGGGCGCCAGGGAGTTCGGCAGGCCCTGCTCCAGCCAGAACATCTGCCCGCGCGAATCGAGGCAGAAGCCCAGTGACGGGATCGCCGGGCTCGACTGCAGCCAGCCGCCCGACGGCGTCAGCGATACCAGGTTGCCCGCCGCGTCGACGACGTCGAGGTGGACCGTGTCGCCGCGGGTCCGGCCTTGGGGCCCCACCGTCGGCTCGCCCGTCGCGCCGCCTTCAGCCTGCATGCCCTGCAGCGAATTCAGGATCGCCGGGAGCCGGGCGGGGCCGCGGGCGTCGCCGGGGCGAAGCTCGGCGGACGCCGTGTCGGTGATCAGGGCCCGCCGGGAGTCCGTGTACGACGCGGAAAGCAGCACGTCCAGCGGCACGTCGGTGTCGCCGTACCACGCCTCGCGGTCCGCGAAGGCCAGCTTCGCCGCCTCGGTCGCCAGGTGGACCGTGCGCTCGGAGGGCACGCCGTCCACATAGGACAGCTCGTCGCGGAAGCCGTACATCAGCAGCGCCTGCTGCAGCAGCGCCGGACCCTGCGTCCAGCCGCCCATCTTGACCAGGCGCCAGTCGCCGACGTCCACCGAGGCCGGTTCCTCGTACGACGCCGACCACGACGCCAGGTCGTCGCCGGTCAGCAGGCCCGCGTGGTCGCGGCCGGAGTCGTCGCGGAATGCGGTCCGGCTGAACTTCTCGATCTCTTCGGCGACGAACCCCTGTGACCAGGCACGACGTCCCGCGTCAATCTGCGCTTCCCGCCCCGACACGGACTCCGCCTCGCGCAGCAGACGCTCCCAGGTGTCCGCCAGGACCGGGTTCCGGTGCACGCCCGAAGCCGGCTTGCCGTCCGGCATCCAGAGCGCCGCGGACGTCGGCCAGTGCTCGGTGAACAGCTGCGAGACGGCGCTGATCGTGTCGCTGACCCGCGACACCAGCGGGATGCCGTTGCGCGCGTACCCGATTGCGTACGTCAGGACCTCGCGAAGCGACTTCGTGCCGTAGTCGCGAAGCAGCAGAAGCCAGCCATCCCAGGCGCCGGGGACGGTCGCCGGGAGCAGGCCGCTGCCCGGGATGAGGTCCAGCCCCAGCGAGGCGAAATGCTCGGGCGTGGCCCCCGCGGGCGACGGGCCTTGACCGGCCAGCGCCCGCGGGGTCGGGTCGTCCGCCGTCACGAAGAGGCCTGGTACCTGCCCGGCCGGCCCGCAGAGGTGCGGCTCGGCGACCTGCAGGACGAACCCGGCCGCGACCGCCGCGTCGAACGCGTTGCCGCCGTCTTCCAGCACCGCCATCCCGGTGGCCGAAGCCAGCCAGTGAGTCGATGCCACCATCCCGAAGGTGCCGGCCAGCTCGGGCCTCGTCGTGAACATGCCCCGATAGTACGCATTGCTAAGGAACTTTTACCAGGATGCCGGGCGACGCCGTTCCGGCTCGTACGGCTGCGTGATGACTTCCATCCCGTTCCCGCCGGGATCGAGGAAGTAGACGCCACGGCCACCGTGGTTGTGGTTGATTTCGCCGATCTGCTTTCCCATCGGGTCGGCGTGGTACGTCACGCCGGTTTCGACGAGCCTCGCGAAGACGGCGTCGAAGTCATCCTCCGGGACCAGGAAGCAGTAATGCTGCAGGCGAAGGTCCTCTTCGGGGACGGTCGCGAAGTCCAGCCGGACGCCGTTGCGCGTCTCGACGGGGATGAACGGACCCCATTCTTCCCCGACTTCGAGGCCGAGCAGGTTCGCCAGGAATTCGGCGGATTCCCGGTTGTTCCGGGACGGGACGATCAAATGGTTCAATTCAACGGATACGGAAACTGACACGGTGAAATGCCTCCACGGGCACTCCCGCCACCTCCATGCCTCACCCAGCCGGTGACCGACACGCGATGCCGTGCCGATCACCCTAGCGGGCCCGGCGAAGTCACGACACCTTGATTCGCGCCGCCGCCCGCGGCCGCCCGACGCCCTGCCACGACAGTCCCGCGTCGACGATCACCCGCGGGTCGAGCAGGTTGCGCGTGTCGACGACGTCGATGCCGTCCATGAGCTGGGCCATCGCCGCCCAGTCGAGGTGCTTGAACTCGGCCCACTCGGTCAGCACGACGACGACGTCCGCGTCCTTCGCCACCTGGTAGGCGTCGTCGACGACGGTCATCCCGTCGATCCCGCCGTCGATGGCCGGGTCGTAGGCGGTCAGCTCGGCGCCGAGCGCGCCCAGCACCGAGGCCACGGCGAGCGCGGGCGAGTCGCGCAGGTCGTTCGTGCCCGCCTTGAACGCCAGGCCCAGGACGCCGATCCGCGCGCCGGCCAGCGTGCCGCCGACCGCGCCGGCGATCTTGGCGACGATCCGGTCGCGCTGGGCGATGTTCTCGTCGATCGCCGAGGTCAGCATCTTGAAGTCGTAGTTGACCGACTCGGCCACCTTGACCAGCGCGCTCGTGTCCTTCGGCAGGCACGAGCCACCCCAGCCCGGGCCGGGCTTGAGGAACGTACGGCCGATCCGCCGGTCGTGGCCCATGCCCTCGGTGACGAGGTTGATGTCCGCGCCGAGCCGTTCGCACAGCTCGGCGATCGAGTTGACGTACGAGAGCTTCAGCGCGAGGTAGCAGTTCGCGGCGTACTTCACGAGCTCCGCGCTGGCCGCGTCGGCGACGACCAGCGGCGCGTCCAGCTCGGCGTACAGGTCGCCGACCCACTGGGCGGCGGCGCGGTCGTCCGAACCGACGACGATCCGGTCCGGGCCCAGGAAGTCCGCGACGGCGGTGCCCTCGCGGAGGAACTCGGGGTTCGACACCACCGGGACGTCCGCGCGGCCGAGCATCTCCTCGATCCGCTTCGACGTGCCGACCGGCACCGTCGACTTGGTGACCAGCGCGCAGCCGGCGGGCAGGACGTCCCCGATCTCGGCGGCCACCGCCTCGACCGCGCGCAGGTCCGCGGACCCGCCCGCCCCCATCGGCGTCGGCACGCAGAGGAACACGGCTTCCGCGTCGCGGACCGCGTCCCGCGCGCCGACCACGAACTGGAGGCGGCCGGTCGAGATCCCGCGGGCGACCAGGTCGGCCAGCCCCGGTTCCAGGATGTCCACGCGCCCCGCACTCAGCCGGGACACCTTCGCGCGGTCGACGTCCACGCAGGTGACGGAATGCCCGAGACTGGCTAGGCAGGCCCCCGTGGTCAAGCCGACGTAACCGGTACCTACCACCACGATCCGAGCTGGCGTCATGGTGCTGAAGGTGACAGCCGGAGTTGACCACGACGCTAACGGAACCGGTCGTACCCGAAAGCGGTGAGCGAAGACACGAACCACCCGTGCGAACGAGCGTTAACCTGGGTCCCGAGTCAGAGCAGCGAAGGGAACCGCACAGATGCAGATCACCGACACCGCGGCGCTCGTCACCGGGGGCGCTTCCGGCCTCGGCGGAGCGACGGCGAAGGCTCTCGCGGCCAAGGGCGCGCGGGTGTTCGCGCTCGACCTGGCGTCGTCCATCGAGAAGGCCGAGCAGGTCGACGGCATCACCTACGTCGAGGCCGACGTGACCGACGTCGAGCAGGTCGAGGCGGCCGTCGCGACCGCGTCGGGCTCGGGTGTCCCGCTGCGGACGGTGGTGAACTGCGCCGGCATCGGGCCGTCCGCGCGGATCCTGTCCAAGAAGGGCCGTCACGACCTCGCGCTGTACGCGAAGGTCATCCAGATCAACCTGATCGGCACGTTCAACGTGCTGACGGTCGCGTCCGAAGCGATCGCGAAGACCGAGCCGCTCGAGGACAACGCTCGCGGCGTCATCATCAACACCGCGTCGATCGCGGCCTTCGACGGCCAGATCGGGCAGGTCGCGTACTCGTCGTCCAAGGGCGGGGTCGTCGGCATGACGCTCCCCGCGGCCCGTGACCTGGCCTCGCACGGCATCCGCGTGCTGACGATCGCGCCGGGCATCGTCGACACCCCGATGCTCGCGACGGTCAGCGACGAGTTCCGCGCGACGCTCGCCGCCGGCATCCCGTTCCCTAAGCGCCTCGCGCGGCCGGACGAGTACGCGCAGCTCGCGCTGTCGCTCATCGACCACGACTACCTGAACGGCGAGGTCGTCCGCATGGACGGCTCGCTGCGGATGGCCCCGCGCTGACGCTTCCCGCCGGGGCACCCCCAGGTGCCCCGGCGGTCGCGGTCAGCGGGTGAGGCGGACCTCCAGGCCGACGCCGTCGGCCGTCACCGACCAGCCGCCGAAAGCGCTTTCGGCGGCCAACGCCTCGAACTGCTCCCGGGTGAACGCCCGGCGCCGCAGCCACCCGAGCGTCTGCCGGACGGTGAACCCGGCGACCGCACCGACGTTCATCCCGGCTACCTCGCGGTCGATGTCCGCGCCCGTGGCCTCGTGGTTCAGGTCGTGGATCACCGCGAACCCGCCCGGGCGCAGCACCCGGTGCATTTCGTCGAGAGCGGCCACCGGCTGCCGGAAGTTCTTGAACGCGGCCTGGCAGACCAGGAAGTCGAACGACTCGTCGGCGAACGGCGCGTGCGTGATGTCGCCCTGCCGGAAGTCGATCTCCAGGCCCGCGCCGTTTTCCCGGGCGATCTCGACCATCGTGTGGCTGATGTCCAGCCCGGTGACGCGGAAGCCGCGCTTCGCCAGCTCGACGGCGAAGAAGCCCGGCCCGGGCGCCACCTCCAGGACCTCGGCGCCGTCGGGCAGCCCCGCTGTCACCTCGGCCGCTTGGCGGCGGTACTGCGCGAGCTGCGCCTCGGTGCCGCGGTTCTTGGCGTACCAGCGGGCCTGGAGGCCCTCCATTTCGGGCACCTTGTGCTTGCGGGTCGTCTCCATCGGTTCCTACCTCTCCACGAACTCCCCCAGGTCGTCCGGGAATTCGCCGGTTTCGTGGTAGCGCCGCCAGGCGTCGATGCCGGGCAAGGCGCCGGTGGTCAGTTCTTCGAGGAAGCCGCGCACCCAGCGCGCTTCGGCTTCCGTCATCGCGAGGTCGTACTCGACCTCGATCAGGAACAACCGCGGCATCAGCGGGCGCAGCTGCTCGAGCTGCGCCCGGTGCGCCTCGGCTCGTTCGTCGAGCTGCGCCAGCCGCTCGCGCAGCCGGCTGATCGTCTGGTCCGGGCCGAGCACGCCCAGCATCGACAGCCCCGCCTTGAACCGCGGGGGTTCCCGGTCGAGCGTGCCGACTAGCTCGCGGACCCAGTCCTCGAACTCCTCGCGCCCGGCCGGAGCGATCCGGTAGACGGTCCGTTCGGGCCGCCCGCCGTCCTTCACGCTCTCCACGGCCTCCAGGAAGCCGTGCTTCTCCAGGTTTGCGACGACCGTGTAGAGCGAGCCCCACTTGATCGGCATGTCGGCGTCCTTGCCGCGCTCCTTGAGCACGGCTGCCATTTCGTACGGGTGCATCGGCCGCTCGGCCACGGCGGACAGCACGGCCAGCCCCAGCAGGTTGCCGACCTTCCGCTTCTTCAAACTGGCTCCTCGTTCACGAGTACTCGCAGACGAGTATACGCAAGACGTGCCAGTAGGCAAGTGTCTTAGTCGATGAACTACTCAGAGATCGAACATGTACGGGACTTCGGCCTGCGCGCGGGCGTCGATCCACTCCCGGAGCGCGTGCGTCGCCAGGACGTCGTCCTCGTTGTAGCGCAGCAGCCGCTCGCGCTGCTCGGCGTCGGGTACCTCGCCGTCCATGCCGACCGCGTCGCGGTACCAGCGCATCGATGCCTCGCCGCCCGCTTCCGGGTCGCGCCAGGCGAAGCCGGCCACCGGGGCGATCACCTTCAGGCCCTTGCCCTGGGAGCACAGGAACTGGTCGGTGACGCTGCGGAAGAGGTCGACCCACTCGTCCGAGTCCACAAAGGACTGGATTTCCTTCTTCGCGGGGATGCCCGGGTGGTCGCCGAAGCGCTCGACCGAGCCGAAGAGCCAGCGGTTCTCGGCGAGCGCGTTGTAGCAGTACGCGCGGAACGTCAGACCGGCCGCTTCGGTGCGCTCGCGGACGTCGGTGAGCCAGGCCCAGAACTCCGCGAAGGACCGGGCTTCGTCTTCGGTGGGCAGCGGATCCCAGGTCGCGAAGGCCCGGTAGCCCGGCGAAATCCCGATGTCGGCGCCGGTCAGCAGGCAGCCCCAGAGGTACGCGCCGGCGTCGCCGAAGCTCTCCATGTCGACGTCGACCTCGACGTCGGCGCGCGGTACCTCGACGCGGTCGACGCGGCGCACCAGCGTCAGGTCCGCCAGCCAGGCGCGGGCGAGCACGACGGCGTCCGGGAACGTCACGCCGGTCCAGTTGATCTCCGGCGCGTCGCCGGTGGGGTCGAGCGCGGCCAGTTTGTCCACAGTGGACACGCCGGCGCGGCGCAGCTCCACCGCGTCCTCGCCACGGACGACGAGGCTGACGTCGCGGGTCTCGGTGAGCACCTTCTCGCACGTCGGCCACCACGGGCAGCGGCGGCACTCCAGCACGCGCGACGGCTCGGCCAGCGGCTCCTCGCCGTTCGCGGCCGCGCTGGCGATCGCGAGCCGGTCGGCGAACCGGACCTGGTACTCGGTGAGCGCGCTGCGCCCGCCCGGCCAGGTGCCCGCGGTGAGGTCGTGCCAGACGACGACGTCGGCGTCGAGGCCGATGACGCCGCCGAGGGTGAGGCTCTCGTCGGCCTGCCCGAGCGTCTGCAGCATGCGGCGGATGTGCACGAGCCGCAGCTGGTCACGCGGCTGCGACCGGACCTTGCGGCTCTCGTCGGCGGCGCGGTGCGCCGGGTCGAGGTCGGTCAGGTCGGTGACGATGGCGCCGGTGCCGCGGTCGGAGATCCGGTGGCGGACGACGAGCACCGGGACGTACCCGCGGCCGGTGCGGACGAGCAGGTCGATGCCGCCGCGCCGGTGCCCGGCCGGGTCGACCGGCAGCAGCGCGCCCCAGATGTAGCGGGCTTCGGCGGCGAAGGCCTGTTCGGTGAGCTCGACGCGCTCGTGGGCCGGGAGATCGCGGGGGACCTTCACCCAGCTGCCGGGGTTGGCCGCCATCAGCCGGGTGACGATGTCCTCGCGGTGGGCGGTCGCGTCGTCGATCCGCTGCTGCGCGGTGGGGTCCGGCGGGGAAAGCGGTACCTCGCGCATCGTGGGGTCGTGCTCCAGGTGCACACGCCGGCGGCAGCGGCTGACCGCTCCCGCGTCGAGTACCACCTCGCCCTTCATGGAGATCACTCTAGATTCCCACCGCCGAGCCGACATGCCCGCCACCCGGGCGACCAGTAAGTTCGACCTCGACACGTCGTTGGAGGTGCCATGGCGCGCAAGGCCAAGGTCGAGGGTGATGCCAGGTTCACCCCCAAGAAGGCGAAGAACGCGATCGCGGTGGCGAAGGTGCTCGGCCCGGTCGTGATCCCGGTGGTCGCGCCGTTCGCGGTGCGCGCGGCGGGCAGCGCGCGGGAGCTGTACGACCGCTACCAGGCACGCAAGCTCGGGGTTTCGGTCGACAAGCTGGGCGAGTACACCGGCCGAGGCGCGGCGCTGCACGCCCGCATCGCGGGGGTCGCCGAAGGCTGCCGCGATCTCCAGAAGTCCGAGAAGGCGTCGAAGGCCGACCAGGAGTTCGCGAAGGAATCGCTGAACACGCTGGAGCAGCTGTCGGCGTCGGTGCGGGCGGCGGAGCGGATGCCGGCGGCACGGCGCAAGTCCGTGCACCGCGCGGTGCACGGCGAGCTGGAGCGGCTGGAAGGCAACCTGCTGCACCGGCTGGGGATCTGACCCGGCTGCATCTGACCCGGAAGTGGAAACGGCCCCCGGTGCGCGCACCGGGGGCCGTTTCGCGGCGAGCTACTTCACGAAGCCCTTCTTGACCATCCACTCGTGGGCGACCTTGCCCGCGTCCTGGCCGTCGACGTCGACCTGCTTGCACAGCTGGACCATCTGCTCGTTGTCGAGCGCCGCGGCGATCTTCTCGAGTGGGCCGCGGATGTCCGGGTGCGCCTTGAGGTACTCCGTGCGCAGCGTCGGGACCGCGTTGTACTGCGGGAACGCCTTCTTGTCGTCCTCGAGCACCCGCAGGTTCAGCCCGGAGATCCGGCCGTCGGTGGTGAACACCTCGCCCACCGGGCAGGTGCCGCTCGCGACCGCCGAGTAGATCGTGCCGATGCCGAAGTTCTCGATCTTCGGGTTCTGGAAGCCGTAGGCCTTCACCGCGGCCGGGAACCCGTCCTGGCGGCTGGTGAACTCCGTCTCCAGGCAGAACACCGCCTGGTCCGGCTTCTGCTTGATGAACGCTGCGAGGTCCGACGTCGTCTTCAAGTTGTTCTTCGCGCCGTACTCCTCGGTGACGGCGAACGCGTACTGGTCGTTGAGCGGCGAGTAGTTCAGCCACGTGACGCCGAACTTCTCTTCGTCCGCCTTGGCCGTCGCCTCGTACTGGGCCTTCTCGCCGCCGGGCACCGGGAGCTCGTTGCCCTGGTAGTTGATCCAGCCCGTGCCGGTGTACTCCCACGTGACGTCCGTCTGACCGGACAGCAGCGCCTGCCGCGACGAGTTGGACCCCTTGATGTCCGACAGGTCGACGACGTCCGCGCCCGACGCGGTCAACGCCATCTCGGCCATGTAGGCCAGGATGATGTTCTCGGTGAAGTCCTTCGACCCCACCGTGACCTTGAGCCCGCTCAGCGACGGGATCGGCTGGATCGTGCCCGGCTGGATGTCGTAGGGCACCCCCTGGTTGATCGACAGACCGCACGCCGAGAGCGTGCCGCAGAGCAGGGCCACCCCGGCGAGTGCCTTCATCCGGCGGAGTTTCATCGCAGCCCCTTCGGTCCGAAGAACTGTTCCGCGACCGCGCCCAGCCAGTCGACCAGCAGCGCGAGCGCCACGGCCAGCACCGAGCCGGTGACCAGCACCGAGGTCAGGTTCAGCTTGTACCCGGTGTCGATGAGCAGCCCGAAGCCGCCGGCGTTGACGAACATGCCGAACGTCGCCGTGCCGACCGCCAGCACCAGCGAGGTGCGCAGGCCGGCCAGGATCAGCGGAACGGCCAGCGGCATCTCGACCCGCCACAGCACCGCGGCCGCCGACATGCCGATGCCGCGGCCCGCGTCGATCAGCGCCGGGTCCACCTGCTGGATCCCGACCATCGTGTTCCGCAGCACCGGCAGCAGCGAGTAGAAGGCCAGCGGCAGCGCCGCCACCCACAGCCCGCCGACCGAGCCGGTGACGATGAACCACAGCACCAGCACACCGAGCGCGGGCGCGGCTTGGCCGATGTTCGCGATCGCCAGGAAGATCGGCGCGAGGAAACGTGCCCACGGGCGAGTCACGATCACCCCGAGCGGCACCGCGACCACCACGACGATCGCGACCACCACGAGCGTCATCAGCACGTGGTCCCACAACGCCGTGAACAGCGAAGAGGCGTTGAGCGTCTCCTTCTCGGTCGCGGTCAGCCCGCTGGAGAACACCCAGATCAGCGTGACGGCGACGATCACCAGCACCACGGCGGGCTGGGCGAACAGCCGGACGCGTTCCGCGCGCTTGGAGCCGGATTCGGTGCTGAAACCGGTATCGACGGCAGCCGTCATGCGGACACCTCCTCGCCGTTCGTGTGCTCCTCGCGCAGCTGCTGGATGGTCGCGATCACGGTGTCCAGCTGGATGGTGCCCGCGTACTCGCCGCGCGCGCCGGTCACCGGCACCGAGCCGCCTTCGGCGAGCATCGCCTCCAGCGCGTCCTGCAGGGTCGACTGCAGGCTGACGATGTCCCGCAGCGGCTTGCCGGCGTTGGCCAGCGACGCCCCCGCCTTCAGGTCGCGCGAGTGCACCCAGCGCGTCGGACGGCGGCGCGCGTCCAGGACCAGCGCGAAGTGCTTGCGCTGGTCTTCGAGCTTCTTGCGGAGCTCGGCCGGGTCGTCGTCGACCGACGCGGTCAGCGCGTCCTGCGCCAGCTCGACGTCCCGGACCCGCAGCAGCGTCAGCTGCTTCAGCGACGCGCCCGCGCCGACGAAGCCGGCGACCGTGTCGTTCGCCGGGTTGGCCAGGATTGCCTCGGGCGTGTCGTACTGCATGATCGACGACTGGTTGCCGAGCACCGCGATCTTGTCGCCGAGCTTCACGGCCTCGTCGAAGTCGTGCGTGACGAACACGATCGTCTTCTTCAGCTCGCTCTGCAGCCGCAGCAGCTCGTCCTGCAGGTTGCCGCGGGTGATCGGGTCGACCGCGCCGAACGGCTCGTCCATCAGCAGGACCGGCGGGTCCGCGGCGAGCGCCCGGGCGACGCCGACGCGCTGCTGCTGCCCGCCGGAGAGCTGGCGCGGGAAGCGGTCGCGGAAGTCGGCCGGGTCGAGCCCGACCAGGTCCATCATCTCCTCGACCCGGTCGTTGACCTTCTTCTTGTCCCAGCCGAGCAGACCGGGCACCACGCCGATGTTCTGCGCGACGGTGAAGTGCGGGAACAGCCCGGCCTGCTGGATCGCGTAGCCGATCCGGCGGCGCAGGGTGTCGACGTCGAGGCTGAGCGCGTCCTCACCACCGATGGTGATCTTGCCGGAGGTCGGCTGGACCAGCCGGTTGATCATCCGCATCGTCGTCGTCTTGCCGCAGCCCGACGGGCCGACGAAGACCACGATCTTGCCGGCGGGCACGACCATGGAGAAGTCGTCGACCGCCGCTTCGCGGGTGCCGGGGTACCGCTTGGTCACGTGCTCCAGCTCGATCTCGACGCCGGAGACTTCCTCGTTCTCAGCCACGGACACCCCTAGAAATGGTGAAGCGCTTGATCAGGACGTAGATGCCGTCGAGGATCAGGGCGAGGATGACGACCCCGACCGTGCCCGTGACGGCTTGGTTCAGGGAGTTCGTGCTCCCCGCGTTCGTGAGCCCGGAGAAGACTTCGGCGCCGAAGCCGGGACCCTTCGCGTAGGCGGCGATCACCGCGATGCCCATCAGCATCTGCGTGGCCACCCGCATGCCGGTGAGGATCGCCGGCCAGGCGAGCCGCAGCTCGACGCGGGTGAGCACGCCGAAGCGGCTCATGCCGATGCCGCGCGCGGCATCGGTGATCGCCGGGTCGACGCCGTCGAGACCCACGATGGTGTTCCGGACGATCGGCAGGAGGCCGTAGAGCACCAGCGCGATGACGGCCGTGGTCGGACCGAGCCCCGAGATCGGGATCAGCAGGCCCAGGAGGGCGAACGACGGGACCGTCAGGATCGTGCTCGCCAGCGCCGTGGCCACCGCCGAACCGATCGGGCTGCGGTAGACCGCGACCCCGATCAGCACGCCGAGGACCGCCGCGAGGATGGTGCACTGCACCACCATGCTGGTGTGCAGGTAAGCCTCCAGCCAGAGCTTGCTCGCCCGGTCGGAGATGTAGTCGAAGAGGTTCATCCGTGTCCGCTCTCCCGCCTTTGTGCAGGCCTTCACCCGATCGGGCTAGTTCCTGACCGACGGCTCAGTACCCAGCGCGAGGCCGGGCCAAACCCCCGTTTCGGCCCACCGGTTCCGCCCACCTTGGCCTTTCCGGACGTGATCGGCAAGAAATGACCTGAACCACGGCGTGGCGTGGTCCGTGAACTCGGTGTGTGCTCACTTCACGGGATCACACGTTCACGCGGGAACAGGTCCCTTAGGCTGCTCCTCATGAGCGTTCCGGCACGGCGTCCCGCCGTGCTCGGTGCTACCCGCGGTGTGTTGCTCGCCGTGTGCGCCGCGGCGCTTTCCGTGACCGCCCACCGGCTCGCCGACGGCGGCCTGCCCGACCCGGCGATGACCGTGCTGCTCACCGGTCTCTTCGGCTGGACCGCGACCGCGCTGGCCCGCAAGGCGCGCGGGGCGGTCGCCACGCTCACCCTGCTCGGTGCCGCCCAGCTCGTGATGCACCTGCTGCTCACCACGCTCGCCGGCCACGAGGGCCACGCCGGTCACGACATGGGCGCGATGCCCGGCGGCACCGGGCTCGGCATGGTCACCGCGCACGCCGTCGCGACCGTGCTGACCGCACTCCTGCTCGCCCGCGCGGACGCGACGCTGCTGACGGTCCTGGCCGTGCTGCGCGCGTTCCTGCCGCGGCTGCTCACCCCGCTGCCGATCGCGGCGGCCCCCGCGCTCGTCCCGGTGCGCGTCGACGCGCCGGGCCACCTCGTCGGCGTCGACCTGCGCCGGATCCGCGGGCGGCGCGGCCCGCCCGTCCACTCCTGAACCCAGCTCGACCCCCACACCAGCCCGGTCCCCGAACCGAGCTGTCCCGATCTTTGCGTTCATCAGGAGTGAACCCATGTCCCAGCACGTCTTCAAGCGCGCCGGTTTCCTCGCCGCCACCATCGGTGTCGCCGGTCTCCTCGGCACGGGCGTCGCCTCCGCGCACGTCACCGCCAACGTCTACGGCCCGCAGCCGACGAAGGGCGGGTACGCGGCGATCGTGTTCCGCGTGCCGAGCGAGGAACCGACCACCATGACCACCAAGGTGGCCGTCGACTTCAAGGCCGACTACGGCATCGGCAGCGTGCGGACCAAGCCGCTGCCCGGCTGGACCGCCGAGGTGACCAAGTCCAAGCTGCCCACCCCGATCACCAAGGACAACGGCACGCAGATCACCGAGGCCGTCACGGCGGTGACGTGGACCGCGCAGCCGGGCAACGAGCTGAAAGCCACCGACTACCAGGAGTTCTCGGTGAGCTTCGGTCCGCTGCCGACCAACGTGGACGAGGTCGAGTTCCCGGCCCACCAGACCTACAGTGATGGCAAGGTCGTCGACTGGAACCAGCCGACCCCGGCGGGCGGCGAGGAGCCGGAGCACCCGGCGCCGGCCGTCAAGCTGGCCGCGAAGGCCGCGGGCGACGGCGACCACGCCGCGATGGACGCGAACACCGCGTCCACCAACGGGGAGCACACTGAAGCCGCGGCGGCGACCTCGGACAACACGGCCCGCTGGCTCGGCGGGGCCGGCCTGCTCGTCGGGGCCATCGGCCTCGGCGTCGGAGCCGGCGCGACCATCCGGGCCCGCAAGGCCACCGCGAAGCCGGGAGGCAACAGCTAAATGCGGAAGGCGCTCGTCGCGCTGGCGTTGACGGTGGTGGCCGTGCTCGGCACGGCCACCCCGGCGCTGGCGCACAACGTGCTGATCTCCTCGGACCCGGCGAACGGCTCGTCCGTCGCCGCCGGTCCGCAGAAGGTCAGCCTGACTTTCGACCAGTACGTGCAGGGCGCCGACGTCAACCAGATCGCGGTGACCGGACCCGGCGGCGGCCAGTGGGCCGAGGGACCGATCAGCGTGGTGAACAACGTCCTCACCGCGCCCCTGCGGCCGCTCGGCCCGGCCGGGAAGTACACCATCGGCTACCGGGTGCTCTCGGCGGACGGCCACCCGGTGACCGGTGAGCTCACCTTCACCCTCACCGCGGCGGGCACCGGCACGCCGGCGACCGTCGACGCGGCGAAGTCGCCGGGCAGCTCGTCGTCGGCCGCGCCGCAGCCGGGCTCGACCGGGGTGCCGATCTGGGTCTGGATCGCCGGCGCCATCGTGCTGCTGGCGATCGGGCTCACGGTGGCCCTGCGCTCGGGCCGGTCGGTGGAAGAGAAGAACTGATGACCCAGGCCGAGACCACCGCGAAACCCCGCTATTCGACGCTGCTGTGCGTCGTGACGGCGGGGCTGCTCGGTGCCCTCATCGGCGTCGCGCTCATGTCCACCACCCCGGTCCCCGGTGTCGTGGAACCCGACGCGGTGGTCTCGGCCGGCATCCCGGTCGTGCGGGTCCTGCTCGACCTCGCCGCGGTCACGACCATCGGCCTGGCGCTGCTGTCGGTGCTCGCCGGCTACGACCGGCCGAAGCTGACCGAGCCGATCATGCGGCTGGCCCGGCCGGCCGGCGTCGCGGCCGCGCTGGTCTGGGCGACGGCCGCCGTCGTCGCGCTGATCCTGCAGACCGCGGAGTACAAGCCCGGCTCGTCGACGCTCTCGCCGGGCGACCTCGGCGACTACATCGCGAACGTCGGCGCGGGCAAGGCGCTCGTCATCGTCGCGGCGCTCGCGCTCGTCCACGCCGGGATCGGTGCGCTGGCGCTGCGCTTCGGCGAGAAGGTGCCCGCCGAGGTCCGCGTCGGGCTCGGCCTGTTCGCGCTGCTGCCGTTGCCGGTCACCGGGCACGCGTCGAACTGGAACTACCACGACTACACGATGATCTCGATGGAGCTGCACGTCATGAGTGCCGTCGCCTGGACCGGCGGCCTCGGCGCGATGACCGTGCTCCTCGTCGCGAACCGGACGCTCCTGGCGCACGCGCTGCCCCGGTTCTCGAAGCTCGCGACGCTCTGCCTGGTCCTTTCCGCGGCGACCGGGCTGTTCAACGGGCTGGTCGAGATCTCGCTCAACCCGACCATCGGATTCTGGGCGGCCCTCTTCACGACGCCGTACGGGCAGCTCTTCCTCCTGAAGTTCCTCTGCACCGGCGTCATCGCGCTGCTCGGCGCGTACACCCGCTTTCGGCTGATGCCGCAGATCGTCCGGCACAACCGGACGGCCCTCGCCGCGTGGGCGACGCTCGAGCTGACCGTCATGGGATTGGCGTTCGGCTTCGCCGTGGCGCTGACGCGGGCGCCGGTCGTCGCGTCCTGAAAGCCCTTCCCCGCTGGTAGAGCGATCCCAGGTCACGGCGAGTAGCTGCAACTTGCGCATTGGGATGAGGGGTAGACCATTGGGGGCGACCCGTCGGGCCGAACTTTCTACCCAGAGACGAGCCCATTTCGGAAGCGACGAACGGTCATTTGCCATCGTCGAATGCACGTGCAGATTGTGGCGCCGGTCACACGAAGTGACAGATCCGGCTCAGCGGTAACGGGTCCACCGCGTGTCCGCCCGGCCGCTCCGGAGGTCGTCCAACCGGCGGTGGAGCTCGGGCCGCACCTGCGGCCGGCTGCGCAGGATCGGCAGCACGCTCGTCGTCAGCTTCAGCTCGCGGATCGCCCGGAGCACGGCGAACCCGGACCACGACGTCACGTCGAAGCCGTACGCCGCGGCGAACGTCCGGTAGCGCACCGGCGGGTCGCCGAACCGCTCGCGGCCGACCGCCAGCGGCGTCAGGTCCCACTCCGGCGGGCCGACGCACGACGAGTCGAAGTCGCAGAGCACCGGACCGTCCGGGCCAGGGATGACGTTGCCCGGGTACGCGTCACCGTGGACCAGGCCCCTGGGCAGCGGAAACTCCAGCTCGGCCAGCGCGGCCTCCAGCTCGGCGCAGCGCTCGAGCAGGAACGCGCGATCGCCGGCGGTGAGCTCTTCGGCGTCGGACACCCGGGCCCGCACCGCGGCGAACGGCGCCCATTCGGCGAGACCGTCGGGCGCGGGCAGCGCGTGCACCCGGCGCAGCAGCTGGGCCAGGTCGGTGGACGTCGCCGGCCGGCCGATGCTCGGCACCTGGTGCCACACGGTCACCAGGTGCCCGCCGACCGGCAGCGGCTGCTCGACGGTGTCGAGCAGCCGGATGGCGGGGACGTCGTGAAGCTCGAAGTGCCGGGCCACGCGGACCACGGTTTCGACGCGGTGCCGGAGCCGGGTGGAACCGACGATCCGAATCACGAAAGGTGCGGTGACCAGCGCGTACACCGCGTTGTTGGTGAACCGCAGCAGCCGTGCGCCCGCCGGGTCGAAACCCAGCAGGGCGCACGTCTCGGCCAGTACGCCACGCAACTTGCCGGAGGTGAACCGGCCGTCCAAGACGCCGGCGCCTTCGACGCTATGCGGCGTAGAAAGCGTTGAGCCGGTCGGCGAGGTCACGGGCGTCGGCGTTGTTGCGGCGTCGCTCGGCCTCGTCCTGCAGGGGCCGCATGCGGTCCTTGACCCGCTCGGACTTGATGCCCTCGGCGCAGTCGATGGCCTTGCCGCCGACCTTGGCGCCGTGGTCGAGGTCGCCGTCCAGCAGGTGGTTGGTGGCCAGTGCGCTCAGCATGAACGTCTTGGAGCGGGCCATCTCGTCGTCGTAGGACTCGACGGCCCTGGTCAGCGCCGGGATGGCGTACTTCGTGTGCTCGGAGTTCTGCTGCGCGAGCACCGTGTGGACGGTGCCGACCATGGCGTAGACGTCGGTCTCGGTGAAGAACTTCACCCACGACTCGGCCTCGGCCAGGTTGGCGCGCTCGAACTCGTCCTTGCTCCGGCCGAGCAGCTTCACCGCCTGCTCCTCGTTGCCCATCATCGCGTAGGCCCAGGCCTCGTTCGCGCAGAGCACGGAGACCGCCAGCTCGGAGCCGGATTCCTGCGCGGCGATCTGGCCCAGCTGGAACAGCTTCAGCGCGTCGTTCGGGGCGTCCTGGTGCAGGTAGACGCGGCCCATGCGGTACAGCACGTTGGCCACCAGCGGGTGGTTCTCGCCCTGCTTGGCCAGGTCCAGCGCGTTCGCGAAGTGGCCGCGGGCGGAGTCCATCAGACCGGTGTCGAAGGACGTCCAGCCGGCCAGCGAGTGCAGGTCGGCGAGCGCCACGTACAGCCGGTTCTTGACGATGTCCGTGCCGTGCGCCTCGAGCATCTGCTGTCCCCAGGACAGCTGCGCCACCACGGCGTCACGGCAGAAACCGCCGCCGTACTGGTAGTCGAGCGCCCGGAGGGCGCGCGTCGCGGCCTCCACCTGGCGCACGTCGGTCATGCCGATGCGCCCGGGCGCCGGTGTCCTGGCCGGCCCCGCCGACCACGTGCCGGATTCCGGACCGAACACCGCCGCACCCATCGTGACCTGGGCGGCGTGCGCGAGGAACCTCCGTCGCTTCACGGACTCGTCCTCCTCAGCCTGCTGGCCGTCGGCGGAGCCGACGACGCGTATCGCCGTGGCCTCGTCGTAGGCGAGGCCCATGTATCCACGGGGGACACCCAGGCCGTCGGCGATCCGCGTGAGGACGTCGTAGGCCATGACCTGGCGACCCTTGAGGATCTCCGACACCTCGGACTGGGACTGGCCGGTCATCGCGGCGATCTGGCGCTGCGAGACACCGTGCTTGCGCAGGAGCCGGTAGACGGCGCTGATCTCGCGGGACGCGAGAGCCGCTCTCATCTCCGGCTGCTCCCACGCGTCAGCGGGAACTGCGTGGCTCTGCCGGGCTTCGGCACTGCCACCGTTACTGGCGTCCATCGCGCCCCCTCCACTGTCCGGTCGGGCGTCTGTGAAACAGCGTAAGCAAACTGGCGAAACCGTGTGAACAGCCGAACTGGTGCCCTGATCGGTCCGGGCGAAGTCCGTTGACCGCTTACCGTGGAACCCGGTCCGGTCACCGCTATGACGCCATTTCGACCTTCTATCGCAGCCGGTTGCACCTCACTGTAGTTGTCAGATCTCCGTCACCGCCCGGACACCGGTAGCGATCACGGAGAGCTACGAAAACCGCAGGGTTATGACAAGGCGATGTTGCAGAAGGCATCTTCGGAGCCCGAGGGTTCCGAAGGAGGCACGACAGAGCGGAGAAGGGCGTGGAGTTCGTGGACTCGTTCGCAGGGGGACATGCCGGCACGGCGACCCGCGCCGTTCGGCCGGTGGTCTCTCCTCTCTCCGCCGTCCGCCCGGTCACCCCCGCTGCCGCGGTGGACCCCCGCACCGCGAACGTCCGGCACTACGAAGGCGGTCAGCTGGTGTGGCGCGTGCAGTGCGGCGACCTCATCAGCCGCGAGCGCGCGGTGACGGTGTTCGTCGAGGACAACCAGGTGGTACTGGTCTCGCCCCCCGGCGAGACCGCGCGGTTGACGTCCGGCCAGCTCGGACAGCTGCGCGCCGCGCTCAACGAAGCCGCCAAGATGGCGGAAAGGTAACGGTGAGCTGATCATGGATCAGGTACTCGGGCAGGTCCTCCGCAATGCGGTCTGGGAGCGCCTCGACATGCTGACCGACCTGGCGAACCGCGCCGACGCCCAGTCGCTCGTCTCGGTCGCGCGCTCCGAACTCCCCCGCTTGACGGAGGCGTGGCGCGCGATGCTGAAGATGCACGAGCCCGATGAGCGCGGCGACTGCCCGACCTGCTCGACCCGGTGGCACCGCTGCAAGGCGCCGTGCTCGGTCTGGCAGGTCGCGCACGAACACCTGGTGGCGGGCGGCCTGGCGCCGCAGCCGTCCTCGGCGGACAGCCGCCGCCAGAGCAGCCCGGTCCCGGCGCAGGGCCGTCCGGCCCCGGCACCCACCGCGGCCGAGACCACCGGGCGCCACGCGCTGGTGAACCCGCGCCGAGCGGTCACGGCCTGACGGACCCGGGCCGTCGCCACCTCCCGCGGTGGCGGACCCGGACGCCGTTGTGCCACCCCTGATCCGGCGAGCGCGGCCGACCGATCGCCCCATCGGACCCGCGCCTGCTCTCGCCCCGGCCGGGGACTGTTTCGCCCGCACCCCCGAGCAGCGCGAACCAGTCCTCGGCCACCCCACCCGGTCCCCACCGCGATTAATCGAAAAAAATACGCGTTAGGCCTAGCCCAGGCGGTAATCCCCCGCTAGATTGATCATCGAAGAGGCCTGGACCACTGGTTCGCCTCGACGTGACCCGCCTGTGAGCGGCCCCTGAATTCCGCGGGCCGGTGCCGTTGCACTCCCCTCCCCCGACCGGCACCGGCCCGCGGTTCCACTTCTTTTCAGCGAACGGCCTTCACCCGCAAGACGAGCACCGCGGCCAAGAGCGTCGCGACGGCCGAAGCGGCGAAGAGCCCCGAATACCCGCCTAGGTAGGCCAGCACCAGCGGCGTCAGCAGCGGAGCGACCACCTGCGGCAGCGAGTTCGCGATGTTGATGACGCCCAGGTCCTTCGCCCGGTCCTGCGCCGTCGGGAGCACCTGCGTCAGCATCGCCAGCGCGACGGCCATGTACGCACCGAAACCGACCCCGAGCAGCGGGGACGCCGCGAGCGCGACCGGCCAGCTCTGCCAGATCACCAGCAGCAAAGCGGCCAACGCCATCACACCGGACGCCGCAAGGACGTATGGCTTACGCCGTCCGGACTTGTCCGAGAAGTGGCCGGCGAGCACGGCGCCGATGACGAGCGCGACGCCGTAGAGCCCCATCATGATGAGCAGGCCCGTGTCGGGGTCCTCGTAGTGCACCGCGTCCTTGAGGAAGAACAGCAGGTAGAGCGTCCCGAACGCGTTGCCGAGGTTGATCATGAAGTGGCACGACCACGCCCACGCGAAGTCCGGGTGCCGCCGCGGGGAGACCCACAGGTTGCGCAGGACCTCGCCGGCCTGGGACGACGGCCGGTACTCGACCGGCAGGCGCGCGTCCGGGGTCCGCAGCACGAAGAACGCGGCGCCCACGACGACGATCACCGCGCAGACCGCGTACGCCAGCGGAATCCCGGCGATGCCGAGCATCACGACGACCACGACCGCGCCCAGCACCGTGCCGAGCATCTGCGCGATGCCGACGAGCCCGCCGACCTGCGCGCGCTGGCCGACCGGGACGCGGTCGGCGATGGCGGACATGAGCGTGGCGAGCATGCCGTTGAGCCCGGCCTGCACGAGGCACCAGCCGACGATCAGGAGCGCGACGTCCGGCGCGAACGCCAGCACCAGCAGCCCGACGGCCGCGACGGCGGCACCGATGACCGTCCACGGGTGGCGGCGGCCGAAGCGCGAGCACGTCCGGTCGGACAGCAGCCCGACGGCCGGGTTGACGATCAGCGCCACGATCGCGCCGACGCCCATCACCAGCCCGAGCACGAACTCCTTGTTCACCTGGTCGAGCAGCTCGGCCTGCTGCGGCAGCAGCACCTGGATCGGTGCGTAGATCCCCAGCCAGAGCGCGATGTTCGCGAAGAACAGCAAGCTCATCCAGCCGGGCCGCACCCGCACCACGGGTTCGGCGAGGGCTTCCGGCAGACCGGTCGTCTCGGTCGTTTCACTGCTCATCCCGCACCAGCTTCCGGTACCAGTGGAACGAGTCCTTCGGCGTGCGCCGCAGGGTTTCGTAGTCGACGTGCACCAGGCCGAAACGTGGCGCGTAGCCCTTGGACCACTCGAAATTGTCCATCAGGGACCAGCAGAAGTAACCCCGGACGTCGACACCGGCGTCCATCGCCTCGCGCAGCGCGACGAGGTGGCTGTGCAGGAAGTCGATGCGCTCGGGGTCGTGGACGCCGCCGTCCTCGGCGACGACGTCGGCGAAGCTGCAGCCGTTTTCGGTGATCTGGATGGGCGGCAGCTTGTCGCGGTAGCGGCGGTGGAAGTCGAGCAGCAGCTCGCGCAGGGCGTGCGGGACGATCGGCGAGTCGTTGGTCGTCATCGGATACCCCTCGACCGGGCGAAGGTCGAAGGGCAGCGGGTTGCCCGGACTGGGCTTCGCGACCCCCTGCGGCTCGTAGTAGTTGACGCCGTAGAAGTCGAGCGGCTGCGCGATGGTCGGCAGGTCGTCGGCGAACCCGGCGGGCAGGTGCTCGTGGAGCTGTTCGGGATAAGTGCCGAGCAGCACGGGGTCGGCGTAGAGCCGGTTGAGCAGCGCGTCGAGCCACTCCGCGGCTGCTTCGTCTTCGGGAGAGTCGTCGGACGGCCAGATCGGAGAGTGGTTGTTGGCGGTGCCGACCTCGGTCGCGCCGGCCGCGCGGAGGGCCTGGACGGCGAGGCCGTGCGCGAGGTTCTGGTGGTGCGCGGTCGGGATGGCGTCGAGCAGGAGCGTCTGGCCGGGCGCGTACTCGCCGATGCCGTAGCCGAAGATGGACATCACCATCGGCTCGTTGAGCGGAATCCACAGCTTCACCCGGTCGGCGAAGCGATCTCCGAGGATGTGAGCGTATTCGGCGAAGCGCTCAGCGGTCGTGCGGGAGAGCCAGCCGCCGTCGTCTTCGATCGCCTGGGGGGTGTCCCAGTGGTAAAGCGTGACGGCGGGGGCGATCCCGGCTTCGCAGACGGCGTCGATGAGCTTGTCGTAGAAGCCGAGTCCTTCGGGGTTGGGCGCGCCTTTGCCCTCGGGCTGGATGCGGGGCCAGGCGATGGACATCCGGTAGGCGCCGACCCCGAGTTCCGCCATCAGCGCGATGTCTTCGGGGTAGCGGTGGTAGTGGTCGGCGGCTACGTTTGCTTGTTCACCGCGGGCGATCTTGCCCTCGGTCGCGGTGAACGTGTCCCAGATGGACGGTCCGCGCCCACCTTCGCTGGTGGCGCCCTCGATCTGGAACGCCGAAGTCGAGACACCCCAGAGGAAGCCGGGCGGGAAGATCGGGTTCTGCACTGGTGCTGACCCCTTCGTCAGGCCACCCGTCCGGGTGAACATGAAAAGTTCTCATATACTAGGTCTTCACTCGTCCGTGGGGAAGCCCGTCGGCACGATAAAGTCCCAGATCAGACGAGGAGGAGTGCCGTGTCCGACATCCAGGCCGCGAAGGTGCCGGCAGAAGCCACCCCCTTGCGCCGTCAGCCGGTCCAGCAGCGAAGCGCGAAGCGGGTCGAGCAGATGCTCGACGCGAGCGCGGCGCTGATCGACGAGCTCGGCTACGACGCACTGACGACGACCCTGATCGCCAAACGAGCTGGCGTGGCGGTCGGTTCGCTGTACCAGTTCTTCCCGGACAAGCGCGCGGTCGTGCAAGCGCTTACCGCCCGCAACCTGGAGAGGTTCGTCGGCGCGGTGAACGAGCGGCTCAAGCAGCTCGGACCCGAGCACTGGTGGGACGTCGTGGACTCGATCCTCGACATCTACCTGGAGATGCACCGGTCGGTGCCGGGCTTCTCGAAGGTCCACTTCGGCGACATCATCGACCGCCAGCTGCTGGACGAGACGCGCGACAACAACGCGGTGATCGTCGACTCCCTGACGGACCTGGTGTCCACGCAGGTGGACAGGCCGGTGGAGGACCTGCGCTTCGCGATCGGGATCGCCAACGAGGTGGCCGACGCGCTGCTGAAGCTGGCGTTCCGGAAGGAGCCGAGCGGGGACGAGAAGATCGTCGCCGAGGCGAAGTACGTGGTGAAGGGGTATTTGGCGGCCCGGTTCGGGGAGCAGTCGTAGCTGTCCACAGGAGTTGTCCACAGGTATGCACAGCTGTGGACAACTGGGGAGTTTCGGCCGGTTCCGTCAGTGGGCGCCGATAGACTGGAAGCGGGGGTTCCCCCGGGGAGGGTGGGCTGCGTGTGGGCGCCGGGTGGTGGGCGGCCCGCATGGCCTTGACCCCGTGAAGGTGACCCGCTTGGTGCGGCCGGATGCTCGCGAAGCGGATGGTGATGCGCCGGGCTTTGGCTCAGTCGAAGTTCTGGTGCTCGCTGCGGTGGTCGGGACGAACCGCGGCTGGAGCAGGCTGCGGGCGGAGCGGATTGTGCCTGGAGCGGGCCGAGCAGGCTGGGCTGACTGCGACCCGCGACGGAGTGCGGTGCGAGCCCGTTGTGGCTCGAACAGAATGCGGGCGAGGCGGACTGTGCCCGGTGCAGGCCGAGCGGGCTGGGGCTGACTGCGACCCCGGATGGGGGCTGCTGCCGGAGCAAGCTGCGGCCGGAACGGACTGCCCGACCGCCGGCTGCCGCCGGGTGGGCTGGGGCTGAAACAGCCTGTGGCTGGAGCAGGTGGCGTTGCCGCCGGCCGCCGGGGTTCGCCCGTCCGGGGCTGGGACAACGACGAACTTCGCTCAAGGTTCGCCGACGAAGCCGGTGTTCTGCCGCACGGACGCGGTACCCAGGTGCGTGCGGCAGCCAGCGGGGCCGAGGGACGTCAGCCGAAGTTCTGGTGCTCGCCTCGGTACGTCGGGACCGTGCGCTCCACTCGGTCGCCCATCACCAGGTGGTAGTGGGTGAAACGCTCGGCCAGCTCGCCCGCCTTGGCGTGCCGGAGCCATACCCGGTCGCCCAGGCTCAGGGTGCGGGCCGCTCGGCCGGTCACCGGGGTCTGGACCTCGCCCGCTCCCTCGAAGCCGAGGAACTTCAGGCCCGTCGGGAGGTACGGCGTCGGCTGGCGTGATGGACCTGTTGGCCCCGAAGCGATGTAGCCGCCCGAATACAGCGTGGCGATCTTGCGCGTCGGGCGCCGGACCACCGGCAACGCGAACAGCGCTGCCGGGCGGGGCGTGAACTTCGTGTAGCCGTCGAACAACGTCGGGCCGATCAGGCCTGAGCCCGCCGCGATCTCCGTGACCACCGCGTCCGCGCCCGTCGACTCGATGCTGCCCGTGCCTCCGCCGTTCACGAACTCCAGCGGGGTCACCGCCTCGACCGCGCGGACCACTTCGCCACGACGCCGGTTCAGCTCCGCCGCCGACCGGCGCTGCATCCAGCCGATCACCAGCTGGTTCAGGCGCGCGCCCGCCTTGTCGCCGAGGCCGGCGATCTGGCCTTCGTACGCCATGACGCCGACGAGGCGGAATCCCGGTCGCGCCACGATCTGGCGGGCGAACGCCGTTGCCTGCTTCGGCGTGAAAATCGGGGAACGGCGGGTGCCCACGTGGACTCCCGGCAGCGGGCGCCACGACGCGTCCAGCTCCAGGCACACCCGGATCTCCGGGTGACCGTGGCCGAGCGCCGCGTCCACCAGGTCCAGGTGCGCGGCCGAGTCGACCATGATCGTGATCGACGCGCGAGCTCGGTCGGACGCGGCCAGGCGGCGCAGCGCCTCGTGGTCGGCCGTCGGGTAGGCGACGACGACGTCGTCCGTCGTGCCCTGCTCGACGTGCCAGATCGCTTCCGCCAGCGAGTAGCACATCAGGCCCTCGAAGCCCGGCATCGCGAGCACGCGCTCCAGCAACGCCCGGCAGCGCACCGACTTCGAGACGACGCGGATCGGCTTGCCCGCGGCGCGGCGGTGGAGGTCGCCGGCGTTCGCGTCGAAGGCTGCCAAGTCGACCACGGCCAAGGGTGGATCGAGGTCCTTGGTCGCCAAGTCGTACTCCGTCGCACTGGTCACGAGGTCTAAAGTACGACACGAAGGCTTGAAACGCGAATACTGTTCACATACTGTTTCGGGCACTCGAACGATGGAGGGTGCGCGCATGACCCGGTGGACCAACTGGGCGGGCACGGCGTCCGCCTCGCCGCAGCACGTTCACCAGCCGCGCAGTGCGGCGGAGATCGCGGCGACCGTCGCGAGCATCGCCGCGGCCGGCCGGACCGTGCGCCCCTGGGGTAGCGGACACTCGTTCACGGCCATCGCCGTCGCCGACTCCGACGCCCTCGACCTGCGCCACTGGACCGGCATCGAGCGCGTCGACCTCGAAACGCGGCAGGTCACCGTCCGCTCGGGCACCACGATCAAGCAGCTCAACGCCGACCTCGACGTGCTCGGGCTGGCCATGACCAACCTCGGCGACATCGACGCACAGACGATCGCCGGCGCGATCTCCACCGGCACCCACGGCACCGGCGCGCGCCTCGGCGGCATCGCCACCCAGATCGCCGCGCTCGAACTCGTCCTCGCGGACGGCTCGGTCGTCACCTGTTCGGCGGAAGATAAGCCCGACCTCTTCGCCGCCGCCCGCGTCGGCCTCGGCGCGCTCGGAGTGATCACCACGGTGACGCTCAACTGCGAGCCGTCCTTCGTCCTGCGCGCGCAGGAACGGCCCGAGCCGCTGGAGCAGGTCCTCGAGGGCTTCCACGACTTCGCCGACCAGAACGAGCACTTCGAGTTCTACTGGTTCCCCTACGGCAAGAACGCGCTGGTCAAGCGCAACAACCGCTGCGAGACCGCGGAGCCGCTGAGCAAGGTCCGCGAGTTCGTCGACTACCAGATCATGGAGAACGTCGCGTTCGGCGGCCTCTGCCGGACGGGCCGGCTGATGCCGCGGCTCGTGCGCTCGCTGAACAGCTTCGCGTCGAACATGCTCTCGGCGCGCGAGTACAGCGATCTCTCCCACCGCGTCTTCGTCACCGCGCGCAACGTCCGCTTCACCGAAACGGAATACGCTGTTCCACGTGAATCAGTGCTCGACGTGCTCGCCGAGCTACGGGCGGTAGTGCCGACGCTGAAGGATCCGGTGATGTTCCCGGTCGAGGTCCGGGTCGCCGCCGCCGACGACATCTGGCTGTCGACGGCGCAGGGCCGCGACTCCGCCTACATCGCCATCCACCAGTTCACCGGCATGCCGTACCGCGAGTACTTCAGCGCGTTCGAGAAGATCGCCGGCGCGGTCGGCGGCCGCCCGCACTGGGGCAAGATGCACGACCTCGACGCCGGCGTCCTCCGCTCGCGCTACCCGCACTTCGACGACTTCCTGCGCGTGCGCAAGGAAACCGACCCGAACGGCGTCTTCACGAACACCTATCTGGACCGGGTGCTCGGGCCGGCTTAGAAGAGCGCCGACACCGATTCGCCGTTGTGGATCCGGCGGATCGCCTCGGCCATGGCCGGCGCGATCGAGAGGATCTTCAGCTTCTCGGTGCGCTCCTCTTCGGGCACCGGGACCGTGTTGGTGCAGACGATCTCCAGCACCTCCGGCCGGTCGCCGATGCGCTCGATGGCCTTCGACGCGAAGAGACCGTGCGTGCACGCGACGCGGATCGAGCGCGGCTTCAGCTCGGCGAGCCGGTCGAGCAGTTCGAGGACCGTGCTGCCCTTGGCGATCTCGTCGTCGAGGACGATCACGTCGCGGCCGGTGATCTCGCCGATCACCGACGTGATCTGGACGCGGTCGTCCGGGAAGCGCTCCTTCGCCCCGGCCGCGACCTGGACGCCGAGGAGCCGGGCGAAGTGCGAAGCCTCCTTCGCGTTGCCCAGGTCGGGCGAGACGACGGTGGTGCGGGAGAGGTCGTACTGGCGGAAGTGCTTGGCCAGCTCCTGCAGCGCGTGCAGGTGGTCGACCGGAACGCTGAAGAAGCCGTGGACCTGCGGCGAATGCAGGGTCATCGCGAGTACGCGGTTCGCGCCGGCCGCCACCAGCAGGTCGGCGACCAGCCTGCCGCCGATCGAGATCCGCGGCGCGTCCTTCTTGTCCGAGCGCGCGTACGAGTAGTGCGGCATCACGGCGGTGATCCGCGACGCCGACGCGCCGCGCGCCGCGTCGAGCATCAGCAGCAGCTCGACGAGGTGCTCCTGCACCGGGCGCACCAGCGGCTGGATGATGAAGACGTCCCGCTCGCGGCAGTTCGCCTGCAGCTGGACGCCGAGGCAGTCGTTCGCGAACCGCTCGATCTCGACGGGCCGCAGCGGGACTCCGAGGTGCTCGCAGATCTCTTCGGCCAGCTCGGGGTGCGCGCTGCCGCTGAAGACGGCGATCTCTCTGGATTCCTCGTTCACAGTGCGGAAATCGCCTCGTCGATCGTGGTTTCGCCCGAAATCAGCTCCAAAGTGCGTCGCACGCTCGCGGGAGCGTCGAGCAATGCGACGACCACCGCGGCGACGTCGTCACGCGGGACCGAGCCGCGGCCGGTCTTGTCGGCCAGCAGGACCAGGCCGGTGCCGGGGTCGTTGGTCAGCGCGCCCGGCCGGAGGATGGTCCAGTCGAGGTCGCGGGCCTTCAGGTCGTCTTCGGCCGCGCGCTTGGCGCGCAGGTAGACCCGGAAGTCCTCGGTGACGTCGGGGTTCTCCGGGTTGTCGGCGCCCATGGAGCCGATCTGGATGTGCCGCCGCACGCCGGCCTGCACGGCCGCGTCGGCGAACAGGGCCGCGGCGCCGTGGTCCACAGTGGCCTTGCGCGCGGGCCCGCTGCCCGGGCCGGCGCCCGCGGCGAACACCGCGGCGTCGGCACCCTTCAGCACCTCGGCGACGGTGTCCACATCGGATTTCTCCAGGTCGAGCACGACGGCCTGGGCACCGGCGGCTTCGAGGTCCGCCGTGTGGGCGGGATTCCGGATGATCCCGACCCCTTCGTCACCGCGCGCGGCGAGCAGCCGCTCGAGACGCAACGCGATCTGACCGTGTCCACCAGCTATGACGACTCGCATGAGTCCGACCCTAGTGCGGATCGATCGCGACCGTCAGTCGAGCGAAGCGGGGGCTTCGGCGGTGCGCAGCAGGTGGTCGTAGACGAGCTCGTTCACCAGGCGGGAGACCGGGTCCTCGGCCAGCACGACGCGCTCGGTGCGGCCCTCGAGGTCGAGGTCGACGACCGAGTTCGGGTCGGCGGTGACGATCCCGAGGCCGTACGCGCGAGCCCGCGGCAGGCAGTTGCCGACGTAGTCCTCGGTGAGGACGGCCGGCGACGGGAGCACCATCGCGGCCTCGCCGTAGCGGGCGAACGGAACCGCGGAGGCCATCGCGGTGCGCCAGTGGCGCGCGACGGCCAGGACGCCGACGATCTCGGCGGCCGGGGCGGGGGCGGTTCCGGCCAGCTCCGGCCAGGTCCAGGTGTCGACGGTGGCACGGTCGGCCACCGGGCCGGCACCCATCGCGATGCGTTCGGCGTGCACGTCGGTGCGAAGCTTGGCGACCACGCAGACCTTGCGGCCGAGGATCGTGGTCTCGGGGAGGACGATGCCGTTCCAGCCCAGCTGGGCGGCGGCGGCGCGGGCGAGTTCGTCGACGCTCGAGGGGAGCTCGATCGGCGGCACCACCCGGCTCGGCATCGACCGGCTGCGCTTCGCGCCACCGGCGACCGTCGAGCGCTCGGTGTTCTGAGGTGTAGCCGCCACGAGTCCGCCTCCTTCTAACCTGCACCGCTTCGTGACCGGTGAAAACCGGCACTCAATCTGTCTAACAGCGTGGCGGCGCGGCGTCGCCGGGTAGTGCGAGTGGCTGCGATCGGCGGCGCCCAGCGGTCGATGACCGGTCGGTAGGCGGTCATCCGACTTCGGTCGAACGGTGCGGCCAACCGAGTGATCGCGAGGTGAGTGGCACTACCGTCCGCCCGCGCCCGACTACCGGCGGCAGGATTCGCCCACCCCGCCCGACTAGCCCGTTCGGCGCAAACCCGGGAAAATCCACAGTGGACGCAGGCGCCTGAGCTGCGGTTGTCAGGTGTCACCCACACGGCGGTGACTTGCGCCGCAGCGCTGTCGCGCGCCCGCGACTAAAGTTACCCGCCAGTTACTTAGTCGTCGCTGTGGAGGACCGATGCGCTCCCCGAAGGACTTCTTCGCCCCGCTCGCCCTGGGCGCACCCGCCCCCGTGCGGGAGATCCCGGTGACGCCGTCCCGGATGATCCACTTCTTCGACCCGGGCAACGAGAAGATGGCGGCGAAGGTGCCGGACATCGCGAAGAAGGTCGACGTCCTGCTCGGGAACCTCGAGGACGCCGTGCGCGCCGACCGCAAGGAGGCCGCGCGCGCCGGGCTCGTCGCCATCGCCAAGGCGAACGACTTCGGCAAGACGCAGCTGTGGACCCGCGTCAACAGCCTGGATTCGCCGTGGGTGCTCGACGACCTGGTGACGCTCGTCACCGAGATCGGCGACAAGCTCGACGTGATCATGGTGCCGAAGGTCGAGGGCGCGCAGGACATCCACTACGTCGACCGCCTGCTGGCCCAGCTCGAAGCGCGCGCCGGCCTGACGAAGCCGTTGCTGGTGCACGCGATCCTCGAGACGGCGAGCGGGGTGGCCAACGTCGAGGAGATCGCCGGCGCCAGCCCGCGCATGCAGGGCATCTCGCTCGGCCCGGCCGACCTGGCCGCGAGCCGGCGGATGAAGACGACGCGCGTCGGCGGCGGCCACCCCGGCTACCTGGTGCGCACCGACCCGACCGGCGAAGACCTGACCGAAGGCCGGACGACCTACCAGCAGGACCTCTGGCACTACACGGTCGCGCGGATGGTGGACGCCTGCGCGATGCACGGGATCCTGCCGTACTACGGGCCGTTCGGGGACATCCGCGACGTCGTCGCGTGCGAGGACCAGTTCCGCAACGCGTTCCTGCTCGGCTGCGTCGGCGCGTGGAGCCTGCACCCGGTGCAGATCGACATCGCGAAGAAGGTGTTCTCGCCCGCACCGTCCGATGTGGCCTGGGCGCGCAAGGTGATCGCCGAGATGGGCGACGGCACCGGCGCGGTGATGATCGACGGGAAGATGCAGGACGACGCGTCGGTGAAGCAGTGCCGCGTGGTCGCCGAACTGGCCGACGCCCTCGCGGCGGACGACCCCGAACTCGCGGCGGCCTACGACGCCGCCACCAAGGAGGCCCTCGGATGACCGAGCTGAAGCCGAGACGCTCTGTTCTCTACATGCCCGGCGCGAACGAACGCGCGCTGGAGAAGGCCAAGACGATCCCGGCCGACGCGCTGATCCTCGACCTCGAGGACGCCGTCGCGCCGGACGCGAAGGAAGCCGCGCGCGAACGCGTGTGCGCCGCGGTGGGCAACTACGGTTCGCGCGAGGTGACGATCCGCGTCAACGGGCTCGACACCGAGTGGCACGACGCCGACCTGCGCGCGGCCGCGTCGGCCGGACCCGCCGCGGTGGTCGTGCCGAAGGTGAACTCGGCGGCCGAGGTGCACAACATCGAGCGGGCGCTGGAGCTGGGCGGAGCGCCGGCACACACGAAGATCTGGGCGATGGTCGAGACGCCGGTCGCGATGCTGCACGCGGAGGAGATCGCGGCGGCGTCGGAGCGGCTGACCGTGCTGGTGATGGGCACGAACGACCTGGCCAAGGAGCTGCACGCGGAGTTCGTCCCGGGCCGCGGGCCGCTGCTGGGCGGGCTTTCGCTGTGCCTGCTCGCCGCACGCGCGACCGGCAAGGTGATCCTCGACGGCGTCTACAACGACGTGAAGGACCTCGAAGGGTTCGAGGCGGAGTGCCAGCAGGGCCGCCAGTACGGCTTCGACGGCAAGACGCTCATCCACCCCGGCCAGGTCGAGCCGTGCAACCGGGTCTTCGCGCCGTCCGAAGAGGAGATCGACCGGTCGCGGCGGATCATCGAGGCCTTCGAAGCGGCGCAGAAGGAAGGCCGTGGCGTGGTCACTGTGGACGGCCGGATGATCGAAAACCTGCACGTCGACAACGCGCGGCGGGTGCTGGCGCTGGCCGAGGCCGTCAAGAGCTGACGGCCCCGGCCACGCTCACTTCGGCAGGTCGTCCGTCCATTCGCCACTGACCGCGAAGGTGTCGCCGTTCCCGTTCGTGACCGGTTTGCCGTCCGGGCCGATGAACACCGACGACCCGTCCACCTGGCCGGTCTTCGGGTCGACGACGAGGCGGCCGCCACCCGGCAGCCGCACGCTCCGGTCGTCCAGCGGGCGCACGCCCGGGTACGCGGCGATCGCGCGGAAGGCCGCCGCCCGGACCGCCGGGGGCGACGGCACGACGGAGACCAGGTCGATCAGGGACTGGAGCACCGCCATGTCCAGCTGGCCCGCCGGGTAGTGGTTCCGCGTGAGCCCGTCCACGAGCCAGTTCCGCAGGGCCGCCGGGTCCGGGGGCAGCGTCAAGATCGTGCTGAGGGTGACGTCGTCGTCGCCGTTGATCCGGATGGGCCGGGCTTGGGGCAGGAGCCTGAGTTTGCCGTTGTGGTTCTCATCGCGGTACCACTCCTGCCCGTCGGTGGTGGTCCAGTACTCCCACGTCTGCTTGCCCACCTTCGTGGTCGTGTGCCAGTACTTGCCGGTGCCGACCTGGGTTCGCTCGGCGACCGTGGCCGCCGCCAGCAGGACCTGCGGCCCCAGGTAGACCGGTGCCACCGCCTGGGGAGGCGGCGCCTGGGGAGGCGGGCTGCCGGGCAGGGTCGCCACGACGACCGCGACCGCCGCCGCCGCGGCGACGAGCCCGGTGCCGATCACCAGCGGACGCACGCGCTTGCGGCGGCCGCCGAGCAGGTGGTTCTGCAGCCGGTGCCGGCTGCGGTCGACGACGTCCTGAGTGGGTTCGTCCGGCAGGAGGGTCGTGCGCAGGGTTTCGAGGTCATTCATCGGTGGCCTCCGGGGCGAGGACGGGGGCGAGCTTCTTGCGGGCGCGCGTCAGCCGGGAGCCGACCGTGCCCGGGGAGATGCCGAGGGCCTCGGCGACTTCCGCGTAACCGAGGTCGGCGAGGGCCACGAGCAGCAGGACGTCACGTTCGCCCGACGTCAGCCGGGACAACGCTTTTCCCAGCTGCCCGCTCATGACGACGCGGTTTTCGTGCCCCTCGACGGGCCGGGGCACCTCGATCCGCGCGAGCGCGCGGTAGTGGCGGGCTTCCTTGCGGCGGTGGCGCGACACGAGGTTCGTCGCGATGCCGAACAGCCACGCCCGCACCTCGCCGCGGCCGGCGTCGAACGTCTTCCGCCGGTCGTAGGCGACGAGGAACGTCTCGGCGGCGACGTCCTCCGCGGTCTGGGCGCCGAGCCGCCCCGCCACGTACCGGTAGACGGCCGGGAAGTACCGGTCGTGCACCTCGGTGAACGGCTCGACGCCGGTCACCGGGGTTGCCTCTGTCATGCGGTTCCTTCCCTTCGGCGACAGCTTCACCACCACTTCGCCGCAGGACCGGAACTTCTTCCCTATCCGATCGGCCAGGGCCGCTGCGGCTCACGAAGGCCTTCGTACGCGGCGGCCGCGCGCAGGACGCCGACGTCGTCGAAGCGGCGGCCGGTGAGCTGGAGGCCGATCGGACGGCCGTCGTCGGTGTAGCCGCAGTTCACCGACACCGAGGGCTGGCCGGACATGTTGTACGGCACCGTGAACGCGATGTGCTCGAACGGCCTCGCCGGGTCGTTCGTCGGGGACGCCCACTCCGCGGGCGGGGCCGCGACCGGGCACGTCGGCGACAGGACGATGTCGTACGCCGACGTCGCGCGCAGGGCGGCCACGCTGATCGCGTCGATCTGGGCGAAGCCGCGGTAGACGTCCACCCCGGACACTTCCGCGCCGCCCGCGGCCCAGTCGGCGATGTACGGCAGGACCTTCGCGCGCCGCTCCGGCGACAGCGCCGCCATGTCCGACCAAGCGCGCGTGCGCCAGAAGACGTCGAGGCCGCTGAGCATCTCGCGCGTGAGGAACGGCCCGACCGGCTCGACGACCGCGCCCGCGGCTTCGAACGCCCGGGCCGCGGCGGTGACGGCGTCGCGGGTCGACGGGTCGACGGGGAGGCCGACGCCGGGGTCGAGGTGCAGGCCGACGCGCAGGCCCGCCACCGAGGAGTCCAGCGAGGACCAGTCGAAGTCGTGCGGCGGCAGGCTGAGGTGGTCCCGCGCGTCAGGGGCGGACAGCACGCTCATCAGCAACGCCGTGTCGGCGACCGTGCGGGTCATCGGGCCGGCGACACGCCCGAGGAACGGCGGGTCGACCGGCACGCGGCCGAAGCTCGGCTTCAGCCCGACGAGCCCGCACCAGCCCGCGGGCAGCCGGATCGAGCCGCCGATGTCGGTACCGACGTGCAGCGGTCCGTAGCCCGCGGCGCCCGCCGCGCCCGCACCCGCGCTCGACCCGCCCGGCGACGCCGACGTCCGCCACGGGTTCCGCGCCGTCTCGTGGAAGCTCGACAAGCCGGACGTCAGCATCCCGTAGTCCGGCATGGTCGTCTTGGCCAGCAGGACACCGCCGGACTCGCGGACGCGCGCGGCCGCCGGCGCGTCCTCGGCGGCCGGGACCAGCGAGGTGGCCGCCGTGCCCAGCGGTACCGGCGTGCCGCGGGTCGCGATGTTCTCCTTGAGCGTCAGCGGGACGCCGTCGATCGGGCCCAGCGGCTCGTCGGACGCCCAGCGCGCTTCGGACGCCTTCGCGTCTTCGAGAGCGCCCGAAGGGTCGTACGCGTACAACGCGTGCAACTCAGGCTCTCGCGCCTCGATGCGCGCGATGACGGCTTCGGTCACCTCTACCGGCGAGAGCGTCTTCGCGCGGTACTGCGCGACGAGCTCGACGGCGGTCAGGTCGGGCAACTCGGGCATGAACGCTCCTCAGGAGGCGGGCGGTTCGAAGCGGCCGTCGACGGCGGTCCACCCGCCGTCGACCGCGAGCACGGAGCCGGTCACGAACGACGAAGCGTCCGAAGCGAGGTACACGACGGCGCCGGCCAGCTCGTCCGGACGCGCCCAGCGCCCCAGCGCGCCCTTCGTCGCGTACGCGTCGTACCACTCGGGGTTCGCCTTGATCTGCGCGGTCAGCGGGGTTTCGACGACGCCGGGGGCGATCGCGTTGACCCGCACCCCGGCCGGGCCGAACTCCGCCGCGGCCGTCCGGAACAGCTGGACGAGCCCGGCTTTCGTCGCCGCGTACGGGCCCTGACCGGGCTCGACGGTCGTTCCGCGGATCGACGAGAAGCCGATGATGCTCCCTCGCCCCCGCGCGACCATGTCGGCGCCGAAGACGCGGACGACCTCGAAGCTGACGCCGAGGTTCAGCGCGATGACGCGGTCGAACTCTTCCCGCGTGTAGTCCAGCAAACGTTTGCGGACGTTGGTCGCGGCGGTCAGCACGACGATGTCCTGCGGGCCGAGGTCCGTCGCCGCGCGGTCGATCGCGCCGGGCGCCAGGAGGTCGATCTCGTACGCCTCGCCGACGCCGGCCTCGCGCGCGGCCTCGACGTCCCGGTCCGCGCACACGACGTCGGCGCCGTGCGCGGCCAGGGCTCGCGCGGCTTCGCGGCCGATGCCGCCGGCGCCCAGCACGACGGCCCGCCGGCCGTCCAGGCGGAACAGGTTTTCGTAGCTCACGGGCGCAGCACCGCCATCCTCGTCACGGTCAGCTCCTCGACGGCGAACCGCGGCCCCTCCCGGCCGATGCCGGAGTCCTTCACGCCGCCGTACGGCATGGTGTCCGAGCGGAAGCCGGGCACCTCGTTGACGATGACGCCGCCGACCTCCAGCTCGTCCAAAGCGCGGAACGCCGTGTTCAGGGACTTGCTGTAGACGCTGGCGTGGAGGCCGTAGCGGGAGGCGTTCACCGCGGCGAACGCTTCGTCCACATCGGACACCGTGCGCACGCAGACGACCGGGCCGAAGATCTCCTCGTCCCAGGCCTCGACACCGTCCGGGACGTCGAGCAGGACGGTCGGCCGCAGCACGGTGCCGTCGACGCCACCGCCGACCTGGCGAGCGCCGGACTTCTCGATCCACGCCGCGACGCGGTCGGTGGACGCGGGGTCGATCAGCGCGGACACCCGCGTCTTCTCGTCGCGGGGATCGCCGACGACGACCTCGTCGAGGCGGGCCAGCAGCCGTTCGGTGAACGCCGAAGCGACCGATGCGACGACCAGCACCCGCTGCACCGATATGCACGCCTGGCCGGACGCGTAGAAGCCGCCGCGCAGCACGGCGTCGGCCGCGGCGTCCAGGTCGGCATCGTCCGCGACGACCAAAGCCGCGTTCGAACCCAGCTCCAGCAGCGTTTTCGTCGGGGCGGCGTCCCGCGCGATGCGGTGGCCGACCGCGGCCGAGCCGGTGAAGGACACCGCGCCGATCCGGCGGTCGGTCGTCAGCGCCGCGCCGACGGACGCGTCGCCGGTGACCAGCTGGACCATCGCCG
The DNA here is from genome assembly GCF_902497555.1 of Amycolatopsis camponoti. NCBI lineage: Bacteria > Bacillati > Actinomycetota > Actinomycetes > Pseudonocardiales > Pseudonocardiaceae > Amycolatopsis > Amycolatopsis camponoti. The sequence goes on along the minus strand of NZ_CABVGP010000003.1, from coordinate 994,834 downwards.
GAAGCGGCGCGAGCTGCCGGACCAGGTGCACCAGCCAGAGCGTGGCCAGCGGGGTCTGCGGCGCCGGCTTGACGATCACCGGGCAGCCCGCGGCGATGGCGGGCGCGATCTTGTGCGATGCCAGCAGCAGCGGGTAGTTGAAGCCCGCGATGCCGACGACCACCCCGATCGGCTTGCGCTTCCAGAACCCGACCAGGCCGTCGCCGGAAGGCAGCAGGTCCAGCGGCACGGTCTCGCCGTGCAGCCGGGAGACCTCTTCGGCGGCGGCTTCCCACGTGACGATCGTGCGCGCGACCTCGACGCGGCAGTCGACCAGCGGCTTGCCGGTCTCGAGGACGAGCAGGTTCTCGAACTCCTCACGGCGCTCAGCCAAAGCCGCAGCGACGTCGTTGAGCAGCGTGCGACGAGTCCGCGAAGGCAGCGAAGCCACTTCGCGCGCGACGGCGACAGCCTCGTCGACAGCGCGTCGAGCCAGCTCCGGCGTCCCGACGGGCGCGGTGCCGACGACGCTCCCGTCGTAGGGGAAAACGATTTCTTCGACGTCCACAGTGGACATCCAGCCCGCGCCGACCGGCAGGCCGTCCGGGTACTCAGTCATCTTCACCTCCGCTCAGCCGGGCCAGTTCCGCGCGCAGGTTCGGCGCGGCGGCCAGCAGTTCCCGGGTGTACTCGTGCTGCGGCGCGTCGTAGACCTGCGCCACGTCACCCAGCTCGACGATCTCGCCGCGGCGCATCACCGCGACCCGGTCGCACACGTGCCGGACGACGCCGAGGTCGTGCGACACGAAGATCAGTGTCAGCGCGAACTGCTCCACCAGCGACGCGAGCAGGTCGAGGATCTGGCCGCGCACGGAGACGTCGAGCGCGCTGACCGGCTCGTCGGCGATCAGCACGCTCGGGTTCGGCGCCAGCGCGCGGGCGATCGAAATCCGCTGCCGCTGCCCGCCGGAGAACTGGTGCGGGTAGCGCTGGGCGGCGTCGGCGGGCAGGCCGACCGCCGCGAGCAGCTCGGCCACCCGATCCGGCTCCCGGTGTCCCAGTGGCTCGGAGATGATGTCCCGCACGCGCATCCGCGGGTCGAGCGAACCCATCGGGTCCTGGAAGACGATCTGCAGCTCCGACCGCAGGAAGCCCAGGCGGCGTTCCGCCAGGTTGTCGATCCGGCGACCTTGGAAGGACACCGTGCCGGCGGTCGGCTTGTCGAGCGCGGCCAGCAGCCGGACCAGCGTCGACTTGCCCGAGCCGGACTCGCCGACGATGCCGAACCGCTGCCCGGCTTCGACGTCGAAACTGATTCCCCGCAGCGCGTGGACGTCCCGCCGGGCGTACCGGCGTTCGAGGTCGCGGACTTCGATGATCGTCATCGCCGGGCCTCCAGGTCCGAGGCGTCCAGGAGCTTGCGCGTGTACTCGTGCTTCGGCGATGTCAGTACTTCGCGCGTCGAGCCCGCTTCGACGATCTCGCCGTCCAGCATCACGAGCACGCGCTCGCACACCGACGCGACCACCGCGAGGTCGTGCGTGATGAACAGCAACGCGCTCTCGGCGGGCAACGACGTCTTGATGAGCGACAGGATCTGAGCCTGCACGGTGACGTCGAGAGCGGTCGTCGGCTCGTCGCAGATCAGCAGCGACGGCTCGTTGGCCAGCGCCATCGCGAGGACGACCCGCTGCCGCTGGCCGCCGGACAGCTGGTGCGGGTACGCGCGGGCCGTGCCGGCCAGGCCCACCGAGGCGAGCAGGTCTTCGGCGCGGTGGCGACGGCCGTGGATCCGGCCGGGCTCGGTGACCTGGCGGCCGACGCGCATGGCCGGGTTCAACGCCGTCATCGGCTCCTGGAACACCATGGCCAGCTCGTCGCCGCGCAGCCGGGACAGGTCCTTTTCGGACATTCCGAGCAGCTCGCGGTCGCCGAGCCGGATCGAGCCCGACGGGAGCAGCTCCTCGGGCAGCAAGCCCATGATCGACAACGCCGTCAACGACTTCCCCGACCCGGACTCCCCGATCAGGCCGACACGCTCACCGGCGCCGATCTCGAAGGAGACGTCGCGAACGAGCGAAGAAACGGTGAGACCCGACACCGAGAGCGTCATACCTTCGCCGCCAATCGGGGGTCCAGGCGGTCGCGCAGGCCGTCGCCGAGGAGGTTGAAGCCGAGCACGGCCACCGCGATCGCGATGCCCGGCACCAGGGCCAGCCGCGGCTGGATCGTGAGAAGTTCTTGGGACTCCTGCAGCATCCGGCCCCACGACGGCGTCGGCGGCCGGGTGCCGAAGCCGAGAAACGACAACGCCGCTTCGGCGAGCACGGCGATCGCGAACGACACCGACGCCTGCACGATCAGCAGTCCCGAGATGTTCGGCAGCACGTGCCGCGCGGCGATCGTCAGCCGGGACCGGCCGCCGGCGCGCGCGGCGAGCACGAACTCGGTGCTCATCACCTGCAGCGTCCCGGACCGGGCGATCCGCGCGAACGACGGGATGGTCGCGATGCCGATCGCGACCATCGCGGTCAGCGTGTCCGCCCCGAACACCGCACCGAACATGATCGCCAGCAGCAGCGCCGGAAACGCCAGCACGAGGTCGTTGACGCGCATGACGAACTCGCCGAGCCACCGCGGGGACATTCCCGCGAGGATCCCCAGTGGCGTACCGATGACCGCCGCGATTCCGACGGCGACCACACCGACGTACAACGTGGTCCGCGCGCCGACCATGATCTGGCTGAGCAGGTCCCGCCCGAACTTGTCCGTGCCGAAGAGGTTCGAGCCGCCGAAGCCCAGCAGCCGGTGCGCCGCGTCGACCTTCACCGGGTCGAACGGTGTCCAGAAGAACGACAGCACCGCGGCCAGCACCACCAGGCCGACGAGCACCCCGCCGATGACCAGATTGCGCATCACGAACCTCGCAATCGCGGGTCGAGCACGGTGTAGAGGACGTCGACGAGGAAGTTGACCAGCAGCACGCCGACGACCAGCACGAGCACGATCCCCTGCACGGTCAGCAAGTCACGCGACGAGACGGCGTCCAGCAGCATCGAGCCCAGACCGGGCAGCACGAACACGCGCTCGACGACGACCGCGCCGATCAGCAGCGTCGCCAGCTGGAGGCCGAGCACGGTCACCACGGGCACCGACGCGTTCCGCAAGCCGTGGCGCACCAGCGCCTGCCCGGGCCGGAGCCCCTTCGACCGCGCGGTGCGCAGGTAGTCCTGGCCCAGCGTGTCCAGCACCGCCGACCGCACGTACCGCGTGAGCACCGCGCCCTGCACCAGGCCCAGCGACAACGCCGGGAGGACCAGCCCGCGGAAGAACTCGCCGAAGTCCTGGTTCGGCGGCGTCCACCCGCCCGACGGCAGCCAGCGCAGCTGCACGGCGAAGATCTGCACGAGGATGATCCCGGCCAGGAACGCGGGGATCGCGACGCCGATCTGCGACAGCCCGGAAACGCCCGCGCCGGCCGCTTTCCGGTGCTTCACCGCGGCGAACGTGCCCGCCGGGATCGCGATCACCAGCGCCACCAGCATCCCCGCGCCGACCAGCCAGAGCGTGACGCCGAGACGGTCGAGCAGCTGCGGGCCGATGGAGTCACGGGTGACGTACGAACGGCCGAAGTCGCCGTGCAGCACCCCACCGATCCAGTCGAAGTACTGCGTGACCAGCGGGCGGTCGATGCCGAACTCGGCGCGGGTCTTGGCCAGCAGCTCCGGCGTCGCGTTGACGCCGAGCGCGACCTGCGCCGGATCGCCCGGCAGGACGGCCATGAACAGGAACACGATGATCGACGCGACCAGTACGCTGACCACGAAGATCGCCACCCGGCGCAGTACCCTGGCCGTCATCGCGGTGCCAGTCCGGTGAGGTCGAAGGACTCGCTGACCTGGTTCTGGACGAACCCGCCGACCTTGGCCTTCGCGACGATGACGTTGGGGAAGAGGAACAGCCAGTCCGCGGCGGCGTCGGTGTTGAGCTGCCGCGCCACCTGCTTCATGTCCGCGACCTGCTGCTCCGGCGTCCCGCTGTCGGCCTCGGCGAGCAGCTGCTGGACGCGCTTGCTGTCGTAACCCCAGTAGTACTTCGGCTTCCCGAACGTCGTGATGTCACGGGCCTCGACGTGCTGGATGATCGACAGGTCGTAGTCGTGATCGGTGAACACCTGCTTCAGCCACACCGCCGGGAAGTCGAGCGGCTCGATCGACGTCCGCACGCCGACGTCGGCCAGCTGCGACTGGACGACCTGCGCGGCCGACACCGCGTACGGCAGGTTCGGGATCCGCAGCCGCAGGTTCAGGTTCGTCGCCCCCGCCTCGGTCAGCAGCGCCTTCGCCTTCGCCGGATCGAACGGATAGACCCCGGAAAGGTCCTCGTACCAGGGATCGGTCGGCGGGACCATGCTGCCGATCAACGTCCCGCGGCCCGCCCACGCCGTGTCCAGCAACGCCTTCCGGTCGATCGCGTACGTCAGCGCCTGGCGCACGCGGACATCGTTCAGCGGCGCCCGCGCGTTGTTCATCGCCAGCGTGACCTCGCTGTTCGACGTGCCCTGGACGACCTGGAACCGGTCGTCCGCCTGGAACTGCGGGATCGAGTCCGGCGCGGTGATCGCGGAGATGACGTCGATGCCGTTGCTGTAGAGCGCGTTGTTGAGCGCGGTCGGGTCCTTGATGTACTTGAGGACGACCGTCTTGTACGCCGGTTCCCGGCCCCAGTACGCGGGATTCGCCTTCAGCACCACGGAGTCGCCGCGCTTGCGAGCGGCCACGACGTACGGCCCGGTCCCGACCGGCTTGTTCGCCAGGTCCGCCACGCCCGTCGGGCTGAACATCGCGCCGAGCCGGCTGGTGAGGCTGAACAGCCAGCCGTTGGACGGCTTCGACAGCACGACCCGCGCGTGGTCCGGCGCGACGACGTCGACGTGGTCGACGACGTCCATCGTGGACTTGATCGAGATCGTCCAGGCGGTCTTCACGCGCAGCAGCGAGAACTTGACGTCCTCGGCGGTGAACGGCGCGCCGTTGCTGAATTTCACGCCCGGCTGCAGCTGGAAGTCGTAGGTCTTCCGGTCCGGGCTGATCGTCCACGACTTCGCGAGCAGCGGCACGACCTTGCCCTGCGCGTCGAGCTTCACCAGGCCTTCGTAGACGTTGTAGAGCAACGCCTGCGGGATCGCGGCACCGTCGGTCTTGGTGAAGTCGAAGTTCGCCGGTTCCGCCGTGAAGCCGACGGAAAGTGTGTCCGGACCAGCGGAAACGCTGGCCGACGAGCCGGCCGAGCAGCCGGACACCACGAGCAGCAGCGCCGCTGCCAGCACGTGAAGTCGGGCTTTCATCTGGCCTCCAGGGCTGTAACAACCGGGACTTCGCCCCGGGCCGGGGGCTCCGCCACCCGGACCCCCGAAAAAGTTAGTACACTGGTCTGACCAGTAGCCTGCACGCGACGGACGTCGAGGTCAAGGGATGCGGTTCGAACCGGTGGCTCCGGTCCGCGCGTACGAGCGGGTCGTCGAGCAGATCGAGCAGGCCGTGGTCAGCGGCGCGCTCAAGCCGGGGGAACGCCTGCCGAGCGAGCGCGAGTTGATGATCCAGTTCGGCGTCGGCCGCTCGACGGTCCGGGAAGCCCTGCGCGTTCTGCAGGCCGCCGAAATGATCCGGTCGCGACCCGGCGACCCGCGCGGGCCCGAGGTGCTGGCCGCGTCCCCCGCCGCGTTGCACCGCTCGATGCACCGGCTCGCGCGCGCCGAGCACGTCGGGCTCGCCGAGCTGCTGCAGTTCCGGATGATCCTCGACGGCTCGGCCCACCTGCTCGCCGCCGAGTTGCGCACCGACGACGACCTGGCCGGCCTCGACACGGCGCTGGAAGCGATGCGCGAAGGCGTCTCGCACGGCTATGCCGAGTTCAGCCGCGCCGACGTCGCGTTCCACGAAGTCATCGCGCGGATCTCGCGCAATCCCCTGCTGGTGGTCAGCGAAGAAGTCGTGCGCGGAGTCGTGCTGGAGCTGATCGAGGACAAGCTGGAGCACGCCAGCAACCGGACGTCGCTGATGCGTGCCTGGCTCGCCCACCACGCCGAGGTGCTCGACGCGATCCGCGCGGCCGACGGCGCCGGCGCGGCCCACCTGGCCAAACAGGCGTTGTACGACAACTACGCCGAACACGTGCCTGCCGCACAACGGCCGCTGCTCGCGCCGTTGCTGCGGTCCTAGACTGCGCGGGATGGACACGGCGAAACGAGACGGGGTCGGGCTCGCGCTGTCCGGCGGCGGTTATCGCGCGATGCTCTTCCACGCCGGCGCGCTCTGGCGGCTCAACGAACTCGGCTGGCTGCCCAAGCTGACCACCGTCTCCAGCGTTTCCGGCGGTTCGATCGCGGCCGGGGTGCTCGCGCACGCGTGGCACAAGCTGTACTTCGGCGACGACGGCATCGCGGAGAACTTCGGCAAGGAAGTCGTGCAGCCACTGCGGAAACTGGCGCGCACCAACCTCGACGTCCCGGTGACGCTGAAGGCCATGGTGATGCCGTGGCGCAGTGCCGGCGAAGAACTGGCCCGCCGCTACGCGAAGCACCTCTTCGGCGACTGCTGCCTGGCGGACCTCGACCCGGCCGGCCCGAACTTCGTGTTCACCGCGACCAGCCTGCAGGACGGCTCGCTCTGGTGGTTCTTCCGCCAGCCCGGCCCGCACGGGCAGGTGCCGCTGGCGACGGCGGTGGCCGCGTCGTCGGCCTTCCCGCCGCTGCTTTCGCCGGTCGTGATCCCGGATCCGCACCGGCCGGACCGCAAGATCGTGCTCAGCGACGCCGGCGTGTACGACAACCTCGGCCTCGACCCGATCGAGAACCAGCGCGCGACCGTGCTCGTCAGCGACGCCGGCAAGAAGATGAAGCACGAGGAGCGGCCGAAGCACAACTGGCCGATGCAGCTGTTCCGCGTGCTGACCGTGATGGACAACCAGGTCCGCGAGCTGCGCACCGGGTCGCTGCTGAAGTCCTACGAGGACAAGCAGTTCGCCGGCACGTACTGGGCGACCTACAGCGACATCACGCACTTCGAGCTGCCGGACGCGCTGCCGGCGCCCATCGGACGGACCCGCGAGCTGGCCGAGACGAAGACGCGGCTGACCAGGATGTCCGAGCGGACGCAGGACAACCTGATCAACTGGGGCTACGCCGTCTGCGACGCCGGCATGCGGCGCTGGGTGTGCCCGGACTCGACGTCGGAGCCGGAGTTCCCGTACCCCGGCTCAGGCGTTGGCTAGGTTCGCGTAGACGACGATGTTGTCCTGGTAACTGTGCTCGGCGTGGTCGAACGCGCCACCGCAGGTGATCAGGCGCAGCTCGGGCTTGTCGCTGTTGCCGTAGACGGCGTCCTTCGGGAACGTGTCCTTCGGAACCTGCGTGACGCGGTCGACGACGAACTTCAGCTTCTTGCCGTCGCTGCGGTCGATGTCGACCTCGTCGCCGGGCACGAGGTCCTTGAGCTTGTAGAAGATGCCGGGCTTCTTGTCGCCGTCGACGTGCCCGAGCACGATCGCCGGGCCGACGTCCCCGGGCACCGGCGACAGCTTGTACCAGGCGGCCTGCATCGGCTGGTGCACCGACGGGACGGAGATCGAGCCGTCGGTCTTGACCGCGACCGCGAGCAGGCTGGACTCGGCGCCGATCTTGGGGATCTTCACCGAGGTCGGCCGGAGTCCCTTGAACGGCGCGGTCACCGGCACCGAGGCGGGAACGGGCGCCGGCGCCGCTCGGGGAGGCGCCGGGGTGCTGCACGCGGCCAGTGTCAGGACGAGCGCGACGGCCGCGCCCGCCCGGCGAAGCGTCACCTGGCTGTTCCGCCGAAGCCCGTCTCGACCCCGCCCTTGGGCGCGACCTTGACCTGGGCCTTCGGAGCGGCGTTGCCGGCCGCGGTGGTGGTCGTCGAAGTCGCCGTGGTCACCGGCGCGGTGCTCGAAGCCGGCGCGCTGGTGCTGGTCGGCGCGCTGCTGGTGCTCGTGGCGGTGGTCGTGCTGGTGACCGGCGGCTGCTCCTGCTCGAACTCGACGACGCCGGTGCCTTCGACGCCCGCGCAGGTCCAGCTGAACTTGCCGGTGGTCGTGCCCGCGGGCAGCTCGGTGACGCGGACGGTGTAGTTCCAGGTCCGGCCGTCGGACTCGTCCTGGTCCGGGCCGCCGGTGACGGTCAGGTACTGGGTGGCGAGGTTGCCGGGCGCACCCGCCGCGCAGTTGATGACCAGGACGCCTTCGCCGCCGACGCCGACGAAGCCCGCGCCGGTGTTGTCCTGGAAGGGGTCGTCCTTCGGCGGTTCGCTCGTCGCGGACGTCGAGGTCGTGGTGTCCGGCCTGGTGCCGGTCGTGGTGACGCCGGTCGTCGGGTCCGCCGACGTGGTCGACGTGGTGACCGGGGTCGTGGTCTCGGTCGTGGCCGGGGCCGTGGTGGTCGTCGTCTCCGAAGTGGACACAGTGGACGTCGTGGTCGTCGTGTCGGGAGCCGTCGTGTCGGTCTCCTGCGCCAGCGCGACCGGCGCGGCGGCGAAGGTGGCCAGCGCCGCCGCCGAAACGACACCCGCGACCCGGTTCAGCGTTCTACCCACGATGACTCCCAACGGCGGTTGACCTGCGATGCCGCGACTATCGACGATTTGTCGACCCGCGTTACTCCGCTAACGCGCTGTTCAGGTCCCGCCACAGGTCGTCAGGGTCTTCCAGGCCGACGCTGAACCGGATCAACCCGCCCGGCACGCGCTCCTCGCCCGGGAGCCACGCCCGCCGTTCGACCAGGCTTTCGACGCCACCGAGGCTCGTCGCCGGGACGATCAGCCGGGTCGACGCGCAGAAGCGGTCGGCGGCCTCGGCGCCGTCCAGCTCGAAGGCGACCATCATCCCGAAGCCCGGGTAGCGCACCCGCGTCACCGCGGGGTGCTCATCGAGGCGCGACGCCAGCAGCGCGGCGGTGCGGGACTGCTCGGCCAGCCGGACCGGCATGGTCCGCAGGCCGCGCAGCGCGAGCCAGGCTTCGAGCGCGCCCGGCGTCGAGCCGACGCGGGTCCGCGCGCCCTTCAGCTCGGCAGCGACCTCGGGATCCTTGGCGACGGTGATGCCCAGCAGCAGGTCGCTGTGCCCGCCGATCAGCTTGGTCGCGCTGTGCACCACGACGTCGGCGCCGAGCTCGAGGGGCCGCTGCTGCAACGGCGTCGCGAAGGTGTTGTCCACGACGACCCGGCCGCGCGCGGCGGCGGCGATGGTCTCGATGTCCATCACGTCGAGCGTCGGGTTGGTCGGCGACTCGAGCCAGACCAGGTCGGACGTCGCGGCCTCGGCGACCCAGGCCGCGGTGTCGGTCGGCTCGAGCTCGGTGACGGCGAGCTTGCCGAGCTTCTGCGCGTGCGCGAGCACCCCGCGCGTCACGGCGTAGCTGAACGTCGGCACGACCACCCGCGACCCGACCGGCAGCAGGTCCAGCACGGCGGACAGCGTCGCGACGCCGGACGCGAACGCCGTCGCGTGGCCGCCTTCCAGCGCCCCGATGGTCTCCTCGAGCGCGTGCCAGGTCGGCGTCCCGTCACCGCGCGCGTAGACGGCATCGCCACCGGCCCGGTAGGTGCTCGTGGCGACGAGCGGGGTGTTCAGCGGCTCGCCGGGGCCGTGCGGCCGGCCGGCGGCGATGGCCTTGGTGCGGGGCGTCCAGTCGTCCATGCGATCACGGTAACCGCAGGTCATGCCCCGGTCACTGTGACGAAGACGGCCGGCCCGCCCCCGCGTCCAGGGGCGAGCCGGCCTGGCTCCTTCAGTGGGCGAAGACCTCGAACTCGTAGAGCGAGTACCCGTACTTCGTCCCGCGTTGGACGCCTTGCAGCTTCACGAACCTGGCCTGGGCCGGCGCGAAGGACAAGTTGTCCTGGCCGCCGTCCCCGTCCGTGACGACCGCCGCGTCCGTCCAGTTCACCGCATCCGGTGAGGTCTGGATCTTGTAGCTCTTGCCGTAGGCGGATTCCCAGCTGAGCCCGACCCGAGAGACCTGCTGCACCGAACCGAGGTCGACGGTGATCGCCTGGTCGTCGCTCCAGTCGCTGGCCCAGCGGGTCGAGGCGTTCCCGTCGATCGCGTTCGCCGCCGGCGACGGGTAGAAGCCGGTCTCGGCGCTGGTGGCGCTGACCGTCTTGCCCGGTGCGAGGTTCGCGATGTTGTCGCCGCGGTGCGCGGTGTACTCGACGACCTGCTGGAACGTCGGGCGGTTTTGCCAGCTGATCTTGTCCTGCGTGATGCCGCCCAGCGGGTTGTGCACGATCGTGTCGGCACACCACTGGTCGCCCGCGGAGCAGTTCGCGTCACCGGGGTAGACGGTGTTCGCGGCCTGGCCCGCGGCGGTGGTCAGCGAGTCGACGAGCGCCTGGCGGCACGTCGTGACGTTGCCGCCGCCGCAGAACGTGCTGGCCAGCGGGCCGGCCACCGGCTGGCCGAGCACCTGCCGGATGTCCTTGCTGACGTAACCCCACCAGCCGAACTGGAACGACGAGCCCTTGTGCGGCTGGCCGGTGTGCTGGCCGTTGCCGTTCTGGAAGCCGGACGGGCTTTCGTTGATGCCCAGCACGCCCGTCATCGCGTTGTAGGCGTTGTCGCCCATGCCCGGCTTGAACTCCGCCTGGACCAGCAGCGGCCACCACGCGTCGAAGATCCGGATCGCGTCGGCGTCGGTGTAGGCCTTGCTGCCCGCCGAAGTCTCCTTGCGCTGCTGACCGTGCGTGAGCCACGTCTTGAGCTTCGCCTCGGCGTCGGCCGCCGCACCGGTGGTCGGCGTCTTGTCGAGCACCTGCAGCAGCAGCGGCAGGACGCGCTCGGCACGCAGGTCGGACAGCGCGGCGTCCTCCATCGCCTGGGTCAGGTTGACCCGGGTGACCTTGGTGCCGCTGGAGATCAGCTTCTTGACGCGCGAGTCGAGCAGGTCGACGCGGTGTACGGCGGACTTGTCCGCGCCCGCCGCCGCGTAGCCGTTGGCCTGCGCGTTGTTCCAGCTGACGTAGTAGTCCTGGTTGACCGACTGCGGGTGCTGCGACGCCGGGGTGTAGGTCGCGACGTTGCCGTTCGGGTTCCAGCCGGTCCAGTCGTGCCCCTGGTCACCCCACACCGGCATGTTCGGATCCACATTGGACTGCCGGGCCGGGTTCGCGCCGGAGTTGAAGTACGCGATGTCCTTCGAGTCGGCGTAGAACCAGTTGAACGTGAAGTTGATGTCGGCCGCGGCCTTCTGGAAGTCCGCCGCGGACTTGACGAAGCCCGGGTCGTTCAGCTCCTGGAAGCCGATCAGCGAGTCGGCCTCGTGGAAGAGCGAGGACCGCAGCTGCGCGTACGCCACGGGCTTGCCGCCGACCGTCGCCCGGCTGGCCACCGGGCCGTACTTCGTGCGGTAGGCACGCAGGGTGTACGAGCCGGCCGCGGTGCCGTCGGCCACCGTCGGGCTCCAGGAGTCCTTGACCTCCACGGTGTCCATCGGCACGCACTGGCCCTGGTAGGTGTAGTAGTTCGAGTCCTTCGTCGGTGCCTTGCCGCTCGGGTCGCACAGGGTGAGCGCGTAGGTGTCGATGATGTCCTGCGCCGACGTCGTCGCGCTCCACGAGTAGTCCTGGCCGCGGCCCAGCAGCACGTACATGCTCAGCCCGGCGAAGGCCGCGCCGCGGGCGCTGATGCCCGGGCCCTGCAGCTCCTGCAGCAGGAGCAGCTGCGGGGCGAAGTACCCGGTCTGCGGGCCGAAGACGGCGACCGGGTGGCCGCTGGCGGTCTTCGAGCCGGACACGACCAGCGCGTTCGACATGCCGTGCTTGTCGGTCAGCATGTCGCCCGGCAGCACGCCGTTGTCGAACATGCCGCGGGCGGGCTCCTGCGCGGCCGGGGCCGGGACGTCCACAGTGGACGGCGTCGCGGTCGACGCCGAACCGGTCTGGTCGAACACCAGCTGCTGCGGGGTCACCGACCCCTTGTCCGGCAGGGCCTGCCCGACCGGGTTGGCCGGGGTCTTGCCGTACGGGAACGTCTGCCCGTCGTGCAGCGTCTTGACGGCCTCGGGGTCGTCCTCGGACCGCAGGCTCTGCCAGACCTTCTCGCCCTGCACGGCGCCGTACTGCTCCTGCAGCGCCAGCTTCGCGACGGCGTTCTGCACCTCGCCACCGCCGCCGGCGCCGAACTCGGCCCCGACCAGCGAGGCGAGCGCGACCAGGTCGGTCAGCTTGAACGGGTCGATGGTGCCGGCGTTGGTGATCGCGTCGACGTGCCCGGTGAGGACGTACTCGCCCGGGAAGTAGCGGCCGTTGTGGGAGTCGGTGATGTACTTGTTGATCCCGTCGACGTACGCCTGCGCGTCGGCGAGGCCCTGTGCGCCACGCGGGCCGCTCGCGGCGACGTTGTCGATCTGCTTCTGCAGTTCGGCTTCGGTGTAGGGCGCGTTCGCGAAGAAGCTCTGCTCCAGCTCGCGGTTGGCCTGGGCGCCGCCGGCGAACGACGTCACCTGGCCGCGGGCGGCGTGGCGCAGGACGTCCATCAGCCACAGCCGGTCCTGCCCGGCCGCGTAGCCGGCGCCGAACTCGGTGCCGGCGCGCGTGGTGCCGGTGATGTGCGGGACGCCGAGGGACTTGTCGCGCACGATCGTCACGTCGGAGCGCGGCTGGATCGTGCTGGCGACCTGGTCGGCGGCGACGCCGAACGACGAGTCGTTGAAGTACTGGTTGATCGCCCCGGTGGTCAGCGTCTGGTAGCCGCCGGCCAGCGAGGAGTACTTGCCGAGCTGGTCGGCCGCGTGCGCCGGCCGGGTGCCGAGCACCTTGTGCGCCAGGATCTCGGCGAGGGTGGCACTGCCGTTTTCGCCGGGCGGCAGGATGTCGCTGCACTGCCCGCCGCAGTAGTCGTTGGGCGCGGCGGCCGCTTCGGCGGCCGGAGCGGTGACAGCGACCTGGGTGAGCCCGGCGACCAGGCCCGCCAAAGCCGTCAAGGTCAAGGTGCGGATGCCGCGTCGCATCAGGGCTCCCTCGGTCAAGGAGAGTGACGAAGCGCACGCTACCCACCAGTAGGACAAGTGTGAAGACTTTTCGCGTTTTTCAGCCCTTGGACGTAGTCCGTTCGGCGCAGCCTCGCGCGCGTGGGTACGGTGAGTGCCATGACCTTGGAAAAGCCCCAGATCGACCGCCCCGAGGGCAACCCTCCGGCCGACCTCGAGATCACCGACATCACGGTCGGTGACGGCGCGGAGGCCACGCCCGGCAAGGCCGTCACCGTGCACTACGTCGGCGTCTCGCACTCGACCGGCGAAGAGTTCGACGCGTCCTGGAACCGCGGCGAGCCGCTGCGCTTCGGCCTCGGCGCCGGCCAGGTCATCTCCGGCTGGGACCAGGGCGTCGCGGGCATGAAGATCGGCGGCCGCCGCAAGCTCGTCATCCCGCCCCACCTGGGCTACGGCGACCGCGGCGCGGGCGGCGTCATCAAGCCGGGCGAGACCCTCATCTTCGTCGTCGACCTGGTCGGCGTTAACTGACGCATACCCGGCAAACCGGTCTCGGCGCACCGCGCTGGGGCCGGTTTTTTGCTCCAAGCAGCGCCTTTCCGGCTCGCAGACCGCGGCTACGCTCGAAAGTGATCACCGGCCTTCGACCGCCGGTGCAGGACAAGGGGGATCCACCGATGCGCGTCCGCGCTGTGTTCTCTGCTGCCCTTTTGACGCTGGCCGCCGGTCTCGCCACCGCGGGACCGGCGGCGGCCGTGGCCAACGGCTCCGACGTCCCGGCCGGGACGTTCCAGTTCGCCGCGAAGCTGACGATGACGAACATCCCGAAGCCCGACGGCACGAAGTACAACAGCGCGTGCTCCGGTGCGCTGATCGCCGCGAAGTGGATCATCACCGCGGGCCACTGCTTCCACGACGCCAACCGCAACCGCGTCTCCGGGCCGGTGCCGTACCCGACTTCGGTGCTGCTCGGCACGGTCGACCAGAGCACGCCGGGCGTGACGCGCAACGTCGTCACGGTGTACCAGGCGAGTGCCAACGACATCGCGATCGCGACGCTCGACGCGGACGTCACCGGCATCACGCCGCTGACGGTCAACCGGGTCACGCCGTCGGTGGGCCAGTCGCTGACGCTCGCCGGCTGGGGCAGTCTCACCGCGACCAACCCGACGCCGTCGACGAAGCTGCAGCAGGGCACCGTCACGGTCGGGCAGGTCGCCGCCTCGACGCTCGGCGTGCGGGGCGTCGCCCCGACGACGACCACCAGCGCCTGCGTGTACGACTCGGGTGCGCCGTACTTCGTCGCGGGCGGGTCCGGCGGGCAGCTGGTGTCCGTCGAGTCGACCGGGCCGGACTGCCCGCACAACCAGCTCGAAACCACTTCCCGGGTGGACGTCGTCGCGGACTGGATCGCTTCGCACGTCGGCTGACCTCCGTTCGGGCGTCACCCGGCCGCGCTGTCGGGTGACGCCCGGCCAGGGAATTCCCCGGGCCCGGCGGCGGCCCTAACGTCGAACGTCGATCACCGACTCGACGAAGGGGAAAGATGCGCCTGCGCGCTCTGCTCGCCGCTGTTGTCCTGACCATCACCGCCACCCCTGCCGCCTTGGCCGCGCCAGGGGTCGCCCACGGCTCGGACGTCCCCGCGGGCCGGTTCGGGTTCGTCGCGAAGCTCGCGATGACGAAGATCCCGCGCCCCGACGGCTCGACGTACGGCAGCTACTGCACGGGCGCCCTGATCGCCCCGGCCTGGATCCTGACGACCGGCCACTGCTTCCACGACGCGAACCGCAACCGCGTCTCCGGCAAGACCCCGTACCCCACGACGGCGGCGCTGGGCCTGGTCGACGAAGCCACGGAATCCGGGGTGGCCCGCAAGGTGACCGAGGTGGTCCAGGCCAAAGAGAGCGACGTGGCCCTGATCAAGCTCGACACCCCGGTGACCACGGTCCAGCCCCTGACCGTGAACCACGCCGTCCCGACGGTCGGGCAGCAGCTGACCCTGGCGGGCTGGGGCAGCCTGACGGGCACGAACCCCAAGCCGGCGACCCGCATGCAGCAGGGCACGGTGGCGGTGGCGAAGGTGGACCCGACCACCCTGGGCGTCCGCGGCGCGGCCCCGGAGATCACCACGAGCGCTTGCACGTACGACTCAGGAGCCCCGTACTTCACCGGAACCGAACTGGTCGCGGTGGAGGCGACCGGCCCGGGCTGCCCCCACGCGGGCATCGAAACAACGAGCCGAGCCGACATCCTGGCACCCTGGATCGCCAAAACGACGTCCTGATACACCCCGAACTCCGCCGTGAGCGAACACCACGCGCAGCCAAACGGGTGATATTCCCCACCAGACCCGACCACGCTGGAAGGTGAGACGAGGCACCGTGGGGGTCCGGGGGCTCGGCCCCCGGGAGAAACAAGGACAACGGGAAAGGCCCCGGTCGCGCTAGCGACCGGGGCCTTGAACAGCGTGGGCGAGGAGGGAGTTGAACCCTCACGTCCTTTCGGACACACGGACCTGAACCGTGCGCGTCTGCCATTCCGCCACTCGCCCGAGTGCTTCTCTCTGACAGCGAAGAGAAGACTAGCAGGTCGTTTGAACGGGTTTCACCGGGGGCCGTGTCGAGGCGGGCTCACCCGGATAGGATCGATAGCGGAAGCACACGTGTGAGGAGGTTTTCCCCGGTGAGCCGCGTCGAGCGTTTTGACAGACGCCTCGAGAACCTGGTGGGGAACACTTTCGCGCGCATGTTCGGTGGCAACGTCGTCACGCAGGAAGTGGCGATCGCCCTGGAACGGGAGAGTGAGGAGAACGTTCGTGAGCTGGCAGGCGGTCGACAGCTCGCCCCCAATCACTACATCGTGTCCCTGGGGGCAGCTGACCACGAGCGCATGGCCGGTGACGAGCAACGGGTCACCCAGGTGCTGGCCAAGGCGGTGGCGGAACACCTCGCCGCCGAGGGCCTGGACACCTATGGTGACGTCGTCGTATCACTCGAGCGCAACGAGGCGCTGCATACTGGACAGTTCAAGACCCGTTCGTCCGTCGATCCCGACGCCCGCCCCTCAGGCGCCGGTTCACCGCGGTCGGCACGACCCAGCAACGCAGGAGACCCAGCAATGAGCCAGCCCCCCGGCTACGGCCAATACGACCAGGGTGACCCGTACGGCCAGCAGGGCCAATACGGCTACGGACAGCAGGGTGGCCAGCAGCCCGGGTACGACCAGGGTTATGGCCAGCAGCAGCAGGGCGGCTACGACCAGTACGGCCAGCCGCAGCAGGGTGGGGCCTACGACCAGGGTTACGCCCAGCAGCAGGGTGGTTACGACCAGGGTGGTTACGCCCAGCCCCAGCAGGGCGGCTACGAACAAGGCGGCTACGCCCAGCCCCAGGGCGGTGGTTACGACCAGGGCGGCTACGCCCAGCCCCAGCAAGGTGGCTACGACCAGGGCGGCTACCAGCAGGGCGGGTACGACCAGTACGCCGGCCAGCAGCAGCCCGGGTACGACCAGTACGGCGGCCAGCAGCAGGGCGGCTACGACCAGTACGGCCAGCAGCAGGCGTACGGCCAGCCCGCCGGCGACCCGTACGGCCAGCAGCAGGGCGGCTACGCCCCGCCCGCGGCCGGCCGGCAGCTCGCGGCGAGCCTGCAGCTCGACGACGGCTCGAACCGGACGTACTCGCTCAAGCAGGGCGGGAACGTCGTGGGTCGCGGCCAGGACGCCGACTTCCGCCTCCCGGACACCGGCGTCTCGCGCCGGCACCTGGAGATCACCTGGGACGGCCAGAGCGCGACGCTCGCCGACATCGGCTCGACCAACGGAACGACCGTGAACGGCACTCCGGTCCAGACCTGGCAGCTCGCGGACGGCGACGTCATCCGGGTGGGGCACTCCTCACTCGTGTTCCGTACGCAGGGCTGACTGGGGGCACGGAATACTGTTCCCGCAGAATTGACGTGCGGGGGGACCGCGGCGTACCCGCGTCGCGGCTGCACGGACGAGTCGGGAGCGGACACACCAAGTGCCAGAGCTGGTCGTACAACTCACCAGGGTGGGCTTCCTCGTGCTGCTCTGGCTCTTCGTGCTCGCCGCGCTCAGAGTCGTCCGCTCGGACCTCTACGCGGCTTCGGGTATGCGCGTCCAGGTGCCGACCTTCGGACGCAAGAAAGAGAAGAAGCCGCGCAACAGCAAGTCGCCGCAGCAGCTGCTGGTGACCCACGGCGCGCTGGCCGGAACCCGCATCGCGCTCGACGGGCGGCCGATCCTCATCGGCCGTGCCGACGACTCCACGTTGGTGCTCGACGACGACTACGCGTCGACCCGGCACGCCCGGATCGCCCAACGCGGTGAGGACTGGTACGTGGAAGATCTGGGCTCGACGAACGGGACGTATCTCGACCGGGCTAAGGTCACTGCACCCCTCCGGGTCCCGCTCGGAGTCCCCATCCGGATCGGCAAGACGGTGATCGAGCTTCGCCCATGACTCTCGTCCTCCGCTACGCAGCCCGCAGCGACCGGGGCCTGGTGCGTTCGAGCAACCAGGACTCCGTGTACGCCGGCCCTCGCCTGCTCGCGCTCGCCGACGGTATGGGTGGCCATGCGGCGGGTGAGGTGGCCAGCAAGGTCGTCATCGCCTCGCTCGCCCCCCTCGACGACGACGAACCCCGCGACGACCTGCTCGCCCAGCTGCGAGAGGCGGTGGCGAACGGCAATGCCGCCATCGCCGAGCTCGTCTCGCAGGACCCCGACCTGGACGGCATGGGCACCACGCTCACCGCCGTCCTGTTCGCCGGGACCCGGCTGGGCCTGGTGCACGTCGGCGACTCGCGCGCCTACCTGTTGCGAGGTGGTCAGTTCGCGCAGATCACGCGCGACGACAGCTTCGTCAACGAACTGCTCGAACAAGGCCGGATCACGCCCGAAGAGGCGGCGGTGCACCCTCAGCGGTCGCTGCTGCTGAAGGCGCTCACCGGGCACGAGGTCGAGCCGAGCTTGACCGTGCGCGAAGCGCGCTCCGGCGACCGGTACCTGATCTGCTCGGACGGCCTGTCCGGCATGGTCAGCGACGAGACGCTGACCGAAGCCGTGCAGATCCCGGACCCGCAGCAGTGCGCGGACCGGATGATCGAGCTGGCGCTCAAGGGCGGCGGCACCGACAACGTCACGGTGATCATCGCCGACGTCGTCGACGTCGACTTCGGCGAGGACGCGCCCATCGTGGGCGGCGCCGCCGGGGACGGCAGCGACGAGCTGCACCAGGGCGATTCGCCCGCGGCCCGGGCCAGGGCGCTGACGCAGCCGTCGCCGCAGCCGCGGCCCGAGCTGCCGCAGCCGAGCGTGGATCCGAAGGCCAAGCGCCGGAAGCGGTTCCGCTGGCTCGCCGGTGCGCTGGTGGTCCTCATCGTGCTCGCCGCGGCCGCCATCGCGACCCGGTACTTCGTCCTGAGTCAGTACTATGTCGGCGAAGGTGCGGACCAGGAGGTCGTGATCTACCGCGGCGTTCCGGGCAGCATCCTCGGCATCGACCTGCACACCTACGAGCAGGGCTCGTGCCCGCCCAACCAGGTGTGCACGGACAAGCTGCGCATCGACCAGCTCCAGGAAGACGCGCGGAAGTACATCGACGACTTCCTGCAGCTCCACAAGCGCCTGAACAACTGCGCGCCGGCGGGCGGTCAGCCGTCCTCGACGCCGACCCCCACGGTCACGCCGACGTCCACCCCGTCGGCACCGGCCGGCTCGACTGCTCCGTCGTCGGCGAACCAGCCAGCGGGGAGGGACTGCTCGACGCCGAGTTCGACGGCACCGACGACGGGAGGCGGTAACTGATGAGCCAGCCCGCCGCGCGCGCCGCCGAGCCGCTCGCCGCGCAGTTCCAGACGAACCCACCGCGCGACGTCCCGACCCGCCGCAACACCGAGCTGGTGCTGCTGGGGTTCGCCGCGTTCATCGTCACCATCGCGCTGGTGCTGGTCGAGGCGAACCAGGAGCAGCAGCTCACCTGGTCGATCGTCTGGCTGGGCCTCGCCTACCTCGCGATCTTCGCCGCGGCGCACCTGGCGGTGCGCAAGTGGGCGCCGTACGCGGATCCGGTGCTGCTCCCCTGCGTCGCGCTGCTGAACGGCATCGGCCTGGTGATGATCCACCGGATCGACCTGGCGCTGGCGGAACGGGCCGCGCAGAACGGCAAGGACTACACCCCCGCCGTCACCGCGCAGGTGCTGTTCACGGTCATCTCGCTGGCGTTCTTCGTCGCCGTGCTGGTCTTCGTGACCGACCACCGCACGCTGACCCGCTACGGCTACACCGCGGGCCTGGTCGGGATCGTGGCGCTGGCCCTGCCGGCGCTGCTGCCGTCGAGCCTGTCGGAGGTCAACGGCGCCAAGGTCTGGCTGAAGCTGCCCGGGTTCTCGATCCAGCCGGGCGAGTTCGCGAAGATCCTGCTGATGATCTTCTTCGCCTCGTTCCTGGTGTCGAAGCGCGACCTGTTCATGGTGGCGGGCAAGAAGTTCCTCGGCGTCGAGCTGCCGCGCGCCCGTGACCTGGGCCCGATCCTCATCGCCGCGGTCGCCTGCATCGGCATCCTGGTGTTCGAGAAGGACCTCGGCACGTCGCTGCTGTTCTTCAGCGTCATCCTGATGATGCTGTACGTCGCGACCGAGCGGATCATCTGGGTCGTCCTCGGCCTCAGCTTCTTCGTCGGCGGCTGCCTGATCGCCTACAACCTCTTCACGCACGTCCAGCAGCGCGTCGCCAACTGGCTGGACCCGCTGGCCACCTACGACAAGCTCGGCGGCGGCTACCAGATCGCGCAGGGCCTGTTCGGGCTCGGCACCGGCGGCATCGGCGGCACCGGGCTCGGCGCCGGCCGCCCGGACATGGTCCCGGAGGCCAACACCGACTTCATCACCGCCGCGATCGGCGAAGAGCTCGGCTTCATCGGCCTCGCCGCCGTCCTGATGCTGTACCTGCTGGTCGCGATGCGCGGCATGCGGAGCGCGCTCGCGGTGCGGGACACGTTCGGCAAGCTGCTCGGCGGCGGGCTGGCGTTCACCATGGTCATGCAGATCTTCGTCGTCGTCGGCGGGGTCACGAAACTCATCCCGGAGACCGGTATCACCGCTCCCTTCCTGTCGAAGGGTGGTTCGTCGCTGCTGGCGAACTACATCCTCGTCGCGCTGCTGCTCCGGGTCTCCGATGCCGCCCGGCGGCCCGCGTCCCGTCCGAAGCCACAGGCCCAGCCGCAGGCGCCGATCGCCGAGGCGCACACTGTGCTCGTCCAGCGACCGCCGGCGGACGGGGGCCAGCAGGCATGAACACCCCACTGCGCAAGGTCGGCATGGCGATGCTCGTCATGGTCGTCCTGTTGCTGGCCAACGCCACCTACATCCAGGTCGTGAAGGCCGACGACTACCGCACCGACTCCCGCAACGCACGCGTGCTCTACGACGAGTTCGCCCGCCGCCGCGGCCAGATCGTGTCGCAGGCGAACGGCGAGGTGCTGGCGAAGGTCGACCCGTCGAACGACAAGTACAAGTACACCCGGTCCTACGTCGACGGCCCGATGTACGCACCGGTCACCGGCTACTACTCGATCAACTACGGCTCCGGCGGCCTCGAGCGCTCCGAGGACGACGTGCTGAACGGTTCGGACCCGCGGCTGTTCGTGCGCCGGCTGTCGGACATGGTCACCGGCCGCGACCCCAGCGGCGGCAACGTCCGGCTGACCATCGACCCGGCCGTGCAGAAAGCCGCCTACGACCTGATGACGCAGAAGGGCTACACCGGCGCCGTCGTCGCGATGGAGCCCAAGACCGGCCGGATCCTGGCGATGGTCTCGACGCCGTCGTACGACCCGAACAAGCTGGCTTCGCACACGTCGAAGGCGCAGACCGACGCCTGGAACTCCTACGTCAAGGACCCGGACAACCCGATGCTGAACCGGGCGATCTCGGAGACCTACCCGCCGGGTTCGACGATGAAGCTCGTCACCGCGGCGGCCGTGCTCGAAGACGGCAAGGGCCCGGACACCCCGGTCAACCCGGCGCCGAACACGAAGCTGCCCGGCACGAGCGTGACGCTGGAGAACTACGCGGGCGCGGCCTGCCCGGGCAGCACGTTCAAGGACGCTCTCGCGCACTCCTGCAACGTCCCGTTCGCGGAGTTCGCCGGTCAGCTCGGCGCGGACAAGCTGAAGAAGACGGCGGCGAACTTCGGCATCGGGCAGACCGACCTGACCGTGCCGATGAAGGTCGCCGCGTCGACGGTCGGCCCGCTCGACTCGCAGGGCGCGCTCTACCAGAGCGGCATCGGCCAGCGCGACGTCCGGCTGACCCCGTTGCAGGACTGTCTGCTCGCGGCCACCGTGGCCAACGGCGGGATGGCGATGAAGCCGCAGCTGGTGCAGTCGGTACTCGCGCCGGACCTGTCGACCATCGAGGACTACAGTCCCACCGAGCTCACCGGCACGGCGGCACTCTCGTCGTCGAACGCCGCGATCCTCAAGGACATGATGATCGCTTCCGAGGGCTTCACCGGGGGCGGCGGCAAGCGCCCGGACATCCAGATCGCGTCGAAGACCGGCACCGCCGAGCACGGCACGGACTCGAAGAACACCGCCCCGCACGCGTGGTACACCGCCTTCGCCCCGGCGAACGACCCGCAGATCGCGGTCGCCGTGATCGTCGAGAACGGCGGCGACCGCGGACTGGCCGCGACGGGCGGCAAGGTCGCCTCGGAAATCGGCCGCGCGGCCATCAACGCGAAGCTCGGGGGTGGATAGCGCATGCTGTCCTCCGGTCAGCTCCTGGCCGACCGCTACAAGCTGACGAGCCGGATCGCCGTCGGCGGGATGGGCGAGGTCTGGCAGGCCAGCGACACCCGGCTGGATCGGACCGTGGCCGTCAAGATCCTCAAGGCCGAACTCTCCGGCGACGCCGAGTTCCTCCACCGCTTCCGCACCGAAGCGCGGATGACGGCGTCCCTGAACCACCCCGGCATCGCCGCGGTGCACGACTACGGCGAGACCATCTTCGACGGTGACCTCTCGATCGCGTACCTGGTGATGGAGCTCGTCGATGGCGACCCGCTGGCCGGGTTGCTGGCCAAGCACGGGCGGCTGTCGGCGGAGTTCACGCTCGACATGCTCGAGCAGGCGGGCAACGCGCTGCAGGCCGCGCACGAGCAGGGCCTCGTCCACCGCGACGTCAAGCCGGGCAACATCCTGGTGACGTCGGCGGGCCAGGTGAAGATCACCGACTTCGGCGTCGCCAAGGCCGCCGACGCCGCCCCGGTCACCCGCTCCGGCATGGTCATGGGCACCGCGCACTACATCGCGCCGGAGCAGGCGCTCGGGCACCCGGCCGAGCCGGCGTCCGACGTCTACTCGCTGGCGGTGTGCGGCTACGAATGCCTCGCCGGGCACCGGCCGTTCCTGTCCGAAAACGCTGTGACGGTCGCGATGATGCACATCCGCGACATCGCGCCGCCGCTGCCGCCGGACGTCCCGCCCGCCGCGCGCGCGGTGATCGAGGCGACGCTGGTCAAGGACCCGCGGCAGCGCTACAACAACGGCGGCGAGTTCGCGGCCGCCGTCGCCGCGGTCCGCGCCGGGCTGCCGCTGCCGACGCCGTCCGGGCTGGTCAACGCCGCGTACGCGACCGGCCAGCAGCCGGTGCAGCAACCGCCGCAGCAGCAACAGCCGGTCCAGCAACCGCAGCAGCCGATTTCCCAGCCGGTTCCGCCGCAGCAGCAGCACATGCCGGTCGGTCCGCCGTCGCCGGCGGTGAACCCGATGGTCGCCATCGGCCCGCCGTCACGGCCCGTCATGCGTCCGGCAATGGTGCCGGTGCCCCGGAAGAAGACCCAGTGGGGCTGGTGGGCGCTCCTCGCCGCCATCCTGCTCGTTGTCCTGGTGGCGGGCATCGTCCTGGTGGCCAAGATGATCGGCAGCTCGGGCTCGCCACCGCACACCGGCCAGACGTCGAGCCAGGTGGTCCCGGGCAGACAGCCGCCCGCGGAGGCGCCGCCCGCTTCGAGCGCTTACCCGGCGGACACTTCCGGAACGACCGACGATGGCCAGCAAGGCATCATGACCGCACCTTGGACGGAATGGAACGGCACCCAGAGATGAGCACACCCAGACTGCTCTCCAACCGGTACGAGCTGGGCGAAACGCTCGGCTACGGAGGCATGTCCGAGGTCCATCACGGCCACGACGTGCGACTGGGCCGCGAAGTCGCGATCAAGATCCTCCGTGCCGACCTCGCCAGGGATCCGCAGTTCCTGGAGCGTTTCCGCCGTGAGGCGCAGAACGCCGCCGCGCTGAACCACCCGGCGATCGTCGCGGTCTACGACACGGGTGAGGCGAACGCCGAGTTCGGCCCGCTGCCGTACATCGTCATGGAGTACGTCGAAGGCCGGACGCTGCGCGACATCGTCAAGACCGAGGGCCCGATGTCGCAGAAGCGGGCCATGGAGGTCATGGCCGACGTCTGCGCGGCGCTCGACTTCTCGCACCGCCACGGCATCGTGCACCGCGACGTCAAGCCGGCCAACGTGATGATCACGAAGAACGGCGCGGTCAAGGTGATGGACTTCGGCATCGCGCGCGCGATGCACGACGGCCAGTCCGCCATGACCCAGACCGCCGCGGTGATCGGCACGGCGCAGTACCTGTCGCCGGAGCAGGCCCGCGGTGAGTCGGTCGACGCCCGTTCCGACGTCTACGCCGCCGGGTGCGTGTTGTACGAGCTCATCACCGGCGAGCCGCCGTTCACCGGGGACTCCCCGGTCGCGGTCGCCTACCAGCACGTCCGGGAAGACCCGAGCCCGCCGTCGTCGGTGAACCCTGCGGTGGCGCCCGAGCTGGACGCGGTCGTGCTGAAGGCACTGGCCAAGGGCCCGGCGAACCGCTACCAGTCGGCGGCGGAGATGCGCTCGGACCTGGTGCGCACGCTCTCGGGTCAGCGCCCCGCGGCGCCGATGGTGATGTCCGAGGACGAGCGCACGCAGGTGATGAACTCCGACCGGCGGCAGCCGCAGCGCTACGAGGAGTACGACGCCCCGGACGACGAAGACCCGAAGGCCAAGCGCCGTCGCCGGACGATCCTCGGTGTGCTGGCCGCGGTGTTCGTCCTGGGCGCGGTGCTGCTGATCATGTGGCTGTCGGGCTCCTTCAAGGGCGGCGGCGAGGAAGCCACCACGGTGGCGATCCCGGACGTCAAGGGACAGTCGGAAGTGGCGGCCAAGAACACCCTGCGCGAGAAGGGCCTCAACAACTTCGCGCCGAACAAGTTGGTGCCCTGCGGGATCCCGGACGCGAGCGGCAACGTGCCCTGCACCGCCGACCAGATCAACCAGGTCATCGACATCGCCCCCGGCGTGGGCACGCCGGTCGCCACGGCGGCGCAGATCACGCTCACGATCGGCCAGAAGCCGGGCACGACGAAGGTGCCGGAGCTCAAGGGACTCTCCCATGACGAGGCCGAAGCGAAGCTGAAGGAAGCCGGCCTGACGCTGAGCCC
Organism: Amycolatopsis camponoti; assembly: GCF_902497555.1. Lineage (NCBI taxonomy): Bacteria > Bacillati > Actinomycetota > Actinomycetes > Pseudonocardiales > Pseudonocardiaceae > Amycolatopsis > Amycolatopsis camponoti. Next base: position 970,327 of record NZ_CABVGP010000003.1, on the reverse strand, counting down.
GTCAGTGCAGGAAGTCAACGTCGACGACCCGAACGACGTGAACAAGGTCGTCAGCCAGACCCCCCAGGCGGACAGCGATGTCCAGCAGGGCTCGAGCGTGTCCATCTCCGTCGGCAAGGGCAAGCAGCAGAAGCAGGTCCCGAGCGTGATCGGCAAGTCCTTCAACGACGCCAACTCCACGCTCACCGGTCTCGGGTTCACCGTGAAGCGGGTGGACCAGCAGTCCGACCAGCCGAAGGACCAGGTCATCCAGCAGATCCCGGTCGGTGGTTCGGTGCCGGTCGGCAGCCAGATCACGCTGACCGTGTCGTCGGGCCAGCCGGACAACAAGATCGAGATGCCGAGCCTGATCGGCATGACGGTCGACGACGCGCAGGCGAAGCTGGAAAGCATGGGCTGGACCCAAACCCTGAAGCAGCAGTCCGACCGGACCAGCACCAAGCCCGAGGGCACGATCACCAAGCAGAGCCCCTCGCCGGGTACGCAGATCGACAAGGACCAGAACGTGACGGTCGGGGTTTCGAACGGCCCGCTGTTCCCGACGTCGACGGCCGGCAGCCCCTGATCCGACGCACGCGAAGAAGGCCCGCACGGTTCGCCGTGCGGGCCTTCTTCGTCGTTCAGGCTTTGTCGAGAAATCCCCGGACGGCGCCGAGAACCTGCTCCGCGTCGCTCGCGGGACCGCAGTCGAGCTCCAGTTCCTCGGCCGCGCCGGAGCGCTTGACCTTCAGGGAGACGGGGGCTTCGCGGCGGCGCCGCAGCCAGGCGAACAGCGACCGGCAGAAGACGCCGGCGGAGTTGCTGGTCACGCCGACCACGACGGCGTCGAACAGCTGGACACGGCCGCGCAGCTCGTCTTCCCCGCGGAGCCAGGCGGCGAGGTCCCGGAGCTCACCGTCGGAGTCCGGCCCGGTGATCGCGACGATCCCAGCCGTCACCCGGTCTCCCTTCGCCCAGATTCGGAGAGAACCCGAACCTTAGTCGTGTTCGAGCACCCGCCGGAACCCTGGCCCGGAAATTGAAGATGGCAAATTGCACTCAGGAACGCCGCTGCACGAGCTTCGAAACGCCGAGGAAGCTCGCGGCCAGCACCACCACCGACGTCACCACCGCCAGGACGAGCGGACCGGCGACCGGTTCCTCGTCGGTCAGGGCGTGCAGCAACGGGTGGACCAGCGGAATCTTCGCCAGCAGCACGACGATCAGCGTGACCACGGCGGCGAGCACCGTCCAGCCGACCCGCTGCACGAGCAGCCGCGAGCACGGCAGCGCGATCGCGATGCCCAGCAGCGCGCACGCGAGGTGCGCGAGCAGCCCGATGCCCAGCGCCGACGGCTGGACCTTCAGCGACTTGAGCGCCGACCACGCCTCGGTGATCACGGTGAGGACCACCGAAAAGATCAGCACGGTGAAGATCGCGCCGGTGATCATCCGCCGCCACTGCCGCGCGTGGCTCAGGGTCACCAGCCGCTGCACCGGATCCTCGATGTCGAGCAGCGCGATCGTCAGCCAGCACGCGACGACGAGCAGCCCGCCGGCGCTCACGCCGAACAGCGGCAACGGCGGCGAGTGCGGGTCGGCGTAGAGGATCACGCACAGCGCGAGGTAGGCCAGCAGCGCCGGCAGGTAGCGCTGGGAATGGCCGAGCAGGGCCAGGTAGTAACGGGTCACGGCGAGCACGGCGCCACCTCCCGCACCGACCAGCCGTCCTTCAACGCCCGCAGCAGCACGGCGTCGACCGACGCGACCTCGACCGTCAGCACGAGTTGCGCCCCCTCGACGACCGCGTGGCGCACGCCGGGCTCGTCCGCCCACTCGGTCCCGTGGCCGCGCAGCACGATCCGCGTCGTCGGCTCGGCGCTCTCCGCCGTGAGGCGGCCGTCGTTCATGAGGTGGACGACGTCGGCGTGGTCGTGCACCACCTGCGGCCGGTGGTCGGTGAACACGACGCTCGCGCCGCGCGCCCGCGTCTCGGCGACGACCTCGCCGAGGATGGCGTGCGTCCCGACGTCGAGCCCGGACCACGGCTCGTCGAGGATCAGCAGGTCCGGCCGCACCATCACGGCCTGCGCGAGCCCGACCTTCTGCGCGTTGCCCTTGGACAGCGTGCGCAGCGGCGCGGTCGGGCCGCCGACCAGCGCGAGCCGTTCGAGCAGCGGGTCGATCACCGAGAGGTCGGCGAGCCCGTGGATGCGCGCCATGTGCCGCAGGTACGCCCGCGCGCCCATGCGCTGGCCGGCCGGGAAGCGGTCCGGCAGGTAGCCGATCCGCGGGCTCCCCGTCACCACGCCGGTGCTCGGGTGCGAGACGCCGGCCATGATCCGCAGCAGGGTCGACTTGCCGGAACCGTTGCTGCCGAGAACGCCGACCACGTGCCCGGGCTCGACGCTCAGGTCGACGTCGTGGAGGACGAAGTCACCGCGCCCGTACCGCTTGCCGACTCCCTCGAGCCGGATCACGCAACAGCGGCCTTCTGGAGCGCCTTGGTCGCCCGCTCGAGCTCGTCGACGCGGGCCGGGTCGACGGGGTGGCCCGCCGCGGCCATCCAGTTGGCCAGCATCCGGTGACCGCCCTCGGTGAGCACCGACTCGGGGTGGAACTGGACGCCTTCCAGCGGCAGCTCGCGGTGGCGCATGCCCATCACGATGCCGGACTCCGTGCGGCCGGTCACCTCGAAGACGTCGGCCGGGATGGTGTCGGGCACCACGGTCAAGGAGTGGTACCGGGTGGCCGTGAACTCCTCGGGCAGGTCCTTGAGGACGCCGACGCCGGTGTGGCGGACCTGGCTCGTCTTGCCGTGGAGCAGCTCGGGCGCGCGGTCGACGGTCGCGCCGTAGACGACGCCGAGCGCCTGGTGGCCGAGGCAGACCCCGAGCATCGGGGTGCGGGTCTCGGCGCACTTGCGGATGACGTCCATGCTCTGACCAGCGCGTTCGGGTGTTCCCGGGCCGGGCGAGACGAGCACGGCGTCGAACTCGGGCACGCGATCGAGGTCCACGACGTCGTTGCGCCAGACCGTGCAGTCGGCGCCGAGCTGGGCCAGGTACTGGACCAGGTTGTAGACGAAGCTGTCGTAGTTGTCGACGACGAGAACGCGCATGCCGCGAGCCTACCGGCTCCCAACCAGTGGATCGTACGGTAAATCACATTTCTAGTTAGGTGACCCTAACTTACCGTGGAGGGTGTGAGCCGAACTCTTCGTGTAGCCGTGGTGGGCGCTGGTCCTGCCGGCATCTACGCCGCCGACATCCTGGACAAGTCCGACGCCGACGTCACGATCGACCTGTTCGAACGCATGCCCGCGCCGTTCGGGCTGATCCGCTACGGCGTCGCCCCCGACCACCCGCGCATCAAGGGCATCGTGACGGCGCTGCACAAGGTGCTCGACAAGCCGAACATCCGCCTGCTGGGCAACATCGACTACGGCACCGACATCAAGCTCGACGAGCTGCGCGAGTTCTACGACGCGGTGATCTTCTCGACCGGCGCGTCCGCCGACCGGGAGCTCGACATCCCGGGCATCGACCTGGACGGCAGCCACGGCGCCGCGGACTTCGTGTCCTGGTACGACGGCCACCCGGACGTGCCGCGCACCTGGCCGCTGACCGCTTCTTCGGTCGCGGTCCTCGGCGTCGGCAACGTCGCGCTGGACGTCGCCCGGATCCTGGCGAAGACGGCCGACGAGCTGCTGACCACGGACATCCCGGAGAACGTCTACCAGGGACTGCGCACCAGCCCGATCACCGACGTGCACGTCTTCGGCCGCCGCGGCCCGGCGCAGGCGAAGTTCACGCCGCTGGAGCTGCGCGAGCTGGACCACTCGCCGAACGTCGAGGTCATCGTGGCCCCGGAGGACATCGAGTTCGACGACGGCAGCATCGCGGCGCTGCGGGCGTCGAAGCAGATCGACATGGTCGTGAAGACGTTGCAGGAGTGGGCGATCCGCGAGCCGGGCACCCGGCAGCGGCGGCTGCACCTGCACTTCTTCCACTCGCCGTCGGAGGTGCTCGGCGAGGACGGCCGGGTCGTGGGCCTGCGGACCGAGCGCACCGAGCTGACCGGCGACGGGACCGTGCGCGGCACCGGCGAGTTCCACGACTGGGACGTCCAGGCGGTGTACCGCGCGGTCGGGTACCTGTCGTCGCACCTGCCGGAACTGCCGTTCGACCACGCGGCCGGCGTCGTGCCGAACCAGGCGGGCCGCGTGCTGGACCTGGACGAGAACCAGCTCCCGGGCGTGTATGTGACCGGCTGGATCAAGCGCGGCCCAGTGGGCCTCATCGGCCACACGAAGGGCGACGCGGCGGAGACGATCGCGAGCCTGCTGTCGGACGCGGACACCCTCGCCGCCCCGAAGTACGCCTCCCCGGACGCGATCCTCGACTTCCTGGCGGCCCGCGGAATCCCGTTCACGACGTGGGAAGGCTGGGGCAAGCTCGACGCGCACGAGAAGTCGCTCGGCCTGGCGGCGGGCCGCGAGCGGATCAAGGTCGTGGAGCGTGCAGAGATGACGCGGGTTTCGCGCGGCTAACCGGCACCGAGGTACGCCAGTACGGCGAGCACGCGGCGGTTCGTGTCGTCCGAGGCCGAGATGCCGAGCTTCTGGAAGATGTTGGCCGTGTGCTTGCCGACCGCGCCTTCGCTGAAGTGCAGCCGTCCGGCGATCGCCGCGTTCGAACAGCCCTCCGCCATCAGCTCCAGCACCTCGCGCTCCCGGGGCGTCAACGCCGCCAGTGGGTCGGAAGCGTTGCCCGCCACCAGTTTCGCGATCACCTCGGGGTCCATCACCGTGCCGCCGGCGGCCACGCGGCGGACGGCGTCGATGAACTGGTCCGCGTTGAACACCCGGTCCTTCAGCAGGTAGCCGATCGCGCCCGTACCGTCGGCCAGGAGTTCGCGGGCGTACAGCTGCTCGACGTGCTGGGAGAGCACCAGGATCGGCAGCCCCGGGAACTCCCGGCGGGCCGCCAAAGACACCTGCAGGCCTTCGTCCGTGTTCGTCGGCGGCATCCGAACGTCCACAATGGACACATCAGGTTTGTGCGTCCGCAGGGCCGCCGCCAGTTCCGGACCACTGCCGACCGCCGCGACGACGTCGAAGCCGTGTGCCGCCAAGAGATGCGTCAAGCCGTCTCGGAGGAGGTACTGGTCTTCGGCGACAACGGTGCGGGGTCGATCTGGCACGGGATCTCCACGGTCGCCCTGGTCGGCCCGCCGATCGGGCTGGTCAGGGTCAACCTACCGTCGAAGCCGCCGAGCCGACGCTCGATTCCGCGGAGTCCCGAACCGCGGGCCGGAACAGCGCCGCCCGGGCCGTCGTCGGTCACCACGACCGTCAGCTCGTCGTCGGCGAACCCGACGTCGATCGTCACGCGTCCAGCGCCGTGCTTCGCCGCGTTGCCCAGCAGCTCCGACACCGCGAAGTACGTGCACGCCTCCACCGGCTCCTCGATGCGCCCCGGCAGCGAGCCCGTGACCTGCGCCTTCAGCGGGCTGTCCAAGGCCAGCGCGCGCACGGCGTCCAGGAGCCCGCGCTCGGACAGCACCGGCGGGTGGATGCCGCGGATCAGCACCCGCAGCTCGGTGAGCGCCTCCGACGACGACGCGCGCAGCTCGGCCGCGAGCCGCTTCGCCGCCGCCGGGTCGGTGTCCACCAGCGCCTCGACCGCGCCGAGCTTCATCCCCATCGCCACCAGCCGCGACTGGATGCCGTCGTGCAGGTCGCGTTCGATCCGCCGCAGCTCCGCCGCCTGCGTGACCGTGACGTCCGTGCGCGTCTGCTTCAGCCGTTCGACGCGGTGGGCGAGCCGGGACGCCTCGGTCGGCCCCAGCCAGACCCGCGCGAACCGGGCCTGCTGCCGGGCCAGCCACGTCGTCGGGGCCAGGCCGAGGGCGAGCAGCACCAGCGCGAGCGGCGTCTGCGCGGCCGCGCCGAGGTGCGTCGACACCTCGGGCAGCGGGAACCACCGGACCGGCGACGTCACGAACGGCCGCCACACCCACAGCGTCAGCAGGCCGAAGGCCCCCCAGCCGAGCAGTGCCACCACCGGCAGGGTCAGCGCCAGCGACACCAGCGGGATCAGGCCGCTCCCGATGAAGTCGCGCCAGGTGGCGCGATCGCCGAGGACCCACCGCCGCCGCGCGTGCTGAACCGGCCAGAACGGCTCCTCGTACAGCTGCTTGCCGACCTGGTAGAGGCCGTCCGGGCGGGGCACCGGCAGGCCGGGCGGCGGCAGGTACGGCTTTCCGATCCGCACGCCGGTCCAGTTTCCGGCCTCGCGACGCAGGGTGTCCGTGATGGTCCGGCCCCACAGCACGACGGGCGTCGCCAGCGGCAGGACACCGGCGATGACGATCAGCTGCCACACCGAGAAGACCAGCTGCACCAGGGAAAGCGCGAGGATGCCGCACTGGTGCCCCAGCGATTCGAGGTGCTGGTGCAGCCAGGCGCGGTGCGGTTTCGCGGGCGGGCGGGCGCCGATCCACCAGCGCGTCCACCGGCCGTAGCCGCGCAGCGCGGCCGGTCCACCGAGCAGCACGGCGACCGGCAGCGCCAGCGTGCACAGCGGGTTCAGCAGCTGCCACGTGAACTCGCGCCCCGCCGCCGGGTCCTCGAGCGCCCACGTGAGCCGGTGCTGCCAGCGGACCCAGAACGCCCGCTTGTAGAGCGTGTTGCCGTCGCGGTACCAGCCGTCGCGTTCCCGCGCCGGTTCCGGCGGCTCGGGCTGGTACGGCGCCGCGATCTCGACGTCGCACCAGCGCGCGGCCAGTGTCCGCGCGGTCGCCGACCGGTGCCGCGTCCATTCGACCGCCGGGCCGAGGAAGAAGACCAGCCCGACGCACAGCAGTGCGAACGCGATCAGCTCGACCAGCACGTCGAACCAGCTGAGGAAGGCGAACGCGGCCAGCGCGCAGGCCCGGCCCAGTGCACGCAAGTACGTCATCCGGCACCTCCTTCCCCCGCGATCCTCGCCGAACCGCTCGCTCCCGCGCAGTGCCCGAAGCCCCACGAAGGGGGTGGGCCCAGCCCCACCCCGGCGTCAGCAAAACCCTACTTGAGCTGGGGATTCAGCGTCATTCTGCGCGGCGCCGAACCTTCGTAGCTTGGTCACCATGCCCCTCATCGAAGTCACCGATCTCCGCAAGAGCTACGGCTCCCGGGTCGCGGTCGACGGCGTTTCCTTCACCGTCGAGCGCGGCGAAATCTTCGGCATCCTCGGCACGAACGGCGCCGGGAAGACCACCACGGTCGAATGCCTGCAGGGCCTCCGCCAGGCCGACGGCGGAACGATCTCCGTGCTCGGCCTCGACCCCGCGGCCGACCGCGCCGCGCTGACCCGCCGGGTCGGCGTCCAGCTGCAGGAGAGCCGGCTGCCGGCGAAACTGCGGGTGCGGGAAGCGCTGGAGCTGTTCGCGTCGTTCTACCCGGACCCGGCCGACGTCGACGTCCTGCTCGACCGGCTCGACCTGCGCGACCACCAGCGCAGCTGCTTCGGGAAGCTCTCCGGCGGCCAGAAGCAACGGGTGTCGATCGCGCTCGCGCTGGTGGGCAACCCCGAGCTGGCCATCCTCGACGAGCTGACCACCGGGCTCGACCCGCACGCCCGCCGCGAAACGTGGCGGCTGGTCGAGGGTGTGCGCGCCGCCGGCGTCACCGTCCTGCTGGTCACGCACTTCATGGACGAGGCCGAGCGGCTCTGCGACCGCGTCGCGATCTTCGACGCCGGGCGCGTGGTCGCGACCGGCACCCCGACCGAGCTCCGCGCCGCGGCCGGAGCCTCCACTTTGGACGACGCGTTCGTCTCGCTCACGAGGAGCACCCGGTGACCACCTTCGCCAAGATCACCACCACCGAAGCGAAACTCTTCCTCCGCACGCCGTTCATGGGCATGGCGGGCATCCTGCTGCCGGCCGCGGTGCTGCTGGCGGTCGGCGCCATCCCCGGGATGACGGAGCCCAGCCCGGCGGCGGGCGGCTTCCGGTTCATCGACGCCTGGGTGCCGTCGGTGATCGTCATCAGTCTCGCGATGCTGGCGCTGCAGTCGATCCCGGGCGCCGTCGCCACCTACCGCGAGCAGGGCGTGCTGCGCCGGCTGGCGACGACGCCGGTGCACCCGGCGAACCTGCTGGGCGCGCAGCTGCTGATCCACGTCGTGATCGCACTGGTGGGCATCGGCCTGACGCTGGGCGTGGCGCACGCGGCCTACGACGTCCCGATGCCGAAGCACCCGCTGCTGTTCCTGGTGACGCTGTTGCTCGGCACGGTCTCGATGTTTTCGTTCGGCCTGCTGGCGGCGGCGGTCGCCCGGACGGCCAAGGCCGCGGGCGGGTTCGCGCTGATCGCGTTCATCCCGACGATGTTCTTCGGCGGCGTCTACCTGCCGCGGGCGCTGCTGCCGGAGGTCCTGCGGCGGATCGGCGACTACGTCCCGCCGGGCACGCAGCCGCTGCAGGACGCCTGGGTCGGCGCGGGCGTGCAGCCGCTGCAGCTGGTCGTGCTCGCCGGCTTCGCGGTGATCGGAACGGCGTTGGCGGCGAAGCTCTTCCGCTGGGAGTGACCCGCCTTCCGCCATATTGGTGATGATCATCGTTTTCTCTTGTGGCGGGGCCACACGGCCGGTAGCCAGGGAAGTGGCCCTGCTCAAACTGGAGGTTCGATGTCCCTGGACGTGTCACCCGCGCTGCTGGAGAAGGCCGAGCGCGGGGAGGTCTCCGACGCCGAGTTCGTCACGTGCGTCAAGGAATCCCTGCCGTACGCCTGGGAGGTCATCACCGGCGTCATCGCCGACGCCGAGGGCGCGGCGGACGGTTTCGCCGACAACGAGACGCCGCCACCGAGCGAAGCCGCCCGCGGCCAGCTGCTGCGAGCCCTGGCCTCGGACGCGATCCGCAGCGGCCTCGAGCGCCACTTCGGCGTCAAGCTGGCCTTCCAGAACTGCCACCGGGTCGCGGTGTTCAAGAACTCCGAGCTGGACGGCGACCGCTACCGCGCGTTCGTCTCGCCGCGCGGCCAGCTGCTCAACCAGAGCCCGGAGCTGCGGGACTGCTAGCCCGCAGCGCGGGCAGCACCTCGGTGCCGATCCGCGCGATGTTCGCGTACGTGCCCTCCGGCGTGCCCGACGCCTCCACGAGCATCAGCACGTGGGAGACGCCGGTGCGCCGGAGGCTCGTTTCCAGCGTCCGGACGCAGTGGGCCGCGTCGCCGACGGGGTGGATCGCGCAGAGCCGTTCGGTGTACTCCCCCGGATCCCGTGCCGGCCCCGGCCGCCCGTCGAGCGTGACGTGCGCGCCGAGCCCGTCCTTCAGCCAGGCCGGGAGTGCTCGACGCACGACGTCGGCGTCGCCCACCTGGCAGAGCACGGTCGAGACGTGGTCCGCCGGCTTTCCGTAAGCCTTGACGGTTTTCGCTTTGTCCTCGTCGTCGGCGTGCAGGCCGAGCAGCATCGGCAGGTTCCGCTCGGCGGCCAGCCGCACGGCATCCGACGCGGGCCCGCCACAAGCCACGACGACGTCCGGCCGTCGTTCCGGAGTGGGCACGACGGGCACCTCCCGGAAGGCGAAGTGGCGGCCCCGGGCGTGCACCCGCCCGGTGGTGGCGTTCAGGAAGACGTCGAGGGTTTCCTCGAAGCCGGTCTCGTAGCGGTCCAGGCCGGTGCCGAAGACCTCGAGGTCCTGCCACGGCCCACCACGCCCGACACCGAGCCGCAGCCGCCCCCCGGAGACGGCGTCGAGCATCGCCCACTGTTCGGCCAGGGCAACGGGGTGCGCGGTCGACAGGACGCTGACGGCGGTCCCGACCCGGATCCGCGACGTCCGGCCGAGCAGGTGCGCGGCGAGCGTGATGGCGGACGGGCACACGCCGTACGGCACGAAGTGGTGTTCGGCGAACCAGACGTCATCGAAGCCGGCTTCTTCGGCCAGCTCGGCGGCGCGGACGGACCGGCGGAGGACGTCGCCGTCCGATTGCCCGGGGAAGCGGCCGCTGACCAGGAAAGCCCCGAACCTCAAGGCCCGAGCCCGACCAACAGGCGCGCGGTCGGCAGCCCGCTCTCGAGGTACTGCACGAACAGCTCGTTGTGCAGCGCCCACGGCGACCGCCGCAGCCGGACCAGCGCGATGGCCTCCGGCACGGTGAGTCCGAGCCCGACGAGGGTCTGCGCGACCACGAGACCGGACCGGTTGAGCCCGGCGTGGCAGCGCACGAGCGTCGAGCGTCCCGCGCGCACCGCCTCCGCGGCGAGCACCGCGAACCGCTCGACCTCGGCTATCTGCGCCTCGTTCAACGGCCCGTCCGGCATCTCGGCGAAGTGGTGCTCGACGCCGGGCGGCGGGCCGTGCCCCTCGCGCTGGTACAGGCTCAGCACGAGGTCGAACTCGCGCCCGACGACGACCGGTTCCTCGCCCGCGCGGACGTGCCCGCCCATCCACAGGCCCGGCCGGATCTCGTTCCACGGGTCTTCCGGCGGCCGGTTGTCCCGGTCCTTCTGGCGTGTCTTCACGGCGGCCCCTCTCCCGAGAGGGGAAACGGACCCGGCTCCCGGTGGGTTCCGGCTCAGTTGACCGCGACCTCGTTGAACCACAGGCGCGGCTCCAGCCACGGGAACACCACGAACATCAGCAGCGCCACGACGCCGAGGGCGAGGACCACCGCGATCGTCAACTTCACCGCGAACGGGCCGGGGAACTTCCGCCAGAGCCAGGCGTACATCAGGCCTCCCCGATCTTCGAGAGCAGGTCGCCGTAGTCCTTGACCTGGTTCTTCGGCACCTGCTGGGTCAGCACCGACGTGATGATGAGCCGCTGCTGGGCGGAGAACTGGGGGTGGCACGTGGTGAGCGTGAGCAGCGCGGCCTGCTGGGCCTTCGGCAGCGTCTCGGCGCTCTTGTACGGGACCGGGTTCACCGCGGTGCCCTGGCTGGGCAGCACGACCTTGCGGCCGAACGTCTCGTCGTACGCGCCGCCGTCTTCGGCGCCCGGGTCGCGCAGGGTCGAGACGCCCTTGCACTTCGGGTCGGCGCCCTTGCCGCCCGCCCAGTTCTCGATCTCGTCGTCGTAGGGCAGGACCTTGTAGATGTAGAAGTCGGTCGAGGTTTCGATCACGATCTGGTCACAGGACGACAGGTTGTCCAGGTCGTTGAACGGCGCGCCCTTGCCGACGCGGTGGCCGGCGACGGCGAAGTTGCCGGGCTCGCCGGGCAGCGAAGTGCCCTTGTAGTGACCGGGCCCGACCTCCAGGGAGGCGTCGTCGGTGCCCTCCTGGATCGTGAAGTTGTAGTCGACGCCGAACGTCGGGATGTGGATGCGGGCGAACGCCTTGCCGTCGATCAGCTCGGGGTGCAGCGTGCGGTCGTGCGCCCACTCGCCGTCGAGCTGGTCGCTCGCCTCGGACTGCTTGCCCGCCGAGAACAGGTCGGTCACGTACAGCTCGTAGACCATGAACAGCAGCACGACCAGGCCCAGCGTGATGAGGACTTCGCCGGCGGTCCGGATCGCGACGCCTCCCTTGCCCAGCGGCGCGGGGGGCGGCTTCTCGGCGGTCGCGGTGCCACCCTTGCCGACCGGGGCGAACACGACCGTCTCCTCGGCCGAGCCCGGCGGCGGCGCGGGGCTGGTGTAGCGGCGGGGCGGCGGCCCCTGCGGGCGCCGCGGAGGCTGCCCGGGGGGCTGGCGGGGCGGCATCTGGCCGCGTGGGGGCGTGGCGGGACGGCGCTGGGGAACCGGCCGTTGCCCGGGGTGTCTGCGCCGGTCGTCATCCGGTCCTTCGCGCGTAGTCACGCAAGCTCCTCTCAAGCCGCGTCCGACACTTGGTGACCCCGACGTCACGGTACGGGAAATCCAACCACTCCCGGCCGCTGCTTTCCTGCGGTCGTTTACGTTAACGTGTGCACGTGGCGCTGGTTGCGCACCCCGAGCGGGTCATCGCCACCGACCAGCCCGAACAGCACCGCGAGGAACACGATGCCCAAGTCCAAGGTCCGCAAGAAGACGGCTTACACCCCGCCTGCCGACCGGCGCACGCCGGTGAAGGTGCGGGCAGCCGGTCCCACCGGTCTCGCCTGGAAGATCCCGATGTTCGGGCTGATGCTCGTGGGCCTGATCTGGCTGCTGGTGAACTACATCGCCGGGGACAAGATCTCGTGGATGGCCGACCTGGGCAACTGGAACTTCGCCGGCGGGTTCGCGCTGATGATCGCCGGTCTCCTCATGACTATGCGCTGGCGCTGATTATTACTCCGAATGGCGGCTTGACGCCGAATTACACCGGTGTGACTCATCCCCAGTGTGGATAACCCCTGTGGATAACTACCCCACCTCGTGGGCACCGCGGCAGGCGCTTGTGGTATCGGCCTGGGCGGTCACCGCGCTGCTGCTGGTCGGTGTCGTGGCCGACGTGGTGACCGGCGACCGCGGCGGGTTGGTGCTGTTCGCACTGGCCACGCTGGCCGCCGGCGCGTTCGCCGCCCACTCGACGCTCGTCCGGCCCCGGCTGGCCGCCGACGCCGAGGGCCTGGTGGCCAGGACGCTGAGTGGCGCGCACCGGCTGCCCTGGGCGCAGACCCGGACGCGGCTGCGCACCACCCGCCGGCTGGGCCGCGACGGCGTCACGCTCGAGATCGAGCACGAAGACGAGCTGTACGTCTTCGGGTGGCTCGACCTCGGCGAGGACCCCCGCGACGTCCTGGACGTGCTCAGCACGCTGCGGGCGCGCGGCTAACCGCAGGTGTAGTACGGGCCCTGCCGGTACTGGATGAACTGGCAGGTTTCGGGCGGGAACTGCGAGCCCTTGTAGATGATCAGGCCGATGATCGCGACGGCGATGATCGCGATGCCGATCGCTTGGTAGCGCGCCTGGTTGACCTGCGGCGCGTAGAGCAGCGCCACGGTGAGCAGCGCCCCCGTCACCAGGCCGCCGGCGTGCGCCCAGATCGAGATGCCCGGGATGCCGAAGGTGATGAAGGCGTTCAGCGCGAGCGTGATGATCAGGCCAGTGGGGTTCAGGCGCAGCTTCAGCACGGTGACCGCGTAGGCGCCCATCAGGCCGAACAGCGCGCCGGACGCGCCGGCCGTGCCCGGGAACCCGGCGGGGTCGCCGAACAGCAGCACCGCCGCCGACGCGCCGAGCATGGAGACGAAGTAGAGCGCGAGGTACCGGCCGCGGCCGGTGACCTGCTCCAGCGACCGGCCCATCATCCACAGCGAGAACATGTTGACCGCGATGTGGATGGGTCCGAAGTGCAGGAACCCGCTGGTCAAGACGCGCCACCACTCGTTGTGGCCGAGCGTCGCGTCGCCGTAGAGGGTGCCGTACTGGAAGAGCGATGACAGTTCGTTGTCGTTGAGGCTGCCCGCCTGGACGACCGTGATCAGGAAGACCAGGACGTTCACGGCGAGGATGGCCTGGGTGACGAGCACCGACTGGGACAGCCGCGCACCGAAGACGGTGCGCTGGCCGAACCCGGCTTCCTGGTAGCCGCGTTGCTGGCGGCGCTGCTGCTGCGCGCCGCTGTGGACGCAGTCGGTGCAGTGGAAGCCGACGGGGGCTTCGCGGAGGCAGTCCGGGCACGCCGGACGCCCGCACCGGGAACAGCTCAGCCCGGTCGGGCGGTTCGGGTGCCACCAGCACCCGGGAAGGGCGGCCTGGGGTTGCGCGGCGGGGTTCGGCGGTTGGTTCACGATGAGAACCAACCTACCGAAACCTGACCGGTTCAGCCCTCGTGGTCGATCGTGACCTTCTCGATGACGACGTCGGTCAGCGGACGGTCCGCCGGGCCGGTCGAGGTGCGGCCGATCGCGTCGACGACGTTGCGCGACTCCTGGTCGGCCACCTCGCCGAAGATCGTGTGCTTGAAGTTCAGGTGGGTCGTCGGCGCGACGGTGATGAAGAACTGCGAGCCGTTCGTGCCGGGCCCGGCGTTGGCCATGGCCAGCAGGTACGGCTTGCTGAACTGCAGCTCCGGGTGGAACTCGTCGCCGAACTTGTAGCCGGGACCGCCGCGCCCCGTGCCGGTCGGGTCGCCGCCCTGCAGCATGAAGCCGTCGATGACCCGGTGGAAGATCGAACCGTCGTAGAAGGGGCCGGAGTTCGTGCCCGCCGCGTTCGGCTGGGTGTACTCCTTGGTGCCTTCCGCGAGCCCGACGAAGTTCGCGACCGTCTTCGGCGCGTGGTCGGGGAGGAGGTTCAGGTTGATGTCACCCTGGTTGGTGTGCAGCGTCGCTTTCACAGGTTCATCGTGCCATCTGCAGCGGGCGGCGGCGAAAAGGGGCACGATAGGTTACGGGTAACAGAGCAGTGTCAAAACGAATGATGAGGTGAAGTCCATGTCCCGGGCGACAGCCCAGGCCGCCGAGACCGCCGACAAACTCGTCTCCGAGGGCGTCAAGCACGGCCGGCGCGCGCAGAAGCAGCTCGCGAAGAAGACCGAGCTCACCCGCAAGGAGCTCAAGAAGAGCTCGAAGGCCGCTCGCCAGGAGGCTCTCTCCCGCCTGTCCGAGCTGCGCAAGCCGGGTCGCAAGGCCAAGAAGGCCGCCATCAAGGCCGCGAAGGCGGCCGGCGAGTCGAAGCGCCGCGGCAAGAAGGACTTCAAGTCCGCCAAGAAGGACTTCGCCGCTGCCGTGGTCGAGGCGAAGGCTGCTGCCAAGGGCACCCGCAGCCGTCGTCGCTGGCCGTGGCTGCTCGGCCTGGTCGTGGTCGGCGCCGGTGCCGCCTACGTGCTCCGGTCGAAGCAGGAGCCGCCGGTCGCGCCCGCGCCGCCGAAGGCCACCCCGCCCGCGCCGAAGCCCGCCGAAGCGGCGAAGCCGAGCCCGCAGGCGAACGGCAAGGCGCCGTCCCCGGCGCCCGCCGAGAAGAAGAACTGAGCGGCACACGAAGAGGCCCCCGGGCGTGCACCCGGGGGCCTCTTCAGTGGTGCCTGGAGTCCGATCAGACGGCAGCGGCGTGCTTGTCGATCAGCTGGCCGAGGCGGGGCAGCGCCTCCTCGACGTTCTTCTTGCCGTTCGGGCGCAGCTTGCCGTAGACCTTCTTGATGCTGTCGCGGCTGCTGCGCTCGGCGCGCGAGTCGGTGACGCTCAGCAGCGCGTCGGAAGCCTCGTCCGAGCGGCTGGTCAGGTAGGCGCCGAAGTCGTTGCCACCCTTGGCGCGGTAGTCGCCGTAGAACGGCTCGAGCGCGCTGGCGAAGTCCGGCAGCAGGGTGTCGACGGCCGAGGGGATGATGCCCGGCTTGATCTTCTTGACCGCGGCGAAGCCGGTCTTGACGACGGCACCCGAAACGCCGCCCTTGTCCGAGACCTCGGCGTCGACGAGGGTTTCGAAGTCGCTCACGACGGCCGGACGACGGCCGGAGTCGAGCAGGATGTCCTTGAGGGTGTCAGCCACGAATCTAGTCCTTTGTCGTTGCAGATTTTGTGCCCGGCCCCCGGGGGTGGGGATCCCCCGATGGCTGCGGTGCGCGAGTCCACGAAGCCTGCGCGTGACGCACAGGGTAATACAAGATCAACATCACTCACCCGTGTGGAGCCCGCTACCTAGAGCTTCAGAGCGGCGATAGCCTTCTTGACCACTGTGCGTGCCTTTACGCTTTGCTTCTGGTTGGTGGTCGCGATGACCGCCGCGGACCCCTTCGAGACCGCGTAGACGGCCCCGTCGTCGGTCGATTCGTAGCCGCCCTTCCAGCCGGTCGGATCGCTCGCCGGGTTGGACGAATCGACCGGCGCCACCTTGTTGACCAGCGCGGTCGCCGTCTTCGCGTCCCCGACGTACACCCGGACGGTGAGCTGGATCTTCCCGTCCGGGCGGTAGAAGAAGCACGCCGGGTGCGGCTTGTCCGCGGACACCCGCACCTTCGACACGTGCTGTCCGTTCGAGTCGGCCACGAACTCGCTGTCGAGGTACGGACAGTCACCGGTCTCGGCCGGCTCGGGATCCGGTGGCAGCTCCGACCCCGCGGCCGTGCCGGCGGACACCGACGGCGGGCTGGGGGTCGCGGTACCGGACACGATGGAGGGGCCGCAGCCGGCCAGCAGCACCACGGCGGGCGCGAGAAGTACGAGTCGTCGCATAGCGCGCACAGTCAACCATGAAGCATGTGTGAAAACCGCTGGCTGAACTCGGCGTGACAGCCGGGCGTGCGACGATGGCCTCGTGCTTACCCCCGAGCAGTACCTCGGCGTGGTGGCCGAGCGCATCCAGCGGTCCGGCGGCAACTTCGGGTCCGTGCAGATCGGGCCCGCGCTCTGCCCCGTCGGGTTGTTCGCCGAGTCGGTGATGCTCTCGACGATGAACTACTGCGTCATCGCGGCGGCCGTCCCCGAGGTCAGCGCCGCCGCGTTGTACGACTTCACCGGCCGTGCCACGCAGTACGCGCGCGCCAACATGGTCGGCACCATGGGCTGGACCGCGGGTTCGGTCGTCATCGCCGGGCTCGTCGCGCCGCACGTGTATCCGGACGCCGCGCAGGCCGCGTCGGCGAAGTCGGGCAACCAGTTCGGCGGCGAGACGCGGATGGTCGCCGTGGACCTCACGGCCGGGCAGACGTACGCGTTCACCGGCGGGAAGATGTGGGGCGCGGCGATGCACGGCGCGATCCGCGCCAAGCTGACGTTCTGCTTCCCGCCACCCGCCGAGGCCTATCAGCAGGTGCAGTGGCAGCAGGCGCAGGTCCAGCCACCGATGGCCGCGCCGCCGGTGCCGCCCCCGCCGGCCGCCGGACCGCAGGCGCCCGGCTACCCGCCGCCGGGGCAGCAGCCGTACGGTTACTGACATGGTCGCGTTGCGCGGATGGCCCTCGTTCCCTGAAGAACTTCCCGTGTTCACACCGGAAACGGCGGCGGCGGCCCCGCAGACGCTCTTCGTCGAGTGGCTGACCGAAGCCGGCGAGCACGTGCTGGCCCCGCACGCCGTCACACTGTCCACAGTGGACGCCGATGGCGCGCCGGACGCGCGGGTGGTGATCCTCAAGGACGTCGGCCCGGCCGGCTGGGCGGTCGCGACCAGCTCGGAAAGCCCGAAGGGGTCGCAGCTGCGCAAGGACCCCCGCGCCGCGCTGACGTTCTTCTGGCCCGGGCGCGGCCGTCAGGTCCGGCTGCGCGGCCCGGTCTCCCCCGCGGCGCCCGAGGTGTCCGCGGCGGACTTCCTGGCCCGGCCGCCGGCTTCGCGCGTCGAGGCGTTCATCGGGCACCAGTCCCAGGTGCTGCACGACCCGGCGGACCTCGACGCGGCGGCCGCGGAAGCGGAGCGCTGGGTCTCGGAAAACCCGGACACGGCCCCGGAAACGTGGACGCGCTACCTCGTCGACCCGGACGAGGTCGAGTTCTGGCAAGCGAGCCACGACCGCAGGCACGTGCGGCTGCGGTACCGCAAGACCGAGGGTGACTGGGTCCGCGAGCGTCTCTGGCCTTGACCGCCCGGACGTCACGGCGTAGGCAGGAAATCCGACAAAACGGAGGCCCGCATGCGCCGAACCGTCGTCCTCGCTCTGACCGCCGTGCTGTCCGCGGGGCTGTTGTCCGGCGCTTCCGCCGGTGAAGTCCCGCCGTCGCGGCACCCCGCCGTGTTCGAGACGGTGTTCGCGTCACCGCTCGGCCTCGAAGGCTTGACCACCGACGGCCGCGGCAACCTCTACACCCCGGCGCGCGGCGCCGATCCCTGCCCGGTCTACCGGGTCGCGGCCGGCGGCGGACCGGCCGCCGTCGTCGGCACGATCCCGGCGCCGTGCAACCCCACCGGACTCACGTTCGACCGCCGCGGCCGGCTGTACGTCGCGAACGCCGACACCGTGGTGTCGTTCGTGCCGGACGCGGCGAACCCGCCGGCGGCGACGGTGTTCGCGAGCGGCGTCCCGGGCGCGAACGGCCTGGCGTTCGACCGGTCGGGCGCGCTGTGGATCTCCGACGGCGGCACCGGCCAGGGCCGCGTCTGGCGGGCGGGCGCGGATGGCGTCGCGCTCGAACAGTTCCGCGTGCAGCCCATGGTCAGCGACGTCATCCCCGGTGGAATCGGCCGGGACGTGCGCGGGCTGCCGCCCGGCTCGGTCACGATCACGCCGAGCGGAAGGACCGCGGCGGACACGGCGGGCTCGCAGCACATCGTCGCGAACGGCCTGGCCTTCACCGCGGACGGCACGCTGCTGATCGCGGACACGGCCCGAGGCGCGCTGTGGCGTGTGCCGATGGACCGCGGCGGCCGCCCCCGCGCGTCGACCGGCTGCGACAGCGCGTTCCCGGCCGACACGCTGTGCCTGGACGACGTCGACGTGCAGCACCCGTACCTGGAGGGCGCCGACGGAATCGTCCTCGACCGCGCGGGCAACGTCTGGACGGCGGCGAACGAGCGCAACGCGATCGTGCTGACCCGCCGCGACGGCCGGGTCGTCGAGTACTTCCGCAACCCGGCCGACGCGACGTCGAAGCTGCGCAACGGCGGGCCACTGGAGTTCCCGACCAGCCCGGTGCTGCTCCCGGACGGCCGCCTGTGCGTCACCAACTCCGACGGCAACCGTCGCGACAACGCGCCGAACACCGCGGGCGAAGCGAATCCGGCGGGCCCGGTGCGGGCCAAGATCTCTTGCGTCAAGCCCTGAGCGCGGCGCTCGGCCGCACCGTCGTCAGGCGAGCAAGTATCGCCGTTCGGGGGTATGCCGCGCCCGGGTGCAGGGGGCAATGATGGATCATGCGTTCGAAACTGCTGACCGCCGGGCTGGTCCTGGCGATGACTGCCGCACTCGGGGGTGTGGCCGCGGCCGACACGCGTCCTGGGGGACGACCGAAGCTGACGGACCCGCACCCGTGCCCGGAACAGCCGGGCTTCACCTGCTCGACGCTGACCGTGCCCTTCGACCACACAGGTCGCCGGCCCGGCACCCTCACCCTGCCGGTCGCGACCTCCGACAACGTGTCCGCGCCGAAGGGCGTGCTGCTGTTCCTCACCGGCGGGCCCGGGCAGGGCGGCGTCCGCACCATCACGCGGATCGCCACGCAACGGCTGCCGGAAGTGGCCAAGGACTACCGGTTCGTCATGCTCGACCAGCGCGGTACCGGCGCCGGCGCGCTGAACTGCCCGGGCCTGCAGGCGCAGATGGGCAGCTCGGACATCGCGACGCCGACGCGCGACGCGGTCACCGAGTGCGCGCGCATCCTCGGCGACACGGCGCCGCTGTATTCGACCGACCAGACCGTCGCGGACTTCGACCAGCTCCGGCAGGCGCTGGGCGTGCCGAAGATGGTGGTCGACGGCGTCTCGTACGGCTCGTTCACGGCGGCGCGGTACGCGATCGCGCACCCGGGCAACGTCAGCAAGGTCGTGCTGGATTCGGTCCTGCCGCACCACGCTTCCGCGTCGGCTTCCCTCTACCTGACCGGGTTGACGGCCGAAGCGCGCGTGCTGCGCGCGGCGTGTTCGGCGGCCCCGGCCTGCGGTTACGACCCGGCGGACGACCTCGCGTGGGTGGTGCGGCACCGCGGCACGGCCGACGGCGTGAAGATCTTCGACTTGATCGTGACGTACGAGTTCGTCGACCCGACGTACCGCGACCCGGCCGCGGGTGACGTCATCGGAGCGCTCCACGCCGCTCGCGCGGGGTCGCCGGAGCAACTGGACCAGCTGCTGGAGGCGTACAAGTCGGGTGGCGACGACCCGGCGTCGTTCAGCTCGGGCCTGCACGCGGCGACGTTGTGCGCGGACCAGCGCTTCCCGTGGGGCACGTCGGCGACACCGGTGGGCGTGCGGCAGCCGTTGCTGTCGTTGACCGCGCGTGCGCTGCCGGCGTCGGCGACCTGGCCGTATACGACGGAAGTGGCCACACAGCAGGGATTCATCCAGGGTTGCCTGCCGTGGCCGGCGGAGCGACCCGGCTCGAACCCGGCGTCCCGGCTGCCGAACGTGCCGGTGCTGCGGCTGAACGGCGACCGCGACCTGTCGACGCCGTTGGAGTGGGCGCGGGAGGAAGCGGCGCAGGCACCGCGGGGCGAGCTGGTGATCGTGCCGGGCGAATCGCATTCGATCCAGAACCGCGAGCGCGGCCACGCGGGCCGCGACGCGGTGCTCAGTTTCCTGCGGTAAGGCTTTCGAAGACGGCGTCGCGCACTTCGGCGTCAGTCGGTGTCCCTCGTCCTTGCTCGGCGGCGAGCTCGGCGAGGGACACCATGGTGACGTCGGCGAGGCCGCAGACGGTGAAGTGGTGGAAGGCCGCCATGTCCGGGTCGACGTTGAGCGCGAAGCCGTGGCTCGTGACACCGCCGCGGATCCGCATCCCGATGGAGGCGACCTTACGGTGGTCGGGTGTCCAGACGCCGGCGAGGCTCGAGTGCCCCGTCGGCGTTTCCCTTCTGACGGCGGGAAAGCCGAGTCTCGCCAGCGCGCCGACGAGCCCGGTTTCGAGCCACCGCACGATGTCGACGGGCCCGTGCGCCTTGACGTCGACAACGAGGTAGCCGACGAGCTGCCCGGGCCCGTGGTAGGTGGCGAACCCCCCGCGATCGACCTGGACGGCGGGGAGATCGACGGGCAGGTCGGCGGGGTCGGTGCGTGCGCCGTAGGTGACGATCGGCGGATGGCTGAGCAGGAACAGGCGGTCCTCGGCGAGGTTCTGCTGCCGTTCCTCGACCCAGGTCCGCATATCGGCCAGGGCTTGGTGATAGTCGACCTCACCGAGGTCGACGCGCTTGATCGGCCATCCCACGAATTCAGGCTACGCCGGGTTTTCTGTGGAGCTGAGGGGAATCGAACCCCTGACCCCCGCCTTGCAAAGGCGGTGCTCTACCAATTGAGCTACAGCCCCGGGTGCGGGCTGACGCCCGCGGGAAACTCAGTTGTGGGACGCACCCGCCGGCTTGGCCGGGGTGGTGCCGTTGTTCGAGGGGACCGGCGCGGTCGCCTCACGCCAGAGGTCGGCTTCGGCCTTGGCCGCCTTGTTGCGCTTCACGACGAACAGGACGCCGCCCGCGATGACCGCGAGTGCCAGCAGCTTCTTCACCGAAGCCCCCTTCTCAGCTTGCTTCCCTTACCCCGCGATGCTACTGCACCGGCACCGGACGCCGTCGGGGGCGGTGGTTCCACGTGGAACCATGATCGCGCGGGTAACGCACGTCACACGCCGCGGGAAATACCGGGGCGGGGTGTTCCGTTGTACCCACTGGTCGATGTGCCCACCGTGTCCCCCGGGCCTCACCTAACTGCCTTCGCGGAGTTCCGTCCGGCTGGAGCCGCGAAGCGCCACTCGCCGAGAGGCGACCGTGGTGCGCATCGACCGTGACCGCTCAGCCCTGCCGGCACCTTCTCTTCCCGGCAGGGCTGACCTGTATCCGGATCTTCCCGAAAAGACGTCCCTGAGCATGTCGAGAACGTGGCGCCGGCTCCGTCCCCGGGGCACGATCGGCCACGAGGGCCGGGTGACCAGGGGAGAAATCATGACGATCCAGCGGCTGGACAACATCGGCGTCGTCGTCGAGGACATGGCGGCGGTCGTCGCGTTCTTCCTCGACCTCGGCTTGGAGCTCGAGGGCGAGGCCGAGGTCGGCGGCCCGGACGTGGACCGGCTCGTCGCACTGGAAGGCGTTCGGTGCGACCTGACCGTGGTGCGTACCCCGGACGGTCACGGCCGGCTCGAGCTGATGAAGTTCCACTCGCCGGCGGCCACCACCGCCGCCGAGCCGAACGCGCAGGTCAACGCGTTCGGCTTCCGTCGCATCATGTTCGCCGTGGAGGACATCGAGGGGATGCTCTCCCGCCTGCGCGCCCGCGGCGCCGAGCTGATGGGCGACCTGGTGAAGTACGAAAACGGGTACAAGCTCGCCTACGTCCGCGGCCCCGAAGGCATCATCGTCGCCCTGGCCGAGAAGCTCGCCTGAACGACCGGAAGGACCACGACCATGGCTATCGCCGACGACCTCGACCGCGCCACCGACTCGCAGTGGGACTGGGTGGCCGAGCAGACCCGGACGTACCTGAACTCGGGCGGCACCGAGGGCCACGAATCGAACGGCGTGTACACGCTGATCCTGGCGACGACCGGCCGCAAGACGGGCCTGCCGCGCCGCACGTGCCTGATCTACGGAACCGCCGGCGACGACCTGGTGGTCGTGGCCTCGAAGGCCGGCGCCGACGACGATCCGGCGTGGTTCAAGAACCTCCAGGCGAACCCGAGCGTCGGAGTCCAGGTGGGAACCCGCCGCCTGACGGCCCAGGCCCGGGTCGCGACCCCGGCCGAGCGCGGCACTCTCTGGCCCCTGATGGCGAAGATCTTCCCGCTGTACGACGAATACGCGCAGAAGACGGACCGCGAGATCCCGATCGTCCTGCTGACCCCGCAGGACTGACATCGCCAGCGCAGACAACGGTGGCCTTCGCAGTACCTGTATCAGCAGGATCTCCCCGACGTCCAGGAAGCCTGTCAACGTGTCTCAGTCGGTTCCCGGCTACTCGAAGGAAGACACGAAAACCCATGGCGGACAACCAGTTCACCGCTCACGCAGACCTTTTCGATCTGAGCGGGAAGTACGCACTTGTCACTGGCGGCACCAAGGGCATCGGGATGATGATCGCGCGCGGCCTCCTGCAGGCGGGCGCTCGCGTCGTCATCAGCTCGCGCAACGCGGACACGTGCGCGGAGGCACAGCAGCTGCTGTCCGAATTCGGCGACGTTCGGGCAATCCCCGCCGACCTGTCCCGGCACGACGAGTGTCAGCGCCTCGCTGATCTCGTCGAGGCCGAGTCGGAACGTCTGGACATCCTCGTCAACAACGCGGGAGCGATGTGGCGCGAGCCGCTGGAGACGTTCCCGGACGAGGCCTGGGACACCGTGCTCGACCTCAACCTCAAGTCACCGTTCTGGCTGGCGCAGGCGCTGCTCCCCGCACTTCGCAGGGCGGGCACCGCCGATGATCCCGCGCGGATCGTCAACATCGGCAGTATCGCCGCCATCCACGTCGCAGCGTCACCCAACTACTCGTACGCCAGCAGCAAAGCGGGGCTGCACCAACTCACCAGAGTGCTGGCCAGGGAACTGGGCCCACAGCACGTCACGGTGAACGCGGTGGCCCCAGGACCGTTCCCGTCGCAGATGATGGCGTCCACGCTCGATGCCATCGGCGACACGATCGCGGCGAAGGCGCCTCTGCGCCGGCTCGGCCGTGACGACGACATGGCGGGTATCGCCGTGTTCCTCGCCAGCCGGGCCGCGTCCTACCTCACGGGCACCGTCATCCCGGTCGACGGCGGCATCGCCACGACCGCGACAGGCACGTAGGCGTGGGGTACTCGGAGTACCTCCCTTCGCCCGCGGACAGGGCCTACGGTGACGAGGTGGCCACGATCGATCCGCGCACCGAGATCAAGGAATTCCTCACCTCCCGTCGCGCGCGGATCACGCCCGAGCGGGCCGGACTGCCCGCGTACGGCGGCAACCGCCGGGTCAAAGGTCTGCGTCGCGAAGAGGTGGCTCTCCTGGCAGGAGTCTCGGTCGACTACTACGTGCGCATGGAGCGCGGCAGCCTCGCCGGCGCCTCCGACGGCGTGCTCGACGCGTTGGCCTCCGCCTTGCAGCTCGACGAGGCCGAGCGCGATCACCTGTTCCACCTCGCGCGGCAGTCGAGGGCGCCCGGCGGTCCACGCCGCCGGCGCCCCGCCGTGACTTTGCGTCCGGCGCTCCAGCAGGTGCTCGACGCCGTCACCGAAGCACCGGCGTGGATTTGCAACGGCCGTTATGACGTGCTGGCCGTGAACCACCTCGCCCGCGCGCTGTATTCACCGGTGCTGGCCGACACGCGACGGCCGGCGAACACCGCGCGGTTCGTGTATCTGAATCCCGAAGCGGCAAGAACGTTCTTCGTCGACTACGACCGGATCGCCGGCGATATGGCCGCGAAGCTACGCATGGAAGCCGGCCGCAATTCGCACGACGAGGAGCTGATCGCCCTGGTCGGCGAGTTGTCGACACGCAGTGAACTGTTCCGTCAGCGGTGGGCGTCCCAGGACGTTCGGCTCCACCGATCCGGACGCAAGCGTCTGCACCATCCGGTGGTGGGCCGGCTCGACCTGGACGTCGAGTCGATGGAGCTGCCCGCCGAACCCGGCTTGCGCCTGAACGTCTACACCGCCCCCGCCGGCACGGCGACCGCGGACGGTCTGGCCCTGTTGGCGTCGTGGGCGGCCAGCCAGGAGAACGTGGTGCGGTGATCACCGGGTTGGTTACCCAGGTCATGCAAAAGCCCGGTTCGCATCTCGCGAACCGGGCTTTTGCTTGTGGGCCTACCAGGACTTGAACCTGGGACCTCTTCGTTATCAGCGAAGCGCTCTAACCGCCTGAGCTATAGGCCCTTGAACGAGGAGAACTTTACAGGACCCCCGAAGGGGCCCTGCAACCGGGTTACTCCCGTTCCGACAGCGTGACTTCGAGGCCGCCGGCGAGGTCGGCTGACACGTTGTAGATGAACGCGCTGACCGTGGCCAGGGCCGACACCAGCACGATGTTGATCGCGCCGAGGATGGCGGCGATGCCGAATACGCGGCCCGCGCTGATCAGGGGTTCCGAGGACGCGTTCGCTCCCTCGCCGCCCACCAGGGACGAGTACGTTCCGTTCAGCTTGTCCCAGACGCCCATGCCGTCGAGGACGGTGTACAGGACGCCGACCGCCACCAGCCAGACGAAGAACATCGCGACGCCCAGGACCAGGGACAGCTTCAGCACCGACCACGGGTCGAACCGCTTCACCTGCAGCGACGCCCGGCGCGGGCCGCGGCCCGGGCGCCGGAGGGCGCTCGGGCGGGCTCGCTGGGACGACGCCGACGGGACGGCGGCCGCGGACGGCTCGCCGCTCGGCGGGGTGTCGCCGAACAGCCTGGGGGCCGCGCTCCCGGTCACCACCGAGGCCGGCTCCGGGGAGACGGGCTGCGTCTCCCCGGCCGGTGCCTCGGGCTTGTACAACGCTTCGTCGGTGGCCAGCTTGACCGTCGCCTCGGAGTCGCCGTCCTTGCCGACCCGCTGCCAGGGCGGGCTGGCCGGAGTCCCGTTCGAACCCGGTGCCTCGGGATTCTCGGATGGTGTCACGAAGAGTCAGTCCTTACCCGTGCCGTGGGGCCGCCGTCGGAGAGCACATTTCACTGCTCCGGCGTGGCCGTCGTCTCTTCACCCGCGTCAGGTGCTTCCGGAGCCGGCGCATCCTCGGGGGTGTCACCGTTGGCGACGTCCGAGGGCTCGTCCGCGTTGCGTGCGACCGCGAGAAGAGTGGTGCCTTCGCCGAGATTCATCAGCCGGACCCCCTTCGTCTGCCGCCCTGCCTTGCGCACGTCGCCCGCCGGCGTGCGGATCACGCCGCCGCTCGAGGTGATCGCGTACAGCTCGTCCTCGGCGTCGACGATGAGCGCACCCACCAGCCTGCCACGTTTGCTGTCGTGCTGGATGGTGAGCACACCCTTGCCGCCGCGGCCCTGGACCGGGTAGTCCTCGATCGGCGTCCGCTTGGAGTACCCGCCGTCCGTCGCGACCAGCAGGAACTTGTCCTCCTTGACCACGCTGATGCCGAGCAGCTCGTCACCGTCGTTGAACCGCATGCCGAGCACGCCGGACGTCGGACGGCCCATCGGCCGCAGCGCCTCGTCGGTCGCGTGGAAGCGGATCGACTGGCCGGCGGCGGACACCAGCAGCAGGTCGTCCTCGGCCGACGCCAGCACCGCACCGACCAGCTCGTCGCCGTCGCGCAGGTTGATGGCGATGAGGCCGCCGGAGCGGTTCGAGTCGAAGTCGGTGAGCTTGGTCTTCTTCACCAGGCCGCGCTTGGTGGCGAGCACCAGGTACGGCGCGGCCTCGTAGTTCTTGATCTGGATGACCTGGGCGATCTGCTCGTCCGGCTGGAACGCCATGAGGTTCGCCACGTGCTGGCCGCGCGCGTTGCGGTTGGCCTCGGGCAGCTCGTACGCCTTGGTCCGGTAGACGCGGCCCTTGTTCGTGAAGAACAGCATCCAGTCGTGCGTCGAGCAGACGAAGAAGTGCTGGACGATGTCGTCCTGCTTCAGCGTCGCGCCCTGCACGCCCTTGCCGCCGCGCTTCTGCGAGCGGTACAGGTCGGTTTTCGTTCGCTTGGCGTACCCCGTGCGGGTGATGGTGACGACGACGTCCTCGACGGCGATGAGCTCTTCGTCGGTGACGTCGCCGCTGAAGCCGATGATCTTCGTGCGCCGGTCGTCGCCGTACTTCTCGACGATCGCCATCAGCTCGTCGCGGATGATCGCGCGCTGCCGCTCGGGCTTCTCGAGGATGTCCTTGAGGTCGGCGATCTCCAGCTCGATCTCGGCCAGCTGGTCGATGATCCGCTGGCGCTCCAGAGCGGCGAGGCGCCGCAGCTGCATGTCGAGGATCGCGGTGGCCTGGATCTCGTCGACGTCCAGCAGCTCCATCAGGGCCGGCCGGGCTTCGTCGGCGGACGGCGACCGCCGGATCAGCGCGATGACCTCGTCGAGCGCGTCGAGCGCCTTGACGTACCCACGCAGGATGTGGGCCCGCTCTTCGGCCTTCTTCAGGCGGAACTTCGTCCGCCGGACGATGACCTCGACCTGGTGCTTCACGTAGTGCCGGATGATCTGGTCGAGCCGCAGCGTGCGCGGCACGCCGTCGACCAGGGCCAGCATGTTGACGCCGAAGTTCTGCTGCAGCTGGGTGTGCTTGTAGAGGTTGTTCAGCACGACCTTCGCGACGGCGTCGCGCTTGATCGTGACGACGATCCGCATGCCCGAACGGCTGTTGGACTCGTCGGCGATGTCGGCGATGCCGGTGAGCTTGCCGTCGCGGACCAGGTTCGCGATGTTCTCGACCAGGTTGTCCGGGTTGACCTGGTACGGCAGCTCGGACACGACCAGGATCGTGCGGCCCTTCGCGTCCTCTTCGACCTCGACGACCGCGCGCATCCGGATCGAGCCGCGGCCGGTGCGGTAGGCGTCCTCGATGCCGGACGTGCCGAGGATCATCGCCCTGGTCGGGAAGTCCGGGCCCTTGACCCGCACCAGCAGCGCGGCCAGCAGCTCGTCGTCGGTCGCCTCCGGGTTCTCCAGCGCCCAGACGACGCCTTCGGAAACCTCGCGCAGGTTGTGCGGCGGGATGTTGGTCGCCATCCCGACCGCGATCCCGGAACCGCCGTTGACCAGCAGGTTCGGGAACCGCGACGGCAGGACGTCGGGCTCCTGCGTGCGGCCGTCGTAGTTGTCGGAGAAGTCGACGGTGTCTTCTTCGATGTCGGCCAGCATCTGCATGGCCAGCGGCGCGAGGCGGGACTCCGTGTACCGCATGGCGGCCGCGGGGTCGTTGCCCGAGGAGCCGAAGTTGCCCTGGCCGTCGATCAGCGGGTACCGCAGCGACCACGGCTGGGCGAGCCGGACGAGCGCGTCGTAGATCGCCGAGTCGCCGTGCGGGTGGTAGTTGCCCATGACGTCGCCGACGACGCGGGAGCACTTGTTGTACCCGCGGTCCGGCCGGAACCCGGAGTCGAACATCGAGTACAGGATCCGGCGGGCGACCGGCTTGAGGCCGTCCCGCACGTCCGGCAGTGCCCGCGACACGATGACGCTCATCGCGTAGTCGATGTAGGAGCGCTGCATCTCCTGCTGGATGTCGACCGGCTCGATCCGGTCGTGTTCCGGAGCCGGCGGCAGAGTTTCCGTCATGAGGTCCTTCTCGAGTGGAGAGTCCTAGCGGGACAAAGAGCGGGGGAACGCCTACACGTCCAGGAAGCGCACGTCCTTGGCGTTGCGCGTGATGAACGACCGGCGGGCCTCGACGTCCTCGCCCATCAGGACCGAGAACAGCTCGTCCGCCTGGGCGGCGTCGTCCATCGTGACCTGGCCCAGCAGCCGGTTCGCCGGGTCCATCGTGGTCTCCCACAGCTCTTCGGCGTTCATCTCGCCGAGACCCTTGTAGCGCTGGATCGCGTCGTCCTTCGGGAGCCGCTTGCCGGCCTCGACACCCGCCTGGATGACGGCGTCGCGCTCGCGGTCGGAGTACGCGTACTCCGGCTCCGCCCGCGGCCACTTGATCTTGTACAGCGGCGGCCGCGACAGGAAGACGTGGCCGTGCTCGATCAGCGGCGCCATGAAGCGGAACAGCAGGGTGAGCAGCAGCGTGGTGATGTGCTGGCCGTCGACGTCGGCGTCGGCCATCAGCACGATCTTGTGGTACCGCAGCTTCGACAGGTCGAACTCGTCGTGGATGCCGGTGCCCAGCGCGGTGATCAGCGACTGGACCTCGGTGTTCTTGAGGACGCGGTCGATGCGGGCCTTCTCGACGTTGATGATCTTGCCGCGGATCGGCAGGATCGCCTGGTACATCGAGTCGCGGCCTTCCTTGGCCGAGCCGCCGGCCGAGTCGCCCTCCACGATGTAGAGCTCGCACTCCGCCGGATTGGTCGAGCGGCAGTCCTTGAGCTTGCCGGGCAGGCCGCCGATCTCCAGCGCGCCCTTGCGGCGGACCAGGTCACGCGCCTTGCGCGCGGCCATCCGCGCCTGGGCCGACGAGATCGACTTGTTGATGATCGTCTTGGCCTCGTTGGGGTTGCGCTCGAACCAGTCCGCCAGCCATTCGTTCGACTGCTGCTGCACGAACGTCTTGGCCTCGCTGTTGCCCAGCTTGGTCTTGGTCTGGCCTTCGAACTGCGGCTCGCCCAGCTTGATCGAGACGATGGCGGCGAGTCCCTCGCGCACGTCGTCCCCGGTCAGGTTGGTGTCCTTCTCCTTGAGCAGCTTCTTGTCGCGCGCGTAGGTGTTGACGACACGGGTCAGCGCGGCGCGGAAGCCCTCTTCGTGGGTGCCGCCCTCGTGGGTGTTGATCGTGTTGGCGAACGTGTAGACCGACGGCGTGAAGCCGTTGTTCCACTGCATCGCGACCTCGACCTCGAGGCCGGTGCCCTTGGCGTCGAAGGAGATCACGCTGGGGTGGATCGGGTCCTTGCTGCCGTTGATGTGCTTGACGAAGTCCTCGAGCCCGCCCGGGTAGCAGTAGACCTTCTCCTTGACGCGGGCGACCTTGCCTTCGGCGTCCGCTTCGGTCTCCTCGTCGGCGACGCGCTCGTCGCGCAGGGACAGCGTCAGCCCCTTGTTGAGGAACGCCATCTCCTGGAGGCGGCGCGAGATCGTCTCGAAGTTGTACGTCGTGGTCTCGAAGATGCCGCCGTCCGCCCAGAACGTCATCGTCGTCCCGGTCTCGGTCGCCGGGCCGAGGTCCTCGAGGGGCCCCGGGATCTGGTCGGTGTAGAGCTGGCGCCAGCTGCGGCCGCCGTACTTGACCTCGGCGAGCAGCTTCGTCGACAGCGCGTTCACCACGGAGATGCCGACGCCGTGCAGACCGCCGGACACCGCGTAGGAGTCGCTGTCGAACTTGCCGCCCGCGTGCAGCTGGGTGAGCACGACCTCGATGGTCGGCTTGTTCTCCTTGGGGTGCATGTCGACGGGGATGCCGCGGCCGTCGTCGACGACGCGCACCCCGCCGTCGGCGAGGAGGGTAACCTCGACCTTGGTGGCGTACCCGGCCATCGCCTCGTCGACGGAGTTGTCCACGACTTCCTGGACGAGGTGGTGCAGCCCGCGTTCACCGGTGGAACCGATGTACATGCCGGGGCGCTTGCGGACCGCTTCGAGGCCTTCGAGCACCGTGATCGACGACGCGTTGTACTCGCTCTTGTTCTCGGTCACCGGCGTTGTTTCTCCTCGTCTCGCCCGAGCGGACACTCGCTCCCTTCCAGTGTACTTGGCCGTGTCCGCTGGCATGCGGCAAGGACACCCCTGAGCGCGTCACAGACGGACGAAATCGGTTCGAGCCGAGTCTTGACGTATCTCGGGAGGTCTGGATGCGTTCTCGGGGCATTCAACCGAGCATCACGCAAGCCGGGTCAGCCGTACGTGTCACGCGGGCCGCGACCCGGCACGTGACGGGGCCCTTTCCGCCAGCTCGGAGCGGTCGGGCCCTGGATCCGCATGCGCTTGACGACGCCGTTGCCGACCCCCGCCGCGATCTTGGCCAGCAGCTTTCCCTGCAGCAACCGGAGCTGGGTGGCCCACGCCGTGGAGCTGGCGCGGACGGTGAGCTCGCCGTCCTTGAGCGCGACCGGCTGCGCGTGTTCGGCGACGTCTTCGCCGACCAGGCGGCCCCACTGGGCGAAGACGCGGGCGGTCGTGACGCTCTCGTTCCAGCCGCGCTCGGCGACCATCCGCGAGACGAGCCGGCCGAGCGGCTGCGGGTCGCGCGGGTCCGCACCCGGCCCCGACCAGCGGCGACGCCGCGGGTTCTGGCCCCCGCCGCCGACCGCGCGACGCCGATAGCCCGGCGAGGTGCCTCGCTCCTTGGCCTTCGCCTTGGCCGCTTCGAGCGCGGCGTGGGCGAGGTCCCGACCGGTGGTCCCGTTCGGAGCAGCGCTGTCTTCACTCTGCGTGCCCGAAGCGGGGTTCCCGCGTGGGTTACCCCCCGCGCGGGGGGTGTCAAGCGGCCGATCCGGCGTTTTGGTCACGCGCGGCGATAACCCGGGCACGGGTTTATCCACACTGTCCACAGGTTTGTCCCCAGATCGGTGGGTAACTGGTGTGTCGGCAGTCACACGGGGTGCTCGATTCGATCTTGCCGACCCTGCTCTGCCCTGTTCAGCCACGCGAAATCTCACCATCCGCCACCACGAACCGGGATCCGGCCAGCTCGCCGGGCACGTCTTCGTCGACCGCGGCGGTCACCAGCACCTGTTCGGCGCTCGCGGCCACCTCGGCCAGCTGGGCCCGGCGCTTGCGGTCCAGCTCGGCGAACACGTCGTCGAGCAGCAGCACCGGCTCACCCGCCTCCGCGCGCAGCAGCTCGTAGCTGCCCAAGCGGAGGGCGAGCGCGAACGACCACGACTCGCCGTGGCTCGCGTAGCCCTTGGCCGGCGCCTGGCCCAGGATCAGGTCCAGCTCGTCCCGGTGCGGGCCGACCAGGCTGATCCCGCGCTCGAGCTCGGCCTTGCGAGCCTCGCCGAGCGCCTTGAGTAAGACGTCCTTCAGGACTTCGGGTTGCGCCCGCTCCCCATCCGGTGCGCCGTACGTCTCCGGCAGCGCCTCGCCCAGCGAAGACTTGTACGAGATCTTCGCCGGACGCGAGTCCGGAGCGACACCCATGTACGCCGCGGCCGCGTACGGCCCGAGGTCCGCGACGAGGTTCAGGCGCGCGGCCAGCAGCTCCGCGCCGGCCACCGCGAGGTGGTCGTCCCAGACTTCCAGCGTCGACAGCGCGTACGGGTCTTCGCGACCCGTACGCCGCTTCCCGGCCGTCTTGAGCAGGGCGTTTCGCTGCTTCAGCACCTTCTCGTAGTCGGCCCGGACCCCCGCGTACCGCGGCGCGCGCAGCACCAGGAGCTCGTCGAGGAACCGGCGTCGCTCACCCGGGTCGCCCCGGACGAGCGCCAGGTCCTCCGGCGAGAACAGGACCGTGCGCAGGATCCCGAGCACGTCGCGCGGCCGCCCGACCGCACCGCGGTTGACCCGGGCGCGGTTCGCGCGGCCGGCGGTGATCTCGAGCTCCACCGTCAGCTCGCGGTCGTCGTTGACCACCGCGACCCGCACCAACGCGCGCTCACAGCCGTGCCGGATCAGCGGCGCGTCCGTCGCGACGCGGTGCGAGCCCAGCGTCGCGACGTACCCGATCGCTTCGAGCAGGTTGGTCTTGCCGCGACCGTTCTGGCCGACCAGCACGGTCGGCCCCGGTTCCAGCGCGAGATCGGCCTGGGGCCAGGAGCGGAAGTCGGTGACCTGCAGGTGACGCAGATACACCAGGAACTCCTTATCCGCCGACCTTCTTCACGGCGTGCCCGCCGAACTGGTTGCGCAGTGCGGCGACCGCGCGCATCGCGGCCGAGTGCTCCTGGCGCGAAGCGAAGCGCGCGAAGAGCGCGGCCGAGATGACCGGCGCCGGCACCGCGTTGTTGATCGCTTCTTCCAGCGTCCAGCGGCCTTCGCCGGAATCCTCGACGTAGCCCTCGAGGTCGTCCAGCTCCGGGTCTTCGTCGAGCGCGCGCACGAGCAGGTCGAGCAGCCAGGACCGGACGACCGTGCCGCGCTGCCAGCCCTTGATCACCGCGGGCACGTCCTTGACGACCTTCGCGGCCTCGAGCAGCTCGAAGCCTTCCGCGAAGGCCTGCATCATGCCGTACTCGATGCCGTTGTGGATCATCTTCGCGTAGTGACCCGCGCCGACGTCGCCCGCGTGCGAGAAGCCCTCTTCGCGCGGGCCTTCCGGACGCAGCGCGTCGAAGATCGGCATGGCCTTCTCGACGTCGGCCGCGGTACCGCCGACCATCAGGCCGTAGCCGTTGTCCTTGCCCCACACGCCACCGGACACACCGCAGTCGGCGTAGCCGATGTTCTTCGCGGCCAGCAGGTCGGCGTTCAGCTTGTCGTCGGTGTACTTCGAGTTGCCGCCGTCGATCACCATGTCGCCCGCGGAAAGCAGGTTGCTCAGCTCGGTGACGGTCTGGCGCGTCGGGTCGCCGGCCGGGACCATGATCCAGACGATCCGCGGAGCGTCCAGTTTGGACACCAGGTCCTCGAGCGACGTCGTGTCGCTGACGTCCGGGTTGCGGTCGTAGCCGACCACCTCGTGACCGGCCGCGCGCAGCCGTTCACGCATGTTGAAGCCCATCTTGCCCAGGCCGATCAGACCGAGCTGAACCATCGGATCCCCTTACGTGCTCAGGAAAATGTGCGGGTCAGCCGGGAAGGCGGACCGGCATCAGGAGGTAGAGGTAGCCGGGGACGACGTTGCCCTCGGGGTCGGCGGGCTTGATGAGCGCGGGCCGGTTCGGCGTGGTGAACGTCAGCTCCGCGCGGTCGCTGTGGAGCGCGCCGAGGCCGTCGACGAGGTAACCCGGGTTGAACGCGATCGTCACCGGCTCACCTTCGTACTCGACCTGGAGCTCTTCTTCGGCGCTTCCCTCGTCGTCGCCGCCCGCGGACAACCGCAGCGTGTTGTCCCCGAACTCCAGTCGTACCTGAGTCCCCCGCTCCGCCACCAGTGAAACGCGCTTGATGCTCTCGGTGAGAGCGGACACGTCGATGACCGCGCGTGAGGTGTGCGACGCGGGCAGCAACTGGCGGTACGGCGGGAACTCCGCGTCGAGCAGGCGGGTCGTCGTGTAGCGCCCGGAGCCGGACAGGCCGAGCAGGCCCTCACCGCTGGCGAGCGCGAGGCGGATCGTGGCACCGCTCGCGCCGAGCGTCTTGGCGGCTTCGGCGAGGGTGCGCGCCGGGACGAGCACCGCGGCGTCGGCGAGGCCCTCGGCCGGCTGCCACGTGAACTCGCGCATGGCGAGCCGGAACCGGTCGGTCGCGACCAGGGTCAGCGAGCTGCCGGAGATCTCGAGCCGCATGCCGGTCAGCATCGGCAGCGTGTCGTCCTTGCCCGAAGCGACGACGACCTGGGTGACGGCCTGGCCGAACGCGTCGCCGGCGAGCTCGCCCGCGAAGGCGGGCTGGGACGGCAGCTGCGGGTAGTCCTCGACCGGCATGGTCGGCAGGGAGAACCGCGCGGTGCCGCACGTGATGGTGGCGCGCGCGCCGTCGACGGAGATCTCGACCGGCTGCGCGGGCAGCGCCTTGGTGATGTCGGCGAGGAGGCGCCCGGAGACCAGCAGGCGGCCGCCGTCGGCGATCGTCGCCGGCACGCCGACCGTGGCGGAAACCTCGTAGTCGAAGCCCGAGACCGTCAGGGCGTCGGTGTCGCCGTCGGAACCGGCGTCGAGGAGCACACCGCCCAGCACCGGCACGGGAGGCCGGGAGGGGAGGCTTCTCGCCACCCACGCGACGGCGTCGGCGAGCCCGTCACGCTCGACGCGGATCTTCATGCGCGCATCCTTTCGACGACCGAGCCCCTGTCGGCTCGGGCCAGGCCTCGCTCTGGCAGGGCAGTGACCGGCTGCCCCCTCCGGCCGGTCCGCCCTCCGCTTGAACTCGCCGGAGCACGGACCAGGTGCAGGCGTCCACGTTAGGCCGTCGCGGCGGCCCGCGTCACCTCGGGCCGGTCTTCGGTTTGTCGACATGACGACACGTTCTCGCGGCTGTCCCCAACTTCGTCCTCCGCCTGTTTTTATCTTTTCTCTCTTAGAAGAGATCTAAAAGGCAGTAGCAGTAGTAAGCGTTGTGGATTGTGTGGATTGAGGTCGTTTACGCAGGTCGGAGCACTCGCGGGCGTGTGGAGAACCGTGGTGGTGGATCTGTGGGCAACTCGGGCCACCCGTGGATGGTTTCGGGCGACCCCCGATCCGTCCACAGATCGGCCCGGTTGTCCCCATGGTTGTCCCCAGGTTCGGGGCTGTATCTGGGGGTGGACAGCACGGTCCGAATCGCCCTTCCGAGTGATCGGGCCCTGCTGTGCACAGAATGTGGGCAACCTGTGGAATCAGCGTGGACAAGGGTGTGGATTCACTGTGGATCACCTGTGGGCGGGGTGTGGACGGATTCCGCGTCGTCGCTGATCAGAGATCCGTTGACGCTGTGGGCAATCCGCCCACACCATGGGGAAACTTCCTTGTGTACAAACAATTTTCGCGAGTTTGCGAAGCGCGCGTAGGTGGCTTCGCTGCTTCGCGCGCGTACGTGTGCTTCGGACAGTCCAAAGACGACAAAGGGGCGTCCACAGTGCGTGGACGCCCCAAAGTCGTTGCGGTAAAAGGAATGTGCTACTGGCGAGCGCGCTGCTTGATGCGCGAGGTCAGCTCCTGCACCTGGTCGTAGATGCGCCGGCGCTCGGCCATCTCCTTGCGGATCTTCTTGTCCGCGTGCATGACGGTCGTGTGGTCGCGGCCGCCGAACGTCTGCCCGATCTTCGGCAGCGACATGTCGGTCAGTTCGCGGCAGAGGTACATCGCGATCTGGCGGGCCGTGGCGAGCGCCTTCGTCTTGCCGGGGCCGCACAGGTCGTCGAGCGTCACATCGAAGAACTCGGAGATGACGCCCATGATGGTCGGCGCCGTGATCTCCGGGGCGTGCGAGTCGGGGATGAGGTCCCGCAGCACGATCTCCGCCAGGCCGGCGTCCACCGGCTGCTGGTTCAGCGACGCGAACGCGGTGACGCGGATGAGCGCGCCTTCGAGCTCTCGGATGTTCGCTTCGACGCGCGAGGCGATGAACTCCAGGACGTCGCCCGGCACCGCCAGCCTGTCCTGCGCCGCCTTCTTGCGGAGGATCGCGATGCGCGTCTCGAGCTCGGGCGGCTGGATGTCGGTGATCAGGCCCCACTCGAACCGCGTCCGCAGCCGGTCTTCCAGCGTCTCGAGGCGCTTGGGCGGGCGGTCGGAGCTGACGACGATCTGCTTGTTCGCGTTGTGGAGGGTGTTGAAGGTGTGGAAGAACTCTTCCTGCGTACCTTCTTTGCCTTCCAGGAACTGGATGTCGTCGACGAGCAGGATGTCGATGTCGCGGTAGCGCCGCTGGAACGCGACCTTGCGGTCGTCTCGCAGCGAGTTGATGAAGTCGTTCGTGAACTCTTCGGTCGAGACGTACCGGACGCGCATGCCCGGGAAGAGCCGCTGGGCGTAGTGCCCGACCGCGTGCAGCAGGTGCGTCTTGCCGAGCCCGGACTCACCCCAGATGAACAGTGGGTTGTACGCGCGGGCCGGTGCTTCGGCGACGGCGACCGCGGCCGCGTGCGCGAAGCGGTTGGACGCACCGATGACGAACGTGTCGAACGTGTACTTCTCGTTCAGCTTCGTCTTCGACGTCTGCGGCTGCGCCGGCGCGGTGTAGGGCTGGCCGGCGATCGGCTGGCCGGAGAACGTCGGCCAGATCTCGTGGACGGCGGCGAGCGCTTCGCCCTCTTCGTCGACCTCTTCATCGGTGTCGTCGCCGTCGTCGTGCTTCGGCGCGAGGGACTGGTGCGGGGGCAGCGGCGGCGTCGGTTCGGGACGCGGCGGCGGCAGCATCGGACCGGGGCCCGGCCGAGGCACGGGCGCCGGCTCCGGGACGGCACCGTTTTCCACCCGGCCGGGTGACGGCACGTAGTGGGGGGCGGGCACCGGGGCGACCGTCTCGGTGCTGTCGACCTTCACCGCGAGCGAGATGGCGCGGCCGAGCCGCCGGGAAAGCGCGTCGGTGATCGCGCCGCGCAGACCGCGTTCGATCGCTTCCTTCGCGAAGTCACTGGGGGCGGCGAGGAGCGCGGTGCCGTCGAGCAGGCCGATCGGGCGGGTGACGCGCATCCACGCGCGCTGCTGGGGGGACAGGGTCCCGTCGGACAGTTCGCGTACCACCTGTTCCCAGATGACGCCCAGATTGTGCTGGTGCTCCGACACCTGTTCGGCTCCCCTCCCCTCGTCGGCGTGGACGGCCGACGCCCCTGGTCACACGGTCCGGCGCCCCTCGCGGACCAGCGTGTGCATCGGCACAGCGAATATCCACATAGTTGTCCACAGCTGTGCACTAATGTACGGCGACCCGCGGCGACGCCACCTGCGGGCTCGTCGTACGCAGGTGGGCACTCCACCACCCGGCTACTCGTGCACCTCGACCGGTGACCCGAGAGAGGCACGCTAACAAGCCCCGCCCGCTGCCACAAGGCATCCTGGGTCGCAAGCATTTCACGGTGTACGGCGTGTTGCCATTCGGTGCCGCGGCGTCGATGATCTCGACTTCGCGGACCTCGTCGCAGACCGTGGCCGAGGGGGTGCTTACCGGCCGCCCGACGGGGGTGCGTACCCTCGTAAGGTCTCCCGTATGCGACGGGTGCTATTCGCGTGCCCACGTTGTCGTCGCTCGTCGTGACGAGGCCACACGTTGGTAGGAGACACCAGAGACTGCCGTGCGCCCGCACGACACGCCAGACGACGGGGCGGAAACCCCGGCGTCCGACGCGACACACAGGAGAAGCAGTGAGCAAGGGTAAGCGCACCTTCCAGCCGAACAACCGCCGCCGCGCGAAGACCCACGGGTTCCGCCTGCGCATGCGGACCCGCGCCGGCCGGGCCATCCTCGCGGGCCGCCGTCGCAAGGGCCGCGCCGCGCTGTCGGCCTGATCCGGCTCGTCGGGGCGCGCCGTGCTGCCGGCTGCCGCACGTCTGCGGCGGAGTGAGGACTTCCGCGTGGTTCTGCGTCGCGGGTCCAGGGCAGGCAGGCGTCGCCTCGTCGTCCACGCACTGACCACGGACCCGTCCGAGGCCGCCGACGCTGTGCAGTTCGATGGCACAGTGTCGGCGGCCAGGGCGGGTTTTGTGGTGAGCAAGGCCGTCGGGAACTCGGTGGTCCGCCACCGTGTCACCCGCCGGTTGCGTCATCTCGTTTCCGCCCGGCTCGGAACCCTGCCCGCCGGCAGTGCGTTGGTCGTACGGGCATTGCCGCCGTCCGCGACTGCGTCCAGCGCGGAACTCGGAGCCGATCTCGACGCCGCACTGCGTCGTCTCGGACTGGTGTCAGGTCGGCTGGGACTATCGCCGTCTCACCGTCCGGCCGGGGATGCCCCGCGCCCGACGCGTCCTGAAGACGCGGCCCCCGACCACGGATCAGCGGTGTGACCGGCATGCAAGCCACTCCCGAGCACGACCACGACGTGGAGACCGCGCCCCCGCGGCCCGGTCCCGTCGCCTGGGTCTTGTTGCTCCCCATCAAGCTCTACCGCAAGGCGATCTCGCCCTTCCTCCCGCCGGCTTGCCGGTTCTACCCGAGCTGCAGCGCGTACGCAGTCGAAGCCCTGACCCGGCACGGTGCCGCCGGCGGCTCCTACCTCGCGCTGCGCCGGCTCCTGCGCTGCGGTCCGTGGACACCTCCCGGCCGCGACCCGGTACCCGAGAAGTTCTCGTGGCGCTACCGCAGACCTGAAACACCGATCGAGGAGTAGCAGCAGTGCTCGATTTCATCTACTACCCCGTGTCCTTCATCCTCTGGTGTTGGCACAAGGTCTTCGGGTTCGTCTTCGGGGAAGCCACGGCGATCTCCTGGATCCTCGGCATCATCTTCCTGACGTTCACGGTCCGCGGCATCATGTTCAAGCCGTTCGTGAACCAGGTCCGGTCGATGAAGAAGATGCAGGACTTCGCGCCGGAGATGAAGAAGGTCCAGAAGAAGTACGCCAACGACCGGCAGCGCCAAGCGCAGGAGATGCAGAAGCTCCAGCGCGAGCACGGCGTTAACCCGCTCGGCAGCTGCTTGCCGATGCTGCTGCAGATCCCGGTGTTCATCGGCCTGAACCACGTGCTTCGCGCCTTCACGATGCCGCCTCCCGGTGGCGGCCCGAAGACCGAGAACTACTTCTTCTCCCAGGCCGACGTCCACTCGTACGTCAGCGCGAAGCTCTTCGGCGTCAACCTCGGCGAGGCCGTCTACAACGGTGTCGGCGTCGTCAGCGGCGGTGCCGCGAACGTCGGCTTCCAGTGGGGCGTCCTCCCGGTCGCGCTGCCCCTGATGATCATCGCGTCGATCGCCACGCACCTCACCGCGCGGCACTCGGTGGCCCGCCAGAACGCCGCGTCGGCCACCCCGCAGACCGCGATCATGAACAAGCTGACGATGTACGTCTTCCCGCTCGGTGTGCTCGTCTTCGGTGCGCTGTTCCCGCTCGGCCTCCTCTTCTACTGGCTGGCGAACAACGGCTGGACCCTGATGCAGCAGCGTCTCGTCTACACGAAGATCGACAAGGAAGAGGCGGCCCGCAAGGCGGAGGCCGCTGAGAAGCGTGCGTCGCTCGGCCCGAAGCCGGGACAGAAGCCGACCGCGCCGAAGGTCGGCCAGAAGCCGGTCCAGCAGAAGAAGAACCAGCCCGCCCAGGGCGGCTCGCAGAAGAAGGTCACGAAGGCGGGCTCGGCTCACGGCTTCGCCCAGACCTCGCCCGCGGAGGCCGCCGCCCAGGCCGCGGAGGCAGCTGCTCCGGCACCGGCCGACACGAGCGGCCAGAACGGCTCGAACGGCTCGAAGGACAACGGCACGGGGGTGCCGGGCCTTCTCAAAGACTCGACCAGGAAGTCGGGCCGGAAGCGCCGCTGAGGCGCGACCGGTTCGGAGAGGAGACGAATGATGTCGGAGACGATCGACACGATCGACGCCGATCAGGACGACGTGACCCCGGAGCCCGCCTCCGACGAGGCCGGCGAGCAGAAGGCGGGAGGTGGCGACGACGTCCTCGTGCAGGAGGGTGACATCGCCGGCGACTACCTCGAGCGCCTGCTCGACCTGCTCGACTACGACGGCGACATCGACTTGGACGTCGAGGCGGGCCGCGCGATCGTGAGCATCGACGGCGGCGAGGACCTCGAGAAGCTCGTCGGTCCCCGCGGCACGGTGCTCGAGGCGCTGCAGGAGCTGACCCGGCTGGCGGTCCAGCAGGAGACGGGATCGCGGAGCCGGCTGATGCTGGACATCGCGGGCTGGCGCGCGGACCGCCGCGAGGAGCTGCGCGAGCTCGGCCGCTCGACGGCGGAGTCGGTCCTGCAGAACGGCGAGCGGGTGCGGCTGCAGCCGATGAGCCCGTTCGAGCGCAAGGTCGTTCACGACGCGGTGGCGACGGTCGCCGGAGTCACGAGCGAGAGCGAGGGCGAGGACCCGAAGCGCCGCGTGGTGATCTTCCCGGAGTCCTGAGTACCCGGTTTGTCGAAGCGGCCCCACTTGACTCGGTCAGGTGGGGCCGCTTCTTTGTGTGCATGCGTCCGGCACCGGATGAGGTTCTCCACTTCTCGGAGGACCCGACGATCACGCGCTTCGTCCCCCACGTCGCCGCAACGGCCCGGCAACCGGAGGCGTACGTCTGGGCGGTCGACGACGCGAGAGCGCCGGACTACTGGTTCCCGCGGCAGTGCCCCCGCGCGCTGGCTTGGGTGACGCCGTCGACGACCGCTCCGGATCGGGCGTCGCTCGGCGGTCCCCGGGTACACGCGATCGAGTACGGCTGGCTCCCGGCGGTGCAGTCGGTGCGGTTGTATGCGTACCGGTTCGCGGCTTCGTCGTTCCGGTCGTTCGGCTCGCACGCGCATGCGATGGTGGCGACGTCTCCGGTCTCGCCGCTGGGTCCGCCGGAGCCGGTCGGCGATCTGCTGGCGCTCCACGAGGCGGCGGGGATCGAGCTTCGCGTGATGCGGAACTTGTGGGGGTTCGTCGATGCGGTGTCGGCGAGTTCTCTCGGCTTCAGCGGGATCCGGTTGAGGAACGCTCGGCCGCGGCCGAGCGAATTACAGCGGTGATGTTTCACGTGGAACTCGGTCGCGGTTGCTGATGGCTGCGCCGCCCGGGTGAGCCGTCGTGTTTCACGTGGAACCGTCCCCGCGGGCGGCCGGGCGAGTGGAGTTCTCCACATCTGCGGACTGTCGGCTCGTTTTCGGTCCGACATCGGGGACAATCACAGGAGCGCGGTTTCACGTGAAACGCGCGGACGAGGAGTAGACGGAGTGAGCTTGGATCAGGCCGCCGTGGCGGTGCGAGCCGCGGCGGAGCGGGTGTTCGGTGAACGCGTGGACCAAGCCGCCGGGTACGTCGAGCTCTTGGAACTGCACGGGGTCGAGCGTGGGCTGATCGGGCCGCGGGAGGTCGAGCGGCTGTGGGAGCGGCACGTTCTCAACTCGGCCGTCATCGGTGAGCAGATGCCGGAAGGCGCCCGCGTCGTCGATGTCGGGTCGGGTGCGGGGCTTCCGGGAGTGCCGCTCGCGATCGCGCGGCCGGACCTCGATATTGTCTTGCTCGAACCGATGGCCCGCCGGGTGGACTGGCTGGCCGAGGTGGCCGAGAAGCTGGAACTCCCGATCACCGTCG
This sequence comes from Amycolatopsis camponoti, assembly GCF_902497555.1. Taxonomy (NCBI): domain Bacteria; kingdom Bacillati; phylum Actinomycetota; class Actinomycetes; order Pseudonocardiales; family Pseudonocardiaceae; genus Amycolatopsis; species Amycolatopsis camponoti. The sequence goes on along the minus strand of NZ_CABVGP010000003.1, from coordinate 929,619 downwards.
TCCGTGGACGCGCGGAGGAGCGGCCTGTGCGTGAGCAGCTCGGTGGCGCTGACATCGTCACCGCTCGCGCGGTCGCCCCGCTCGCCCGGCTCGCGGACTGGTGTCTGCCGCTCGTCCGGTCCGATGGCTTCCTGGTCGCCCTCAAGGGCGCCAGTGCGGCGGAGGAGATCGAGCGGGACGGCGCCGCCATCCGCAAGGCCGGCGGGGCCGACCCACTGATTGTCGAATGCGGTGCCGCAGTACTAGAGGTCCCCAGCACGGTCGTGAAGATCCGTCGCCTCCCGACGGCGAGCAAGCCGAGGGCGCGGAGCAGGAAGCGTTAACGGGCCGCGGTGTTCCACGTGAAACGACGCGACTCGACCACCGACCAGACGTCTATATGGAGGAGGTGTCGAGACCGGTGAATCCCCCGCCGTCCGACTCCACGGAGACCACGCCCGACGTGGGCTGGACCCCGATCGCCGAAGAAGCCGCCCGCGCCGCCCGCCTGCTGAACCCCGAGAGGACGCTTCCCCGCCCCGGCCGTCGCCGGGTGATGACCGTCGCCAACCAGAAGGGCGGCGTCGGCAAGACCACGAGCACGGTCAACCTCGCCGCCGCGCTCGCCGTCCACGGGCTCAAGACGCTCGTCGTCGACCTCGACCCGCAGGGCAACGCGAGCACCGCGCTCGACGTCGACCACCGGTCCGGGACGCCGTCCATCTACGAGGTGCTCATCGGCGAGGTGACGCTCGCGGACGCCGCCCAGCCGACCGAGCAGTCCCCCAACCTCTTCTGCGTCCCCGCGACGATCGACCTCGCCGGCGCCGAGATCGAGCTCGTCTCGATGGCGTCCCGCGAGTCCCGGCTCAAGGAGGCCATCTCTTCGGAGATCCTCGACGAGATCGGCGTCGACTACGTCTTCATCGACTGCCCGCCGTCGCTCGGCCTGCTGACGGTCAACGCGATGGTCGCCGCGCAGGAGGTGCTCATCCCGATCCAGTGCGAGTACTACGCGCTGGAAGGGCTCGGGCAGCTGCTGAGCAACATCGAGCTGGTGCAGCAGCACCTCAACCGCGAGCTCCGCGTCTCGACGATCCTCCTCACCATGTACGACGGCCGGACCAAGCTGGCCGACCAGGTGACGAACGAGGTGCGGAACCACTTCGGCGACACGGTCCTCAAGACGGTCATCCCCCGCAGCGTGAAGGTCTCCGAGGCGCCCGGGTACGGCCAGACCGTCCTCGCTTACGATCCTGGTTCGCGCGGTGCGTTGAGCTACGTCGACGCGGCGAAGGAGATCGCCGCGCGCGGTGCACAGATGGACGAGCACGGCGCACAGTTGGAGAAGGGTAGTTCCACATGACCGAACGCAGAGGAGGATTGGGGCGCGGCCTCGCCGCCCTCATCCCGACGGGGCCCGCCGGTGGTGGGCCCCTGCCCGCGCCCGGTGAGACGGCGTCGGCGGCCGAGAAGAAGGCGGCCGAGGACAAGGGCTGGTTCGCGGCGAACGGTCAGGCGAAGACCCACGGCGGCGAGGTCGCCGGTGCGGTCTACCGCGAGATCCCGGTCAGCTCCATCAAGCCGAACCCGAAGCAGCCGCGGCAGGTCTTCGACGAGGACGCGCTCTCCGAACTCGAGCACTCGATCCGCGAGTTCGGGCTCATGCAGCCCATCGTCGTCCGCGAGCTCGGGGAAAACGAGTACGAGCTCGTCATGGGCGAGCGGCGGCTGCGCGCGTCGCAGCAGGCGGAGCTCGAAGCGATCCCGGCGATCGTCCGGCAGACCGCCGACGAGTCGATGCTGCGCGACGCGCTCCTGGAGAACATCCACCGCGTCCAGCTGAACCCGCTCGAAGAGGCGGCGGCGTACCAGCAGCTGCTCGACGAGTTCGCCGTCACGCACGAGGAGCTGGCGAGCCGCATCGGCCGCAGCCGGCCGGTCATCACCAACACGATCCGGCTCCTCAAGCTCCCCCTGCCGGTGCAGCGCCGGGTGGCCGCGGGCGTCCTGTCCGCCGGCCACGCCCGCGCATTGCTGTCGCTGGAGGACGCCGACAGTCAGGAAGAGCTCGCCGCGCGCATCATCGCGGAGGGCATGTCGGTCCGGGCGACCGAGGAAGCCGTCACGCTCAAGAAGAGCGAGAAGCCGGCCAAGCCGAAGCCCGTGGCGCGCAAGCCGATCCAGGCGCCGGGGTTGCAGGAGCTCGCGAACCGCCTCTCGGACCGGTTCGACACCCGGGTGAAGGTCGACCTCGGCCGCCGCAAGGGCCGGATCACGCTTGAGTTCGGCTCGGTCGACGACCTCGAACGCATCGTCTCGATCATCGACGCGAATGGGGCGAATCAGACACCGAAAACCGATTAGGGATCACCCCAGGGTGTTTCGTCACGGTGATGATTGCTCCACGCGGTCGCGACGTTCACATCCAGTGATGATCAGTCGCGACACGAAAAAGGCCGCCACGGAAGCTCCGAGGCGGCCTTTCGCGTGAGACGAGTCAGCGAGAAATCGCGCGTCCGATCAGTTCGCCGAACACCGTGCCGAGTGACTTGCCCGCCGCTTCGATCGCCATCGGAACCGTCGACGTCTCGGTGAGTCCCGGCGACGGGTTCACTTCGAGGAAGTGCACCGTGCCGTCCGCCGTGACGACCGCGTCGGTGCGCGAGATGTCCCGCAGCCCGAGCACGCGGTGCGCGGCGACCGCGAGCTCGGCCACCGCCTTGGCCGCGGCGTCGTCGAGCCGGGCCGGGGTGAAGAAGTCGGTCAGGCCGGCGGTGTAGCGGGCCGTGTAGTCGTACACGCCGCTCTCCGGGACGATCTCGACCGCGGGGAGGGCCTCGGGACCGTCCTCGCCCTCGATGACCGTCACGGCCACCTCGACGCCGTCGACGAACCGCTCGGCGAGCACTGTGTCGCCGTACGCGAAGCAGCCGACCATCGCGGCCGGCAGTTCCGCCGCCTCGCGGACCACCTGGGTGCCGAGCGCCGAGCCGCCCTGGTCGGGCTTGAGGATCAGCGGCAGGCCGAGCTGCTCGACCATCGCGTCGAGCACCGCCTGGGCGCCCAGCTCGCGGAACGTGCTGTGCGGCAGCACCACCCAGCCCGGCGTCACGAAGCCGGCGTTTTCGATGAGCGCCTTGGCCGTCGGCTTGTCCCACGCGCGGCGGCAGCCCTGGGAGCCGGTGCCGACGAACGGCACCTCCAGCATCTCCAGCACCGTCTGCACCGAGCCGTTCTCGCCCTCACCGCCGTGCAGGGCGACGACCACCGCGTCCGGCCGCTGGGTGCGCAGGCGCTCCAGCAGCCCCGCGTCGGTGTCCCACTCCTCGATGCCGAGGCCCTCGGACTTCAGCGCCGCGGAGAGCCGTCGCCCGGACCTCAGCGAGACGTCGCGTTCGTGCGAAAGCCCGCCGGCGAGCACGGCAACGGTACGGTCGACCACCGTGGAAACTCCTTAAATAAGAAGAACTAGACCGTGTCCGGGGACGGGTTCTGCGGCCCCTGGATCTGGCGCGCGCTCACGTTACCGAAGGTGCGGGCCAGGTCCATTTCAGACTCCAGCACCGCGGCCAGCCGCCGGACGCCCTCACGGATCCGCTCCGGCGTCGGGTAGCAGTAGGACAGCCGCATCTGGCGGCTGCCGAACCCGTCGGCGTAGAAGCCGGTTCCGGACGCGTACGCCACCCTCGCGGTCACCGCGCGCGGCAGCATCGCCTTGGTGTCGACGCCTTCCGGCACCGTCACCCAGACGTAGAACCCGCCGTCCGGTTTGGTCCACGAGCAGCCCGGGGGCAGGTACTGGTCGAGCGCCGACAAGATCGCGTCACGCCGCTCGCGGTAGTTCTCGCGGAACTTCTTGATCTGGCCCTTCCAGTCGTGCGTGGCCAGGTAGCGCGACACGATCATCTGGTTGAACGTCGGCGGGCACAGCGTCGCCGACTCCGCGGCCAGCACGAGCTTCTCGCGCACGGCGTGCGGCGCGAGCACCCAGCCGACGCGCAGGCCCGAGGCGAACGTCTTCGAGAACGAGCCGAGGTACACGACGTTGTCGGGGTCGGTCGAGCGCAGCGCCGGGTAGGTCTGGCCGTCGAAGCCGAGCAACCCGTACGGGTTGTCTTCGACGACCAGCACGCCGTGGTCGCGGCAGATCTCCAGGATCTCCGCGCGGCGCTCGACGGCCAGCGTGACGCCGGCGGGGTTGTGGAAGTTCGGGATCGTGTAGAGGAACTTGACCCGGCGGCCGGCCTTCTCCGTCTGCGCGAGCGCCTCGCGCAGCAGCTCGGGCACCAGGCCGTTCTCATCCATCGCCACGTGCACGACCTGCGCCTGGTACGCGGCGAACGAGCCCAGCGCACCGACGTACGACGGCCCTTCGGCGATCACGACGTCACCCGGGTCGCAGAACAGCCGCGTGACCATGTCCAGGCCCATCTGGGAGCCGACGGTCACCACGACGTCGTCCGGGTGCGCCTTGATGCCCTCCAGGGCCATGATTTCGCAGATCTGCTCGCGCAGCACCGGGATGCCGTGCGCCGAGCCGTACTGCAGGGCGACGAGCCCGTCTTCGGCGATGATCTCCGCCACCTGCGTCGACAGCGTGTCGAGCGGGAGCGCGGCCAGGTTCGGCATGCCGCCGGCCAGCGAGACCACCTCGGGCCGGCTGGCGACCGCGAACAGCGCCCGGATCTCCGAGGCGGTCATCCCGGCGGTGCGCGCGGCATACCGCTCGAGGTGCGGGTCGAGGTTCTGGCGGCCGCTGTGCGGCTTGCTGGGGCGGTTCTCGGTCATCGACGATTCACCCGGGGCTCGGTTGACAGGCAGCTTGTAAAGGCACGGCAGATCCTGTCGAGTGTAACCGGGCACCCATCCGGTACCCCTGGCCTTTCGGTGCTCGTCACATCGGCCTATCCTCGACCATGGCTCCCGTGATCGTGCTGTTCTACCGCGCGGCTTGACGACCGGGCAGCCGGTCGGGAGCAGCAGGTCAGGGGAGGTCGCGGGTGTCACGTCGCGTCGTGGGCGTCACACTGGACAACCTGGAGCACCTGCCGAAGAGCTGCCGCAGGTGCGTGTACTGGGAGCTGGCCCCGCACCTGAAGAACCAGGCCGAGGAGTTCGGCGCCACCGAGGTCGAGAAGGAAGCCTGGGTCTCCAGCGTCCTGCTCGAGTGGGGTTCCTGCGGCCGCATCGTCTACAGCGACACGCTGCCGGTCGGGTTCGTGCTGTACGCCCCGCCGAACGCCGTCCCGCGGTCGCTGGCCTTCCCGACGTCCCCGCCGAGCGCGGACGCCGTCCTGCTGACGGCGTTCCAGGTGCTCCCGGAGTTCCGCGGCGGCGGCCTCGGCCGGATGCTCGTCCAGGCGGTCGCGAAGGACCTGACGAAGCGTGGTGTGCGCGCGATCGAGGCGTTCGGCGACGCGCGCCCCGAGGAGCCCGACCCCGACGGCGGGCACAGCTGCGTGCTGCCGGCCGCGTTCCTGCAGAGCGTCGGCTTCAAGACCGTCCGCCCGCACCAGAAGTGGCCGCGCCTGCGCCTGGAACTGCGCTCGGCGATCACCTGGAAGGAAGACGTCGAGGCGGCGCTGGAACGGCTACTCGGCCAGGTGACGATCACCACCGCCGAGCCGAGTCTCGGCCGCGCCTGAGCTGCTCCCCCGAACGAGACCGCAAACGTTTGCGCCGTCGCTCTCCGTGGCCCGGAACGACGGATTCCGCCGTGTGCGCACATCTGTGGAAGAAGTGCCGAGTTATCCACAGAGCGCTGATAGGAGCGGTGGACAAGCTGTGGAGAACTGCCCGAAAACCTGGGGACGCAGAGGCTGCGTCCCCAGGTGTGGTGGGACAGGTGAAGAGGAGCCGCTAGGGGTTGTGGTCAGCCCTATTCGGCCTTGGCCAGCTCGTGCGCGAGGACGTCGGCGAACGTGAACGTTCCCGTCGGCTGGTCGCCTTCGCCGAGCAGGTACAGGCGCTTGACGGCGATCAGGATGCCCTCGGCGACGATGTCGCGGAACGCCGGGTCGCCGAGCTTGCGGGCGTCGTCCGGGTTCGTCAGGTAGCCGATCTCGACCCGGACCGCCGGGCAGCGGGTGCGGGTGAAGATGTCCCACGACTTGTAGTGCGTGCGGTTGTCCTGCAGGCCCGTGCGGGCCGCGACCTCGCGCTGGATGAAGCCGGCCAGCAGCTCGCCCACGGTCGACGTGGTGCCGTTGCCGTTGCCGAAGTGGAAACTCGCGACACCCTGCGCGCGCGGCGAGGGGTTCTTGTCGCTGTGCAGCGAGAGGAACAGGTCCGCGCCCGCGTCGTTGGCGAACTTCGCGCGCTCCAGCTCGGTGGGGCTGTGGTTCGGGCCGCGGGAGATCAGCGCCTCCATGCCGGTGGCCTTCATCCGGCCTTCCAGGCGGCGCGCGAGGTCCCACGCGATGTCGGCCTCGCGGAGACCGCCGGCGACCGCGCCGAGGTCGTCGCCGCCGTGGCCGGGGTCGATCACGATGCGCTTGCCGCGCAGCCGGGGACCGGCCTGGCGCACCTGCTCCTGCTCGCGCAGGAACACGGGGCGCCCGCCCCGGGCCCGCGGCGAGGAGAGGCGGTGCAGCTCACGGATGGTCGCGGGGCCGCACATGCCGTCCGGCGTCAGGCGCATGTCGCGCTGGAACGTCTTGAGCGCGCGCTCGGTCGCCGCGCCGAAGTAGCCGTCCGGGCGGCCGGCGTCGAAGCCCAGCTCCGTGAGCCGCTCCTGCAGGGTGAAGACGTCGTCGCCGTGCACCGGGGACGCGATCATGTACGACAGCGGGCGGCTGCCCAGGTGGTAGCTGGCGCCCTTGAGCGCCTGGAAGGTCGCCGGACCCACGATGCCGTCGGTCATCAGCCCACGGCGCTGCTGGAAGGCACGGACGGCGTGCTCGACGGAGACGTCGAACGTGTCGTAGTCGTCGGTACCGGTGACCGGCGGGAGCAGGTCCATCCCGGCCAGGATGGACCTGATCTCGGCGACGTCCGGACCGGCGTCACCGCGGCGGAGTACCCGCATGCACTCCTCGCTCTTCCTAAGGCACCGACAGAGGCTCGGTGCGTGGCAAGAAAACCTTCGCTGGGACGGGCCCAGGTCCTCTATTGTGCCTTGCCAACTCTCGGTGACAGCGCAGGCCCGGTAGGTACGTCAAGAGCCCGATCGTGGCGCACCCTCGGTGGCTCTCGTCACGCTCGATTCACCCACACGGGCGGCATTCCCCCGAACGACGACGGACCCGGGGCCGCGAGAGGGTTCCCGCAGGCCCCGGGTCCGCCGGGCTTGTTCGGTTCAGAGGACGTCGGCGAGATCCGACAGCAGCGCGGCCTTCGGCTTGGCGCCGACGATCTGCTTCACCGGCTTGCCGCCCTGGAACAGGATCAGCGTCGGGATGGACATCACCTGGTAGTCACGCGGCGTGTTCGGGTTCTCGTCGATGTCGATCTTGGCGATGGTCAGCTTCTCGCCGTTCTCGGCCGCGATCTCCTCGAGCACCGGGGCGACCATCTTGCACGGCCCGCACCAGGTGGCCCAGAAGTCGACCAGAACCGGCTTTTCGCTGGTCAGGACCTCGTCGACGAACGTCGCGTCGGTCACCTTCACGGTGTTGGACATGGTTTCTCCTTCAGGTTGGTCGAAAGCCGGAAAGTCAGTTGGTGCTCGCGCCGTAGCCGCCGCCGACCAGCTCGGGCGCTTCGTGGGCGTCCGGGTCGCCGTGCTCCGCCAGCCAGCGTTCCGCGTCGATCGCCGCGCTGCACCCGGAACCCGAGGCGGTGATCGCCTGCCGGTAGGTGCGGTCCACCAGGTCGCCGGCCGCGAAGACGCCGTCGAGGCTCGTGTACGACGTCCGGCCCTGGGTGACGACGTAGCCGTCCTCGTCCAGGTCGACCTGCCCGCGCACCAGCTCGCTGCGGGGATCGTGCCCGATCGCGACGAAGAAGCCCGACACGTCCAGCGTCGACTCCGAACCGTCCTTGGTGTCCTTGAGCTGCAGGCCCTCGACCTTGCCGTCGCCGACCACGCCGGTGATCTGCGTGTTCAGCTTCCACTTGATCTTCTCGTTCGCGCGGGCGCGCTCGAGCATGATCTTGGACGCGCGGAACTCGTCGCGCCGGTGGACGACCGTGACGGACTTCGCGAACTTCGTCAGGAAGGTCGCCTCCTCCATCGCCGAGTCGCCACCGCCGGCGACCACGATGTCGTGGTCGCGGAAGAAGAAGCCGTCACAGGTCGCACACGCCGAGACACCGCGCCCGAGCAGCTCCTGCTCGCCCGGCACGTTCAGGTACCGCGCAGCGGCACCCATCGCGAGGATGACCGCGCGGGCGGCGTAGCGCTTGCCGTTCGCGGTGACGTACTTGACGTCCCCGCTCAGCTCCAGCGACTCGACGTCCTCCGCGCGCAGCTCCGCGCCGAAGCGCTCGGCCTGCTTGCGCATCTCCTCCATCAGGTCCGGACCCATGATGCCGTCGCGGAACCCGGGGAAGTTCTCGACCTCGGTCGTCGTCATCAGCGCGCCACCGAACTGCGTCCCCTCGAACACCAGCGGTTCGAGCTGCGCCCGCGCCGCGTAAACGGCTGCGGTGTATCCGGCAGGACCCGATCCGACGATGATCAGGTTCCTGATGTCTTCGGCAGCCACCGTGACCTCCGCTCGTAGTGACCCGTGTACCAGGCTCAACACGATCGTAGGTGGCGGTGTTCCCGGGGTGACAGCCGCTACTTCTCCCCGACGACCTTGTCGAACAGGACGGCCGGATTACCCGGTCCGCAGTCCGCGCCGAAGGCCACGAGCCGGAACTGGGCGAGCTTGCCGGTGGTCAGGATGATCATGACGCCGGCCTTGCCGCCGACGTTCACCGGGCGGATGCCCTCCGGCCGCACCTTCGGGTCGAGCCCGGCGGCCGCGATGCACGCGTCCAGCTTGTCTTCGGTCTGCAGCGGGCCGAAGTCGCGGACGCCGACCGCCTTGCCGATCAGGGCCTGCGCGCCACTGCCGTCGCTGCCGACCGACGGGCCGGACGGCGGCGGGGCCGCGACGTTCGGGGTGCCGGTCTGCTGCGACGTGCCGGGGATCGCGATCGTCACGGCGATGACCGCCGCCGCGGCCGCGGTCAGGACACCGGCGGCCCAGCCGAGCCGCTTGTTCCGGCGTCGCCGCGCGGCCGCGAGGTCCACCACCTGGGCGTCCCCGGGCCCGGCCTGCTCCGGTGCCGTGCGCGGCTTCGGAAAGGCGGCCGCTGCTTCGGCTGCCAGCGCCGCGTCGAGCCGGGCCGCGAACTCGGCGGGCATCGGCGGGGCGGGTGCGTCGGCGAGCGTGGCCAGGTCGGCCTGCGTCGCGTCGAGGGCGTCGAGGATCGCCCGGGCTTCGGGATCGGCGTTGACCAGCGGCCACAGCCGCGTGGTCTCGGTGTCGTCCAGGACGCCGGCGTGGAGATCGGCGAGCACGTCGACAGACCAGGGCGGACCGACGGTCCCCCCGATCCCCCGGCTTTCGTCCGTCATCGTCCCTCCCCGCTACCCGGCTGACGCCCGGCCCGTTTGCTTTCGTGAGTTGGGACGTTCGCAATCGCATCGGGGTTCCGCAGGTGTCCGAGAACCTTCGCGAGTTTTCCGCGGCCCCGGGCGCACCGGCTCTTCACCGTGCCTTCGGCGATACCCAGCATCTTCGCCGTCTCGGCCACGGAGTAACCCTCGACGTCGACGAGCAGGATCGGGGCCCGCTGGTCTTCGGGCAGCTGGTCCAGCGCCTCGCGGACCAGCAGGCTGGTCTCGCGCTCGGCCATCGAGTCGCGCGGGGTGGCGGGCTCGTTGAAGCCGGTTTCCGGCAGCGGCACGGTCGGGCGCGCCTGGCGGCGGCGGATCCGGTCGAGGCAGGCGTTCACCACGATCCGGTGCAGCCAGGTCGTGACCTGCGACTCCGCGCGGAACTTGCCGGCGGCGCGGAAAGCCGAGATGAACGCGTCCTGCAACGCGTCGGCGGCCTCTTCCGGGTCGCGGACCGTGCGCAGCGCGACCGCCCACATGCGGTCGCGATGGCGCTGGACGAGTTCGCTGAACGCATGAGGGTCCCCCGCGGCGTGAGCCGCTATCAGATCCGCATCCGTGGGAGCTGCAGCTGTCACCCGCAAGAGCCTACTGACCCTGTCGGGTGCGTCACCCCGCAGGCAGGAAGGCCAGGTCCGCGATTTCCGTCTGGAACTTCCCGTCCTCGCCACCCAGGGAGGTGATCCAGACGATGAAGTACTCGCCCTGGGTGGGCTGAGCCAGCGGGATCGTCGTGTCGCCGTCCTTCAGGTCGCCGTTGCCGACCACCTTCGTGTCGGCGAAGTCCGGGTTCTTCTCGGTCGCCGAGCGGATCTCGACCTTCGTTCCCGGCGTGCCGCCCACGACCTTCACCTGGCTCAGGGTGATCGGGTCCTTGAAGGTGACGACCAGCCCGACGCCCGGCTTGATGGCCGGGAACTGCTGCTTGTACTGCTCGGTGCGCCACTGCGTCTCGGGCTTGTCGTCGATCGCGTACTTCGCCCGCGCGGTGTTGTCGCCCTTGCCCTCGGGGTTGTAGACCGCGACGGCCTGCGGCTTCACCGCGGCGCCTACGGCCGGCGACGGCGGCGGCGCGGGCTGGCTCGGCGCGGGCGGCTGCCCGGCCGGCTGGCTCGACGCCGGCGGCGCGGCGACGTTGATCGTCGGCCCGCTCGCCTTCGAGTCGCCCTGGAAGACGTTGATCAGCATCAGCCCGCCCCAGGCGAGGATGACGACGGTCGCGACCACCAGCACGGTGACGCCGAGCGCGAGCTTGCGCCGCCGCGCGACGTCCTTGACCGGCTTCTTCGTCGTCCAGACCGTGCCCTCGCCCTCGGCGGCCTCGCCGCCGACGGCCTTGATCAGCTGGGTGCGTTCCTCTTCCTCGGCCACCTGGTCGAGCATCCGGAGGATGGCCGCGCTGGTGCGGATGCCGCCGTTGCCGCCGTCCTCGATCGTGCGGACGGCCAGCGACGACAGGTCGGCGGGCACCATCGGCATGAGCTGCCGCGGCGGGACGATCCGCCCCTGCGGCGTGGTCGGGGCCGGCTGGATCGCGGGCGGACCGCCGGGCAGCGCCCAGCGGCCGGTCAGCAGCAGGTAGAGGACCGCGCCGAGCGCCTTGACGTCGTCGCGCAGCGTCGCCTCCGGCAGCGGGCCGGGGAACGCGAGCTTCAGCGCGCCGTTCGGCGTCAGCCGCAGCCGCTGCGGGTGGTCGAGCCCGAGGACGAGCCCGTTCTGGTGGGCCTGCTCGACGGCTTCGGCCAGCGCCTGCACCATCCGCGCGGCCGCGGCGGGCGCCACCGGCCGCTGCGCGACGAGGTCGACCAGGTCGCTGCCCTTGGTCCACTCCGCGACGACGACGCCGAGCAGGCCTTCGCTGGAGGTGATGCCGCTGCCGAGAGCGAGCACGTCGAGCACGCGGGCGACGCCGCCGTGGCCGAACTTGGACGCGTGGGTCGCGCGTTCGAGGGTGCGCCGCGCGAGCCGCGCGGCTTCCGGGTCGGCCGGGTCGCCGACCAGCAGGGTCAGTGCGACGTCCCGCTTCAGCTGCCCGTCGCGGGCACGCCAAAGGTGCGCGTCACCCCGCTCGTCCACGCCGAACTGCGCGAGGAGGCGGTAGCGGCCGTCGCCGACCACGCGCCCGGGGGCCAGCGATCCGACCTGGGCCTTGCCCACGTGGTTCGCACCCCCCGCCTGTTCGCTCCGCCTCGTGTCCACCCGCACTCTCCCGTTAGCTCCCCGCACCAAGGTTACCCAGAATACGACGCGGGAGTCGTCGCCATCCGTACCGGAATCGTTACCCCCGCTTGATCAACCGGGTGAACCTCGACGTCGCCGGTTTCAGCTCCTCGACCTTCAGCGCCATGAGCACGCCGAACGAGACGACGATCCCCACGATGCCCTGCAGCAACAGCTTGACCCATGCGCCGAGGGTCGGCCCGAACGAGTCCGGCACGATCTGCCCGGCCACCCAGGCCGCGCCGACGCCGAGCCCGCTGGCGACGACCGTGAACAGGATCACGCCGATCACCCGCTTGCTCCGCAGGTTGCCCAAAGTCACCCAAAGCCACACCTGGCCGAGGATCGCCCCGACGACGAACGTCAGCGCGTTGACCATCATGACGCCGAGCACGACGTTGTCCGGCGACAGCAGCACCGGGCACAGGTACAGCAGCGGCACCTTGACCAGCGTCATCACGATCATGATCAGCGTCGGCGTGCGGGCGTCCTTCATGGCGTAGAAGACGCGCATCTGGAGCATGACCAGTGCGTACGGCAGCAGCGCGAACGCCGAGATCGCGAGCGCGTCGCCGAGCCGCTCGGCGGTCTCGATCGTGCCCTTGCCGAAGGTGAACAGCGCGATGCCGATCGAGCCGCCGACCACGGTCATCACGGCGGAGATCGGGACGAGCATCACCGTCGACATCCGGGACGCGTACGACAGGTCGCCGATCAGCTTCTTGTGGTCGCCGTCGGCGGCCGCGCGGCTCATCCGCGGCATGATCGCCGTCAGCAGCGAGACGCCGATGACGCCGTACGGCAGCTGGAAGAGCAGCCAGGCGTTGCTGTACGCGGTCACACCACCGGGTGAACCGCTGGTCAGCACGCGCGTGTTGATCGTGTACCCCACCTGGCTGACCGCGACGTAGCCGAGGATCCACAGCGCGAGCCCGCCGAACTCCTTCATCTGCTTGTCGATGCCCCAGCGCCACTTGAACCGGAAGCCCGAGCGCAGCAGCGGCGGCACCAGCAGGAAGGCCTGGGCGATGATGCCGCCCGTGACGCCGATGCCGAGCGTCAGCACCTTCGGGTCGGTGATCGACGGGTGGGCGGTGTCGATGTCCCCCGGCATGACCCAGACGACCATGATCGTGAAGATGACGACCAGGTTGTTGATCACCGGTGCCCACGCCGTCGGGCCGAAGATCTGCTTGGCGTTGAGCACCGCCGAGAGCAGCGCGAACACGCCGTAGAAGAAGATCTCCGGCAGCAGGAGGTAGGCGAACGCCGTGGTCAGCGACGAGCTGGCCTGGCCGGAGCCGTCGACGTAGAGGCTGGTGAACGCCGGGGCCGCGAGCACCGCGACCACCGTGCCGACCAGCAGCAGCGAGAACGCCACCGTGATCAGCCGCTGGGTGTAGGCCGCGCCGCCGTCGGGCTCGTCCTGGGAGCGCACCAGCAGCGGCACCACCACGCTGGCGAGGACGCCACCCATCAGCAGCTCGAAGATGATGTTCGGCATCGTGTTGGCGACGTTGAACGAGTCGTTCGCGATGCCCTGGCCGATCGCGGCGACCAGCAGCAGCTTCCACAGGAAGCCGGTGATCCGGCTGATCAGCGACGCGATCGCCATCCGGCCCGACGCCTTCGCCAGCGACGGCGCCTTGGCCGGGGCTTCCGCGCCCGGCTCGACCGGCTTGACGAGCGGCGTCTTGAGCGCCGGCATGACCTGGGTGGCCAGCGCGTCGTACGGGCGCATGACGTCCGGGTCGGCGACCGGCCAGCGCGAGTTCATCGGGACGCCGGCGGTGCGCGGGATGAACCGCGTGGCCTCCGGGTCGGGCGGGCGCTGGGCCTCCTCCTGCCACGGCCGGACCGGCGCGGGACGCCGCGACCCGCGGCCGCGCGGAGGCACCGGGATGCCGGGCGGCGGTGTGCCGGGAGCCGGGTTGCCCTGGGCCGGGGTCGACGGCGGGACCGGCTGCGGCAGCCGTCCCTGGGCCGACGGCGGTCCCGGCGGACCCGGCGGCGGCACGGGCTGGACGCGCGTGGGCGCCGGACCACCGGCGGCGCGGGGAGGCTGCCCGCCACGCGGCGGCGGGCCCTGCGGGGGTTGCTGCGGAGGCGCGCCCGGGGGGCCCGGCGGGACGCGTCGCGGCGGACGGGGCTCGCGGGGCGGGGCCTCGTCGTGGACCGGCCAGGCGTCGTGCGGGGGGACGTCGTCGCGGACCGGCTGGCCGTCGCGGACGGGACGCGGGTCGCGGATCAGCCCGTCGTCGCGCACGGGCCGGCCGTCGCGTGGGGGCACGTCGTCGCGGACGGGCCGGCCGTCGCGGACGGGGGCGTCGTCACGGGCCGGGCGGCGCGGCGGCCCGTCTTCGCGGGCCGGCCGCCTCGGCGGGGCATCGTCGCGAGCGGGCCGCCGGGGCGGGGCGTCGTCCCGGGCGGGCCGGGGTCCGTCCTCACGGGCCGGGCGGCGGGGCGGGGCGTCCTCGCGGGGCGGGCGCGGGTCACGGACCGTCGCGTCTTCGGGCGGTGGCATCTGGCGCGTGTGGCCGTTGCGGGGCGGCTGGCGGCGGCCGCGCTCCGAGGGAGGCGGCTGCTGGGGTGGCGGCTGGCGGCGGACCGGCTGCCCCGCTCGCGGGGGCCCGTCACCCCGTTGCGGGGGCGGAGCGCCTTCGCGCCGAGGACGACTCGCACGCTCGGGTGGTAAACCCGGCTCTCTCTCCAACGCGTGCCCAATCCTCGGTGCTCGGTCCGGTGCCCGCGGCCCGGTGCCGCGTACGTGCGGACCAAGGGTAATCGGGAACCGTCCGGAACACTCGAAGGCCGAGGGATCAGTCCACCAAGTCGCGACCCGCGCGGGCGTCCTTGACCCGCCGGTAGATGCGCCGGGAGGCCAGCAGAAGTAGGGCCACACCTGCGGCGACGGTCGCGATGATGGTGATCGCGCCGTACTCCGTCGACGTCAGCTCGAAGCGCGCGGATGACCCGAGCGGGGTACCGGTGGGCGTGCTCAACGACACATCGACGCTGAACCGGCCGGCCCGCAGCGCCTCCACGGGGAGGAAGTACTGCCGGCCGCCGCCCGCGGGGAACGCGACCTCCTTGCGGTCGTCCGAGCGCAGCCCGGTGTTGTTGCTGAGCGCGAACCGCGCGGTGATCCCGACCGGCAGGTCGTTCACCACATACACCGGCAGCGGCGAGTTGCCGGACGCCAGCGCGATGGTCTGCTGCGGCTGCCGGACGCTCACCTGGTCGCTGATGGCCCCGATCTCGGCCTGCGCGTTCGCGGTCGCCGCGTCGGCGGGCAGGCCCCGCCAGCCGGTGGACGCGCCCCGCAGCTCGGCCAGCCGGACCGGCGCGACGACGTCCTCCGGCTTCACCCGCTTGGTCGGGTCCAGCTGCATCGCGGACGCCATCCCGGTGGCCTGGTCGTCGAGCTTCGCCAGCGTCGAGACGACGGTGGGGTCGATGGCCGCGTCCGGGTTCTGGCCGCCGTCGCCGACCGCGCCGGAGGCCTGCGGGTCGGCGTTCAGCAGCGACGGGAGCGACTGCGCCGTGACCAGCCCGGCGTTGAGGAAGTCGCCGACCTGCTGGAGGTACGCCGTGAGCTCGGCGGCCGGGGCGTCCCACCGCCGCGGCGGGGCGACCAGGAGGTGGTTCGGACGCTCCTGCCCGGCCGGCAGGCCGAGGCCGGCCCGGAAGGCGAGCGCGCCGAGGCCGTTCTGGCTGGAGATCGCCGGTTCGGTGTTCGCGGCGACGGTGACCGAGTCGGGCACGCTCGGCACGCCGGTCATGGCCGCGGAGATCAGCGAGTCGGTCGGCTGGGCCCGGACCGTGCCGCCCTGCACGGTGACCCCGCCGCCCGCGCCGGCGGGCGCGATCTTCGCCGCGTCCGTCAGGACGGTCTTGACGCCGGCCTGGGTCAGCGCGGTCAGCACCGCCTCGTTGAGGGTGCCGTCCGGCCAGAGCACGCCGGTCTGCGGCGCGATGCCGGCCAGCTGCTGGATCGTGGCGGCGGCCGCGGCCGCCTGGGCCACCAGGATCGGGTCGCCGGGGCGGATCCGCGAGACGGTGTTGAGGTCGGCGTCGGCGAAGGGCAGCGCCACCGCGCACCGGCCGGTCAGCAGGGAGCGCAACGAGGCAAGCCACGTGTTCGCGGTCTGGACGCCCTTGCCGTCGACGTTCCCGTTGCCGGTGTGCACCTGGTAGCCGCGGCCCATCGCGGCGACGGTCGCCAGCAGGTCCGGGTCGAGCGCGAAGCACATCGACTTCGCGAGGTTCGAGTCGCTGCGCACGGCCGTGGTCGCCGCGGTGACCAGCGCGTTCAGCCGGCCTTCGGGGCCGATCTCGTCGGCCAGCTTGTCGTCGCGCAGCACCAGCGGTCGGCCGTACGGCGCCGCGTAGACCTGCGGGACGCTGCCGGTCAGCGGCCAGAGCAGGGTCATGCTCGGCGCGCCCACCGACGAGTGCCCGGCCGGCTTGCCCGGCCCGGCCAGCACCGGCATCAGCATGCTGACCGCGCCCAGCCGGGCGGGCCCGCCGAACTCCGGCGTGCCGTTGACGTTCACCAGCAGCGGGTAGACGCCGGGACGGCTGAACAGCGCCTTCGACCCGGTCAGGTTCACCGTGATGTTCAGCGGCGCGCTCTGCCCGGGCTCCAGCGCGTCCGCGACCGAGGCGAAGTCGGTCAGCGGGGAGTCCTTGATGACGGCACCCGACAGCACGTCGTTGACCCCGCGCGAGGTCGCGACCCGGTCGCCGACCTGCAGGCGCACCTGCGGCCGGTTGACCTTGCGGTCGCCGGTGTTGGTCACCGTGCCGGACACGGTCAGCGTCGTCGTCGAGCTGGTGACCACGCGCGGGTTGAGCTCGTTCAGCTCGACGCGCAGGCGTGCGCCCTCCTCCGCCTGGGCCACCGTGGCTCCGGCGAGGGCGGGGACGGCCAGGAAGAGGACGGAAAGGAAGGCTGCGGCGAACCGCTTCACTCGGGGGCTCCCTCAGGGGCGTGCTCGTCTCGTCCGTGGACGTCCGGGCGCGCGAAAAGTTCCTTCAGCATCTGACTGGCCTTCCGGACGAGCTTCCGCTCGTCGGAGTAGGCGAGTTTGGTCTCCAGCTCGGCCAGCGGGACCCAGGCCACCTCGGTGACCTCGACGTCTTCGTCGGAGAGCTCGCCGCCGAGCGCTTCGAGCAGGAAGTGGTGGACGGTCTTGTGGATGCGCCGCCGCTCGGCCACGAACCAGTAGTCGATGGTGCCCAGTGGCCGGAGCACGCGCGCGGAGATGCCGGTTTCCTCCTTGACCTCGCGCACGGCCGTCTGTTCCACCGTCTCACCGTCCTCGATGTGGCCCTTGGGCAGCGACCACAGCAGTCTGCCGTGCCGGTCGAGCCGGCCGATCA
Source organism: Amycolatopsis camponoti (assembly GCF_902497555.1). Lineage (NCBI taxonomy): Bacteria > Bacillati > Actinomycetota > Actinomycetes > Pseudonocardiales > Pseudonocardiaceae > Amycolatopsis > Amycolatopsis camponoti. The sequence goes on along the minus strand of NZ_CABVGP010000003.1, from coordinate 912,479 downwards.
GCACCGCCTGTTCGCGCTCGGCGTCCACCACGAGGCCACCGGCCGACGTCTCGTCGACCGTGGTCAGGCGCCTGCCGCGTTGACGCCTCCGCCGCCTCCGCGGCTTCGAGGCGCCGGGGCGGCCGGCTGATCCAGACATGCTGCGATGCTAGAGCAAACGGTTGCCCCGGTAGGCTGGCTCTCCGTGTCCTGTCCGGTGGTGCCTGTAGTAATCGCACCCGAACCCAGTGGGATTTTCGTGAACGACGTGGTCGCCAAGGAGAACGCGGTGGTCGAGCTGATGCGGCTCTCCCCCCTGGCGGACGAGCTGGCCGAGAGGTTCGCCCGGGCCGGGCACCGCCTGTACCTCGTGGGCGGGAGCGTGCGCGACGCGCTGCTCGGCCGGCGCTCCGGCGATCTCGACTTCACCACCGACGCGCGCCCCGACCGGGTGCTGAAGATCGTCAGCGACTGGGGCGACGCGGTCTGGGACGTCGGCATCGCGTTCGGCACGGTCGGCGTGACGAAGAAGGGCATGCAGCTCGAGATCACGACGTTCCGCGCGGACAGCTACGACCGCGTCGGCCGCAACCCCGAGGTCACCTTCGGCGACAGCATCGAGGGCGACCTGCTCCGCCGCGACTTCACGGTCAACGCGATGGCCGTCGAGCTGGCGACGAAGACGTTCATCGACCCGCACGACGGCCTGGGCGCGCTGCGGGAGAAGGTGCTCGACACGCCGGCGACGCCGCAGGAGTCGTTCGCCGACGACCCGCTGCGGATGCTGCGGGCCGCCCGCTTCGCCGCTCAGCTCGGCTTCACCGCCGCGCCGCGGGTCGTCGACGCGATGGCGTCGATGGCGGGCGAGATCGACCGGATCACCGCCGAGCGCGTCCAGGCCGAGCTCTCGAAGCTGCTGCTCGCGGACGACCCCCGGCCCGGGCTGGAGCTGCTGGTCGAGACCGGCCTCGGCGACCGCGTGCTGCCCGAGGTGCCCGGGATGCGGCTGGCGATCGACGAGCACCACCAGCACAAGGACGTCTACGAGCACTCGCTGACCGTGCTCGCCCAGGCGATCGACCTGGAGAAGTCGCACGAGCCGACGTCCGAGCCGGACCTGATCCTGCGGCTGGCGGCGCTGCTGCACGACGTCGGCAAGCCGGCGACGCGCGAGTTCCAGCCGGGCGGCGGCGTGAGCTTCCACCACCACGAAGTCGTCGGGGCGCGGATGGCCCGCAAACGTTTGCGGGCGCTGAAGTTCTCCAAGGAGATCATCGACGACGTCTCCCAGCTCGTGTTCCTCCACCTGCGGTTCCACGGCTACGGCAAGGGCGAGTGGACGGACTCGGCGGTCCGCCGGTACGTCACCGACGCCGGCCCGCTGCTGACCCGGCTGCACAAGCTCGTCCGCGCCGACTGCACCACGCGCAACCGCCGGAAGGCGGCGGCGCTGCAGGCGACCTACGACGACCTCGAGGCCCGCATCGCCACGCTCAAGGCCAAGGAGGACCTCGACCGCGTGCGGCCGGACCTCAACGGCGAGCAGATCATGGAGCTGCTCGGCATCAAGCCGGGGCCGGACGTCGGCAAGGCGTGGAAGTTCCTCAAGGAGCTGCGCCTGGACCGCGGCCCGCTGGAGCACGACGACGCCGTGGCGGAGCTGAAGAAGTGGGCTGCCGAGCAGGGAATCGGAAACTCCTGACCAACTGACGGCGAATTTCGTGGAAAGCTGGACCTGACCCGCGCGGATCGGTGATACTCCCTAACCTCGGTTCACCGATGTGACCAGGGAGTTGTCTGCGCGATGTCCACCGAAGCGCCCGACTCGCCGAAAGCGGCGCGTGGGGGCAGCTTCTTCGTGGCGCTGCTGCGGCAGGGCGCGCCGGCGATCGCCACGGCCACCAGCGAACTCTCGGACGAGGTCGGCGACCCGACCCCGATCCACGCGCTGAAGCGGATCTCGAAGATGGCCGGGCCGATCGACCCGAGCCGGCGCGACGGCCTGCTGCTGCGCGCCACCCGGTACGTCGTGCTCATCCCGCTGGCCTTCCGGCTGCTCGCCGTGCCGGGCCAGTTCGGCGTCTACGCGTTCCAGCACGGGGCGACCGGGCTGCTGCCGGTCGGGGTGTTCACCCTGCTCTCGGTCGCGGTGAACCTGATCGGCTTCCGCTGGATGTTCCGCTCGGCGCCGTACCGCGGCCGGGACGCGGGCAAGCTGCTGGCCGTCGACCTGGTCTTCACCGTGCTTTCGCCGCTGGTCCTCGCGCTGACCGTGCCGGCGCAGGGGTACTTCGACGCGCTGGCGGTCAGCAGCGTCCACCTCCTCGGCGAGGCCGGCCTGCTGACGCTCGCGCTCGGGGTCCCCAGCGGGCTCGTGTTCGGCCTCGCGAGCTTCCCGCTGCGGATGCTCGCGAACTGGATCAACACCGGCGGGTTCCACGTCGGAGCCGCGTTCTCGACCTCGACGGCGCTGCTCGCCGAGCTCTTCCTGGCCGCCGCCGCGCTGGTGCTGACCGGGCTCGGCACCCGGCTGGCGCTGGCCTACGGCACCCGCAACGGCCGGCTGGCCGAGCGTGCCCAGCAGCACCGGATGCTGCACGACACCGTGCTGCAGACCCTCGAGGCGATGGCGCTGTCCGGGACATCGAACGCCGAAGAGCGGCTGGTCGAGATCCAGCGGCTCGCCCGCGCCCAGGCGATGGAGATCCGGCACACGATCGAGACGGCGAAGTCCGAACGGGCCGAGGCCGGCGCGCGGCCGCTGGGCGAGAAGCTCGCCGCGCTCGCCGCCGAGATGGCCCGCGACGGGCTGCGCGCCCAGCTCGTGGTGGCCGAGCTGGACGACGACACGCTGTCGGAGGTCCGGCAGATCGCCATCCGCGACGCCGTGCGCGAGGCCCTGCGGAACACGATGAAGCACTCCGGCACCGACCGGGTCGTGGTGCGCGTCGAGGAGCGCGAAGGCGGGATCGCGGTGATCACCCGCGACCACGGTTCCGGCTTCAGCGCGGCCGATCACCCGGCCGGGTTCGGCATCAGCGAGTCCATCACCGCGCGGCTGGCCGAGGTCGGCGGGACTTCGCTGGTCGAATCGGGACTCGCCGGTGGGGGCACGCGGGTGACGTTGTGGGTCCCGTTCTGATATCTCCTGAACTCATGACCTCGATCGAGCTGCTCGCCGACGCCCTCGCCGCCTACCGCGCCGGTGACCGCGACCAAGCCGCCGAACTCGCTGCCCAGGCCGGTCTCGCCGGCTCGTCGCTGGCCGGAGAACTGCGCACCTACCTCGCCGGCGACGGCTCGGCCTCGGTGTACGACCAGCCGAGCGCGTTCACGGCGTTCATCCGCGGCGGCGGCAACGTCGGGCTGTACCGGGCGCTGAGCACCGCCCTCGCCACCCGCTACGACGACGCGAAGCCGGAGTCGCTGCTCGACCTGGGCTGCGGCGACGGCCTGGCGGTCGTGCCCGCGCTGGAGCAGGCCTCGCACACGCCCCCGCGGATCGACCTCGTCGAACCGTCGGCCGCCCTGCTCGAGGGCGTCCACGAACGGGTGCCGTCGGCGACCTGCTGGCAGTCGACCGCGCAGGAGTTCCTGGCCCGGGACGACCTCGGCTGGGACTTCGTCCAGTCGACGTTCGCCCTGCAGTCCATCGAGCCGGAGCAGCGGGCCGAGGTGCTGCGCGCGCTGCAGCCGCGCACCGGGACGCTGGTCCTCGCCGAGTTCGACGTCCCGGAGTACGCCGAAGGCTCGCCGGAGCACCTTCGCTCGCTGGTCGAGCGTTACGAGCGCGGAGTCGCCGAGTACGGCGATGACGCCTCGCTCGTCGCGCAGGGCTTCCTGCTGCCGGTCCTGCTCGGTCTCGTCGCCGGGCAGGAGCGGACGAACTGGGAGCAGCCGGCCGCCGCGTGGGCCGAGCAGCTGAAGACGGCGGGCTTCACCGAGGTCGTCGTCGAACCGCTCGCCGACTACTGGTGGTCGCCCGCCGTCCTGATCACTGCCTGCTGAACGAGCCCGTTTCGACGTGCTGGGCGAGCGGCCGCGGCAGCAGGTAGGCGACCGCGCCGCCCGGCATCCCGCTCCACGGCGCCGTCACCCCGGTCAGCACCCGCACCGAACGCTGCACCCGGTAGAGCCGCTTCTCCCGCTCGCGTTCGAACGCCAGGGACGTCTCGACGAACCGCGAGCCGTCCGCGTGGACCAGGTTGCCGGTCTCGGGACCGAACCGGACGACCGCCGTGCCCGGCGGGAGCACGATCAGGCGCTTGCCGCGGTAGAAGTTCAACGGCGGCTCGCCGCGCATCGGCAGGATCGGCCAGTCGGCGGGCAGGTCGGACTCCTCCGCCGGCCGCGGCGGCAGCATCAGCAGCACGCCGAGGAGGAACCGGGCCGCGTCGCCGAGCGAGCCGAACGCCACCGGCTCGTCGGACGGCGGCCGCGAGACCTCCCAGCCGTTCTCGGCCCGCCGCAGCGTCCAGACGCCCTCGGCGGGGATTTCCTTGGCACCGATCCGGTAGGCCGCCGACGGCACGCCGTGCTCGGCCAGCCGCTGCTGGAGCAGTTCCAGCGTCTCGGCGCCGCGCAGGTCCCGCACCTCTTCACCGCGCGCGACGCGGACGAGCGCGCGCTCGTCCGGCAGATCGGCGCTCGTCTGCGGCGGCCGCGGCTGGCCGAGGACCTCCGCTTCCGCCGTCGCGCGGACGAGGTCGCCGACGAACGGCGGGCGGAACCCGGCCGCCCGGATGTGCTCGACCAGATCCGGCTCCGGCGGCACCCCGTACTTGCGCAGGTAGTGCGGCACGGCGGCGGGCCAGATCCAGGTGCCGTCGGTGTGGAACGCGTTCGGCACGTCCGGCTTCGCGCCCGGCGCTCCGAAGATGTCCGGCAGCGGCGCGGGCCGGTGCAGCGCGACCGGCGCCCGGAACAGGTAGTCGAGCACGCCGCGGACCTGGTCCGGCGGCACCGGTGGCCGGTTGACCACCGGCCGCTCGCCCTCGGCGTGCGAGTCGGCGGCCCTGGCGAGCCGGAAGGTGACGTCCAGCGGCAGGCCGGCCTTCGCCGTCAACCAGGTCGGGACGTGCTTCGGGGCCCGCGGGAAGTTCGCCAGCTCCAGCTCGTAGGCGGCGGTCGACGGGCGGCCGCCCTCGTTGGGCGGCACCCGCCAGTCCGGCTCGCGGTCGGCGTCGAAGTCGAAGTCGAACTGCGACTCCGCGTCGAGCGTGAACGTGCCTTGATACCAGGTGCCCACCTCGGGCTGGAACATCGCGGCCCGCAGCCGGGCGAAGAGCCCGCCGAGCCGCGGCGCCGCGGGCAGCGAGACCGACACCGGGCCGTCCTCGTCGCCGACCGCGCGGACCTCGATCTCGGAGTAGTCGCCGACCTGCCGGAACTGTGCGCCGACGCGGGCCCAGCCTCCGGGCACCGTGTGCAGCAGCGTCCGGCCGATGGCGCGCAGCAGCGCGTTCTGGTCGCCGGCGCCCGGCTGTGGCCGCGCCTCCGGCGTCTCGGTGAAGTCGAGCCGCGTCTGCCACAGCGCCGTGACCTGCTTCGCCGGCACCGTGACCGAGAAGTCGGTCAGGCCCAGCTGTGCCGCGCGGGCGGCGTCGTCCCGGACCCAGCGCAGGGTCAGCTCCGGCCGCGCGCCCGGCGCGACCTCGAAGACTTCGCCGTCGTACTCGCCGAAGGTGCGCAACGTGAACGTCGCCGGCACCTCGCTCGCCGGCACGACCCGCGCCGGCCGGTCCTCGAACTCCTTGTCGAAGCCCTCGGGCGCCTCTTCCTCCGGCAGCACGGACAGCAGCACGGTGCCGTCGGTCGTCGAACGTTGCGCGCGGAACGTCCCCTCGCCCCACGTCGCGTACAGGCCGTCCGGGCGTTCGGCCACCTCAACCCGGTAACGCACGTTTTGTCCTCCCCTGACCCCAGTTACACCGAAAACCTAGTCGACCGGGTACCGAGCGAACCACCGGTCGTCACCCGGCGCATCCGGGCCGAACTCGGTGATCGCGTCGTCCACCAGGCCGACGATGACGTCGCGGAGCTCCAGCTGCTCCAGCCAGCTCTGCCGCAGCGTCTGTTCGCCGTACATCGCGCCGACGAGATTGCCGCAGACCGAACCGGTCGAGTCGCTGTCCCCGCTGTGGTTGACCGCCGCGAGCAACGCCGTGTCGGCGTCGGTCGTGGTCAGCGCGACGTACACGGACATCGACAACGCGGTCTCGCCGACGTTGCCCTGCCCGAGCGACTCCAGCTTCTCCGGCGTCGGCGGTCCTTGCTCCGCCAGCGCCAAGGCCGCGTCGAGCGCCGCGCTCTGCTCTTCGTGACCCGGGTGCTTCACGAGCTCGTCCCGCGCGGCCGCGAGGGCGTCGAGCAGCGGTTTCCCGTGCAGCAGCCCGTGGACGAGCACCGCGAAGCAGCCCGAGGACAAATACCCGCTCGGGTGACCGTGGGTCAGCGCCGCGCTTTCGGCGCCGAGCCGGAACACCTCGGCAAGGTCGTCGGACCACACCGCGATGGGCGCCGCGCGCATCACGCCGCCGCAGCCCTTCGAGTTGTTCACCGGGCGTTCGATGGTGCCCCGGACGCCCGAGCGGCCGTACGCCTCCAGCTCGCCGAAGCAGGTCAGCCCCGGCGCGCGCCGGCTGAACAGCTCCTGGTGGGTGACCAGCCAGCCGTCGGGCGCTTCGACGCGGGACTGCGGCCCACGCGCCCGGTCCCACGCGACGCCCTGCGTGTGCAGCCAGCGCTGGTAGGCCAGCTGCAGTGAGTGCACGACGTCCGCGGAGCCGGTCCGCCGCTGCTGGGCGTGCGCCCGGATGAGCGCTTCGAGCGTGAAGAGCGTCATCTGGGTGTCGTCGGTGATCCGGCCGACGCCGCCGTACGCCGGGATGAAGTCGGTGATGCCGTCCGGTCCGGCGATCTCGCGGATCCGGTCGATCGAGTCGAACTCGGTCTTCGCGCCCAGCGCGTCGCCGATCGCGCCGGCCAGCAGGCTCCCCCGCAGTCGTGAGCGCAAGTCCGGTCCCTCCGGTTTCGGCGTGAAGCGGCCACTGGGATAGCGGCGTTCCCAGCGCGGGTGTTCCGCGGTCTCCGTCTGGAGGCCGTTGCGGTTGAAGTACCAGAAGACGTCGCTGGCGACGTCGTCGAGCAGGCCGAGGTCGGGCAGCGCCGCGACCCACGCGGCGGGCAGGCCGGGCACGCCGAGCCGGGCGCCGACGAGAGCGCCGGCGATCGCGCCCGCGACCGGGCCGGACCGCGCGGCGAGCGTGATCGCCGCTTCGGGATCGTGGCCGCGCTTGGCCGCGGCGAACAGCGCCCGGCCGAGCACCGACCGGACGCTCCGGCCGTCGCCGATGCTTTCGAGCTGCGTGACGTCGTCGGTGTCGCGGTCTTCGCGCAGCGCGAGCGTCTCCTGGGCGAGTTCGCCGCCGATCTCCCGCAGCCGCAGGTGGACGGGCAGCGCGAAGGTGTCCCGCGTGAGCAACGCCTGGAACAGCGCGACCAGCAGGTCGACGCCCTCGGCCACCTCCGGGTCGCCACCGGTCAGCGCGTGGGCAACGTCCTTCGCGTACTGCTCGCCGTCGACGCCGTCGATGGCCACCGCTCCCGCCGGGGTCGCGGCCAGCGCCGTCACCAGCAACGTCGAGACGTCGTCCGGGGCGAGACCCGCACGCCGCGTCGCGACCGCGAGCCAGCCGACCGGGTCCGGGAACGGCAGGTTCGCCGGCACCTCGCCGGTCGGCACCGGCGGCAGGCCGCGCAGCACGATGTCGGTGTGGAAGAGCAGGTGGCGCGTCAGCCCGCCCAGCGTGCCGGGGGCACCACTTCCCAGCGCGTCTCCGATCGCGAAGCCGACGTACGCGCCGACGATCCGGTGCCACGCGAAGCGCGCGGCCGGCGTGCCGAAGGCGGAGAACTTCCCGAACGTCCACGGCACCGGCCGCGGGCGCGCCTCCTCGTCCACGTGCGCGATCAGGCCGTTCGCGCCCAGGTCGGCGGGCCACTGCGGGTCCTGGCCCGCCCGCCGCCGGACGCCGTTGCGGTACTGCCAGGCGAACCCGCGCAGGTACCGGACGCAGTCTTCGGGCGAGAGTTCGAAGTGGTGGTCGCGGGCGTGGTCGACGGCGTACCGCAGGTGCCGTTCCAGCAGGTCGGGCGGCTCGACGCCGAACTCCGCGACCAGCGCGGGCAGCGCCTCGGCCACCTCGGGCCCGGCTTCCGGCGCGGGCTCGTCGAGCCCGTGCCGACGCTCGCCGGCTTCGACGTCACCCAGCTCGGCGGCGGTCAGGCTGCGGACGAGCCCGGTGCCGGGGTCGAGCGTCAGCCCGGTCGACGGCCGCCCGGCCAGCAGCTCGCGGACCGTCACGCGCCACCGGCGTGGGTAGCGCCCCGGCACCTTCGCCGACGAGCTGTAGGCGATGACTTCGTGGCCGTCCGGCACCGCGCGGACGACCGGTTCTCCGTCCGGCGTCGGCGCCAGGACTTCACAGTCCAGCAGCGCCGTCACGAACTCGGTGCGGCTGATCCAGTTCGCGCCGAGGTAGCCCAGCAGCTTCTCGGCGTCGGTCGCCGGCACCGGGAAACCGCGCCAGACCGGGCCCGGCCGGTACTGCTCGTTCGCGCGGCGTGGGCCGGTCGGCTCCCCGAACAGCGTGTACTGCGCCCACCCGCGGATGGCGCGCACCGGGATGCCGAGTTCGGGAAACGCCTTTTCGTCGAACTCCGGATCGACGTCCGGCCGCCACTCGACGAAGCCGTCGTCGCTTTCAGCCATGCTCCCCATCCTCGCGTCAGCGCCGCGGGTACCGCTCGATCCACTCGTCGCCGAGCGCGCTCAACGCCGAGTGCCGGTCGAAGTGCCAGTAGGCGTCCGAAGCGACGTTCTCGACCAGGTAGCGCAGCTCCAGCTGGTCGACCCACTTCTGCGGCAGCCCGGGGATACCGGTGCGCGCGCCGAGCAGGGCGCCGGCGATCGCGCCGGTGAGCGCGCTCCGGCCGGAGTGGTTGACGGCCCGCAGCAGCGCCTGCTCCGGGTAGTTCTCGAAGCCGGACAACGCGGCGAAGGCGCGTCCGAGGACCGAGAGCGTCGACTTGCCGTCGCCGATCAGCTCGGGCATCCGCAGGTCGGGCAGCCCGTGCTCGCCGAAGAACGGCACCGACTCGGCGACCATGTCCTTGATTTCCGTCCACTCCGGACCCTGCTGGTACTGGTTGTCCGGGTTGAGCACCTCGCGGCTGAGGTTCCAGATCGGGAAGCTGAACGCCTCCTTGGTCAGCGCGTGCTCGAACAGCCAGGTCAGGTAGGTCGCGGCGGCCAGGTCGGGCTCGGTCGGGTGGGTGACGCCGGCCAGTTCGCGCACCGCCTGGCGCGCACCGCCGCTCAGCCCGCTGCCCGGACCGGCCATGGTCAGCGCCGCGGGCAGGGCCGGGATCAGCGCGGCCGGGCCGGTCATGGGCGGCGCGCTCCCGGCTTCGGTCGCGAGCTGGTGGTAGGAGTTCAGCTCGGCGTCGTCGGCGTCCCGGCGGGCGTGCAGGTCCGCGACCTGCACGAGCCAGCCGTCCGCGTCCTCCAGCGGCGCGCCCTGCGTGCGCAGCCAGCGCTGCAGCGCGCCGCGGACGACGCCGGGGAAGAGCTGCTCGGCGTCGCGGGACTCCGGCTGCTCGCGGTGCGGGCTGCGGATCGCGGCCTCGGTGTAGAACAGCAGCCGCTGCGTCAGCGAGCCGATCCGGCCCGGCTGGTCGAACGCCGGGACCAGGTCGGTGACGCCCTCGATGCCGAACTTCGCGTGGATGTCGTGGAGCGGCATCCGGTCGACCGCGGCGCCGAGCGCTTCGCCGAGGGCGAAGCCGACGTACGCGCCCGTGACGCGCTGCCAGCCGTAGCGGAAGCCGTCGAGATCCCGCTCGAAGTACTTGCCGAAGGTGTCGAGCCGCGGGATCGCGCGGCCGGCGTTGTCGTACGTCGGCGCCAGGCCGTTCGCGCGCAGGTCGTTGGGCTTGCTGCGCGGCGGCTCCGGCATCTGCAGCCGCTTCAGCCACGACTCGCCGAGCACGGTCTTCGCGCACTCCTCGGCGGTCAGCTCGTACCCGCGCCGCCGCGCCTTCTCGGCCGCGGCGAGCGGCGGCTTGACCGGGTCCGGCAGCCCCATCCGCGATGCCGTGTCGACGGCGACGCGGATCAGGTCCTCCTCGGCCTCCGGGCAGCGGCCGTGCACGTCGATGCGCGGCTCGTGCCGCGGGAAGCGCTGGACGATGCCGGCGAGCTCGCCGCTGGAGACGTCCTCGATGGTCGTCGGGCCGCCGTTGATCACCAGGTTCGGCGGGTGCTCGAACTCGGCGAGCGTCGCGACGTCGACCTTCCACCAGCCGTGCTCGCGCGAGGGCAGGTTCCGGGTCGAGCTGAAGACCTTGAGCTCGTTGCGCTCCTCGGCGAAGTAGAACCGGTCGGTCTTGCCGGTCTCCAGGTCGAGCGGGATGAACACCTCGCACCGGATCAGGCCGATGAGCAGCAGTTCCCGCGTCAGCCAGCCGACGCTGGCGAACGACAGCAGCGTCTCGAGCGTGTTCTCGGGCTTCGGGTAGCCGCGGCGGATCGGGCCCGCCTTGTACTCGGGGTTCTCGCGCTCTTCGCCGGTCTGGTTGCCCTCGGCGTCGACCTTCACCCAGCCCGCGACCGCCTGCAGCGGCACGCCGAGCTCACCGAGCCCGGCCTTCACGTACTCGGGGTCGACGACCTCGCGCCAGTTCTCCTGGCCGGGGAACGCCACCGGCACGGACAGGCCGCCGGGGTGCGGGTGTGCCTGCCGCAGCTCGCCGTCCGGCTCCCGGACCACGACCGACGGCGGCGGGAAGATCTCCTTCTCCGGCCGACCCTCGTCGAGGAACGCGATGGTGTTGTAGGGCACCGACCAGCCCTCGGGGATGCGCAGCACCTTCTCGGTGTCCACCCGGAGCCCGGCGGGACCGGAGACGTCCGGACCGTGCACCGCGCGCAGCCACTGGCCGACCTTGGCAATCGCTTCCGCCGCTTCCACCTACTCGATCCTCTCCAGGCTTCCGTCGGACTCGTGCTCGGCGATCGTCTTCGGCAGCACGAAGGCCACCGCGCCACCCGGCAGGTTCGCCCACGGAACCGTGATGCCGGTGATCACGTGCAGAGGGCGTCTCAGCCGGTAGCTCCGCCGTTCCCGCTCACGTTCCAGCGGCAGCGACGTCGTGGCGAACCGTACCTCCCCGTGGTGAACGAGATTGCCGGGTTCCTCGCCGAAGCGCAGAACGACCGTACCCGCCACCAGCCGGGTGATGCGCTTGTTGCGGAGCAGGGTGAGGGGAGGCTCACCCGGAGCCGGGTGGACCGGCCAGTCGTCGAGCTCCTTGGCGGTTTCCAAGGGGGTTTCGTGGCCGGCGGTCATCCGGGCGGGGTGCAGCAGCAACGCGCCGAGCAGCTGCTGGGCGGCGTCTTCGAGCCGTTCGAAGTACTGGGGCTCGCGGGGCTCCCCGCCGGCGTACGCGGCGACCTCCCAGCCTTCGGGAGTGAAGTTGAGGCACCACGTGCCGTCGGCCCGCTCGCCGACGCGGTACGCCTCCGGCCAGACGCCGTGCTCGCCGAGCCGCTGGACCAGGACGATCAGCAGTTCCTCGTCGCCCAGCTTCGGGTCCGGCGTGGTCTCCAGCTCCGCGGCGACGTCACCGCTCGTCTTCTTGACGTCCGCGCGGCTCGGCTTCGGCCTCGGCCGGCCCAGCAGGTCGGCCTCCGCGGTCCGGCGCACCAGCGGCTCGACGTACGGCGGCTGGAAGTGGTGACGGCGGATGTGCGCGACCAGGTCCGGTTCGGGCGGGATGCCCTGGTCAGCCAGCTGGTCGGCCACCGACGACGGCCAGATCCAGGCACCGTCGGTGTGGAAGCGCTCGTCGCCGTCTTCGTGGACGACGGCCTCCCGCTCGAGGTACTGCAGCACGAGCGGTACCTCCGTGTCGGTCAGCGGCGGCCGTTCGACGTCCGGGCCGCCGACCTCGGCGTGCCGGAACACCACGCCGAGCGGCAGCTGCGCGCGCAGCCGCCACCAGTCGGGGATGTGCTCCTCGGCGCGCGGGAACGCGGCCAGCTCCTCCGGGTAGGCGGCCGACGGCGGCGCGTCCGTCCACACCGGATCGTCGTCGAGCGCGAAGTCGAAGTCGAAGGTGCCGTCCGGGGCGAGCGTGAACCGCGCCTGCAGCCAGGTGCCGCGGTCCTCGGCGTACATCCCCTTGCGCAGCTCGGTGAACAGCTCGGCGACGGCGTCGGACGTCGTCGCGTTGTGGCCCTGCAGCTCGGTGTGCGCCCCGACCTGCCGGAAGTCGACGGCGGCCGGCCCGGCGGCGTCGGTCCGGAGCTCGCGGACGAGCTTTCCCAGCTGCACCAGGACAGTGCGCTGCTCTTCGGGCGAAAGTCGTTGTTCCACGTGAATCATCGCGCCAACGTCGAAGTGAAGGTGAAGGTCGGGGCCTCGCCGGCGTCGCGGCGGGCGAACTCGTCCTCCCACATCGTGAAGGTGCGCCGGTACAGCGAGTCGATCAAGGCGCGCTCCTCCTTGGTGATCTTGCGGCTTTCCTCTTCCATGGCGGCCCAGATCGCGTCGATGGTCTGGTAGAGCGCGAAGATCGGCCCGTCACCGCGGAGGTAGTGGTGCCGCGCTTCCTCGGTCCGGCGCACGAACCGGTCGCGGTCGAGGCTCCGGATGTCCGGTCCGTGGTCGAAGAGCACGTCGGTGACGTGCTCGTTGTCTTCGTCGAACCGGCCGGTCTTCCAGTTGAGGATCCGGCCGGTGAGCCCGCCGTCGGGCGTGCCGTCGACCACGTAGGGGTGGTCGTAGTACTCGAAGTAGGACGGCGTCTGAACCATCAGAGACTCCCCTGCAGCGCGTCCCAGAACAGCTCTCGTTCGCGCTTGATCAGCCCGTCGATCAGGGCTCGTTCGTCGGCGGTGTAGGTCCGGCCCTCGGCCTTCGCGAGCGCCTTCAGATCGCGCCGGACCTCGTAGAGCGAGTGCTCGTACGCCGAAACGTCGTCCAGCGCCTTGAGGTGCAGGCGCAGCTCGGCGACGTGCCCGTCGATGCGCACGCTCATCTGCAGGTCGCGGTAACCGGCCGGAGCGGGGTTCGCGAAGCGGTCGTCGAAGTCGACGATCTCCAGGTCCGGGTGGTCCGCGATCCGCGCCAACGCGGCGTAGGCGTCCTGCACGCGTTCGAACTGGATCATCGCGCCCGCGAGGTCGACCAGCCGCGACGCGTCACCGTCGTAGTTGGTGTTGATCTTGTCCATCGCCCGGCCTTCGGACTTCGGTCCTGGCCGGAACCCGGCGTGGCCACCGGTTTCCGCTGCCAGCGGCGGCAGGATCTCCTTCAGCTTCGCGTCGGCCCGCGCCGCTTCCGCGTAGCGCTCGGCGAGGTACTGCCGCGTGTAAGCCTCGTCCCCGGCCTTGCTCAAGTCGAATTCGGCCTGCCGGCGGTGCTGCTGAGGGTGCCCATCAGCCTGGTCGATCACCTCGTGGGACGTCTCGGCCTGGTCCGGGGTGAGCGGGGTCGGCTCCGCGTCCGGACCCACCGGTTCCGCGTCCGGGGCCGGGTGGTGCACCTCGCGCACGGCGTCGGCCAGGATCGGGAGGGCCTCGTCGTGCACCAGCAGGCTGGCGATCGTCTCCGGCTTGCGCAGCAGCGACCGCGTCAGGAACTCGTTGGCCGGGTCGTGGAGCAGGTCGACCAGCTCCGGGTGCTCGGCCAGCCGCGTCCGGACGAACTCACCGACCGGCCCGAGGTTCTGCGGGTTCCCCTCGTGGTCCTTGACGACGAGGTCGGTGGTCGCGCCGGCGAGCGCTTCGGCGACCGGCGGCTGCGCGAGCAGCTCGTCGAGCCGGGACTGCGGGGCGCTGCCGTAGCCGCCGTGGTCCGTCGTCCCGGCGTGCACGGGTTGGATGTGCACCTCGTCCGGCGTGCCGACGTGCATCAGCTTGATGCCCTTCGGCGGCTGCGGCAGGTGCATGAGGTCGCCGGACTGCGGGTCGATGAACGCGACGCCGTCGCGGGTGTGCACGACCATCGCGACGTGCCCGTACTCGACGCCGTTCGGGCCTTCGTACTTCACCGCGACGACGGCGTGGTGGTCGAGCGGCATGTCCCGCATCTCGCGGATGACGTCGTCGTAGCTGCCGCGCTCGGAGAACGTCTCGCCGAACCGGCCCTCCAGGTGCTCGAGCGTGCCGCGGGTGCCCATCTCGTGGAAGAGGACCGGCTCGGCCGTCGTGTCACCGCCGCGCAGCCGGTCCAGGTAGGCCTCGGGCGCGCGGGTGCAGTTCGACAGGTACCCGTTTTCCAGCGCGCCCGGCTGGTGGAAGCCCGGGTTGACCTCGCGCAGGTGCGGGTGGCGGTCCTGGACGTAGGCCGCGCGCTCCGCCGGCGTCGCGGCGCCGGCGTGGATGGCCGGCTCGGACGGCGGGTTCGTCGCCCGCGCCAGGTGTCCGTAATCGGGCTGGGGCTCTGGCGTCGGCCGAAGTTCGTGGGTGTCGAGGACGTCGCTGACCTGCGGGTGCTCCGGTTGCGTGACGTGCTCGGGTTCGCCGAAGCCGCCGAGGCGTTCCACCAGCGCGACCTGCTTGCGCCGTTCGAACTCGGCCGCGTTGTGGTCGTTCTCGGCACGGCGCTCGGCCATCCTCTGCTGCGCGGTCTCGGGGTCGAGGTAGCGCGGGTGGCCGGGGCCGATCTCCTCGGCCTTGATGACCCACTTGCGGCGGCCCTCGGGCGTGAGCTCCAGCCGTCGCTCGTGCACCAGCAGCTGGGTGCCGGGCGGCGACAGCGACTCGCGCTCGGACGGGTTCTCGGCGAGCTTCGAGATGTCGCGGAGGTTGTCCGACCGGACGTGCAGCTCGACGTCGTCGCCGAACTTGCTGGTCGAGAACTCGCCGGTCTTGATGGACGCGCTGGAGAACGACGGCTCGACGACCACGTCACCGGGGTTGTACGGCCCGGAGACGAGCTCGGCCAGCCGTGGGTCGCCGCTGACGTCGAAGGCGCGGATGGTCTCGCCGGACGTGCGCGGGACCTGGTTGAGGCCGTCGGTGATGGCGCGGGCGTTCGCCTGCGCGAGGTCGAAGCCGGGGTGGCCGGGGCCACGGCGCAGGGCCTCGTTGACGTCGTAGGCGTACTCGCCGCGGGTGTAGCCGTGCACCGCGACGGCGCCCTCGTCGGTCAGGGGCAGCCCGGCGGCGTCGCGCCGGGCGAGCGCGCGGTCGTGGATGTCCTGGTAGATGCGCTCGTCGCCGACCGCGCGGCGGATGCTCTCGTGGTCGGCCGGCGTCCCGCGGTGGTCGTCGTCGAAGAGGAAGCCCTCGTCGTGCGGCAGCCGTTCGGGCGCCGGGCCGAGGCGGTCGGCGATGGACGGCGTCTCGTGCGGGCCGAGCGGCAGTTCTCGGATCGACGTGGCATCGTGCGGCAGCTCGGCGAGCCGCCCGGTGACGGGATCGGCGAACAGGACCCCGTGCTCGGTCCGCACGGCGGCGACCAGGTGCTCGGTGCCGGCGTGCTCGAAGGAGACGGCCGTCCGCGCGCCGACGGGACGTTCCCCCAGGTCGCGCGCGACGTCGTCGAAGCTGCCGCGGTCGCGCCAGTTCCCGCCGAGGCTCTCGCCCCGGGCCGGCCCGGCGACGACGTCCTCGCCGTTCATGCGCCGGTCGAAGGCGGTCATCGACTCGGCGGCGTTGGTCCGGAAGCCGTGTTCGCCCGGGCTGTAGTGGTTGCGGGTGTTGACGGCGGCGAGTTCGGGAACGGCGTCGCGGACGAGCCGCGCGTGCTGCTGCGGAGTCTCGACGGACCCGGCGTGGAGCACGGGCGGCCCACCCGGCGTCAGCGGTTCGGCGAGCCGCGACCAGCCCCCCTCGGGCTCGGTGGTGGCGGGCACCCGCTTTTCGGGCGGCGGCGGCGCGTCGTCGTCCCCACCGAGCAGCTTGAACAGATCCCCGGACGGCTTGAGGTGCGGGTACTCGGCATAGAACTGCGCGTCCTTCTCGGCCGCTTCCCGCTCGAAGCGCTCTTCGTCGGTGCGTTCGGCGGCACGGCGTTCGTCGACAGCGTCCCAAGTGTCACTACGGAACCGCGGATCCCCAGGCGCGATCTCTTCGGCATGCACGATCCACTGCGGCTGGTCCCGGGCGCCGGGGCGGTTCTCGAAATCGGGGTGCTGGGGATGCCCCGGCCCCATCTCGACCCCGGTGATCTCGAACTGCGACCCGGCTTTGAAGAGCACCTCGCGCTCGCGCCCGATGCTGGCCATGGACTCGACGTCGCGGCCGGTCCTGGACTCGATCCGCATCTCGACCTCACCGGCGAAGGTGCTGCGCGGATGCGCCGAATCGACCTTCGACGAGCTGAGGAAGGAGGGCTCGGTGATGTGCGCGCCCTCGTGGAAGCGCCCGAGGAAAGCCTGGAGCCGCGAAGGATCCCCGTGGAAGTCGACCCGCCGGGAGACGGTGCCGACGTGCGGAGGCAGTTCGTTGAGCCCGGAGACGAGCGCCCCGGCCTGAGGGGCGAGGCCGAGGAGCTCGGGGCCGCCGAGCCGAAGGGCCCGGTTGAGCGGCCCGACCAGCTCGTGCCGCGTGTAGGCGTGCACGGCGAAGGCGCCATCGTCGGACATGCCGGGGTGGAACTGGTCCCGCCGGGCGAGCGCCTCGCGGCGGACCTGCTCGTGGCGCCACTCGCCGGTCTCCGGGCTTTGCCGCCCGGAGTCCATGAAGGTGTCCTCGATCCGCGCGATCCCGCCGGGGTCCTGGGTGCGGAAGCCGGGATCGTCGAGGTAGGGCTCGTCGATGAACCGATCCGGCTGCCCGTACTGGTCGTTGTCGGTGTGCGGCGCGCTGCCGTCTGGTTCTCGACCGGGGTCGGTACCGGGTTCCTGCTCCGCCGGCAGTTCCTGCTCACCCGCGCGCTGGTGCGCCGCATCGCTAGCGGGCTGCTGATCGTGCTCAGGTGCTTGCTCGAAACCACCGCGCTGGTGCGGAGGAGCGTGCTCGGCAGCAGAAACATCCCGCCCGCCCGACTGCTCGGCCGCAGGTGGCTGTCCAACCGTGGGCGCGTCCTGCCCGCCCGCCCGTTCCGCAGTGGGCGCCGGTTGCCGGGTTGTGCGTGCGTCTTGCCCGGCGGGCTGCTGCGCCGCGGTCGGCGCTTGCCTGCTTGGCTGTTCCGCAGCGGGCGCAGGCTGTTGGGTTGCGTGTGCGTCTTGCCCGGCGGGCTGCTCGGCTGCGGTCGGCGCTTGCCTACTTGGCTGTTCCGCAGTGGGCGCAGGCTGTTGGGTTGTGTGTGCGTCTTGGCCGCCGGACTGCTGGGCTGCGGTCGGCGCTTGCTCACTCGGCCGTGCCGTAGCGGGTGTCTGCTGGGTTGCGTGCGCGTCTTGCTCGCTGGGCTGCCGGGCGGCGGGTGCTTGCCGCTCGATCGGCTGGTCCGCGGCGTTCCCGACCGGCCGCTCGTCCGGGGTTCGCCCCTGCTCGCCGGCTGGATCCGTCGGCCGATGCCGGTCCGGGTTCTGCCCAGTCGCGGGTGGCTGCTGCTCGACCGGCCGCTCCTGAACCGGGGCGTGCTCGGCCACGGGCACGTTCGGCTCCGCCGGCCTCGCGACAGGCTGCTCGAACGGCCCCTGCGGACCACGAGGCAGACGCTCCTGCGGCGGACCGAACCGCGCCGGCGGAACCTGCGGCGGCCCCACCGGGCGCGGCGGACCCAGCCGCGGATCGTGCGGCGGCATCGGCGGCCGGCCACCCGGCGGTGGCGGCATCGGCGGCCGTCCCCCCGGATGCGGACCCGGCCCCTGCGGCCCGCGCGGCTGGTTCGGGTACCCCGCGGGACGCTGCCCACCAGGCACCCCCTGGTGCGGCGGCCCACCCTGCGGCCACGGCGGCATCCGCCGCGGATCGTTAGAAGGCAACCCACCCTGCGGCGACTGCCCCCGGTGAGAGGAAGCCCCACCCACCGGCGGCTGCCCACCGTGCGGCGCCTGCCCAGCCGACGGCCCCTGCCCTCCCGGCGGCCTTTGCCCACCGTGAACCGCCTGCCCACCCTGCGCCTGCCCACCCTGCGGCGGCTGCGCACTGTGCGGGGGCTGCGCACCGTGCGACGGTTGGCCACTTTGAGGGGGCTGCCCACCATGCGACGGTTGGCCACCCTGCGTCGGCTTGGCACCGTGCGACGATTGGCCACCCTGCGGCGGCTGCGCACCGTGCGACGGCTGGGCACCGTGCGACAGCTGGCCGCCCTGCGGCGGCTGGCCACCCTGCGGCGGCTGGCCACCCTGCAACGGTTGCCCACCGCGCGGCTGCCCGCCCAGTACTTGCCCAACCCCCGGTTGTCCGCCGTGCGATTGGCCGTTCTGTGGCTGGCCGCCCTGTGCCTGCCCACCGTGCGGTTGATTGCCGTGTGGCTGCCCACCGAACGGCTGTCCACCTTGTGCTTGGCCGCCGTGTGGCTGTCCACCCTGCGGGTGTCCGGTCTGCGGCTGTCCGCCGTGTGCTTGGCCGCCTTGCGCGTGCCCGCCATGCGGCTGTCCCCCGTGCGATTGCCCGCCCAGCGCCTGCCCGCCCGGTGCCTGACCGCCCTGCGGTTGTCCGCCTTGCGGGGGCCGTCCGCTCGGCTGCCCCGGCGGTTGCCCGCGCATCGGCTGACCACCCGGCGGCATCCGGCGCGGGTCCTGCGGTGGCATCCGTCGCGGCTGCTCGTGCGGTGGCTGACCGCCGCGCGGGGGCGTCGGGGCCGGGCCATTCGTACGTCCGGGACCGCCGCCGCCGTTCGGCATTCCGGCTGGTGGGGGTGGTGTGAATCCGCCCTGGGGCGGGCCCTGCTGCGGCGATGGCCCGCTCTGGAACGGTGCCGTCCCCCCATCGGCTGCCGCGAACGGCTGGTTCGCACCGCCGGTGAAGCCGGCCGCTCCGACGTTGTCCTGCGGGCGTCCGCCGGTCTGGCGGCCTGGTTCCGGGCCGGCTCCCGGTGGGGCCATGCCGTAGCCGCCGTTCGACGGTGCGCCGGCCGGACTCGGCGGCGCGCCGTGCGACGAGACCGCCGGCGGTGCCGAACTACCCGATGATGGCGCCGGCTGGCCAGGTGCCGGGGGCTGTTGCTGAGGTGCGGGACCGTCCGACGCCTGCTGAGGCACCGGACTGTCTGCAGCCGCCCTCACTTCAGGCTGCGGACGTTCTGCCTGTACGTGGTCGGCACTCGGCCGCTGCCCCTCAGCTTCGGCCACGTGCTGCGGCTCGGCGGACTGGAGTTCCGGCTCTCGAGCAGGCGCAGTCTCCGCACGTTGCTCGGGTTCGCGACGGGCCTCCGGCTCGGACGACGTCTCGCGCCGCGGCTCGGCCCCACGCGACTCCGGTTCGGACGACGGCCCTCGCGAAGGTTCTTCCCCACGCGACTCAGGCTCCCGCGAAGAGTTCTCCCCTCGCGATTCGGGCCCGGACGGCGGTTCTTCCCCACGTGACTCGGGCTCCGACGAACGCCGAGCCTCCTCACCCCGCGACTCCGGCTCACCGCCAGCCTCTCGCGAAGAATCCCCCCGCGACTCAGACTCCGAAGACGCCCCCGGCTCCCGATCCGAACCACCCCCGGACCGCGACTCCCCAGACCCCCCACCCGGCTCCCGAGGAATGTTCGCCTCGTGAACCGAGTGCATCTGCTCCTTGGCGCCCCCGACCGCCCCGCCCACAGCCCCACTGGAAGCCCCGGTCAGCAACTGCTCAGGCGTCAAAGACCCCAGATCCCCGGTAACCGCCGCCTGCCCGACGGTCTGCGCAACCCCCTCGACCGCCCCCCGCGCCCCGGCCCGCACCGCCGCGTCGGCAACCTGACCCCCGGCCGAGTGCGAAAGCCCCTCGGTGGCCCCCCGCCCAATCGACCCCGAAGCCGCCCCGACCACGCCACCGACAGCGCCGGAGATCGCCGCGTCCGAAGTCTTCGACCAGTCCCAGTCCTTGCGGTCGCCCTTCGCCATCTGCAGGCCCTGGATGCCGGCGTCCATCCCCAGGTTGATGGCCTCGTTCTTGAGGACCTCCATGCCGATCTTCTTGAGACCCTGCTTGAGCAGCTTCTCCAGCAGCTCCTTCGCGACCTGCTTGAACCCCTGCTGCGCCAGCTTCTCGAGCAGCTGCCGGAACAGCATCTGCACCGTCATCCGGGTCGCGACCTGGGCCGGCGCGATGCCCGCCGTCGAGCCGCCGAACGTCACCGCCGCCGCCGCGATCATCGCCGCGATCTGGGCCGCCAGCACGATCAGCGAGATGATGATCATGTACTTCGTGTACTCGACGTCCAGCGCCGTCTGGTCGCACGAGTCCCCGAGGGCCTTCGTCGCGTCGGCCAGCTGCTTGAAGTACGCCTCGTCGCCCTCGACGAACTTCTTCCACTGCTCCACGAACGCGTCGGCGCCGTCGCCGGTCCAGTTGTCGCGGATGCCGGACGCCGCCTGGTTACCCGCTTCCGATGCCGGGCCGATCGCCGAAGACGCCGTGTGCCACGCGTCGCGCAGGGCGCGCAGCTTGGTCTCGTCGCCCTCGGGCCAGCTCTCCCCGACGACGATCGGCAGCAGCCACTTGACCGCGTCGGGCATCTCCATACCCACGGGTCATTGCCCCTTGCCGAGCTGCGAAGTCACGTCTTCGTCGGCGCCCGACAGCGCCTTCATCGACTTGGCGACGTTCTGCTGCATCCCGCGCAACCCCTGCACGAGGTTGGCGAAGCCTTCGACGGCACCCTGCGAACCGGGCACGTAGTCCTTGGCGAACTCCTTGCCGGAGTCGTCGTCGCCCCAGCACGCGCCCTGCGCGTCGAGCGCGCCCCGCAACGCCTTCAGCGCGCTGTCGAGCCCGTCCGCCGCCGTGGTCAGGCCGCTCGACGCGCCCAGGACGGCGTCGGGTTCCGCGGTGAACCCGGAGCCCCCTCCGGGCATCAATCGCCCCTCGTCATCCAGGACGACGGCGGCTCCTCGTCCTCGTCACGCGGCGGGCGGACGCGCTTCGGCGCCGGCTTGGGAGCGAGCATCGGCGGCGGCACGGCCTCGTTGCGCAGGATCGAGCCACCTTCTTCGAAGGACGCGGGCCGCGGCGCCGGAGCCTCTTCCTCGACGAACTCGGGGATCCGCGGCACCAGCCCCGCCAGCGACGGCGCGCCCTCGACGAGGTCGGCGAGGTCGGGTAGTCCCTCGGTGATCGGCGCCATGAGGTCGGCGATCTTCTGCTTGACCTGCAGCGATCCTTGCCGCACCACCGTCTGGACGGTGTTCGCGAGCTGCGCGGGCGTTGTGCGTTCGAACGCGTTCGGTGCGAACTCGAGCTTCGCGAGGCTGCCGCCGGCGTCGATCGTCGCGCGGACCAGGCCGTCGGGGGAACTGACCTGCGCGGTGGTCTCGGCCGCCGCGGTCTGGGCGTCGCGCAGCTGCGCGGTCTGCCGCTCGAAGTTCTCCAGGAGGGTGTCCATCTGGTCCTTCATCGCGGCATTGCGTGCTTCGAGCCGTGCACGGTCGTCGCCCGCGGTGGTCACAGGTCCCCCCGGTGTCCCTCGAACCTACTAATGACTTGCCGTCACCCTAATGCCAATGGAGCAGTGACCGTGACCGGTTCGTGGTTTTCGCTCACCGGACCGTCCGGCGCCGCGCCACGGCGTACCCCGCGCCGCCGACGAGGTAGCAGACGGTCGCCGCGATGAGCAGGCCCGGCGAGCGGCCGTCGTCCGGCACGACGAGCGCGCCCAGCGAAACCGCCGCCACCTGCGTGATGTTGAAGAGTGTGTCGTACAGGGCGAACACCCGGCCGCGGGCTTCGTCGGCGACGTCGAGCTGGATCGACGAATCGACGCAGAGCTTCAGCACCTGCCCGGCCCCGGTGATGACGAACGACGCGAGCAGCGCCAGCGGCAGCACCATCGGCAGGCCCAGCGCGGACTGCGCGATCGCGGCGAGCAGCAGCGAACCGAGCACCGCGCGCAGGCGGCCGAACTTCCGGAGCAGCCGCGCCGTCAGCAGCCCGGCGATCAGGATGCCGGCTCCGGCGAGCGCGGCCATCTGCCCGAGCCCGGGCAGGCCGGCGCGGAAGATCCCGTGGTCGGTGAAGTAGTTCCGCATCATCAGCACGGTGACCAGCAGCGACACCCCGAACGACGCGCGGTGCGCGAACAGCGCGATGAAGCCGGCGGTGACACTCGGGGCGCGCCATGCGTGCTTCGCGCCGTCGGCCAGCCCACGCGCGACGGCCAGCACGGGGTTCGGCGGCTCGTCGACCACCGTCGGCCCGAGCACGCCGCGCGTGAAGCCGCGCGCGATGAACGCCGAGACCAGCGTGCCGAGCACCGCGAACGCCGTCGTCTCGGCCGAGCCGAGGTCGTTGCTGCCGAACAGCGCCCGCAACCCGATCGCACACCCGCCGCCGATGACGGCGACGACGGAGCCGAGCGTCGTGGCGAAGGCGTTCGCCGTCACGACGCTCTCTTCCTCCACGACGTGCGGCAGCGACGCCGAAAGCCCGGAGCCGATGAAGCGCGAGATGCCTTCCGCGGCCAGGGCCAGCGAAAACAGGCCGATCCCGCCGAACCCGAACCCGACGGCGATGGCCGCGCAGGCGATCGCCAACCCACGAAGGAGGTTCGCGAAGATGAGGACCTTGCGCCGGTCCCAGCGGTCCAGCAGGGCACCGGCGAACGGCCCGACGACCGAGTAAGGCAGCAGCAGCACGGCGAACCCACCGGCGATGGCCAGCGGATCGGCGCCACGCTCGGGGTTGAACAGCACGGCCCCGGCAAGACCGGCGCGAAAGACGCCGTCACCCCAGCTGGCGGCGAAGCGCGTGAAGAGCAGACGCCGGAAGTCAGGATCCTTGAGCAGCTCACGGGGGCCTCTTCGTGCGGTGGCCGCACCGGTGCTGATCGTCACGGAACCAGACTAAGGCCCGATAGTGGGGCACGGGTCAAGAGACTGGCGGCCGGCGCACACGGGGGTCCGGGGGGCTTGCCCCCTGGAAAACAAGCTGAGGGCGCCAGGGGCGAAGATGGCGAAGCCATCAAGCAAGGGTGGCCGACGCACTCAGCCTCGCCTCTCGGCGGCTATGCGCAGTGTGGCTCCTGCCGGACGGTATTCCACAAAGGCGGTTCTTCAGTGAGCCCGGGGGACACGGAGTGCGCCGACCACTGTTTCAAACGAGGCTGCTGAGGCGATTGTTCCCGAGCCGAAGTAATTCGCCGGGCCAGAGGTGAGATCATGGGTCGCGTGCCAGCGGACGCCGAGGTTGAGCCGGGAACGCTCCTGGTCGCCGCCCCCACGATGGTCGACCCCAACTTCAAGCGGACCGTGGTGTTCGTCATCGATCACCGTGACGAAGGCACGCTCGGCGTGGTCTTGAACCGGCCGAGCGACGTCGCCGTGCACGACGTGCTGCCCAACTGGGGCGGGCACGTCGCCGAGCCGCAGGCGGTGTTCGTCGGCGGGCCGGTCGAGAAGAAGACCGCGTTGTGCCTGGCCGCACTGCGCACCGGTGAGACGGCGGCGAGCGTGCCGGGCGTCATCGCGGTTCGCGGGCCGGTCGCGCTGGTCGACCTGGACACCGACCCCGAAGTGCTCGTGCCGAAGGTGCGCGGGGTGCGCGTCTTCGCCGGGTACGCGGGCTGGGACTCCGGTCAGCTCGCCGGCGAGATCGAGCGCGACGACTGGGTCATCGTGCCCGCGCTCCCGAGCGACATCCTGGCCTCACCGAGCGGCGACCTGTGGAGCCAGGTGCTGCGCCGCCAGGGCATCCCGCTGGCCCTGCTGGCCACCCATCCGGGCGACCTCCAGCGGAATTAGGCCTCGGCCTTCTTGAAGACCCCGCAGCCACCGGAGCCGCACGCGCAGCCGGTGCAGCCCGCGGGCGCGGCCGGAGCCGGCGGCGGCACGGTCAGCGCGGCCCGGTTGCCGAGCACGCCGCCGCCCATGACCAGCACGAGCATGGCGAGCACGCCGGCGAGCGCGGCGGAGACCAGCCCGGCGGTCGTCGGCATCGCGAGCCCGGCCAGCCCGGTGAGCACGGAGATCGCGCCACCGGCCATGGTCGGCAGCCCCGCGATGCGGTTGGCCAGCCTGAACGCTTCTTCGCTGCGCAACGCGGCCTGCGTGCGCACGCCGGTCCCGCCTTCGCGCGTCAAGCGCTCGCGGAAACCGAGGAACCCACCAAAGCCGACAAGCAGACCCAGCACGACCGGAACCAGCGCGATAGCGAACACGAGGTCAAGGATAAGCGTGACGTCCTGGCAACCTGGCGGATACCCTGACCGACTGTGCTACAGGCCATGTCACCACGCGTACTGCCCACAGTGCTGACCGCTGCCCTGATCGGGGGACTCGTCGCTGCGGCACCGGCGAGCGCCACCGAGAGTCACCAGCGGCCGATCCGCCTGCTCGGCGAACAGATCGTCCCCAACTCCCTGCTGTTCCAGGGCACGGTGGTCGGCGGCCTCTCCAGCATCGACTACGACCCCCGGACCGGCGGATACGCCCTGATCTGCGACGACCGGTCCGCGATCAACCCCGCCCGCTTCTACACCGCGAACTTCCCGGTGTCGGCCGACGGCGTCGGCCCGGTCACCTTCACCGGCACGAAGCCTCTGCTGCGCCCGGACGGCACGCCGTACCCGCCGCTCACGCAGAACGACCCGTCGAAGCCGCAGAACGAGCAGACCATCGACCCCGAAGAGCTGCGCGTCGACCCGTGGACCGGCGACTACTACTGGTCGCAGGAGGGCGAGCGGACGGCGACGACGTTGATCGACCCGTCGATCCGCGAGGCGCGCCGCGACGGAAAATACGTCCGCGACCTGCCGATCCCCGCGAACGAGAAGATGACGCCGACGGCGGGTCCGCGGCAGAACCTCGTGCTCGAGGGCATCACGTTCACCGGCTTCGGCTCGCTGCTGGCCAGCGAGGTCGAAGGCCCGCTCCTGCAAGACGGTCCCGCGCCGACGACGACCGCGGGCGCGCTCTCGCGGATCACCCTGCAGTCGCGGTTCGGCCCGGTCCTGGCGCAGTACGCGTACCCGCAGGAGCCGATTTTCGCGTCACCGGTCCCCGACGGCGCGTTCGCGACCACCGGCGTCTCCTCGATGCTGGCCGTCGACCAGGCCGACCCGACGAAGTTCCTGATGATGGAGCGCTCGTTCGTCACGGGCGTCGGCAACAAGGTGCGCGTCTACGAGATCGACACGAAGGGCGCGACGAACGTCCTGAACGTCAAGTCCCTGGCTGACGCGAAGCACGTCAAGCCGGTCAAGAAACGGTTCCTCTTCGACGCCGCCGACCTCGGCCTGTCCACTGTGGACAACCTGGAGGGCATGACCTGGGGCCCGAAGCTGCCGAACGGCGACCGCAGCTTGATCATCGTCAGCGACAACAACTTCTCCGCCACGCAGGTCACCCAGTTCGCCGCACTGGCGGTCCCCTCGGAACGGCTTTGACCAGCAAGTTACGATGAACGTATGAACACGGCTCGGCTGCTCCTTAGCCTGCCGCGCTGACCGGGTCCGGCCCGGCCGGCGCGGCGACCCCTCATGCCCTGGTGGCTGAGGGGTCGAGTTGTTTCTGGAGTAGGTCGAAACGCGAAGGAAGACGGCGATGACTGAGGCGACCGGGACCGACGTCCCCGCGCACCGCTACACGGCCGCGCTGGCGGGTCAGATCGAGCAGCGCTGGCAGGACCACTGGGCCGACCAGGGCACCTTCCACGCGCCCAACCCCGTCGGGCCGCTCGCCGTCGAGGGGCAGCAGGTGCCCAGCGACAAGCTGTTCGTCCAGGACATGTTCCCGTACCCGTCGGGCTCCGGCCTGCACGTCGGGCACCCGCTGGGCTTCATCAGCACCGACGTCTTCGCCCGGTACCACCGGATGATCGGGCGCAACGTGCTGCACACGATGGGCTTCGACGCGTTCGGCCTGCCGGCCGAGCAGTACGCGGTCCAGACCGGGCAGCACCCGCGCAAGACCACCGAGGAGAACATCCGGACCTACCTGCGCCAGATCCGGCGCCTGGGCCTGGGCCACGACGAACGCCGTCGCATCTCCACGATCGACCCCGAGTACTACCGCTGGACGCAGTGGATCTTCCTGCGGATCTTCAACTCCTGGTACGACACCGAAGCCGGCAAGGCCCGGCCGATCGCCGAGCTGGAAGCCGCGTTCGCGGACGGCTCGCGTCCGACGCCGGACGGCCGTGACTGGGCGGCGCTGTCCGCCGTCGAACGGAAGCAGGTGATCGACGACCACCGGCTGGTGTACATCTCCGAAGCGCCGGTCAACTGGTGCCCGGGCCTGGGCACCGTGCTGTCGAACGAAGAGGTCACCGCCGACGGCCGCAGCGAACGCGGCAACTTCCCCGTCTTCCGCCGCAACCTGCGGCAGTGGATGATGCGGATCACCGCGTACGCCGATCGCCTGGTCGACGACCTGGACCTGCTGGACTGGCCCGAGAAGGTCAAGTCCATGCAGCGGAACTGGATCGGCCGCTCGCACGGCGCCCGCGTCACGTTCAAGTCCGGCGAAGACGCGATCGAGGTCTTCACGACCCGGCCGGACACGCTGTTCGGCGCCACCTACATGGTGCTGGCACCGGAGCACCCGCTGGTCGACAAGCTGGTCACTTCGGCCTGGCCTGAGGACGTCGATCCTCGCTGGACCGGTGGTGCCGCGACGCCCGCCGAGGCCATCAAGGAGTACCGCGTCGCCGCGTCGCGGAAGTCCGAGCTGGACCGGCAGGAGAACAAGGAGAAGACGGGCGTCTTCACCGGCGCGTACGCGACGAACCCGGTGAACGACAAGCAGATCCCGATCTTCGTCGCCGACTACGTGCTGATGGGTTACGGCACCGGTGCGATCATGGCCGTGCCCGGCCAGGACGTCCGCGACTGGGAGTTCGCCGAGAAGTTCGGGCTGGACATCGTCCGGACCGTGCAGCCGTCGGAAGGCTTCGACGGCAAGGCGTTCACCGGTGACGGGCCCGCGATCAACTCGGGCTTCCTGGACGGCATGGACGTCGCCGAGGCCAAGAAGACGATCATCGACTGGCTGACCGAAAAGGGCGCCGGCATCGGCACCGTGCAGTTCAAGCTGCGCGACTGGCTGTTCTCGCGCCAGCGCTACTGGGGCGAGCCGTTCCCGGTGGTCTACGACGAGGCCGGCGAAGTGCACGCCGTCCCCGAGTCGATGCTGCCGATCGAGCTGCCCGAGGTCGCCGACTACTCGCCGGTGACGTTCGACCCGGAGGACCGCGACTCGATGCCGTCGTCCCCGCTGGCCCGCGCGACCGACTGGGTAGAGGTCGAGCTGGACCTGGGCGACGGCCCGAAGAAGTACCGCCGCGACATCAACACGATGCCGAACTGGGCGGGTTCCTGCTGGTACCAGCTGCGCTACGTGGACCCGACGAACAGCGAGACGTTCTGCGCGCCGGAAAACGAGGCGTACTGGATGGGCCCGCGGCCGGGCGAGCACGGCGCGGACGACACCGGCGGCGTCGACCTGTACGTCGGCGGCGTCGAGCACGCGGTGCTGCACCTGCTGTACTCGCGGTTCTGGCACAAGGTGCTGTTCGACCTGGGCCACGTGACGTCCAAGGAGCCGTACCGGAAGCTGTTCAACCAGGGCTACATCGAGGCGTACGCGTACACGGACTCGCGCGGTGTCTACGTCCCGGCCGAGCAGGTCGAGGAGCGCGACGGGAAGTACTTCTTCAACGGCGAAGAGGTCACCCAGGAGTACGGCAAGATGGGCAAGAGCCTGAAGAACGTCGTCACGCCGGACGAGATGGCCGAGAACTACGGCGCCGACACGTTCCGGTTCTACGAGATGGCGATGGGCCCGCTGGCCATGTCGCGCCCGTGGGCGACCAAGGACGTCGTGGGCGCGCACCGGTTCCTGCAGCGGCTGTGGCGCCTGGTCGTCGACGAGAACACCGGCGAGCTGCGAGTGTCCACTGAGGACGCTTCGGAGGCGGACCGCAAGGTGCTGCACAAGACCATCGCGGGCGTCCGCGAGGACTACGCGGAGATGCGGTTCAACACGGCCGGCGCGAAGCTGATCGAGCTGAACAACCACGTCACCAAGGTCTACGGCGGTGCCGTGTCGACGCCGCGCGAGCTGGCCGAGCCGCTGGTGCTGATGCTGGCCCCGCTGGCCCCGCACCTGGCGGAGGAGCTGTGGCACCGGCTGGGCCACGCGGACTCGCTGGTGCAGGGCCCGTTCCCGGTGGTGGACGAGAAGTACCTGGTGGAGGACTCGGTCGAGTACCCGATCCAGGTCAACGGCAAGGTCCGCTCCCGCGTGACGGTGCCGGCCGACGCCGCTCCGGACGCGGTCCAGGCGGCGGCGCTGGCGGACGAAAAGGTCGCGGCACTGGTCGGCGGCGGCACCCCGCGCAAGGTGATCGTGGTGCCGGGCAAGCTGGTCAACATCGTCCTGTGACATCCGGGGCTTCGCCCCGGGCCGGGGGCTTCGCCACCCGGACCCCCGAAAGCCGGTGGTAGCGCGCTGTCGGAAAGCCGCCGGTGGTTTCCCCGAGTTCTCGATTTGATTGAGCAGTCAACGAAAACGGCTCGATCGAAGGAGAACCGGGGATGACCCTCGACGGCAAGGTGGCACTGGTGACGGGCGGCAGCCGTGGCATCGGCGCGGCCACGGCATTGCGGCTCGCCGAGGACGGCGCCCACGTCGCGCTGACGTACGTGAACAACGCCGCGCGGGCGGCCGAGGTGGTCGAGCAGATCAAGAACCTCGGCCGCCGCGCGCTGGCGATCCAGGCGGACTCGGCGGACGCTTCCGCGGTTTCGGCCGCCGTTTCGGCTGTGGTGGCGGAATTCGGCCGGCTCGACGTGCTGGTGAACAACGCGGGCGTCGGCTTCGTCGGCGCTTTCACCGAAACCTCTTTGGAAGACGTCGACCGCGTGCTGGCGGTGAACGTCCGCGGCGTGTTCGCCGCAACCCAGGCGGCCGCGGGAGTCCTGGGCGAAGGCGGCCGCGTGATCACGATCGGCAGTTGCGTCACCGATCGCGTGCCCGGCCCGGGCATGGCCCTGTACGCAACGAGCAAGGCGGCGATGGTCGGCCTGACCAAAGCGCTGGCGCGGGAACTCGGCCCGCGCGGCATCACGGTCAACCTGGTCCACCCGGGCCCGACGGACACGGACATGAACCCGGCCGACGGTCCCTACGCGGCAGACCAGCGCGCGTTGACGACGTTCGACCGCTACGGCTCGCCGTCGGAGGTGGCGGCCGCGGTGTCTTACCTGGCTTCGCCGGCCAGCGCCTACGTGACGGCGTCGACCCTCTCGGTCGACGGCGGTCACGCGGCTTAGCCGGAGTAGAGCCCGATCTCCCGGGCGAGGTCGATGAGCATCGCCTCGAACAGGACGTCCGGTTTGGACATCGGGATCGGGTAGTTGCCGAAGACCTCGAGCGTGACGTGCCCGTAGAGCCGGGCCCAGAACTGGATCATCAGGTACGTCACGCCGAGGTCGATCTTCTCCACCGGCACCTGCCGGTCGGATTCGGCGAGCACGGTGACCAGCGATTCCTGGAACTTCTGGAGGTCGTCGCGCAGCTCGTCGGGCACCCCGCTGGCGGACGGCAGCACGATGTCGGTCCGCGCGAGCACCCGCCCGGCGGCGGCCAGGAAGATCCGTCCGAACGGCTCGTCGACCCGGCTCAGCGCACTCCCGGTCGTCGACCCCACGCCGCCCGTCGGCGACGCGAAGACGAGCGTGAATTCCTTCGTGTGGGTGAGCGCCCACCGCCGGAAGCCCTTGCAGATGGCGAACAGCTGCATGATCCCGTCGTCCGGCAGCTCGGCGATGTCCTCCGCGAGCTCGTCCGCCAGATCGGCGCAGACGTCCAGCCGCAGGGTCCCGACGAGGTCGTCCCGCGACTCGTAGTACCGGTAGAGCGCGGGCGCGGTGATCCCCAGCTCCCGCGCGATGGCGCGCAGGGTGACCGCCTCGGGTCCCTGCTCGACGAGCAGCTTCCGAGCGGTCCGCCGAATGTCCTGTTCGGTAGCCGCACGCGCGCGACCCCTCCGGGTGGGGTGGCTCATCCGAACAGTCTAGGTGCTTACTACGACAAGTCTTGCATTAACGCGATCTCCGTCGTAACGAAAAGGTGCAGCTCAGGACCGCGCCTTGAGGTTGGTCAGCACGGTGTCGGCGACCCCGCGCCCGAGTTCGCACGCGTCCTTGCCCGCCTGGACCGCCGAGTCACCGATGCTCAGCGAGACGGAGTACGCCAGCTCATCGGAGATGCCGACGACGATCACACACGTTCGATTGTCGGTCGACCCCACATCCACGTAGCCGACCGCGGGGTAACCCTGGACCGGGGCGAGGTCGTCGACCCAGCGTTTGGCCTTGGGCTTCTCGTTTTTGTAGGCGAGGCTGATGCCTTCGTCGTTCTTGGTCTCGTAGATGACCAGGATGCCGGCACTGCTTCCCGAGGTACTGCCCCAGTCGCACATGGGACCCAGCTCCGAGTCCTTCGGTTTCGGCGAACCTGGTTGTCCGAGATAGCCGGTCAGCTGGTCGGCGGTGAAAGCCGAATCGCAGGGACTGCCTTCCAGCACTTTGGCGGGCAATGGGTCCGTCACCTTGGGAGCACCGCTGTTCGGCAGTTCCGCGCTACTGGTCGGCGCCGCCGACGCGGTGCCGGGTGTGCGCCGTTCACTCGTGCATGAAGTGAGCAACGCCGTGCCGACGACCACCGCGGTGGCACCGACGAGAACTCGTCGAATCATTCGAGCGACCCCTTGATCGTTTTCGTCGAATCCGCAGCTTGCCGGTCAGCCGCTTCGGTGATGCCGAGAGCTTGACTCAATCGCCGGATCAGTTCTTTGTAGTAGTCGAGCTGGTATTGCAGATGGCCCTGGTAGTAGCGCCCGGCTTCGTTGACCCCGTTCGGGCCGAGCACCGCCTGCCGGCTGACCGGCTCGTCCGCCGGCGGTTTCGCTTGGCTCAACCCTTCGGCGGCTCGCATCTGTTCGACGATGGTGTCCTTTTGGACCTCGGCTTTTTTGAGCATCGCCCGCATCTCCGAGCTGCTCATCGCGAACCCCTGCCCACCGGCCGGCCGCGACGCGCCACTCGGCATATCCGTCGCCCAAAAGCCGATCCCGCTGAAGATCGAGCCCGTCATCGTCCTCCCCCTAACCCGTTCAGCGTCGCGTACAGCACATCCGTCAGCGCACCCCGGGTCCCCGGCTGAAAGCTGACCATCCGCTCACGCCCCGGGTACACGTACGTCAGCACCCGTCCGACCCCGCCGACGTCCACCGCCGTGATCGGCGCGCTGCGCGAGCCGCGGTTGACCGCGTAGCACTGATGCACGCCCGTCCGCTCGGCCGCCATCAGACGGCGCGCCCAAACCAGCGGGTCGCCGCCGCGATCTGCCGTCGGGTCGTCGAGGTCGTACGACTCCTCGCCCGAAAACCGCGTCTCCGGGATCGACACCGGGGAAATCCGCGCCGGCGGGACCGGTGGCAGCACGTCCACCAGCGACTCCGCGATCCGCGACGGCTCCACGACGTCGATCCGGACGGTGTCGCCCTTCCGAACCAAACGGAGCGCGTCCGGGCCGTCGGACGCGACCAGGACCGTGCCCGACTCGTCGGCCGCGATGTCACCCAGCCACGCCGTGAACTGATGGGCGCCCTTCGCCAGGACGCGCAGGACGTCACGGAATTCGCGCGTCAACGTGCCGCCCGACGCGAGCCGGAGCGACGCGAGGACGTCCAATACCTTCTCGTCGAGCCGCTTGCGGGTCTCGTCGCCGAGCCAGAGGTTGTCCGCGCCGAGGACCGCGGGCGGTGGGCCGTGCCGCTCCCACTCCCACGCCGTGAGCAGGGCAGCCTTGGGCAGAAAGATCACAGCCCGATCACCGGGGGCACGGTCCGCTCGTCCGAGCCCCCGAAGATGCTCTCCGGATCGGCTTCCACCAGGTACGACGCGCGCTGGTGCTCCGCGTCCTCCTCGCCCTTGCCACCCTTGGCGCCCTGGCCCATGCCACCCATTCCCGGTGAGCCCGGCTTGCCCGCCGCGCCGCCGCGGATCCCGCCGGCCGCGCCCGGACGTCCTTCGCCCGTCAAGCCGGCTCCGGTCGACGCGCCGGGGCCGCGGGCACCTGTCCCGCCGCCCGCACCGGACGAAGAGCCCGGTCCGAATCCGCCACCACCCGGGCCGAAGCCACCGCCGGGACCGAAGCCACCCGGTCCGAAGCCGCCGCCTGAACCCGGCCCGAACCCGCCGCCGGGACCCGAGCCAGGGCCGAACCCGCCGCCCGATCCCGTCCCCGGTGGCTGCAAGCCCGGCGGGAACGACGTCGACGGCGGCACGTAACCCTGCGCGCGAACGCTGTCATCCACTCCCGGCGTGGGTACGCCCGGCGGCGTGACCTGCCCCGGCGGCGGCTGGACGACCGGCGGGTGGACCGCCGGCGGCGGCTGCACCTGCGCACCGATCGACCGGTCGTCGTCGCCTCCGGTCGTCCGCTTCCGAGGTGGCGGCTCGACGGGCTTCTTCGGATCCTGCACCGTGAAGTCGCCGCCGGTGTACTCGCGGAGCTGGCCGTAGTCGATCGTCCGCGCCGCGGTGTTCGAGCTGGACTGCTGCGAGTACGCCGTGTACCGCTCGACGTTCTCCGCGGCCTTCCGGTTGTACTGGTTGATCTTGTCTTCGGTGTCGGTGTCCCACGGCGTCGCGACGTCCCAGGCGCTGCGCGTCGGCGGCTGGTCGGTGACGTCCGGGTGCAGCGAGTTCTTCATCTGGTGGAACTGGTCGATCTGCGCCTGGGACAGCGTCGAGTTGCGGTCCAGGGTCGTGGACGCCGACACGGCCGACGCGGTCAGCGGCTGGAGACGTTCCCGGGCCGCGTCCGAGGCCCCGCCGGTCCACGCGGACTCGAGGCCGGAGGTCAGTTCACGCGTGCCCTGTTCGAGCTGACGCTGGTAGGTCGACTGGTCGACGCCCGCCTGGTGCACCTTCTGCAA
Source organism: Amycolatopsis camponoti (assembly GCF_902497555.1). Taxonomy (NCBI): domain Bacteria; kingdom Bacillati; phylum Actinomycetota; class Actinomycetes; order Pseudonocardiales; family Pseudonocardiaceae; genus Amycolatopsis; species Amycolatopsis camponoti. The sequence goes on along the minus strand of NZ_CABVGP010000003.1, from coordinate 879,463 downwards.
TGACTCGGTGCCCGGCCCGCGCAGCACGGCCTGGACCAGCTGCCCCGGCGACAACCCGGCGGCCTGCGGGTTCTCGGCTCCGGTGCCGGTCTGCGACCCGACGTACGCCCCCGCGACGGCGCCGATCGGCCCGCCCGCGAGCAGGCCGACACCCGCGCCGCTCAGGACCTTGCCGAGCCCCTCGCCGCCCGACTGGACGGCGTGCGCGATTTCGGACCCGACGTGCTTGGCAGCGTCGAGCATGTCGCCGAACAACCCCACCGAACCACGCTCCCCACGCGTTCGATCACCCCTCGTGCGTGACGGACGATACCGCACCGGTTACTCGCCGTGCCAAGAATCGACCCAGGTCACGCGCGGTCGGGTGAGAAATCGGCAGGGGCCTTCGTCACAATGCGCTGAACCGCCCACGACTGTCGGTGCCTTGTGCCACACTCGGTCGCCGTACGGCTACTGACGTGAACGGGGAGGTTCGCGTGACGAACCCTGAGCAGATGATCGCGGACTTCGAGGCCAGGATGGCCGAATCCCAGCGCAAGGCCGAGCGGATGGTCGGCGAGATCGAGGCGGTCTCGGTTTCCGCGCGCAGCAAGGACGGCCAGATCGGGGTGAAGGTCGACCACGCCGGCAATCTCATCGGCCTGGAGATCGGCCTGGGTGTGCGTGACAAACCCGACCTCGCCGAAGAGATCCTCGGCACCGTCAAGACCGCCCAAAGCAAGCTCGCCGCGGCGATGCAGGCCGGCGTCACCGACCCGGTCGGTCCCGAAGTGATGCACCAGCTGGTCAGCCGGCTCGAGCAGGCGTTCCCGCCACCCGAACCGGAAGGCTTCACCGCGCCGCCTTCGCCACGCGATGAGGGCGACCGGTTCGTGCCGGAAGAGGAGCGGCAGCTGCCCCCGGCGCCGAAACCGCCGAAGCCACCGGAGCCGCCGCGCGCGCCGCGCCCGTCGTCCGACGACGGTCGCGATGACGACTACTTCAGCGACGGCGACTACCTGCGCTGAAGCGCGGGCGAGGGAGGGGAACCATGAGCGGACCAGGCGGCCCGGGCTTCGCGGTCGACCCGCAGGAGCTGCAGAAGCACCGCGAGAACATCGAGGCGATCACCGACCGGATCGACAAGTGCAAGGAAGCCGCCCACGCGACCGAGCACCCCGAAGCGTTCGGCCTGCTCGGCATTCCGCTCGCGGCGATCTGCGCCATCGCCCAGCAGGTGGCGGAGATCGCGATCGAATCGGCGTCGACGTCGTCGTACGACCACTCGACCCGCATCCAGCTCTGGCAGCAGATGAAAGAAGCCGACGAGTCGGAGTTCAAGGACCTGTTCAAGGTGGAGGACTGAGGCGTGGCCGACAACCCGTTGATCAAGACGGACGCGGCGGACGACCGCAGCGCGCTCGAAGGCGCCGGCCTCTTCCAGGACTTCTGGGACGCGGGCACCGCCGTCGCGGACGGCAACTGGACCGAGGGCTTGGTGAACGCCGCGTTCGGCGCCGGCGGCATCGCGGAATTCGTCGCGGACCCGATCGGCACCTTCGCCTCGGCCGCGGTGGGGTGGGCGATGGAGTTCTTCCCGTGGCTGCGAGAACCGCTCGACTGGCTGACCGGTGACCAGGTCGCCCTGGAGAACATGGTCGGGACCTGGGAGAACGTCGGCAAGGAGCTGGAGAAGATCAGCACCGACCTCCAGGACACCGTCAAGAAGGACAGTGCGGCTTGGGAAGGCGCCTCGGCGGACGCCTACCGCGCCTTCGCCGAAGACCGCGCGGCGACGTACGCCGGCGTGGCGACCGGGGCCAACGCGATTTCGAAGCTGGTCGACATCTGCAAAACGATCTTGAGCGTGGTGCGCTCGATCGTGCGTGACCTGATCTCCGAGTGCGTCGGCAAGCTCATCAGCATCGCTTGCCGGTACCCGGGCCCGGCGCTGCCGGCGGGCATGGCCACCGAGGGCACCGCCGAAGCCGTCAAGACCGGCAGCAAGTGCATGGAGTGGATCAAGAAGCTGCTGAAGGCCTTCAAGAAGGCGCAGGAGCTGTTCCACCGCATCGGCGACATCTTCCGGCGGGTCAAGGGTGCGCTGAAGCGCGGCGCGGAAAACCTGCCCGGCCCGCTGAAGAAGGTCGGCGGCCTGATCAAGAACGAGCCGCGCGACACCCGGACGTTCCTCGAGAAGGTTCGCGAGGAACGTCCGGTTCGGAAGAAGGTGAAGGACACCGTCTCGTCGGACCGGTCGCTCGGCGAGAACCTCAAGGAGCTCGGCAAGGAGATCCGGAACGACACCCGGAAGGAGTTCGGCGAGAAGTTCGGGGAGAACTTCCGCAAGGACCTCTGGGACGACGCCAAGAAGGAGTGGGGCAAGGAGTCCCGGAAGAAGAAGGCCGAAGGGGTCGACGACTGGGTGAACGGCGACGACGAGCCGGCGGAGAAACAGACGACCGTCCAGCCGCCGGTGTTCGAACAGCCGGGTTCGCAGCGGATTTCGGGTTCGATCGAATGACCGCGCCGGAGAGCGACCGCGTCGTCGTGTCGCGGACGGACGGACGCCACTGGATCCAGGCGGGGATCCTCCTCGCCATCGGCGCCGGCATCGTCTGGCTGGGCTGGTCGTCGACCCAGGAGGGCCCGCGACTCGCCGGCAGCGTTTTCGGCGGAGGTTTCGCGCTGCTCGGGCTGATCCTGGTCTTTCGCTCGCTGCCCGAACCCGTCGTCAACGAACTGGTTTTCGACGCCTCGGGGATCTCGCGCATCGTCCGCGGAGTCGTCTGGGCGGCGCGCTGGGACGAACTGGCGGCCGTCGCCCTTCCGGCCGAGCCGGGCCGGGACGACTCCTTCCGGGTCGTTCTCGAGCCGGTCGACGACCGGTTCGTGGAGCGCCATCGAGGACTCACCCCGGTGGCGGGAGGTGCTTTCCTGGTAACGGGGATCACGCTGTCGGTCACCGAAGCCGGTCGGGTCCGCGAGATCGCCGGGAAGTACATCGGAATCGCCGAACGGCCGGTCACCCCGGCGGTGCCCGAACCCGCGCCCCGGCCGGCGCCGGCCGCCGGGTTCGTTCCCGGGCCGGCAACCGTGCCCGAGCTGGACCACGTGAGCATCCACGTCAACGCCTGGGACCGCCGGAAAGTGTGGTTCTTCGACTTCGCCATGGCCATGCTCGGTATCGGGGCGTACGTGGCAGGCGAGTTCGGGCCGTCCGGCTTCCTGCACACCGTCTGCCGGATTCTGCTGGGCGCGGTCATCGTGCTCGGCGGCGTCGTCCACGCCTTCGAGTTCAACAGCCGCAAGCGAGAGCTCCGAGCCGACCTGCGGTTTTCGAACGTGGGTTTCCGGTGGAAGACGTACCACCGGAAATACGAACTCGGCTGGCGCGAAGTCGCCGAACTGCGCCTGCTGACCGACGGTCACCTGGAATTCCGGCCGGTCGACCTCGACTTCCCGCTGCGCCACGGCGACGTCGAGAACCTCGCCCTGAGCGATGGCTGGTACCGCCTGCCGCGGCCGTTGAGCCCCGCGGCGATGCGGAAGTTCACCAGGTGCGTGCCCATCCTGCTGCCCCGCGAAGTCGTGCTGACCGTCGGGGGCGGGGCGCCGCCGACGCCGATCACTCGGGGGGCTACGTGATCGGCGCCGGCGACCTGATGCCCTGTCCGGCTCTCGCCGGTCGGGACAACGTCACCGCGTCTCGCGTGGTGACGCACCTGGAGAGCGGGACCGGTCCGCGTAGTGACGGCCGGGGGAATGACATCCCCCGATCGAGTGACGGTCATCCGCTGCTCGCATGATTGTCGCACCCGACGCCGGATAAGTTACAAAAACCTTCACTTTCCTCTTCCTCGCCCTTCCCGACCTGGTCGGACGGCTTTCGTGGCACAGTGCGGGGATGAACTCCGACGTCCTCGTGGTGGGATCCGCCAATGCCGACCTCGTCGTCGCGGTGGACCGGCGGCCGGCCGGTGGCGAGACGGTACTGGGCGGCGACACCGTGCTTTCGCCGGGGGGCAAGGGCGCCAACACCGCCGTCGCGGCGGGCCGGCTCGGGGCGGATGTCGCGCTGCTCGGAGCCGTCGGTGACGATCCCTACGGCCGGTTGCTGCTCGACTCGTTGCGCGCCGCCGGCGTCGACACGGGATTGGTCCGGACCAGCGATCGGCCGACCGGCATCGCCTACATCACGGTCACCCCGGACGGCGAGAACGCCATCCTCGTGTCGCCCGGCGCCAACTCGAGCCTCGAACCCGGCGACGTCGACGCCGTCTTCGACGGGGTCGAGATCATGGTCGCCTCGCTGGAAGTGCCGCTGCCGACCGTCGAGCACGCCGTCGCGCGGGCCGCCGAAAAGGGCGTCAAGGTGCTGCTGAACCTTTCGCCCGCGGCGAAGCTGTCGCCGGAGACGCTGGCCAAGCTCGACGTCCTGCTCGTCAACGAACACGAAGCCGCCTGGCTGACCGGGCCCGGCGCCGACTTCCGGAAGCTCTTGGAGCTCGGGCCGCGGGCGGCCGTCGTCACGCTCGGCGCCGCCGGTGCGGTCGTCGTGGAAAACGACAGCACGACCGAGGTCGGGTCGCCGGAAGTCGAGGCCGTCGACACCACCGGTGCCGGGGACGCCTTCGCGGGCGCGCTCGCGGCGTCGCTCGCCGATGGCTCCGACCTCGTCGCCGCGGCGAAGCGCGCGGTGCGCGTCGCGGCCTTCAGCGTGACACGGCACGGCGCGCAGCCGTCCTACCCGACTGACGCTGACCTGGGGGAATGATCATCCCGGCGACCGTGTTGTAGCGCACATGGGCGATTCGTTCGGCTCGGCCTGGTGGCGCGGCTACGCCGCTCAGCTGAAGGCGATCGCGGAAGCGCGCCGCCCCGACCACCTCGCGATCATGCCGCTCGGGGAAACGCTGAAGGCGCTCGGCAAGCAGACCGAGGTCGACGAGGGCGTCTACGACGTCCCGCTGGCGGGCATCGTCGGTACGGTCGCCCGCGCCGGCGACTTCGACCGAGAGTTCCGGCCGCGCAACCGGGCGCTGCGCGACCGCTGGGACCGCCTGACGCGCACTTCCGCCGACCTCCCGCCGGTACGGCTCGTGCGGCTGTCCGAAATGTTCTTCGTCGACGACGGTCACCACCGCGTCGCCATCGCCCGCGCCCGCGGCGCCACGACCATCCGCGCGCGGGTCCGCTGGATCAGCACGGTCGCCTGCGCGCTGCGCTGCCTGACGCTCGCCGACCTGCCGTCGAAGACCGCCGAGCGGATGTTCCTCGAGCGCGTCCCGCTGCCGGACGACGTCCGCCTCGGGCTGTGGCTCGACGACCCGGCCGACTGGTTCCGGCTCGCCGACTCGGCCGAGGCCTGGGGTTTCCGCCGTATGCTGGCCGGACGGCCGGTGCGCAGCCGCGGCGAGCTGGCCGAAGCCTGGTGGCACGAGGAGGTCCGGCCGGTGCTCGAACAGGTCCGTGAGCGAGGCTTGTGCCCGCCACCACGAGATATCCAGACCTACTTGAGCTATGGTCTAGACCATGTCTGAGCTTGGTGCCGCCTCCGCGGAAAAGCGCCCGTCGGCGGAGTCTCTGTCCGGGGTTGCCGTCAGCCCGGGCCGCGCGAGTGGTCCCGTCGTCCGGGTCGCCGAGCCGCTCGGCGAGCCCGCCGCCACCCCCGCCCCGGCCGACCCCGCCGCCGAAGCCGCCCGGATCACGCCGGCGGCCGCGATCGTCGCCGGCCGGCTCGAGAAGCAGGCCGAGACCGCCACCGGCGAGGCCGCGACGATCCTCATCACCACCGCCGCCATGGCGGCCGATCCGGCGCTCGCGGCCCAGGCCGAACAGCTGGTCAAGACGCAGGGTCTGCCCGCCGCGCGAGCCGTCCACCAAGCTGCCGAAGGCTTCGCCGAAGCGCTGGCCGCCGCGGGCGGGTACATGGCCGAGCGCGTCCGCGACGTGCGCGACGTGCGCGACCGCCTGGTCGCCGAGCTGCTCGGCATCGCGCCGCCGGGGGTGCCGGAGCTGGCGTCGCCGAGCGTGCTGGTCGCGCGCGACCTCGCCCCGGCCGACACGGCGGGCCTGGACCCGGCGAAGGTGCTCGCCCTCGTCACCGAAGAAGGCGGCCCGACCAGTCACACCGCGATCCTCGCGCGGGCGTTGGGCATCCCGGCCGTCGTCGCTGTGCGCGGCCTGCTGAGCTTGGACGCGCAAGCGCTTGCGGTCGACGGCGACGCGGGCACCGTCGAGGTCGCGGACCCGTCCGCGCCGGTCGTGACGGCGACGAAGGCGCAGCTGGCCGAGTGGAACGGCACGGGCGCGACGTCCGACGGCCACCGCGTGAAGGTCTACGGCAACGTCGGCTCCCCGACCGACGCGCAGGCCGCGGCCGACGCGGGCGCGGAAGGCGTCGGCCTGTTCCGCACCGAGTTCTGCTACCTGGACGCCTCGGACGAACCGTCGGTGGCCGAGCAGCGCGCGGCGTACACGGCGGTGCTTTCGCCGTTCCGCGGCAAGCCGGTGATCGTGCGGACCCTGGACGCGGGCGCCGACAAACCGCTGGCGTTCCTCTCCCCGGAAGCCGAGCCGAACCCGGCGCTCGGCGTCCGCGGGCTGCGCGTGGCGTTCGACCGTCCCGAGGTGCTGGACCGCCAGCTCGAGGCGATCGCCGGCGCGGCGGAGGACTCCGGCGCCGAGGTCTCGGTGATGGCCCCCATGGTCGCGACGGTCGAGGAAGCCGCCTGGTTCGCCGAGCGCGTCCGCGCGGCGGGCATCGCCCGGGCGGGCGTGATGATCGAGATCCCGGCGGCGGCGCTGAGCGCCCGCGAGATCCTCGAAGCGGTCGACTTCGTATCGGTGGGCACGAACGACCTGGCGCAGTACACGTTCGCGGCGGACCGCCAGCTGGGTGCGGTGGCGCAGCTCAACGACCCGTGGCAGCCGGGCCTGTTGCGCCTGCTGAAGCTGATCGGCGACGCGGCGAAGGCCACGGGCAAGCCGGCCGGCGTGTGCGGCGAAGCGGCGGCGGACCCGAGGCTGGCGCTGGTCCTGGCGGGCCTGGGCCTGACGAGCCTGTCGATGAACGCCCCGGCGATCCGCACGGTGGGCGCAAGCCTGGCGACGGCAACCCTCGCGGACTGCGAGCGCCTGGCGGAGGCGGCACTGGCGACATCGAACCCGGCGGACGCGCGAGCAGCGGCTCGCCCCTGACCGCGGCGGGCACCAGCGAGACGCTTCGAAGCACCGGCCGTTCCGGCGGCGAACGTACGGGGAGCAGAAGCTGTTCGGCGGAGGCCACCAGCCGGGCGGCGGCTGATCACCTCGGGCGGGCCGCGTGTGGAAGCCGAAGTCGTCCGACACCTCACGGTCTCCCCGCGAGCGCCGGATTTCGGCTCGATCCGCCGCCTCCAGGGGCGCCCCCCCACTTTCAGTCTATCGGCCATCACCGACAGTGGTGATCTGTGCGAACCTGAATCCGCGGAGTTGTCCCCGACGCACGAGGGGTGTGGACAACCTGACGCAACACCGTGAAGGCCGCCTCACAAGGGCGGCCTTCACGGCTTCCCGAACAAAATCGAAGCGACCTGTCGATTCCGGCCGCCCCCGCTCGACGAAGTGGTGAGAGCACCACTGAGCCGAGAGGAAGCAGCCATGACCATCACCGCTGGAGCGCCGGTCGAAGCGCCGGTCGAGACGGCGAGGGCCGGGCGCCGGGAGTGGGTCGGGCTGGCCGTGCTGGCCCTGCCGACCCTGCTCGTCTCGCTCGATGTCTTCGTCCTCGTCCTCGCGCTGCCGAAGCTCGCCGCCGGTTTGCACGCCGATGGCACCCAGCAGCTGTGGATCATGGACACCTACGGCTTCATGGTCGCCGGGTTCATGGTCACCATGGGGACCCTCGGCGACCGGATCGGGCGGCGGAAGCTGCTGCTCATCGGGGCCGCCGCCTTCGGGATCGCCTCCGTCGCCGCGGCCTTCTCGACCACCGCCGGCATGCTCATCGCCGCGCGGGCCGTGCTCGGGATCGCCGGGGCGACGCTCGCTCCGTCGACCCTCTCCCTCATCGGGACGCTCTTCAAGAACCCGCAGCAACGCGCCCAGGCCATCGGGATCTGGGCCGGCTGCTTCACCGTCGGCGCCATCATCGGCCCGATGGTCGGCGGCTTCCTGCTCGAGCACTTCTGGTGGGGCTCGGTCTTCCTCCTCGGCGTTCCCGCCATGGTCCTCTTGCTCGTCATCGGCCCGAAGCTGCTGCCCGAATACCGCGACGAGCAGGCCGGCCGCCTCGACCTGCCCAGCGTCGGCCTCTCGCTCGCCGCCATCCTGCCCGCCGTCTACGGCGTCAAGGAGCTGGCTCGCGACGGCGTCCACCCGCTTCCAGCCGTCTCCCTCATCACCGGCCTGGCCGTCGGGTACGTCTTCTACAAGCGGCAACGCGCCCTGAAGGACCCGCTGGTCGACTTCAGCCTCTTCGCCGCGAAGGCCTTCCGCACCACGCTCGGCGGGATGCTCCTGTTCAGCATGCTCGGCGGCACCACGATGCTGTTCACGGCGCAGTTCCTGCAGGTCGCGCAGCACCTCTCGCCGGTCGGGGCCGCGCTGGGGCTGCTGCCCGGGATGGCCGCCTCCACCGTCAGCTTCCTCGCCGCGCCCCACCTCGCGCGCCGGGTGAAGGCGAACGTCCTGATCGCCGGCGGCGTTGCCCTCGCCGCGGCCGGCATGGCGATCCTCGCCGTCGTCGACCCCGCGGCCGGGGCGGGGTGGCCCGCGCTCGGGTTCGCCGTGACGTCGCTGGGGGTCGGGCCGATGGTCGCGCTCGGCACCGATCTGGTCGTCGGCTCCGTTCCGCAGCGCAAGGCCGGGGCCGCCGCGTCGCTCGCCCAGACCGTCAACGAGTTCGGCTACGCCCTCGGCATCGCGACCGTCGGGACCCTGGGCAACGCCGTCGCCGGTGCGCACGGCCTGCCCAGCGGGCTGCACGTCGTCGCCGGGCTCGCCGCCGTCGCGTTCGCCGTGCTCGTCGGCTTCGTCGCGAGGAACCTCCGGGCCGCCTGACGGACGACGAAGGCCTCCCCACCCGATGCCTGGGTGGGGAGGCCTTCTTTGTCGCCGGGGGCAGAGGGACCCCGGCTAGCCGAACAACCCGCGCCGCGGGTGCCGGATGACCAGCGAGCCGCCGTGGACCCGGCCGCTCAGCACGAAGCGCGGGTTCCCCATGTGCCCGTTGCTGCGCGTCTTGTCCTCCAGCGAGCCGAACTTGACGTCGGTGATCGAGTTGACGTCGACCGCCGCGTGCTCCGGGATGATCACCTCGACCGAGCCCCACTTGGCGTCCAGCTCGATGTGCACCACCGGCGACTGCACCTGGGCCTCGGTGAAGTCGAGCTTCGTCGACCCGTACTTGTTGCGCACGACCATCTCGGGCGGCACCACCCACGGCCCGCTGCGGACCAGCGACGAGTACTTCGCGTTGAGTTCGAAGCGCCGTCCGGGCGTGTAGCTGCCGCCGTAGCCGACCGGCGGCGCCGCGTACGACGGCGCGGCGGCGGCCGCGGCCGCCGGGTGGTAGAGCCCGGCGAGGTCCGCCAGCACCGCGTTCAGCTCGCCGCGGGTCCGCGACGCCAGTGCGCGGTCGGTGCGCTCGGTGAACTCGTCGAGGTCGATCATCCCGCGGCCGATCGCCTTCTGCAGGACCCCGACGACGTGCTCGCGCTCGTCGTCGGACACCCGAAGATCGCGCTCGCCCAACGGCTTGGTTTCGGTCACCGGTTCCGCCGCCGTGGTCTCTTCCTCGCCCATGCCCACGATGGTAGAACCGGATTTCACCAGGGAGATCGGGGGAAAACCCTGAACGGACCCGGATTCCGCGGCGCCGCCGTGTGCGCGGCGCTGGTTCTGCTGTCCGGGTGCACCGGCGAAACACCGCCGCCGCCCCCGGGCCCGAGCGCCACGAGCGCTCCGCCGACCACGCCGTCCGCCCTCCCGGAGGGCCTCACCGGCGTGCCGGCGACCGGCGGCATCGGCATCACCGCCGTCCTCCCGACCACCGGCCCGACCCTCTTCGACGCCGACCGCGGACCCGTCGCCACGCCGCCCGGCTACCCCGGCGGCGACCTGGGGATCAGCGTCGTCCGGGTCGGGAAGTCCGCCGTCCTGACCGCCTATCCGGCCGGGACCGGCAGCGACGACCCCTTCGAGGTCTTCGTCTACACCGGGCCCGCGAGCCCGCCGCGATCCCTCGGCCGTGCCTGGTCGGTGGCCCCGGCCGTCGACGGCGGGAGCGTGTGGGTCATCCGGCCGGACGCCCCCGACGCCTGCCGGCTGCAGCACGTCTCCCTCTCCGGCGACGAGCTCGGCCACGGCCAGTCCGCCAGCTGCCACACCCAGGTACGGGCCGGGACCTCGCACGGCCTGCTGATCACCATCAACTCCGGCGCCGCCGAGTCGACCGACGCCCTGATCGACCCGGAGAGCGGCCGCACGGTCCAGCAGGCGCCGCGCATCCTCGGCGTCGCCGGTGACCGGATGCTCCTCGACGGCCTGACCGAGCTCACCCTCGTCGACCTGCGGGACAACCGCCACCAGCAGCTCAGCCGGCCGGTCATCGCGAGGACGCCCACCGTCGTGCCCTCGCGGGACGGCAGCGTCTGGGCCGTCGACTTCGCCAACCCCGCCTACCGCGGCACCAGCACGCAGACCCGGGACCTCTGGCTGCTGCGCCCGGACGCGCTGAGCTGGGAACACGTCGCCGCGATGCCGTTCATCACCGAGCACCTCAAGCGCGGCGGCGGCTTCGACTGGTCCGACGCCGGTGACCTCGTGCTGGCCGACGGCGTCCTCGCCGCCTGGCACCCGGGCGAACCGCGGTGGCGGCTGGGCAAGGCGGCGCTGCCGGCGAGCGTCTGGTCGGGCTTCGCCGTGCTGCCGTAGCGGCTACTCCTCGTCGAGGCCGTGCTCGATCGCGTACCGGGCCAGCTCGACGCGGTTGTGCAGCTGCAGCTTCCGCAGCGTCGACTGCACGTGGTTCTCGACCGTGCGGTGCGACAGCACGAGCCGCTCGGCGATCTGCCGCGCGGTCAGCCCCTTCGCGACCAGGCGCAGGACGTCCGTTTCGCGCTCGGTCAGCCGGGGCGGCTCGGCGCCCGCGGTGTCCTCGATCGACGCGTCGGCCATCCGCCGGTACTCGCCGAGCACCAGCCCGGCCAGGCCCGCGGTGAACACGGGGTCGCCGGCCGCGGTCCGGCGCACCGCGTCCACCAGCTCCGCCGCGGACGCCGACTTGACCAGGTAGCCGGACGCGCCGGCCTTCACCGCCTCGAGGACGTCCTTGTGCTCGCCGCTCGCGGACAGCACCAGTACCTTCGTCGACGGCAGCGCCGCCGTGATCTCGCGGGTGGCGTCCACGCCGGAGGTCGTGCCGAGGTTGAGGTCCATCAGCACGACGTCCGGCAGCACGGTCTTCGCGATCCGCAGCGCCGCCCCGGCGTCCGGGGCGGTCGCCCGCACGTCGAAGCCGTGCTCGGTCAGGTCGCGGGCCACCCCGTCACGCCAGATCGGGTGGTCGTCGACCACCATCACGGAGATCCGCGGCTCGTCGCTCATCTCGCACCCCTCGTGCTCGGCACCCTGACCTCCCACTCCGTGCCCCGGCCGGGCCCGGTGTCGAGGGTCGCGCTCCCACCGAGGTCGCGCACCCTCCCCCGGATGGATTCCACCACGCCGAGGTGCCCGGCCGCGGCCGCTCGCTCGAGAACGCCGTCCGGAATGCCCGGTCCGTCGTCGCGGACGCTGACCACGACCTCGCCACCGAGGTCTTCCAGAAGCACCCAGGCCCGCGCGTCGGGGCCCGCGTGCTTCTCCACGTTCGAGAGCGCTTCGCGCGTCACGGCGACCAGTTCGTCGGTGACGTGCGCGGGCAGCTCGACGTCGTCCGCCGGGGTCGAGACCTGCACCGACGACGTCGCGAGCAGTTGCAGCGCGGCCCGCAGGCTCGCGGTTTCGCCGTCGTTCGACCTCAGCGGCTCGGTCGTCACCAGCGACCGCAGCGCGATCTCCTGCTCACCGGCCAGCTTCGCCAGCTCGGCCGCTTCCCCGCCGACCTCGTTGCCGCGCTTGCGGACCCGGGCCAGCACCTGCAGCACGCTGTCGTGGATCGACCGGGCCAGCCGTTCCCGCTCGGCCGTCGCCGCTTCCTTCCGCAGCGCCTGCTCCAGCCGTGCCGCGGACCGCCGTCCCATCGTCGCCGCCATGCCGACCAGCAGCCCGGCTGCGGCGAGCAGGACGCCGTCGCGGGCGACGTCGAGGTCGAACTTCTCCCGCGCCAGCCCGGTCGCGACGCCGAGGACCAGCCCGGCCAGCACCCCGCCGCTCGCACCGAAGCGCGCGCCCGCGGCGACGGCCGGCACCGCCGCCCACACCGTCGTGATGAGCGGGACGTTCAACGCGAACTGCGCGTCGCTGAGCACCCAGGGCGAGGTCAGCAGCAACGCGGTCGTGAACACGAGGTCGAAGACGACCAGTGCCGGCGGCCGCGTGCGCTCGCGCAGGTAGAAGAAGCTGCTGACCACCGACCACAGGGCCATCACGCCGAGGATCGTCCAGGCGAGCCATTCCCGCTGGTAGTGCCCGCTTTGGACGATCACGGTGCCGCAGGCGAACGCCCAGGTGAGCAGGCGGAACGCCAGCACGCCACGCCACATGGGCGTGATCGGGTCCGGTGACCGCCGGGTGGTCACGACTTGTCGCGCTTCGGCGGCTCGGCCGGTGACGCGGCGGCCTCCTCCTCGCCGACCGTCGCGATCTCGGCCTTCGGGCCCCCGGGTTCGGCGTCGTTCGGCTGCGCGGCCTGGTCCTTCAGGACGTTCACCTCGGCCGGGTCCGGGTTGGTCTCGTGCAGCAGCGACCGGACGCCGGCGTTCAGCACGGCCAGCAGCGGCACGGCCAGCAGCGCGCCGGCGATCCCGCCCGCGACCAGGCCGGCGGTGATGGCCAGGACCACGGCCAGCGGGTGCAGCTTCACGGCTCGCCCGAGCAGCAGCGGCTGCAGGATGTGGCTCTCCAGCTGCATCACGCCGATCACGATGGCCAGCACGATCACGGCGCCGATGAACCCGTTCGTCACCAGGGCGATCAGCACGGCGACACCGCCGGTGATGACGGCGCCGATGATGGGGATGAAGGCGCCGATGAAGACCAGCGTCGCCAGCGGGATCACCAGGGGCACGCCCATGATCCACAGGCCGACGCCGATGCCGACCGCGTCGACGATCGCGACCGCGGCCGTCGCCCGCACGTAGCTGACCAGCGACGCGAACCCGCGGCGCCCGGCGACGTCGACCCGGTTGCGGACCGGGCGGGGCACCGCGCGGACGAGGAACGACCAGATGCCTTCGCCGCCGCTGAGGAAGAAGATCGTGATGAACAGCGTCAGCAGGAAGCCGGTGAGGATCTCGCCGACCGTGCTCGCCGTCGTCAGCGCGGTCGTCGTGATGGACGCCTGGTTGTTCTGGATGAAGCCGATCGCCTGGTTGATGAAGTCCTGGATCTGCTCCTGGCGCAGGTGCGGCGGGCCGTTGAGCAGCCAGTTCTTGATCTGGTCGAGGCTCGCGTTCACCTGCTGCTGCAGCTGCGGCAGACCGGAGGAGAACTGGGTGACGACGAACGTCAGCAGCCCGCCCAGCACGGCCAGCCCGGCGATGAGGACGATCGCGGTCGCCAGCCCGCGCGGGAACTTCACCGCCACCAGCTTCTGCACCGCCGGCGCGAGGAGCGCCGAAACCAGGAGGGCGATGGACAGCGGGATGACGACGACCGAGAGGTAGCCGATCACCCACACCACCGCGTACAGCGCCGCGACCACCACGATGAACCGCCACGCGAGCGCGGCGCTGATGCGCAGCCCGCGGGGGATCAGTCCCGTGATGTCCTCGTGCTCCGGCAGGAACGGGTCTTCGCGTCGCGCGTGGCTCACCGCCACACCGTACTGGCTGGACCGCCCGATTCGGCCGCTTTCCCGCGGCCGCGTCCGGCACCGATCGCTGCCAGGGGTGATCACCCGCCGTCAGACCGGGCTACACAGTGTGTCGTTCACACGATGGGGGCATCAAGTCGCGTCAAAGGTGCGCGGCGCGTCCCGGATTTGGTTAGGTCGCTTCCGCAACGCAATGTTGCCGATCGATCACGAACCCAGCACGAGGAGACGACGAGTGGCGAACACCGCGACGAACGAGGGGCAGGGTGCCAAGCGCGCTCGCCGTCTCGTGTCGCGTGCGCTGCTCGTCCTCGGCGGCGCCGTCGCCGGCACCGCCGCCGCGTGGCTCGTCTCCGGTGCGACCGCCTCCGCGGACACCGTCGACACCGCCCCGATCACCGAGGCCGCCACCGGCAGCCTCGGCGACGTGGACAACGGCGCGTCGAGCGCGGCGACCGATGTCGCCGACTCGAGCTGCCACCAGGACGCCACGGCGTGGAGCGAGCCGTGCGCCCGCACCCTCGGCCACGAGGTGTCCGACCGCGTCGGCGACTCGGTTTCGGACCTCGCCGGCGACGCCGTCGTGAGCCCGGCGAAGCGCACCCTCGGTGCGGTCGAGCACATCGTCCGCCAGCCGCAGGACACCCGCCAGGTCCTCGAGCAGACCTTCACCCCCGAGCCGGCGCACGACGTGCTGCAGCTGCTCGACCCGGCCGCCCACGGTGACCTGGTTCCGCTCCCGGGGCTCGCCCCGGTCGAGCAGGAGCCGGTGACCACGGGTGTCGGCCAGGCCGCGGACACGGTCGCCGTCTCGACCGTCCAGCTCCCCGCCGCGCTGCGAGCCGTGCTCGCGATGCCGACGGGTTTCCAGCACGACGACGTCACCAGTGCCGCGGGCGAGTCCCGCACCGGGCACCGTGATCTGCCGTCGCCGCTGGCCCCGGTGCAGCTTCCGGTTGCGCCGTCCGTCCCCACCGCCCCGGGTGGCAGCACTGCCCCCGGTGGTCACCTCGACGGCCTCAACTTCGGCGTCCCCTTCTGGACGACCGAAGCCGTCGACTCCGCCGTCGCGGCCATGAGCCGCGCCGGCCTGCGCACCGCGATGCGCACCCCGGGCGAGCAGCCCGGCGTCACTCCTGACTGAACACCTCCCTTCACGGGTCGCTGACGCGCCCGGACCCGTCTTCCTCTGACGGCTCCTGCGTCCGCGGATTTCCCGTGACACGGCGGTGCGCTTTGTTGCGCCCGCACGCAGTTCCTTCCCCCCTCGGTGCGGCTCGGACCCCATTTCGAATTCGACGAGCGCACCCCCATAAGCCCGCAAGGGAACCCGAAATAAAGGAGAAAAACCCCATGCAGACGTGGGCAAAGCGCGGACTCCAGACCGCACTTGTCACCGGTGGGTTGCTGATGCTGGGTACCGGCATCGCTTCGGCCGACGAGAACGTCAACCCGGACGCCCCGGCGTCCCCGCTCGACCTGAACGTCACGGCTCCCATCCAGGAAGCCAACAACGCGGTCGGCACCCCCTTCGGCCAGCTGGACCTGCCCGCCGGGCAGACGGAGCTGAGCACCAAGCCGGTCACCAACGCGGCGAACGAAGCGGCTAAGCAGCTCGACGAAGCCAGCCCGATCAGCCAGAGCACCCTCGGCGGTGCCACCAAGGCCGACGGCGCGGGCGCGTTCACCCCGGGGCACAACAACCTCAAGGGCAACAAGGTCACCGGCGACGTCGTCGTCCCGATCCAGATCGTGGACAACGCGGTCGGCGTGATCGGCGACGCGAACGTCCAGGGCGGCGACCACACGCAGACCTGGGACCACAACCAGGACATCGCGACGACGGGCCAGGACTCCAGCCTCGCGGGCAACGCGGTCGCCCTCGACTGGGCCCTCCCCGTGCAGATCGCCGGGAACGGCGGCGGCGTCGCCGGCGGCACCGGCCGCGTGACCGGTGGGTCGGCCAGCCAGAGCACCAACGAGACCGGGAACGTCGACACCAACGGCGACGGCTCCTCGCTCTCCGGCAACGTGGTCGCGGGCCAGCTCGCCACCCCGGTGCAGGTGACCGGCAACGCCGCGTCGTACCTGCTCGGCAACGGCCAGAGCCACGGCTACTCGGCCGACACCGTCGCGACCTCCGGCGGCTCGCTGTTCAGCTCCGGCGACAACAGCGCGGGATCGGGCAACGTGGTCGGCGCGCCGATCGCCCTGCCGGTCAAGTTCAACTGCAACTCGGGCGCCGTGTGGGGCTCGCTGTCGAACTCCGACGGCTGCAACACCTCCGCCGACGCCACGGCCGGGGACACGCGCGAGGGCAGCCTCGGCATCCCGACCTACCTCGAGACGAGCGGCAACGACTCGTTCCTGTCCGGCAACGGCGGGGCGGCCTCGCTGTCCCCGATCGCGAACGTCGCGGGTGTCGCGGGCTCGTGGATCGGCAACGCCTCGGCGGGCATCCCCGAGACCGGCAGCTCCTCCAGCACGGTCGACTCGGGCGGCTTCGTCAAGACCGCCGGTGACAACGCGAGCGGCTCGGGCAACGTCCTGAACCCGTCGGTCGCGCTGCCGGTCGAGGCCTTCGGCATCGGTGGCACCTACATCGGCCAGGCCAACGCCGCGCACGACAACACCACCGACGCCAACGCGGGCAACGGCAGCTACACCAAGGGCAACGACTCCGTCCTCGGCGGCAACATCGTCAACACCCAGACCGCGGGCGCGCCCGAGGTCTTCGGTATCGGCGGCAGCCACATCGGCAACGCGTCCGGCACGGCGACCGAGGACAAGACGGTCACCGCCGGGGCGTACGACGGCACGCAGGGCAACGACTCGTCCGGCTCGGGCAACGTCGTCCAGGTGCCGGTCGGCCTGCCCGCCGAGGTCTTCGGCGTGGGCGGCTCGTTCATCGGCCAGGGCTCCGGCTCGGCCGACGAGACCAAGGTCGTCTCCGGCGGCGGCGGTGGCAGCACCCACGACGACAACGGCTTCCTGAGCTCGAACCTGGGCACCGTGCCGGCTTCGCTGCCGGTGCAGGTCGCCAACATCGGCGGCGCGTTCGTCGGCCAGGGCCACGGCAAGGGCTCGACCGACACGACGTCCAACGCGGGCGGCGACGTCACGGCGAACGGCCCCGCGGGCGCCGGCGCCGGCAACATCATCGAGGCCCCGGTCTCGCTCCCGGTGCTGGCCGCCGGCAGCGGTGCCGCCCTCGCGGGCATCGGCACCGGTGAGAACGACAACATCACCGACTCCTCGGCGGGCGGCGACGCCCTCACCGACGGGCAGGACGGTGCGCTGGCCGGCAACATCGTGAAGGCCCCGATCGCGGGTGCCGCGCAGCTGTTCAGCGACGGTGTCGCGGGTGCGGCCCTGGGCCACGGCCTGGGCACGAGCGACACGATGTCGCAGGCCGGTGGCGACGCCACCACCAACGGTGACCGCGGCAGCGTGGCCGGCAACATCATCGGCGCCGACGCGCTGCCGGTGGCGCAGGTCTTCGGTGACGCCGTCAGCGCGGCGGGTGTCGCCAGCGGCACCGGGATCAACACGACGTCCGTGCAGAACGCGGGCGACGACACCACCTCGGGTGTCGAGGGCGCCATCTCCGGCAACATCCTCGACATCCCGGCCACGGCGATCGCGCAGCTGTTCGGCGACGCGGTGACCGTGGGCGGCGTCGCGCACGCTGTCGGCGACAACTCGCTGACCACGCAGAACGGCGGCGAGCCGGTCACCGAGGGTGACGGATCCAGCCTGTCGGGGTACAACTTCTACCACGACATCGTGGCGCCGGTGCAGATCTTCGGGGTCCCCCTCGAGCTGCTCGGTGTCGCCACCGCGGACGCGACCGACATGACCAGCATCAACGGTGAGGCCACGGACGCGGCCGACACGATCGCGAACCCGGTCGAAGGTTCGGAGCTGGGTGCCGGCGAGCTGCCCTCGCTGACCGGGCTGGCCAGTGGCCTGCCGACGGCGGGGCTGCCCACCGCGGGCCTGCCCGCGCTGCCGACGGCCGTTCCGGCCGAGCGTGCCGACGTGCCGGTGAGCCCGATGGCCGGGCTGCCCCACCTGCCGACCGCGGGTGGCCTGCCGGGCCTGAACGGGCTTTCGGGCCTGGGCGGTTCCCTGGCCGGCGGCGGCGAGCGCGCCGACCTGCCGACCGGTGGCCTGCCGGTGCACATCCCCGCCCTGAGCGGCGGCCTGCTGCCGTCGCTGCCGGCGCTGGGTGGCACCGAGCGTGCGGACCTGCCGACCGGTGGCCTGCCCGTCGCGCTGCCGGCGCTGCCCGCCCTGGGTGGCGGCGTCCCGACCCTGCCGGTCGCCCTCCCGGTGACCCCGGCGCTGCCGGCCGCCCCGGCCGCGCTGCCCGCCGCCCCGGCCCTGCCGGTGAACGCGAAGCTGCCGGTGCTGGACAGCGCGGCCCCGGCCGCGCAGGTTCCGGCGATGTCGGGCCTCGACTCGACCGGCTTCCTCGCGAAGCTGCTGGGTCTGGTCAAGCGCAAGTAGTTCGGTACTGCCGGGCGGGTTCAGCCAGACCCCGTCCGGCCCGCCAACCCCGGCAGGCGCTCCACGCGCCGCGAGGTCTCCTCGCACGGAGTGCCTGACGACCGATGAAGCTCTCCTTCCCTGGAGAGGACGAGCCCCAAGAGCCGAATCCGGCTCTTGGGGCTCGTTCGTGTGTCCGGGAAGGTCAGGAGAACTGCAGCGAGCGCTTCGCCAGGCCGTGCCAGAACCCGTCGATCACCGTGCGGCCGGACTTCTCCTCCGCGGTCGCGCCGAGGGAGACGAACAGCGGCGCGAAGTGCTCGATCCGCGGGTGCGCGAGCGCCGCCGCCGGCGCCTTGTGCCGGAAGTCGAGCAGCGCGTCGACGTCGCCGCCGCGCACCACCTCGTCGCCCCAGTGGTCGAACTCGGCCGACCACGCGGGCGGTGTCCCGTCGGTGGCGCGGGCCATGCCGCTCAGGTTGTGGGTGAAGAAACCGCTGCCGATGATCAGCACGCCTTCGTCGCGCAGCGGCGCGAGCTTGCGGCCGAGGTCGAACAGCTCCTGCGGGTCGAGCGAAGGCATCGAAACCTGCAGCACCGGGATGTCGGCGTCCGGGTACATCTCGACGAGCGGCACGTAGGCGCCGTGGTCGAGGCCGCGCTCCGGCGCGTCGTGCACCGGCGTCTCCGTCGAGCGGAGCAGCTTCCGCACCTTCGCGGCCAGCTCGGGCGCGCCCGGCGCCGCGTATTTGACCTGGTAGTAGCGGTCCGGGAAGCCCCAGAAGTCGTACACGAGCGGCACGGTCGTCGTGGCCGCGATGGTCAGCGGCGCCTCCTCCCAGTGCGCCGACACGACCAGGATCGCGCGGGGCCGGGGCAGGTCGGCCGACCAGGCGGCGAGCTGGCGGGTCCACGTGGTGTCGTCGGCGAGCGGCGGCGCTCCGTGGCTGAGGTAGAGGACCGGGGTGCGGGTCATCGACGGCTCCAGTGCTTGAAAGTTCAACTACTAGGATACCTGACGCCCGTGCTCCCCGGGATATTCCTTCAGTCGCTCTCGAGGTTCGCCGCGCAACGCTCCAGGGTGCGGACCGTCGTGCGGTAGTCGTCGTCGCTGATCCCGCGGGTCACCGTGGCGCGGAAGGCTTCGACGCGCTCCTCGACCCGGGCGTGGGCTTCGCGGCCCGCCTCGGTGAGTTCGCCGTCTTCGGCGACCCAGCCGCGAGCCCGGAGGTCGGCCACCTTGGCGGCCATCGGGCCGTCGGCGGCGACGAACGGCGCCAGTGCCGCGTCGACCTCCTCCGGCGTGCGGGCGCCGAGGGCGATCGTGTTGAGTACCTGCCAGTGCCGGCGGCTCAGCGACTCGGCGTCGAGGGCCTGGGCCATGGAGGATTCGAGAAGCTCGTGGACGTGGCGAAGCCACCAGCCGAGGGGTTTCATGGGAACTCCGGTGATGTCGAGGAACAATTACATGTAAAAGTACATGCAGTTGGGAGGGTGGAGCAACCATGACGGACGCGGTGGCCGACGTCGAGCGCGCGATGATCGCGATCCGCCGCAGCCAGCAGCGGCGGGCGCTGAGCCGGATCGGCAAGGCCCGCGGCCAGGGCGCACACGACCCGGTGCACGAGCTGCTCGACGTCGTCGAAGAGCTCGCCGAACGCGGCGAGCCCAGCACGGTGACGGCCTTGAGCACGGCGATGGGCGTGGACCAGCCGCGCGCCAGCCGGCTCGTCGCGCGCGCCGTCGAGCAGGGACTCTTGCGCCGCGAAGCCGATCAGCGCGACGGACGGCGTGCGGTGCTCGTGCCGACCGAGGCCGGCCAGGCGCACCTCGGCGAGCTGCACGCCTTCCGGCGCTCGGTGTTCGCCGAGGTCATGGCGGACTGGCCGGACGAGGACCGCGAGAACTTCGGCAGGCTCCTCACGGCGTTCATCCGCGGGTACAGCGCCCTCGGTTAGTCGTGGGAGAGGTCCACGAAGCGGCTGTAGTGCAGCTGGTGGGCCACGACGATCGTGGCGGTCGGGCCGGCACGGTGCTTCGCGATGATCAGGTCCGCCTCGCCCGCGCGCGGGTCGTCGCGCTCCCACGCGTCGGGGCGGTTGACCAGGATGACGAGGTCGGCGTCCTGCTCCAGCGAGCCGGACTCACGCAGGTCGGACAGCATCGGGCGCTTGTCCGTCCGCTGCTCGGGACCACGGTTCAGCTGGCTGATCGCGATCACCGGGACCTCGATCTCCTTGGCCAGCAGCTTCATCTGCCGCGAGAACTCCGAGACTTCCTGCTGCCGCGATTCGACGCGCTTGCCGGACGTCATCAGCTGGAGGTAGTCGAGGACGACGAGCTTCAGGTCGTTGCGCTGCTTCAGCCGGCGCGCCTTCGCCCGGATCTCCATCATCGTCATGTTCGGTGAGTCGTCGACGAACAGCGGTGCCTCGGACACCTCGCTCATCCGGCGGGCCAGCCGCGTCCAGTCGTCGTCGGACATCTTGCCACCGCGCATGTCGGCGAGGCGGATCTTCGCCTCGGCCGACAGCATGCGCATGACGATCTCGGTCCGGCTCATTTCCAGGGAGAAGATGACGCTGGTCAGGCCGTGCCGGATCGACGCGGACCGCGCGAAGTCGAGGCCCAGGGTCGACTTGCCGACACCGGGGCGGGCCGCGACGATGATCATCTGCCCGGGGTGCAGGCCGTTGGTCAGCTCGTCGAAGTCGGTGAACCCGGTCGGGATGCCCTGGGACTGGCCGCCGCGCGAGGCGATCGCGTCGATCTCGTCCATCGTCGGCTGCAGCAGCTCTTCCAGCGCGACGTAGTCCTCGCTGGTCCGGCGCTCGGTGACGTCGTAGATCGCGGCCTGCGCGCGGTCGACCACCTCGTCGATGTTCGCACCGTCCGCCGCGGCCGCGCCGTAGCCGTACTGCACGATCCGGGTGCCCGCCTCGACGAGCCGGCGCAGCACCGCCTTCTCCGCGACGATCTCGGCGTAGAAGCCGGCGTTCGCCGCGGTCGGCACCGTCGCGATCAGCGTGTGCAGGTACGGCGCGCCGCCGATGCGGCCCAGCTCGCCCCGGCGCTCCAGCTCCGCGGAGATGGTGATCGGGTCGGCCGGCTCGCCGCGGCCGTAGAGGTCGAGGATGCAGTCGTAGATCGCCTGGTGCGCCGGGCGGTAGAAGTCGTCGGGGCCGAGCGCCTCGATGACGTCGGCGACCGCGTCCTTGGACAGCAGCATGCCGCCGAGCACGGACTGCTCGGCTGTGATGTCCTGCGGCGGCTGGCGGTCGAAACCGCCGCCGGAGCCGGGGTCGCTCGGACCCGGGTCGGACTCCGCGTACATCGGACCGCGGTCGTCGGTCAGCGCCACCGCTCCGGACACCTCCTCATCGTGTCGAACACTCGTTCGAGTATGCCGGATCTTCGCTCTCGAAGCACGCGGCCAGGTCGGTGCCTGACTGTTCCGGACGTGTCCCCCCGATGATCGGTGAGAACGTCGTCCGGCTCTCGGAGGCACGCCGGGCGCCACCGTGAGTACAGGCCCGAGCGGGCACGCTAGATCCCCCGTTAGGCCGAAGGCAATTCCGGATGGGGACCCTTCTGTGGACAACCTGTGGATGAATGGGGGTAACCAGTCACAGGTGCCGCGAGAGCTGTGGACAAGGTGGGGACAAGCGTGATCGGCTTCGACGAATCCCCAGGTCAACTGCTGTGAACAAGATGTGGAGAACTTCCCGGAAACTCGTCCGGCGTGTCGCGCGAAGTCCGTTGTTCGGCGTGTCGTGGACCAGCCGGAGACCATTGACCGGCGCGACCTGTGGATGAATATCACGGAGGGTAGAGCCGTCACCTGGTGGGCTGAACGGCCGGCACTCAGGCCGCGGTGAGCCGGCCCTGTGCGCTGCGTAACCGCTCAGCGAGAACGCGCTGGTCGGCCGGGGTGAAGGCGATCCGGTTCTCCCCACGTCCCGGCACCTCTTCGGTCAGCCACCGGCCTTCCGACGTATCGATGTAGTTCACCGGGCGTTCGATGCGGTGCCAGGCCCCGCTGCGACTGCGGGTCGCGACGTAGAGGCTGCCGCTCCCCATTCGGCGTAGCGAGAGGATCCGCCGGAGCTCGTCGACCTCCTGCGCGCCCTCGGCCGGACGGTCGCTGCGGAGCACCGCGTACCCGCCTTCGTCGCCGCGAGCGGTGCCCTCGATCTGGCTCTTCGGCACGGCGAGCGGTGTCCCGCGTCCGGGTGCCAGCTTCGGGATCTGGCCGAGGAAACCGTCGAGCAGCTCGTGCGGCTGAGTCGACTCCAGCACGACGACGTCGAGTTCCTCGTGCTTGGCCAGCACGAACGCCTCGCCGCCGGCGCTGCCCGCGAGCAGCCGGTAGCTGACCGGCTTGCCCTGGAACCCGCCGTCGATCCAGCCGTAGTACTCCAGCTGCGGCCGGGCGATGGCTTCGACCGTCGCGACGAACCCGGGGTGCATGCCGCGCGGGCCGAACAGCCCGGCCTTGGTGAGCTCGGCGTTGACCCGCTCGTCCTCGGCGCGCTGGGCCTCGTCGCTGTACCAGGTCGGCGTCTCGGCCAGCACGGTGTGCGGCTCGCCGCCCCGGCGCCGGATCAGGTTGACCAGGGTGCCGGTCGTGATGGTGACCTGCCTGTCCAGCACCGCTCTTCCCCCAGTGAAGATCGAAATCGGCTCGGTGGTCCCGGGAAAGCCGGGCGCGCCCATCTTGGCACGCACCCGGCGGTCTCGCGTGCGCTACTCGCCGATGACCGGCGGTGCGGTGAGCTCGTCGCTCCCGAAGATCTCGTTCGGGTCGTCGCCGAGCAGGTACTTCGACGTGCGTTCTTCGTCGCCGCCGCCCTGGCCCTTGGCGCCGTGGCCCATGCCGCCCATGCCACCCATGCCGGTGGAACCGGCGCGCCCGGCCCCCGCGCCGCCCGCGCCCATCGCGCCGCCGCCGGCACCCATGCCGCCCCGGCCCGCGCCCGTCCCGCCGGCGCCGCCCGGCAGGGACGCACCGGACGAGCCACCGGGCCCGAAGCCGGCGCTGCCGCCCGGGCCGAAGCCCGCCGTCGGGTCGCCGATGCCGCCCGAGCCGCCGGGGCCGAACCCGCCGCCACCCCCGCCACCGGAGAAGCTCGGCGTGCTGCCCGGGCCGAAGCTCGGCACACCCGGCAGGTCGGACGGCGAGAAGCCGGACGCGCTGGTGCCGTCGTTGAAGTTCGGCGGGGTGTAGCTGCCCGCGCCCGGGATCTTCGACGGGTCATAACTACCGCTCGGCACCTTCGACGGATCGAAGCCCGGCACCTTGGACGGGTCGAAGCTCCCGCCGGGCACCTTCGACGGGTCGAAGCTGCCGCCCGGGGTGTTCGGCGGCTGGGCGTTGAACGACGGGACGCCGCCCGGCCCCGGCATGTTCACGCCGCCGGGTCCAACGCCCGGGGCACCCCCGCGCTCACCTTCCCCGTTCCCGTTGCCCTCGCCCTTTCCGTTGCCCGGCTTCTTCTTGCCGTCGTCGATGTTGACGTTCTCCTGCTGCCCCTTGAGCGCGGAGTACGTCGGCATCTTCTGGCCGTTGTCGTTGCTCGCCTTGTAGTAGGTGTTGAAGGCGTCGACGTTGGCCTGGCCCTTGGCGTTGTAGTCGCGGATCGCCCGGTCGGTGTCGGTCGTCCACGGCGTCACCGCGTTGAGCAGGTTGTTCTTCGGCGGGTCCTTCGGGACCTCCTGCACCTGCGCGTGCACCGTGGTGAACGCGGTGTTCTGCTCGCCGAGGTACTTGTCGGAGTCGGTCAGCTTCGTGCCCGAGTCCTCCATCCACACCCGCAGCGGGTGCGCGCCCGCGTTCTGCGCCGCGTCCGAGCCGCCGCCGGTCCAGGCGGCGTCCATCTCCTTGGCCAGTGCGTCGATGGTGCTGAGCCGGTCCGCGTAGGCGCCCTTCAGCCGGCCGGCCGCCGACTGCCCGTTCTGGATCGAGCCGGTGCCGGGGCCGGTGGTGATCTGGTGCCAGATGTCGTAGCAGTCGATCTTGCGATCGCCCTGCTGCGAAGCGTGGTCGTCGGAGTGCGTGGTCGCCATGTTGTACGCGGCGAACCCGCCGAGCAGCACCAGTTCCAGCATCTCAGCCCACCTTCAAGGTCTGGATCATCGCCTCGCCGAACTTCTGCGCCACCGAGCACGGGTCGGAGGCGCCGGCCCCGTTGTCGTACTGGACCAGGACGTTGACCGCCAGCTCGTCGGTGACGCCGACGAACAGGCCGCACTTGCCCTTCTTGCGGTCGTCCAGCGCGGCGGCGTACACGACCGGGTACCCGCCGGCCTGCGTCTCTTCGAAGTAGGCGTCGTTCGCCTTGGTGTCGTAGACGTCCTGGAGCCCGTTCTTGTTCGCCGTCACCGTGGTCACGTCGATCTGGTTGCCCGGGTCGGCGGCTTCCTGGAACGTGCAGCTCGGGCCGTTCGCGGTGCTGCGCGGGGAGCCGTCGCCGAGGCCCAGCGCCGAGCGTCCGTCGGCGTTGATCGTGGCGCAGGCGTCCGACGTGATGTTCGCGGTCTTCAGCGGCTCCGGCACCCGCGGCGCGGAGTCGGCCGCGGACCGGGACGTCTCGCTGCCGCCGGACGCCGCGGTCGGCTCCGGGTTGGCGGTGCCCCGCGTCTTGCCGGAGCAGCCCGCGACGGCGAGCACGGCGAAGACCAGGGCCGGGACGGCGAGAAGTCGTCGGTTCACGTGGCCTGGTTCCCCGTCTTCGAGAGGTCGGCCTGGGTGTCCGACTCCTTGGTGGTGATCTTCTGCTTCGCGGCGGTCAGTGCGTCGATGTAGTTCTTGACGTACTCCTGCATCTTGGAGTTCTGCTCGAGGAACGCCTTGCCGGACGGGTTCGCGAGCTTCTCCCAGTCGCCGCTGGCGAACTCCTTGCCGGGCGCCTTGACGTTCGCCATCAGGTTGGCGTCGTCGTAGTCGCGCTTGAGGTCGGCTTGGAGGTCCTGCCACTTCTTGATGACGGCGTCGATCTTGTCGGCGTCGAACGTGAAGCCGCCACCGCCACCGGCCGGCGCGGACATGTTGACCTCGTTACCCATCCGGTTCCATCCCCTTCGCGTCCCCGCCCATTCTCCTACGACGGCGCCGTCGTGTCCGGGGTTCCCCCGAAACGCGTGAAGGCGGGCCGCCCCGACCAGGGAGCGACCCGCCTTCCACGACGTACTGCGTTACTGCGCCGGACTACGCCTGCGAGGCCTTGACCTCGAGCCGCACCTCGACCTTCACGTCCGGGTGAAGCCGGGCGCCGACCGAGTGCTTGCCCACGGTCTTGATGTGGTCGCGCAGCTCGATGACGCGCTTGTCGAGCAGCGGGCCACCGGCCGCCTTGATCGCGTCGACGATCTCGCCGGCGGTGATCGAACCGAAGAGCTTCTTCGAGCCCTCGGCCGCCTTGCCGTTGAGCTGGATGGCGCCGAGGCCCTCCAGCGTCGCCTTGATCTCCTTGGCGTGGTCGAGGTCGCGGATGCGACGGCTCTCCTGCGCCCGCTGGATGGTGCGCACGTTCTTCTCGGCACCCTTGGAGGCCGCGATCGCGTAGCCCCGCGGGAGCAGGTAGTTGCGCGCGTAGCCGTCCTTGACCTCGACGATGTCGCCGGGGCCGCCGAGGTTGGCCACGTCCGTGGTGAGGATGATCTTCGCCATTTCAGTGCCCTCCCTTAGCGCGCGGTCGAGGTGTAGGGCAGCAGCGCCATCTCGCGGGAGTTCTTGACCGCGATGGCGATGTCACGCTGGTGCTGGCTGCAGTTGCCGGTGACGCGACGGGCACGGATCTTGCCGCGGTCGGAGATGTACTTCCGCAGCAGGTTGGTGTCCTTGTAGTCGATCAGTTCCGGACGGCCCTTTTTCTCGGCCTTGCAGAACACGCAGACCTTCTTCTTGGGCTTGCGAATGGGTGGCTTGGCCACTGTCTACTCCTGGAAATTCAAATCTGTGGATGTGTACGAGATCAGAAGGGAGGCTCGTCGGAGAAGCCGCCGCCGCCACCGCTGCTGGCGGCCGGGGCGGAGCCCCACGGGTCGTCGGCCGGCATTCCGCCGCCACCGCCGCCGCCGCGGTTTCCACCGCCACCGCCGCCGCCGAAGTCACCACCGCCGCCGCCACCGCGGCTGACCTTGTTGACCTTGGCCGTGGCGTAGCGCAGCGAGGGGCCGATTTCGTCGACCTCGAGCTCGACGACGGTGCGCTTCTCGCCTTCCTTCGTCTCGAACGACCGCTGCTTCAGGCGGCCCTGCACGACGACGCGAGCGCCGCGGGTCAGGGACTCGGCGACGTTCTCCGCCGCCTGGCGCCAGATGTTGCAGCGCAGGAACAGCGCCTCGCCGTCCTTCCACTCGCCCGACTGCTTGTCGAGCGTGCGGGGCGTGGACGCGACGGTGAAGTTCGCGACCGCCGCACCGGACGGGGTGAAGCGCAGCTCCGGGTCGGACGTCAGGTTGCCGATCACCGTGATGACGGTGTCTCCAGCCATCGGGAATACCCTTCGGCTCAGGCCTTGACGGCGGCGGGCTTGGCCGCGGCGCGCTTGATCTCGCGACGCATGACCTTGGTGCGGAGCACGGTCTCCTGCAGCGACAGCTGGCGGTCCAGCTCCTTCACCGCGTCCGAAGACGAGTTCAGGTCGAGGAGGGCGTAGATCCCCTCGGCGTGCTTCTTGATCTCGTACGAAAGCCGGCGCCGGCCCCAGACGTCGACCTTCTCGACGCTTCCGCCCGAAGTGCGGATCACGTTGAGGAAGGTGTCCAGCGTCGGAGCGACAGTGCGCTCGTCGAGCGTGGGGTCCAGGATGACCATTACCTCGTAATGGCGTGACACAACCACTCACCTCCTATGGGCTCGCGGCCACGGACTGTCCGTGACAGGAGGGTTTGTCCAGGTAAGGCTACCTGGGGGTGCCTTCGGGACCGGACGGCGGGGTGCCGTCCGGGTCAGCTCGCGCGGCGCAGGACCCAGGTGCGGACGAGCCCGGCCGTGACGCCGGCGAGCACGATCACCGCGAGCAGCATCGGCAGCTGGACGTCGTTCGCCGAGCCGGGCGAGGCCACCGACTGGGCGTTGCCCGCGTCGCGGATGTCGGCACCCTGGCCGCTCTGGGCACCCGTGTCACCCTGCGGCGCGGAGGCGTCGCCGGGGAGCGTGCCGTTCGCCGGGTAGCGCACCCCCGGGGCGACGGCCGTGCCGGCGGTCGCGGTGGGGATGCCGCCGTAGTCACGCATCGGCGCGCTGCCGCCCGTGCCGCCGGCGGTGCCCGGGTTCAGGTTCGAGAGGTTGCCGGAGGCGCCGCCGGGGGTGCCGCCCTGAGGGGTACCGGTGCCGCCCGCGCCCGGCTGACCCGGCGTGCTCGGGGCGACGTAGTTGCCGGCGAGCAGCGTGAGGTTGCAGCCCTTCGCGACCGTGCTCTCGACGCTGTTCAAGGTCTTGTTCCAGTCGAGCCCGAGACCCCAGGTGCCGGAGTTGGAGAGCGCGGTGCGGACCGCTTTGCCGATCGCGGCGCCGGTCACCTCGCCGCCCGCGGCGTTCGGCACCTGGCCCACCGGGATCGCGTGGTTCTTGGCGATGGAGTCGCCGGCCCAGCTGCCGACCGCGAGGGTGCCTGCGTTGTTCGCGCCGTTGGTGACGAGGGTCTTGACCGAAGCCCCATCGATCGCCACCTGGTCGCCCATCTGGCCGGTGACCGTGCCGGTGCAGCTGGCGCTCACGATCTGCTGGCTCGCCGAGGCACTGCCCGCGGAAAGGAACGCGCTACCGGTGACGAAGGCGGCCAGGGCGGTCACGGTCAAGAACTTCCGCACGAGCACTGTCCTCCGTGGGGTCATCGAGGCGTCGTTGTCCTGAACACCAGGGTCAACGAAGAAGATACGTGAAAGATACTCGGCAGTCGGGTCAATTCGCAGCGGCCATTCGGCGGAGCACCCAGGTCCGCACAAGACCCGCGCTGACTCCGGAGAGTGCCAGCACCGCGATCAGCAGCGGCAGGTTCGACCCGTCCGTGAAGCCGTCGGACCCGGACGGCAGCGCTTCGGCGCGGCCCGCCGTCTGGATGCCGGAGTTGCCGGCCGCCGCGTTCTGGTCGGGCCCGGTGAGGCCGTACTGCGGCGCGTAACCCGGGATCTGGCTGCCGTACCGGATGGCGGGCGACGGCGTGAACAGCCCGGCCGTCGCGAACGGGATGCCGCTGTAGTCCCGCATCGGCGCGTAGCCCGTGCCGATGCTGAACGGGAAGCCGCCGAACACCGGGCTGCTCGAGAAGCCGGGCAGCAGCGGGCTGTTCGCGTCGGGGATCGGCGTGGTGCCCTGCGGGGTACCGCCCTGCGGTGCGCCGCCGGTGCCGCCCTGAGCCGGAGGCTGCTGCGGGTTGCCGCCAGTGCCCGGCTGCGGCGATCCCTGCTTGCTCCCGCCGTTGATCGTGTTGAGGCCGCCGGTCGCGGCCGAGTTCAGGCCGTCGGCGCCCTGGTTGACCGCGCTCGCCAGCGGCGCGCCGACCACCGGGACCGGCGACACCACGGTGTTGACGACGTTGACCGTGACCTTGCAGACCGTGTTGAGCAGGCCGCCGACCACGCTCGTGAGCACGGTGGTCGCCTGGCCGACGATGCCCAGGTCGATGGCGGGGAGGCCGAGGATCGAACCCTGGATGTGGTCTCCCGGCTTCGCCGTGACGGTGCTGCCGCACGGGACCGTCTTCGTCTCGGCCGCGGAGGCGGTGCCGGGCATGCCGAGCACAGCCGAACCAGCGAGGACGAACGCCGTCGCGCCGACCGCCGTTGCCCTCCGTGTCCGATCCTGCATGCTCGCCGCCCCTTGCCTCGTCGCCTCTTCCCAGGACAACGACGTTAAGGCAGCGCGGTGACGCCCGCTCGTTCAGAAATGTCCGGCATTCGAGTGGAAGCCGGCGTCACCGTCGGTGAAATCAGGCCGGATTGCGGCGGATCCAGGCCCGGACGAGGGCCGCGGCCACGATCGCCAGCGCCAGCACCGCGAGCAGCATCGGCAGCTTCGCCGGCGGCGTGACGCCCGGCAGCGCCTCGGCCGTGCCGGACTTCTGCTCGTCGACCGTCGGGACCTGCTGACCGGGGATGATCTGCGCGATCACCGGCGCCTGGATCAGGCTGCCGGGCAGCAGCGAGGCGTTGCTGAAGATGCCCGAAATCGCGTCGCCCGGCAGGCCGGCGCCACCGGGACCGGTGGTCACCGGGCCGGTGCTGTCGCCGGGCGGGGTCTGCCCCGGCGGCGGCGTCTGACCGGGCGGGGCCGGCGGCGCGGGCGGCGCCGGGGCCGGCGGGAGCGGCAGCGGGGGCAGTTCGCTCGCCACGCCCTGAGTCACGCCGCCGACGGTGTTCACGACGCTCTGCGCGGTCGGGCAGACGGCCTTCGCCGCCGCGTCGCCGACCAACGGCACGTCGCCGATGCCGAGCGCCCGCACGGTGTCGCCCACCGGGAGGGTGAGCAGGGGTGCCGAGCCGTTCGTGTTCCTGGCGCTGGAGTCGAGTCCGACGGTCAGCCGGTCCGGGGCGTTCAGCGGGGCGCCGGCATCCAGCAGGAGGCCGGTCTTCGCGTCGCGGGCCTGGCCGTTCTGCAGCGTGGCCGAGCAGTCGCCGCCGAGGGTCGGGCTGGGATCGGCGCTCGCCACTCCAGGCATCGCCAAAGCGGCCGATGCGGCGAAGGTGAGGGTTATTCCGGTCAGGCCGGCGCACCACGCCCGCCCAACGCGGGGTGGCCGCGAAGTCATGCGCGGGCCGACGGCGGAATAATCTTCATTGAACCCCAGTGCGGTGATCCGGGCGAGCTGCTTCCCCATCGATGCCCTCCGGCAGTCGGACCAATCTGGATCACGGAACGCGCTCACGGTACTCCACGAGCGTCACCAACCGGTCCCACAGGGGAAAGAAGCACCCGGAGTAGCGTGCTCGGCATGCTGATTGGCGCCCATGTCCGTGACGACGACCCGTTGACCGCGGTCGCCGAGCGCAAAGCCGACGTCGTCCAGTTCTTCCTCTCGGACCCGCAGGGCTGGAAGGCCCCGAAGCCGCACCCGCACGGCGAGGCCATCGCGGCCGACCCCGTCGAGGTGTTCATCCACTCGCCCTACCTCATCAACGTGGCTTCGCTGAACAACCGGATCCGGATCCCGTCCCGCAAGAACGTCACGCAGCACGCCGACGGCGCGGCGGCGGTCGGTGCGAAGGGCCTGATCGTGCATGGCGGGCACGTCGGCGCGAACGACGACGTCGAGGCCGGCCTCGACAACTGGCGCAAGCTCTTCGAGCGCGAGCAGGAGAAGGGCGGCTTCAAGGTCCCGATCCTGATCGAGAACACCGCCGGCGGCGAGAACGCGATCACCCGCGACCTCGACGTCATCGCCCGGCTGTGGGACAAGGTCGGCGAGTTCGGCGCCGGGTTCTGCCTGGACACCTGCCACGCCTACGCCGCAGGCTGGGACCTGGCGACCGCCGTCGGACGAGTCAAGGCCATCACCGGCCGGATCGACCTGGTGCACCTCAACAACTCCCGCGACGAGTTCGGCTCGACCCGCGACCGGCACGCCAGCGTCGTCGAGGGCGAAGGCACGATCGACCCCGAGGTGCTGGTCGCCGTCGCCCGCGAGGCCGGCGCGCCGGTCATCGTCGAGACCCCGCCCGACGGCCAGGCGGCCGACATCGCCTACCTGCGCGAACAGCTGGGCTAGGTCTTACGGGCTAGGCAGCCACGGCTTTCCGGCGGCGCCGGACGGCGTTCGGGACGATCACGTCCCGGGCGCCGTCGAGGAAGCCGCCGGCCGGGTCGTCGTCGCCGCCGGCCCGGACCAGGTCGGTGCCCGGGTGGTAGATCTCGCGCACCACCAGCACGCACAGCGCGGCGACGGCGAGGTCGCGGACCACGACCGTGCCGAGGAACCAGCCTTCGGGCAGGCCCTTGTGGTCGACGCCGAGGTAGTAGAACATCCGCGGCACCCAGACCAGCGCGTCGATCAGCATCCAGCCGAGCAGCAGCCGCCAGCGCGGGATCGCCAGCACCGCCAGCGGCACCAGCCACAGCGAGTACTGCGGGCTCCACACCTTGTTCGTCAGCAGGAACGCGGCCACGACGAGGAACGCGAGCTGGCCGACGCGCGGCCGTCGCGGCGCCGCGAGCGCGATGTAGGCGATGCCCGCGCAGCAGGCCAGGAACAGCACGGCCACGGTGAGGTTCAGGTACGCCGGGTTCTGGTTCTTCTGCAGCACGCCGTCGAACCCGGTCCAGCCGGTGGCGTAGGAGACGACGTTGTAGAGCGAGTCCGGGTCCATCGGCCGCAGCGTGCTCATCCGGAAGAACTCCCACCAGCCGCGGGTCGCGGTGAGGATGAACGGCGCGTTCACCGCCAGCCACGTCACGACGGTGGCGGCCGCGGTCTTCCAGAACGGCGTCAGCTTCCCCGCGCGCAGGCACAGCACGAACAGCACGCCGAGCAGGAACAGCGGGTAGAGCTTCGCCGTCGCGCCCAGGCCGAGCAGGAGCCCGGCGAGCAGGGGACGCTTGCGCCCCCAGGCCAGCAGGCCGGTCGCGGTGAACGCGGTCGCGATCGCGTCGAAGTTGGTGAACGCGTGCACGAGCACCAGCGGCGAGGCGGCCACCAGCACCACGTCCCACGGACGGCGTTTCATCGTCCGGCCGGTCGCCCAGACGGTGACCAGCCAGGCCATCCCCAGGAACAATGCCGTCAAGTCGAAGTAGACCGCGACGGGCAGCGCGCCGGGCAGCCAGCCGCTCTCGGCGACGTTCAGCCAACCCGCCGCGAGCTTCGCGTTCGCCCACTGGAAGAGGCCGGTGAACACCGGGTACTCCATGTACCGGGTGTCGTTCTCCGCCGTCTGCGAGCTCTCCTTCCACGACGTGTAGTACGGGAAGGTGCTCGGGCGGTCGAGCCGCTCGGAGCTGTACAGCGGCACGATGTCGGAGTAGCACATCGCGACGAACGGGCGGCCCGCGCGCCAGTCGAGCTGGGTGGCGCCGCTGGAGTCCTGGTACTGCTGGATGCAGGAGCCCTTGCCGAACCAGCAGAGCATCAGCGCGAGCGTGGCCAGCAGCAGGCCGACGCGCTGCGGCGACCAGAACCAGTGCCTGCCCACCGCCGCGTGCTCGCCGAGCGGGCCGCCGATGGGTCTGGTGACCGCGGCCGCGAGCGGCTCGGTCCAGCTCGGGATGACCCGGTCGGCCGGGCTCAGCGTCACGGGGCCGGGGTCCGGCTCGCGCGTGGTCTCCTCTGGCACGAGTGCGGATGTTAGCGGTCGGCGGCCGCCACCGAGGTGAAGGCGGTGATCATGCCGGATTCGCGTAGTACGAGGCCAGGACCTCCGCGGCGGCTCCGCGGGCGATGATCTCCTCGCCGAGGGCGTCCTCGACGATCTCGATCCGCTGCCAGTGCGGCAGCGGCAGCAGCTCCTCGAGCCGCTCCGAAACGGCGTCACGGTACGTGCCCGGTTCGTCCCGCACAGCGCGTCCGGCCAGCACGATCCGCTCCAGGTCGAGCACCTGCACGAGATCAGCGAGGCCGATCCCGAGGAATCCCGCGGCGGTCCGCGTGTCCGCAGCCTGCTTCGCCATGATCTCGACGCAGCCGCGCCGCCCGCAGGCGCAGACGGGCCCGTCGTAGGCGATCGTGGTGTGCCCGAACTCACCCGCGTTGGTCCGCGGGCCGCGGTAGAGCCGTCCGTCGATCAGCAGGCCGACGCCGATGCCGGTGCCGACGAGCACCACCGCGGTCGCCGTCGGCTCGCCGTGCGGCCAGAGCTGGGCGAACGCGGCGGAGTTGGTGTTCTTGTCGAGCGTCACGGGCAGGCCGGTGCGCTTCTCGAGCAGGTCGCGCAGGGGGACGTCGTGCCAGCCCGGCATGTTCGTCGCGTCCCGGACCAGGCCGGCGAGGTGGTCCAGCGGGCCGACCGCGCCGAGGCCGAGGCCGAGCACGTCGAAGCCGTCGGCGAGCTCGAGCGCGGTCGTGCCGATGGCCTCGACGGCCTGCTCGGGGGTGAAGCCCGTCGGGAGCGGGCCGCCGGCCGTCTCCTCGACCTCGCCGATGAGGTTGGTGCGCAGCACGCGGTATTCGTCGCGGTCGAGGCGCGCGCCGAGCGCGTGGCGGGCGCCGGCGCGGATGGTCAGCTGCGTTCGGGGCTTGCCGACCCCCGTGGACGGCTGGCGCTGCTCGTCCAGCAGGCCGGCGTCGAGGAGTTCGGGCACGATCTTGGAGACGGCCTGCTGGGTGAGCCCGGTGCGTTCGGCGAGCTCGACGCGGCTGAGGCCGCCGGCGCGCAGGATGTGCGTGAGCAGCAGGGCGCGGTTGTGTTCGCGCACGTTGCGCAGGTTCACCCCGGTGTCCGCCATGGTCCGGATCTTCCCATGTCTGGCCAATTACGCAACAGTGTTGTTTAATGGCGGGCATGAGTGACTTGCGCGTGGGCATCCTCGGGTACGGCATCGGCGGGCGCGTGTTCCACGCACCGCTGGTGGCGGCGACGCCCGGGCTCACCCCCGCGGTCATCACGACGTCGGGCAACGCCGTCCAGGCGCGCACCGACCACCCCGGCGCGGAGGTCGTGCCGGACGCCGACGCGCTGTTCGAGCGGGCCGGCGACCTCGACCTCGTCGTGGTCAGCACGCCCAACCGCACGCACGTGCCGCTCGCGCTGCGGGCGATCGAGGCCGGCCTGCCGGTGGTCGTCGACAAGCCGTTCGCGCCGACCGCGCTGGAGGCCGAGCAGGTCGTCGCCGCGGCGAAGGCGGCGGGCGTCGGCCTGACGGTCTTCCAGAACCGCCGCCTCGACTCCGACTTCCTCACCGTCCGGAAGGTCCTCGATTCCGGGAAGCTCGGCGAGGTGTTCCGCTTCGAGTCCCGCTACGACCGCTGGGTGCCCAAGCCCAAGGACAACTGGCGCGAGTTCGGCGACCCGGCCGAGGCCGGCGGCCTGCTCTACGACCTGGGCGCGCACATCGTCGACCAGGCGCTGCAGCTGTTCGGCCCGGTCACGCAGGTCTACGCGGAGACCGACCGCCGCCGCGCCGGCGTCCAGGTCGACGACGACGTGTTCGTCGCGTTGAAGCACGCCAACGGCGTCCGCTCGCACCTGTGGGCGTCGGCGCTCGCGGGCACGCTGAACCCGCGCTTCCGCGTGCTCGGCGACCAGGCGACGTTCACCAAGTACGGCCTCGACGTGCAGGAACCCCAGATCAAGTCGGGCATGCGCCCGGGCGACGGCGGCTGGGGTGTGGAGCCGGCGTCGGACGCGGGCAAGATCGGCATCGGCACCGACGTCAAGACGGTGCCCACCGAAACCGGCCGCTACGAGCAGTTCTACGCCGAGGTGCGGGACGCACTGCGCGGCGAAGGCGATTTCCCGGTCGACCCGGAGTCGTCGGTCGAAGCCCTGCGCGTGATCGAGGCGGCCCACCGCTCGGGCGTCGAAGGCACGGTCATCAAGCTCTGACCCCCAGTCTGGCCGTGACGCCGGTGTCCCCCAGCGCCGACGTCACGGCCTCCTTCGGCCCCGCTGCTGGTCCTGCAGCTCCTGCAACCGCTGCTGGAACTGGCGGAACTGGTCGAGCTGATCGGCCTGCTGCCGGTTCCCGTTCCCGGGCTGCCGCTGGTCGCGCCGGTCCTGCTGGTCCTGGTCCGGTTGCTGCGGCTGCTGGACCTGCACCTGGACCCGGTCCTGCGGCGAGCTGATCGCCGCCACGCGGTCGAAGCGCTCGCCCGGCCGTCCCGACAGGTACAGCTGCATGAACCGGTCCCAGATCGGGCCGGCCAGCGTCGAGCCGAAGATCGGTGCGCCGTTCGGGCCGTGCAACGCCTTGTCGCCGTCGCTCCCGACCCAGACCGCCGCGGACACCGAGGGCGTGTAGCCCACCATCCACGTCTGCGAGTTCGCGTTCGCCGCCGACGCGGGTTCGTCGTTCTGCGGGGTGTGTTGCTGCGTACCGGTTTTCCCGGCGCACTCGTGGCCGGCCGGGCAGCTCAGCTTCGAGAACTGGATCACCGGGGCCAATGCGGCCGTCACGTTCCCCGCGATCTGGGCGCTCTTCTGGGGGTCGTTGTCGGCGAAGGCGTCGGCCGAGCGGTCTTTGGCCTCGTACGCGGTTTCGCCGTTCGCGTTGGTCACCTTCTGCACGAAGTGCCGGTCGCGCTGGACGCCGTTCGCCGCGAACGTCGCGTAGCCCGACGCCATGTCCGCCGCGGTCACCTGGGTGCCACCGCCGCCGATGGAGATGTTGTTGTCGCCGGTGAACAGCTTGCTGCGGCCGCCGTTGTCGGACGTCCGGATCCCCGCCTCCTGCGCGGCTTCCGCCACCCCGGACGGCTTCGTGACGTTCAGGACCATGTCGTAGAACACCGTGTTCGTGGACCGCTGCATCGCCTCCGCGACCGTGCACTGCTGTGAGCAGCTGCTGCTGTCGCCGGCGTTGCGGATCGGCAGGTCGACGCCCGGGAACGTCCGCGGCGAGGTGCCGTCGAACCGCGCGTCGAGGCCGCGGCCGAGCTTGAGGAACGCCGCGAGGTCGAACGGCTTCATCGACGAACCCGGGTTGTGCGGCTCGTCGGCCCAGTCGCGGCCGGCCTGGTCCTCGCCGTTCGGGCCCTTCACGATCGCGTCGCCGCCGTAGTAGGCGAGCACGCCGCCGCTCTTCGGCTCGACGGCCACGAGGGCGTTGAGGATCCGGTCGTCGGTCTGATCGGCCATGCCCTCGGCCACGGCTTTCTCGGCCGACTGCTGAGCCACCGGGTCGATGGTCGTGAAGACCTGGAAGCCGCCCGAGTAGTACTGCTTCTCGTCGATGCCCTGGGCGGCCAGCTCGGCCTTGACCTGCTTCTTGATGAACGGGTTCAGCGCGCCGGCTTCGCGGCTCTCCCGCAGCGGGATCGGCGCCGGGAACTTCGCCGCGGCGCGCTGGGCCGGCGTCAGGTAGCCGTTCTTCAGCATCCGGTCGAGCGCGGTGTTCCACCGGCTCGTCGCGACGGCGGTGTTCTCCGAGCGTCCGGGTTGCTGGATCAGCCCGGCCAGCAGCGCGGACTGCGAGTAGTCGAGCTGCCCGACGTCCTTGCCGAAGTAGGCCTGCGCGGCGGCCTGGATCCCGTACGCGCCACGGCCGAAGTAGATGATGTTGAGGTAGGCGGTGATGATGTCCGCCTTCTCGTAGGTCTGGTTCATCTTGAACGACTTCGCGAGCTCGACCCACTTGCGCGCCAGGGTCGGGTCGTCGTCGCCGGAGGAGTTCTTGATGTACTGCTGGGAAATCGTCGACCCGCCCCCGGACCCGCCGGTGACCTGGTTGTACGCCGCCCGCAGGGTGCCGCCGACGTCGAAGCCCGAGTTGGTTTCGAACGACGCGTCCTCGGTCGCGATCACGGCCTTCTTCACGACGTCCGGGATCTGGTTCGGCGCCAGGATCTGCCGGTTGCCGCCGGCCGGCACGTCCTTGCCCATCTCGGTGCCGTCGCGGTAGAGGTAGGTCACGGCCTGGCCCTGCGCCTGCGCGACCGTCTCCGGCGAGGGGACGTCGACGGACAGGTACGTGATCAGGAACGCGACCGCGGGGACGGCGAAGGACAGCCCGGCGACGACGTACGCGATCCGCCGGACCCGCCGCCAGCGCCGTTTCCGCAGGTCCCCGTCGGTGAGCGGACGCGGCCGGCGCGGCGGCTGCCCGGGGCGGGGCCGCAGGATCGGCACGGTCGGCGGATCGACGTCCTGCTCGGTCCCGTTGTGCGCGTGGTGGGTGATCAGCTCCGGCTCGGCACCCAGCAGCCCGGCGCGGGGCACCGGTCGCCGGGTGCGACGACGACGTGGGTCGGGCCGCCGGCCGGGTGACGTGCGGTCGTTGTTCACGGGCCGTCCTCCACGGTGGGCTGCGGACGCAGTCCTCTCGAAGGCACACGGACCGCGGCCCACCGTGGTTCAGTCCCGGGGCTAGTTCCCCGGCTCGTCCGTCTTCGTCGGCGTATCGGTCTTCGTCGGCGTCTTCGTGTGCTTCGGCGTGGTCGTCGGGCTCGACGACGGGTTGCCGTGGTTGCCGCCCTGGTCGCCGTCGTTGCCGTTGCCGTTGCCGTTGCCGTTGTTGTCGCCGTCGCCCTGGTTCTCGTCCGTCGGGGTCGCGTCGGTGGTCGTGGCGACGTCGGACGACGGCGGCGGGGGCACCTCGCCGCCGATGCGGTCGACCTTGTCGAACTTCTCGCCCGGCTTGCCGGTCAGGTACAGCGAGAGGAACTTCTGCCACATCGGGCCGGCGATGGTCGAGCCGTAGATCGGCGAGTTGTTCTTGCCGTGCAGCGGCTTGTTGCCGTCGCCGCCGACCCACGCCGCCACCGACACCGACGGCGTGTACCCGACCATCCACGTCTGCGAGTTCGCGTTCGCCGCCCACGCCGGTTCGCCCGCGACCTTCGTGTGCTGCTGCGTCCCGGTCTTGCCGGCGCACTCGTGGCCGTTCGGGCACTTCAGCTTCGAGAAGTCGATGACCGGCTTCAGCGCCTCGGTGACGTTCCCGGCGATCTGGCGGCTCTTGTCGGCGTCGCTGTCGAACGCCGACTTCGCGTCGGTCGACGCTTCGTAGGCGACCTCGCTCTGCCCGTTGGTCACCTTCTGCACGAAGTGCCGGGCCCGTTGCTGGCCGTTGGCCGCGAACGTCGCGTACGCCGAGGCCATGTCCAGCGGCGTGATCTGGGTTTCGCCACCGCCGAGGGAGATGTTGTTGTCCTTGGTCGAGATGATCGACTGGCCGCCGTCGTCGTTCTTGGTCTTCACGCCGGCTTCCCGCGCCGCGTCCTTGACCGGGCCCTGCTTCGTCTGGTTGAGGACCATGTCGTAGAACACGGTGTTCGCCGACCGCATCATCGCTTCCGAGACCGTGCACTGCTGCGAGCAGCTGCTGCCCGGGCCTGCGTTGCGCACGACGCGGCCGTCGAAGGTGCGGTTGTTGGAGCCGTCGAACTTCGCGTCGAGGCCCTTGCCCATCTTGAGGAACGCCGTGAGGTCGAACGGCTTCATCGACGAGCCCGGGTTCTGCGGCGTGTCCGCCCAGTCGCGCCCGGCCTGGTCCTGCCCGTTGACCTGCACGATCGGCTTGCCGCCGTAGTAGGCGAGCACCCCGCCGGTCTTCGGGTCGACGGCGACGAGCGCGTTGAGCAGGTTGTCGTCGACCTGGTTCTTCATCGCGTCCGTGGCGGCCTGTTCCGCGGCCTGCTGCGCCTTCGGGTCGATCGTCGTCTGCACCACGAAACCGCCGGAGTAGTAGCGGTCCTCGGGGATGTCGTGCGCGGCCAGCTCGTCCTTCACCTGCTGGACGACGAACGCGGGCGGCGCGCCGGCCTGCTGCTTGCTGTCCTCGAGCGGGATCGGCGTCGGGAACTGCGCCGCCGCGCGGTCGGCCGCGGAGATGTAGTTGTTCTTCACCATCCGGTCCAGCGCGGTGTTCCAGCGGTCCTGGGCGACCTTGGGGTTCTCCGACCGGCCCGGCTGCTGGATCAACCCCGCCAGCAACGCGGCCTCCGAGAAGCTGAGGTCCTTGGCTTCCTTGTGGAAGAAGGCCTGCGACGCCGCGCCGACCCCGTACGCCCCGCGCCCGAAGTAGATGATGTTCAGGTACGCGGTGATGATGTCCTTCTTCTCGTACGTCTGGTTCATCTTGAAGGACTTGGCCAGCTCGGTCCACTTGCGCGTCAGCGTGGGCGCGTCGTTGTCGGTGGCCTTCTTGATGTATTGCTGCGAGATCGTCGAACCGCCGCCGGTGCCGCCGGTGGCCTGGTTGTAGACCGCGCGCAGCAGGCCGCCGACGTCGAAGCCCGAGTTGGTCTCGAAGGAGTCGTCCTCGGTCGCGATCGCCGCGTGCTTCATGACGTCCGGGATCTGCTCCGGGGTCAGCAGCACCCGGTTGCCGCCGCGCGGGACGTCCTTGCCCATCGGCGAGCCGTCGGCGAAGAGGTAGGTCACCGCCTGGCTCTGGTTCTGCGCGACCTCGGTCGGCGACGGCACGTCGACCAGGAAGTACGTGATGACGAACGCGATCGCGGGCAGCACGAGGAACACGCCGACGAACCCGTAGCCGACCCGCCGGATGATCTTCCAGCGCCGCTTCTTGCGCTGCTCCGGCGTGAGGACCGGCTTGCCGTCTTCGTCGAGGACGTCGTCGTCGTGGCCGTCCGGCTCCTCGTACGCGTGGTGCGTCATCAGCTCGGGGCCACCGCTCATCGGCGGCGGCTCGGGCCGGTACCCGCGCGGCGGCGTCTGCGGCGGGCGGCCGGGCGGCGGGGGCACGGGCCGGCGCGGGCCCTGGCCTGGGCCCTGACCTTGGCCGTACGGATCCTGAGGTGCGCGACGGCGCGGATCGGGACCCTGGCCGGGCCAGGAGCGGGATCGATCGTCGGGCACGGGTCAGTCCTCCAGTTGTCCGTGGGGCTCACCGCCCCTCTTGGAAGGGACGCGCGTGACGCATCGGGGTTGCCGAAACGATCTTCCTGAAACGCTTCAGGGCCCTCCGCACTCGTGCGGAGGGCCCTGAAGGAGGACGTTCTAGCCGGGCCCGGCGCCCGGTGGCTGGGCGACCCCACCACCACCCGTGTTGCCGAGCGGGAACGTCGGTGTCTCACCCGGGCCGGGCCGCGTGGGCCGCCCGGACCGCGACGTGCTCGTCTCGGTCTCCGACGGCTCGGTGCTCTCGGACGACTCCGGGGTGGTCGGCGTCGTGGTGACGCTCGGCGTCTCCGACGGCTTCGACTGGGTCGTCGTCACGTCGTTGACGTCCTTGCCGATCGCCTGGACCTTGTCGAACTTCTCCGCCGGCTTGCCCTTGAGGTAGAGGTTCATGAAGTTCTGCCACGTCGGACCGGCGATGGTCGCACCGAAGATCGGCTTGTTCTTCGGGTCGTGCAGCGGCTTGTTGCCGTCGCCGCCGACCCAGACCGCGGCCGACACCGACGGGGTGTAGCCCACCATCCACGTCTGCGCGTTCCGGTCGTTGTACGACGAGGGGTCGCCGGCCTTCGCCGTGTACTGCTGCGTACCCGTCTTGCCGGCGCACTCGTGGCCGCTCGGGCACTTCAGCTTCGAGTGGTCGATGACCGGCACCAGCGCCTCGGTGACGTTGCCCGCGATCTGCTGGCTCTTCGACGCGTCGTCGGCGAACGCCGGGTTGGTCTTGATGTTGTTCTGGTCGAACTCGACCTCGTCCTGGTTGTTCGTCAGCTTCGCGACGAAGTGCTGCTCGTGGTACGTGCCACCGCTGGCGAACGACGCGTACGCGGCCGCCATGTCCTCCGGCGTCACGGCCGTGCCACCACCACCGAGCGAGATGTTGTTGTCGTCGGTGTAGAGGACGCTCTTGCCCTCCGGCGCGACCTTGACGCCGGCCTCCTTCGCCGCTTCCGCGACCCGGGACGGTTTCGTCACGTTCAGGACCATGTCGTAGAACACGGTGTTCGCCGAGATCTCCATCGCCTTCGCGACGGTGCAGTCCTTGCCGCAGCTGGCGCTGTCACCCGCGTTCCGGACCGTGCGGCCGCCGAGCACCCGGTTGTTCGAGCCGTCGAACGTCTCGCCGAGGCCCTTGCCCATCTTGAGGAACGCCGTGAGGTCGAACGCCTTCACCGACGAACCCGGGTTTCGCGCCTGGTTGGCGCGGTCCTGGCCGATCTGGTCCTTGCCGTTGGCGTCCTTCACGAGCTCCGGCCCACCGTAGTAGGCGAGCACCCCGCCGGTCTTCGGGTCGACCGCGACCAGCGCGTTGAGCAGGTTCTCGTCGGTCTGGCCCTTCATGCCGTCCGCGGTGGCCTTCTCCGCGGCGTCCTGGGCCGCCGGGTCGATCGTCGTGTAGATCTTGGCGCCGCTGGAGAACAGCTTGTTCTCGTCGTAGCCCTTCGCCGCCAGCTCGTCCTTGATCCGCTGCTGGACCTGGTAGGTGAGCTTGCCCGAGTTCTGTTCCTTGTTGGCGTTCTTCGCGATCGGCGTCGGGTACTGGAAGGTGGCGCGCTCGTCCGCGCGGAGCCACTTGTTGGCCACCATCTGGTCCATCACGTACGCCCAGCGCTTCTGGGCGTAGGGCTGGTTTTCCGAGCGGCCGGGACCCTGGATCAGGCCCGCGAGCAGCGACGCCTCGGACGCGTTGAGGTCCTTGGCGTCCTTGTTGAAGTAGGCCTTGGCGGCCGCCTGGATGCCGTTCGCCCCGCGTCCGAAGTAGACGATGTTCAGGTAGGAAGTGATGATCTCTTCCTTGGACTGCTGGTTGTTCATCTTGAACGACTTGGCCAGCTCGGTCCACTTGCGGGTCAGCGTCGGGGCGTCGTTCTGCGTCGCCTGCTTGATGTACTGCTGGGAGATGGTCGAACCACCGCCCTGCCCGCCGGTGACCTGGTTGAACACCGCGCGCAGGATGCCGGTGACGTCGAAGCCCGAGTTGGTCTCGAACGTCGCGTCCTCCGCCGAGTACACCGCGTGCTTGACGACCTCGGGCACCTCGCCCGGCTTGAGCAGCTGGCGGTCACCGCCCGGCGGCAGCTCCCGGCCCATCACCTGGTTGCTGGCGTCGTAGTAGGTGATCGGCTGGTTCTGCAGCGACTTGATGCTCTCCGGCGTCGGCACGTCGACCAGGAAGTACGTGATGACGAACGCGATCGCGGGCACGACGAAGAACAGCCCGACGAAGGCGTACGCCACCCGCCGGATGATTTTCCAGCGGCGCTTCTTGCGCTGCGCGGGGGTGAGGACCTTCTTGCCGTCTTCGTCGAGCTCGTCCTGGGGCTCGACGTCGTCGGCGAACTCGTTGAAGGCAGCGTCGTCGTAGCCGTCGTCGTACGGGTCGCGGCCGAAGTCGTCGGTGCCGTTGTGCGCGTGGTGGGTGATCAGGTCCGGCTCGCGCCCGGGCGGCGGCACCGGCCGGTTGCCGGGCTGGCGGAAGCCCTGCGGCGGCGACCCGGGCGGACCCTGCCGGTCACGCTGGCCGGGCGGCGGGACGGCGCGGCGCGGCGGCATGCCCTGCTGGCCTTGCTGACGCGGGCGCTGCGGACGGCGCGCCGGCTCT
The DNA here is from genome assembly GCF_902497555.1 of Amycolatopsis camponoti. Taxonomy (NCBI): domain Bacteria; kingdom Bacillati; phylum Actinomycetota; class Actinomycetes; order Pseudonocardiales; family Pseudonocardiaceae; genus Amycolatopsis; species Amycolatopsis camponoti. The sequence goes on along the minus strand of NZ_CABVGP010000003.1, from coordinate 836,975 downwards.
TCGCCGGGCCACTGGGGGCCGCCTTCGTCGCCGGACGGCCACTCGGGCGATCCACCGCCGCGCGGGTTGCCCCGGGGCGGTGTGCCACGTTGTGCCGAATCACCGCGGGGTCGGCGAGGAGCCTCTTCTCCGGGCCAGGCGGGGCCGGGGTCTTCTCCCGGCCACGGGCCCGACTGGGCACGGCGAGGTGCATCTGGCTCCTGGCCGGGCCAGGAGCGGTTGCGGTCGTCGTTCACGAATGGGCCTCCCAGACCGGCGCCCGGTAGTGCGCCGTTCTGCGCTCTTCAGCGGTTGTGATCCAGCTCACCGGCCTGCGGTCCTTCGCGGACCGTCGGCCGGTTCCCCCGTACCGAGGACGTACGACCGGACCAGGTGGTTCCAGTGGCACGCCCGGCACACTTCGACGTCGTACACGGTGAACTCGGCGAACCGGCCGGCCATCCTGGCCAGCTCTTCGGGGGTCCTCGCCGAGCCCGCGACGTGCTTGAGTTCGTCACCGTAGACCCAGGACACCAGGGTCAGCGGTTCCTGGCGGCAGATCGGGCAGGGCCGGTCACCGGCCCTGCCGTGGAACTTGGCCGCCCGCAGCAGGTACGGGCTCGCGTCGCAGGCTTCGTAGCTGCCGACGCGCCCGGAGCGGACTTCGGCGAGCAGCGCACGGCGCTGCAACGCGAAGTCCACGACCTGCCGCTGGTTAATCACCAGGACAGAGTACGGGCTCTTCCTGTGTCGTCCACGCCCCCTAGCGCGGCCGGTGGCTCGCCCGGTGGGGACACGCCGGACGTTCGATAACTCTCCGGTGAATTTCGCCCACTCCAGAGTGAGCAAGCTCGTTAGCTTCGCCACTTCGATGTATCGGCGCGATATAGTGGCTGAGTAGGTTGGATCGAGGCGATCATTCGGAGCAACGCCGGTCGCCACGGTTTGTTCCCGGAAGGGGGGCGGTGTGCTGGAGTTCGCGATCCTCGGTCTTCTGCACGAAGCCCCCATGCACGGGTACGTGCTGCGCAAGCGGCTGAACGAGACGCTCGGCACGTTCCGGACGTTCTCGTACGGCTCGCTCTATCCGACCCTGCGGAAGCTCCTGCGGGCCGGGTACCTGGTCGAGGAGCTGGACGAGGCCGACGACCGGGCGTGGTCGCGGCGCGGGCGGCGGGTCTACAAGCTGACCGCGGAGGGCAAGGAGCGCTTCGGTGAGCTGCTCGGCGACGCCGGGCCGCAGACCTGGGACGACGAAGGCTTCGGCGTTCACCTGGCCTTCTTCTCGCGGACCCCGGCCGACGTGCGGATGCGGATCCTCGAGGGCCGCCGCCGTCGCGTCGAAGAGCGCCGTGAGGGTATGCGGGCGGCGCTGGCCAGGGCCGAGCAGAAGATCGATCGCTACACCCGCGAGCTGCACCGGCTGGGGCTGGAGACCAGTGAGCGGGAGGTGCGCTGGCTCAACGAGCTGATCGCGCACGAACAAGCCGAACGGCAGGGTCCGGAGACCTGAGCCGCGCGGCCGGGCCGCAGCGTCGCGGCACCAGACCTACTGAACAGACACGGATTGAAGGAGAAACCCCCATGGGCGAGAACCGCCGCGTACGGGTGGCCATCGTGGGCGTCGGCAACTGCGCGGCGTCGCTGGTCCAGGGAGTCCAGTACTACCGCGACGCGGACCCGGCCACCCGCGTTCCCGGTCTGATGCACGTCGACTTCGGCGGCTACCACGTCCGCGACATCGAGTTCGTCGCCGCGTTCGACGTGGACGCCAAGAAGGTCAGCCGCGACCTCTCCGAGGCGATCTTCGCCTCCGAGAACAACACCATCAAGATCGCCGACGTGCCGCCGCTCGGCGTCACCGTCCAGCGCGGCCACACCCACGACGGGCTCGGCCGCTTCTACCGCGAGACGATCGAGGAGTCCGACGAGACCCCGGTCGACATGGTCGCCGCGCTGCGCGAAGCGAAGGCCGACGTGCTCGTGTCGTACCTGCCCGTGGGCTCCGAGGTGGCGGACAAGTTCTACGCCCAGGCCGCGATCGACGCCGGTGTGGCGTTCGTCAACGCGCTGCCGGTGTTCATCGCCTCCGACCCGGAGTGGGCGCAGAAGTTCACCGACGCCGGCGTCCCGATCGTCGGCGACGACATCAAGTCCCAGGTCGGCGCCACCATCACGCACCGCGTGCTGGCGAAGCTGTTCGAGGACCGCGGCGTCCAGCTCGACCGGACGATGCAGCTCAACGTGGGCGGGAACATGGACTTCCTGAACATGAAGGAGCTCGAGCGGCTCGAGTCGAAGAAGATCTCGAAGACCCAGTCCGTCACGTCGCAGGTCGACCGCGACCTCGGCAAGGGCAACGTCCACATCGGACCGTCGGACTACGTGCAGTGGCTCGACGACCGCAAGTGGGCCTACGTCCGGCTCGAGGGCCGCGCCTTCGGTGACGTGCCGCTGAACCTGGAGTACAAGCTCGAGGTGTGGGACTCGCCGAACTCGGCGGGCATCATCATCGACGCGGTCCGCGCGGCGAAGATCGCCCTCGACCGCGGCATCGGCGGCCCGATCCTGTCGGCGTCGTCGTACTTCATGAAGTCGCCGCCGGAGCAGTACGACGACTCGACCGCGCGCGACGCCGTCGACAAGTTCATCCGCGGCGAGGTCGAGCGGTAGAAGCAGTCCCCGTTGAAGGCCGTCACCGCTGGTGGCGGCCTTCTTCGCATGGTGGACTAAACCGGTGGGGCGGGGTGCGCGTTGGCGGGGTGTGAGTGCGAGCGTGGGCGAGAGCGCGCCGGGGGATCTGGGCGCGCCGACGTTCCACGACCTGTTCCGGGAGTACTTCGCCCAGATGACACGGCTGGCGCACCTGCTCGGCGCGGACGACGCAGAGAACGTCGCGCAGGAGGCCTTCGTCAAGCTCCACCAGCGCTGGGACTCGCTCAGCGACCACACGCGGGTGGCGGGCTACCTCCGCACGACCGTGGTGAACATGTCCCGGTCGCGCACGCGGCACCTGCGGGTCGTCCGGCGCACGCCGCAGGACCGTCCGCCGGACGAGCTGTCGGCCGAGGTCAGGGCGGTGGCCAACTGGGAGCACGAGCAGCTGCGCGGGGTCCTCGGGAAGCTTTCCCGGCGACAACGCGAGGTGCTGGTGCTTCGCTATTGGCTGGACTTGAGCACGGCGGGCATCGCGGAGACGCTGGGTATCTCACCGGGCACGGTCAAAGCGACCACGCACCACGCGATGGAGAATCTGCGGAAACACCTGGGGGACGAGCCAGGAGGTGAGCGATGACCGACCTCGAACGCAAGCTGGCCGAAGCACTGCGTGGACAGGCGGAGGAGGTCACGCCCAACCTCGACGCGGCCTGGGCCGAGCAGATGCGGCGCCAGCGAAAGCCCCTCCGCCGCCGGTTGACGGTGTTGATCGCGCCCTTGGCCGCGGTCTTGGTGGTGCTGACCAGCGTGCTGCTGGCCACCCAGCTGAACAACGATCCGGCGCCGGCCCAGCCCGCCGACCGGATCGAGGCGCTGAGCCTGGCGAAGTTCGTCCCGATAATCCCGATGAAATCCTTGCAGGTGGAGAACGGGCCGGTCGCTCTGACCGACTTCGTCGGCCAGAGCGACACGTGGACCGCCTACGCTTTCAGCGCGTTCCAGCCCGGCGTGCCCGGCGGATTTTTCTGCGTGGCTGCGGTGCCCGTCGGGCAACCGCTCACCGTCAACACCCCGCTGTACGGCACCAAAACGCCGCAGTGCGTCTCGACCGACAACCTGCCGTCTCACGGGGTGCGTGCCGGATATGTCGGCGAGTTCGGCGGGCCGCTGCCGCCGGGCAAGGCGGTTTACTTCATGGATCCCACCGTGCGGGCCCTGCAGCTCTTCGCGCCGAACGGTGACATGACCGAAGCTCACTCCACCGGGAAGCGGATCTCGGAGTCCATGGTCTTCGTGGCCGATGTCGTACCCGGAGCCGAGCCGGTCCGGTGCCGGGTGATCTGGGGTCCGCTCAGCTCACCCCTAACGAACCCGGCAAGTCGGTGATCTTCTCCACCACCGCCGTGGCCTGTTTCAGCACCTCCGGGTCCGGCGGGAAGTGCGGGTTCGGTACCGCGTAAACCGCCATCCCCGCCGCCAAGGCCGACCGAAGCCCGTTGGTCGTGTCCTCCACCGCCGCACACCGCTCGGGCGCCACTCCCAACAGCTCGGCCGCCCTCAAGTACACATCCGGCGCCGGCTTCCCCGCCCCGACCTGCTCGGACGACACCGCCGCCCCCACCGGCAACCCCGTCACGTCCAAGAATCCCTTGATCAGGATCACCGGCGACGAGCTGGCGATGGCCACCGGCCACCGCGCCGACACCTGCCGCACGACCTCCACCGCGCCCGGGATCAGCGGTGGCTCCTCGGCGTACCGCGCGGCCATCCGCTTGACCACCACGGTCGCGATCTCCGGCGGCGAGAGCTTCGCTCCCAGCTCCTCCACCAGGTAGCGCGCCCATTCCGGGGTGCTCATCCCCTGCTGTGCCCGGGTCGCCTCGGGACGCCATGTGCCGCCGTGCTCGGCGACCACCGCGCGGCGCACCTCGTCCCAGATGCGCTCCGAGTCCACCAGTACGCCGTCGAGGTCGAAGATCACCGCGTCCATCCCCCGAGCGTAGCTTGTGAGCCGAGTTACTTAGCCACCCTTACTAATTTTTGTTAGCATAGCTAAGTGACTTCCGCGATCACCGATCTCGCCCACCGGCTGCGGCCGCTGGTCTTCCGGCTGTACCACCAGGTGCGCCGCCAGACCCCGCAGCTGACGCTGACCCTCACGCAGGGCTCGGTGCTGAGCGAGCTCGTCAACGGCGGACCGCGGCGGATGAGTGCGCTGGCGGAGTTCGAGCGGGTGAAGCTGCCGTCGATGACCGACGTCGTCAGCCGCCTCGAACGCCTGGGCCTGGCCACCCGCACGCCGGACCCCGCCGACCGGCGCGCGGTGCTCGTGGACGTCACCGACGAGGGTCGTCGCTTCTACGCCGAGATGGTCGCCGCCCGCGAGGAGTTCCTCCGCGAGCGACTGATCGCGATGGACGACGCCGACCGCGCTGCGATCGAAGCCGCCCTGCCGGCTCTCGCCAAGTTGCTCGTTGACACCAAGAAGGAGGAACTGATCAGCGATGAGCGCTGAACACCACTCGAGCCTGCTGGACGCCGTCAAGGGCCAGCCCAAGCAGGTGTGGATCACCGCGTTCGCCGCGGTCATCGCCTTCATGGGGATCGGCCTGGTCGACCCGATCCTGCTGTCCATCGCCAAGGGTCTGGACGCGACGCCGTCCCAGGTCACGCTGCTCTTCTCGTCGTACCTCGGCGTCCAGGTCATCGCGATGCTGGTCACCGGCGCGGCGAGCGCCAAGTTCGGGCCGAAGCGCACGGTCCTCGTCGGGCTGACGCTGATCGTCGCGGCCACCGCCCTGTGTTCGGCCGCCGGGTCGATCGAGCAGCTCGTCGGGCTGCGCGCGGTCTGGGGTCTCGGCAACGCGTTCTTCATCGCGACGGCGCTTTCGGTGATCGTCGGCGCCGCGACCGGCGGGCAGTCCGGCGCGATCCTGCTCTACGAGGCCGCCCTCGGCGTCGGCCTGTCGGTCGGCCCGCTGCTGGGCGCGCTGCTCGGCAGCATCTCGTGGCGCGGCCCGTTCCTCGGCACCGCCGTCCTGATGGCCGGTGCGCTCGTGCTGTGCGCGGTGTTCCTGAAGAGCGACAAGCACGAGAAGCGCGATCCGATCAAGCTGCTCGACCCGATCCGCGCGCTCAAGCACACCGGTCTGCTGCGCACCTCCGTCGCGTCCGCGCTGTACACCGCCGCGTTCTTCGCGGTACTGGCCTGGTCGCCGTTCGTGCTCGGCTGGAGCGCCATCGCCGTCGGCCTGATCTTCTGCGGCTGGGGCCTGTGCGTCGCGGTCGCCGGGGTCGCCCTCGCGCCGCGGCTGGCCGCGAAGCTCGGTGAGCGGCACGCCGCCGCGGCCGCCGTCTTCGGGTACGCCGTGCTGATGCTGGTGCTGGCCGTGCCGAGCAAGCCGGTCCTCGTCGCCGGCATCATCGTGTCCGGGCTGGTCTCCGGCCTGCTGAACACGCTGTTCACCGGCACCGCGATGTCGATCAGCGACGCGCCGCGCCCGGTCGCCAGCGCGGGCTACAACTTCTGCCGCTGGCTCGGGGGCGCCGTCGCCGCGACGCTCGTCGGGCACGTGGCCGAGTGGTTCGGTTCGCCGCAGGCGCCGTTCGTCGCCTCGGCCGTCCTGTGCGTGATCGCCGGTGTCCTGCTCTCGCTGCGGGAGCGGGTGACCGACCCGCACACGGTCCCGAAGGAAGCGGCGCTCGTCGGCGAAGAGTTCTGACAGCGCCGTTCGGAGCAGCAGTACACCCGCCGTTCACCTGTATGTCGGGAATGGCTGGTTTGGGAGGCTTACGGTCGGTTCGTTCCCGAACTCCCACCATGGAGGCCTTCGTGCCCGACCTGCTCCCGCTGTTCCCCGCCCATCCCGGCGGCCGCTCCCCGATCACCTGCGAATACCGCTGCGGCAACGCCTGTGCCCACCCCGAGCCGAACGAGTCCGGGAACGAGTACTTCGGCGACGTCGTGAAGGACATCTCCCGCCGCGGGGCCTTCAAGGCCGGAGCCGTGATGGCCGCCGCGGCGGGCGGCTTCGCGGCGCTGTCCGGGACCGCGGCCGCCGCGCCGGCCGACCGGCCACACCCGCGCCCGGTGCCCGGCACCGACTTCGACCCGGTCCCGCCGAACAAGCTCGACGCCGTCGTCGTCCCGGACGGCTACGCGCAGCGTGTGGTCATCCGCTGGGGTGACCCGGTCGTCGCGGGCGCGCCGAAGTTCGACTACACCAAGCAAACGGCGGCCGCGCAGGCGAAGCAGTTCGGCTACAACAACGACTTCGTCGGGCTCATCCCCCAGGACCCGTTGGGGCTGACCAACCTGCTCGTGGTCAACCACGAGTACACGACCGAGGTCCACCTGTTCCCGGCCGACCAGTACGACCCGGCGAACCCGACCGAGGAGCAGGTGAAGATCGCCTGGGCGGCGCACGGCCTGTCGGTGCTCCTGACCCGCCGCGACCCGATCCACGGCGGCCTCTCGGTCGTGCCGAGCCGCTACGGCCGCCGGATCACGCTCGACACGGTCTTCGAGGTCCGCGGCCCGGCCGCCGGCTCGAAGTACCTGAAGACGTCGGCCGACCCGAGTGGGCGCAAGGTCCGCGGGACGCAGAACAACTGCTCCGGCGGCGTGACGCCGTGGGGCACGGTGCTGTCCGGCGAGGAGAACTTCGACCAGTACTTCGCCAACTCCGACAAGGTCACCGACCCGGTCGAGGCCGCGCGGCTCAAGCGCTACTCCGTCGGTGCCGGCACGAGCACCCGCAAGTGGGAGCGGTTCGACAAGCGCTGGGACGTCGCGCAGGAGCCGAACGAGCCGAACCGCTTCGGCTGGGTCGTCGAGATCGACCCCAACGACCCGACGTCGACGCCGGTGAAGCACACCGCGCTCGGCCGGTTCAAGCACGAGGCCGCGAACATCAAGATCACCGCCGACGGCCGGGTCGCCGTCTACTCCGGGGACGACAGCCGCTTCGAGTACATCTACAAGTTCGTCTCGAAGGGCAAGTACAAGCCCGGCAACAGTGCCCACGCGCGGCGGCACAACTCGGCGCTGCTCGACGAGGGCACGCTGTACGTCGGCCGCTTCACCGGCGACAGCCCGGCCGCCGAGATCGACGGCACCGGCAAGCTCCCGGCGGACCACGAGTTCGACGGCACCGGCGAGTGGATCCCGCTGGCGAGCGGCACCAAGTCCTTTGTGGACGGATTCACCGCCGAAGAGGTCTACGTCTTCACCCGCCAGGCCGCGGACAAGGTCGCGGCGACGAAGATGGACCGCCCGGAGGACATCGAGCCGAACCCGGTCAACGGCCGGATCTACGCGGCGCTGACCAACAACACCGACCGCGGCGCGGCGGGCAAGGCCGGCGTCGACGAGGTGAACCCGCGCAACGGCAACAAGAACGGCCACGTCCTGGAGTGGGAGGAGAACCGCGGCGACGCGGCCTCGACCCGGTTCTCCTGGCGGCTGCTGCTGGTCTGCGGTGACCCGGCCGCGGCGGACACCTACTTCGGCGGCTTCGACAAGAGCCAGGTCAGCCCGATCTCCTGCCCGGACAACGTCGCCTTCGACCGCCACGGCAACCTGTGGATCTCCACCGACGGCAACACGCTCGGGGCGAACGACGGCCTGTTCTCGGTGCCGGTCACCGGGCCGGAACGCGGGCACGTCAAGCAGTTCCTCTCGGTGCCGGTCGGCGCCGAGACGTGCGGCCCGGTCGTGACCGACCACCTGGTGCTCGTCGCGGTCCAGCACCCCGGCGAGAACGCGGCGAGCTCGGCGAACCCGACGTCACACTGGCCGGACGGCGGCACCGCGCAGCCGCGCCCGTCGATCGTCTCGGTGTGGAAGAAGGGCCGCTTCGGCCTGCCCGGCCGCATCGGCGAACGCTGACGCACCGGGCCGCACCGGCCGAGGTTCACTCTTAAGTGGACGGTTCTCGACCGGTGCGGGCCCGGGCGCCGCGCCATAGTCGAGGCATGATCCGTTCGGCGCGCGTGGTGGCAGTGACGGTGGTGGCGCTTTCGGGGACGGTCGTACCCGCGGCCGCCGCGGATCCGCCCCCGGCGTGCGGGGGGATCGCGGGGAACCCGAGCGTCGAGAAGACCGCGGCCAACGGCGCGCCGGACGGCTACGTCTTCTCCCCGGCCGCACCCGTCCCGCCCGGCACCCCGGCCGCGAAGGCGCCGAGGCTGCTCACCGAGCAGGCGTTCGCCGTCGACGGGCAGCGGTCGGCGGTGATCCAGACCCCGGACGGCAAGACCAGCACCGCCACCCAGACCGAGAGGTTCGTCCCCGGCGGGGTGTACACGCTCAGCGTGTCGACCGGCTCGTACCTGCCGGCCGGCGGGCCGGCCACGGGCCTGCGCTTCTACGACGTCAACGGCGCCCAGGTCCAGGAGACCAAGCTGGTGGCGGACCACAACGCCGGCGACGGCACCCTGGCGAAGCAGGACTTCCCGGCGGCGACCGCCCCGGCGAAGGCGGCGGCGGTGAAGTTCTTCGCCGCGACGAGTGCCGAGCGCCTGCGCTGGGACTGCGTCGGCCTGCAGCTCGCGGCGTACTCGGTGAAGAAGGAAGTGCGGAACCCGGCGACCGGCGCGTGGGGCCCGTTCGCGACGGTCACCGCGGGCGAGACCGCGCACTACCGCGTCACCGTGACGAACGAAGGCACGCAGGACCTCACCGGGATCACCGTGCAGGACCCGTGGTGCGGCGGCCCGTTCGAGCCGTTCGCGCTGGCCGGGGGCGCGAACGAGCAGCTGACCTGCGACCACCCGAACCTGACGGTCGCCGACACCGGCCACGTCAACACGGCGAAGGTGACCGGCGTGCACTACCCGGGCGGCACACTGGGCGACAAGACGGCGTCCGCGACGATCACCGTCCTGCCCCCGCCGTCGATCGCGAAGATCGGCGACTTCGTGTGGAACGATCGCAACCGCGACGGGATCCAGGACCCGGACGAGCCGGGCGTCGCGGGCGTGAAGGTGACGCTGAAGGACGGCGCGGGCGGCACGGTCGGCACCGCGACCACCGACGCCGGCGGGAAGTACGGCTTCGAGAAGCTGAAGGACGGCACGTACCAGGTGTGCTTCGCCGTCCCGGCGGACTTCACGGTGACCCGCAAGGACGCGGCGCCGGACGATCGCGACTCCGACGCGGACCCGGACGGCTGCACCGCACCGCGCACCCTGGGCGGCTCGGCGCGCGAGGACTTCACGGTCGACCTCGGGCTGGCCCCGCCGACGAACCGGATCGGCGACTTCGCCTGGTCGGACACGAACGGCAACGGCCTGCAGGACGCGGGCGAGCCGGGGCTGGGCGGGGTGAAGGTGACGCTGGACAACGGCACGAGCGTCGTCACCGGCCCGGACGGCGCCTACGCGTTCACCGGCCTGGAGGACGGCACGTACCATCTGTGCTTCACGGCCGAGGGCAAGCACCCGACCGGCAAGGACGCGGGCGACGACGCGAAGGACTCGGACGCCGATCCGGCGACAGGCTGCGCGGACCCGCGTCAGCTGGGCAAGGACAAGCGCGACGACCAGACGGTCGACGCGGGGTTCGCGCCGGCGTAGCGGAAGGCCGAGCCCGTGTGCGGCGGCCGGGCGCCCGCCGCCCGGCCGTTACGGTGGGGGCATGACGGATCTTCCCCTCGCCCTCGTCACCGGTGCTTCCCGCGGCATCGGCAAGGCGGTCGCCCACCAGCTGGCCCCGACCCACCGCGTTCTCCTCGGCGGCCGGGACGCGGCCGCCCTCGAGGCGCTGGCGAAGGAGCTTCCCGGCGCGAAGCCGTGGCCCGTCGAGCTGACCAACGCGGACTCGCTGGCCTCGGCGGTCGCGGACATCGCGTCGTTGGACGTCCTGGTCCACTCGGCCGGCGTCGCTCGCATCGGCCGCATCGAGGAGGCATCGGCTCAGGCGTGGCGGGACAACTTCGAGGTCAACACCCTCGCCGTCGTCGAGCTGACCCGCCTGCTGCTCCCCGCCCTCCGCGCGGCCCGCGGGCACGTCGTCGTGGTCAACTCCGGCGCCGGCCGCAACGCACGTCCGGGCTGGTCGCCGTACGCGGCGAGCAAGTTCGCCGTCCGCGCCTTCGCCGATGCCCTGCGCGAGGAGGAGCCCGAGATCCGCGTGACCTCGGTCTACCCCGGCCGCACGGACACGGAGATGCAGCAGGAGATCTTCAAGGGCGAAGGCCGCGACTACGACACGTCGCACCTGCTGAAGGCGGACTCGGTGGCGACCGCGGTGGTGACAGCGGTGTCGGCCACCCCGGACGCCCACCAGACAGAGGTCATCCTCCGACCGCGCTGACCAGGCCGGCCCCCGCCCTTCCCTGGGGGGCGTGCCCATGCCCAGTTTACCGGCGCAGGCGGACAAAACCGGCTCGCCGAGGCCGGCGGCCCGGAGTTGTCCACATCCGTGCGAGCCTGTGGATCAAGCCCGCAGCCGGGTGGCGGTCTCGGCCACCCCGGCCTGCACCTTCGCCCGATCCACGCGAAGCGACTCGCCGTCGGCGACGACCTGCTCGCCCGCGACCCACACGTCCCGGACCCGTCGCGACCCCGCCGCCCAGACGAGGTTCGACAGCAGCTGCACGTCCGGGACGTCCACGCCACAAGCGAAAGCCGGGTCGTCCAGGTCGATGTGCACCAGGTCGGCCCACCGGCCCGGCTCCAGCGCCCCGATGTCGTCGCGGCCCAGCGCCGACGCGCCGCCGCGGGTGGCCAGCAGGAAGACGTCGGCCGCGGTCAGTACCGTCGAGTCGCCGGTCGCCAGGCGGGCGAACATCGCCGAGAGCTGCAGCTCCTCCCACAGGTCGATGTCGTCGTTGGACGCCGGGCCGTCGGTGCCGAGGCCGACCGCGACGCCCGCCGCCCGCAGGTCCGCGATGCGCGCGATCCCCGAAGCCAGCTTCGCGTTCGAGCCGGGGCAGTGCGCCATGCCGACGCCGTACTGGGCGAACAGCGCGATGTCCGAGTCCGACAGGTGGATCGCGTGCGCCGCCAGCACCCGGCCGTCCAGCATGCCGAGCTTCTGCAGCAAAGCGGGCACCGAGCCGTGGACTTCGCGGACCGAAAGATCCTCGGCAGCCGCCTCGGCGACGTGGATCTGCACCAGTGCACCGCGTGAGGCCGCCGACTCCGCCGTCGCGCGCAACCCCTCCGAAGAGAGCATGTACGCCGAGTGCGGGCCGTAGCCCAGCTCGATCCGGTCGCCCGGGCCGAAGCGGAGGCCGTCGGTGTCGATCCAGCGCTCGATCGCGGCCAGCTGGGCCCGCCAGTCGAGCCCGGGCAGCTCCATCACCGGCGGCGCGACGAGCACGCGCCCGCCCGTCGTGAGGACGGCGTCGACCAGCTGCTCGCCTTCGAAGTACATCTCGGCGCTGGTCGTGACGCCGTGGCGCAGCATCTCGACCGAGCCGAGCAGCATGCCGGTGCGGACGTCCTCCGGCCGCAGCTTTGCTTCGGCGGGCCAGATGATCTCGTTGAGCCAGGGCAGCAGCGGCAGGTCGCCGCCCATGCCGCGCAGCAGCGTCATCGGGCTGTGCGCGTGCGTGTTGACCAGGCCGGGCAGCAGGATGCCGGTCAGGGTGGTGACCGGTGCGGCGGACTCGGGGGCGGTGGCCGCCGGTCCGCAGTGGGAGATGCGCCCGTCGGCGTCCACATCGACGACCGCGTCACGCAGGAGCGAACAGGACGCGTCGGCGGGGAGAACGACAGGGGCGTGGAAACGGCGTTGCATCTCTGGATACTACGCACCCTCGATTACGAGACGACTCCACTCCGCCACGCCCACGCCGCGATCTCCACGCGGTTGCGGGCGCCGATCTTGCCCTGCACCGAAGCCAGGTGCGTCTTCACCGTGGACAGCGACAGGAACAGCTCGGCGCCGATCTCGGTGTTCGTCAGCCCGCTCGCCGCCGCCTTGACGACGTCCATCTCCCGTGCGGTCAACGGCTCCGACGGCGGTGCCGCCTTCGGGCGGGCCGAGCCGCCGTCGAAGTGCTTGAGCAGGCGGATGGTGATCTGGGGCGAGACCAGCGCGTCGCCGCGGTCGGCCGCGCGGACCGCTTCGATCAGCAGCGCCGGGCCCGCGTCCTTCAGCAAGAACCCGTGAGCGCCGTTGCGCAACGCCGTGTGCACGTACTCGTCGAGGTCGAACGTCGTGACCACGACCACCTTCAGCGGGTCGATCACGTCCGGGCCGGCCAGCTGCCGGGTGACCTCGAGCCCGTCGAGGCCGGGCATGCGGATGTCGAGCAGGCAGACGTCCGGGCGCAGCTCGCGGGCCTTCGACACCGCCGAGACGCCGTCCGCGACGTCGGCGACGACCTCGATGTCCTCCTGCGCGTCCAGGATCATGCGGAAGCCCATCCGCACCATCTCCTGGTCGTCGGCGATCAGTACCCGGATCACTCGTCCCCTTCCCCGGCGGCCAGCGGCAGCCAAGCTTCGACCCGCCAGCCACCGTCCGGGCCGCGCCCGGCCGACAGCCGTCCTTTGAGCAGTGCGACGCGCTCGCGCATCCCGACCAGACCGTAGCCGCCCGATCCGCCGGCGGGCCGTCGCGCCGTCAGGTGCCCGTTGTCCGTCACCCGCAGGTGCAGTTCGGAGCCGCCCGCCGACGCACTCCCTCCCGCGGAGGCGGCATTGGACACGACTTCGGCCAGGACGAACGCGTCCGTCGCGTCCGAGGCGTGCTTGCCGACGTTCGTCAGCGACTCCTGGACCAGCCGCAGCGCCGAGCGGCCGACCTCGTGCGGCAGGTCCGGCGGCAGGTCGAGGTGCATCGACGTCGGCACGCCGTGGTTGGCGGTCTCGACCAGCTTCCGCAGGTCGGCGCCCAGATCCGTGGTGGCCTGCTCGCTGAACTCGCTCGACCCCGCCGGCGCGTCACCGCGCATCGAGCGGACCAGCCGCCGCATCGCCGCGAGCGCCTCGACCCCGGCGTTCTCGATCCGGCCCATCGCCTCGACCGCGATCTGCGGGTTCTTCTCGGCCATCATCCGCGCGGCCTGGGCCTGCACGACGATCCCGGTGACGTGGTGGGCGACGACGTCGTGCAGCTCGCGGGCCAGCGCCATCCGCTCGGCGGTCTGCGCGTCGGCCACCGCCGACTGGACGACCGTGGTGCGCTCGGAGTCCCGCGACCGCAGCATCAGGCCGACGGCGATCGAGATGCCGAGCAGCAGCGCCGCGGCGAAGGCCAGGATCGACAGCGTTTGCGGGTCGGCCTGGATGCCCCGGGGCTGGTTCGAGTTGAGGATCGCGCCGAGGGCGACGACGGCCGACAGGATGCCGATCCGCGGCCACGACTGGCTCAGCCCGCGCGCGCGAGTCAGGTTCACGATCACGCCCATCGCGGCGATGACCTGCACGAACGGAACCCCGCCCGGCATCGGGTAGTCGTAACGCAGGTGCAGGAACGGCGTGACGACCGCGGACACCAGCAGGATTCCGCCGATGCCGAGGAGCGCGTCCGCCGGCCGTCGCGGGGACAGCACCGCGATGACGGCCGCGACGAGCGAGCAGAACAGGATCGGGAACCCGCGGGCGTTGCTCGAATACGTGTAGCCGAACTCGAACAGCAGCGCGAACCCGAGCAGGCCGATCAGCGGCCACTGCCCCATGGCCAGCTCGTTCACCCGCTGCAGCTTCCGCGTCCGCGGATCGCCCTTCGGGCCGCGGTCCCGCAGCGTGATGGCCGGCACCACCGCCCCGGCGAGCAGCAGCAGGCCGAACAGCAATCCCTGGGAAGCCGTGCCCGCGTCGATGTCCCGGACGCCCCGGTACCGGCCGAAGACCGCGACGAGACCGCCGACGACCAGCGAGCCGAGCACGCAGAACGCCACGCCGGCCCGCGCGCGGCGGGTCACGTAGTAGGCCATCTGCACCCCGGCCACGACCTCGGTGATGGTCACCTTCGGCAGCACGCTGGAGTACGCGGGCACGCGGAACGCGTAGATGAAAAGGGTGGAGAACACCAGGACCACGGCGCCGGCCACCCCGGCGACGGCGGCCCGCTTCTGGGCCCACAGCGCACAACCGACCATCGCGAGGATGCCGGGGATCAACCCGAAGTCGACGAACTTGGGGCCGTTGTCGTCGAGCGCGGCCTGCGTGGTGAAGACGACGTCGAAGAGCAGGGCGGCGAACAGGACGGCCGAGGGGACGCCGATGCGCCGCACCAGTGCGGCGGTGCGTGCGTAGAGCGTGTTCGGCGGGGGCGCGGCGGTCACAACGTGACGTTAGAGGATCTGTCCGCGTTCGCACCTTGGCCGAGTGGTCCGCACTCCCTCGGCCGATCGGCCGATGCGGCACCCCGCGTGACTGGCCGTCTGCCCGAAGTGGACACCCCCGGATCTCCGCGAAGCTCATCGGCATCAAGATCCGAACCGACAGGGAGAACCTCGTGGACCCGAACACTCCACAGTGGACGAATGGGCCGGTGCTGTCCGGCCGTGGGCTGGTGAAGCGCTACGGCGCGCAGTACGCCCTGGCCGGCATCGACATCGACATCCAGCCGGGCGACGCCGTCGCGATCGTCGGGCCGTCCGGCTCCGGCAAGACGTCGCTGCTGCACGTCCTGGCCGGCATCCTCCGGGCCGACGACGGGCAGATCCTCCTGGCCGGGCAACGGATCGACCACCTCGGCGAGAAGAAGCGCAGCGAGCTGCGCCGCACCGAGTTCGGCTTCGTCTTCCAGTCGGGGATGCTGGTCGCGGAGCTGTCGGCCGAAGAGAACGTCGCGCTGCCTTCGCTGCTGGCCGGGCTCGGCCGCAAGGAGGCCATCGACGCCGGCCGCCTGTGGCTTTCGCGCCTCGGCCTGGCCGGCAAGGAGCGCCGCCGCCCGGGCGAGCTGTCCGGCGGCGAGGCCCAGCGCGTCGCGATCGCGCGGGCGCTGACCCACCGGCCGAAGGTGATCTTCGCCGACGAGCCGACCGGCGCGCTCGACACGCGCACCGGCCGCGACACGATGGACGCCCTGCTCGGCGCCGCCCACGAGACGGGTGCCGCGGTGCTCGTGGTGACCCATGACCGCGAGCTGGCCGAGTCGATGCCGAAGACCGTCGCGATCCGCGACGGCCTGATCGCGACGAGGCAGGCGGCGTGAACTCGCTCCAGATCGCCCTGCGGGTGCTGAAAGTCGACCGGCGGACCCGGACGTCGGCGATCCTCACCGCGATCGGGGTGGCCGTCGCGACCGGGCTGGTGCTGCTGCTGGCGACGCTGCCGTTCGCCACGCAGCACCGCGAGCAGCGCGCCCTCTGGCAGGGCGAACACCACTCCGGCTACCAGCTCGACGGCCCGCAGAAGATCCTCTTCAACTCGTCGAAGGACTACTTCGACGGCCAGCAGATCATGCGCGTCGACGTCGCACTGACCGGCGGCGCGACACCCGGGTCCATCCAGCTGCCCGCGGGGGTGCCGCAGCTGCCGGGGCCGGGCGAGACCGTCGTGTCGCCCGCGCTCGGCCGGCTGCTGCAGGCCCACTCGGCCGACCAGCTCGGCGACCGGTTCGGCAAGCCGGTGGGCGCGCTGGGCGAGGACGGGCTCCGCTTCCCGGAGCAGCTCGTCGCGCTCGTCGGGCACACGCCCGACGCGATGCCGGAGAACGCCTACCCGATCGCGGGCTTCCCCGCCGGGAAGGCGAGCGCGGACGGCCTGCTGACGCTGCTGTCCTGGGTCGGGATCATCGTGCTGCTGGTGCCGAGCCTGGTGCTGGTCGCGTCGTCGGCGCGGCTGACCGCGGCCCGGCGTGAGCGACGGCTCGCCGCGATCCGGCTGGCCGGCGCGACGCCGGGGCAGGTCACGAACATGGTGGCCGCCGAGACGACGTTGTCCGCGGGCATCGGCGCCGTGCTCGGCCTGCTGATCAGCCCGGCCCTGCACGGCCTCGCGTCGTTCGTGCCGTGGGCCGGTGGCACCTGGCTCGCGTCCGACTTCGCGCTGCCGGTCGGCCTGACGGTGTTCATCGCCGTGGCCATCCCGGTGCTCGTGGTGCTGGCCGGGATCCTCGGCCTGCGCCGCGTGCTCAAGAACCCGCTGTTCGCGACCGGCGGCCACACGAAGAAGCCGTTGCACTGGTGGCGGCTGCTGGCCCTGCCCGCGGCCGGGCTGTTCTTCCTCGTCGCGGTGACGACGGCGAAGGACTCCGGCGGCATCACGATGGTCATGGCGGGCCTGTTCCTGCTGGTCGGCTCGGCCGCGATCGTCGGGCCGTGGGTGACGTCGGCGGTGGGCGGCACGTTCGTCCGGATCTGGCGGCGGCCGTCCTCGCTCCTCGCCGGTCGCCGCCTGCGTGACGACCCGAAGAGCGCCTACCGGGCCTCCGCCGGGATCGTGCTCGCGGTGTTCGCCGGGTCGATGGCGCTGACACTGCTGCCGACGTTCGAGTCGATGGCCGGCGGCGGGCGGTCCTTCCAGGACTCCGTCCTCTACGTCGACACCGACGCCCAGCACGCCGGCAAGATCGTCGACCAGGCCAACGTCTCCCTGGCGAAGTACGGCCAGTCCGAGAAGGCGGTCGCCGTGGGCGAGATCTACCTGGTCCAGGGCGAGAGCTCGCACCGCAGCGGCCACCGAGCACTGGTCATGACCTGCGCCGACGCCGTCAAGCTGACCCGGTTCGGGCTCACCGCCGAGAACTGCACCGGCGGTCCGGCCGTCTTCGGCGAGTCGGCGCTCGACCTGGCGCAGTACAAGATCGCCGACAACTGGGAAGGGCCGGCCTCGCCCGTCAAGTCGGGGACGCGGGCGGAAGCGGTCCACCTGCCCGACCCGGACCTGGCCGGCACGTCGATCATCGAACCGGCCGCGCTGCCGGACGGCTTCACGCCCCAGTACGTCACCGTCGTCGCGCCGACCACCGACGCGAACCGCGAGGTCGTCCGGACGGCGCTGGCCGCGCCGGCCGCCGGCGAGGAGGTCGGCAGCCGCGACCAGTACCTGTTCAACCAGCAGACCGAGCTCGGCGACCTGCGCCGCGTCACGGTGATCGGGCTGGTCGCGGCGGGGATCCTGGCCGGTTGCAGTGCCGCGGTCGCGACCGCGGGTTCGGTGATGGACCGCCGCCGGACGTTCGGGGCGCTGATGGCCGCCGGCACGCCGGTGCGGGTGCTCGCGAGGGCGCTGCGGATGGAGGCCGCGCTGCCCGCGCTGGTCGCCACCATCGGGGCGGGAATCGTCGGGGTACTCGTCGGTGTTGGGCTCTACAGCATGGTCGACCCACGCGGCATCGTGCTGAGCCCGTGGCTCCTGGCACCGGTGGTGCTCGGGGTCGGGGTGGCCCTGCTCGGCGCGTCGGTCTGCACGCCCGCTCTCAAGCGGGTCCAGGCCGAGCCGCTGGCCGAGGAATAGGACGTTCGCCCCTCTGTCGGGGGAGGGGCGAGCACCGGGGGTGGTGAGCTGAAGGGGACCTTTCTCCGCGGGGATCCGGGGAGGGTCCCCTTCAGCGTTTCTAGCGCTTCTCGAAGATGAGGTCGTGCGAGACGCGGCCTTCGACGTCCGCGCGCTGCTCGAACTTCGTCACCGGCCGCCACTCCGGCCGCGGCGCCCAGCCGTCGTACCGGTTCTTCAACGCGGGTTCGGCGGAGCAGACCTCGAGCATCTGCTCGGCGTAGTTCTCCCAGTCGGTCGCCATGTGGAAGGTGCCGCCGGGCGCGAGCCGCGACGCCACGAGCGCGGCGAACGACGGCGACACGATCCGCCGCTTGTGGTGCTTCTTCTTCGGCCACGGGTCCGGGAAGAACAGCCGGACACCGTGCAGCGTCCCCGGCTCGACGTGCTCGGTCAGCAGGACGACGGCGTCGCCGTGCAGCAGCCGCAGGTTCTCGACGCCCAGCTTTTCGGCGCGCAGCATCAGCTGCCCCAAGCCGGGGTCGTAGACCTCGACCGCGACGTAGTTCAGCTCCGGTGCCGCCGCGGCCAGCTGCGACGTCGTCTCGCCCATGCCGGAGCCGATCTCGATCAGCACCGGCGCCTCGCGGCCGAACCACGCGGCGAAGTCCAGTTTCCCGTCGGGCAGCTCACCGACGGTGCGGCCCACTGCCGGCCACAGCTCGTCCCACGCGCGTTGCTGCCCGACGGTCATCCGGCCGCCGCGCTTCACGTAGCTGACGACGCTGCGCAGCCGGGGTTGGTCCTCGTTCTCCACCCATGGAATGTAGCCGGGCGCGCCGCGCCTCCGTTGAGGGTGGTGGCGGGGGCATGGATGGATTAACGAACGGCTTCGATCTCCCCGAGACGAGACCGCAGCCCGGCCAGCCCGGCGATCGCGATCGGGTCCGGCGTCGCCCCGGTGTGGGCGGGCAGGACGTCTATCCAGCCGGTGTGCCGGTCGGTGTTCATCACCGTCGTGGGAATCGCGTGTCCCGATTTCCCGCGTTCGGACGGCATGAACTCCCAGTAGCCGGATTCGCCGTCCGCGGCCCACGGGACGAATTCCCAGCCCGGCCGCCTGCCGAGCAGCTGCGCGATGCGGTCCTCGACGCGGAAACCCTGTTCCCGCGAATCGAGGGTGCCGTCGGCCACCGCCCGCAGCCACCACGGCGCGGGAATCTGCCCCGCCATCCCGGCCGAGGCGCGGAACAGGGCCAGGACGCGGTCTTCGGGCGCGCGGTGCACCCACGCCCGGCGGAGTTCGGCGGGCGTCGCCGCCGCCAGTGCGGTCTGCGGGAGGTCGATCGCCCGCGACCATTCGAGGTCCAGCATGGGTTCGAGCCGGGGCGCGTCGTCTTCGACGCGGGCTCGGGGAATCGTGCCACCCAATTCTTGCCCGGTGTCCACCGTCAAGATTCACCTCCAGGGGGGAGTTCAGACGGTTCCGGTGCGCTCTCTTACGAATATTGCCTGGTCATAGCATTATGTCCGGTGCCTGTGAGAGAAGCCACAGGCTCTTCATCTTCTCTTAACGCAGTTTTTTGCAGTAATGAGATGCCGGTCACGCTCAGGCGTCGCGCTTCGCCGTGACGAGCACCCCGGCCACGAACAGTGCAACGCAGATCGCCGCGAAGTAACCGAGGTAGCCCCACGGCCCGAGCGGGGCCGCCGGCAGCTGCAACGCGCCCGCGCCCAGCCCGCCGGCGCCGACGAACTGGTCGGCCGCGTGGAACGGCATCCACTGGTAGATGTGCTTGCCGGCGCCGGGGATGAAGACCACCACGGCTTCGAGCACCTGCGTCCACACGAGCACCGCGGTCAGCGCGAAGGCGACGCTGCGCAGCAGCAGGGCGACGCCGACGCCGGCCACCGCGGCGAGCAGGAAGACCAGGCTCTGCCCGAGCACCGAGCGCCACTCCGCGCCGGAGTGCAGCGCGAGGTCGGCGTCCGGGTTCACCAGCGTCGCCAGGCCCCACGAGCCGAAGCCGACGAGCAGCCCGAGCCCGGCGCCGACCGCGCCGACGACCACGACCTTCGCCAGCAGCGCGGGCACCCGGCTCGGCACGGCCTGGAACGTCAGCCGCATCGTGCCCCAGTTGAACTCCGCCGCCGTCGCGAGGATCGCGAGGACGACCAGCACGGTCCGGCCGTTGCCGCTCGCGAGCTGGGTGTTGCCGACGGTCGGCGGGATCTCCGGCCCGGCCAGCGCGAAGAACAGCGCGGTGAAGCCGAGCGGCGCGGCGAGTGCGAGCGCCAGGCACCACCACGGCGCCCGGGTGCTGAACAGCTTGATGCGCTCGGCGCGCAGCAGGTTCGTGGCGGTGGTCATCGGGCGGCCTCCGAGGGAGACGTGGCAGGCATCGCGAACTCGACGGCTTCGCGGGTGAGGTCGAGGTAGGCCTGCTCGAGCGAGCCGGTGATCGGGCTCAGCTCGTGCAGCGTCGCCCCGGCTTCGAAGGCGAGCTGCCCGATCCGGTCACTGTCCAACCCGGACACGACGAAGGTGCCGTCGGTCTCGGTGAACTCCGCCTGCCCGGTCAGCGCGGCCCGCAGCTCGTCCGGGTGTGGGGTGCGCACGCGGACCCCGTGTTCACTCGTCTGCGCGATGAAGTCGTCCATGGTGCCCTGGTAGATCAGCCGGCCCCGGCCGATCACGACCAGGTCCTGCGCGGTCTGCGCCATCTCGGGCAGCAGGTGGCTGGAGACGAACACCGTCCGGCCCTCGGCGGCCAGCGCGTGCAGCAGCCGCCGGATCCAGGCCATGCCCTCGGGGTCGAGGCCGTTCACCGGCTCGTCGAACAGGAGCACGCGCGGGTCGCCGAGCAGCGTGCAGGCGATCCCGAGCCGCTGCAGCATGCCGAGGGAGTACTGCCCGGCGCGGCGGCCGGCGGCGCTCGTCAGCCCGACCAGGGCGAGCACCTCGTCGACGCGCTTCTCGGGGAGGCCGTTGGTCGCGGCCAGCCAGCGGAGGTGGTCACGCCCGCTGCGGCCGGGGTGGCGCCAGGTGGCGTCCAGCATCGCGCCGACCGTCCTGAGTGGATCTTCCAGCTGCCGGTACGGGACGCCGTCGATGAGCGCCGTGCCCGCGTCGGGCGAGTCGAGGCCGAGGATCAGCCGCATGGTGGTGGACTTGCCGGCGCCGTTCGGGCCGAGGAAGCCGGTGACGCGCCCCGACCGCGCGGTGAACGTCAGCTCGTTGACCGCGGTGGTGGGGCCGTACCGCTTGGTCAGGGCGTTCGCTTCGATCACCCGGGGAGCCTATCGGCAAACGGGAACCCGGGTCGCCCCCCGACAGTGCGACCCGGATTCCCGTTTTCCCCTTTATCCCCCTAGGCGTCCCGCTTCTTCGCAACCCCGAGTGCGACGAGCAGGAACACGATCGCGATGCCGGCGAAGTACGCCAGCGCCCAGCCCGGGCTCAGCGGCGAGTCCGACGGCGGCGGGCCGTCGACGACCGCCGAGCCGCGCAGGAACTTGTTCGCCACGTTGAACGGCAGCCACTCGTGGATGGTGTGCCCGATCTTCGGGATCAGCTGCACCAGCTCTTCCACGGCCAAGTAGTAGATGAGCAGCAGTGCGATGGCCCCGGCGCTGTGCCGGATGAGGATCCCGAGCGCCACGGCGAGCACGGCGCTGATGGCGAACACCGGGCCGAGGCCCGCGACGTTCATCCAGTCCTGCGACGTGTGCAGGCCGAGGTTGTCGTTCGGCCGCATCAGGATGCCGAGGCCCAGTGCGCCGAACGCGGCGAGCTCGCCGATGACCAGCGCGACCAGCGCCACGACGATCGCCTTGGCGACCAGCGCCGGCGAGCGGTGCGGCACGGCCTGGAACGTCGTGCGGATGGTGTTGAAGCGGTATTCGGTGGTCACCGCGAGCGCGGCGAGCACCATGACGACGGCGATGCCGAACTGGGTGCCGCCGAACAGCGTGGCGGACGTCGTGAGCTGGGAGTCGGCCGACGTCGCGCCGGCGATGATGGCGGCGAAGCCGATGGCCAGCACGAGCGTGATGAGGGCGCACCACCACGGCGAGCGGGTGGAGAACAGCTTGATGCGTTCTACCGCGAGCAGGTTCATGATCTTGGTTTCCCCGTTTACTTGGCGGACTCGAGCACGTGGTGCGCCTCGGCGTCGAGACCGGTGTGGTACTCGACGGAGTCGCCGGTGATCTGCATGAAGGCCTGTTCGAGCGAACCGGTCTGCGGGCTCAGCTCGTGCAGCACGATCCGGTTGGCAGCGGCGATCTCCCCGATCTTGTCGCTGTCCATCCCGGAGACCACGAGCGCGTTCGCTTCCTCCGCGATCCCGGCGCTGGCGCGCTGCAGGACCTCGCGCAGCTCGGCCAGCTGCGGCGAGCGCACCTTGACGGTGTTCTCCGCGGCGCGGGAGACGAATTCCTCGGTGGTGGACTGCGAGATCAGCTGCCCGCGGCCGATCACCACGAGGTTGCTCGCGGTCAGCGCCATCTCCGAAAGCAGGTGGCTCGACACGAAGACCGTGCGGCCTTCCTCGGCCAGCCGGTGCATGAACTTCCGGATCCAGAGGATGCCCTCCGGGTCGAGGCCGTTCACCGGCTCGTCGAACAACAGCACCTCGGGATCGCCCAGCAGGGCGGCCGCGATGCCGAGCCGCTGCGACATGCCGAGTGAGAACCCGCCGGCGCGCTTGCCGGCGACGCTCGTCAGGCCGACGGTGTCGAGCACCTCGTCGACGCGGCTGTTCGGGATGCGGTTGGACTTCGCCATCCACTGCAGGTGGGCGCGCGCCGAGCGGTTGGGGTGCACCCACTTCGCGTCGAGCAGCGCGCCGACCGTGCGCAGCGGTTCCTTGAGCTGGTGGTACTTCTTGCCCCCGATGGTGACCTGGCCCCCCGTGGGGTTGTCCAGGCCCAGGATCATGCGCATGGTGGTGGACTTGCCCGCCCCGTTCGGGCCGAGGAAGCCGGTGACCTGACCCGCGGCCACGGAGAACGACAGGTTGTTCACCGCCAGTGTCTTTCCGTACCGCTTGGTGAGGCCGGTTGCCTCGATCATGACTGCTCCTCTTCCGCCCCTCGCTTACGACGCGTTCATCGTCGCGGGTCGGAGCCGGTTCGCGCGTCACCCTGGAGACCGAACCGGGCCCCCTACCTGAGTAGTACCTTGCTGGCTCTTCGGCCGATGCGCGATCCGTGATGACCCTGAGACGACCCTGATTCGACGGCATTAATGAACTATGGTTCAATAACTGGGTGGCCCGGCCGAGGAGCATCACCGACGAGCGCTTGCTGAGTGCGGCGGAGACCGTGATCGGCCGCTGCGGCCCCGGTTTCACGCTCGCGCAGGTCGCTTCGGAGGCGGGGGTTTCGGTCGGCACGGTCGCGCAGCGGTTCGGCTCGAAGAGCGGCCTGCTGCAGGCGGTCAGCCGGCGCAACACCCAGCGGGCGGTCGAGCTGATGCGCGAGCGCGCCGAGCGGGCGGACGACCCGGTCGACGGCCTGCGCGCCGCCGCGGTGTCGGTCTACGAGGTGCTGGGTGACGCCGAAGAAGCGGCGAACCACCTGGGCCAGCTCGGCGTGGACATCGGCGACCCGGTGCTGCGGTCGCTGCTGGGCGAGCACTTCACGGCGGTCGAAGAAGAACTGCGACGGCTCGTGCGGGCGGCGGCCTCGTCGTTGCCGCACGCGCCGAGCGTGCCGCGCGCGGCACGGGTCGTGCTGGACGTGATCAACGGGGTGTCGATCGACTGGTCGATCCGGCCGCACGGGCGGCTGGCCGACCGGCTGGCGGAGGACGTCGACGCGGTGCTGTCCGCGTGGCGGGGACGGGAGGATTCATGAGCTTGCAGGGCAAGGTAGCCGTGGTCACGGGGGCGACCCGGGGCTGCGGACGCGCGATCGCTGTGGAGCTGGGCCGCGCGGGCGCGACGGTGTACGTCACCGGCCGCACGACGCGCGAAACGGCGTCACCGCTGAAGCGCCCGGAGACGATCGAAGAGACGGGCGAACTCGTCGAGGCAGCGGGTGGCGAGGCCGTGGTCGTCCGCTGCGACTTCACGTCGGTGTCCGATGTGGACGCCCTGAAGGCGCGCATCGAGTCCGAAGTGGACGGAATCGACATCCTGGTCGATGACGTCTGGGGCGGCGACATGTACTTCCACTTCGACGCGCCGTTCTGGGAGACGCCGCTGGAAGACGCGCTGAACCTGACGCACAACGCGCTCGACACGCACCTCATCGCGTTGCACAAGCTGCTGCCGCTGGTGGTCGCGCGTCGCGGCCTGGTGCTCGAGGTGACCGACGGCGACAACGACGACTACGTCGGCGCGGGTCTCCCCTACTACCTGGCCAAGTGCGGCATCCGCGCGCTCGGCCGGGCGCTGGGCGTGGAGCTGAAGAAGAACGACTGCGTCGGCCTCGCGGTGACGCCGGGCTTCCTGCGTTCGGAGTCGATGCTCGACCACTTCGAGGTGACCGAGGACGACTGGCGCGACGCCGTCGGCAAGCTCGCGCCGGTGGACTTCAAGATCTCCGAGACGCCGTACCTGCTCGCGCGCGGTGTCGCGGCGCTGGCGCAGGACCCGGACGTCGCGCGCTTCGCCGGGCAGACGCTGGCGTCGTGGACGCTGATGAAGGAGTACGGCTACACCGACGTCGACGGCGACCGCCCGGACTTCGGCCGCTGGCTCACCGAAGTCCGCAACGCGGGCAAGGACCCGCTGACGACCCCACCGGACGACTTCCGCTGAAGCTCAAGCCAAGCCGGGGCGCGCGAGACCGGTTTCGTAGGCCAGGACCACGGCCTGCACCCGGTCCCGCAGCTCCAGCTTCGCCAGGATCCGCCCGACGTGCGTCTTCACCGTCGCCTCCGACAGGAACAGCGTCTCGGCGATCTCCAGGTTCGACATGCCCTTGGCGATCAGCACGAGCACCTCGCGCTCGCGGTCGGTGAGCACGTCCAGCTCGGCGGTGTCCCGCATCGGCGCGCCGCCGGTGCCGACGAAGCGGTCGAGGAGACGGCGGGTCACCGAGGGCGACACCACCGCGTCGCCCGAAGCGACCGCTCGCAGGGCCGACACCAGGTGGCCGGGCTGGGTGTCCTTGAGCAGGAACCCGCTCGCCCCGCCCTGCAGCGCCGAATAGACGTACTCGTCGAGGTCGAACGTCGTCATCACCAGCACGCGCGCGGTGCCGGCGGCGACGATGCGCTTGGTCGCCTCGACGCCGTCGAGCACCGGCATGCGGACGTCCATCAGCACGACGTCGGGGCGCAGCTCCTCGGCCATCCGGATGGCCTGCGCGCCGTCGCCGGCCTCGCCGACCACGTCGATGTCGGCCTGCGCGCCCAGCACCATCCGGAACCCGACGCGCATCAGTTCCTGGTCGTCGACGACCACGACACGGATCACTTGTCCAACCTAACCGGCAGGGCCGCACGGACCTGCCACCCACCGCCCGGAGCCGGGCCCACGTCCAATGTCCCGCCGTACACGTGCGCGCGTTCGCGCATGCCGATCAAGCCGTTGCCGCCCGGCAGCCGTTGCGAAGAGCCGGCCGGCGTCAGCTGCGGGATGCGGCCCGCGCCGTCGTCGGACACCTGGACCTCCACCAGGTCGCCGGTGCGGTGCACCCGCACCGACGCGGTCGCGCCGCGGCCGGCGTGCTTGAGCGTGTTGGTCAGCGACTCCTGGACGATCCGGTAGATCCCCAGCGAGACGCCGGCGGGCAGGTCGCCGAGCTCGTTCGTCTCCAGCTCCACCGGCACCCCGGCGGTGCGCATCCGGTCGGCCAGCTCGGCGAGGGCGTGCGCGTCCGGCTGCGGGACGCGCGGCTCGCCGTCGGCGTCGTCGCTGCGGAGGACGTCGAGCAGGCGCCGCAGCTCGCCGAGCGCGCCGCGGCCGGTCTCGGAAATCGTTTGCAGGGCCCGTCGCGCGAGCTCGGGGTTGCTCTCGATCGCGTACGACGCGCCGTCGGCCTGCACCACCATGACGCTCACCGCGTGCGCGACGACGTCGTGCAGCTCGCGCGCGATCCGCCCGCGCTCCTCGGCCACCGCGATCCGGGTGGCCTGGTCCCGTTCGGTTTCGAGCAGGTGCAACCGGGCCTCCACTTCCACGTCGTAGGCGCGCCGGGCGCCGACGAACTCGCCGAGCGTCCAGCACAGGGCGATGCCGAACGCGAGGAACAGGATCGCGATGACGAGCTCGTCGTCGAGCGGCTCCAGTGCCAGCTGCACGGCCGACGAGACGATCACCGCCCCGACGAAGATCAGCCCCTGCCGGCGCCCGGCGTAGACGACGACCGAGTAGATGCTCATCGCCAGCCCGGCGGCGCTGCCGATGCCGAGCATCAGCGTCGCGTGCACGATGCTGATGACCAGCACGACGTAGGCCGACCACAGCGGCGACCGCCGCCGGAACACCAGCGGCGCGACCATCGCGATGTTGATCGGCACCGCCACGAACCAGGGCGGCAGCTCCGGCAGCTCGGCGAACTGGTCGGCGACGAACAGCAGAATGTCGACCAGGCCGAGCAGGACGGCCAGCACCGTGTCGCCCGCCATGGGGTGGGCACGCATCCAGAGGCTCAGCCGTCGCACCAGGCAACCCTAGGTCGCGGGGCGGAGAACGCGCGTCGGTCGCCGGTACCACCTTCGGTGCGACCTGCGGATGAGGTGCATGGCACGATTCAGGGGATGTCCGTACGACGGGAGGGCTGGGGGCCGTGACGTCACCGGAGCAGAGCCGGCTCGCCGGACCGCTGTCGATGTCGGTGGCCAACCTGTGCCACCGCCTGCAGTCGCAGGTCTCCGCGCGCACCGCGGCCGGCTTCGCCGAAGTGCTTCGCCGGCTCGGCGCGCCGCTGCAGGTGGCCGTGGCCGGGCGGATCAAGTCGGGCAAGTCGACGCTGGTCAACGCGCTGATCGGGCGCCGGGTCGCGCCCACCGACATCGGTGAGTGCACGCGGCTGGTGACCCGGTTCCAGTACGGCACGGTCGACCGCGTCGAGATCGTCTTCACCGACGGCCGCAAGCAGGTGCTCCCCTTCGCCGCCGACGGGATGATCCCGGCCGAGCTGGGCGTCGACATCGAGCAGGTGTCGCACATCGAGGCGTACCTGACCAACGCCGTCCTCCAGGGCATGACGGTGATCGACACCCCCGGCCTCGGTTCGCTCGACGCCGCTTCGGTGTCGCGGACCGAGCAGCTGCTGGGCGCCGCGAAGCACGCCAAGGACGACGAAGGCTCGGACGAGCTGGACGACACCTCGCGCAACGCCGTCGCCGGCGCCGAAGCCGTGCTCTACGTCGTCACCCAGGGCGTCCGCGCGGACGACCAGCAGGCCCTCGCCGCCTTCACCGCGGCCACCGCGAGCCGCGAGGCCGGGCCGGTCAACGCCATCGCCGTGCTGAACAAGGCCGACACCATCGCGCCGGAGTCCGTCGAAGGCGCCGACGGCGACATCTGGAAGGCCGCGACGATCCTCTCGGAGAAGCAGGCGTCGACGTTGAAGCCGCGCGTCGCCGACGTGCTGCCGGTGATCGGGCTGATCGCCGAGTCCGCGGAGTCGGGTGGGTTCACCTCCGCCGACGCCGAGGCGCTGCGGCAGCTCGCCGACCTCGACGACGACGTCCTGCAGACCATGCTGATCTCGGCCGACATCTTCACCAGCTGGGAGTGCGACGTCCCGTCCGGGACCCGGCTGCGGCTGCTGGAGAAGCTCGACCTGTTCGGCGTCTCGCACGCCGTCGAGGCCATCCGCAAGGAACCGGAGATCACGGCGGGCGCGCTGCGGCGCTCGCTGCTCGACGCGTCCGGGCTGGAAGCGGTGCGGCAGCGGCTGTCGATCGTGTTCGCCGCCCGCGCCGACGGCATCAAGGCGGCCGCGGCCCTGGCGTCGGTCACCGCGCTCGCGCACGCTTCCGGCGACCCGGGCGAACGCCAGCGCGTCCACGACGCCATCGAGGTGCTGCTCGCCAAGCCCGAAGCCCACCAGCTGCGGCTGCTCGAAGCGCTGACGCTGGTCGCGTCCGGCGCGGTCGACATGCCGGAGGACCTGTCCGAGGAGGTGCTGCGGGTGGGCAGCAACGCCGACATCGGGGCCCAGCTGGGCAAGCCGGGGGCGCCACGTCCGGAGCTGGCCGCGCACGCCCTCGAACGCGCGGGCTGGTGGCGGTCCTTCGCGTCCTTCGGTGCGACGCCCGCGCAGAGCCGCGTCGCGCACGTCGTGCACCGCGCGTACTTCTTGATGTGGCAGCAGGTCCGGGAAGCCTGAGGCTTGTTTCTGCTTGCCGACTTCCGCAGGTAGGCGCGGTTTTCCGCGTACTGTTGAACCGTGCGCCTAGAAAACACGACATCCTGGCGAGCCGGCTGGAGCAGCGAGAACGAGATCGACGTCGCGCTGTACATCCGTGACGCCCTGGCCCTGTCCGTTTCCGAAGGACAGGTGCTGCCGCCCGTGGAGCCGCAGGTCCCGGTGCACGTCCCGGCCGGAATCGACCGCGCGGCCGTCCAGGCGCAGTGGGCCGACTGGTGGGTCGACCTCCTCGCCTTCCTCCGCAACCGCGAAGACCCGGACCCGCGCAGCCCGCGTTCCCGCTACGGCAGGCCCGCGCTCGCGCAGGGTTCGGCGATGCGGCAGGCGCTCGACATCTTCGGCCCGGCCGCGGCCCGGCACTTCGCCAACGCGCGCGGGCCCGCCCTGCGCGGCGCGGGCGAGCCGTCGGGCGGCACGCCGTGGGCGCCCGGCTTCTACCGGCGCCAGATCGTGGCCGGCGAGCGGCTCGGCCAGCTGGTGCGCGAGGCCGAGGTGCGGCTGGGGCGCCGCGCGTACCCGTTCCGGCTGAACGTCATCGAGATCTCCGTCGCCGGGTCGATCTGGCTGCGCACGGCCGACGACCAGCTGCTCGTTTCGTCCCGGCTCGCCGAGGACGGCCCGGGCCTCGAGGCCGTGCTCCGCGGGGTCATCGACGAGCTGGTCTGAGCCTCGGCTTTCGTAAACCGAGCACGCGGTCTAATAATAGGTGGCATGGAGACGACCGTCGACGAGCCGTCGTGGCTGCGCACCGCGTCCTGGGTCGGCTGCCCGCTGGCCGGCGGCGCGCTCGGGGTCGGCGTGTGGGCCATCGCCGCGTGGGTCAGCGGCCTCGACGCCTTCCCGTTCCAGGGCGTGTTCAAGGTGCTCACGAAGCTGCCGCAGCCGTGGGCGACGCTCGCCGCGGTCGCCGGCGGGCTGGTGCTCGGCCTGGTCTTCGCCGTGGTCTGGGCGGTCGAGCGCCTGGTCGTCACGGTGTCGCCGACCCGCGTCACGCTGGTGCGCGGCGACAAGACCCGACGCATCGAGGCCGACCTCGAAGCCGTCTACCTCGACGGCAAGGAGCTCGTCCTGCGCACGACCGACGGCCGGGAGATCGTCCGCGAGAAGACCGACCTGCGCAACCACGAGCTGGCGCCCGCCTTCGCCGAGCACGGCTACCCCTGGCGCGACGAGCCGCCGGTCGAGCGATGAGGACGGTCGACCCGGCCAAGCACGCGGCCAAGCGCGCGTCGATCGTCGACGCGGCCGCCGGCTGCTTCGCCGAGAAGGGCTTCGAGCGGACGACGACGGCGGACATCTGCCGGGCCGCGGGCATCAGCTCCGGCAGCCTCTTCCACTACTTCCCCACCAAGCGCGCGATCTTCACGGCGATCTTCACCGACGACGCCGCCGCGACGGCTGCACGCCTCGAAACCGCGGCGAAGGCCGAAGACCCGTGGGCCGCGCTGCTCGACGTCGTCACCGACCTGGCCGGCCAGGTCGCGCACCCCGCCGTCGTCCGGCTGGTCCTGGAAGCCGCGGCGCAGGCCGCCCGTGACGACGAGTTCGCCGAACTGGTCCGGCGCAACGACGGCGCCCTCCGCGACGGCTTGGCCGTGCTGGTCGGGCGGGCCGCCGAGGCCGGGCTGATCGACCCCGGCGTCGCCCCGCGCGCGGCCGCCGGCTGGGTCGCCGGGCTGATCGACGCGATGATTTCACGGGCCAGTCTGGACCCGGACCTCGATCTGCCCGCGGAACAGGCGGTCCTCCGGACGATCCTGGTCCGGTTCCTTCGTCCCGTTTCGCCCCCGGATGGCGCTTGAGTGCTCCAAACTGGTGGAATCTGGCGGGACCGGGACGGGGTGGTGCGCATGGCGTGGTTTCGCAAGGACGGATCCGTCGATCCCGACGACACCCCCACCGGCCAGATCGCCGCGGTGAGCATCGCCCGGATCGTCGAAGAGGCCGACGCGGAGAAGGGAACCGACGCTGCCGCGACAGCGTCGGAAACCGATGTGCACCCCTTGCAGCAGGTCGCCGTGACCGACCTCGAGCGTGCCCTCGCCGACCGGCACGCGCTGATCCAGATGTGCCTGTACGCGCTGGACCGCGCCCGCAGCGGCGGCGTCGTCGAACGCCTCGAAGAAGGCCTCGCCGCCATCGGCGTCCAGGCCCTGCGGCCCGACGGCGAGCGGTTCGACCCGGCCCGTCACGAAGCCGGCGGCGCGATCCCCACCGAAGACCCGGCGCTCGACGGCGTCGTCGCCGAAACCGAGGTCACCGGGTTCGCCGACCACGATCGCCTGCTGCGCGCCCCGATCGTCACCGTCTACGCGAAGAAGACCCCGTGAGCGCACCCACCGCGCCGAGCCTGCCCGCGCAGGTCGCGGCGGCGCGAGACCAGCTGATGACCGTCGTGCGTGACGCCGACCCGGCCGCCGCCAAGTGGGTCGACGCCGTCCGGCGGGCGCGGCCGAAGAAGCCGGCCGTCGTGGTCGTCGGCGAGACGAACCGCGGGAAGAGCTCCCTGGTCAACGCGCTGCTCGCGATGCCGGGACTGTCCCCTGTGGACGCCGATGTCGCCACCGCGACCTACCTCGTGTTCGACCACGCCGACGCGTGGGGCGCCCAGGCCTGCTACCCCGGCCAGCTCGCGTCCGTCCCGATCGACCTCGGCCAGCTGATCAACTGGGTCTCCGCCGCGCACGAGCTGCCGCCCGGCCAGATCCCGCCGCGGTACGTCGAGGTCACCGGTCCCGTGCCGCTGCTCGAACGGCTTTCGCTGGTCGACACCCCGGGGGTCGGCGGCCTCGACTCGATGCACGGCGAGCTGGCCAAGGAAGCCGCCGCGGGCGCGACCGCGCTGCTGTTCGTCGTCGACGCGTCGGCGCCGTTCACCTCCACCGAGCTGCAGTTCCTGCGCGACGTCGGCGAGCGCGTCGAGACCGTGGTGTTCGCACTGACCAAGGTGGACATGTTCCGCGGCTGGCGCGAGGTCATGGAGGCCGACCGGCAGCTGCTGCGCGAGCACGCGCCGCGCTTCGCCGACTCGGTGTTCCACCCGGTGTCGGCGCGGATGTTCGAGACCGCGTCGAAGGCGCCCAACGAGCAGATGGCCGCGATGCTGCGGGAGAAGTCCGGCGTCGCCGCGGTGCAGACGGCGCTGCAGGAGCTGCTCGTCGGCCGCTCGGCGATGCTCGGCGAAGCGAACACGCTGCGTGCCCTCTCCAGCGCACTCGGCGAGCTGAAGGCGAAACTGCAGGCCGAGAGCCGGGCGCTGTCCGCGGGCGAGGCCGAAGCCGAAGTCCTCCGCGAACGCCGTGACCAGCTGCAGGCCGAACGCCGGACGTCGACCCGCGGCTGGCAGCTGAAGCTGCGCGGCGAGGTGCAGCGCACACGCGTCGAGGTCCTGCACGAAAGCAGCAGGCAGATGCGGGACGCGCAGACCCACTTCCGCCAGCTGATCGACGCGGCGAAGCGTGACGAGCTGGCCGCGTTGCCGCAGCAGGTCGACATCGCGCTGCAGACGACGTCGCAGCGGATCTCGATGCTGCTCTCCCAACGCCTGAACCAGGTCACCAACGTCTCGCTGTCGGAGCTGTTCTCCGCCGAGGAGCTCGACGTCATCCGCGCGCAGTTCGCCCGAGCGGGCGGGCCGCCGGTGGTGCTGCGGCCGCCGGACAAGAAGCCGCCGACGGCCGAGGACAAGCTGCTCGTCTTCATGGGCATCTCCGGCGGCGTCGGCGCCGGCAAGGTGGCCGCGCTGCCGCTGGCCGGCGTCGCGATCCTCAACCCCGTCGTGCTGCCCGCGACGATCATCATCGGCCTCGGTGCCGGCTGGTGGATGGCCCGCACGCGCAAGCACGCCGCCGACAAGCAGCACATGAAGCAGTGGCTGGTCGAGGCCATCGCGGACGCCCGCTCGACGCTCGACCAGCTCGTCGCGGAGCAGCTCATCGAGGCCGAGCAGCAGCTGTCGATGGCCCTGGACGAAGCCTTGGGCCGGCGCATCGACGCGATCGAGGCCGAGCTTAAGGAAGTCGACAAGACGATCAAGATGGGCGCCCAGGAACGCGCCAAGAAGATCGCGATCGTCTCGAAGCGGCTCAAAGAGGTCAGCGACGGCCGTGAGCGGGCCGAAGCCTTCCTGACGCGGATCCGGGCACTGCGGGACAAGACGGCCTGACCACCCGTCCGGTTGTGGAGCGGAACCGAACGGGCCTACGGTGAGTCATACCCTCCGACAGCAGGTCAGAGACGGCGTTACCCGGTTCAAAGGGGGCAGTTCCCATGTGGGTCGACGAGAGCGGCGGCAGCGACACCGGTGCCAGCGGCAGCGAGGCGATGACCGTCCACGTCGACGGCCAGGAGTACCAGGCCGAGGTCAACTACGACGTGAACGACGACGGCGTCAACGACACCGCGATCGTCGAGCACGACGACGGCACCGCCCAGGCCTTCATCGACACGAACCACGATGGTGAAGCCGACCAGTACGCCGTGCTGGACGAGAACGGGAAGGTCGTCGAGCAGGCCGTCTACGACGAGGCCAGCGGCGAATGGGTCGAGGCCTCCGGGGGCGGCCACGACGACTCCGGCACGAGCGGCCACGACGACAGCTCCGGCGGCCACATCCACGCGGACATGCCGGACGGCGAGGTCGACGCGGGCGCCGCGACGATCGACACCGACCACGACGGACACAACGACACCGCCATCGTCGAGACGAAGAGCGGCGGCACGATCGCCTTCACCGACAAGGACGGCGACGGCGAAGCCGACATCGCGGTGCAGACCGACGCGGACGGCACGACCACGACGTTCGAGCACAGCGGACCCGGCCAGTGGACCGAGGTCAACAGTGGACTGATGGACTCGGGCAGCGGCGAGCAGCTCGGCGACCCGGCCGACGACGCGGCGTGGGGCGCGGCCGGCACGCAGACCCTGGAAGGCGTCGCGCGCATCGACTCCGGCACCGGGCAGTGGATCTCGCCCAACTGAAAAGTAACCCAGGTCACAGTTTGAAAGCCCGAGGCTCCGGCCTCGGGCTTTCTTCATGTCGCAAATGAAAACGAGCAGGTCACGGGTGTGATCGCGCCCACCGCAAGATTTACTGCGAATGCACCGATCCGGTGACGTCTGAATCGATTCCCTTATCGTTCTTGTGAGAGAACGTACACGTCAGCTATCGGTTACCTGCCGGTCATGCGGCTACTCTCGAAGAATCCCAAATCACCGCACACCGGTTCGCCAGCCGGTGTGCGAAGCCATTCGGTCGCCGGCAACGAAGCCCGCATCGGAACACCGACGTTCCGAGCGGGCTCATTTGTCGTCGGAAGTCAGGAGTAGAGATGACCGCAGTCGCCATCCCCGGACTGGACACCGCGCCGACGACGCACAGTGGCGTGCTGTCCTTCGTCCGGGAGGTCGCCGAGCTGACCACCCCGGACCGCGTGGTGTGGGTCGACGGGTCTGACGAAGAAGCCGCCCGGATCAACCAGGAGCTGGTCGAGGCTGGCACGTTCGTGCAGCTCAAGTCGAAGCCCAACTCCTTCTGGGCCACTTCCGACCCCAACGACGTCGCCCGCGTCGAAGACCGCACCTTCATCTGCTCGGAGCGTCCCGAGGACGCCGGTCCCACCAACAACTGGATGGACCCGGCCGAGATGAAGGCCACCATGACCGAGCTCTTCCGGGGCTCGATGCGCGGCCGCACGATGTACGTCATCCCCTTCTGCATGGGTCCCCTCGCCGACGAGAATCCCAAGCTGGGTATCGAAATCACCGATTTCGCCTACGTTGTCGCCTCGATGCGCGTGATGACCCGCGCGGGCAAGGCGGCCCTCGACAAGTTCGTCGCGCCGGATGGCAGCGAGCGTGAATTCGTGCCCGCGCTCCACTCCGTGGGTGCGCCGCTCGAGCCGGGCCAGAAGGACAGTTCCTGGCCCTGCAACACGACGAAGTACATTTCGCACTTCCCGGAGGAGCGCGCGATCTGGAGCTACGGCTCGGGTTACGGCGGCAACTCCCTGCTGGGCAAGAAGTGCTACTCGCTGCGCATCGCTTCGGTGATGGCCCGCGACGAGGGCTGGCTCGCCGAGCACATGCTGATCCTCAAGCTGATCTCGCCCGAGGACAAGGTCCACTACGTCGCGGCCGCGTTCCCGAGCGCCTGCGGCAAGACGAACCTCGCGATGCTGCAGCCGACCATCCCGGGCTGGCGCGCCGAGACCCTCGGTGACGACATCGCCTGGATGCGCTTCGGCGAGGACGGCCGCCTGTACGCGGTCAACCCCGAGTTCGGCTTCTTCGGCGTCGCGCCGGGCACCGACTGGCACACCAACCCGAACGCGATGCGCACGATCGAGAAGGGCAACACGGTCTTCACGAACGTCGCCCTGACCGACGACGGCGACATCTGGTGGGAGGGCATGGAGAACAAGCCCGCCCACGCGACGTCGTGGAAGGGGCAGGACTGGACGCCGGACTCCGACGAGAAGGCCGCCCACCCGAACTCGCGCTACTGCACGCCGATGTCGCAGTGCCCGATCCTCGCCGACGAGTGGGACGACCCGAAGGGCGTGCCGATCTCGGCGATCCTGTTCGGTGGCCGCCGCAAGACGACGGTGCCGCTGGTGAACGAGGCCCGCGACTGGCAGCACGGCGTGTTCATGGGCGCCACCATGTCGTCGGAGACCACGGCGGCCGCGGCCGGCGCGGTCGGCAACGTGCGCCGCGACCCGATGGCGATGCTGCCGTTCCTCGGCTACCACGCCGGTGACTACTTCAAGCACTGGCTGAACCTGGGCAAGAACGCCGACGCGAACAAGCTGCCGAAGATCTTCTACGTCAACTGGTTCCGCCGTGGCGACGACGGCCGGTTCCTGTGGCCGGGCTTCGGCGAGAACTCGCGGATCCTCAAGTGGGTCGTCGAGCGCGTCGAGGGCAAGGGCAACGCCGTCGAGACGCCGGTCGGCTTCGTGCCGCGGGCCGAGGACCTCGACACCGAGGGCCTGACCGAGCCGATCGAGGACATCCAGGCCGCCCTGGACGTCAAGCCCGAGGAGTGGCGCGAGGAGCTGCCGCTCATCGAGGAGTGGTTCCAGAAGATCGGCGAGGTCCCGACCTCGCTGCGTGACGAGCTCGACGCGCTGGCCCAGCGCCTGAGCTGAGCTTCGTGACCGAGAAGGGGACGTCCGTCGGGACGTCCCCTTCTCCGCGTCCGCGGGTAGGTTCGCGACCATGAGACCGTTCCGCTTCGGGGTGGCGTTGTACGTGCCCGGCTCGCGAGCCGAGTGGGTGGAGAAGTGCCGCAAGGCCGAGGACCTCGGCTACGACGTCGTCGGCGTGGTCGACCACCTCGGACGGGTCGCGCCGGTGCCCGCCCTGCTCCTCGCCGCCGAGGCGACCGAGCGGATCCGGCTGAACACCTACGTCCTCAACGCGAGCTTCCACAACCCGGTGCTGCTGGCCCGCGACCTCGCCGGGCTCGACGACTTCACCGGCGGTCGCCTCGAGATCGGGATCGGCGCCGGGTACGTCCGCGCGGAGTTCGAAGCCGCCGGGATCGACTGGGGCACGCCCGGCCGCCGGTTCACCCGGGTCGTCGACGTGGTCACCGAAATCGAGCGCGCGTTCACCGGCCGCCCGCGGCCGCCGCTGCTGCTCGGCGGCCGGGGCGACCGGATGCTGACCTTCGCCGCCGCGCACGCCGACACCATCGCCCTCACCGGTACGGCGCCCGGCGCGTCCGAGGGGAGGCTCGCCCTCGCTGGTGCCGCCGCGCTGGCCGAGCGCGCCGGCTTCGTCAAGCGGGTGCTCGGCGGCCGGGACGCCGAGCTG
The DNA here is from genome assembly GCF_902497555.1 of Amycolatopsis camponoti. NCBI lineage: Bacteria > Bacillati > Actinomycetota > Actinomycetes > Pseudonocardiales > Pseudonocardiaceae > Amycolatopsis > Amycolatopsis camponoti. The sequence goes on along the minus strand of NZ_CABVGP010000003.1, from coordinate 800,834 downwards.
AACCTGATGGTCCACTTCGTCCGGATCACCGACGACCGGCGGGCGGCCCTGGAGACGGCACACCGGCTCGTGCCGCACCTCGGCGTCGATGAGCTCGGCGCGCTGGCCACGGTCCTCGCCGGCTCGGCGGAAGCCGTGGCCGAGCAGGTGCTGCGCACCCGCGAGACCCTCGGCGTCAGCTACTTCACGGTGCTCGAAGACGACCTGACCAGGCTCGCCCCGGTGATCGAAAAGCTCCGGTGAGTACGTTGTCGGTATGACTGGGGAATTCCGCTTCGGCGTCAACATGGTCGTGCCGGACAGCCGTGCCGCGTGGGTCGAGAAGTGCCGGAAGGTCGAGGATCTCGGCTACGACGTGCTGTCCGCGGCCGACCACCTCGGGATGGCGCCGCCGTTTCCGGCGCTCGTGCTCGCCGGTGAGGTCACTTCGCGCGTCAAGCTGAACACCTTCGTGCTCAACGCGCCCTTCTACAACCCGGTGCTGCTCGCGCGCGACGTCACCGGCACCGACCAGTTCACCGAAGGCCGGCTGGAGCTGGGGCTGGGCGCCGGGTACGTCAAGGAGGAGTTCGAAGCGGCCGGGATGCCGTTCCCGTCCGCGCGCGAGCGCGTCGACCACCTCGAGCGGACGATCCTCGAACTCAAGCGGCTGTACGCCGATCCCGAGCACAAGCCGGCGCCGGTGCGCCCGGAAGGGCCGCCGTTGCTGCTGGCCGGGCGCGGCGACCGGATCCTGACCCTCGCGGCCGAGCACGCCGACATCATCGGTTTCACCGGCACCGCGAAGTTCCCGGACGGCGGTGCCCCGATCCCGGCGAGCGCCGAAGACATCGAGGAGCGCGTCGAGTTCGTCCGGTCGAAGCTCGGTGGTCGCGAAGCCGAGTTCAACCTGCTCTGCCACTTCGTGAACATCACCGACGATCGCGCGGGGGCGCTAGAAGAGCTGGCGAAGCTGACGCAGGGCGTGCTGAGCGTCGAGCAGCTCGCCGAGCTGCCGACCGCGCTGATCGGCTCGCCCACGGAGGTCGCCGAGCAGCTCCACGCGCACCGCGAGCGGCTCGGCCTGACCTACTACACCGTCCTGGAGCCGAACATGGAGCAGTTCGCCCCGGTGCTCGAAGCACTCCGATGATCGACGCGAAGGGCATCGGCGTCCGGGCCGGCGACCTGTGGCTGTTCGACGACCTCGACTTCTCCGTCGACCCCGGCGAGTGCGCCGCGATCGTCGGGCCCAACGGCGTCGGCAAGTCGACCCTGATGCGCTGCTTCTACGGCATGCAGAAGCCGCAGCGGGGCCGCGTGCTCGTGGCCGGCAAGGTGCCGGACGAGCGGGACGTCGAGTTCCGCCGCAAGGTGTCCGTGCTGTTCGACGACTCCGACTTCTTCGCCGAGCTGACGCCGTTGCAGCACCTCGAACTCTTGTCCGGCTCCTTCGGGGCGGACCTCGGTGACCACGAGGAGCTGCTGCGCGACGCGGGCCTGGGCGAGCGCATGCGTGTGACGTCCGGGCACTTCTCCGCGGGCCAGCGGCGCCGGCTGCTGCTCCTCGGCGTCACCGCCCGCCCGCACCGGGTGCTGCTGCTCGACGAGCCGGAGCGCGCGCTCGACACCGCGGGCAAGGAGTGGCTGGTCGAGGTGATCGCCCGGTCGACGGCGGCCGGCGCGGCGGTCGTGGTGGCCACGCACCACCCGCCGCTGCTCGAAGCCGCGGACAGCGTCCTAGAACTGTGGTGACGCTGGCGCCGCGACGGATGCGGATCCCGGGTCGCAAGCGGTTCGGCGGGATCTTCAGCGGCGACACCGCGTCGTTCGTCTTCCTGTTCGGCTTCGGGTTCCTCTTCACCGCGTTCTTCCACGTCGACGCCTGGCGCCAGGCCGTCTACGGCTCGTCCCACGTGGACTTCCCGGCCGTGCTCGGCCTCCTCACGCTCTGCTGCGCGGTCGGCTGGCGCGGCCTGCTGCGCCGCGGGTTCGTGTGGGTCGAGCCGGCGGAGCTGACCTGGCTCGACTTCGCGCCGGTGGACCGCGGCCGCGTCGTCACGCTGCGGCTGCTCGGCGCCTGGACCGGCGCGGTGGCGGTGACCGGCTACCTGGCCGCGCTGATGCTCGCCGTCGGCGGGGCCGGGCTCGACCAGTGGCGTGCGGGTATCGCCGTCGTCGCCGCGACCGCGGTGGTCGCGTTCGCGTCGGCGCGGCGGACGGCGCTGCAGTTCGACGCGTTCGGCCCGCTGGCGCTCGCGGTGCTCGGCCTGGCGATCGCCGCGCTCGGCCTCGGTCCGGTGACCGTCCAGTTCGTCGCGGCCGGCGTGCTGGTCGCGGCGCTGCCGCTGGCGTTCGGCGGCGAGCCGGTGCCGCGCGCGGGCCGGTCCGCGCTGCTCGCCGGGTGGGACGGCCGGGTGCTGCGCTCGGTCGCCGTCACCTTCCTCGACCCGATGATGCTGCTCCCGCCGTCCGCGCCGAGCGGGCGGATCTCCGTGCGCCGGCCGACGCCGCTGCGGCTGGCCTGGGCGGGCACGCTCGGCCGGTCGCGCTACGCGGGCGCGGCGGTGCTGGTCGGCTTCGCGGTGGTCGTCGCGCACATCGCGCTGCCGACGATGCCGGGCGCGGTCCTGGCCGGCCTCGGCGCGTACGTGGCGCTGACGCCGTTCGGCGCCGGGCTCGGCGAACTGTGGCGCAACCCGGGCCGCCGCCGCTGGCTGGGGTCGTCGAACCGCGAGCTGGTGCTCGCGCACGGCCTGGTGCTCGCCGGCCCCGGCCTGGTCTGGGCGGGTGTGCTGGCCGTCGTGTCGTTCGCGGCCGGGACGTCGTTCGCGTTGCCGGCGTGGCTGGCCGTGCCGCTGGCGGTGCTGTCGATCCTGCGCACGGTCACGCGGACGGCCGTCGACTACGCCAACCCGGGCTTCGTCGACACCCCGATGGGGCCGATGCCCGCCAACCTGACCCGGCAGCTCTTCCGGGGTCCGGACCTGCTCGTCATCGGGATCGTGGTGCTGTCGGCCGCCATTTGACCTACGCTCGTTGCGACGAAGGGAGCACCCGTGGGTGGCGGACACGCACCGGGCGTCGGGCGGAGGGCGACCAGCGAGTTCCCGCCCGGCTGGAGCAACGAGCACATCATCTCGGTGGTCAAGGACGTCGCGAACGACCCGAGCGAAGCCCGGTGGCAGCAGCTGAACGGCCGCTGGCGCTGCGCGGGCGAGCGGTTCAACGTCCACGTGATCGTGCTGGTCGAGGAGAACGGACACGTCCACACGGCGTACCCGGTGGCGGGCCCGGGAGTGATCCGCAACCCCGACGCGGCCCGCGACCCGGCGAACCCGACCGTGGCGGACCTGGCGGAAAACCGGATCAGCTTCTTCGCCGACAGCGTGCTGACCAGCGTCGCGGATCGCCTGTCCCCGGAGCAGTACACGCACTACCGGACGCTGCTGTGGTCCGGCGAGTGGGAGGAGCTGGCCGACGTCCTGGCGGCCCACGCGGTCAAGGTCGGGTTCGGGTTTTCGGCGGACGAGTTCTCCGACTTCGAAAAGCTGCTCAACAGCTACGACCTCCCGGTCGCGGGGTGCGCGTTCCTCAACGACCGCGAGCACATCCTGAACCGGCTGCGCCCGGTCTAGGCGAAGTCGTACCCGCTGAAGCCGGCGATCGGGACGTAGCCGATGCGCCGGTACAGGGCGTTGCTGGTGACGTTGGCGGGGTCGGTGTAGAGCACCACGTCCGTCGCGCCCGCGGCCAGCGCGGCCCGGCTCACCGCGACCGTCACGGCGCCCGCGTACCCGCGTCCGCGGAACCGGTCGGGGGTGTAGACGGGGTCGACCCGGACCATCCCCGCCAGCATCGGCGTCGAGCCCGCCATGGCGACGGGGGTCTCGGTCGCCCAGAAGGTGAAGTCCTTGCCGGCGAAGTTCGAGGCGGCCCAGGCGCGCTCGTCCGCGACGGGTGCCTGCCCGACCGCGGCGGCGAACTCGCCGCACCAGCGGACGACCTCCGCGTGGTCCCGCCCGGCCACGGCGTGCCCTTCGGGCATCGGGTCCGGCGGGATGAGCGTGCCGAGCCGGTGGAGCCGGACCCGCACGCCGGGCACCGCCGCCGCGCCGGTGTGCCGTCCCCACGCCTCGGCGAAAGCGGCGGCGGTGTCGTCTTCCGCGGTCACGCCGCACAACGGGTGGTCGAGCTCGGTCAGCTGCTCAGCGAGGGCGTCGGCCTGCTCGGCCGAGATCGCGGTGACGATCAGACGCTGCGACGGACGGCGGTAGAAGATCGCCGTGACCTCGCCCTCCTGCTCCAAGTGGCCGAAGAGGGTGCCCTTCTCCTCGTCCGTCCGCAGCTTCTCGAGCCGGGTCAGCTGGGAGGTGTGCAGGGCGGGGCGCGAGCGCAGGAAGTCCCCGGTCCGGGTGAGGAAGCCGTCGACGTCCTCGGTGAGGTGCCAGTGCATGCCCGGGAAGCTAGCTCGCCTGGGACAGCGGTGGCGACCCCGCCGGCGTGACCGCCGCCCGCAGCTCTTCCAGCGGCAGCCCGACGGCGTCCGCGATGGCGGCGACCGTGAAGAAAGCCGGCGTGGGGATCCGCCCGGTCTCGATCTTCCGGAGCGTCTCGACCGAGATCCCGGCCTCGCCCGCGACGTCGACCATGCTCCGGCCGGCCCGCGCCGTCCGCAGCGCCTGGCCGAGGCGTTCGCCCCGTTCGCGCTCTTCGTCCGTCAGCGGCACCCGCACCATGGGCGTGATTCTAGTACCACCCGAGTTGTCCACTGCCTGTGGACAACTCTGTGCACAGGTGTGGAAAAGGCCCCGCCGGACCGAAGTCCGACGGGGCCCCACTAGCCCTTGTGGTGTCAGGCGCCCGGAGGCACCGGAAGTGCCACACCCGGCAGGCTCTGGTCGTTCGGCACGACGCCGTCGACCAGGTAGGCCTCCACGACCTTGTCCACACCCGCGTTGCCGCCGGCGTAGATCCCGTGGTCACCCTCGCCGGTGATCGTCAGCATCCGCGAACCCGCGAAGGCCTTGTGCGCGCGCCGCGCGCCCTCGATCGGCGTCGCCGGGTCGTGCTCCGACTCGACGATCAGCACCGGCGGGACACCCTTGCCGTCCAGCACCGGGAGCGGCGCCGGGGTCTTCTTCCAGAACAGGCACGGCTGGATGAACCAGCCGGCACCCAGGAGCGGCAGCTGCTTGTCGATCAGCTTCTGCGAGTCCTTGATGGCGCTGTTCACCGTGCCGGTCCACGGACCCTCGTTGCAGGGGATGGTCCAGAACGACGCGTCGTAGGCGTCACCGTCGGTCGGCACCATCAGCGGCTGCGCGCCGGAGGTGTCGGTGCTCTTGTCGGCGGCCTTGACCTTCTGCGCGGCCGAGGACTTCGCCTGCGCCGACGCGGTGCCCTGGGTCAGCGTGCGGACGCTGACCAGGTAGTCCGCCAGGCCCGGGAAGGAGCGCTTCGAGTAGATCGAAGACGCGATGAAGGCGTCCAGGCCGTTGGCCGACACGCTCGAACCGTCGGGCAGGGTGACCGCGCCCTGGGTCAGGACGTAGCGGACCTGCTCGTAGGTCTGGCGGGCCGCCTCGCCGCTGGTGCCGAAGTGGTAGAGCTTGTCGTACTTCGCCATCCACGGGAGGAAGTCCTGCCGCCAGCGGCGCTCGAAGCCGAGCGGCTGCCAGTCGAACGACTTCTGCCAGGTCGTGGTGAACTCCGTCGAGGAGTCGAGCACGAACCGGCCGGTGCGCGTGGGGTAGGCCTGGGCGTAGTGCGCGCCCATCCAGGTGCCCGCCGAGTAGCCGACCCAGTTGATCTTGTCGCGGCCGAGCAGCACGCGCAGCAGGTCGATGTCCTTGACCGTCTGGTCGGTGTTGATCAGCGGGCCCAGCTCTCCGGACTTCTGCTGGCAGGACAGCGCCGCGTACTTCGTCGCCGCGACGACGAGGTTCAGGTTCTGGCGGTCGCGGTCACGCGGGTCCAGGTCCGAGCCGGTGCCGATGGCCCCGCCGCACGTGATGTTCGTGCTCTTGCCGGTACCGCGCGGGTCGAACCCGACGATCTCCTGGTGCTCCCGCAGCTTCGGCTGGTTGCGCAGCCGGGCCGGGAAGTTGCGGCCGGGCGCACCCGGGCCGCCCGGGTTGGTGACGACGCTGGCCGTCGCGTCCTTGGTCGCCTTCAGCCGGCTGACCGCGATGGTCAGGTCGATCTGGGCGTTCGCCTGGTACCAGTTGCGCGGCGTCTTGTAGGTCGCGCACTCCATGTCCTCGGCGCCCGCGGGCGGGGCCGTCGGCAGTTCGGCGGGGACGGCGCACTTGTGCCAGTCCAGCTTCTGGTTCGCGTACTGCTGCGGGATGTTCGTGGAGTTCAGCGGCTGCTTGCCGGCCGCGGCCTCCTGGCCTGCGAACGCCGGCGTGAACCCGGCCAGCAGGGTGCCGGCGATCGCCGGGATCACCACCGCGTAGCGGAGTCGTGTCATACGGTTGCCCCTTATCGGGTTTTCGCGTGCGGAGTCCGGCTATTGATATAGGCCGGGTGAGGGCGGGGCAACCGACGTTGGTCGGCAACGCGGACCGTGGCGATCAAATCGATATCGGACAGACGTGACTCCCTGTCACCCAGGTTCTAAGGTCAGGCGGTCGGTTACGGGAGTGTTAGGTGAGGTCGATGTCGACTGAAAAGCACGACGGAAAGGTGCGCGGGCTGCGGTTCAGCCCGTGGAACCTGCTCCTGATCGTCCCGCTGCTGGTCCTGGTCACGCCACTGTTCAACATGGACGGTCCGCGGCTGTTCGGGATGCCGTTCTTCTACTGGTTCCAGTTCCTCTTCGTCGCGGTCGGCGTCCTCAGCACCTGGATCGTCTACCTGATGACGCGGGACAAGCGGCCGGCCGGTGACGCCCCGGACAAGCTGAGCGTCGACGACCTGGACGAGGGGGACGCTCGATGAGCAACCTGCAGTGGCCCGAACTGATCATCTTCACGATCCTGTTCCTGCTGGTCACCGTGCTCGGGTTCATGGCGGCGCGCTGGCAGCGCGGCGGCGGGCTGGACCACCTGGACGAATGGGGTCTCGGTGGTCGCAAGTTCGGCTCGTGGATCACCTGGTTCCTGCTCGGCGGTGACCTCTACACGGCGTACACCTTCGTCGCGGTGCCCGCGCTGGTGTTCAGCGCCGGCGCCCTCGGCCTCTACGCGCTGCCGTACACGATCGTCGTCTACCCGATCGTGCTGCTCCCGGCGCTGCGGATGTGGTCGGTGTCGCGGGTGCGTGGCTACGTCACCCCGGCCGACTTCGTGCGCGGCCGCTTCGGCTCGCCGATCCTCGCGCTGCTGATCGCCATCACCGGCATCGTCGCGACCATGCCGTACATCGCGTTGCAGCTGGTCGGCCTCGAAGCCGTGCTGCGGACGATGGGCATCAACGGCTCCGGCATCGTCGGGCACCTGCCGCTGCTGATCGCCTTCATCATCCTGGCGGTCTACACCTACCAGTCCGGCCTGCGGGCGCCCGCGCTGATCGCGTTCGTCAAGGACATCCTGATCTACATCGTCATCCTCGTGGCGATCATCTACCTGCCCTCGAAGCTGGGCGGCTGGTCGCACATCTTCGACGCGGCGGCGAAGAAGCTCGGCACGCCGAACCCGGCCACCGGCAAGCCGGCCGGCTCGATCCTGCTGAACGCCAACAACCAGCTGCAGTACGCGACGCTGGCGCTGGGATCGGCGCTCGCGCTGTTCCTGTACCCGCACTCGCTGACCAGCGTGCTGGCCTCGCGCGGCCGCAGTGTCATCAAGAAGAACATGGTCGCGCTGCCGGCGTACTCGCTGGTGCTGGGCCTGCTGGCGCTGCTCGGGTACGTCGCGATCACGGCGGGCGTCAAGCCGCTGACGAACGCGGCCACCGGCAAGGCGGACGGCAACACGATCGTCCCGGTGCTGTTCGACAGCCAGTTCTCGTCGTGGTTCGCCGGCATCGCGTTCGCCGCGATCGGCATCGGTGCGCTGGTGCCGGCCGCGATCATGTCGATCGCCGCGGCCAACCTGTGGACCCGCAACATCTACAAGGAGTACATCCGCAAGAACGCGACACCGGCCGAAGAGGCGAAGCAGGCCAAGCTCGCTTCGCTGGTCGTGAAGCTCGGCGCGGTGGCCGTGATCATCCTGATCGACCCGCAGTTCTCGATCGACCTCCAGCTCATCGGCGGCGTGCTGATCCTCCAGACGCTGCCGGCCGTGGCGCTCGCGCTGTACACGCGCTGGTTCCACCGCTGGGGCCTGATCGCGGGCTGGGTCGTCGGCATCGGCTGGGGCCTGATCATGCTGTACGGCATCCCCAACCCGGCCAACGGCAAGCTCCACTTCGGCGGGTCGGCGCTGTCGCTCGGCAACCTGTCGATCTTCGGCTGGCACCCGTTCGCGGGTTCGGCGGTCCAGATCTACGTCGGCTTCGTGGCGTTGATCGCCAACTTGGTGGTCGCCGCGATCGTCACGGTGATCGCGCGGCGGATGAAGGTGTTCAACGGCACCGACGAAACCAACGCCGAGGACTACCACGCCGACGAGAACGACAAGGACCTGCGCCCCATCGGGGTCCACTAGTCCACAATGGACAGCTTGCGGACCATCGTCCGCGAGACGAGGTAGAGCACCACGCCGTTGAGCAGGTGCCAGAGGAAGTGCGTGCCGGCCGGGACGTAGTCGCAGACGTCCCGGTCGAGCGTGCGCAAGCTCAGCGACAGCGCGAAAACCGCACCGGCCACGGCGAAGTGCGTCCAGTACGCGTCACGGCGGAAAGCCAGCAGCGCGGCGAACGCGAACAGCCCGACCAGCGCGGACAGGTAGAGCCCACCGCCGAGCAACGCCGTCACAGCGGTCAAGGCGAGGAACGCGGGCGCGGCGAGCCACGCGAGTTTCGCGCGCACGCCGAAGAACACCCGCGCGAACAGCACGGCGTAGACCAGCACGAACACGAGGATGAACAGCGAGTCCCCGGCCGCGGCCCAGCGCGTCGCGACCAGGTGGAACACCGTGCTGGCGGCGAAGACCAGTCCGATCAGGACGGCGAGCAGCCGCCCGGTCCGGTTCCCGCCGGCCAGCCGCCAGACCAGCACGGCGGCGAGCAGAAAGGCGAGGTTGCTGAGACTGTTGAGCGGCTCACCCCAAAGCCCGGGCCCGACGCGTTCGCAGTACCCGTCGACGTAGTCCGTCACGAGCACAGCCAACCACGACTAGCGTGCGGGGTATGAGCGACGTGAGCCGGTTTCCGGTGGTGGAACTCGAAGACCTGCCCGACGACCTTCGCGAGCGCGTCGGCGCGATCGCGGAAAAGTCCGGGTTCGTCCCGAACATCTTCCGCGCCCTCGGTCACCGCCCGGCCGAGCTGCGCGCCTTCCTCGACTACCACGACGCCCTCATGGAACGCTCCGACGGCTTGAGCAAGGCCGAGCGAGAGCTCGTCGTCGTCGCGACGTCCGGCGCGAACCACTGCACCTACTGCGTCGTCGCGCACGGGGCCATCCTGCGCATCCGCGCCAAGGACCCCGAGCTGGCCGACCGCGTGTCGAGCAACCCGTGGCAGGTCGAGCTGGACGAGCGCGGCCGCGCGATCGTCGACCTCGCGCTCGTCCTCGCGCGGGACTCCGCGTCGTTCGGCGAAGGCGACCTCGAAGCCGCGCGCGCCGCCGGTCTCACCGACGACGAGATCTGGGACGTCGGCGCGATCACGGCGTTGTTCGCGATGTCGAACCGGCTCGCGCACCTGACCGCGTTGCGCCCGAACCCGGAGTTCCACCTGCTCGGCCGCGTGCCGCGCTAGAACTCGAGGCGCCAGGTCTCGTCGGTCAGCTTCGGGCCCCAGTCGTCGAAATCCTCTTCGTGGACCAGCTCGAACCCGGCCGCGCGGTAGATCGCCCGCGCGGCGGTCAGGATCGACACCGTCGACAGCTCCATCCCCCGGTAGCCGTGCGCCCGCGCGAACTCGACGCACTCGGTGACCAGCCGCTTGCCGACGCCGTGGCCGCGCGCCGACGGCTCGAGCAGCAACAGCCGCAGCTTCGCGGTGTCCGCGTCCGGCCCGCGGGTGCACGCGATGCCGCCGACGCGCTCGCCGTCGAGCTCGGCGATCCAGAACGCCTGCCGCGGGTCGTCGCGCCGCTCGACGAAGTCGGCGACGATGCGCGCGACGAGACCCTCGAACCGGTCGTCGAAGCCGTACTCGCGGCCGTAGAGCGCGCCATGCCGCTCGATCACCCAGCCCAGGTCACCCGGTCGTGGTGGACGCAGCACGAGCACCGGGTCGCGACGCCGCTCGCCGACGAGGTCGCCGATCGTGCGCATCGCGGCCAGGAGGCGCTGCTGGTCTTCGTCGGCGAAGCGGCGCAGCAGTCCGCCGATCTGCTCGGTGGACCGGCGGTTGAGGACGGCGAACGCGTCTCGGCCGGCCGCCGTCGGGCGCACGAGCTGGCGGCGGGCGTCCTCGTCGGACCGTTCGCGCGAGATCAGCCCGCGCGACTCGAGGCGGGCGAGGAGCCTGCTGGCGTAGCCGGCGTCGAGGTCGAGGCGCTTGCGCAGGTCGGTCACCGGCAGCGGGTCCTGGTGGGCGAGCTCGAAGAGCACGCGGGCTTCCGGCAGCGAGTACTCGGCGTCCGCGGGTCCTTCGTCGAGCACGCCGATGACCCCGGTGTAGAGCCGGTTGAAAGCACGGACCGCGGCCACGCGGTCGGCCGCCTGCGCGTTGTTCATTGACCACCTCAACCAACTTGTTGACGAAGTCAAAGAATACTGCGGGAGCCGGCGGCGGCAAGTGATTTCCGGACCCCGGACATGGGAAACCCCGCGATGCTGCCAGGTCGGGGGTCCGCCAGCATCACGGGGTCGTAGGGGGTATCGACGCCCCTTGGGGCGGCGTTACATCTTCAGCCCTTTGTGGCATAGGTCACTCGAATGGGTGACCGCCGAGGGGTGAAGAGGGGGTTCAGCGCATGTAGCCCGAGCGAGCCTGCGCGATCGCGATGAGCTCCTGACGGACCGTCGCGGTCGCGGCGGTGTCGATCGCGCGGTTCAGCGACCGGCGAGTGCGAGCCTCGGCGCGACGAGCACGGAGCTTGGCGGCGATGTTGTTCATCGGTTTCTGCATCCCCTTCGGAGGGTCTTGGTGGCTTGTGCCTCTAGTATGCACCTTTTTTCACAAGGATTCCAACGAATGTCCGGTGACTTGGCACACTAGCCGATGAATCATCGGCAAATCTGGGTATCGACCGGAGGGATCGGGGGTGGCCGCGGTCACCGTGAGGCAACCCGCTAGAACTCTCTAGGAAAATATAGTGATTTTCACATACTCACTTAGGGACGCTCATAGAGCGCGAGACAGCCGGAAAAGCCCAGGTCAGTCGCGGCCGAGCAGGTAGTGGCCGAAGTGCGGCACGGTGAAGGCGATCTGACCCCGCTCGGCGGAGTAGACGAGGCCCTTCTTCATCAGGCTGTCGCGGGCCGGCGACAGCGAGGACGGCTTCCGTCCGAGGAACACGGCGACGTCGGCGGTGCCGGCGGGCTCGTCGCGTCCCTGGGTCAGCTCGGCCATCGCCTGCAGGTACTCCCGCTCGGCGGGCGTCGCGCGTTCGTAGCGCGAACCGAAGAAGCCGACGGCCAGCTCGGACTCCGCCTCGGGCGCCGCGACCTGGACGTCCTTGACCGTGATCGGGTCGGACGGCGCCGCGTCCCAGGCCGCCTTGCCGTAGGCCTGGATGAAGTACGGGTAGCCGCCCGAGGCGTCGAAGAGGGCGTCGAGCGCTTCCGGCTCGATGCCGGCGTCCTCGCGTTCGATCGGCGCCATCACCGCGAAGTCGGCGTCTTCGCGGTCGAGCCGGTCGATGCGCGCGTAGCGGAAAAGACGTTCGGAGTAGGACTTGGACGCCGAGAGCACGGCGGGCACGTGCGGCAGCCCGGCACCGACGACGACGAGCGGCGCGCCGGACTGCGAGAGCTCGTGGCAGGCCGCGCACAACGCGGAGACGTCGTCGGGCTGCAGGTCCTGGATCTCGTCGATGAACACCGCGACGCCGGTCCCGACGTCCGCGGCCAGCTCGGCGACGTCGGTGAACAGCTCGACGAGGTCGATCTCGATGTCCCCGGAGTCCGCGCGGCCCTGCGCGGCGGGCACGTCGATGCCCGGCTGCCAGCGGTCTCGCAGCTTCGCGTCGGCTTTGTTGGCCCGCAGCGCGAACGCCTTGAGCACGCCGAGCACCTCCTCGACCCGGTCCGGCGCCCGGTGCCGCACGGCGAGGTCCCGGATGGCCCGGTGCAGCGCGGCGGACAGCGGCCGCCGCAGCTCGGCGTCCGGCCGCGCTTCGATCTTCCCGGCACCCCACTTGTGCCGCACGGCCATCGCCCGCAGCTCCCCGAGGAGCACGGTCTTCCCGACCCCACGCAGCCCGGTGAGCACGAGACTGCGTTCGGGTCTCCCCCGCGCAACCCGCTCCAGCACCACTTCGAACGCCTTGAGCTCACGCTCGCGCCCGGCCAGCTCAGGCGGCCGCTGCCCGGCGCCCGGCGCGAAGGGGTTGCGGATGGGGTCCACTCTGCCAAGTTATCGACGTATCTAGCGCGAGCCCGATATTCCGCCATAGACGCCTAGGCGTGTCGCCGAGGTTCGACCGGATGGCCGTACTGGCCCGCCCGTCTACAGTTCCAGCGTGAGCTGGATCACTCCGATAGTCGGACTGCTGGGCACGTTCCTCGGCGCGTTCATCACCTGGTGGACCGAGCGGCGGCGATGGCGGCGAGAGCAGCATGCCAAGCGAGTTGAGCTTCGCCGCGTCATTTACGGCGATTATCTGGCGGCGCTCCACGCTGCCAGTGAGGGCATCCGTGAGGTTTCAGAGACCGATGAGGCGGCGGAATCCCGATTGGTGGCCTCCCGCGAAGCGTTCCGTGTCGGCAAGATCTACGCCGTGCGGGAGCAGGTCGAGTTGCTTGCGCCAGACGAGGTGGTCAAGGTCGCGAAGCTGGCATTCAGGCAGCTCCGCGCGCTGCGAGACCTCGCTGGCGCCGAGGAGCCGCGAAAGAGCCGACACTACAACCCGGTGCTCGTCGAGTACGGGGTCATTCTGGAACGACTGCGTAATCGCATGCGCGAAGACCTCGACATGCCGGCCATCGTCGTCCGGAAGTCCGAAGCCGCTACATAGAGACGAACAGGTCTGCAGCCCTGCTCGTCCCTACCCCCAGCGCGCACTACGACGTCGCGCTAGTCGCTCAGGTTCCGTTCCGCGTAGATCTTCATCGCGTCGCGGACGAATTCCGCGCCCGCACCCTCGAACCCGTAACGCGGATCGTCGACGTACAGCCGGCCCAGGCCCGCGAAGTACCCCGCGGACACCGACGACACAGCCGGCTTCAGCCACGCGTGCAGCCGGCGCGTGATCGCCTGGACCTCGTCGGAGTCCGCCGTGAGCCCGGCCGCGTGGGCCGATCCGAACGCGGCGGCGATGTCCCGCTGCTCCAGCTGGTGGGCCTTCTTCTCCTCGGCCGACAGTGAGCGCCACCACTCGTCGCTCGTCCGGTACGCCGATGCGCCCCAGCGCTCGGTGACCTCCTTTTCGTAGCGGGTGTGGTCGAAGCCGTCGAAGACTTCTTCTGCCATCAGTCGTTCACCTCCCTTCAGTTTCCGTAGCGTCGTCCGGACCGAATCGATCTGCCGTCCGATCCGCCGCTGCTCCTGTTCGAGCAGCTCCAGGTGGGTCTCGAGCGCCGCGACGCGGTCGCGTTGCCCGTCCAGGACCTCCGCGATCGCCGGCAGCCCGAGGCCGAGTTCGCGCAGCAGCAGGATCCGCTGCAGCCGGACGAGCGCCTGCTCGTCGTAGTAGCGGTAGCCGTTGCTGCCGACGCGGCTGGGCTCGAGCAGGCCGACCGCGCCGTAGTGGCGCAGCGTCCGGCTCGTCGTCCCGGCCGAGCGGACGATGTCCTGGATCGACCACTCCATGCCGTCGACGATAGAAGTTGACGTCACGTCAAGGTCAACCGCTAAAGCTTTCTAGTGCTCTCTAGCAATACCGCGAGATTCGCGCAGAAACACCGATGAGGGTTCGACGGCGGGACGAGCGGGCACTCAGCGAGTAGGTTCGACCAGGCAGCGGCCCGTACGAGGAAGGCAACGACCGTGATACTCCGTCGACTGGCACGTCCCCTGCTGGCAGCGATATTCGTGAGCGGCGGGATCAATGCGCTGAGGCACGCCGAGGGGCACGCGAAGGCGGCGGAGCCGTTCCTCAAGGGCGCGTTCGACAAGGTCGGTGACGTCGTCCCGGAGCAGGTTCCGCGCGACCCGGTGACGCTCGTCCGCATCGACGCCGGGGTGAAGATCGGCGCCGGTCTCGCGCTCGCCACCGGGAGGGCCCCGCGGCTCGCGGCCGGGCTCCTGCTCGGCAGCCTGGTGCCGACGACGCTCGCCGCGCACAGCTTCTGGACCATCAAGGACCCGGGCGAGCGCCAGCAGCAGCAGATCCAGTTCTTCAAGAACGCGAGCCTGGCCGGTGGCCTGCTCCTCGCGGTCAGCGACACGCACGGGAAGCCGTCGGCGGCTTGGCGCGCGCGTCACGCCGCGAAGGACGTCGGCGTCGCGGCCGGGAAGCTGAGCCGCAAGGCCGAGAAGCGCGCGAACAAGCTCGCGAAGCGCGCCCAGAAGGCGCTCCCCAACTAGAACGCGAAAAGGGCCGCCCCCGCGAGCGAGGGGCGGCCCTTTTTCGTGCGCTACTTCTCGAGGATCGCGGTGACGCCCTGGCCGCCGGCCGCGCAGATCGAGATCAGGCCGCGGCCGGACCCCTTCTCGTGCAGCAGCTTCGCCAGCGTCGCGACGATCCGGCCGCCGGTCGCGGCGAACGGGTGCCCGGCCGCCAGCGACGAGCCGTTGACGTTCAGCTTCGCCCGGTCGATCGCGCCGAGCGGCGCGTCCAGGTCCAGCTTCTCCTTGGCGAACGCCGGGTCCTCCCACGCCTTGAGCGTGGCCAGCACCTGCGACGCGAACGCCTCGTGGATCTCGTAGAAGTCGAAGTCCTGCAACGAAAGCCCGGCGCGCGTGAGCATCCGCGGCACGGCGTACGCGGGCGCCATCAGCAAGCCCTCTTCACCGTGGACGTAGTCGACAGCGGCGGTCTGCGAGAACGTCAGGTACGCCAGCACCGGCAACTGGTGCGCCTTCGCCCACTCGTCGGTGGCGAGCAGGACGGTCGACGCGCCGTCGGTCAGCGGCGTCGAGTTGCCCGCGGTCATCGTGCCGCCGGGGCCGCCGAAGGCCGGCTTGAGCTTGGCGAGCTTCTCCGCGGTCGAGTCCGCGCGCAGGTTCTGGTCGCGCGCGAGCTTGAGGAACGGCGTCACGAGGTCGTCGAAGAACCCGCGGTCGTACGCGGCGGCGAGGTGCTGGTGGCTGGCCGCGGCCAGCTCGTCCTGCGCCTCGCGGGTGATCTCCCAGATCTTCGCGGTGAGCGCGGCGTGCTCGCCCATCGACAAGCCGGTCCGCGGCTCTTCGTTGCGCGGGATCGCCGGGACGATGTGCCCGGGCCGGATCTTCGCGACGAGCTTGAGCCGGTCGCCGAGCGTCTTGGCGGAGTTGAGCTGGATGAGGATCTGCCGCAGGTCCTCGTTGACGGCCAGCGGCGCGTCGCTCGTGGTGTCGACGCCGCCGGCGATGGCCGAGTCGATCTGGCCGAGCGCGATCTTGTTCGCGACGTTGATGATCGCCTGGAGGCCGGTGCCGCACGCCATCTGGACGTCGGACGCGGGCGTCGCGGGCGACAGCTTGCTGCCGAGCACGCTCTCGCGGGCCAGGTTGAAGTCCTTCGAGTGCTTGAGCACGGCGCCGGCGGCGACCTCGCCGATCACCTCGCCCTGCAGCGAGAACCGGCTGACCAGACCGTCGAGCGCGGCGGTGAACATGTCCTGGTTCGACGCCTTCGCGTACGGGCCGTTCGACCGCGCGAAGGGGATCCGGTTGCCCCCGATGATGGCGACCTTGCGCACGGAGGGCGCCTGCTTCGGTTGCTTCTGCCTGGGGGGCATGTCTCCACCTCTCGGTCGTGTCTCTCACACTGTAACCTACTAGCGAGTAGGTTAGACTGCGACGTGACGCAGACTGCACGGGAGGCAATCGATGGCTGACAGGTACCAGCAGTTCACGAAAACCCCGTTGGGGAAGTTCGTGGTGCCGAAGCTCGGCTTGCCCAACCCCGCCACGCTGCGCCGGTACAAGCCCGGGCAACCCGCCCTCGAGGGTCCCGCACTTCTCGGCGCCGCGCCTGGTAGCCGGCTGGAAAAGACCCTTAAGGATCAACTGGCCGACGCGGGCATCGACGTCGTCACGTCGGCGGGTGACCGGCACGCGGCGCTCGTCTTCGACGCCACCGGCGTCACCGACCCTTCGCGCCTGCGCGAGGTCTACGACTTCTTCCACCCGGTGATCCGCAGCGTCGGGCCGTCCGGCCGGGTCGTCGTCCTGGGCACGCCGCCGGAGCAGGTCGAGGGCCGCGAGCGGATCGCTCAGCGCGCTCTCGAAGGCTTCGTGCGCTCCGTCGGCAAAGAGCTGAAGCGCGGCGCGACGGCTCAGCTCGTGTACGTCGCCGAAGGGGCCGAAGAGGCTACGGAGTCGACGCTGCGCTTCCTGCTGTCCGCGAAGTCGGCGTTCGTCGACGCGCAGGTGATCCGGATCGGCGCCGAAGGCAAGACGGCTGTCGCGCCCGCGAACTGGGAGAAGCCCCTCGACGGCAAGGTCGCGCTGGTCACGGGCGCGTCCCGCGGCATCGGCGCGGCGATCGCCGAGGTGCTGGCCCGCGACGGCGCGCACGTCGTCGCGCTCGACATCCCCGCTCAGGGCGCCGACCTGTCGAAGGTGGCGAACAAGATCGGCGGGTCGTCACTGCAGCTCGACATCACTTCGCCGAGCGCGCCCGCGAAGCTCGCGGAGTACCTGAAGGAGCGTCACGGCGGTGTCGACGTCGTCGTGCACAACGCGGGCATCACGCGCGACAAGACGCTCGGCAACATGAGCGAGAGCGCGTGGGACTCCGTGATCGCGGTGAACCTGGCGTCGCAGCTCGCGGTGAACGACAAGCTGCTCGGCGATCGCGTGCTGAACGAGAACGGCCGCATCATCGGCGTCTCGTCGATCGCGGGCATCGCCGGCAACGTCGGCCAGGCGAACTACGCGACGTCGAAGGCGGGCGTCATCGGCATGGTGAACGTCGGCGCGCCGCAGCTCGCGGCGTACGGCGGTACGATCAACGCCGTCGCGCCCGGGTTCATCGAGACCAAGATGACCGCGGCGGTCCCGCTGTTCATCCGCGAGGCCGGCCGCCGGCTGTCGAGCCTCGGCCAGGGCGGCCTGCCGGTCGACGTCGCCGAGACGATCGCCTGGTACGCGAACCCGGCGTCGGCCGCCGTGAACGGCAACGTGGTCCGCGTCTGCGGCCAAGCCCTGCTGGGGGCGTGAGGTGGCGATCCGCGAACTCGACAGCACGCCGAGCCTGGCGACGCTGTACCCGAAGGCCCTGCTCGGTTTTCGCAAAACGGGATCTTCGCTGCCCGACACGGAGCTGGTGCGCACAGGCGTCGTCGTCGACCCGGCGCACCTTGCCGCGTACAACACGGTCTGCGGGTTCCGGCTGAGCGACGAGCTGCCGGCGACCTATCCGCACATGCTGGCGTTCCCGCTGCAGATGGCGCTGATGACCGAGTCGGGCTTTCCGTTCCCGCTGCTCGGCATGGTGCACGTGGCGAACCGGATCACCCAGCGCCGCGCGTTGCGCCTGGGCGAGCCACTGACGATCCGGGTGCGCGCGGAGAACCTGCGCCCGCACGAGAAAGGCCGTCAGTTCGACGTCGTCAGCGAAGCATGGGCCGGCGACGATCTGGTGTGGGTCGACGTGAGCACGTACCTGCGTCGCTCGGGCGCGTCCGGCGCTTCCGCCCGCCGCGAGCAGCTGGCGCCGCCGACGCCGGACGCGATCTGGCGAGTGCCGGGCGACATCGGCCGCCGCTACGCCGAGGTTTCGGGTGACCGCAACCCGATCCACCTGCACCCGCTGACGGCTCGCCTGTTCGGCTTCCCGCGCGCGATCGCCCACGGGATGTGGACGAAGGCCCACGCGCTGGCGGCGTTCGAGGGCCGGCTGCCGTCGGCGTTCACGGTGGACGTCCGCTTCAAGCAGCCGGTGCTGCTCCCGGCCAAGGCGGGCTTCACGACGTGGGCGGACGGCGACGGCTGGGCGTTCGAGCTGTGGAGCAAGGCGAAGCCGCACCTGGAGGGCACGATCACCTCACTCTGACGGCTTCCAGACCTCGCCCTCGATGAGGTCGTTGAAGCCGAGCCAGACGAGGTTCATCAGCCACGACGCGAGCACGCCGTCGGAGATGTCGGGGTGGTCGAGGGCCCAGTCGGCCAGCGACTCGGCCGCCCCGACCAGGGCCGCGGACAGGCCTTCGCCGGAGAACTCGGCCTGCTCGCCGACGCCCTTGCGGGTGCCCGCGGACACGACGAGCGCCGCGACCAGCTGGATCGCGCGCGCCCGCATGTCGGTGATCTCCGCGGCGAACGCGCCACCGACGGTCAGTGCCTGGCGGTGCAGCACCGTCCACGACTCGCGGTACTCCGAGACGAAGCGGTAGAACGAGCGCAGGCCGTGCCAGAGCTGCATGTCCGGCGGCAGGTCGGGCTGCACGCCGGCCTGGATGGCCTCGAGCAGCCGCGTCGCCTCGCGGCGGATGCACGCACCGAACAGGTCCTCCTTGGACCCGAGGTAGGTGTAGATCATCGGCTTCGAGACGCCGGCGACGTCGGAGATCTCGTCCATCGAGGCCGCGTGGTAGCCGTGGCGCGAGAACACCTGGACGGCCGCGTCCAGGATCTGCCGCTCGCGCACGGCGCGCGGAAGCCGCCGGGCCCGCTCGGGCGGACGCTGATCATCCTCTGACACGCTGGACCTCCCTGTTGCTGCCCGGAGACGGTACCGGGCGTTGCCCCGGGAGGGTGATTTCGGCACGCTTGCCCGCCTACCTACTGGCGGGTAGCCTACGTGTGAGTAACTTGAGAGGGAGTGACCATGGCCGACAACGCCGGGATGACCAGCGCAGATCAGGTCGCGGAGCTCCGTGGGGCGGCGCTGCTGAACGCGCTGGAGCGCCTCGACCCGCTCGGCCCCGAGGCGCACGCCCTCGACGTCAACGCCCTCGCCGACGCGGTCGACCCGCGCGACCTCGGCAAGGACGACTTCCGAAGACTCCTGAACGCACTGCTTCGCCTGGCGGAGCGCGCCCCGGCGTTCGACCTGAGCAAGGTCGACCCGGCGCGCTTCGCGGCACTGGTGTCCTCGGCATCCCGCGCGCAGCTCGAGAGTGTCGTAGCGGAACGTCCCCTGCGCGAGCGGGTACTGGACGAGATCTTCGCCCGCATGGGCGCGCACATCCGGCCCGAGAGGGCCCGCGACCTGCACGCGGTGGTCCACTGGCGCCTGTCGGGCGGCATCGGCGAAGGCGGCTACGACCGCTACGAGACGGTGATTTCGCACGGCTCGTGCACGGTGAGCCGCGACATGCGCTCAGCACCCCGGGTCACGATCACGATCGCCCCGGCCGACTTCTTCCGCCTGATCACCCACCAGGCGACGCCGGCGGTGTTGTTCGTCACGGGAAGAATCAAGGTCAAGGGTGATTTGGCCTTCGCGGCCGGGCTGATCGGATACTTCGATCTCCCGCACCCCGTATAGTCCGTCGCTGTGCCCCGAAAAGCGAAATGGCGCCTTTCCCGGCCCCGCAGCGGTGTTCGTGGCGGTCACGCGGTCAACGCGTTCGCGGAGAAGCTGGTCATCGCCAACCTGACGCCCGAGCAGTTCATCCAGGTCCTGGAAACCCTGCACATGCTGGGCTCCGCGGGTGCGGGTATCGAGCTGAGCTCCCTGTCGACGGACGTGCTGGTGGACGTGGTCGGACGAGCCTCACGCGACCAGCTGAAGGCGATCGCGGCGCACTCCGAGTTGCGCGCGGTGTTCCTGGACGAGATATTCCGCCGAATGTCCGAGCACTTCTTGCCGGAACGAGCACGCCACGTCGATTTCGTGGTTTCCTGGCGCTTTTCCGACGGCACCGGCGAGGACGGCTACGACCGCTTCCAAACGGTGATCGAGGACGGCTTGTGCGTTTCTTCAACGGACTTGTCGCGGACTCCAGACACGACGATCACCCTGTCCGTGGACGACTTCATCAAGATGGCAACGGGCAACGCCGCGGTGGCGGCGATGTTCGTGACTGGGCGAGTGAAGGTGAAGGGCGAGTACGCCCCGGCGGTCCGCTTCTCCAGCTACTTCGACATCCCCAAACCGACCGGGGACTAGCTGTCGCACGTTGGTGACACCAAACTGTCGGTGTCCACCTTTAGGGTGGATCCATGAGCGGTCCTGATGTCGGCAGCGTGCCGGAGATCTTCTTGGAGCCTGGTCGGGTCTGGGGTGCCGTCCCCGGTGTCCCGGAAGGAACCACCTTCTCGAGCCGACGTGAGGCGTACGACCGCGGCGTGCACTTGGCTCTGCAGGCAGGCATCGTCGGCGTCGCGCGGACGTGTGCAGCGTCGATCGTGCTTTCCGGCGGGTATGAGGATGTCGACGGCGGCGAATGGATCTTGTACACCGGCCACGGCGGCCGGAAAAACCGCAAGCAGGTCGATCACCAGACCTTCAACGACCCGGGAAACGCTGCGCTCGTGGCGAGCCGGGTACATCAGACACCTGTCCGAGTTGTGAGGGGCTCCGAGGCGGAGTTCGGGCCAGACAAGGACTACCGGTACGACGGATTATTCCTGGTGAAGGATTCGTACTACGAAGTCGGTGGCGACGGCTTCAAGATGTGTCGCTTCCTCATGGTCAAGTATGGCTCCCGGGTGGATATCAATTACCCGGACATGGTCATTGAACTTTCACCTGTCGAGAAGCATTCGATGAAGCCGGCGGGTAAAAGTAAGCCCGCTCGCCGAAAAGCGGTAACCAGGCCAATCGTGCGCTCGCCCGAAGTTTCCGACTTCGTCAAGCAGGTCCACGACGACACGTGTCAGATGTGTGGTATCAGGTTGGTCGTTAAGGGTCAGGGATTTTCGCAAGGGGCGCACATTCGTGCTCTTGGTGGTATTCAGGCTGGCCCCGATGTGCCCGAGAACGTTCTTTGTCTATGTCCGAATTGCCACTCCCTGTTTGATCTGGGGGCAATCCTGGTTCAGCCCGATCATTCCTTGCAATATAACGGAATGAGTGTCGGAAAGCTTCGGATGGACGGCCGGCACTTCGTCGACGACAAGTACCTCACGTTCCATCGTGAGATTCACTCGTGATCAGTTCTCGACGACTCGGCCTTCGATCACCGTCGGCTGGTCGCGCCGCGGTTCCTGAGGAGGTACGACCTCGCTGTCCACCACCATCACCGGCCCCCGGCGCTGGTTGGCGAACCGCACAGCCCGCTTCTCCATCCGGCGAAGCCACAGCTTCCGAGCCACCGCGCGCGACGGCGGCAGCATCAGCAGCAACCCCAGCACGTCACTCACGAACCCCGGGACCAGGATCAACACTCCGCCGAGCGCGACCAGCATCCCGTCGGTCAGTTCCTTCTCCGCCGGCTGCCCGGCCCGGGCGGCGGACATGAACGCCCGCATCGCCTTGGCGCCCTCGCGGCGGGCCAGCCAAGAACCGATGAACGCGCCGGCCAGGAGGAGGCCCAGCGTGCCGAGCACGCCGACGGCCGAACCCACCGCCCAGATCGCGGCGATCTCGGCGAAGACGTAAAGCAGGAACGCGACAGCCATACCTGGACAACGAACGACCTGTCCGATTTGCTCCCGCGCCCGATGACCAGCGGCTAGTCTCACCCTTCGTGTCCGACTGGCTCCGCTGGCTCCTGATCGCGATCGTCGTGCTCGCCGCGGTCGGCCTGGTCGTCGGGCGGCGGGTGTCGCCGGACCGGCTGAGGGTCTCCTGGCTGCGGATGCCGGACCTCGCCGGGCGGGGCTCGATCCTGGTGTCCGTCCTCGCTTGGCTGGTCGTCGCGATCGTTGTCGCCGGCGGGACCACCGGGGGACTGCTGTGGTTCCTCGGCTGGCCGAAGCTGCCGGCCGCCGGGGTGTTCGGGGTCGACCAGCTGCTCGACCTGCTCAAGATCGCCCTCTCCGTCGTCGCCGGGTTCGGTGGTGTGGTGCTGCTCGCCGTCAACTACCGCAAGCAGCGGGTCACTGAGAAGGAACACGACCTCGCCGTCGACAAGGCTGATCGCGAGACCGTGCAGAGCTTCAACGAACGACTGGGCACCGCCGCCGAGCAGCTCGCCCACGAGAGCCCGGCTGTTCGGCTGACCGGCGTCTACGCCCTCGCCGGCCTCGCCGACGACTGGGTCGACAAGCGCCAGGTCTGCGTGGACGTCCTCTGCGGTTACCTGCGCCTCCAGCCCGAGGTCATGACACCCGGCGAGACCGAGGTCCGGCAGGCCATCCTCCGGATGATCCGGGATCGGCTCGCGGGCTTCGAGTGGTGGCTGCCGGTCGACTTCGACTTCACCGGGATCGTGTTCGAGAACGCCGACTTCTCCGGCCTGCGCTTCCCCGGCCGGGTCGTCGTCTTCGACCGGGCCACCTTCACCGGTGAGCTGACGTCCTTCGACCACACGCGCTTCGAGGGGCTGCTCAGCTGCCACGGCGCGCAGTTCTCCGCCGTCCGGACGTCCATCACCTACGCGTGGTTCAACGGCGGTGCCGAGTTCGTCGGTGCCGAGTTCGGCGGCCAGCAGCTGATCTGCTCCGGGTGGGACGCCCGCGCGCCGGTCGACTTCTACCGTTGCCGATTCCCGGTCGGCTCGCTGGACTTCTCCGCCTTGTCCATCGAGCACGCTGTGGTTCGATTCGAGCAGGCCGAATTCAGCGATGCCGCGCTCGATTTCGGCTTGCTGGGCAACTGGTCCGGCAGTGGCGCCTTCGCTCGGCTGAGCTTCGAGGATGTTCGGTTCATCCGGTGCCGGCTCGACCTGCAATTCCTGTCCGAGAGCGAGCGGGCGATCTGGCTTACTGACTGCTTGCTCGACACGACGGCCGTCGTGATCGACGACCGCGAGGCGTCGATGCCGTGGCTCAACCTCCGCAACGTCGAGCTGCGCGGGGGCACCGAGATCCCCGAAGAGATCATCCGGCGCCCCCGGTCGCTCAGCTCGGCACCTCGTCCAAGTACGCCTGCGCCTGAAGCGTGAACAGCTCCGCGTACCCGGCCTTCGCCGCCATCAGCTCCTCGTGCGTTCCGTACTCCGCCACCTTTCCGTGGTCCAGCAGCAGGATCCGCTCCGCCTGCCGCACCGTCGAGAACCGGTGCGAGATGTACAGCGTCGTCCGCCCCTCGGACAGCTCCCGCAGCCGCGAGAACAGGTCGTGCTCCGCCTGCGCGTCCAACGCCGACGTCGGCTCGTCCAGGATCAACAGTGGCGCCTCACGCTGGAACGCGCGGGCCAGCGCGATCTTCTGCCACTCGCCGCCCGACAGGCTGACGCCCTGGTCGAACCAGCGGCCCAGTGGGCTGTCGTAGCCGGAGGGCAGCCGCTCGATGCGCTCGTCCGCGCCCGCTCGGCGGGCCGAGTTCTCGATGTGGGGACGGTCCTCCAGCCGGGTCAGGTCGCCGAGGCCGATGTTCTCCGCCGCCGTTCCCTGATACGTCACGTAGTCCTGGAACATCGCGCTGATCCGGGTTCGCAGTTCCACCGGGTCGTACTCGCGGATGTCCACGCCGTCCAAGAGGATCCGGCCGGCGGTCGGGTCGTAGAGCCGGCACAACAGCTTGAACAGCGTCGACTTGCCTGCGCCGTTGCGGCCCACCACCGCCACCGTCTCGCCCGGGCGGATCTCGAAGCTGACGTTGTCCAGGGCCGGCTCGTCCGCGCCCGGGTACGCGAACGTCACCGAATCGAACTCGATGTGACCGTCCACGACAGACGGGAAAGCGCGCGGAGACGAGGGAGCCGTGATCTCCGGCTTCGTGTCCAGGAAGCGGTACAGCGTGTCGAGGTACAGGTTGTTCTCGTACATCCCCGAAAACGCCGTGAACAGCCCGGACACCGACGCCTGCACGGACGTCGCCGCGGCCGTGTACAGCGCCAGGTCGCCGAGCGTCAGCTCCCCGCCGACCGCCTTCAGCGCGATGTACAGCGCGATCGCCGAACCCGCGAGCGTGCTCAGCAGGCCCCAGGACGTCGAGCTGAGGTTGCGGTTGATCGTCAGCTTCCGCTGCCGCTCGTACGACACGAGGCCGAGCCGGCGGAACCGGTCGACGAAGTACGGGCCGAGCCCGAACAGCTTCGTCTCCTTGGCGTACGTGTCCGTCGTGACCAGCGAAGACAGATAGTCCATCCGTCGCTTGATCGGCGACATCAGGAACGTCAGCCAGAACGCGCGCGAGCCGTACTTCGACTGCGAGATGAACGCCGGGATCGGCGCCAGCAGGGCGACCAGCGCCAAGAGCGGGCTCACGGCCACCAGCAGCGCGATCATGCTGCCGAACGTGATCAACGTGCGGACGAGCCCCAGCGCGGAGTTCATCATCGACAGTGGCCGCGTCGGCGCCTCCTGGGCGGCCTGGCGCAGCATGTCGTACGACGTCGAGCCCTCGAAGTACGCGAGGTGCAGCTCGCTCGCGTGGGCCATCACCTGGTGGCGGATGGTCAGCGTCATGCGCTCCTGCAGCAGCGACTGCGCGATCGACGTCATGGCGCTGCTGATCGCGGTCGCGGCGAGCACGCCGAACTGGAACAGCGCGACGTTGACGATGTCGGCCGTCGTGCCGCGGTGCTGGATCGCCGCGACGACGGAGTCGAGAAGCAGCTTCGCGATGTACGCGGTCACCGTCGGCAGGAGGCCCGAGAGCAGGGTGATCAGCGCCAGGAGGATCGTCAGGACCGGGCTGGCCTGCCACGTCAGCCGCACGACCTTCGGCAGGCCGCGGACCGTGCCCGCCACGGACGTCTTCGCGCGCTTGAGCCGCGAGCGAAGGTCCTTCGGCTGGTCTTCCGGCTTGGGCTCGGGGATCTCGACCGGCCCGGTGAGCCCGCTTTCCGGGACCGTCGACGCATGCCGCCGTCTTCCTCGCCGAGCCAGCATGAACTCCATGCCGCCCCCACCGCCCGGGATCATTTGGCCTCCACGGCGCCGTGCAGGAAGACGTCGACCACCTGGCGCGTGGTGGCGGGGTCGTCGACCGGTGCCATTCGTCGGCCGCCGAACAACAGGGTCAGGAACAGCGCGGCCAGCTGCTCGGGCGTGAGCCGCAGCCGGTCTTTGTCGGGTTCGAACAGTTCGGTGATCGCGCCGCGCATGGCGGCCATCGACTCGCTGCGGCCGCCCTTCCACGTGCCGCGGCGCTCCTTGAGGCGCTGTTCGGGGTCGCGGTGCTTGTGCCGGCCGGACGCGTGCAGCGCCCCCATCAGCGCGCCCATCCGCTCGAGGTGCGCGCCGAGCGCGTCGGCGGCCTCGACGAGGCGCTCTTCGAGCGGCTGCTCGATGGGGATCTCGGCGATCGCGTCGAGCACGTGGTCGGGCCGCAGCGCCTCGGCGGTGCAGGCGTCGAACAGCTCGTCCTTGTCCTTGAACGCGCGGAAGATGGTGCCCTCGCCGATGCCGGCGGCTCGGGCGATCTGGCTGGTCGTGACGCCGGTGCCGTGCTCCATCAGCAGGGGCAGCACCGCGTGCACGATCATGGCGCGCCGGGCTTCGACGCTCATGCCCGGCGCTCGCCGCCGGGTTTCGGGTGCTGGTGTCATGCGACCAGTGTGCGGAGTGAGCACTCACTCCGTCAAGCGAGTATGCCGGAGGCGAACACGAAGAGGGCCGCCCCGAAGCTCCGGGACGGCCCTCTACCTGCGAAAACTCAGTAAGTCATCGCCATGGCCGGGTCGGCCAGCAAGGCGCCGACGTCGGCCAGGAACTCCGAACCCTGCTGGCCGTCGACCACGCGGTGGTCGAAGCTCAGCGACAGCTGGAGGACCTTGCGGACCTTGATCTCGCCGTCCACCACCCACGGCTGGTCCTTGATCGCGCCGAGGCACAGGATCGCGGACTCGCCCGGGTTGATGATCGGCGTGCCCGTGTCGACGCCGAACACGCCCACGTTGGTGATCGTGATCGTGCCGTTCGCCATGTCCGCCGGCGACGTCTTGCCCTCGCGGGCGACGTCGGTCAGCGTCGTCAGCGCCTGAGCCAGCTCCTTGAGCGAAAGAGAGTCGGCGTCACGGACCTTGGGCACGATCAGGCCGCGCGGCGTCGCCGCCGCGATCCCGAGGTGCACGTAGTCCTTGAAGACGATCTCCTGCGCGGCCTCGTCCCACACCGCGTTGATGTCCGGCGTGCGCTTCGCCGCCAGGCACACGGCCTTCGCCGCGAACGTCAGCGGCGTGACCTTCACCCCGGCGAACTCCCGCGACTTCTTCAGCTTCTCGCGGAACTCCATCATCGGCGTGACGTCGATGGTCAGGAACTCCGTGACGTGCGGAGCGGTGTACGCGCTCTGCACCATCGCCGCCGCGGTCATCTTGCGGACGCCCTTGATCGGCACGCGCCGCTCGCGGGTGGTGGGGTCGTAACCGGTGTCCACAGTGGATGCGGCAGGCGCCACGACAGCACCGTTCGCCGCGCGCTCGACGTCGTCACGCGTGATGACGCCGCCCGAAGCGGTGCCGGTCAGCGCGTGCAGGTCGACCCCGAGGTCCTTCGCCAGCTTCCGCACCGGCGGCTTCGCCAGCGGGACGTACCCGCCGCGCGGAGCCGCGACCGGGGCGGGCGCGGGCGCCGCGACCGGGGCGGGCGCGGGAGGAGCGACGACAGCGGCGGCCGGAGCGGGAGCGGCCGGAGCCGCGCCCTTGCGAGCCCGCCGCTGCGTCACGACGGCCTTGGAGCCGTAGCCGACCAGCGGCTTCATCTCTTCTTCCTCGGCCGGAGCCGAAGCGGGAGCAGCGGCCGGTGCCGGAGCGGCCGCCCCACCGGGGTCGACGTCGATGGTGAGGATCGCGGTGCCGACCTCCACCGTCTGCCCCGGCTCGACGTGCAGCTCCGTGACCACCCCGGCCCACGGGATCGGCAGCTCGACGGCGGCCTTCGCGGTCTCGATCTCGACCACGATCTGGTTGACCGTCACCGTGTCGCCCGGCTTCACGTGCCAGGACAGGATGTCGGCTTCGGTCAGCCCCTCGGCCGTGTCGGCCAGGGGGAACTGTTTGTACGTAGGCATTGCGCGGAGATCCCCCTTACCAGGCGAGCGAGCGGTCGATGGCGTGCAGCACCCGGTCCAGGTCGGGGAGGTAGTGCTCCTCGAGCTTGGCCGGCGGGTACGGCGTGTCGAACCCGGTCACCCGCAGGACGGGCGCTTCCAGCGAGTAGAAGCACTCCTGCTGGACGCGCGCGGCGATCTCCGACGTCAGCGACGACTCGGACGGCGCCTCCGACAGCGCGATCAGCCGGCCGGTCTTGCGCACCGACTCGAACACCGGGCCGAGGTCCAGCGGTGAGAGCGTGCGCAGGTCGATGACCTCGAGGGACTTGCCCTCGTCTTCGGCCGCGGCGGCCGCGTCGAGCGCGACCTTCACCGACGGGCCGTACGCGACGACCGTCGCTGTCGTTCCCTCGCGGACGACCTGCGAGGAGAACACCGGGGACGGCGTGCCGTCGGTGTCGATCTCCGCGCGCAGCGCACCCGAGTGGTACAGCCGCTTCGGCTCGAAGAACAGGATCGGGTCGTCCGACTTGATCGCCTGCTGGATGCCCCAGTAGGCGTCGACGGCGTTCGAAATCGAGATGACCTTCAGGCCCGGGATGTGCGCGAACAGCGACTCCGGCGACTCCGAGTGGTGCTCGACCGCGCCGATCCCGCCGCCGAACGGCACCCGGATCACGACGGGCATCTTGATCTTGCCCTGCGTGCGGTAGTGCAGCTTCGCCAGCTGGGACGAGATCTGGTCGAAGCCCGGGAAGATGAAGCCCTCGAACTGGATCTCGCACACCGGCCGGAACCCGCGCACGGCCAGGCCGACCGCGGTGCCGATGATGCCGGACTCCGCCAGCGGCGTGTCCAGCACGCGCTGCTCGCCGAAGTCCTTCTGCAGGCCGTCGGTGATCCGGAAGACGCCGCCGAGCTTGCCGACGTCCTCGCCCATGATCAGGACCTTGGGGTCCTCTTCCATCGCGCGCCGGAGGCCGAGGTTGAGCGCCTTGCCGATGGTGAGTTTCTGGAGGTCGGTCATCAGTGCTCACCCGCCGATACGAAGCCGTCGAGGTAGGACAGGAACTCTTCGCGCTGCGCTTCCAGCACCGGGTTGCCCTCGGCGTAGACGTTGCTGAAGATCCGCTCGGGCGGCGGCTCGGGCATGTTGAACGTGTATTCGCGCAGGTCGGCGGCGAAGGCGTCGGCCTCGGCCTGGACCTGCTCGAAGAAGTCGTGGTCGGCGCCGCCCTTGCGGGCCAGGAACGCCCGGACGCGCTCGATCGGGTCCTTGAGCTTCCACTCTTCGAGCTCGTCGGAGAGCCGGTAGCGCGACGGGTCGTCGGTCGTCGTGTGCGCGTCCATCCGGTAGGTGAACGCCTCGATCAGCACCGGTCCGTTGCCGTGGCGGCACTCGTCGAGCGCCCAGCGGGACACCGCGAGGCAGGCCAGGACGTCGTTGCCGTCGACGCGGATGCCGGGGAAGCCGTACCCGCGGGCGCGCTGGTAGAGCGGCAGGCGCGACTGGCGCTCGGTCGGCTCGGAGATGGCCCACTGGTTGTTCTGGCAGAAGAACACCAGCGGCGCGTCGTAGACCGCGGCCCAGACGAATCCTTCGTGGACGTCGCCCTGTGAGGTCGCGCCGTCACCGAAGTAGCAGATGGTCGCTTCGCCGTCGTCGTCCCCGACCTTGCCCTCGAACTTCTGCCCCATCGCGTACCCGGCGGCGTTGAGCACCTGGTTGCCGATGACGATGCAGTACGGGTGGAAGCCGTGAGCTTTGTAGTCCCAGCCGCTGTGGTCGGTGCAGCGGAAGATGCCCAGCAGATCCTTCATGTCGACCCCGCGCGCGTACGCGACACCGTGTTCGCGGTAGCTGGGGAAGGCCATGTCGTTCTGCTTCAGCGCGCGGCCCGACCCGATCTGCGCGGCCTCCTGGCCGAGCAGCGGGACCCAGATGCCGAGCTGGCCCTGGCGCTGCATCGCGTTGGCTTCGCGGTCCGCGCGGCGGACGAGCACCATGTCGCGGTACAGGCCGCGCAGGGCTTCGTCGTCGATGTCGTCGACGTACTTGTCGAACTGGGGTGACGGGACCCGTTCGCCTTCGGGGGTGAGCAGCTGAGTCAGCTCAGCGCCCCCTTCGCTGGTCGCTCGCAATCCGGCGATCACCTGCTCGGGCGAAGGCTGAGCCGCGACGGCGGCCGGCCCGTCTCCAGGCTCCGGGTGCGTCCACTGTTCGGACGGCATGGGCGGTACTCCTCGGTGTCGGTGCCTCTGGCGGCCGCTTGTGGCGACCACAGCGACTGCACCGGCGGGGACCAGCGGCTCGGGTCTCCGAAGCGCTCGGTCACCGTCGGCGTTGACGGTTCACGCCGACATCCTGGCACGAAGGTCGTGGCTTTGGTCAGTGACGGTTGCTGATTTGTTGCTGAGAAAGGGGCTCTGAACAGGGAAAACGTTAGGAAGCCCGAGCATCGGACCTACGAGAGTAGGGAATCGGTCCGGGCGCTCACCAGGCGTGGCCGCACGAGCACGTGGCCGTGCGCCTGCGTGATCCCCCACTCCGGGGACGCTGTTGTGATGTGCCGCACGCCCGTAGCCCCGTGGCACGATGGGCTCGTGGAGCAGAAATCCGTTCGTGAATCCGTCGTGACGTCGTGGACCGACGACGTCATCCCGAGTCTGTCCGGGCTGGTGGCCATCCCCGCCTTGTCCCCGGCCTTCGACGCCGAGTGGGCGACGACCGGTCACCTGGCCGCCGCCGTCGAGCACGTCCGCGAGTGGATCGCCGCGCGCGACCTGCCCGGGGCGACCCTCGACGTCGTGCAGCTCGAAGGCCGCACTCCCCTGTTGCTCGTCGACGTCCCGGCGACCCCGGGCGCGGCGGACCGGGGCACCGTCCTGATGTACGGCCACCTCGACAAGCAGCCCCCGGTCGGCGGCTGGTCCGAGGGCCTCGGCCCGTGGACGCCGGTGATCCGCGACGGCCGGCTGTACGGCCGCGGGTCCGTCGACGACGGCTACTCCGGCTACGCGGCGACGACGGCGATCGAAGCCGTCCACGCCGCCGGCGGTGAGCACGCCCGGATCGTGGTGCTCCTGGAGACCGGCGAGGAGTCCGGCAGCCCCGACCTGCCCGCGTACGTCGAGCACCTGGCCGACCGCATCGGCGCGGTGTCGCTGGTGATCTGCCTCGACGCCGGCGGCAGCGACTACGAGCGGTTGTGGCTGGTCACGAGCCTGCGCGGGATGCTGCACCTCGACGTCACCGTGCAGCTGCTGGCCTCGGCCCAGCACTCGGGCATCGCTTCGGGCGTCGTCGCCAGCTCGTTCCGCGTGCTGCGGAAGCTGATCGAGCGGCTCGAGGACAGCGAGACCGGCGAGCTGCTGCTCGACGAGCTCAAGGTCGACGTCCCGGCGGACCGGCTGGCCGAGCTCAAGGCCGTCTCGCAGGACTTCCCGGAGGCGCTGTCGAAGGCGTTCCCGCTGGTCGAGGGTGGTCGCGTGATCACCGAGGACGCGCTGGAGCTGATGCTCAACAACGCGTGGCGCCCGACGCTGTCGATCATCGGCGCCGACGGCTTCCCGAAGCCGGCCGACGCGGGCAACGTCCTGCGCGAGAGCACGACGTTGACCCTGAGCTTCCGCCTCCCGCCGACGGCCGACGCCGAGAAGGGCCTCGAAGCCGTGAAGCGGGCCCTGACCACCGACGTCCCGTACGGCGCGAAGGTCACCTTCGGTCACAACCCGCAGGCGGAGGACGGCTGGAACGCGCCGACCGAGTCGCCCTGGCTGACGGCGGCCCTGCGCACGGTCAGCGACGAGGTCTTCGGCCGGCCGCACCGCGCGACCGGCATGGGCGGCTCGATCCCGTTCATGGGCCTGCTCTCGCGCAAGTACCCGGAGGCCCAGTTCCTGGTCACCGGCGCGTGCGGGTCCGACTCGAACATCCACGTGCCGGACGAGTGGCTGCACCTGGACCACGCGCAGCGGGTCACCGAAGCCGTGGCGCACATCCTGGACGCCCACGCCCGAGGCTGATCCCCCTGAGCGGCGCTTTCCCGGGAAAGCGCCGCTCAGGCCAGCCGGGTCAAGTGGACGGACACGTCCAAAGTGGACTGCCCACCACCCGTGAAGATCCCCTTCAACGGCGCCACATCGGCGTAGTCCCGCCCCATCGCCACCCACACGTGCCGCGGCCCGACCGGAATCGCGTTCGTCGGGTCGTACGCCCACCAGCCGCCGGTCCAGACGTCGACCCACGCGTGCGACTCGCCCTCCACCACCTCGCCGAGCTTCGCGGCCGGCTTCGTGTGCAGGTACCCCGACACGTACCGGGCCGGGACGCCGATCGCGCGCAGCATCACCAGCGTCACGTGCGCGAAGTCCTGGCACACACCCTCACGCGCCTGCCACGCGTCGGTCGCCGTCGAGTGGACGCCGGTCGTGCCCGGTTGGTACTTCAGCTGCTTGTTCACCCACTCGCACACCGCCAGCACCGATTCGGCCGGATCCAACCCGGTCCGCAGCGCGCGGGCTTCGCGCGCCAAGGCGGCGTCGCGCGGGGTGTAGTCGGTCGGGCTCAGGTACTCCGTCCGATGATCGATGACCGTCTCCGAACGCAGGTCCTTCCACGACGCCGTGCGGATCGGCTCGGCTTCGTCCGCCGTCTCGACCACCGACGTCGCCAGCACCGTGAACTCCGTGTGCGGCGCGTGCAGGTCGAACGACGTCACGACCGTGCCCCAGTAGTCCGTGTAGCGGTACGCACGCGTCGCCGGGGTCGTCTCGATGCGCGTCGCGACCGTCGTCTGACGGCGGTCCGAGCGCGGGGTCAGGCGCGCTTCGTTGTACGACTGCGTCGCCGGCGTCGCGTACCGGTACCCCGTCCGGTGCGCCACCCGCAGCTGCCACGTCACAGTGAAACCTCCGCACCGCTCCACGCCACCCACGGCGACGTGCTGAAGTACTGCAACGACACGGCTTCCCCGATCTCCCGGATCGTCGTCTGCAACGTCCCGAGCCGCCGCGGCAGGTCGGTCAGCAGGTCCGCCGGGCGCAAGAACTCCAGCTCGCTGCGGGCCCGGCCGAGCTGGCGGAGGGCCTCCGACTTCTCGTTGTTGCGCGCGCCGCCGCCCGGGTCGAGCCGCTGCAGGCACTCCTCCGCCTGCCGCAGCGCGTGGAACACCGAACGCGGGAACAGCGTGTCCCGCAACAGGAACTGCACGACGCGGCCCGCGTCGAGCGCGCCGCGGTACGTCCTCAGGTACGTGTCCTGGGCGCCGGCCGAGCGCAGCACCGTGATCCACCCCGGTGACGACGCGCGGTCCGCGACCCGCGACAGCAGCAGCCGCACCACCATGTCGGCGCGTTCGATCGAGCGGCCGAGCACCATGAACAGCCAGCCGTCGTCCCGCGACATCGTCGAGTCGGCGAGCCCGGCGAACATCGCCGCGCGCTCCTCCACGAACGAGAGGAACGCGTGCGGCCCGGCTCGACGCGCGTAGCGCTGCCGGTCCGGGACCGCGTTCCACGTCGCGTTCAGGCACTCCCACAGCTCGGTCGAGACGACTTCGCGCGCACCCCGCGTGTTCTCGCGCGCCGAGTTGATCGAGCCGACGATCGACGCCGCGTTGTCCTTCGCGTACGCCACCAGCTCGGTCAGCTTCCAGACGTCGAGGGCCTCGCCGTCCGGGGTGTCGATGCCCAGGACGGCCAGCAGCTGGCGGCTCGCGTGGTCGGGGTCGACCGTCGCGTCCTCCAGCAGCTGGTGGACCGAGACGTTGAGGATCCGGGAGGTGTCGTCGGCGCGTTCGACGTACCGGCCGATCCAGTACAGCGACTCCGCGTTGCGTGCCAGCATCCGGACCTCCCTAACTCTGTTGTTGCTGCTGTTGTTGCTGCTGGGACGACGTCAGCTCGGGCCCCTGCTCGGCGATGAGGCCGTCCACGGTGGACATCGCGCCGAGGGCGGGCTGCTCCAGCTCGCGCTCGGCGCTCGACGTCCGGGACGTCAGCACCCACGTGTCCTTGGAACCGCCGCCCTGCGACGAGTTGACGACCAGGCTGCCCTCCGGCAGCGCCACCCGCGTCAGCCCGCCGGGCAGGACGAAGATGTCCTTGCCGTCGTTGACGGCGAACGGCCGCAGGTCGACGTGCCGCGGCGCGAGCCGGTCCTCGACCTTGGCCGGCACGGTCGAGAGCTGGACCACCGGCTGCGCGATCCAGCCGCGCCGGTTCGCGCGCACCTTCCGCCGCAGCGTCGCCAGCTCCTCCGGGGTCGCTTCGGGCCCGAAGACGATCCCGTAGCCGCCGGAGCCCTCGACCGGCTTGACGACCAGCTCGTCGAGGTGGGCCATGACGTGGTCGAACTCGTCCGGCAGCCAGCACCGGAACGTGTCCACGTTGGGCAGCAGCGGCTTCTCGTTGAGGTAGTACTTCACCATCTCGGGCACGTAGGTGTAGACGAGCTTGTCGTCGCCGACGCCGTTGCCGACGGCGTTCGCGACGACGACGTTGCCCGCGCGCGCCGCGTTGAGGACGCCGGCGATGCCGAGCACCGAGTCCGGCCGGTAGTGCACCGGATCGAGGAACTCGTCGTCGATGCGCCGGTAGATGACGTCGACCTGGCGCTCGCCCTCGGTCGTCCGCAGGTAGACGACGTTGTCGCGGCAGAACATGTCGCGGCCTTCGACCAGCTCGACACCCATCAGCCGGGCCAGCAGCGAGTGCTCGAAGTACGCCGAGTTGTGGACGCCGGGGGTGAGCACGACGACCACCGGGTCGGCGACGTTCGCCGCGGCCGCCGCGCGCAGCGCCCGGAGCAGGTGCGACGCGTAGTCCCCGACCGGCCGGACGCGGTGCTGGGCGAACAGGTCCGGGAAGACCCGCGCCATCGTCCGCCGGTTCTCCATCACGTACGACACCCCGGACGGGTTGCGGAGGTTGTCCTCCAGCACCCGGAACGTGCCCTCCTCGTCGCGCACCAGGTCCACTCCGGACACGTGGATGCGCACGCCGTTCGGCGGGTTGATGCCGAAGGCCTCCCGCTGGAAGTGCTCGCACGAGGTGATGAGCCGCCGCGGCAGCACGCCCTCGCGCAGGATCTGGCGGTCGCCGTAGATGTCGGCGAGGAACGCTTCGAGCGCGCGGACGCGCTGGGCCACGCCGCGCTCGAGCTTCGACCACTCCGCCGCCTGGATCACCCGCGGCACCAGGTCCAGCGGGAACGGCCGCTCCTGGCCGGACAGCGAGAACGTGATCCCCTGGTCGACCATCGCCCGGTCCAGCGCCATCGACCGGGAGTTGAGGTCGTGCGCGTCGAGTGCGGCGATCGACTCGTAGAGCGCGCGGTAGGGCCCGCGGACCGTGCCGTCGTCGGCGAACATCTCGTCGTACGCACCGGCGTGCGGGCGTTCCGGCGAGAGGTACCCGTCGAACCGCGCCCCCGGCCGGGTGATCCGGCGGGTCGTCGCCTTCCTCGCGCGTCGACCGGACGGGGGCAGCCGGGGCGGGATCGCGTTCATGAACGACATCCTCACCCACGTGGCCCTTCGTGCGCGACACTCTCGCGGAGGTGGGCGCGGGGCGAAACGTCGCTGTAACTCGACAGTGCTGTGCTTTGGTATGGATGAGTGGCAATATGCGTGCTCTCACGAACTGAGAACTACGAGGAGTGACGACGTGGCCCGAGTACCCCAACTCAAGGCGCTCGCCCTGATCCCGGCGCTGGCGTTGGCGGCCGCCGCCCTGACCGCGTGCGGGGGCGACGACGGCGGCACGGCGGCCGGCGGTGTCCAGCTGATCGCGTCCGGCAAGCTCACGACCTGCACGCACCTGCCCTACCAGCCGTTCCAGGTCAAGCAGGGCGACAAGATCGTCGGCTTCGACGTCGACCTCGTGGACCTGGTCGCGAAGAAGCTGAACGTCACGCAGAACATCGTCGACATCGCGTTCGAGAACATCGAGTCGGGCGAGGCCATGAACAGCGGCCAGTGCGACCTGGCCGCGGCGGGCATGACGATCACCGACAAGCGCAAGCAGAAGTTCGACTTCTCGAACCCGTACTTCGAGGCGACCCAGGCGCTGCTGGTCAAGTCCGGCTCGCCGATCAAGGACTTCAGCAACGTCGCCGGCAAGAAGATCGGCGTCCAGTCGGCCACGACCGGCGCCGACTACGCCAAGGAGCACGCGAAGGGCGCCGAGATCGTCACCTTCGACGACCTGGCGCTGGAGGAGCAGGCGGTCAAGAACGGCACGGTCGACGCCGGCGTCAACGACAACGGCGTGCTGTACGACTTCGTGAAGACGAACCCGGACACGGCCGTCGCGACCGAGTTCAAGACGAACGAGTTCTACGGCATCGGCGTCAAGCAGGGGAACTCCGCCCTGGTCACGGCGATCAACGACGCGCTGAAGGCTTCGGTGTCGGACGGCACCTACGCGCAGATCTACCAGAAGTGGTTCGGCAAGGCACCGACCTGGCTGCCCGGTAACCCCACCCAGTAAGACCCCCGCCTGTGGCCGGTGCTTCGGCACCGGCCACAGCGGTGTTTCCAGAGGTGTCTTAACCGCCCTTTCCGGGCTTGCCTGAGGAGTGAAATGGCACTGAGCCGACGCCGGCGACGTTCGGCGTTCCGGGGTGCGCAGTACGTCCTGTTGCTCGTGATCATCGTGGTCTTCGCGTTCCTGGCCAACTGGGGTCAGATCGGGCGGGCGTTCTTCGACCTCGACGTCGCCGCCGCGCAGTTCCCCGACGTGATCACGGTCGCGCTCAAGAACACCATCATCTTCACCGCGCTCGGCTTCGCGCTGGGCCTGGGGCTCGGCCTCGTGCTCGCGCTGATGCGGCTGTCCTCGGTGGGCCCGTACCGGTGGTTCGCGCGGGGGTACATCGAGTTCTTCCGCGGCCTGCCCGCGCTGCTGATCTTCCTCGCGGTCGGGGTCGGCGTCCCCATCGCGTTCCCGGACACGCACCTGCCGCGCAACATCTCCATCATGATCGCGCTCGGCATCGTGTCCTCGGCCTACATGGCCGAAACGATCCGGGCCGGCATCCAGGCCGTGCCGCGCGGGCAGGTCGAGGCCGCCCGCTCGCTCGGCATGTCGCCGACGCGGTCGATGATCACGATCGTCATCCCGCAGGCGTTCCGGATCGTGCTGCCGCCGCTGGCCAACGAGCTGATCATGCTGACGAAGGACTCGTCGCTGGCGTTCCTGCTCGGCACCACGCCGGCGCAGCAGGAGCTCGCGCAGTTCAGCCGCCAGGCGCTGCTGGAGGCGAAGGGCCTGACCCCGATCGTCGTCGCGGGCCTCTGCTATCTCGTCATCACCATCCCGCTGTCGATCCTGCAGCAGCGGCTGGAGAAAAAATACGGCGCCGGAGTGTCCGGGGGTACCAAGTGAGCGACGTGATCGTCGAAATCGCCGGCCTGCACAAGGCGTTCGGCCCGCTCGAGGTGCTCAAGGGCATCGACCTGCAGGTCGAGCGGGGCCAGGTCGTCTGCATCATCGGGCCGTCCGGCTCGGGCAAGTCCACGTTGCTGCGCTGCGTGAACCTCCTGGAGGAGCCGCAGCAGGGCAAGATCGTGGTGAACGGCAACGAGATCACCCACGAGGACGTCGACATCGACGGCGCTCGCCGCAAGATCGGGATGGTCTTCCAGGGCTTCAACCTCTTCGCGCACTTGACCGTGCTGGAGAACCTCACGGTCGCGCAGCGCAAGGTCCTCAAGCGCGGCAAGGAGGAGTCCGAGCGGATCGCGCGGGAGAACCTCGAGAAGGTCGGCCTGAGCGAGAAGGAGACGTCGCTGCCCGGGCAGCTGTCCGGCGGGCAGCAGCAGCGCGTCGCGATCGCGCGGGCGCTGTCGATGAACCCGGACGTCATGCTGTTCGACGAGCCGACGTCCGCACTGGACCCGGAGCTGGTCGGCGACGTCCTCGCGGTCATGCGCCAGCTGGCCGAAGAGGGCATGACGATGCTGGTCGTCACGCACGAGATGCAGTTCGCCCGCGAGGTGGCCGACAGCGTGCTGTTCATGGACGGCGGCGTGGTCGTCGAGCAGGGTCCGCCCGGCCAGGTGATCGGCGACCCGCAGCACGACCGCACGAAGTCGTTCCTCGCGCGCGTCCTGGACCCGACGAACAGCGCGGGTCTCGAGGGTCAATAGCCGTTTGCCCTGCGCGTCCGAAAGTGGACGCGCAGGGCAAACGCTTTTCTAGTGGTGCGTGTTGTCGTAGGTGAAAATCCACTTGTCGTTTCCGGCGGTCAGCTGGAAACAACCCTGGACAATCGTGTAGTAGCGCTGGTACTCCTGCTGCGTCCGGTGGCACGAGTCATACCAGTCGAATGGGCCCGCTACCACCACTTCATTGGTGCTCGCCGAGGTGGCGAACGCCGCTGTGCCGCCCAAAGCGAGCGCTCCGCCGGTCGCCAACGCGGCGGTGACCAGTGCTCCACGTACGAGTGCGCGCATTTCTACCCCTCTGCTGCCGGAACAGTTTTTCCGATTGCTGATCGGAAACGGCTGCACGGGTACACGCGTGCTGGGTTCGCGCGGAAATCCGCGGTCGATTAAATGCCACCAGCGCCCCTCCCCGAGCAATCGGTTAAAAGATCACATCATGCGTGGCCGGTGGGCGTCAATGGGCCGGTTCGGTGATCTACCGGTGATATAGTCGGCGCGGGGACGGGGTGTGATTCCGGGGGTTCCGACGCGGCGCCACTGGGAACGAGGTGGGGGGAGAAACAGCCATTACGACCGAAAGCGCGCTGCCTCCGCTCGACCCGTTCGCGGGCATCCCCGACCGTCGCTACGAGGTCAAGGCCGCCGACCTGCTGAAACCCGGCAACGGTGGCTTGCTGCGCTGGCGGCGAACGGCCACGAACGCCCCGATCGTCTACGTCGAGGACGCCTACATCACCGGCACGCTCGACCTGCGTGCCGCGGACCTCAAGTACCTCTTCCGGTTCGAGCGCTGCCGGTTCGAGCAGCCGCCGGACGTGCGCGAGGCGCACCTGCTCGGGCTCGTGTTCCGCAAGTGCTGGCTGCCCGGGCTCAAGGCGCGCAACATGCGCAGCCGCAACGACGTCCGGCTGATCCGCAGCGTCGTGCAGGTCGACGGCGCCGACCGCGAGATCGAGGAGACCACCGTCCAGCGCGGTGACGACCGCGAGCGCGGGATGCCGAACGCCGCGGTCAACCTCACCGACGCGGTGATCGAGGGGTCGCTGGTGCTGACCCGCACGGTGATCGCCCACCCGCACGGCAAGGCGATCCACGCCGACCGGCTGGTGCTCGCCGGCGCGCTGCTCGCGTACCGGATGGTCGCGAACGGCGAAGTCCGGCTCCCCGGCCTGCGGACCGGCGGTAACGTCAACTTTTCCGGCGCGACGCTGAACAACCCGGACGGCTTCGCGCTCAACGGCAACGGCCTGCACATCGGCGGCAGCCTGCTCTGCGAGGTCGACAACTACGGGCCCGCCAGCCAGCGGAAACGCTTCTCCGCGACCGGGATCATGTACCTGCCGAGCGCCACGGTGGACAGTGACATCGTGTTGCGCGAAGCGAAGCTGACGGTGTCGCAGCAGGGGCCGATCGCCGTCGACGCGTGGAAGTCCAACGACCCGTATCTCGACCCGCGCCCGGCGCTGGTCGCCGATCGGATGCGCGTCGACGGCAACGTCGAGCTGTCCGACGGCTTGCAGGCGCTGGGCACGTTGCGCATGGTCAACGCCCGGATCGGCGGCTCGCTGCGGCTGGCCGGCGCCGAGGTCAGTGTGGTGCGCGGCAAGTCGCAGCCGTACTACGACCGCGCGCTGCACCTGGACGGCACCGAGATCGGCGGCGACATCGAGGCGACGAGCCTGCGCGTCCCGGCCGGTCAGCTGCGGCTGGCCGACGTCACGGTCGGGGGCAACTTCCTGGCCTGGAACTCGATGTTCCGCCACCCGGGCCGGGACGTGTTCTCGGCGCGCCGGTCGAAGATCGCGGGCAACTTCCAGCTCACGGACGCGACGATCCACGGCACGTTGCGGCTGCAGGGCGTCGAGGTCGGCGGCTCGATCAACCTGGCCGGGACGCGGCTGACGGAGCCGGGCCTGCGCGCGACCAGCAGTTTTTCGCTGGACGTCCGCACCGGCCGGATCGGCCGCGACCTGACGTTGCGGGACAACAACGGCCGCCCGTTCGTCGCGGAGGGCGGCGTCAACCTGGACGGTGCCCAGGTCGCCCGCCGAGTGGACCTGCGCGGTTCCCAGCTGGGCTCGCTGCCCCCGTTCATGGTGGCGCTCGACGCGGGCGACGTCGCGGCGGACGAGTTCACGCTGACGCCGAACGTGCCCCCCACCGGCCGGGTCGTGCTGCGCCGCGCGCACTGCGGGACGCTGACCGACAACGAGGAGTTCTGGGCCGCGTCCGAAGGCATCGAGCTGGAGGACTTCCGGTACGACGCGCTGGGCAAGAGCATTCCACTGGCCGACGACAAGGCGCTGGACCAC
Organism: Amycolatopsis camponoti; assembly: GCF_902497555.1. Taxonomy (NCBI): domain Bacteria; kingdom Bacillati; phylum Actinomycetota; class Actinomycetes; order Pseudonocardiales; family Pseudonocardiaceae; genus Amycolatopsis; species Amycolatopsis camponoti. The sequence goes on along the minus strand of NZ_CABVGP010000003.1, from coordinate 761,121 downwards.
CGCATCGACCTGCTGAGCAGGGCCATGCGCGGCTACCGGCCCGGCCCGTACGACCAGCTGGCGCACATGCTCCGCGCGGCGGGAAACGAAGAGCACGCGTCGACGGTGGCGTTGCGCAAGCAGCAGTTCCGCTACGACGCGCTGGCCGGCGGCTTCAAGTTCTTCGGCCCGGGGGTGCGGCTGTGGAGCTGGCTGCAGCGGTCGATGGTCGGCTACGGCTACCGCCCGGTGCGCGCGCTGGGCTGGCTGTTCACGCTGCTCGTGCTGGGGAGCCTGTGGTTCGGCCTCGGCTCGGACGACTGCATCCACTGGGTCAGTTCGGATCCCACGCACCAGATCATCGCGAACGGCCCCCGGTGCGTGGTGAACCAGCAGGACACGGGGTTGCAGTGGAACCCGGTGATCTACACGGCGGACCTGCTGGTGCCGATCGTGGACTTCGGCAACAAGTCGCGCTGGTACATGCACGGATCGGACAACTGGGTGGCGGCCGGGTTCACGGCGTCGGGCTGGATCCTGGCGACCACGGTGGCGGCGGGCGTCAGCCGGATGCTGCGGCGGGAGAGCTAGCAGCTTCTAAGTTTCTCTAGCTTTGGCGCTAGACAGCGTCAGATTCGCTTAGTCGATGAAGCGGGACCAGAAATCTATATAACGCGGCCCGTCCGGCGGGGCCGTGCTGATGCCGCCCGTCGCGAACTCGCGGTGCAGGTAGTCCCGCAGGTCGGAGCCGTAAACGATGATGTCCGTCTGGTACACCGACAGCACCGGGTAGCCCGCCGTGTCCGGGAAGCCGGGCAGGTACCGGTGCCCGCACACCGGCACCAGCTGCGGGACGTCGGCCAGGCGACGGCGGGCTTCGCGGACCGCGTCCTCCGGGCCGACCGGGCGCGTGCCCCAGTCCGGCAGCCAGAAGCCGTTGTGCTCGACGTCGTACAGCACGCCGTCGACCGGCCAGGCCAGCCGTTTGCGCAGCTGCTCCGGGTTGCCGCAGCGCCAGTCCGGCCAGCGGTCGCCGATCGGGACGCCGGCGGACAGGAACGTGCGGTGGTCCGCGGCGAAGCGGAAGCCGAACCGGCGCTCGACGTCGTCGAGCTCGGGTCCGGTCAGCCCGGGACGCACCGGTTCCCGGAGGTTCTCCTGCAGGTGCCGTGCCTCCTCGAAGGTGAGGGCGCCGGCCGGCTGGACGGGGGTCATGTCCCGAGCCTAAGCGGCGGCTCACCCCGCCGCGCGTTCTTTTCCGCCGTCTTCACGGGCACCACCATGGGGTGAGTTTGTTCTCTCATCGGCGGAACCTCGGAACAGAGCGTGAGCACATGTAGTTCACTCTTGCCGTGACCTCACCCCGACCGCAGGCCCGCGTGCGCGCGCCCGAGCTGCGCGGCGACGTCTGGCTGAACACCGGCGGGCGCCCGCTGACCCTCGCCGAGCTGCGCGGGCGCATCGTCCTGCTGGACTTCTGGACCAGCGGCTGCATCAACTGCCTCCACGTGCTCGACGAGCTGCGCCCCCTCGAAGCCGAGTTCGCGGACGTGCTCGTCACGATCGGCGTCCACTCGCCGAAGTTCCTGCACGAGGGCGAGCGCGCGTCGATCGAAGCCGCGGTCCGGCGCTACGAGGTGCACCACCCGGTCGTCAACGACCCGAAGATGGAGCTGTGGTCGCAGTACGCGGTCCGCGCGTGGCCGACGCTGGCGGTCGTCGACCCCGAGGGGTACGTCGTGCACGTCGCCGCGGGCGAAGGGCACGAAGAGGCGCTTCGCCGCGTCATCGCCGACCTCGTGAAGAAGCACGAAGCGAAGGGGACGCTTCGCCGCGGCGGCAGCCCGTACGTCCCGGTCGAGGAGCAGGTCAGCGAGCTGCGGTTCCCGAGCAAGGCCGTCGCGACGGCCGAGGGACGCGTCCTCGTCGCGGACACCGGGCACCACTCCGTCGTCGAGTTCGCTTCGGACGGTGAGACGGTCATCCGGCGCTTCGGCAGCGGAGAACGCGGTGGCCAGGACGGACCGTTCGACATCGCGACGTTCGCCGAGCCGTCCGGCATCGCGCTGCTGCCCTACGACGTCGCCGAGCGCGCCGGCTACCACGCCGTGGTCGCCGACACCGCCGGTCACCGGCTGCGCGGCCTCGACCTGATCACCGGCGAGGTCACGACGGTCGCGGGCACCGGCGCGCAGTGGCGCACCGGACCGGACTCCGGCAAGGGCGTCGAGGTCGACCTCACGAGCCCGTGGGACGTCGCCTGGTACGGCGCGGCCGGCGGGGTCGTCGTCGCGATGGCCGGCAACCACACGCTGAGCGTGTTCGACCCGGTTTCCGGCACGATCCGCCGCTTCGCCGGGACGACCGTCGAAGGCCTCCGAGACGGCGACGTCGGCGAAGCGTTCTTCGCGCAGACGTCGGGCCTCGCCGCCGACGGCGACAAGCTGTGGCTCGTCGACGCGGAGACGTCGGCGCTGCGCTGGATCGAGCCCACCGGCGAGTCGTTCACCGTGCACACGGCGATCGGCGTCGACCTCTTTTCGTTCGGCCACACCGACGGCCCGGCCGACCAGGCGCTGCTGCAGCACCCGCTCGGCCTCGCCGTGCTGCCCGGCGACAAGGTCGCGATCGCGGACACGTACAACGGCGCCGTACGCCGCTTCGACGTCTTCACGCGCCAAGTGACGACGATCGCCACCGGGCTTTCGGAGCCACAGGGCCTGCTGCTGCACGACGGCGAGCTGCTGGTCGTCGAGTCGGCGGGCAACCGCATCGGCCCGCTGGACTCGTCCTCGGCGCCGACGCTCGTATCGGGCGACGCACACGCCGTACGCCGGCCACCGACGGTGCTCGCACCGGGCGAGATCGACTTTTCGGTCGTGTTCCAGGCGCCGCCCGGCGAGAAGCTGGACGACCGTTTCGGCCCGTCGACGCGGCTGGAGATCAGCGCGTCACCGCCGTCGCTGCTGGCCGACGGCGTCGGCACCGGCACGGATCTGTCGCGCAAGATCCTGCTGGCCGAAGGCGTCACCGAAGGCGTGCTGCAGGTCGTCGCGCAGGCCGCGAGCTGCGATGACGGGGGCGAGCACCCGGCGTGCCGGATCACGCGGCAGGACTGGGGCGTCCCGGTGCGGATCCAAGCGGATGGGGCGCGCGAGCTGAGCCTGGTCATGGCGGGTGAGCCCGCCGAGTAGCATGCCAACCGTGTCTGACGGGGCGAAACTCGAGATCCAGATGCTCCACGACCGGGTGCTGGTGAGGCTGGCCCCGGAGGAGGGCGAGCGCCGCAGCAGCGGCGGCATCGTGATCCCGGCGACAGCGCAGGTAGCGCGCCGGCTGGCGTGGGGTGACGTGCTGGGCGTCGGGAACAGCGTGCGCAACGTCAAGACCGGCGACCGCGTGCTCTTCAACCCGGAGGACCAGTTCGAGGTCGAGATCCGCGGCGAGGGCCACCTGGTGATGCGCGAACGCGACATCCACGCGGTCGCAACGGAGCGAACCGAACACGGCACGGGGCTGTACCTGTAGGCGGGGTCGTGGCAGAAGACAAGGTGCGCGAACCTGCCGAGGTGCGGGAAAGCGAGCCTGCGACCCCGGAGCCGGCCGCCGAGCCCACGCCCGGGGAAACCGAGCCCGCCGAGCCTCTTGCCGCCGAGGAACTCGCCGAGTCGAGTGCTGAACCCGAAGCCGCGACCGCGGAGCCCGAAGCCGCCGGCACTACTGATCTCTTCGCCGATGATCTGCTCGGCGAACTTCTCGAAACCCCCGTTCCACCTCCCGCCCCCGAGACTGCCGCGCGGAGGCTTCGGACCGGTCTTGCCCGGACCATGATGTCCGTCGGGATCGCGCTCGGGCTCTTCGTCATCCTCTACGCCATCGACCTCGTCGCCAGCGCCGGGGATGTTCCGCGGGGGGTGACCGTGGCCGGCGTCGATGTCGGGGGGCTGACCCATGCCGAAGCGGAAGCCAAGCTGCGCAAGGAACTCGAGCCGCGGCTCATCCGGCCCGTCGTCGTCCACGGGGGTGATGTCCAGGCCGAGCTCGTGCCCTCGAAGTCCGGGCTCGGGCTCGACTGGCCGAACACCCTCGGGCTCGCCGGGCACCAGCCGCTCAGCCCGATCACGCGGGTCATGTCCTTCTTCACCAGCCGCGAGGTCGGGGTCGCCACGCAGACCGATCCGAACCAGATCGCCCAAGCCGTGCGCGAGCTCGCCGAGGGCAGGCTGAACCACCCGGCCACCGAAGGTTCGGTCGGGTTCATGGCCGTCGGCGACGGTGGTGTCACGCCCTACCCCGTCCTGCCGCGGCAAGGTCAGCAGCTGACCGACCTCGCCGGCGCCGTGCACGCCGTCACCGAGCACTGGCTCGACCCCGGCGGGGTCAAGCTCGGCATGGCGATCACGCCCGTCAAGGCGACCGCGGCCGGTGTGCAGGCCGCCTACCGGCAGATCGTCGTGCCCGCTGTCGCGAAGCCGGTCGTCGTGCACGGGCAGGGCAAGGACGTCCCGCTCACGCCGGCCACGATCGCGTCGTCGTTCCAGTTCGCCGCGGTCGAGGGCGGGGCCGTCGAGGTCCGCATCGACCAGGGCAAGCTGCAGGCCGCCCTGAAGGACGGGCTCGCGAGCACCGAGACCGACGGCAAGGACGCGCAGATCGTCTTCACCGGCGACCAGCCCGCCGTCGATCCCTCCGAGGACGCCCGGAAGGTCAACTGGGAGAAGACCTTCCTGCCGCTCATCGACGTCCTCAAGAAGACCGACGGCCGGGACCTGCCCGTCGTTTACAGCGCGTCGAAGCCCGGCGTGACCACCGACGCCGCCAGCGCGCTCGGCATCAAGGAGGTCGTCGGCGAGTTCACCACCGGTGGCCTCGCCGGCCCGGCCGCGACGAACAACCGGACGCTCGCCGCCCGCGTGTCCGGCACGATCGTCAAGCCCGGCGAGACGTTCAGCCTCGGCGCCCGCTCCGGCCCGCGCACCGCCGGCAACGGCTACGTGCCCGCCCCGGCCGACGAAGACGGCACCGGCGCGACCGTCACCGGCGGTGGCGTCTCGCAGCTCGCGTCCACTTTGTACAACGCGGGCTACCTCGCGGGCCTGACCGACGGTGGCCACCTCGAGCACGACCGCTACCTCGACCGCTACCCCGTCGGCCGCGACGCCAAGGCCGTCAACGCCGACGGCAGCCCCGTCGAGCTCAAGCTGACGAACGACTCGCCGACCGGGATCGCCGTCCAGGCCGTGGTGTCCGGCGACTCCGTGACGGTCCGGATCTGGGGCACCCGCCACTACCGCGTCGAGAGCCAGACCGGTGCCCAGACACCCGGTGACCCGCCACCGGTCCAGTTCGGCGGAAGCGGCACCGACCCGTGCCAGCCGTCGATCGGGACGCCCGGCTTCAGCGTCACCGACACCCGCGTGCTCTACGACGTCGTGAGCGGCGCCGAGGTCCGGCGGACGTCGCACACGGCGACGTATGGCCCGCGCCCGACCATCCTCTGTTGAGTTGTCAGCGAAGGACCATGCACCCCGCCTCCTCGAAGTCGCGCAGCCACGCCGGCTCCCGGAAGTGCTTGTTCCACCGCAGATCCAGCTTGTCCAGTTTGGACAGTCGAGCCATCGACGACGGCAGGGTCTCCAGGAGGTTCTCCCGCAGGTCCAGCTGACGCAGCTCGGTCAGCGAACCGATCGACGCGGGCAGCGACGTCAACCGGTTGCCCCGCAGGTGCAGCTCCCGCAAGGCACCGAGCGTGCCGATCGACTCCGGCAGCGCGGTCAGCTCGTTGCGGTACAACCGGAGTTCGCGCAGCGAAGAGAACCCGGACAGATCCGACGGCAACGCGGTGAGCCGGTTGTCCGTGCAGCCCAGGTACCGCAGCCGGCCCAACCGGCACCACGCCGGAGGGAACGCCGTCAGCCGGTTGTCACTGACGTACAGGTACTCGGTGAGCCCGGCCAGCTCGCCCAGCTCGTCCGGCAATGACTCGAACCGGTTGTGCGCCAGGTCCAGCGTGTGCACCGAAGAGAGTGCCGAAATCCCCGGCGGTAGCGAAGAAAGCCGGTTCGTCGCGAGGTTGAGCACCTCCAGCCCGGTGTGCTCCCACAACGACGCGGGCACCGTCGAAAGGGAGTTCTTGTACAGGTCGAGCCGGGTCACCCCCGGTGGCAGCGAGGGAAACGACGTCAGCCCCCGGCCGCTCAGCTCGAGTGCCGTCATGACGGCCGCCGCGTCGAAGGCAGCAACGCCCAGCTCCCGGCATCGTCCGGAGTGGACACCTGGATCCGCAGTCCCGGCGCTTCGGACACCGCCAGCTCGGTCAACCGGAGGTTCAGCCGGCCGGCCCGCGGGTGGTTCAACCGCCGCAGCCGGGCCTGCGGCTCCGCGACCTCGTGCCGCGCCCACAGCCCGGCGAACTCCGGGCTCAGCGCCGACAGCCGCCGGATGTCCTCTTCCCAGGACGGATCGCCGACGTGCCTGCCGTACTCGGTGCGCATCCGCGCGACCATGTAGGGGACCTCCTCGTCGTAGTTCAGGAGGAACCCCCGCGCGTTCGGCTCGGTCACGCAGCACCACAGCAGGTTCTTGTGCAGGCACGGCAGGCTGTGCCACTCCCAGAACAGCTCCTCCTGGGCCGCGTTCGACTCCAGGATGTCGAACCGGCCGTTGACCACCGTGGCGGGCAGCGGATCGAGGGCGCGCAGCACCTCGAGCACCGTGTCCGGCACCAGCTCCACGGTCGACGGCAGCCGCGACGGCGTCAGCTCCGCCAGCCGGTACAGGTGCTCCCGCTCCGGGTGGTCCATCCGCAGCGTGCGCGCCACCGCGTCGAGCACCTGCGAGCTCGCGTTGATCGGCCGCCCCTGCTCCAGCCACGTGTACCAGGTGACGCCGACGCCGGCGAGCAGCGCCACCTCCTCCCGGCGCAACCCGCTGAGACGCCGGCGTGGGCCGGGCGCGAGGCCGACCTCCTCCGGGCCGATCCGCGCCCGGCACGCCTTGAGGAACGCGCCGAGTTCCTCCCGGCGGCTCGTGCGGACCTGGGTCTGGGTCATGCGGACATGGTGCCGGAGGGGTACGACAGTTTCTGGACTCAGCCGGCGACGCTGGTACTCCCAGCACCAGCATCAGCAGGCTCTCTCCGCGCGTCGCCAGGGAAAAGCAGGCTCGGAGCCATGACTCTGACCACCCCTGTACCGGCCGGCCCGGCCACGGACCGGGCAGCCCGGCCGGACCGGCGGCCGTGGTTCCTGCTGGCCGTCCTGCTGCTCGGCCAGTTCATGGCGCTGCTCGACGTCACCGTCGTGAACGTCGCCATGACCGGCATCCGCACCGACCTGCACACGTCCGGCGCCGCGCTGCAGCTCGTCGTTTCCGGCTACACCGTGGGCTACGCGATGCTGCTGATCACCGGCGCCCGCCTCGGCGAGCTGTTCGGACGGCGACGGCTGTTCGTCACCGGCACGATCGCCTTCACCGTCTGCTCGCTGCTGTGCGGCCTCGCGCCGGGTGCGGCGCCCCTGATCGTCGCCCGGATCGCCCAGGGCGCGGGCGCCGCGCTGATGATGCCGCAGGTCATCAGCGTCATCCAGGCGCAGTTCACCGGCGCCGCGCGGGCCAAGGCGCTCAGCGCGTACACCGCCGTCATCTCGGTCGCGTTCGTGGCCGGCCAGGTGCTCGGTGGCGTGCTCGTCGGTGCCGACCTCTTCGGCGCGGGCTGGCGGCCGATCTTCCTGGTGAACGTCCCGATCGGCGTGCTCGTCGCGGTGTTCGCGCTGAAGCTGCTGCCCGGCGGCGCCGCGAAGGCCGGCCGCCGGCTCGACCTCGCCGGACTCGCGATCGCCGTGCCGGCCGTGGTCCTCGTCGTGCTGCCGCTGGTGCTCGGGCACGAAACCGGCTGGCCCGCTTGGACGTACGGATCGATCGCCGTGGGGGTTCTGCTGGCCGTGCTGTTCGTGGTCGTGGAACGCCGCGTGCGCGACCCGCTCGTCGACCTGGCCGCGCTCAAGATTCGTGGTGTCGCGCCGGGTCTGGCCACGCTCGGGGCGGGCGTCGCGTCCTACGGCGGCTTCCTCTTCTGCGTGTCGCTGCACCTGCAGTCGGGCCTCGGCAAGACGGCGATGGCCGCCGGCCTGGCGATGGCGCCCGGCGGTGTCGTCTTCGGCCTGTGCGGGTTCTTCTGGAACCGGCTGCCGCGGCGGGTGCACGCCTGGCTGACCCCGTGCGGTTACGTGGGATCCGCGATCGCCTACGCGCTGCTCGCCCTCGGGAGCGACGGCGGCGCGCTGTTCTTCGTGGCCCTGCTGCTGTTCGGGCTGTCGATGGGCCCCGCGTTCGGCTCCCTGATGGTGAACGCGCTGACGCACGTCCCGCTCGAGCGCGCGGCGGACGTCAGCGGTCTGCTGACCACCACGCTGCAGCTGGGCCAGGTCGTCGGCGTGGCCACGTTCGGCAGCTTGTTCCTGACGCTCGCCGTGACGTCGTCCGCGACCGCGCTCACCACGACGATGACCTGCGCCGCCGTGCTGCTGCTCGCCGGCGCAGGCCTGGCCGTCAGGCGGTAGTGCGGCTGCCGCCCTTGACCTTCGCGTAGATCGCCGAGGCCGCGATGACCCCGACGACGGCGGCGACGATCTGGAAGATGTGCCGGATCCAGTCGATGCCGGACGTGTCCTTGACGCCGAACACGCCCGCGAGCCAGTTGCCGATGAACGCGGCCACGATGCCGACGACGATGGTCAGCCAGATCGGGATCTTCTGGTCGCCCGGCGCGAACAGCCGGCCGAGCACGCCCAGGATCAGGCCCACGATGATCGTCGAGATGATGCCCCAAATTCCGCCGAGCACTGCTGCCTCCTCCGATAGCGCAATAAGCGCCACGGTGGCACCGATCCCGGCGCGTCGCCCGCGCAGACCCCCGAAGGAGTGAGGGCGAAAAAGATCCGGCCCGGCTCGCCTCCGAAGGCGAACCGGGCCGGATCGGCCTGGGCGGTGCTTACCTCGTCACGCCACGGCGTCCGTAGGCGCCGGCGGCGATGCTCACCCCGATGGCGGCCAGGACGACCTGGGTGAGGACCTCCAGCCAGTCGATGCCATTGGTGTCGGCGTACCCGAGCCCGCGCGCGATCGCGGTGCCGATGAAGGCGGCGATGATGCCGATCACGATGGTCAGCCAGATCGGGATGCTCTGCTTGCCGGGGGCGACCAGCCGGCCCAGAACACCGATGATCAGCCCGACGATGAGTGCGCTGACGATGCCGGCAACAGTCATCACTTGCTCCTCTCAAGGATCCGCGAACCCGGCCACTCGGGTCCGTCGGACTCGGTGAGCGGAGTGCCCGCACCGCCGGACCCTGAAACGCGAAAAGGGCTCTCCTCACGTGAGGAGAGCCCTTTTCGTGACCATCAGAAAGCAGCTTCGTCGAGCTCCATCAGCGCGTTGTCGGCGGCTTCGACGATCGCGCGGCGAGCCGTCAGCTCCGGCAGCACCTGCTTCGAGAAGAACGACGCCACGGCGATCTTGCCCTCGTAGAACGGGACGTCCTTGGCGGACGCGCCCGCGTCGAGCTTCGCGATGGCGACCTCGGCGTGCTTGAGCAGCTGCCAGCCGATGAGCAGGTCGCCGACCGACATCAGCAGGCGGACCGTGTGCTGGCCGACCTTGTTGATGTTCTGCGGGTCCTCCTGCGACGTCGTCAGGTAGCCGATCAGCGAGCCCAGCATGCCCTGGGTGTCCTCGAGGGCCTGCTTGAGCAGCCCGCGCTCGTTCTTGAGCCGGCCGTTGCCCGCCTCGGACTCGATGAACTTGGTGATCTCGCCGGCGACGAAGGCCAGCGACTGGCCCTTGTCGCGGACGATCTTGCGGAAGAAGAAGTCCAGCGACTGGATCGCCGTGGTGCCCTCGTACAGCGAGTCGATCTTGGCGTCGCGGATGTACTGCTCGATCGGGTAGTCCTGCAGGAAGCCGGAACCGCCCAGCGTCTGCAGCGACTGCACGAGCTGCTCGGTGGCGCGCTCGGAGCCGACGCCCTTGACGATCGGCAGCAGCAGGTCATTGACGCCGTGCGCGACCTTCTGGTCACCCTCGCCGGTCCACAGCTGGTCCTGGAAGGACGCCGTGTACAGGTAGACCGCACGGAGGCCCTCGGCGTACGCCTTCTGGAGCATCAGCGAGCGGCGGACGTCCGGGTGGTGCGTGATGGTGACGCGCGGGGCGGCCTTGTTCAGCATGTTCGGCAGGTCGGCGCCCTGGACGCGCTCCTTGGCGTACTCGAGCGCGTTGAGGTAACCCGTCGACAGCGTCGCGATGGCCTTGGTGCCGACCATCATCCGGGCGTACTCGATGACCTGGAACATCTGCGCGATGCCGTCGTGGACCTCGCCGAGCAGCCAGCCCTTGGCCGGGGTGCCGTGCTGGCCGAAGGTCAGCTCGCACGTCGTCGAGGCCTTGATGCCCATCTTGTGCTCGACGTTCGTGACGTAGGCGCCGTTGCGCTCGCCCAGCTCGCCGGTCTTCGAGTCGAAGTGGAACTTCGGGACGAGGAACAGCGACAGGCCCTTGGTGCCCGGCTTGGTCTCGATGCCGGGACCCTCGGGGCGCGCCAGCACGAGGTGCATGATGTTTTCGCTCATGTCGTGCTCGGCCGAGGTGATGAACCGCTTCACGCCGTCGATGTGCCAGGAGCCGTCCTCCTGCTTGGTGGCCTTGGTGCGGCCCGCGCCGACGTCGGAGCCGGCGTCCGGCTCGGTCAGCACCATCGTGGCGCCCCAGGCCCGGTCGATCATCAGCTGGGCCCAGTGCTTCTGCTCTTCGGTGCCGTTCTTGTTCACGATCATCGCGAAGTTCGGGCCCGCCAGGTACATGAACAGCGGGGCGTTGGCGCCGAGGATGAGCTCGGACGCGGCCCACTGGACCGTGGGGGGCAGACCGAAGCCGCCGAGGTCGTTGGTCAGGCCGAGGCGCCACCACTCGCCGTCGAGGAGCTGCTGGTAGCTCTTCTTGAACGACTCGGGGATCTTGACGCTGAAGGTCTTCGGGTCGTACACGGGCGGGTTGCGGTCGGCGTCGGCGAAGGACTCGGCCAGCGGCCCGGTCGCGAGCTTGTTCAGCTCGGACAGCACACCGCGGGCGGTCTCTTCGTCGGACTCGGCGAGCACACCCTTGCCCAGGCGCTCCTGCACGCCCAGGACCTCGAAGAGGTTGAACTCCAGGTCTCGGACGTTGCTCTTGTAGTGGCCCATGTCGTCACTCCAATGTGTTCGGCTCCCCGGCCGGGCACACGTCGCCTTACTCGCCGGTAACTTCAGGATATTACCTGCGGGTAACTGGAGCAAGCAGATCCGCACTTCCGAGTAGGGAAATCCGGGTCTCTTCAGGGGTCAGCGCTGCCCCGGAAGGGCCGTTGTGTCGGCTGTCACGGGCACGTGACCGTCCTCGGCCCGGGCGACCAGTATCCCGCCCCGGAAGGCGATCGTCACGGCGTGTGTCCGGTCCCGCGCGGACAGCTTGCGCAGGATGCTCTTGACGTGGGTCCGGACCGTCTCGACGGACAGGAACAGCAGCTTCGCGATCGCCGAGTTCTCGAGACCCTCCGCGACCAGCTGCAGCACCTGGTACTCGCGCCGGGACAGCGGCATCCCGCCACGCGGCCCCGGGGGGCTGTCGTGGGCGAGGTCGCCCTTCGGCACGGTCGACCGCTTCGGCCGGGCGGTGAGCGCGGCCAGCGCCGGGTCGATGTACCGGCGTTCGGTGTGGGCCCGCCGGATCGCTTCGGCGAGGCGTCGCGAGTCGATCGACCGCGGCACGATCGCGTGCGCGCCCGCGGCGATCGCGGTCGCGAGGTACTGCTGCGTGCGGTTCGTGTCCCGGATGAGCGTGACGATGATCAGCGCCGGGTCGCCGGCGTTGAGCAGCTTCGTCAGGTGGCAGTTCGGGTCGAGTGCCGAGTCGAGCACGACGACGTCCGGTTTCACCTGCTCGCACAGCTGCAGCGCCGCGTGGTGGCTGGCCGCCTGGCCCGCCCAGTGCAGCCCCTGGCTGCGGTGGACGAGCGCCGCGAGACCGTCGCGGAAGATCGGGACCGGGTCGACGACCGCCACGCCGAGACTTCGCCCGCCGGGTCCGGCCGGCCCGGTGGGCCTGCGGGTGGGCTCGATGCCGTGCATCGTGGGCCTCCGTCTCTGCGCCGTCACTCTGGGGACGCCTGACGCGACCCCTCGGTTCACGCGTCCGGCACCGTCCGGTCCCCCCTGCCGGGACCGGCCAAAAGTGACTCCTCCTGCTTGGTACGAGTCGCGATTGCGCAGCTCATGACGCCATCTCCCCCTCATGGCCTAATCGCTCAGTCACAGCAAACTCTGTGTAGAAATCCCTGGAGGGAAGTGGGCTCGACCGGGCGGGAAAGGACCTGATGGGGCGGTTGGCGCTACTGAGGGTGGCCCGCCTCTTGTTCAACGATTTCGACGACCTTCGGATGCGGTCCGCAGCCGCGCGAACTCCACCGCCAGCCCGGCCGGCGTCCAGTGCGCGTTCAGGCCGCTCGGGTTCGGCAGCACCCACACGTGGGTGTCCCCGATCCGGTGCTCCTGCGGGCCGACGCGCGCCTTCGGGAAGCCGAACGCGGTCCGGTAGGCGGTGATCCCGACGACGGCCAGCCACCGCGGCCGGCACTCGAGCACCTTCGCCTCCAGGAGCTTGCCGCCCTCGCGGAACTCGTCGGCGGTCAGCTCGTCGGCGCGGGCGGTGGTCCTGGCGACGACGTTCGTGATGCCGAGCTTCAGGTCGAGCAGCTGTTCCTGCTCGCTCGGCTCGTAGCGCCGCGGCGTGAACCCGCCGGCGTGGAGGGCGGGCCAGAAGCGGTTGCCGGGGCGGGCGAAGTGCAGCTTCAACGCGCCGGAGTAGAGGCCGGGGTTGATGCCGCAGAAGAGGACGTCGAGGCCGGGGGCGATGACGTCCGGGATGGTCGTGTCCTGCGCGGCGGCCAGCTGGTCCTTCGTGGGTCGGGTGCTCACCGGTCCAGTTTCCGGCACGCCGCCGAGAATTCACCGGCCTCCCGTCGCTGGGGGTGGCGAAGTGACCACAGACCTGCGTAACCTGTTGTGATCTCCCGCACAGCGCCGTACCGAGGAGGATTTCGTGCAGCTTCCGATCGTCCTCGGGCTGGTCGCGCTCGTCTTGGCCGTCGCCGCTCTCGTGGTCGTCCTCGAGGATCGCCGGGCCGCCAAGCGGGCCGCCCTGCAGCGGAAGGCGCGGTTAGCGCGTCTCGGCGAAGTGGACCCGCTCGCGCCGGGCCGGCTGCACGCCGATCGGTGAACGCAGGACCGCCAGCAGCAGCGCTCCGAACACCCAGCCGACGCCCGCGCCGAACGTGTTGTTCATGAGGTCGTCCACGTCGAAGATGCGGTAGACGTACGGCGCCGTCCCGAAGTTCGCCGTGACCTGGGTGAACTCGATCGCCAGTGACGCGGCGAAGCCGATCAGGACCGTGCCGGTGAGGCCGCGGCGCCACAGCACCCGGGCGAACACCCCCAGCGGGACGAACAGCAGCACGTTCAGGCACGCCTGCTGGAACGTCTGCGTCATGAACCACTGCGACCCGTGCTTGAGCATCTCCGTGTGGATGTCGGTGATCCACTGGAACGGGTGCAGCTGCGCGGTCTGGCTCAGCCGGCGCGCGCCGGGGCCGGGCAGCGGCAGGAAGACGACCGCCAGGGTCATGCAGCCGTACAGCAGCACCGCGCCGGTCGTCGCGATGCCGCGCGGGCGCAGGCCACCGTGCCGGGCCAGCTGCGTGATCAGCTGCGGCACCAGCACGACGGTCCACAGGGCGAGGAAGCCGATGAACCCGTACTGCAGGGCGGTGACCTGTGCGTTCGTCATGCCACCGACGTTATGGATCTTGACCGGCCGTCACTTCGGTCGAAGAGCCGGACCCCATCGGCCACCCGGCCGACCGCGGCCCGCCGATCGGTCAGTCGTCTTCGCGTTCCTCCGAGCGCTCGGCCCGCCACGCGCTGAACACCGTGCCCCCGATCAGCAGCACGACGACGGCCAGCACCACGAGTACGACCTCGATGCCCATACTTCCCCCAGTTGCCGGATCGATCGCCACATCGCGCGCGCGTTAATGGGTGTTACCGAACCCTCGGTGCGTGCGAGTGTGCCCGAATGGTCCACGTGCGACGGCTGACCCCCGACGACGTCCCCGCGCTGCGCGAAATCCGGCTCCGCGCGCTGGCGGACACCCCCGAGAACTTCGGCTCGCTCGTAGCGGTCGAACGCGCCAAGCCGGACGACGACTGGCGAGCCTGGCTGATTGACCGGGCCTGGTTCGCCGCGTTCGACGGCGACGACGCCGTCGCGCTCGTCTGCGGCTGGCCCGCGGAACGGGAATGGCTGGTCTACTCGATGTGGGTTGCGCCACAGGCTCGCGGCCGCGGAGTCGCCGCGGACCTCATGGGAGCCGTCCGCGAAGCGGCCGAAGAAGCCGGCGCGGAAGCGATCGGACTGCACGTCTTCGAGGGGAACGACCGCGCGCGACGCGTCTACGAGCGACTCGGCTTCGTCCTCACCGGAGAGTCCGAAGTCATAACCGGAAAAGGGAGACGTAACCGGATGCGGCTTGCGCTGACCCGGGAATGACCACGACGCTCGGCACGTCGAAGTCTTGTACAGGGGCCACGAAAGGAACGCTCATGGCACCGCTCCGGGTCGGCATCGTCGGGCTCAGCGCGAACGGCGGCTGGGCCGCCACCGCGCACGTGCCCGCGCTGGCCGCGGTGGACGGCTACGAGCTCCGCGCGCTGAGCGGGAGCAGCGCCGAGTCGGCGCGGGTGGCCGGGGAGAAGTACGGCGTACCGCTGACCTTCGGCGACGCCGGGGAGCTGGCGCGGCACCCGGAGGTCGACCTGGTCGTCGTCGCGGTGAAGGTGAGCGAGCACCGGGCGCTGATCGAGCCCGCTTTGGCCGCCGGCAAGCAGGTGCTGAGCGAGTGGCCGCTCGGCGTGAGCCTGGCCGAAACCGAGGCACTGGCCGAAGCCGCTCGAGGGAAGCCGACCGCGGTCGGCCTGCAGGGACGGTCCGCGCCCGCGTTGCGCTACCTGCGTGACCTCATCAAGGACGGGTACGTCGGCCGTGTGCTCTCGACGTCGTTGATCGGCTCGGGCGGCAACTGGGGACCGTCGGTCCGGGCCGGGCGCGACTACCAGCTGCACCCCGAAAACGGGGCGACCATGCTGACGATCCCGTTCGCGCACACCGTCGACGCGTTCGACATGGTCCTCGGCCGGTTCGCCGAGCTGTCGGCGACGATGGCGACCGTCCGGTCGCGGGTGCGCGACGAGGTCACCGGCGACTCGGTCGCGATGACCGCGCCGGACCAGATCGCCGTCAGCGGCGTGCTGAAGGGCGGTGCCGTCGCGTCGCTGCACCTTCGCGGCGGCTCGTCGCCCGCCACAGACTTCCACTGGGAGATCAACGGCACCGAGGGCACGCTGGTCGTCACCGCCGCGGACCCGTTGTTCTGGATCGCGAAGCTGACGCTGCGCGGCAGCCGGACCGGCGTGCAGGAGAAGCTCACCGTGCCCACCCGCTACGAGCTGCCGCAGCTGGCCGGACGCAGTGCCGAGCCGTCGTACAACGTGGCGCACGCCTACGCCCGGCACCTCAAGGGCGACCTGCCGGACTTCGCGCACGCACTGCGCGTGCACCGCGTTCTCGACGCCGTCCAGCGGTCCGCCGACGCCGGGACGCGGATTCACCCGGACGCAGAGTAACTGTTACCGACGGTAGTAGCTTTTCCGCTACGGCCGCCTTACTCTCGGGTAATGGACGACGTTGTCTACGACCGCGCGGGCCGGGGCGAGCCGCTGGTGCTGATCCACGGCATCGGCCACCGTCGTCAGGCGTGGGCGCCGGTGTTTCCGCTGCTCACGCCGCATCGTGACGTCATTGCCGTGGACCTGCCGGGCTTCGGCGAGTCGCCCGAGCCGTCCGGCGGGTACGGCGTCGAGCCCGCGCTGGTGATGTTCAAGGAGCTGTTCACCGAGCTGGGCCTGGACCGCCCACACGTCGCTGGGAACTCCCTCGGCGGCCTGCTGTCCCTGGCGCTCGGCCAGGCCGGGCTCGTCCGCAGCGTCACGGCGTTGTCGCCGGCCGGCCTGTGGAACCGGACGCAGAAGATGTACGCGATCGCCACGCTCAAGGCCCACCGCGCGCTCGCCCAGTGCACGCCGCCGCACGTCGTGCGCCGCATCGCCGCGACCCCGGCCGGGCGCCGGGCGCTGGTCGGGATGATCGTCGGGAAGCCGGGCCTGCTGACCCCGGACGCCGTCGTCGAGGACGCGCACGCGCTCGCGACCGCGCCGGGCTTCGAGCCGACCGCCGCGCAGTCCCGCGGGGACTTCCGCTTCACGGGCCCGGTCACCGGCGTTCCGGTGACGATCGCCTGGGCCGAGCACGACCGGATCCTCGCCCGCCCCCGCGTCGCCGACCTGCGGAAGGTCGCTCCCAAGGGGACGTTCCGGCTGCTGCCGGGCTGTGGGCACGTGCCGATGAACGACGACCCCGAACTCGTCGCGCGGGTGTTGCTCGACGGAAGCCGTTAGGTGACATTCGCTTTACGTCCGTCTTTTGACCCTGGTCGGTGACTGCTTCGCGAGGCAGAATCCTCCGCCGTGCGCCCGTTTGGGGACCTTGGGCGCGAATCGGAGGAAACACGCATGAGGCTTTCAACCCGGCTCGTGGTGCTCGCCGCGGCCGCGCTGGCGACGACCGCGGTGACCACCGCGCCCGCGTCCGCGGGCCAGCGCCCGGACCCCACCACCGACGTCCGGATCATCGGGTTCAACGACCTGCACGGCAACCTCGAGCCGCCGGCCGGCTCCAGCGGTCGCGTCCGGCAGTCCGACGGGACCACTGTGGACGCCGGCGGTGCCGCTTACCTGGCGACGCACGTGAAGCAGCTTCGCTCGCAGGTGCGCGACTCGTTCGTCGTGTCCGCCGGCGACAACATCGGCGCGTCGCCGCTGACCTCGGCGCTGTTCCACGACGAGCCGACCATCGACTTCCTGAACATGCTGGGCGTCAACGCGTCCGTCGTCGGGAACCACGAGTTCGACGAGGGCTACAAGGAACTGCAGCGCATGCAGTTCGGCGGCTGCCACCCGACGGACGGGTGCCAGTTCGAGAAGAGCTTCAGCGGTGCGAAGTTCCCGTTCCTCGGGTCCAATGTGTACTTCACCAACGGACTGCCCGCGCTGTTGCCGTTCACCGTCAAGTTCGAGGGCGGCGTGCCGATCGGTGTCATCGGCGCCACGCTGAAGGACCTGCCGTCGGTCGTCACGCCGGAGGCGATCAAGGGCCTGAAGTTCGGTGACGAGGTCGAGGCGATCAACCGCACCGCGAACCTGCTCGACTTCTTCGGCGTCAAGGCGCAGATCGTGCTCATGCACCAGGGTGACAGCACCGAGCTCGAAGGCCCGAACGACTGCAAGGTCCTGCCGGGCCCGGCCACCGCGATCGCGAAGGCGGTGACCCCGAAGGTCGACGCGATCTTCACCGGCCACAGCCACCAGCAGTACAACTGCGTGATCAACGACCCGGCCGGCCAGCCGCGCCCGGTCATCCAGGGCGCGTCCTTCGGCCGGCTGCTGTCGGTCGTCGACCTCAAGATCAACCTGAAGACGCGCGACGTCGTGCGGTCGCAGACCAAGGCGTTCAACGAGATCGTCACGCGGACGGTCACGCCGGACCCGGCCGTGGCGGCGCTGGTCGCCGACGCCGTGGCGAAGTCCGGCCCGATCGCGAACAAGCAGATCGGCACCATCACCCAGGACCTGAAGGCCGCGGGCAACGCGGCCGGCGAGTCGGCCCTCGGCGACGTCATCGCCGACGCGCAGCTCGCGGGCACGCAGTCGAACAGCGCGGTCATCGCGATGACCAACCCGGGCGGCATCCGCGCCGACCTGAACTACGCGTCGTCGCCGGCCGGTGAAGGCGACGGCGTGGTGACCTACGGCGAGGCGTTCACCGTCCAGCCGTTCTCGAACATCATGCAGACGATCACGCTGACCGGCGCGAACCTCAAGAACGTGCTGGAGCAGCAGTGGGCGCCGGGCGTGAACCCGAAGTTCCTGCAGATCTCGAGCTCGCTGCACTACAGCTGGTCGGCGTCCGCGGCGCAGGGCTCGCGGGTCTCGAACATCACGGTCAACGGCACGCCGGTCGACCCGGCGGCGACGTACCGCGTGTCGGTGAACAACTTCCTCGCCGCCGGCGGGGACGGCTTCACCGAGTTCACCAAGGGCACGAACCTGGCCGGCGGACCGGTGGACCTGGACGCGCTGGTCGCGTACCTGGGCGCCCACCCGAACCTGGCCCCGCCCGCGGCGGACCGGGTCACGCAGCTGCCGTGATCCGGTTTTTCCAAGACGGCGGACCGACAATGGACCCATGCCGACTTGGGAAGACGTCGTACGCCTGGCCTCGGAGCTCCCCGAGGCCGAGGCGTCGACCTGGTACCGCACGCCCGCGCTGAAGGTGGCGGGCAAGGGGTTCGCGCGGCTGCGCACCGAGGCCGAGGGCGGCCTGGTCGTACTGTGCGGGCTCGACGAGAAGGCCGCGTTGCTGGATTCCGGCGACGCGGCCTTCTTCACGACCGCGCACTACGACGGGTACGGCTCGATCATCGTCGATCTCGAGCGCGTGGACGTCGATCAGCTGCGTGAGCTGCTCGAAGACGCGTGGCGGCTGAAGGCGCCTCGCCGGCTCACGACTTGAGCTCGCCCTTGAGCATGCTCATCAGGATCATGTCGTGGCGCTCGCCGTCGGCCGCGACGAACGCCTCGCGGTGGCGGCCGTCTTCGGAGAAGCCGACCTTGCGGTAGACGTGCCGCGCGCGCTCGTTCTCGGCGACCACCCAGAGCGTGATCATGTGCAGCCGCATGGAGTTGAAGCCGTAGCGGCACATCAGGCGCAGCGCCTCGGTGCCGTAGCCGCCGCCGTTGCGGTAGTCGGCGTCGCCGATGTAGACGTCGAGCTCGGCGTTGCCGATCTCGGGTTCGGCGTCCCGGAGGTCGATGATGCCGATGAGCTTGCCGTCGGCTTCGATCCCGAGGACGACCAGCTCGTAGCTGTTGACCGGCCGTTCTTCGGCGCGCTTGCGGATCTGGGCGAGCGACCGCGGGTGGCTGTTGGTCATCCACCGGCCGACCTCGGGATCGTGGATCCAGCCGTGGATCTTCTCGGCGTCTTCCGGTTCCAGCGCGCGCAGCCGGACGAGGTCTCCTTCGAGCATGTCGTCATCGTGCCGGACTCCGCGGCGGGGTTCGCGCGATTTTCGGGTGACCCCGGCTCCGGCCGCCGGATGCCCCGGTGGTGGGATATGGCGCATGCCGACCGAGTGGCCGCTGCGCCAGGACCCGGAAGCGCCGGTGATCATCGCACTGGCTCTGGTGAACGACCCGGACGCGCTGGGGTTCGTCGTCCTGGACGACGAGGACGACTGGTTCATCAGCGACGGCACCGAGCTGTCCGACGACGTCGTCGTCAACCGCGAGAGCTTCGGCAAGATGTCGGTGCGCGAAGCCTTCGAGCTGCTCCCGCAGCTGGGCGCGCTGGCCGGCCTGCCGACGGGCATGGCCGCCGACTGGGACCCCGAGCGCCGCACGTGGCTGCTGTCGTCGGTGACCGGTTCCGACGACGAAGACGAGGACATCCGGCTGCTCAGCCAGCGCCGCGAGGCCTGGAAGTTCGCGGGTTCCCCGGACGACGAAGCCCAGATCAGCACCGGCCTGACCGAGATCCCGACCGGCTCGCAGCAGCCGGTCCGCGCGGTCCGCCAGGTCGTCCGCGAGCAGGACGGCACCTGGCTGTTCGTCGGCTTCGAGGTCCCCGAGGCGGAGGACTTCGAGGTCGAGGGCCTGGAGCTGGAGCACGTCGCGAACCTGTACCCGGACGTCCGGACGGTCCTCAAGGCGGCGCCGGGCCAGGTGTACGACCGCGAGACCCCGGACGCCGAGTGGGAGCTCGTCGAGGGCTAGACCCTGACCGGCAGGTGGAAGAGCCCGCGGGTGATCGGGCTCGGCCACCAGGTGAGCCCTTCTTCGGGCACGGCGAGCTGAGCGGTCGGCAGCCTGCGAAGCACGGTCTCGAACGCGACGTCGGCTTGCAGCCGGTCGGTGCGTGCCCGCACGGCTTCGTCCGGGTGGGTCAGCAGCGCGAGCGCGCCGGTCGAGATGAGTCCGACGGTCGTTTCGTGGCCGCCGATGAGGATCAGGAAAGCCGTCGACGTCACCTCGTCGGCGGTGAGCGTGCCCGCGGCTTCCTGCGCGACGAGGTCGCTGATCAGGTCGGTGCCCGGCGTCGCGCGCTTGGCGTCGACGACCTCGGAGACCAGTCGTTCCAGCACGTCCGTCGCTTCGCGGACGTTGGAGCCGTCGGTGTCGTCGGCCGAGTCGATGACGAGCGACCACTCGTGGACGTCCTCGCGGTACCGCTCGGGCACGCCGAGCAGGTCGCAGATGATCGCGATCGGCAGCGGGTAGGCGAGTTCGGTGACGAGGTCGCCGTGCCCGCGTGCCTCGATGGCGCCGACCAGCTCGTCGGCCATCTGCCGCGCGCTCGCGCAAGGCCTCCATCCGGCGCGGGCCGAACGCGCCGGCGCAGGCGCGGCGCAACCGGGCGTGGTCGGGCGGATCGGCGTTGATCATGTTGGTGGCGAGTGACGGGCGGTGGTCGAGCGGTCGCGGTCGAAGTCCGGACCGAACAGCGCGGGCTCTCCCATGCCTGCCACCCTGCCCGCGAAACTTTTCCGGCGGCAAGTGTCCCGGCGCGGCTTCGCCCGTTCGTCCTTACAGTGAGAACCGGCGATCGGCGCCGGTTGAGGACCTGTGAGGAGCAGCCATGCCCCAGTACGCCGCGATCATCTTCGCCTCCGACGTCGACCCGACCAAGCCCGAGGCCGCGGACATGATGAAGGACTACGCCGAGTTCCACGACGGCGCCCAGGCCGTGATCCGCGGCGGCGCGGCGCTGTACCCGACCGCGACCGCGACGACGGTCCGCGTCACCGGCGGCAAGGGCGGCGACATCGTCACCAGCGACGGCCCGTACGCGGAGACGAAGGAAGCCCTGACCGGCTTCTACCTCATCGAATGCGCCGACCTCGACGAAGCCGTCAAGGTCGCGGCGCGCATCCCGGGCGCCTGGGACGGCGCGATCGAGGTCCGGCCGGTCGTCGACTTCGGCCAGTGACCCACGCCGGGGACGCGGTCGCGCGGCTGGTCCGGGACGAGGGCACCCGGGTACTGGCCACGCTCGTCCGCGTCACCGGCAGCGTCGACCTGGCCGAGGACGCGGTCCAGGACGCCGTCGTGCGCGCGCTGGAGACGTGGCCGCGCGACGGCGTCCCGGGCAACCCCCGCGGCTGGCTGCTGGTGGCGGCCCGCCGTCGCGCGGTGGACGTCGTCCGCCGCGAAGCGAAGCGCCTCGGGAAGGAGGCGGACGCGATGCCCGCCTTCGACCCGTCCCCGGACCCGGTCTCCGTCCGCGACGATCTGCTGCGGCTGGTCTTCACGTGCTGCCACCCGGCGTTGTCGGTGGACGCCCAGGTCGCCTTGGCGCTTCGGACGTTGGGAGGTTTGTCGACAGCGGAGGTCGCCCGCGGACTGCTGGTCCCCGAAGCGACGATGGCGAAGCGCCTGACGCGCGCGAAGCAGAAGATCGCCCAGGCCCGGATCCCTTACCGGGTGCCCGCGGCGGAGGAGCTGCCTTCACGCCTGGCCGGCGTCGCGTCGACGGTGTACCTGATCTTCAACGAGGGCTACACGGGCCGCGAGTCGCTTCTCGCCGAGGGAGTCCGCTTGGCCCGGTTGCTGGCTTCGCTGATGCCGGACGAGCCGACGGCGCTGGGGCTGCTGGCGTTGGTGCTGCTGCAGGACGCCCGCCGCGCGGCCAGGTTCTTTGACGGGGTGCCTGTGTTGCTGGCCGACCAGGACCGTTCGCGGTGGGACTTCGAGCTGATCAAGGAAGGCGTGGCGCTGGTCGGAGTCGGCCTGCGCCGCACACCTTCGGTCCCGAACCCGTACGTGATCCAGGCGGCGATCGCGGCCTGCCACGATTTGGCGCCATCGTACGAGGAGACGAACTGGGACGCGGTGATCTCCTGGTACGACGTGCTGTTGTCGGTCCAGGACACCGCGGTGGTCAGGCTGAATCGCGCAGCGGCGGTGGCCGAACGAGATGGGCCGTCGCCGGCTCTGGCTTTGGTGGATTCGCTGCGCGAACTGGAGGACTACCCGTGGTGGCACGCGTCGCGGGCGGAGTTGTTGCACCGCTTGGGTTCCGCGTCGGCGTCCGAGGCTTTGGAGCGTGCGGTGGAAACGGGACTTCCGGACGCGCACGCGGCGCATTTGCGGGGCCGGATACAAAAAGAAAACCCCGGACACAATGCCCGGGGTTTCCGTGAGAGCGGATGACGGGAATCGAACCCGCGTATTCAGCTTGGGAAGCTGATGTTCTACCATTGAACTACATCCGCAGCGCGCCGCAAGCATACACGGCGGCGTGATCCCCTTGTCCAGACCCCTCCCTCCTTGACTCCTCCGCCGCAAGTGACAACACTTGTTGTCGACCTCGGAGGTGAGCGCCATGGATGAGCCCGAGCTGTTCCGCGAAGGCGGGTTCCGGCTGGCCCAGCGGCTGCTCATCGCCGGGGACATCCGGGGTGACGAACGTCAGGTCGCGCGGCTGCGGGAGTTCGCCCAGGTGCAGGACCAGCGTGCCGATGATGTCGTCGCCTGGATGGCGCGGCAGCCCAAGGGGCAGGGGCGGAAGCTCTTCGAGGACGCGTTGAAGGACGGCGTCAAAGAGGACGGGCCGCTCAAAGCCTTCTTCGACGAGGTCGACGCGAAGCCCTACTGGGTCGATGACGAACGGCTCGAGCGCGGGGCCAAAGCCATCACCCGAGCCGGTTTGCTCGGCCTCTTCCCGCTCGGCGACATGTCGCTGATGGGCGGCTACCTCGCGTCCCGCGCCACGAAATCGCTGGTCGGGACCGGGGCGATCGAGTACCAGGCCACGCGACGGCTCGTCGAGACCGCCGCCTGGTGGATCGACGTCACCACGCCCGGCGCGCTCAAGCACGGCGAGCAGGGCTACGCCTCCGCTCTGCGCATCCGGGTCGTGCACGCCCACGTGCGCGCCGCCATGAACCGGCGAGAGGACTGGGACTACGACGCCTGGGACCGGCCCGTCAACCAGGTGCAGACCGCCGGCACCCTGCTGCTCTTCTCCCTCGTCTACGTCTTCGGCACGCAGCTGCTCGGCCTCCGCTACTCCGCCCGCGAGCGCGGCGACATCCTGCACCTCTGGCGCTACATCGGCTGGCTCATGGGCGTCGACGACGAGCTCCTGCCCACCTCCGAAGAGGACGCCTGGCGCCTCCTCTGGCTGCTCGCCGCCACCGAGTTCATCCCGGACGACGACTCCAAGCGCCTCGCCAAGGCGCTCATCGCGGCCAACGCGGCCGTCGGCGAGGGGCGCGGCGCCGTCGGGAAGGTGCTGTCGCACGTCTCCGTCGCCGTGCACTCGTCGATCAGCCGGCTCGTGCTCGGGAAGACCAACGCCGACTTCCTCGGGCTGCCGAACGACCCCGTCGCGCAGGCCGCGATCGTCGCCGTCGCGGGGGTCAACTTCGCCGCCGAGACCGTCCGGCGGTTCATCCCCGGGGCCACCGCGCTGCAGGAACGGATCGGCGAGGCCGGGCGCCGCGGGTACGTGAAGCGGCTCGAGAAGATCTTCGCGCCCGATACGACCTATGCGCAGCACATGCGGGCCGCCTGAACAGTGACCTGGCTCGCCGTGGTCTAGCTGGATCTAAATTTCTAGGTTAGCTACGCTGCCGCGGTGCTGCTAAGTGACCGTGACCTTCGCAAAGAGATCGAATCTGGCGGTCTTGGCCTGGACCCGTTCGACGCGAACATGGTCCAACCCTCGAGCGTCGACGTCCGGCTCGACCGGTACTTCCGCGTCTTCAACAACAGCAAGTACACCCACATCGACCCGCAGCTGCAGCAGGACGACCTGACCTCGCTGGTCGAGAAGGAGGGCGACGAGCCCTTCGTGCTGCACCCGGGCGAGTTCGTCCTCGGCTCGACGTTCGAGCTCGTCACCCTGGCCGACGACCTCGCCGGCCGCCTCGAAGGCAAGTCGTCGCTCGGCCGGCTCGGGCTGCTCACGCACTCGACCGCGGGGTTCATCGACCCGGGCTTCTCCGGGCACATCACCCTGGAACTGTCGAACGTCGCGAACCTGCCGATCACGCTCTGGCCGGGCATGAAGATCGGCCAGCTGTGCATCTTCCGGCTCTCCAGCGCGGCCGAGTTCCCGTACGGCTCGAGTGAGGCCGGGTCCCGCTACCAGGGGCAGCGCGGCCCGACCCCGAGCCGGGCGTACAAGAACTTCCACCGCGTCGACACCTGGCGCTAAGCCGCGATCTTCTCGTTCCAGTCGGTGCGGTGGTCCCACATGAAGGCGTTCGGGTCCTCGTCGAACGGCTTCGAGAACACCCGCTTGATGAAGAAGTCGCGGATGACGCGCCCGACCGGGCCGATCACCTTCTGGTCTCCATTGCGCTTTCCCGCCGCGACCACGGCTTCGACGCGCTCGCGCCGCAGGCCCTCGTAGGTGGCCAATGCCTGCGAGACGTCCGGCACGTCGCGAAGGCACTTGCCCAGCGTGACGGCGTCTTCGATGGCCATCGACGCGCCCTGGCCCGCCGCCGGTGACGTCGCGTGCGCCGCGTCGCCGATGATCACCATGCGGCCGCGGTGCCAGACCGGGACCGTCGGGAAGTCGAACGTCGGCCACGCCGGGTAGACGTCGCGGGTCGCGCGGATGATCTCCGTCGCCGGTGTCCGGTCGCGCGCCACCAGGTGCAGCAGCTCGGCGCGCAGCTTCTCGCCGGCCAGGCTCGCCAGCTCGGACGTCGTCGGCTCGGTCTTGCGGGCCGGGTTCGCGAACCACCAGACGCTGCCGTCCTTCGGGTTGACGACGTGGCAGAAGAAGACGCGCTTGCCGAACACCATGTTCAGCACGCCCGGCTCGTCCGGCAGGGTCAGGCCTTCGGCGAAGCCGCCGGTGTTGAGCAGCGGCACGTACCGCGGCGCCGGCGCGTCCGGGTCGATGATCGTGCGGACGCGCGACCGGAGCCCGTCGGCGCCGATCAGGAGGTCGCCGGTTTCGTGCGAGCCGTCCGAGAAGTCGGCTCTGACCTGCGAAGACGTCTGGCTCGCGCCGATCAGGCGTTTGCCGTACTCGGCGTGGATCCCGCGCCGGGCGGCCTCGTCGCGCAGGGCGACGTAGAGGTCGGAGCGCAGGACGGTCTGGCTCACCGTGCCGTCCTCGAGCGTGCCGCCCAGCGGGAACTCGGTCAGCCGGGTGCCGTTGCCGAGCCCGATCGACATGCGCGGCGAGTCGAAGCCCGTGCTCTTGACGACGTCCTTGAGGCCCAGCGGCAGCAGCGCGTCCAGGCCGTTCACCGCCAGCGTGAGGAACGCGCCGACGCCCTCCGCGCCCCGGTCGTACGCCTCGAACAGCACCGGTTCGTGCCCGGCTTCGTGCAGGGCGATCGCCGTGATCGTGCCCGCGATGCCGCCCCCGATGATCAGTGCCTTGGTCATCTCGTTCGTCCCCTCGAATCTCTTAGAAACTAATTCGTTCTGTCGAACTAAAGAGTGGGCTAGGCTGGGGCCCGTGTCAAGCGAGCGAGCGCACCTGGTCGAAGAAGTCCTGCTCAGGTCCCGGGAGCTGTCGACGGAGACGGTCATGTTCCACACCGCCATCTCCGAGACGCGGGGGCTGTCGGCGGTCGACAGCAAGGTCCTGGACTACCTCGCGCGGTTCGGGCCGCAGACGCCGAAGGACCTGGCGCGGCTCTCCGGCCTGGCGCCCGCGTCGGTGACCGCGATGATCGACCGGCTGGAGCGCAAGGGCATCGTCGATCGCCGGCCGCACCCCGACGACCGCCGCCGCGTCCTCATCGCGTTGGACGAACAGGCCATCGCGAGCGGCGTGCACCTCTGGGACAACCTCGTCAAGCGCATGTACGAGCTGTGCGACCGCTACACCGACGACGAGCTCCGCACGGTGATCGGGTTCGTCGAGGGGGCCACCGCCCTCACCCACGAATCGACGGCGAAGCTGACCGGCTCCACGGACGGGTGAGAATCGGCGCGTAGGCCCCTCATTCGTGCCAGGCTCCGAAAGGTCGTCCCGGCCCCCGGAGGTAGCGAGGAATGCGGTTGTCCACTAGACCGCTTCGCTGGGTTCTCGTTCTGGCCATGATCATTTCGGTTTCGGCGCTGACGCCGGCGGCCGGTGCGGCCGGTGCTCCACCCTTCGCGGTGGGCTACGACGACGTCGTCTACGGCGACTTCCTGTACGCGGGCAACGGCGTCCTGCGCTGCCCGGTCGTCGCCGACCACGCGCCGGCGGCCGGCCCGGTCGACACGCCCGCGGCGTGCGCGAACACCGCGGACCGCAAGGACACCCTCGTCAACGACGACTTCTTCATGCAGTGGGCCGACGTCGACGCCGACCCGGGCACGTTCGACTCCGCCAGCGCGTCCGTGCGCATCCCGCCCGGTGCCCGAATCGTGTTCGCCCGCCTGAACTGGGCGGGCAACACGACCGGGACGACGTGCGGTCTCCGGGAGGGTGCTCCCGCCGTTCCGCCGCCAGGGAACCCCGCGACGCAGAACGTCCGGCTTTCCGTGGGCAGCGCGAAATCCGTCGACGTGAAACCGTCGGCGTTCGCCGAAGACGGCCCGTACTACTCCGCCCACGCCGACGTGACCAGCCAGTTCGCCGGCGCGCCGACCGGCGCCGCGCTCGACATGACCGTCGGAAACGTTTGGGCCCCCAAGGGTTTCGACTGCGTCGGCGGCTGGTCGGTCGCCCTGGTCTACGCGTATCCCTCGCGCAACCCCGACTTCGCGCCGAACAAGCGCAAGGTCGTCGTCTACGACGGACACGTCCGCCAAGCCACCGACGTCCCCACGGAAACGACGATCACCGGCTTCCGCGCGGCGGCCGCCGACGCGCACCTCGGCGTCACCGCCTACGACGGTGACTGGGGTGGCTCGGGCGACCAGTTCCTGGTCGACGGCACCCCGGCCGCCGAGCCCGCGACCGGCGGGACGTCGAACTTCTTCATCTCCAACGCCGACAACGCGGCCGCGCCGGGGGTGAAGAACAACTTCAGCGTGGACGCCAAGGCGCTCGACGTCGACACCATCCCCGCGGGCGCGACGAGCGCGAAGCTCGCCTTCGTCACCAGCGGCGACGCCTACCTCGCGCAGAACATGGCCTTTTCCGTGCCGGTGCCGGAACTCCAGGTCGCCTTGCGCGCGGCGCGGCCGAAGGCGCACGCCGGCGAGCCGGTGACGTTCGCCGTCGCCGTGACCAACCCGGGCAGCGTCACGGCGTCCGGCGTGCAGGTCGCCGACGAAGCCGTGCCGGCCTGCGCCAAGCCACTCGGCACGCTCGCCCCGGGCCAGACGGTCACCTACGACTGCACCGGCCCCGCCCCGGCCGACGACTTCACGAACACGGCGAAAGCGACCGGCACGAGCGCGCTCGGTGACGCGCTCGACGGCGACGCGACCGCCGCCATCGACGTCGTGCACCCGGCGTTGGGCATGACGAAGACCGCCGACAAGCCCGCCTACCGCGCCGGCGACACCGCGACCTTCGCGATCAAGGTCACGAACACCGGCGACGTCGGGCTTCCCGGCCTGCGCGTCACCGACCCGAAGGTGCCTTCGTGCGACCTCACCGGAGCGCTCGCGCCGGGCGAAAGCCGCACGACGACGTGCGCGGCGAAGGCCCCGATCGCCGACGGCGTCAACACCGCGACCGCGACCGCCGCCGACGAGCTCGGCTGGCAGGTCAAGGCCGGCGCGGACGCTCCCGCGCCGACGATCGCGCCCGCCGTCGAGGTCACCAAGACCGCGGACCGGCCGGTGATCCACGCGGGTGACGCCGTGACGTTCTCCGTCGCGGTCAAGAACACCGGCGACAGCCCGCTCGCCCCGGTGAAGGTCACCGACGACACGACGACGTCGTGCTCGCACGCGTTCGACGGCCTGGCCGCGGGCGCGACTCGGACGTACACGTGCACGGCGAACCCGTCCACGACGACGACCTCGCACGTGACCGCCACCGGCACCGACCTCGCGGGCCGGGAGGTGGCCGCCACGGGGTCGGCGACCGTCACGGTGATCACCCCGGCCCTGACGCTCACGAAGGACGCCACGCCCGGCGTCGTCCGCCCCGGCGACCCGATCACGTTCACGATCACGGTCGCCAACGCCGGCGACGCACCGCTGACCGAGGTCGCCGTCACCGACGACCGCACGCCGGCGTGCGCGCGGACGATCGGCGCCATGCCGCCACGGGGCAGGCAGACGTACACCTGCACCGCGCCGGCCCCACCGGACGACTTCACCAACACGGCGGCCGCGTCCGGCAAGGACCAGCTCGGCCGCACGGTGAAGGTCACCGACGACGCCGTGGTCGACGTGATCCACCCGGCGGTGGCGCTCGCCGCGCAGGCTTCGCCCGCTGCGGTCCGCGAAGGCGACACGGTGACGTGGACGATCACCGCCACCAACACGGGCGACGTGCCGCTGACCGGCGTGACGATCGCGGACGACCAGGTCGCGGGCTGCGCGAAGCCGCTCGGGACGCTCCAGCCACGGACGGCCTCGACGTACACGTGCACGACGGTCGCGGGTGCCACCGGCTTCGCGAACAAGCCGGCCGTGACGGGCACGGACCCGACGGCCCGGCCGGTCACGGCGAGCGCGGAGGCCGCGTTCGCCGTGCAGCACCCGGGCGTGGCGATCACCGCGGAGGTCACGGACGGGCCGTTCCGCGAGGGCGACGCGGTGCCGCTGCGCATCACGGTGCGCAACACCGGTGACGTGCCGCTGACCGGCCTGCGGGTCACGGACTCGCAGGGGCCCGCCGCGCGGCCCGCAGGCGCACGAGGCACCAGCCAACCGACGGGTACGCCAGGCAGCAGCCAGGCCGCAGGCGCGCCGACCATCGACACGCAGACCGCGACCACCCGAACCGCCGCCCCGCGAGCCACCGGACCGCAGGCGCGAGCCACCGGCTGCGCCCAGGCGATCGACGGCACCCTCGAACCCGGCGCCACCCGTGACTTCGCCTGCACCCTCACCGCCCCGGCCGACGACGTCACCGCCGCCGTCCAGGTCGCCGGCACTCCGCCCGTTGGTCCCGTGGTCACCGCCGACGCCAAGGCCACCATCGACGTCATCCACCCGGCCGTCATGATCAGCAGGACCGTCGATCCCAAGACCGTCCGCCCGGGGGACACCGTCACCTCGACGATCACCGTCACCAACACCGGCGACAGCGTGCTGCGCGAAGTCTCCGTGGCCGACCCCGGCGCACCGGCATGCGCCAAAACCCTGGGTTCGCTGGAACCGCGAGCCACACAGACCTACACCTGCAGCGAAAGCGCGAGCCCGGAAGACTTCACCGCCACCGCGAAGGTCACCGCCACCGACGCCACGAACCGTCCCGTGACCGCCACCGCCGGGGAACCGGTCGATGTCATCCACCCGGCGATCACCATCACGGACGACGCGACGCCCGCGAAGGTCCGGCCAGGCGACACCGTCACGTTCACCCTCGTCGTCGCGAACACCGGCGATGTCCCCTTGACCGACGTGTCCATTGCGGACAGTCGCACTCCGGCGTGCGCTCAGGCCATCGGCACCCTCCTCCCCGGCGCTCTCCAGCACCACTCCTGCACGGTAAACGCCGGCACCGACAATTTCGTGAGCTCCGCCACCGCGATCGGCACCGATCCGACGAACCGCAAGGTCACCGCGACCGACGACGCGTCCTACGCCGTCCTGCACCCCGCGCTCGCGATCACGCAGGACGTGAACGGGGTCTTCCGCGAAGGCGACACCGTGCCGCTCGCGATCACCGTCACCAACACCGGCGACGTCGCGCTGACCGGCGTGCAGGTCAGCACGCCCTGTGTGAAGGCCTTCGACCGGCTCGAACCCGGTGCGACGCAGAAGTTCGGCTGCACCACGACCGCACCCCAGGACGACGTCGTGAGCACCGCGAAGGCCACAGCCGCGGCCCCGATCGGCCCGCCGGTCACCGCCGAGGACGCCGACGAGATCGACGTCATCCACCCGGCCGTGAAGATCACCCAAGAAGCGAAGCCGGGCACGGTCCGAGTGGGCGACGACGTCACGTTCACGATCACCGTCACCAACACCGGTGACGTCCCGCTGACCGGCGTGTCCGTCGGCGCCGACGAGCCGTGCGCGAAGAAGCTCGACACCCTCGCGCCCGGGGAAAAGCGGAGCTACCCCTGCACGAGAAAAGCGCCGGACGACGACTTCACCGCCACCGCGGAAGTAACCGGAATGGACACGGCCAATCGCTCCGTGCAATCGAAAGCCGAGACGAAAGTCGACGTCGTCCACCCCGAGATCGCCCTGATGAAGGACGCGGCGCCGTACGAAGTCCACGCCGGCGACGTCGTCACGTTCTCGATCCTGGTCAAGAACACCGGCGACGTGCCGCTCACCGCCGTGTCCGTCGTGGACGACCACACGGCGTCGTGTGCGCATACCGCACCCGAGCTGGCCGCGGACGGCGAAATCACCTACACCTGCACCACGATCGCGGGGAAAGAAGGCTTCACGAGCAAGGCGACCGTCACCGGCCAGGACCCGACCGGCCGCCCGGTGACCGCGTCCGGTGAGGCCACCTTCGGTGTCCGAAGCGGCTGAACGGAGTAACGCCGAAGCGTCCGATTGCCGCGTAATCCGTGTCGGTCGTCGAATGCCGGCCGGAGAAATGTGACCAGTGCGTTCGTAGGGTTCTCGCTGTAATCGTTCCGTGATACGTTCTCGCGCCGTGTCCCCCATTGGTGAACGTGGTCGCGTGGT
This sequence comes from Amycolatopsis camponoti, assembly GCF_902497555.1. Classification (NCBI taxonomy): domain Bacteria; kingdom Bacillati; phylum Actinomycetota; class Actinomycetes; order Pseudonocardiales; family Pseudonocardiaceae; genus Amycolatopsis; species Amycolatopsis camponoti. Next base: position 730,137 of record NZ_CABVGP010000003.1, on the reverse strand, counting down.
GATGGTGTCACTCAGTGTGCTGCTCGGCGTTTTTTCCGCCGCGACAGGCACCTGGATGGCCACCGCGGAAGGAAACACGGCCGAACTCGGCGCCGCGGCCTTGGTGCTGCCCGACGCGCCGGCCGGCTCCGGGGGTGGCAGCGGCACCGATCTCGCCGGCGGGCAGGTTCCCGGCGCGAAGCCGGCCAAGACGACGGAAGCTCCCGCGCCGACGACGTCCAGCGCGGCACCGACCCCGACCGAGACCTCCGAAGCCCCGAAGCCGACGACGTCGGAAGCGGCCCCGCCGCCCAGCACCAAGGCCGCGGCCCGCGTCGCGGCCTCGACCACCGAGCAGGTCATCTCCCTCGTCAACGACCAACGCGCGCAGGCGGGCTGCAAGCCGCTGACCGAGGAATCGCACCTGACCACGGCCGCTCAGGACTACAGCGACGACATGTCCGCCCGGAACTTCTTCGCCCACACCAACCCCGAAGGCGTCACGTTCGACCAGCGCATCAAGATCGCCGGCTACTCGAAGCCGGGCGCGGAGAACATCGCGAAGGGACAGACGTCCGCGGCGCAGGTCATGGACGCGTGGATGAACTCCGAGGGCCACCGCGCGAACATCCTGAACTGCTCGCTCGCCAAGATCGGCGTCGGTTTCACCAAGGCCGGCAACTACTGGGTCCAGGACTTCGGGTACTGACGGCCTACTGCCCCGGGGTGTTCCACCGCTCCGCGATGTCGCCGTAACGCGCCAGCACGGTCGCGCGCAGGTCGGGATCCGACCGCGGCACCGGCTCGATGAACACCTCGGTGACGTCGTTGAACGAGCTGGTCAGCTCGGCCGCGATCCGGACGCAGGCGCGTTCGACGTCGCCGGCGCCGAGCGAGTCGTCGAAGTCGACGCGGGTGCAGACGAGGACCTGGTCGGTACCCATCAGCATGGTCTGCAGGTCCACGACGGCCTCGATCTCCGGCGCGGCCGAGAGGTGGTCGCGGACGCCGCGGACGATCTCCGGGTTGGCCTGGCGGCCGATGAGCAGGCCGCGGTTCGTCCGCCCGAGCAGGTAGGCGACGAAGGCGAGCAGGACGCCGATGACGATCGACGCGACGCCGTCCCAGACCTCGGAACCGGTGATCTGGTGCAGCCCGATGCCGGCGAACGCGACCAGCAGGCCGATCAGCGCGGCCGAGTCCTCGAACAGGACGGTCTTCGGCGTCGGGTCGTCGATCAGGCGGAGGTAGGCCCACAATGACCGGTTTTCGGCCTTGGACTCCCGGACGGTCTGACGCACCGCCTGCACCCACGACGTGCCTTCGAGCAGGAAAGCCACCGCCAGCACGATATAGCTGAGGATCGACGTGCTCTGTGCCTCGCCGTGGCCGAAGAGCGTCGAAACGCCTTCGTAGAGCGCGAACATCGAGCCTGAAGCGAAGATCGACACCGCGGCGAGCAGCGACCAGAAGTAGCGCTCCTTGCCGTAGCCGAAGGGGTGCACGCGGTCGGCCGGGCGGTCGGAACGTTTCAACGCGGTCAGCAGCAGGACCTCGGTGAACGTGTCGGCCACCGAGTGCGCCGCTTCGGAGAGCATCGCGCCCGAGCCGGTGATGATGCCCGCGATCAGCTTCATGATCGCGATCGCCAGGTTCACCCCACCGGCGAGCAGGACGGTCAGCGTGCTTTCGCCACCGGACTTTTCGGGTTCCTCGCTCACCCTGGTGAGCGTAATGGTCAGAGGCGGCGCAGGCCGTGCAGCACGCGCTCCATGAGCGCCACGGCCGGGCGGCCGTCGGTGTTCACGCGGTTGTCGTGGATCGTGACCAAGCCCTGCTCGGCCATGTCGTCGAGCAGCACGCGGGCGACACCGAGGGGCACGCTGAGCCGGGCCGCGACCTCGGCGACCGAGCGCGGGTGGTGGCACAACGTGCGCACCGAGCGGAACTCGCCGCTCAGCCGGGCGCCGTTCCAATGCGCCCCGGCGCGCGTCGAGACCATGGCCTCGATCGCCAGGTGCCGTCGCGACTGCGTCCGGCCGCGGGTGAGGACGTACGGGCGCACGAGCGTCCGCTGGACGGGAACGTAGCCACCGGACTCGACCATCCGGATCTCTTCGAGGGGCGGGTCGGTGCGGAGAGCGTGCCGGCCGCCCGTCGGGAGACGATCTTGCCCGCGTCCGCCCGGCGTGGTCCGCGGGTCCTCGCCCATCCTCGCTGCCCCCTGATTCGTCATCGTCGAAGTGGCCTCGCTGGCAGCGGCGGCGGCGAGGAAACGTCAGGATACGCCGGACCACGGGGCTTTTGGCCAAGGTTTCTTGTTGGCCTGATGGGCCATTTCGGTGAATATCATGAACATTATTCGGGAAATCGATTACTTTGACAAAATCCCAGCTAGTGGACGTGGAGATCAGTGACAACGGGTAGCTCGGCGGCTACGGAAATGCGCGAACAATGCGTTTTTCGCAATGAAAACGGCCCCGGCCAGGAAGTCCTGACCGGGGCCGTGCACATTTCCGATCTATGTCACTCTTCTGCGAGCGACGGCGCTCCGAGGGCGATCGGCTTCGGCTCCGGCTTGCGCTTCACCGACTCGAGCAGCATCTGCGCGACGTCGACGATCTCGACCTTCTCGCTCGCGCCGCCGTCGGCCTGGCGAGCCGTGAGGCCGTCGTTCAGCATCACCTTGCAGAACGGGCAGCCGGTCGCGATCTTCGACGGCGCGGTGCCGAGCGCCTCGTCGACGCGCTCGACGTTGATCCGCTTGCCGATCTTCTCTTCCATCCACATCCGCGCGCCGCCGGCGCCGCAGCACATCGACTTGTCGCCGTGCCGCGGCATCTCGCGCAGCCGCGCGCCGGTCGCGCCGACGAGCTCGCGCGGCGCCTCGTACACCTTGTTGTGGCGGCCGAGGTAGCACGGGTCGTGGTAGGTGACGTCCTCGGCGACCGGCGCCACCGGCACCAGCTGCTTCTCGCGAACCAGGCGGTTCAGCAGCTGGGTGTGGTGCACGACGTCGAACTGGCCGCCCAGCTCCGGGTACTCGTTGGCCAGGGTGTTGAAGCAGTGCGCACAGGTCACGACGACCTTGCGCGCCTTGCGCTCCCGTCCCTCGAACACCGAGTTCAGGACCTCGACGTTCTGCTGCGCCAGCATCTGGAACAGGAACTCGTTGCCCGCTCGGCGCGCCGGGTCACCGGTGCAGGACTCCTCCGAGCCGAGCACCTTGTACTTGACGTCGGCCATGTGCAGCAGCTCGGCGACCGCGCGGGTCGTCTTCTTCGCGCGGTCCTCGAAAGCGCCAGCGCAGCCGACCCAGAACAGGTACTCGGCGTCGCCCATGTCGCCGTCGAACACCGGGACCTCGAAGTCCAGGTCCTCGGTCCAGGCCAGCCGGTCCTTGGCGTTCTGGCCCCACGGGTTGCCCTTGTTCTCCAGGTTCTTGAACATGCCGTTCAGCTCGCTGGGGAACGACGACTCGATCATCACCTGGTAGCGGCGCATGTCCACGATGTGGTCGACGTGCTCGATGTCGACCGGGCACTGCTCGACGCAGGCGCCGCAGCTGGTGCAGGACCACAGGACGTCGGGGTCGATGACGCCGCCGTCGTCGCCGATCAGGGCCTTCTGCGACTCGGCGATCGCGAGGACGTCGATGCCGGCGTACATGTTGTCCCCGGACAGGCCGACCTCGTCGCCCGCCATGTCGCGCTTGCCGCCGGCCATCAGGTACGGCGCCTTGGCGTAGGCGTGGTCACGCAGCTGCGTGATGAGCAGCTTCGGCGACAACGGCTTGCCCGTGTTCCACGCGGGGCACTGCTCCTGGCAGCGGCCGCATTCGGTGCACGTCGAGAAGTCCAGCCAGCCCTTCCAGCTGAAGTCCTCGATCTTGCCGACGCCGAAGGTGTCCTCGTCCGGGTCGGCTTCCTCGAGGTCGAGGACCTTGCCGCCGCTCATCATCGGCTTGAGGGCGCCCAGCGCGACGCCGCCGTCGGCCTCGCGCTTGAAGTAGATGTTGAAGAACGCGCTGAAGCGGTGCCAGGCGATGCCCATGGTCATCGTGCGCGCGACGACGATCAGCCAGACGGTGGCGCTCATCAGCTTGACGAACGCGAACACCGTGACCAGGTTCGGGCTGGCCGGCAGCAGCTCGCCGATCGGGTTCGAGACGAAGGCGGCCCACGTCGGCGTCTCGTGCGCGCCGAGCGCGGCCTTCGCGGCGCGGACGCCGATGATGCCGATGCCCTCGATCAGGACGACGGCCTCGATGAAGTAGGCCCACTTGAAGTTGGAGCCTTGGAAGCGGCTCTGGCGGTCGGCGCGGCGCGGGTGGTTGCGCTGGCGGATCGCCATCAGCACCAGGATGCCGACGATCGTGCCGACCCCGAGCAGCTCCATGAGCAGCTGGAACGGCGGGAAGTCGTCGAGGATCGGCCAGCCCCAGCTCGGGACGAAGACTTCGCCGTAGGCCTCGAACAGGGCCAGCGAGCCGAGCAGGAAGCCCCACATGACGAGCCAGTGCGCGGGACCGACGCTGCGCTTGCGGTTCATCCGCGTGTGCGCGGCGAACTCCTTGATCAGCGTCTTCATGCGCGGCACAAAGGGCCCGTTGCGCGTCGAGTCGGGCTGCCCGAGGCGGATCACCCGCACGAAACGGGCGATCGTCGCGGCGAACATGCCCCAGGCGACGAGGCCGAGCACGACGGAGATCCCGCCGAGCGTCAGTTGCAGAGCGCCCATCGTTCGGGTGCCTTTCGTCCGGGTGCTGCAGTCGGATGCTGCAGTGATCAAAGCAGTGGTGGTGCCGGGAGACTAACCTTCCTTACTGATCAGTAACCCGTTGAGTGGCCTTAAGTCCCACCGATGTGGTGTACGTCGCTCTTTGTTTCGGGACGATCGTTCAGGTAGTTTTCACCCTATGGGTGCGTACCTTCTACTCGCGCTGGCGATCGCGGCCGAGGTCTCCGCGACGGTCTCGCTGAAGCTCTCCGAGGGCTTCTCCAAGCTCGGGCCGTCGATCGTCGTCGTGGCCGGGTACGCCGTGGCGTTCGTGGCGCTGTCGTACGTGCTGAAGCTGGGGTTGCCGATCGGGGTCGCGTATGCGATCTGGGCCGCGGCCGGCGTCGCCCTGGTCGCGATCGTCGGCGTCGTGTTCCTGAAGGAACCGGTCAACGCGGCGATGATCGCCGGGCTGGCGTTGGTCATCGGTGGCGTGGTGCTGATCGAAATCGGGAGTGCGTCGACGTGAAACTGCAGGTCGACGGCCGCAAGGCCCGCGGCGACAAGCGGCGCGCGGAGATCATCGAGGCGACGCTGCGGGTGATCGAGCGCGACGGCGTCGCCGGCGTCACGCACCGGATCGTCGCGGCCGAGGCCGGCGTGCCGACGACGTCCACGACCTACCACTTCTCGTCGCTCGACGACCTGCTCATCGCGACACTCATCTCGTGCGCCCGGGACATGGCGACCGAGGTCTACTGGATGATCGACCGGGCCCGGTCCCGCGGTTCGCGTGGTGCTTCGGAGGTCGCGGGCCTGCTCGCGGAGGCCTTGGGGCCGCGGCGCGGGCGGACGATGGCCGAGTACGAGCTGTACCTGCTGGCGGCGCGGAAGCCGGAGCTGCGCCCGGCCGCGCGGCGCTGGCTGGACGTCCTGACGTCGATGGTCCGCCACGACGACGAAGTGGCGTTCCGGGTGTTCCTCGCGGGCATCGACGGGCTGCTGATCCAGGGCCTGATCGACGACGAGCCGCCGTCCGCGGACGAGCTGCGTCCCGTCGTGGACTACCTGATGAAACCGCGTTGAAACACCCCGGCTCTAGCGTCGGCGCATGACGACGAAGCAGGAAGCCGCCGAAGCCGTTCTCGCCGCCAAGACCCGCCTCGGGCTCAGCTGGGCCCAGCTCGCCGAGACCCTCGACGCCCCGCTCGCGTGGACGACGTCCGCGCTGCTCGGCCAGCACCCCGTGCCGGCCGAACTGGCCGCGAAGGCCGCGCAGGTCCTGGAGCTGAACACCGACGCCGAAGCCGCGTTGCGGCTGCAGCCCACGCGCGGCGCCCTCGACGACGTGGTCCCCACCGATCCGACGATCTACCGCTTCTACGAGGTCCTGCAGGTCTACGGGCCGACGATCAAGGAGCTCATCCACGAGCAGTTCGGCGACGGGATCATGAGCGCGATCAACTTCAAGCTCGACGTCTCGCGGCGCGAAGACCCGGGAGGCGAGCGCGTCGTCGTCACCATGGACGGGAAGTTCCTCAAATATCAGTGGGGCTGATCGAGCAGCCTGGGTTAGCTTCCGGGCATGCGGACCTTCGGTGAGTACGAGCTGGACGACGATCGCGCGCGGCTGGACCTCGACGTGGTGTGGAAGTTCTTGTCGACGGAGGCCTACTGGGGCCGGTGGCGGACGCGTGCGCAGGTCGAGGCCGCGATCGACGGGTCGTGGCGGGTCGTCGGCGCCTACCGCGGTGACGAGCTGGTCGGCTTCGCCCGTGCCTTCTCCGACGGGGTGTCTTCGGCGTACCTGGCCGACGTCTTCGTCGTCGACTCCGCGCGGGGAACCGGTCTCGGCAAGGAGATCGTGCGGGAGATGATCGACAACGGGCCCGGCGCGGGCTTCCGCTGGATGCTGCACACCGCCGACGCGCACGGGCTGTACCGCCAGTTCGGCTTCGGTGAGCACACCAAGGGCCGCTACTTGGAGCGCGAGGGCGTCAACGCGGAGTCGCTGCGCTGAGGCGTAGGAAGGCGTCCCACGATCGGGTGGAGATTTCGAGCGTTCCGCCCGGGCGGTCCTTCGTGTCACGGATCCGCACCACCTGAGCGAGCGCAACCTCCACGCAATCGGCCTCTTGCCCGCTGTAGCTCGACTTCCGCCAGGTCACGTCAGGCCTCCAGTTCGGTGATCACCCCCTCGATGAACGCGCGCGATTCATCTGCGCTCAAGGCGAGGGACGCCATCGTTTTCGCAGCCGACTTGTAGTCCGCCACCTGATCGTCATCGTAGATGTAGGCGCTCCCGCGATGCTGGTCCAGGAAGACGATGGAGGGCAGGTCGGAGTACTCCAATACGGCGAAGGAACCGTTGAGGCCGGGGTGGAAGTCGCCGCCGAAGGGGACGATCCGCACCGCGAGTCTGCGCGGCAGCTCGAGCAGGTGCCGGAGCTGGTCGAGCAGGATCTCCCGACCTCCGATCGGCTGCCGGAGCGCGATTTCGCCGAGCAGGAAGGAGCATTCGGGCGCGCGGTACTCCCGGATCGCCGTCTGGCGGATCTTGCGCACCCGCAGCCGCTGTTCCACCAGCTGCGCGGGAGAGCCGCCGTACGCCAGGATCGCCCGCGCGTAGTCCGGCGTCTGCAGCAGCCCGTGCACGACCATCGGCTGCCAGCTGAAGATCGAAACCGCGGTGCGCTCGTACTCGGCCAGCGTCGTGAGGATCGCCGGGGCGTCCGGCATCTCCTTCTCCAGCCAGTTCGGTTCCCGCGCGTGCTCGGCCAGCTCGAACAGCCGCTCCCGCTCGGTCACGTCCACCCGCAGCTGCCCGAGCAGGAGCGCGACCTCCTCGACCTTGGGCACCCGCAGCCCCAGCTCCCAGTTGGACAGCTCCGCCGGGTGCACGCCGGTGGCCCGGGCCAGCTGGCGCAGCCCGAACCCGCGCTCCTGGCGCGTCTTCCGCAACCCGAACCCCAGCGCTCTCGACCGGGGTGTCGCTATCGGTGGTGACATGACCGCAGTGTGTCATCGCCCACCGACAAAAACGGGCCCGGCGCCGTTGCCGATCCGCGACAGCGCCGGGCCCGTCCCGAAAGAACTCAGCCCTTGTTCTCGTACACCGGCGTGATCATCGCGCGAGCCAGCGTGTGGCCGAACATGTTGAAGCCGAGGAACGCCGGGGTCGCGTCCTCCGGGACGTCCAGCTTGTCGACGTCGAGCGCGTGCACCGCGAAGTAATAGCGGTGCGGGCCGTGGCCGGGCGGGGGCGCCGCGCCGAGGAACTGCTTGACGCCGCCGTCGCCCTTGAGCGTCACCGCGCCTTCCGGCAGACCTGAGCCGTCGCCCGCGCCGGAGGCCAGCTCCGTCACCGACGGCGGGATGTTGAACACCGCCCAGTGCCAGAAGCCGCTGCCGGTCGGGGCGTCCGGGTCGTAGCACGTGACCGCGAAGCTCTTCGTCTCCGCCGGGAAGCCTTCCCAGGCCAGCTGCGGCGAGCGGTCCTCGCCGCCGGCGCCGAAGATGCCCGAGAGGTGGGGCGTGGCCAAGGTTTCGCCGTCGGCGACGTCGGTGCTGCGGAGGGTGAAGGACGGCACGTCGGGCAGGGATTCGTACGGGCCGGGTGCTTGCGGCATGGATCCTCCTGATCACGAAACTGAGCCTGGCGCCAGGTTAAGCCCCCCGAGCCACCCCTGCGTGTCAGGGACGGATCTCAGGGTCTTTCGGGGGGTTACCCCCATGTGCGCGCCCCTCACCCGGCCATAACGTTTCTCACGCAGAGGAAACAACTGAGGGGAACGACCATGGCGCGCCCGCTTCTGGCTCTGGGTGGCATCGTCCTGATCGGCGTCGGCCTGGCGACCGCGTTCGGCTGGGGCTGGGGATCGGACTTCGACAACAGCAAGACCCTCTCGGAGACGATCCGCAGCGTGAAGCTGGAAGGCGACTCGGGTTCGGTGAAGATCCGCACCGGGACGGGACCGTCGACGGTGCACGAAAAAATCAACTACCACTGGCGCAGCAAGCCCGGTGACACCTTCTTCCGCGTCGACGGCGACCAGCTCGTGCTCACCGACTGCGGGAGCAACTGCTCGGTCGACTTCGAGGTCGTCGTCCCCGCCGGGGTGCCGGTGACCGGCCGGCTGGACTCGGGCGGGCTGGACGTCGCCGGGGTGGCGAGCGTGGACGTCCAGGCGGACTCCGGGCACGCGCGCGTCGAAGACGTGCCCGGCCTGGTGAAGCTGCGGCTGGAGAGCGGCGGGATCGACCTGTCGGACGTCGGCGAGGTCCAGGTGCACGCCGACTCGGGCCGCATCAAGGCCGAAGGCGTGCGGGGCCCGGTCGACGTGACGTCGTCGAGCGGCAGCGTCGACTTTTCGTTGGTGCAGGCGAACAACGTCAAGATCAAGGCGGACAGCGGAAGCGTCGACGTCGAGGTGCCGGGCGGGCCTTACCGCGTCGTCGGCGACAGCGACAGCGGGCGCCGGAACATCGACGTCCGGACCGACGGCTCCGCGCCCAACACGCTCGACCTCACGACCGAAAGCGGCAGCGTCACGGTCCGCGCGGCCTGACCTTTTCCTTACTACGGGGGCTTTTCACATGGGCAAGATCGAACGGCGCGTGCTGGCGGCCGCGCTGCTGGGTGCCGTCGCGATGTTCGGCGTCGTGGGATTCACGCGGGGGGAGGGGTCCGTGGCGCCGGCGCAGGGGGTGCCGGTCGCCGCGGATTCCCACTATCGAGTGACTTCCTGGGTCGGTACTCCGGCAGAAATCGTTGTGCAGCAAGGAAACTCGGACTTCTTCCTGTCTTCCTGGACCGGCCGCCGCTCCTGAACTGTCGGGGGTCGCTGTTAGGAATGGGGTGCGCCGAAGGACGGCGTGCAGGGGGAGGAAACAAGTCATGGACGTGCGCCGGGTCGTCGCGGTCATCGCGGCGGTCGTGGTCATGGGGGTCGTGCCGGCGGTCGCTTCAGCGTCTTCGTCGCTGGTGTGGCACGCGTGTGCGACACAGCAGGAACCGACGGCCGAGTGCGCGACGGTCGACGTACCGATCGACCGCGCGCGACCGCAGCTGGGATCGGCGCGGCTCGCGCTGGCGCGGTTGCCGGCGGCCGATCAAGCGCATCGGATCGGCTCGCTGCTGGTGAACCCGGGCGGGCCGGGTGGCTCCGGCGTCGGGTTCGTGCAGTTCGGTGGTCTGGCGTCGCCGGATCTCGCGCGGCTGCGGCAGAGCTTCGACGTCGTGGGCTTCGACCCGCGCGGCGACTGGTTCAGCACGCCCCGCATCACGTGTGACCCGGCGACGTTGTTCGATCCGGCGCTCGACCGGTTCCCGTCGTCCCGGCGGGGGTTCGACGCGCTGGTGGCGCACAACCGTGCGGCGGGCGAAGACTGCGTGGCCCGGACCGGGCCGTTGCTGGCGAACGCGGACACGCAGAGCGCGGCCGAGGACATCGAGACGATCCGCGCGGCGCTCGGCGAGCCGAAGATCTCGTGGCTGGGCCTGTCGTACGGCACCGAGCTGGGCGCGGTCTACGCGTCGAAGCACCCCGGCCGGGTGCGGGCGATGGTGTTCGACGGCGCCGTCGACCACGCCCGGCCGCTGCGCCAGGCGATCCTCGAAGAGGCGGCGGCCACCGAGGACGCGCTGGTCCGGTTCGCGGACTGGTGCCGCGGCTCGGCCGACTGCGCGTTGCGAGGGCGTGATGTCCTCCGCTTCTACGACGACGTCGTGGCCCGGGCGGCGCGCGGTGCGGTGTGGGCGAGCGACCTGGGCCGTTCGGCGACGGCCGACGAGATCTCGGCGGGCGTCTACAACCACCTTTACCTCCGCGAGGAGTGGCCGGCGCTGGGCAAGGCGCTGGCCGCGGCCGGCGGCGAGTTCCCGGACGCCCGTGGGCTCACCGAGCGGAACCAGTTCCTGTCCCCGATCTACGGGGCGTACCGGGCGATCGGCTGCCACGACTTCCCGTCGCCGTTCACCGGGCCGGCGGACATGGGGGTGCTGGCCGGGCTGGTCCGCGCGGTGGCGCCGCACAGCTGGCGGTATTCCGAGTACTGGGACTTCGTCAGCGGCTGCACGGGCTGGCCGGTCCCGGCGAAGAACCCGCCGCAGCCCCACCCGGTCCACGGCGCCCCGCCGATCCTGGTGGTCGGCGGCGCTCACGACCCGGCGACGCCGCCGGCCTGGGCCCGCGGCCTGGCCGCGAGCATCGACGGCTCGGCCCTGCTGACGCGTGCCGGTGACGGCCACACGGGCCTGTTCAACTCGGCGTGCGCCCGCGCGGTGGAGGTGGAGTACCTGGTGAGGGGTGTCACACCCGCTCCGAGCCCGATCTGCCGCTGAACCCGGGAACAAGAACCCGGACCGGCTCGTTAGGCTGGGTACGAAGGTTGAGTGCGGTCGACTCAAGTACGACTTGACGAGGCGTACGAGGGCCCGACTAAACTTGCCAGAGCCTCGCTCAAGGCGAGGAAGAACGTGCAGGTCACGTACACAGCAGGCTTACACAGGAGGAAAGCACCATGGCGCGAGCGGTCGGCATCGACCTCGGCACGACCAACTCGGTCGTAGCCGTCCTTGAGGGCGGCGAGCCGACGGTCATCGCCAACTCTGAAGGCTCCCGGACCACCCCTTCGATCGTCGCCTTCGCCAAGAACGGCGAAGTGCTGACCGGTCAGCCGGCGAAGAACCAGGCCGTGACGAACGTCGACCGGACGATCCGGTCCGTGAAGCGGCACATCGGCACCGACTGGAAGACCGAGATCGACGGCAAGAACTACACGTCGCAGGAGATCAGCGCCCGGGTGCTGATGAAGCTCAAGCGCGACGCCGAGGCGTACCTGGGCGAGACCATCACCGACGCGGTGATCACCGTCCCGGCGTACTTCGAGGACGCGCAGCGGCAGGCCACCAAGGAGGCCGGGCAGATCGCCGGCCTGAACGTGCTCCGCATCGTCAACGAGCCGACCGCCGCCGCGCTGGCGTACGGCCTGGACAAGGGCGAGAAGGAACAGACCATCCTGGTCTTCGACCTCGGTGGCGGCACCTTCGACGTCTCGCTGCTGGAGATCGGCGAGGGCGTCGTCGAGGTCCGCGCGACCTCCGGTGACAACCACCTCGGTGGCGACGACTGGGACGAGCGCATCGTCAAGTGGCTGGTCGACAAGTTCAAGGCCACGAACGGCATCGACCTCACCAAGGACAAGATGGCGCTGCAGCGCATCCGTGAGGCGGCGGAGAAGGCGAAGATCGAGCTGTCCAGCTCGAACTCGGCCGGCATCAACCTGCCGTACATCACGGTCGACGCCGACAAGAACCCGCTGTTCCTCGACGAGCAGCTCTCGCGCGCCGAGTTCCAGAAGATCACCTCGGACCTGCTCGAGCGCACCCGGAACCCGTTCAACAACGTGATCCGCGACGCGGGCATCGCCGTCGGCGACATCGACCACGTCGTGCTCGTCGGTGGTTCCACCCGCATGCCGGCCGTGTCGGACCTGGTCAAGGAGCTGACCGGCGGCCGCGAGCCGAACAAGGGCGTGAACCCGGACGAGGTCGTCGCGGTCGGCGCTGCGCTGCAGGCCGGTGTCCTCAAGGGCGAGGTCAAGGACGTCCTGCTGCTGGACGTCACGCCGCTGTCGCTGGGCATCGAGACCAAGGGTGGCGTGTTCACCAAGCTCATCGAGCGCAACACCACGATCCCGACCAAGCGCTCGGAGATCTTCTCCACCGCGGACGACAACCAGCCGTCGGTGCAGATCCAGGTGTTCCAGGGTGAGCGCGAGATCGCCGCGCACAACAAGAAGCTCGGCATGTTCGAGCTGACCGGTCTCCCGCCCGCCCCGCGTGGCGTGCCGCAGATCGAGGTCACCTTCGACATCGACGCGAACGGCATCGTGCACGTCCTGGCCAAGGACCTGGGCACGAACAAGGAGCAGTCGATGACGATCACCGGTGGCTCCGCGCTGCCGAAGGACGACATCGAGCGGATGGTCAAGGACGCCGAGGCGCACGCCGAGGAGGACAAGACCCGTCGCGAAGAGGCCGAGACCCGCAACCAGGCGGAGACGCTGGTCTACCAGACCGAGAAGTTCCTCAAGGACAACGACGACAAGCTGCCCGAGGACCTCAAGGGCAAGGTCAAGTCCGCGATCGACGAGTCGAACGAGGCGCTGAAGGGCACCGACTCGGCGAAGATCCGTGAGTCGATCGAGAAGCTGAACACCGCTTCGCAGGAGCTGGGCACCGCCCTGTACGCCAACGCGAACGCCGATGCGGCGGCCGGTGCGGCCGGTGCCTCGGGTGCGGCCGGCGGCGACGCCGGTGCGGCCGGCGGCCAGGCCAAGGCCGATGACGTGGTGGACGCCGAGATCGTCGAAGAGGACGAGAAGAAGTGACCCACAGCTACGACGAATCCGAGAGCCAGGGCCGCGGCCCCGAGGAGCCGGTGGTCGTGCGGGATCGGCGGCGGGTGGACCCCCAGACCGGGCAGGTCCGCCCGCCCGGTCCGGCCCACGCCGCGCCGGAGCCGGAAGAGGAGCCCGTGGAGCACGCGGGCCCCTCGCTGGGCGAGTCCATTGTGGACGACTCGGTGTCGGTTGTCTCCGACATCGAGAAGGAGCTGGCCGAGCGCACCGCCGACCTCCAGCGCCTGCAGGCTGAGTACGCCAACTACCGCAAGCGGGTCGAGCGTGACCGCGAGGCGGTCGTGCTCGGCGCGAAGGCGACCGTGGTGAACGACCTGCTGCCGCTGCTCGACGACCTCGAGCGGGCCGAGCAGCACGGCGACCTCACCGGAGCGTTCAAGGCCGTCGGCGACAAGCTGATCAGCGGCCTGCAGCGCGCGGGGCTCGAGTCGTTCGGCAGCGAAGGCGAGGCCTTCGACCCGAGCGTGCACGAAGCCGTGCAGCACAACACCTCGCCGGACGTGGCGGGCCCGACGGTGACCGTGGTCATGCGCCGCGGCTACCGCTTCGGCGACCGGGTCCTGCGGGCGGCGCTGGTCGGGGTCACCGACCACGAGCCCGGCGGCCCGGCGGAGCACCCGCCCGTCGGTGGCGAGCTGCCACTCGGCGGCGGACTCGATGACCAGCAGCAGTAAGCAGTATCCGGTTCACCTGGAAGGAGGAGGCGCCCGATGAGTGCTCGGGAATGGGTCGGTAAGGACTTCTACCGTGAACTGGGCGTCTCCTCCGACGCCACCCAGGACGAGATCAAGAAGGCCTACCGCAAGCTGGCCAAGGAGAACCACCCGGACGCGAACGCCGGCAACGCCCAGGCGGAGCAGAAGTTCAAGGCGGTCTCCGAGGCCTACGGCGTGCTCTCCGACGCGAGCAAGCGCAAGGAGTACGACGAGGCGCGGCGGCTGTTCGGCGGCGGGGGCGGGTTCAACTTCCCCGGTGGCGGCGGCACCGGCAGCTTCGACGTCGGCGACATCTTCGGCCAGGCCGGCGCCGGTCAGCAGGGCGGTTTCGGCGGGCTCGGCGACATCCTCGGCGGGCTGTTCGGCCGTGGCCGGACGACGGCGGGCGCGACGGCGAACCGGCCGCAGCGCGGGGCCGACGTCGAAACGGACGTCCGGATCGACTTCACCGAGGCGGTCAAGGGCGCGACCCTGCCGCTGCGGCTGTCGAGCCCGGCGACCTGTTCGACGTGTGGCGGCAACGGCGCGAAGCCGGGCACCTCGCCGCGGACCTGCCCGACCTGCTCCGGTTCGGGGCTGGTCAGCCGCAGTCAGGGCGCGTTCGCGTTCTCGGAGCCGTGCCGCGACTGCCGTGGACGCGGGCAGATCATCGACGACCCGTGCCCCGAGTGCGGCGGCGAAGGCGTCAGCACGCGGACCCGCACGCTGACCGTCCGGATCCCGTCGGGCGTCGACGACGACCAGCGGATCCGGCTGGCCGGCCAGGGCGAGCCGGGCCGGGGTGGCGCGCAGGCGGGCGACCTGTACGTCCGGGTGCACGTGGCCCCGCACGCCTTGTTCGGGCGCAAGGGGCTCGACCTGACGATCACCGTCCCGGTCGACTTCACCGAACTCACGCTCGGCACCACGATCACGGTGCCGACGCTCGAGGGCAAGGTCTCGCTCAAGGTGCCGCCCGGCACCGCGAGCGGGCGGGTGCTGCGCGTGCGCGGCAAGGGCATCGCCAAGCGTGACGGTTCGCAGGGTGACCTGCTCGTCACCCTCCAGGCGGCGATTCCCGCCAAACTGGACGACAAGGCGCGCGAAGCACTGCAGGCGTACGCCGAGTCGATGGCCGGGCACGACCCCCGGCCCGAGATCACTGAGCTGCTCGAAGGCAGGTGAGTGGGATGTTCGGCGGGATCCCCCAGGAAGGCGACGAAGAGACCCCGGTGTTCGTCATCTCGGTGGCGGCCCAGCTCGCCGGGATGCACGCGCAGACGTTGCGCACCTACGACCGGCAGGGCCTGGTGTCACCGGGCCGCACCTCCGGGGGCGGGCGGCGCTACTCGATGCGGGACATCGCGCTGCTGCGCGAAGTCCAGCGCCTGTCGCAGGAGGACGGCGTCAACCTGGCCGGCATCAAGCGCATCATCGAGCTGGAGAACCAGGTCGACGCGCTGCGGGCCCGGCTCGCGGAGCTGACCGAGGAACTGGCCGCGGCGTACGTCGCGGGCGAACAGGCCGCCGCGGCGGCGCACGCGTCCTACCGCCGGGACCTGGTGCCGCTCAACCAGCAGACCGCGATGGTCGTCTGGCGTCCCAAGCGCCGCTGACTTTCCGACGTACCGAAGGCCTCCCCGGGTGACCGGGGAGGCCTTCGTGCGTTACCGATCCAGCCAAAGGTAGGCCGACCCCGCCGCGGCACGTAGTCGTTGCTACGAAGCCGTTCGGCCGTGGCTGTGGTCGGATTGGTAACGATCGGCACAGTAGAGGTGCAGCCGGGGCCAGGTCGCGAGATCCGTCAGCATCCGGCGGTCGTGCGTCGCCACGACCACCGCGGCCGGGGTCTTGAGCAAAGCCTCGGTCAGCTCCTCGACGAGCACGGCCGACAGGTGGTTGGTCGGCTCGTCGAAGACGAGGACGTCCGGGCGTCCGGCCAGCCGCAGTGCCAGGTCGAGCCGCCGCTGCTGACCCTGGGACATGCGGCCGACCGGGGTCCGCAGGGCTTCCGCGTCGAGCAGGCCCATGGCCGAAAACGGGACGCCCGCGCGCTCGAACAACCGGCGAGCGGTGACTTCTTCCGGCCACGCGGGGACTTCCTGGCCGATCAACGCCACTTTCGCACCGGGCAGGTGCCGGACCGACCCCGTCGTCGGCGTGAGCTCGCCGGCGAGCGCCGACAGCAGCGTCGACTTGCCCGCGCCGTTCTCGCCGGTGACGAGCAGCCGGTCGCCGCGGTCGAGCGACAGCGTCACCGGGCTGGCGAGGCGGCCGGCGACGCCGACGTCGTGCAGGCGGACCAGCGCCTGAGCGCCGGAGCCGAGATCGGGCCACCGCAACGACAACGGCGGCTCGGGCACGGTCACGCGGTGCGCCTCGAGCGCCGCCCGTTCCCGGTTGAGCGCTTGGACGACGCCGGGGGCGCGGGACTGGCGCTGGTGCCGTCCGGTGCCCTTGTCCGGTCGCCAGCTCGTGCTGAGCCGGTCGCGTGCCTGCGTCACCGCGAGCGTCAGTTGCCGGTGCGTGTCCTGCTGTTCCTCGAACTCCCGCAGCCAACGTTCGCGGTCACGGCGGCGGCCGTCCTGCCAGGCCTGGTAGCCGCCGGCGTAGCTGCGCGGGCGGCCGTCCTGGCTGGGGTCGAGGTCGAGGAACTCGGTCGCGACGTCGCTGAGCAGCGCACGGTCGTGACTGACCAGCGCGACGCCGCCGTCGTGGCCGCGCAGGCGGTCGGTGAGGAACGCGAGGCCGTCGGCGTCGAGGTGGTTGCCGGGCTCGTCGAGCAGCAGGAAGTCGTGCCGCGCGCCGAGCAGGCAGGCCAGCCGGACGCGGTAGCGCTGCCCGACCGAGAGCGTGCCCAGTTCGCGCGTCCGGTCGGCGCACGCGCCGAGGGCTTCGAGGGCGACGTCGACGCGGCGTTCGGCGTCCCACGCGTCGAGGCGGGTCGCCGCCTCCAGCGCGGCTGCGTAGTGGTCTTCGTCGAAGTCCGAAACCGCCGCGTCGAGCGCCCGCAAGGCTTCGTGGGCTTCGCGCAACGCCTCGGTGGTCAGCGTGCCGACGGTTTCGCCGGACCGGAACGGCAGCGCCTGCCGGGCGACGCCGACCGTGCCCGTCCGGTGGACGGTGCCGTGGTCGGGCGTCCGGAGTCCGGCGAGGACGTGCAGCAGCGTGGTCTTGCCGCGCCCGTTCTCGCCGACGATCGCCAGCCGGGACGGGGCCGAAACGGTGACGCTCACGTCGTGCAGGACGCGGCGGGAGCCCAGCGTGACGCCGACGTGGTCCGCGCGCAGGTGGGCGTGTTCGGGCAGGAGGGAATGCAAGGGATGCTCCGCAGCTCTGGAGGGAGCCGGGCAGCACGAAAGCGGCCGCCCGGCGAAGGCCGGAACGGCGGGCAGGGAAAGGAGATCGGTGCGCCGCCGTCAGCGGCGGGTACGCAACCTCGCGAAGACGGCGAAGGAGAACTTCATGATCACGAGGCTAACGCGGCGCGCAGGCATGGCCAACCGAATATCGGCGCGGTGAAGGGGCGGGGCAGACGGCTGAACCGCGGGCGCTCAGCGCTCAGCGACCGGCGATCGGCGATCGGCGAGAAGAAAACGCACCGGTCGCGAGCAGCCGGGCAGGGGGCTGCCCGCGGCCGGCACCCCGGGGCCGCGGGGACGTCAAACCTTGAAGTTCAACAGCTGCTTCACTTCGGCACTCCGCGACTCGATGACCCGCCGGGCCAGGTCGCGGGCTTGGGCGTTCACCCCGCCGCTCGCTCCGTTCTCCGTCTGGGCCAGCTCGACCGCTCCCTGCTGCTGGCCGGTCAGGACGTCGAGGAACTTGCGCGGGAACTCACCCGAGGGAGCCGCCCGGAGCGTGCTCACCAGGTCCGGCGAGGTCATCTTCATCCCGCCGTGGCCCGCGTGGGCCTGGGGGTTCATGTCCATCGCCTCGGGCTGACCCCACGCGCGCAGCCAGTTCTTCATGTCGGTGATCTCGGTCTGCTGGGTCGACTCGATCGCCGCCGCCAGTTCCTTCAGTGCCGGGGGCAGGGGGTGGTCCGCGGCCAGCCGGACGATCTCGATGCCCTGCTGGTTCTGGGGGATCAGCATCTGCAGGAACATCACGTCGGCCGCGTTGTACGTGGGTGGGGCCGCCGTCGCGCTGCAGCCCGTCAGCAGCAGCGCGACGACGGCCAGCCACACTCTCACTGGCGCTGCCACAAGGCAGGCGTGTTCGGCGGCTCCCAGCCCGCGATCGCCGTGTGCGGCTGGAGGCAGCGGTAGCTCACCCCGTTGTAGGTGACCACGTCGCCGGCCTTGTACGCCGTTCCGGCCGCCCACGTGCCACTCGACGGCGGCGTGGTCGGGGTCGTCGTCGGCGGGCGGGTCGTCGTCGGGGGCGGGGTCGTGGTGGTCGGCGGCGGGGTTCCGCCGCCGCCGATCTGGAGGTCGACGCAGCTGTAGAACGCGTTGGCCGTGTCGGAGATGTTCCAGATCGCCAGCACCTTCACCCGGCCGGAATAGCCGGACAGGTTCACCGTGTGCTGAACCGTCGCCGGTGGCTGCTGGTTGTTGCCGTTGAACGACGCCACGAGCGTGTTGCCGACGTAGTACTCGTAGCTCTTCGTGGCGTGCCGGGCGGTGAACACCCAGTTGAAGGTCACCGACGTGCCGACGGACTTGGCCGGCCAGGGCTTCGACTCGTCGGTCAGCTCGGCGAACTGCGTCAGCCCGGCGTTGCAGCTGCGCAGGCCCTTGGGACCTTCGACGCTCTGGGGTTCGTAGACGATCTGGCCGCAGTTCGGGACCTTCCCGGCCGCGCAGTTGGCCTGCCGGCTGGGCGGATCGGAGATGTACCCGTGGGCACTCGCGGAGGTGGCGGGGAGGACGACGACCAGCACCGGGGCGAGGAGAGCACCGGCTGCGGCCGCGAAGAGCTTTCGCTTCAGGGTCATTTCGGCTCCTCGAGGGGGAACGGCGGTGTTCCGGAGGGAGGACGAACGAGCACGTCCGGGGAAGACGTGGTCTAGACCATAAAGCGATTCGGGCACAACGGTCAATCAACTACAGCCGTTCAGCAGAAACGCTAGCCCGCTCGGCTCAGTGCGAAGGTCGGGCCGGTTGCTGCAGGTGTTCGCCGAAGAAAGACGTCACTCGGCGCCACGCGTCTTCGGACGCCTCGTGGTGGTAGGTGAACCCGACGACCTTGAGCAGCAGGTTCAACGGCGGCGCGACCTCGACCTTGTTGGCGAACCCGTGGCTCGCCCCCTCGTATTCCTTGACGTCGTGCGGGATCTGACGCTCGGTGAGCGCCGTCTCGAGCTTCGCCGCCGCGCCGCGCAGCGAGAAGTCCTTCTTGCCGAAGCTCCCGACGATCGGGCACGCGTCGTCGAGGACCGACAGGTTCTTCGGCAGCTGCCCGTAGTACGGCGCCGACGCCTCGAAGCCGCGCGACGCCGCGACGAGCGCGAAGCCGCCGCCCATGCAGAACCCGGCGATGCCGACCCGGCCCGAGCAGTCCGCGCGGCCCGCCAGGAGCGCGCGCGACGCCTCGATGTCGTCGAACGACCGGCCCTGGTTCGCGAACATGTCCGAGAACACGCGGCGCACGCACCGGCGAAAACCGCCGCGCGAGTACAGGTCGGGGCTCAGCGCGAGGTAGCCCTCGGCGGCGAAGCGGTCGGTGATGTTCTTCGTGTCCTGGCTCAGCCCGAACGCGTCGTGGATGAGCACCACGCCCGGGTGTGGTCCCTCGCCCGCGGGCTCCGCCAGGTAGCCGCCGATGGTTCCGTCCGAAACCGGAATAGTCGTCTCCATATAAGCGAAGATAGCGCGGCGGCCCGCTGAGCGGTCCTCAGTCCAGGGTGAACGGGTCGAAGCGGATGCGTTCGAGCTCGATTCCGGCGGTCAGCAGCTTCGCGATCGTCGCCCGGATCATCTCGGGCGAACCGGACACGAGGATGTCGTGGTCCTTCCAGCCGCCGCGCTGGGTCACCGCGTGGGCGAGCGTGCCGCGGTCGCCACCCGGGATCGCGCCCTCCTCGGTCACCGGGGTCACCGTCAGCCACTTCGACACCGCGGTCAGCCGCCGGAGGTCGTCCAGCGCGTACAGGTCCTCGGGTCTTCTGCCGCCGAAGAACAGGTGCACCGGCGGGTTGCGCTTCCAGTGCGCGAGATCGTCGAGGATCGAGACGAACGGGGTGACCCCGGTCCCGCCGGCGATCATCAGCAGCCGCTTCCTCGTGGCGGTCGGGCGCACGTTGAGCGTGCCCATCGCCGGCCCGAGCCGCCACGTGTCCCCCGGCTTGGTGTGGTTGACGATGGCGCCGCTGACCCAGCCGCCGGGCACCGCGCGCACGTGGAAGGTCATCCGGCCGTCGCCGCGCGGCGCGGTCGCCGGAGAGAGGTAACGCCACATCCGCGGCCGCTGCGGCACCTCGACGCTCACGTAGCTGCCGGCCCGGAACGGCAGGAGCCCTTCGGTCTGCACCCGGACCATCGCGACGTCGCGGGACAGCTTGCGGTGGTCGAGCACCCGCGCCGACCACGACGCCGGCCCGGTCTCGGCCTGCGCGGCCTCGCGCATGGTCTTGGCGATGAGCCCGTACGCCGTCGTCCAGGCGGACTCCACCTCGGGCGTCCACTTCTGCTTGAGGAACCGTTTCAGCGCGGCCAGCAGCGCGACGCCGACGGCGTCGTAGTGGCGGGAGACGACGGCGAACTTGCGGTGGTCGCGGCCCAGCTGCCCGAGGAAGGTGATCAGCTCGTCGGGCCGGTCGACCATCTGCACCACGTACACGAGCGCGCGCAGCAGCCGGCTGCGCTGGCTCGCCATGGTGACCGGGAACAGATCGCGGCAATCCGGTGCGACCACGAACAACACGCCGTAGAAGTACTGCGCGACTTCGTCGGCTTTCGGTTCGATCTCCGCGAAACTTTCACGAATCAGCCGGGCTTGTTCGCGACCTTCCACTGTGGAAACGGGGAGGTTCTTGGGCGGTGCGGAGATCTTCACGGATTCAGCAGTCATCGGGAACGGTAATCTCCAGTCGTGCAAAGGCTTTTTGCGCCGTGCATGTGGCGACGCTGTGGCGGTGCCGCCCCCGAGGGTTTCCGACTGTATGCGAATTCCCGTGCAGATGCGCGTGATTCCGCGCGGTCCGCTCGAACGGACCAATTTCGCCACACCGGGTAAACCCCGTCTGGCGCTACGTAAAAACGATCACCCGGAAGATATACGCGACTCGCGTAACAATTCTCGTCGTTCGTTCGATTTGTGCACCGGACCGGTGCGACCGAAATAGGAGGTGCTAGTCGATCGTGAACGGGTCGTACTGGATCTGGTCCAGCGCACTGCCCGCGACCAGCATGCGCGACACCGTCGCGCGGATCATCGCCGGCGAGCCGGAGACGAGGATGTCGTGGTCAGGCCAGGCGCCGTAGCGCGTGACGGCCTCGGCGAGCGTGCCCTGCTCGAACCCGGGGACGTCGCCGCCGCGCTCCACGACCGGCGTCACGTGCAGCCAGGGGTTGACGGACGCGAGCGAGCGCAGTTCTTCGAGGTCGTAGAGGTCCTCGCGGGCCGGGCCGCCGTAGAACAGCCAGGTCTTCGGGTTTTCGCCCCACAGTGCGAGGTGGTCGAGGATCGACCGCAGCGGCGCGACACCCGTCCCGCCCGCGATCATCAACACGCCCCGCGACGATTCGCGGTCGACCGCCATCCGGCCGAGGGGCGGGCCGAGCCGCCAGACGTCACCGGGCTGGGTGTGGCTGACTATCGCCCTGGACACCCAGCCGCCGTCGATGGCGCGGACGTGGAACTCGATGCCGCCGTCCTCGCGCGGCGCGTTCGCCGGTGAGAGGTAGCGCCACAGCCGCGGCCGCTGCGGGACTTCGACGCTCACGTACTGGCCGGGGTGGTAGGGGACGGGCTGGTCGGGCACGAGGCGCACCAGCGCGAGGTCCCAGGTCAGCCGCCGGTGCTCGACCACGGTGGCCTGCCAGGCCGGCGGGTTCGTGTCGGACGCGGCCGCGTCCTGCATGGCCCGCGCGGCGATGGTGAACGCCTCGGCCCAGGCCCGTTCGACCTCGGGCGTCCACTCGCGGCCGAGGTGGTTCTTGAGCGACGCGAGCAGCGCGGTGCCGACGGCTTCGTAGTGCCGCGGGACCACGCCGAACTTGCGGTGGTCGCGGCCCAGCTGGCGCAGGAACGGCGCGAGGTCGTCGGGCCGGTCCACCATCTGCACGATGTGCACCAGCGCGCGCACCAGCCGGCCGCGCTGGATCTCCATGTTGATCGGGAAGAAGTCGCGCGTGGTCGGGGCGAGGGTGAACAGCATCCCGTAGAAGAACTGGGAGATGTCCGCGATGTACGGCTCGGACTTCGCCCAGCTGTCGCGGATGAGCCCGACCATCGCGACGACGGCGGCGGGGGCTTCACGCGGCGACGAAGACCTCGGGAGCGGGCTGACCGAGTCGGCGGTCATGGGTGGGGGCCGCCTCCTGGATCCATCGCCACTGCTTGCACCTCGGTCACTCGTCGGGACCGCGCGCGCGGCCCGTCCGCAGGGTAGCCGCCGGGCGCCCTTTTGCCCGCATTGTTGCTCCGACCGGGTGTATTGCCCCCGGTCGGAGCGTGGGCGACCTCACCGGGGTGATCCTTGCTCGCGCAAGCGATTGCCAATAAACTTGTATTGCACAAGTATTAGCTCTTGGGGGGTTCCGGGTGGCGGAGCCCCCGGCCCGGGGCGGCGCCCCGGTGCAGCAGCAGGGAGGGGCCGATGGGCTTCGACGACACCGACGACGATGTCCGGGTCGAGCTCATGCGTGAGCTGAAGACCGCGTCGCAGCTTCAGCACGCCTGGGTCATGCAGGCCTGGCAGGACCAGCCGGGGTTGCACCCGGCGGCCGCGATGCTGCTGTCCGACCTCGCGAAGAACGGCGAAGCCAGGCCGTCCGAGCTGGCCAAACGCCGGTTCGTCGACCTGTCGGTGGTCAGCAGGCAGATCACGCAGCTGTCCGCCGCCGGGCTGGTCGACCGCCGTCCCGCGCCCGAAGACGGCCGTGCGTCCCTGGTGAGCGTGTCCGAGAAGGGCCGGGAGGAGCTCGCCCGCTGGCGGGCCAACTACCTGGAGTTCATGGAGACGGCGCTCGGCGGCTGGGACGACGAGCGCGTCACCGACCTCATCGGCCGGCTCGCGGAGATGAACGCCGACCTGCGCCGCGCGCTCGGCACTGCCGCGTACCTGGCTGACACGACCAAGTGACTCCTGGCCAAGCGGTAACACCGGGAGTTGCATTTTGCACGCGGGAAAGTGTCCGTTCGGTCCTGACCTGGCGGTGTGCCACAGGGTTAACGTCGTCAGGTGACGCGTAGCCGGGTCGCACTGCTGTGCGCGCTGGGGATCGACAACTTCGGCTCAGGTCTGGTCCTCCCCTTGGCGCTGGTCTACGTGACGCAGGTGGTCGGCGTGCCGCTCGCGGTGGCGGGCACGGCCGTCACGCTCGGAACCGTCGGCGGGCTCTTCGTGCCGCCGCTGGCCGGCCGTCTCGTGGACCGCGTCGGGCCGCGCGTCGTCGTCATCGGGGCACAGTTGCTGCAGGCCGCCGGCGCGGGCGCGTACCTGCTCGCCGACGGCGTGGGCCCGGTCGTGGTCGCCGCCGTCCTGCTCTCCACCGGCCAGCAGCTGTTCTACAGCTCCCTGTTCGTGCTCATCGCCGACGTCGCGGGCGACGTCCCGAAGGATCGGCCGTTCGCCGAGGTGGGGATGGTGCGGGCCGGCTGCTTCGGCCTCGGTGGTCTCGTCGCGGGGACGGTGCTGACGTGGCGCGGGGCGGGCGGCTACCCGATCTTGCTCGTCCTCGACGTCGCGACGTTCGTCGTGGCCGCCGCGATCCTCGCCGTGTTCGTCCAGTCGGCGCGACCGCACCGTCAGGACGGCGAGCGGTCGGCCCGGGTGCTGCGCGACCGCCCGTACCTCGCCTTGATCCTCTTCAGTGGCCTCTTCGGGCTTTCGCTCGACTTCTTCCTGATCGGCACGCCGGTGTTCGTGCTCGACCGGCTGCACGGCCCGGCCTGGCTGCCCGGGGCGATCCTCGCGCTGCTGACCGTGCTGACGAGCGTCGGCGGCACGCTCGCGCTGCGGCTCACCGCCCACCTGAGCCGGATCACGGCGATGCGCGCGGGCTCGGCGCTGTTCGCCGCGTGGTGCCTGGTCAGCCTCGGCGTGCTGCTCGTGCCCGAGGGGTGGCGGGTGGCGTACTTGCTGGTCTCGACGCTGATCTTCGCCGCCGGTGACCTGGTCTTCGGGCCGCGTTCGGGTGCTCTCGCCGAAGCCGCGGCACCTCCGGTGGCCCGTGGGCGTTATCTCGCTGCGTACCAGTACGCGTTCACCGTGGCGCAGGTCCTCGCGCCCGCCGTGGTGGCGTTGTTCTCGGTTGCCGACTGGTTACCCTGGGTGCTGGTCGGGGCGTGTGCCGGTCTTGCCGTGGCCGGGCTGGGGATGCTCGGCTCGCGGTTGCCGGCGGACGCCGTCGCACCCGGTCAGAGTTGAGCGGAACAGACTCAAGTTTTCGTGCGTTAGGGATAGTGTCAGGTCACGGTCAGGCCTGCCACCACGACTTTTGGTGTATCGAGCATGAGGTGAGGGATGGACGCTTTCAACCCGACCACGAAGACCCAGCAGGCGATCTCGTCCGCGGCGCAGGCGGCCACCATGGCCGGCAACCCGCACGTGTCGGCCGCCCATCTGCTGGGCGCCCTGCTGGCGCAGGGTGAGGGGCTGACCGCACCGCTGCTGACCGCGGTCGGGGCCGACCCGGGAGTGGTGCACAAGGAGCTCGAGCCGCTCATCGCGGCGCTGCCGTCCGCGACCGGCGCGACGGTGTCGAGCCCGCAGTTCGACACTTTCGCCGTGAAGTCGCTGACGCACGCGCAGAAGCTGGCGACCGAGCTGGGCGACGAGTACGTCTCGACCGAGCACCTGCTCGTCGGGCTCGCGACCGAAGGCGGCCAGGTGGCCGACCTGCTCAAGCGCCACGGCGCGACGCCGGACGCGCTGCGCGAGGCGTTCGTCAAGGTCCGCGGCTCCGCCCGGATCACCAGCGAGGACCCGGAGAGCACGTTCAAGGCGCTCGAGAAGTACGGCGTCGACCTGACCGCGCGCGCCCGCGCCGGCGAGCTCGACCCGGTCATCGGCCGGGACACCGAGATCCGCCGCGTCGTGCAGGTGCTGTCGCGGCGCACGAAGAACAACCCGGTCCTGATCGGCGAGCCGGGCGTCGGCAAGACGGCCATCGTCGAAGGGCTGGCCCAGCGCATCGTCGCCGGGGACGTGCCGGAGTCGCTGCGCGGCAAGCGCGTCGTCGCCCTCGACCTCGGGTCGATGGTGGCCGGCGCGAAGTTCCGCGGCGAGTTCGAGGAGCGGCTGAAGGCCGTGCTCAAGGAGATCACCGACTCCGCGGGCGAGGTCGTCACCTTCATCGACGAGCTGCACACGATCGTAGGCGCCGGCGCGACCGGTGAAGGCGCGATGGACGCGGGCAACATGATCAAGCCGATGCTCGCCCGCGGTGAGCTGCGGATGGTCGGCGCGACCACGCTCGACGAGTACCGCCAGCACATCGAGAAGGACGCCGCCCTGGAGCGGCGCTTCCAGCAGGTGCTGGTCGGCGAGCCGTCACCGGAGGACACCATAGCGATCCTTCGCGGGCTGAAGGAGCGTTACGAGGTGCACCACGGTGTCCGGATCACGGACGCCGCGCTGGTCGCCGCCGCGACGCTGTCCGATCGCTACATCACCGCGCGCTTCCTGCCGGACAAGGCCATCGACCTGGTCGACGAGGCCGCGTCCAAGCTGCGCATGGAGATCGACTCGCGGCCGGTGGAGATCGACGAGGTCGAGCGGGCCGTCCGTCGGCTCGAGATCGAGGAGATGGCGCTCGCCAAGGAAAGTGACGCGGCTTCGAAGGACCGGCTCTCCGCGTTGCGCGCGGAGCTGGCCGAGAAGCGCGAGACGCTGACCGCGCTGACCGCGCGCTGGCAGAACGAGAAGGGCTCCATCGAGAAGGTCCGCGAGCTCAAGGAGCAGCTGGAGCAGCTGCGCGGCGAGTCCGAACGCGCCGAGCGCGACGGCGACCTGGGCAAGGCCGCCGAGCTGCGCTACGGCCGGATCCCGGCGCTGGAGAAGGAGTTCGAAGCGGCCACCGCGGCGAGCGAGGCCAGCCAGCAGAACGTGATGCTGAAGGAAGAGGTCGGCGCGGACGACGTCGCCGACGTCGTGGCCGCGTGGACCGGCATCCCGGCGGGCCGGCTGCTCGAAGGCGAGACCGGCAAGCTGCTCCGGATGGAAGAGGAGCTGGGCCGGCGCGTCATCGGGCAGCAGGAGGCCGTGCAGGTCGTCGCGGACGCGGTGCGCCGCAGCCGGGCCGGCGTCGCCGACCCCGACCGCCCGACCGGCTCGTTCCTGTTCCTCGGCCCGACCGGCGTCGGCAAGACCGAGCTGGCGAAGGCGCTGGCCGAGTTCCTGTTCGACGACGAGCGTGCGATCCAGCGCATCGACATGAGCGAGTACGCCGAGAAGCACTCGGTGGCGCGCCTGGTCGGTGCCCCGCCGGGCTACGTCGGCTACGACCAGGGCGGCCAGCTGACCGAAGCCGTCCGGCGCCGGCCGTACTCGGTGGTGCTGCTCGACGAGGTGGAGAAGGCCCACCCGGACGTCTTCGACGTGCTGCTGCAGGTCCTCGACGACGGCAGGCTGACCGACGGCCAGGGCCGGACGGTGGACTTCCGCAACACCATCCTGATCCTGACCTCGAACCTCGGCTCGCAGGCCATCGCCGACCCTTCACTCGACGAACGCCAGCGGCGGGACGCGGTGCTGAACGTGGTGCAGCGGCAGTTCAAGCCGGAGTTCCTCAACCGGCTTGACGACATCGTCGTGTTCCACTCGCTCGGCACCGAGCAGCTGACGTCCATTGTGGACATCCAGGTGGCGCGGCTGGCCGCGCGGCTGGCCCAGCGCCGGCTGAACCTGGAGGTCACCGACGGCGCCCGCGAGTGGCTCGCGCTCAACGGCTTCGACCCGATCTACGGCGCCCGCCCGCTCCGGCGGCTGGTCCAGTCGGCGATCGGCGACAAGCTGGCGAAGGAGCTGCTGTCCGGCGAGGTCCGCGACGGCGACACGGTGCGTGTCGACATCCCGGAGCTGGAAGCCGGGGACTCGCTGACCGTCACCCGCGTCTGATTCACCAGGCCAACCGGCGCTCGTCTTCCCAGACGGCGCCGGTTGGCCCGTTTTCGTCCACAGTGGCCAGCCGGATGGCCACTTCGGCGCCTTCTCCGGGGGTGCGCGTGCCGCGGAAGCCACCGTGCGGGCTCGCGTCGCCGAAGACGTCGCCGCCGCGACCGGACTGTCCGATCCGGACTTCGGTGTGCTCACCCGCCTGACCGAGGACGGGCGCGGCCGGTGCGCGTCCGCGCCGTGCGGGCGCACCTGGTCGAACCGCTCGGAAAGGTCGACCGCGCCACGTTCTTCGCCTGCCTCAAGCTCTGGCCGAATCCCGGGATTAGGCGACTTGTCGACTTGCGGACGGGGAATTGGTCCGAACGGGCCCGGCGACACGGGTACCGGCGATCATCTCTTCGGCGTAGCAGGCGATACCCTGCACGTCGTGGGTATTCCGGCGTGGATCTGGTTCGTCATCGCGGCCGTCGCCCTGGTGGCGGGCCTCGGGCTGCTCGCTGCCGATCGGGCGAAGGAGGGCTCGCGCAACCGCGAGCGCATGCGCTGGGCGCAGTTGCGCGGCTGGCAGTTCGTCGAGGAGGACGAACGGCTGCCGCAGCAGTGGGCCAACGGCGCGATCGGCTACTTCGGCGCGGATGCCGCCGTGAACGTCGTCGCGGGGTCGACCTTCACCTCCGACGGCCGCCGTCCGGTGTTCATCTTCGACATCGAGTCCGAGGGCCAGATCCCGGCCGTCGTCGTCGCCGTGCGCTGCAACAAGAAGCACCGGATCCCGATCGAGATGTGGCTGTCCAGCGTGCCGTTCCAGCGCGCCGACATGCCCGAGATGCTCGGCCCGATCGGCTCGCGCTACGCCTTCGCCGATGACGCGGACGGCGCCCGCGCGGTGATCACCCAGGAGCTCGTCGACGCCGCGGACCAGCTCGGCGGCGACGTCGGCGTGGCCTGGCTCGAGGCCGAGTGGGTGCTCGCCAGCGTCGTCCCGACCGCCGGCCCGTCCCGGCTCGAGCGGCTGCTCCGGGACCTGGGCGAGATCGCGGACATCGTCGACCCGTTCGACGAGGACTACGACGCGGGCCGCCACCAGGCGAGCGCGCCCATCCCGTCCGTCGGCGGTACCCCGGCGACCCCGCCGACCCCGGCCGCCGGCATTCCGGTGCAGCAGCCGCCCGCGGACCCGCAGAACAACTAGAAGCCGAGCACCGGCTGGTCGAGCACGCTGACCGCCAGCGTGCCGCGCATCGACGTCGTGCCGCCTTGGACGTGGACGACGTGGTCCACTCCGAGGTCGCCGCTGAACGCGCCCGATGTCGTCTTGACCAGGCCGGAGGCCGGGCCCAGCTGGCCGCCCAGCTCGTGCGCCTGACCCACGTCGAGGTCGCCGGCGAAGCTGCCGACGGCGTGCACCTCGGACGTCGTGCCGACCGCGCCCAGCTGCCCGAGGTCGACGGCTTGCCCGGACGACCGGCGCGCGGCGATCCCGCCGGTGAGGTCGCCCGTGAACAGCCCGGCGTCGAGCTGCTCCGCGTTCTCGCTCAGGACGTCGACACCCTTGGCGAGCCAGACGCCCTGGTGTCCCCGCTCGAGAGCACCCGCGCGGTCGCCGCGGGTGGCGACGGCCTCCGTGAGGTCGGACGCGAGCCGGGCGTCCCCGAGCTGTTTGACGACGACGTCGCGACGGCTCGCGGAGAGCGTGTCGCCGTCGTTGTCGAGCGTCGTGGTGTGCCGGTGGTCGATCGGCAGGGTCAGTTCGGCCGGGGCCGCGAGTGCCACCGCGGGGGCCGCGAACAGGAGAGCCACGGGTGCCGCGCCGGCGGCGACCCTGGGCAGGTAGCCGCTCTTGCGCCTGCTGTGCTTACCCATGGGCGGGACGATAGCCCGACGCGGAAACGACTGCACCCGGAGGCTCTGACCTGTGGGTATCGTTCACCCACATGACCACCACCGCTCTTATAACCGGTGCCACCGCGGGCATCGGCGCGCAGTTCGCGCGCACGCTCGCCGCCGAGAAGTACGACCTGGTCCTCGTCGCGCGCGACACCAAGCGCCTGGAGGCCTATGCCGCTGAGCTGCGGGGAAAGCACGGCGTCGCCGTCGAGGTGCTGCCCGCCGACCTGTCCGAAGTGGACGGACGGACGGCGGTCGAGGAGCGGCTCGCCGCCGGGCCGGTCGACCTGCTGGTGAACAACGCCGGGTTCGGCCTGAACGGCGACTTC
The DNA here is from genome assembly GCF_902497555.1 of Amycolatopsis camponoti. Lineage (NCBI taxonomy): Bacteria > Bacillati > Actinomycetota > Actinomycetes > Pseudonocardiales > Pseudonocardiaceae > Amycolatopsis > Amycolatopsis camponoti. Next base: position 700,873 of record NZ_CABVGP010000003.1, on the reverse strand, counting down.
TGGACGATCCCGCCCGACGCGCTGCAACGCCAGCTCGACGTCAACGTCACGGCCGTGCTGAGGCTGACCCGGGCCGTGCTGCCCGGCATGATCGAGCGCGGGCACGGCGAGATCATCCAGGTCAGCAGCGTCGCGGGGTTCTTCAGCGGCCGCGGTTCGACGTACACCGCCAGCAAGAACTGGGTCACGTCGTTCACCGAAGGCATCGCCGCGTCGCTGCCGAAGGGCGTCCGGATGATGGCGCTCTGCCCCGGGTTCACCGCGACCGAGTTCCACCAGCGGGCCGGCATCGGCAAGCCCGGCCCGAAAATCGCCTGGCTGGGTGTCGAACAGGTGGTCGGCGAAGCGCTCGCGGACCTGCGCCGCGGCAAGGTGATCTCGGTGCCGAGCCTGCAGTACAAGGCCGTCGTCGCGATCGGCGGGCTGCTGCCGCGCGCGGTGCTGCGCCGGATCAGCGGCGGCTTCGGCGGCAAGGGCCGCACCTGAGAGGCTTATCCAGCCGTCGGCCGCCGCATGACTTCCGGGCTGGTCGAGGGTCTGCGCGGGGGTGCGGCGCCTAACCAGGATAAGCCTCTGAGTAGGGCTGTCCCTACCCCGAAGACGCGCGTGCGCACCAGGGCGATCGAAGGGCTGTCTCCCTAGCGTTCTCGGCATGACGAATGAGGCGGTGCGGCTCGAGGCCGTGCGCAAGGAGTACGACGGCGTGGTCGCGCTGGACGGGGTCTCGATCTCGTTCCCGCGCGGCGGCTTCACCGCGGTGATGGGCCCGTCCGGGTCGGGCAAGAGCACGTTCCTGCACTGCGCGGCCGGGCTCGACCGGCCGACGTCGGGCCGCGTCGTGCTCGACGGCCAGGATCTCGACGGCAAGAGCGAGACGTACCTGACGAAGCTGCGCCGCGACCGCGTCGGGTTCGTCTTCCAGGCGTTCAACCTGCTCTCGGCGCTGACCGTCGAGCAGAACGTCGTGCTGCCGCTGCAGCTGGCCGGGAAGCGCCCGGACAAGCGGCTCGTGGCGCGGATCCTCTCGCACGTCGGGCTCGACGGGCGTCGCAAGCACCTGCCCGGGCAGCTCTCCGGCGGGCAGCAGCAGCGCGTCGCGATCGCGCGGGCCCTGGTCACCGACCCGGCCGTGCTGTTCGCCGACGAGCCGACCGGCGCGCTCGACACCCGCACGGCCGCCGACGTGCTCGGCCTGCTGCGCGACTCCGTCCGGACGTCGGGCCAGACGGTGATCATGGTGACGCACGACCCGGTCGCCGCCTCCTACGCCGACGAAGTCGTGTTCCTGGCCGACGGCCGGATCGCCGGGCGGCTCGCACGGCCGACCGCGGAAGCCGTCGCCGAGCGGATGACCCACCTCGGGGCGTGGGACCGGGTGACGGCGTGATGTTCAAGCTCGCGATGCGGACGCTGCGCCTGCGCAAGGGCGGCTTCCTGGCGACGTTCGTCGCCGTGTTCTTCGGCGCGCTGATCGTCTCGGCGTGCGGTGGCCTGATGGAGACCGGCATCCGGTCCGAGACGCCGGTGCAGCGGCTGGCCGCGGCGCCGATCGTCGTCGGCGGGCAGCAAACGCTTGCGGTGCCCGAAGAGGACCCGGCGACCCTCGACCCCGAGGACAAGCACAAGGTCAAGAACGCGACGCTGCCCGAGCGCGTCCGTGTCGACGCGGCTTTGGCCGGCCGCCTGCGCGCGGTCCCCGGCGTCACGAACGTCGTCGGCGAAGTCAGCTTCCCGGTGCAGCTCGGCACGGCGAGCGCGCTCGGGCACGCGTGGGATTCCGCCGCGCTGACGCCGTACGCGTTGACGGGCGAAGCGCCGAAGCCGGGTGAAGTGGTTGTTGACGCCGACATGGGGATCGCCGCCGGAACCACTCTGCCCGTCGCGGCGCACGGCACCATCGCTCAGTACCGCGTGTCCGGCGTCGCGAAGGCGCCCCGGTCCATGCGGGAGTCGGCGCTGTTCTTCGCGGCTTCGGACGCGGAAAGGCTCTCGGGACACCCTGGGCAGTTCGACGCGATCGGCGTCTTCGGCGGTGACGTCGCCACGGTGTCGGCGGTGGTCGGGGACGCCGGGGTCGTGACGACCGGCGCCGACCGCGGTGCCCTGGAGTTCCCCGAGGTGACCAAGAGCGGCGAGAACCTGATCGTGCTGGCCGCCGTCTCGGGCGGGCTGTCGGCGATGGTCATGGTGTTCGTCGTCGCGGGCACGCTCACGTTGTCGACCCAGCAGCGCCTGCGCGAACTCGCGCTGCTGCGGGCGATCGGCACGACCCCGCGCCAGCTGCGGCGGATGGTGCTCGGCGAGGCGCTGGTCGTCGGCGTCCTGGCGGTCGCCGTCGCGGTCGCGCTCGGCCCGGTGCTCGGGAACTGGCTGTTCGGCGAGCTCGCGGCCCACCACGTCGTGCCGGACGTGCTGGAGTACGAGCAGGGCTGGCTCCCGGCGACGGTCGCCGCGGGCGCGTCGCTGCTGGCCGTCATCGCCGCGTCCTTCGTCGCCGGCCGGCGTGCCTCGAAGGTCCGGCCGACCGAGGCACTGGCGGAAGCTGCGGTCGAACGGCGCTGGCTGACGCCGATCCGGGTGATCACCGCGATCCTGTGCTTCGCGGGCGGGACGGCGCTGGCCATCGTCACGGTCGCCGTGATGACCGGCCCGGTCGCGGCCAGCACGGCCGGCCCCGCGGTGATGCTGTGGGCGTTCGGGCTCGCGGCGATCAGCCCCGGCGTCACCAAGGTGACGGCGATGCTGCTGAGCTGGCCGGTCCGGGCCCTCAGCGGCGTCACCGGCCGGGTCGCGCTGCTCAACACCCGCGTCGGCGCGGTCCGGACGGCGGGCGCGGTCACCCCGATCATGCTCGCGGTCGGCATCGCGACCGCCAACATCTACCTGCAGACCACCCAGGAAGCCGTCTCGAACCAGGCGTACACCGAGGACCTGCGGGCGGACGCGGTCGTCGCCGGGCCGGGCGGGCTGGACCCGTCGGTGCTCGGCCGGGTCGCCGCGGTCCCGGGCGTCGCCAGTGCGTCGGAGTACGTCACCAGCACGGTGTTCGTCGAGAAGCCGTTCGATTCGACGTCCGGTGACGACGGCTGGCCCGCGCTCGGCGTCAGCGAGCTGACCGGGAACGCCGTCGAGGTACCGGAGAAGCTCGGCCGCCACGTCGGCGACACGCTGTCGCTGCGGCTCGGCGACGGCGCGCGGGTGGACGTGCGGGTGGCCGCCGTGGTGAGCCAGCGCGCCGGGTTCGAACGGCTCGTGCTGCCGGCGTCACTGCTGGCTCCGCACACGACGCTCGGGCTCGCGCCGCAGCTGCTGGTGCGGGCGGGCGAAGGCGTCGACACGGCGACCCTGACTTCGCGGCTTCGCGAGGCGACAGCCGGGTTGCCGGTGGCTGTCGGCGACCGGGACGCGCTCATCGCGGCGCACGCGAAGGGCAACGAGATCGGCGCGTGGGTCAACTACCTGCTCGTCGGGATGATCATCGCGTACACCGTGATTTCGGTCGTGAACACGCTCGTGATGGCGACGGCCAAGCGGCGCCGGGAGTTCGGGCTGCAGCGGCTCAGCGGGTTCACCCGCGGCCAGGTGCTGCGGATGGCCGGCGTCGAAGGCGGGCTGATCGCGACCATCGCGGTCCTGCTCGGGACGCTCGTCGCGGCGGGCTCGATCGTGCCGTTCTGCCTGGTGGTGAGCGGATCGGTGCTGCCGTCCGGTCCACTGGCGATCTACCTGGTGGTGCTGGCGATCGCCGTGGTCCTCTCGCTCGTCGCGATCCTCGTCCCCGCCTGGGCGGCGACGCGCGGGCGTGCGGTCGACGCCACATCCATCGGTGAGTGAGAACGGTCGTGTGTAAGACTCTCGGCCGTGGCGAACCCCGGGTTGGATCAAGCGGCGAAACTCGAACTGGCCAGGCTGGTCACCGATCTTTCCGTGGTGCACGGAAAAGTGACCCTGGCGTCCGGCAAGGAAGCCGACTACTACATCGACCTCCGGCGCGCGACGCTGCACCACGCGGCCGCGCCGCTGATCGGCAAGCTGCTGCGCCAGCTCACCGCGGACTGGGACTACGTCGCCGCGGGCGGGCTGACGCTCGGTGCCGACCCGGTCGCGCTGGCGATGCTGCACTCCGCGGCGACCGACGGGGTCGTGCTCGACGCGTTCGTCGTCCGGAAGTCCGTCAAGGAACACGGCATGCAGCGCCGCATCGAGGGCATGGAGGTCCGGGGGCAGCGCGTGCTGGCGGTGGAGGACACCTCCACGACCGGCGGCAGCGTGCTCGAGGCGGTCGCGGCCCTGCGGGAAGCGGGCGCGAACGTGATCGGCGTCGTGACGGTCGTCGACCGTGACACCGGCGCGCGCGAGGCCATCGAAAAGGAAGGCCTCGAGTACCGGTACGTCCTCGGCAAGGACGACCTCGGCCTGGACTGACCGGCCGGGGACCGCCGCGGCGGTCCCCGGCTCCGGGCTCACTTCTTGAAGAGGTCCTTCGCGGCGTCCTTCACGTTCTCGACCGCACCCTTCAGCCCGGCCTTCGCCTGGTCGGCCTGACCCTCGGCCTGCAGCTGCTCGTCGCCGGTGGCGGACCCGGCCGCCTCCTTGGCCTTGCCGCCCAGCTCCTCGGCCTTGTTGCTGATCTTGTCGCCCAGCGACATGGGGCACCTCCCGGTTCGGCGGCACCCCGGTGGGATGCCTTGGTGCCGTGAAGACCACCGAGGCGCGTGATCGTCACGGACTCGCCCGGGTGACTCGGGTCACCGACAATCGACGCGTGACGTTTTCCGCCCGCCGGTGTCTTCTGGGAGAGGAGGTGCCGTGACGACCAGCGCGGAGCCGGCGACGCCGCTCGACGACGTGACCCTTGTCGGGCGCGCGAAGGACGGCGATGTCCAGGCGTACGAGCAGCTCGTGCTGCGCTACCAGGGGCCGATGTTCCGGCTCGCCGTCAAGATGCTCGCCCACCGCGGCGACGCGGAAGACGTCGTGCAGGAGGTGTTCCTCAACGCCTGGCGCAAGCTCGACCAGCTCGGCGAGGACGCGGCGTTCGTCGGATGGCTCTACCGGGCCACGACGAACCGCTGCCTCAACGCGATCCGGGCGCGCAAGCCCCAGGCGGACGTCGACCTGGACACCGCCGAGTCGCCGCGGGTGGACCTCCAGCCGGAGCGGGCCGCCCAGGTCAGCGGCCAGCTCGCGGCGTTGAACGCGGCGCTGGCGCAGCTGACGCCGGAACAGAGAGCGTGCTGGCTGCTGCGCGAAGTGCACGGCCGGTCCTACGACGAAATCGGCGAAGTCGTCGGCGCGAACGCGACCGCGGTCCGCGGCCGGATCGCGCGGGCCCGGGCCCAGCTGGCGGAGGTGATGAAGCCATGGCGATGACGGACTACGAACTGCCCTGCGAACGCGATGTCGAGCAGGTGTGGGAGCGGCTCGACGCGGTCGGCGCCGGGCAGGCCGACGAGCACGAGCTGACCTGCCCGCACTGCCGGGCCGCGCGCGAAAGCCTGCTGGCCCTGCGCGAGGCCACCGCGGAACTGGTGGCCGACGACGACCTGCCGCCCGCCTTGTTCGGCCGGATCATGTCGGCGGTGCGGGCCGAGGTGCGGCGCGGCTCGATGGTGGCGCTGCCGACCCCGGAACCGGGGGTCGTCGAGATCAGCGAGCAGGCCGTGGCCGCGGTGCTGCGGTACGCGGCGGACACGGTCGACGGCGTCCGGGCGCGACGCTGCCGGGTGCGAACCGCCGAGAACGGCGTCGTGGAAGTCGAACTCACCCTCGCGGTGAGTCTGCGGAACGTCACCGGCGGTGAAGCGTTGGCGCTGGTGCGGGAGCGGGTGACGACGGCGGCCGCGGCGCGCGTGGGGCTGACGCTGGCGAAGCTCGACCTGCTGGTCGACGACATCTTCGAGGAAGCCACTGTCGAGGAAGACACAGCCGGGGAGCCAGGGGAATGAGCGTGGACTACGTCATCGCCGATCCGGTGATCGCCAGCGTGGCGGCCAGGGCGGCGATCGGGACGCCGGGCGTGGTGCGGCTCGAACCGGGCCTGCGCGGCCTGGTGACGGCGTGGACGCGGGCCGCCCGCCAGCGCTGGAAGGGCCTCGACCCGGCGCCGGCCGACGGCGTCCGGGTCCGCACGGCGGACGGCCGGGTGAGCGTCGAGATCGACCTGGTCACGGCGTCGGCCGACCAGGCCGCGGCGGTGGGCCGGGCCGTCCAGCGCGCGGTCGGGCGGTTCGTGACCGAGCAGACCGGCTTGGTCGTCGACCGGGTTTCGGTGTCCATCATGGACATCGAGGGCCGGTGACCGGGTCCGAAGCCGTCGAGAAGATCGTCGGCGCCCTCGCAGCGGTGGACGGCCTCCGGCCGGCGACCCCGGTTTCCCCCGAGACGACGTGGCTGCCGGTCGACTGGGCCGGCCTGGCGGTCGACCTGTCGGCGGAGGTCGTCCAGATCCGCCTGATCGCGACGCGGCTGCCGATTCCGCCGCTGCTCGACCAGGCCGCGGCGGCGGTGCGGCCGATCCTGGCGGGCACGGAGTGGGCGGACGCGCGGCTGCGGCTGGTGGTCACCGACCTCGACGGCGCGGCGTTCGCGAGACCCACGTCACAGTGATCCCTTCCCGTCCCGCGGGTCCTTGGCGACGAAGAGCCTGGGGCTCAGGACATTCAGGGAGGAACTCCATGACCGTGACCGCCGAAGACACCGTGACCGACGTTCTCGTCACGAAGCAGGGCACGACCACGATCGCCGACACCGTCGTGCGGAAGATCGCCGGCCTCGCCGCGCGCGAGGTCAGCGGCGTGCACGACCTCGGAGGTGGCGCGGCGCGGGCGTTCGGCTCGCTGCGCGACCGCATCCCGGGCGCGTCGGCCAGCGCCGGCCAGGGCGTCTCGGTCGAGGTCGGGGAGAAGCAGGCGGCCGTCGACCTGCAGATCCTCGTCGAGTACGGCGTCGCCATCGCCGACCTCGCGCGGTCGGTGCGCCGCAACGTCGTCACCTCGATCGAGCAGATGACCGGGCTGCAGGTCGTCGAGGTCAACATCAACGTCAGCGACGTCCACCTGCCCGGCGACGACGAGCCCGCGCCGAGTGACCGGGTGCGCTGACCCCGCCCGGCGTACCGTCGGGAGCATGGACGAGCCGTCGAAGCCCGACGAGCCACCGGAGCGGCCGGGGCACGCGCCGCCGTGGAAGAAACCGCCCGAGCAGTACCCGCGCGAGGAGCCCACGAAATACCCGGCGAAACGCCCACCGGAATTCCCACCGGGTGTAACGCCTCCGTCACCGCCCAGGTGAACGGGTTGCTCCGGTGGGTTAAACATCACACGCCGGGGCATTCTCAGGGGCGGCCGAACTCGATCAGCGGAGTAAAGTCGCTGGTAGGGGGACGGTGAAGGGGGCGTGTGGTGGCGAAGTTCCTGGCGGATGTGACTGTCGCGGTACACCTTTTGGCCTTGCTTCTGATCGGTTTCGGCGGATTTGTCGCCTGGCGCTGGCCGAAGCTGATCTTCGTGCACATGCTCGCCGTCGCCTGGGGAATCCTGGTCAACGTCGCCCCGGTGCCGTGCCCGTTCACCGCGCTGGAGAACTTCTTCCGCCACCAGCAGGGTCTCGGTGACCTGCCCGGCGGGTTCAACGCCTACTACCTCTACGGCACGGTGTTCCCCCAGTCGTGGCTGCCGGCCATCGGTGTCGTCGCGATCTCGGTGGTCATCTACTCCTACGTCGGCGTCTACCACCGCTGGCGTCACCACGCAGAGGACGCCCGGACGCACCAGGTGCGCCTGGGCTAGGCGACAATCGGGGGGTGAGCACCTCCCCCGACGCCGGACCCACCGAGTGGGTGAGCCGCGAAGAGGTCGGCGTCGGCCCGTGGCCGGGTGACTGGCCCACGGACGAGCGGTACGACCCCGACCTGCTGCGCGACGGCGACCGCCGGAACGTCGTCGACGCCTACCGCTACTGGCGCCGTGAGGCGATCGTGTCCGATGTGGACCGCCGGCGGCACCCCTTCCACGTCGCGATCGAGAACTTCCAGCACGACCACAACATCGGCACCGTGGTCCGCACGGCGAACGCCTTCGCGGCGGCGGAGGTCCACATCGTCGGCCGCCGCCGCTGGAACCGTCGCGGCGCGATGGTGACCGACCGCTACCAGCACCTCCGCCACCACGACGACGTCTCCGGGCTGGTCTCGTTCGCGGCCGAGCACGGCTTGGCGGTGGTGGCGGTCGACAACACCCCGGGGTCCGAGCCGGTGGAGACGGCGTCGCTGCCGCGCGAGTGCGTGCTGGTGTTCGGCCAGGAGGGGCCGGGGTTGTCCGAGGGCACGCAGGAAGCGGCATCCCTGGTGGTGTCGATCGCCCAGTTCGGGACGACGCGCTCGATCAACGCGGGCGTCGCGGCCGGGATCGTCATGCACGCCTGGGTCCGGCAGCACGCCGACCTGTCGACGGCCTGGTAGTCAGAGCCCCCATCCCCAGCGCAGCTGCACCACGCCGGACGCGTTGTTCGTGGCCAGCCCGCTGCCGCTCTGCCGCGTGATCGAGTAGGTGTCCCCCGAGCGCAGGCCGGGCCAGTAGACGACGCCCATCTGCCGTGACCTCGCCAGGTCGGTGGTGGCGGCGAAGTACGCGGTGAAGGTGTTGCCGTCCTGGTGGCCCGCGGAGTAGTCCAGTCCGGTCGTCATCGGGGCGCCGGCCTCGTCGATGACCGTGCGCGAGGAGTACGACCCGAGCCGGTTGCTGAGGTTCGTGGTCCACGCCGAGCGGGTCGTGTCCGAGGCCCAGAAGCCGTAGAAGTGCAGGGACAGCAGCGTTCCGCTCAACGTGCTCGCCGCGCCGACGCCGGTGACGTTGTCGTTGTAGCCGGTGCCGCTGATCAGCACCCGGCCGCGCGGGATGGTCGAGTGCCGGGACAGCCAGGTCGAGCAGAGCGACACCCAGGAGTTCAGGCTGTAGCCGAACGGCTCGTTCATCGGCTCGAAGTAGACGTTCCCGTTGCCGCCGTAGTCGCCGGTGACCTTGTCCCACATGGTGTTCCATGCGGTCACGTCGTCGACGAACCCGTCCTTGTTCGCTTCCCAGTACCCGAAGATGACCTTCATGCCGTGGGCCAACGCGGAGTCGGCGGCGCCCTTGTACCGCGCCCACCAGTCCGAATTCACGCTCGGCGGGTTGATCGGCAGCCGCACGGTGTTCGCGCCGAGCTGCTGCTGGAAGCCGGTGATGATGCCGTCCGCCTTGGTGCGGACGACGTCGTAGCTGTCACCCGCGGTGAGACCGGTCGGGATGACCCAGCCGTCCACGTAGTTGTCGCGGGCGTCGGCCCAGTTCACGCCGCGGAAGGCGTTCGTCGCGGCGGACGCCGGCGGGACCGTGAGCAGGGGCGCGGCGAGCACGGCGAGCAGGAGGACACGCAGGCAGCGACGAAGGCAGGTCATGCGAACTCCGATGTCCGATGATCGATGTTGACGTCAACATGCCTGGCCGAGAATCCTCTCGGACCGTCGCCGGTGTCAAGCGTCAGACGGGTGCGACCTCGACCGGGATGCCGTTCAACACCGACGTTCCGGACGGAACGTCCAGCAGCGTCTCGTCCGCGACCAGGTTCGAGTTGACGCCGGGGTTCGCGCGGGCCACCCGCGTCCGCGAGCCGTCGACGTCGTGGCCCCAGCCGTGCGGGATGCTGACGACGCCCTGCCGGACCTCGTCCGTCACCTCGACCGGGACTTCGAGCTTGCCCGCGCGCGAGGTCACCGACGCCAGCGCGCCGTCGGTGAGGCCCAGGCGCGTCGCGTCGGCCGGGTGGACCAGGACCGTGCAGCGGTTGCCGCCGCGGATCAGCGGTTTCAGGTTGTGCATCCACGAGTTGTTCGAGCTGAGGTGCCGCCGTCCGATCAGCAGGAGGCCCTCGTCGGCCGGCTTCGCCAGCTCGTCACGCAGCCGCGGGACGTCGGCGACGACCTCCGGCGGGGCCAGCTCGATCCGGCCGGACGCCGTGCACAGCACCTCGGGGATCCGCGGCTTCAGCGGCCCGAAGTCCACCCCGTGCGGCGCGGCTTCGAGGTCGGCGAGCGTGACGTCGTACGGCCCGGCGCGCAACAGCAGGTCGACCAGCCGCGCGGGCCCGGTGCGCCCACCGGTGACGTCGAGCTTGTTCCGGCGCGCGGTTTCGGCGGCGACGAAGTCGTCGAGCGCCGCGACGTCCGCTTCGGGGCCCTGACCGGTGACGATGCCGGTGAGCCGCAGCATCGTCTCCCACTCCTGCGGGAGCTTCGACGGCAGCGTCGCCGGCGTCCAGTTGGCGACGTTGCGCACCGACAGCTGGTAGAAGGCCAGGTCGAAGTGCGGGCGTTCGAGCGGCGACGGGCCGGGCAGGATGACGTCGGCCTGGCGTGACGTCTCGTTCAGGTAGACGTCGACGGAGATCATGAAGTCGAGCTTCTTCAGGGCTTCGGCGAGGCGGCCCGCGTTGGGCGTGCTCAGGCAGGGGTTGCCGCTGACGGTGATCAGCGCGCGGACCTGGCCGTCGCCCGGGGTTTCGATCTCGTCGGCCAGTGTCGCGACCGGCAGTTCGCCGACGACCTCGGGGTAGCCGCGCACGCGGCTGTGCCAGCGCCCGACGGCGAACGGCCGCCGGTTCCCGGTCGGCTGGCACGCGGCCAGCGGGAACATCGCGCCGCCGGGCTCGTCGAGGTTGCCGGTGAGCACGTTGAGGACGTCCACCAGCCAGCTCGCGACCGTGCCGAACGTCTGGGTCGTGGTGCCGATCCGGCCGTAGACGACGGCGTTCTCGGTGGCCAGTTCGAGCGCCATCCGGCGGATGTCGGCGGCGTCGATGCCGGTGCGCGAGGCGACGGCTTCCGGGGTGAACGGCCGGGCCAGCTCGCGGACGTCGTCGAGGCCGTTGAGGTGCTCCGCGAGCCGGCCGGGCGCGACGCGATTTTCCGCGAACAGGACGTTGACCAGCGCGAACAGCAGCAGCGCGTCGGTGCCGGGCCGGATGGCGTGGTGCTCGTCGGCGAACTGCGCGGTGCGCGTGCGGCGCGGGTCGACGACGACGATCTTGCCGCCGCGCTCGCGGATCCCGCGCAGCCGCCCGCGGATGTCCGGCGCGGTCATCAAGCTGCCGTTGGAGACGAGCGGGTTGGCGCCGAGGATCAGCAGGTGCCGCGTGCGGTCGAGGTCGGGCACGGGGATGGCGAGCGGGTCGCCGAACATCGTGCCGGACGAGTAGTGCTTCGGCATCTGGTCGACGGACGTCGCGCTGTAGAAGTTCTTGGTGCCCAACGCTTTGTAGAGCACGCGGCCGTAGAGCGTGAGCGCGATGTTGTGCACGCCGGGGTTGCCCGCGTAGACGGCGACGGCGTCCCGGCCGTGCTCCTCGAGGATCGGCGGGAGACGGCGGTCGATCTCGTCGTAGGCCTCCTGCCAGCTGACTTCGACGAACTCGCCGTCGCGCTTGAGCAGGGGCGCGGTCAGCCGGTCGGGGTCGTGGTGCAGCGCCCCGAGCGACGCGCCCTTCGGGCAGATGTAGCCCTTCGAGAAAACGTCGTTGTCGTCGCCGGTGACCCGGGTGACCTGCTGGTTCTCGTCGAGCGTGACCTCGAGGCCGCAGGTGGCCTCGCACAGCGGGCAGGTGACGTGTGCCGTGGTCATGAGTACCTCGCAGGCCGTCGGGTCTCTCAACATACCGAGCGGTATGTCGATGGGCAAGGCAGGATTGCGCCATGGACGTCTCGGCTGCCGAACGCGCGGTGACCGCCCGGCACCTCCGCCGCGTCTGGGGGCTGCCCGGCACGGTCCTCGGCCGCAGCGGCTGGCCGGCATCGGTCGGCCAGCGGCTGCACTGGCACTGGAACTACTGGTGGCAGGCCCATTTGCTGGACACGCTGGTCGACGCTCAGCAACGGTCTCCGTCTGCTTCGCGCTTGGCCCTGATCCGTTCTTTCGTGCGTTCGGTGCGGTTGCGCAACTTCGGGCGCTGGACGAACGAGTACTACGACGACATCGCCTGGCTCGGCCTTGCGCTGCAACGGGTTCAGCATCTTGGTATCGACGTCGGCCCGGCTGTCGCGGCGATCGACACGCAGCTGCTGTCGGGCTGGACGTCCGCGGCGGGCGGCGGAATCTGGTGGCGCGTCGGCGACGAGTTCAAGAACGCCCCGGCCAACGGCCCGGCGGCGATCTTCCACGCCCGGTCGGGAAATCTCTCCCGCGCTCGTGAGATGACGGACTGGATGACGTCCACTTTGGTCGATCCGGCGACCGGCCTGGTCTGGGACGGCATCCGCACGGACACGGGCGAGCTGGTCGAGCACATCTACACGTACTGCCAAGGGGTTTACCTCGGGGCGTGCCTGGAACTGTCCTTGGTGGACGACGCTGCTCGAACGGTGCGGGCGGTGGCTTCGCATTGCGCCCCGGGAGGGGTGATCCGCGGCCAAGGCGGTGGCGACGGCGGGCTGTTCGCGGCGATCTTGGCCCGGTACCTGGCCTTGGCGGCGCGTGCTTTGCCCGGTCCGGAGGCGTCTCTGGCGCGGTCGTTGGTGCTGGACTCCGCGAAGGCCTGCTGGTCTGGCGCGGCGGAAGGGCCGGTGTTCAGCGCGTTCTGGGACCGCCCGGCCTTGGCGTTGCCATTGCCGGAGGACGCCCCGGAGCGCGACATGTCGGTCCAGGTGGGCGGCTGGATGCTGCTGGAGGCCGCGGCAACGCTGTCACCAGACGTCGCCGGCCCGCCAGTCGGCGGTTAGCGCGCCGTCCAGATCGAGCGACGCCCGGCCGGGGAAGACGTAGACCCCGCCGTCGTCGTCCTCGGTGCGCCGCACTCCCGCCGGCGTCAGGGCGAAGGTCGGTCCTCGCCACTGCTGCCAGCCCCGTCCGGCGTACAGCGGCGCCCCGGCCCGGGTCGCACTCAGGGCGCCGACCTCGTATCCGGGCAGCAGATCCTCCATCGCCGCCATCAACGCACTCGCGACCCCACGCCGCCGGTGGTCCGGGTGCACCGCGACGCCCTCGACGTAGCCGGTGTTCAGCACGCGATCGCCGTGCAGGAGCCGGCGTTGCACGAGCGAGGCGTGGCCGACCAGGTCGTCACCGTCGAAGGTCAGGGCGTGCATCCCGCCGAGGGTGTTTTCCCAGCCCGGAAGGTCGAAGTCGGCGAACGCGCCTTCGAGCAGAGCCCGGACGGCGTCCAGCTCGGCGGAGGGCAGCTGGGCGGTGTGCGCGAGCCGGATCACCGCCCCATTCTCCCGCGCCCGGGCCGGGAGTGGTCAGCAGCCGCAGGAGGCGCCGTGCAAGAAGCGCGGCGTCAGCGACACCGTCTCCGGCGGCCGGTCGGGGTCGGCCATCCGGGACAGCAGCAGCTGCACCGCCCGGCGTCCGATGTCGGCGACCGGCTGGGCCAACGTTGTCACCGCCGGGCTCACCCTGCGGGCCCACTCCATGTCGCCGTAGCCGACCACCGCCAGCTCCGAGCCGATGCGGATTCCGCGGCGGTGGGCCTCGTACTGGACGCCCACCAGCATCGACTCGTCCGCCACCACCAACGCCGTCGGGGAAGGCCAGCCGTCCAGGAGCTTGGCCGTGGCCCGTGCTGCTCCGCCCGATGTCGACAACCCGCACTCCACCAGCTCGCGGTTGTACCGCAGCCCCGCCTGCTCCAGGCCCAGCCGGTAGCCGCGGACGCGCTCGCGGCTGATGTCCAGGCTCTCGTCGCCCGAGATCAGGCCGATCTTGCGGTTGCGTCCCTCGACCAGGTGACGGACCAGCGACGCCACCGCGTGCACGTTCTCCGTGCCCACCTGGTCGACGTCGTTGCGGGCGGCGACGCGGTCGATCAGCACCGTCGGCACGCCCATCCGGACCAGGCCGTTGATCACCGCTTCGCCGCCGGTCGAGGGCACCAGCAACACGCCGTCCACGAGGTCCGCTCGCAGCGCGCGCACCAGCGAATCCTCTTCACTCGCCGTGTCGCCGGTGTCCGCCAGCGTGACATCGCACCCCGCCTGAGCGGCGGCGGCCCTGATCGAGCGCAGCAGCTCACCCGAGTAAGGGTTCGCGTGCGTACCCATCGCGACGCCGATCCGGTAGGTGACCGGGGGGTCCCACAACCGGAGCTCTGGCGATAGTGCGGTCATAAGCCCTCGCAGACGCTCAGCCGAAAGGTATCCGCTGAGCGCTCACGCCGAAGCGCTAGGACCCCAGAATCACTTATGTGAGTGAATCGGCGGGCAGCCGCACGACTCACGGTGACGCAGAGTGGGTGGCAGCCGGACCGTCTCGGCCTTGCGCGCGGGGTCGTTGATCCGGGCCAGCAGCAGCCGCACGGCCTGCCGCCCGATCTCCTCGATCGGCTGCGCCATCGTCGTCAGCGGCGGGTCCACCAGGTCCGCCCACTCGACGTCGTCGTAGACCACCACCGGCAGGTCACGCCCGATGCGCAGGCCGCGCCGCCGCGCTTCGTGCAGCACCCCGACCATCATGCTGTCGTTCCCGACGACCAGCGCCGTCGGCGGCTCGGGCAGCGCCAGCAGCGTGCTCAACGCCAGCGAGCCCCCTTCGTGCGATGAGTTTCCGCAGGCCACGAGGTCGGCCGACCACGTCAGCCCGGACCGGCCGAGCCCCAGCCGGTAGCCCAGGACGCGCTCCTCACTCGTCGACAGCCCGGGCGTGCCGCTGATCATCCCGATCCGCCGGTGCCCGAGCGTCGCCAGGTGCGCGGTCAGCGCCGACGTCGCCTGGATGTTCTCCGTGCCCACCTGGTCGACGTCGGCGCGGGTGGTCAGCCGGTCGATCAGCACCGTCGGCACGTCCAGCGACACCAGCTCGCCGATCACCGGGCCGTCGCCCGGGGCCGGGGTGATGAGCAGGCCGTCGACGCGCCGCGAACGCAGCGCCCGCACGGTGTCACGCTCCGTGCCTGCGGTGTCGTGGGTGTCGGCCAGCAGCACGGTGTACCCGTGCGCCGACGCCTCCCGCTCGATCGCCTGCATCAGCGTCGCGAAGTACGGGTTGGCCACCAGCGAGATGGCCATCCCGATCGACCGCGTCCCGCCGGTGACCAGCGAACGGGCGATCGCGTCGCCGGTGTAGCCGGTCGTCTCGATCGCCCGGAGGACGGCCGCCTTGGTGTCCTCCGCGACCGCCCGCGTCCCGTTGACGACGTGCGACACGGTCGTGATCGAAACGCCGGCGAGCTCGGCGATGTCCCGCTGGGTCGGCCGCGATGATCTCGGCTGGGGCATGCCATTCCTTTCCGGCAAGCGTTTGCGCAAACGCTTGCGTACGCGGTGCAGTCTGTCTACCTTCCCGACCATCGGCAAGCACCCGATCACACCGTGTCTTCTTTAAGGGGTGGGAACCCATGAGACAGCGAAGTCTCACCGCACTCACACTGGCCGCCGTGCTCGTCGCGACGACCGGCTGCACCGTCGAACGCCACTGGGGTGGCAGCACGAACACCGGCGGGAGCGGCAAAGCGAAGGTCGGCCTGGTGACCAAGACCGACACGAACCCCTACTTCGTCGAACTGCGCAACTCCGCCAGAGCGGCCGCGCAGGCCAACGGCGCCGACTTCAGCGCGCTCGCCGGCCAGTTCGACGGCGACAACGACGGCCAGGTCCGCGCCATCGAGAACCTGGTGCAGCAGGGCGCGAACACCATCCTCATCACACCCAGCTCGTCGACCGGCGTGCTCAAGGCGATCAAGGACGCCCGCGACGCCGGGATCCTCGTCATCGCGCTCGACACCGCCACCGAACCGCCCGACGCCGTCGACGCCACCTTCGCCACCGACAACTTCGCCGCCGGCGAGCAGCAGGGCGCCTACGTCAAGGCCGCGCTCAAGGGCGTCCCGCCCAAGCTGCTCATGGTCGACGGGACGGCGGGCAGCTCGGTCGACACCCAGCGCCACGGCGGTTTCCTCAAGGGCATCGGGCTGACCGACGGCTCGCCGGAGATCAAGGGCCACACCGCGGCCAACGGCGACCAGAGCCTCGCCCAGCAGGGCATGGAGAACCTGCTGCAGCGCAGCACCGACATCAACGCCGTCTACTCGATGAACGAGCCGATGGGCCGCGGCGCGTACGCGGCGCTGAAGGCCCGCGGGCTCACCGGACAGATCGTGATGGGCTCGATCGACGGCGGCTGCGAGGGCGTCCAGAACGTCAAGGACGGCCAGTACGCCGCGACCGTCATGCAGTTCCCCAAGAAGATGGCCGAACAGGGCGTGCTCGCGGCCGTCGACTACGCGAAGACCGGGAAGAAGCCGACCGGCTTCGTCAACACCGGGTCCGCCGTGATCACCGACAAGCCCTTGCCCGGCGTCGAAAGCCACGACACCGCGTGGGGCCTGCAGAACTGCTGGGGAGGACCGAAATGACCACCGCGACAGTGTCCACAAGGGACACGAAGGACCGTGAGTCGCTCGGCGAGTTCCTCCTCCGCGCCCCCGCGGTCGGCCCGGCGCTCGCGCTGGTCGTCGCGATCGTGGTGTTCTCGCTGGCCACGGACACCTTCTTCGACCTCGACAACCTGTCCACGGTGGTCCAGCAGTCGCTGGTCGTCGGGACGCTCGCGCTGGGCCAAACGCTCGTCATCCTCATCGCGGGCATCGACCTGTCCAACGCGGCCTCGATGGTCGTCGCGACGCTGATCATGGCGAAGCTCGCCGCGGCGGGTACCAACGGCTTCGTCGCGCTGCTCGCCGGCGTCGTGCTGACGATCATCGTCGGCATCTTCATCGGCGGGCTCGCCACGCGGGTCAAGCTCCCGGCGTTCATCATCACGCTCGGCACGTTCACCATGCTGACCGCGGTTTCGAAGCTGATCGCCGGCGGCCAGGCCGTCCCGGTGACCGACGGGGTGCTGCAGTGGCTCGGCACCAAGCGCTACCTCTTCGGCGGCATCCCGATCACCTACGGCATGACGCTGGCGCTGCTGATGTACCTCGGCGTCTGGTACGCGCTGACGAAAACCGCGTGGGGCAAGCACGTCTACGCGGTCGGCAACGCACCGGAGTCCGCGCGACTGTCCGGCATCAAGGTCAACCGCACGGTCCTCTCGGTGTACATCGTGGCCGGGCTGACCTTCGGCATCGCCGCCTGGCAGGCGCTCGGCCGCACGCCGAACGCCGACCCGAACCAGTTCCAGCTCGGCAACCTCGACTCGATCACCGCCGTCGTCCTCGGTGGGACGAGCCTCTTCGGCGGCCGCGGTTCGGTGCTCGGGACGCTGATGGGCGCGCTGGTCGTGGCCGTGCTGCGGTCCGGGCTGACGCAGATGAACGTGGACGGCAACTACCAGGACCTCGCCACCGGCGCCCTGCTCATCGCCGCCGTCGTGGTGGACCGGATCGCGAGGAGGCAGCAGCAGTCATGACCGAACCGATCCTGCAGGCCCGTGGCCTGGTGAAACGCTACGGCCGGGTGACCGCCATCGACGGCGCCGACTTCGACCTGCTCCCCGGCGAGGTGCTCGCCGTGGTCGGGGACAACGGCGCCGGGAAGTCGTCGCTCATCAAAGCCCTGTCCGGAGCGGTGATCCCGGACGAGGGAGAGATCAAAGTGGACGGTCAGACCGTCCACTTCAAGTCCCCTTTGGACGCTCGGCACTACGGGATCGAGACGGTGTACCAGGACCTCGCCGTCGCGCCCGCGCTCGACATCGCGTCGAACATGTTCCTGGGCCGGGAAAAGCGGCTCAAGGGTCCGCTCGGGCTGTTCCGCAAGCTCGACACCGCGACCATGCGGTCCGAGGCGCAGCGGATCCTCGACGAGCTGGGGATCAACATCAAGTCGATCTCCCAGCCCGTCGAGACGCTTTCCGGTGGTCAGCGCCAAGGCGTCGCCGTGGCCCGCGCGGCCGCGTTCGGCACCAAGGCCGTGATCATGGACGAGCCCACCGCCGCGCTCGGCGTCGCCGAGTCCGGCAAGGTGCTCGACCTCATCGGCCGGATCCGCGACCGCGGCCTGCCGGTGGTGCTGATCAGCCACAACATGCCGCACGTCTTCGACATCGCCGACCGCATCCACGTGCACCGCCTCGGCAAGCGCGTCGCGGTCGTCTCGCCGAAGACGCACACGATGAACCAGGTCGTCGGCCTGCTCACGGGTGCGTTGCGGCTCAACGAAAACGGCGAGATCGAAGAGGCCGCCGCCGCTACCCATGTGGCCGGCTTGACGTGAGAGTGCTGCTGGCGGGGCTGTGCACCGTGGACGTCGTCCAGCGGGTCGACGAGCTTCCGGCGCCGGGCGAGAAGGTGCAGTCACTGCGGGTGGACGTCGCGGCCGGGGGGCCCGCGACGAACGCCGCGGTGACGGCCGCCGCGCTCGGGGCCGAGGCGACCTTGCTGACGGTCCTCGGTGCACACCCGCTGGCGGCGCTCGCCCGCGCCGACCTCGAAGCTTGTGGCGTGCGGGTCGTCGACCTCGATCCCACGCGGTCCGATCCGCCGCCGGTCAGCGCCGTCGCCGTCCGCGAACGCGACGGCGAACGCACGGTCGTCTCGCGCAACGCGGCGGGCTCCGAAGTCACCTGGAGCGGCACGCTCGACGCGGACGTGGTGCTCGTCGACGGCCACCACCCGAACCTCGCGCTGGCCGTCGCGAAGGCCGCCAACGCCGACGGCGTGCCGGTCGTGCTCGACGCCGGGAGCTGGAAACCCGTGCTCGACGAACTCCTCCCGCTGGTCGGCATCGCCGCGTGTTCCGCGCACTTCCGCGCCCCGGAACCCGGTCTCCACCAGCGCGGCGTCCCGACCGTCATCACGACCGCGGGGCCCCGCCCGGTGCGGTGGTCCACTGCGGACGGCGGCTCGGGTGAGGTGCCTGTCGCGAGCGTCGAAGCGCGAGACACACTAGGTGCGGGCGACGTCTGGCACGGCGCGCTCGCCGTGGCCGTGACGCGCGAACCGACGGTGACGGACCGGATTCGCTTCGCCAACGAGGTGGCCGCCGAACGGGTGCGGCAGGTGGGACCGCGGTCGTGGACGACCGCGATCGCAGGAAGGAACAGGACATGACGGCGTTCGACGACCTGCTGGCCCGGGCCGAGGGCCTGACCGTGCGCGGGCAGCGCAACGTGCTGGGCATCATCGGCGCGCCCGCGTCGGGCAAGACCACGCTGGCCTGGGCGCTGGCCAACGCGCTCGGCTCGCGCGCCGCGGTGGTCGGCATGGACGGCTTCCACCTCGCGCAGGTCGAGCTGCGCCGGCTGGAGCGCACCGAGCGCAAGGGCGCCCCGGACACGTTCGACGCGGCCGGCTACTACCACATGATCAAGCGGCTCGCCGAAGGCCGCGAGACGGTCTACGCGCCGGAGTTCCGCCGCGAGATCGAGGAGCCGATCGCCGGCGCGGTGGCCGTGCCGCCGGAGGTCCAGCTGGTGATCACCGAGGGCAACTACCTGCTGCTGCCGGACGACCCGTGGAGCGCCATCCGGCCGCTGCTCACCGAGGCGTGGTTCCTCGCGCCGGACGAGCCCGAGCGGATCGAACGGCTGGTGTCGCGCCACCGCCGCTACGGCCGTTCGCTGGTCGAGGCCCGCCGCCGCGCGCTCGGCTCGGACCAGCGCAACGCCGACCTCATCTCCCAGACGCGCGACCGCGCGGACCTGGTGCTGGAGAACCTGCCGCTGGCGAACTTCGCGATTTGACTCTCATCGTCACGGGTGGCAGCCGGGGGATCGGCGCGGCCATCTGCACGCTGGCGGCCTCGCGCGGCTACGACGTCGTGGTCAACTACTCCGGCGATTCCGCGCCCGCTCTCGCGGTGGCCGACGAGGTGCGTTCGCACGGCCGTCAGGCGCTGGCGGTCCGCGCGGACGTCTCGGTGGAGGACGACGTCCGCGCGCTGTTCGACGCGGCCGCCGAGCTGGGCCCGGTGAACGCGCTGGTCAACAACGCCGCGATCGTCGGCAACACGCCCGGGCGGCTCGACTCCTACGACGTCGGGGTCGTCCGGCGGACCCTCGACGTCAACGTCACCGGCGTGTTCCTGTGCTGCCGTGAGGCGGTCCGCCGGATGTCGACGCGGTACGGCGGCGACGGCGGCGCGATCGTCACCATCTCCTCGACGGCCGCGCGGACCGGGTCGGCCGGGGAGTGGGTGCACTACGCGGCGTCGAAGGCCGCCGTCGACACGTTGACGTTCGGGCTCGCCCAGGAGGTCGCGGGCGAGGGCATCCGGGTCAACGCCGTCGCGCCCGGGATGATCCACACTGGCCTGCACGAGGCGGCCGGCCTGCCGGACCGGATGGCGAAGTACGCGCCGCAGATCCCGATGGGGCGCGCCGGGGAGCCGGCCGAAATCGCCGAAGCGGTGCTGTTCCTGCTGTCGCCGGCGTCGTCGTTCACCACGGGAGCGGTGCTCGACGTCGGTGGCGGCCGTTGATCCCTGTGAACCGGTAATTCCTGCTATTCGTGTGGTGGACGTTCCCGAAACCGCGCGAAAGGTGAACAGGAAATGACCGCGTTGCGTACGTTCGAGCTCCCTGATTCGGTGAGCGGGACGACTGTTGATCGAATACTGGGCCGTCAGCTGGTCCGCACCTGGGAGACCGACGGGATCTTCCAGGTCGCCGCCACGGGGGAGCAGGACCGGACCACCGGGGAAGCGCTTGCTGCCAGCCGGCGGTTCTTCGCCAGATCGTTGCCCGAGAAGGCGAAGTTCGTCAGCGATCTGACCTACAGCGGCTACATCGCGTCCGGGGAAGAGGTGACCGCGGGCGAGGCCGACTACTCCGAGATCTTCACGGTGTGCCCCGATGTCCCGCTCGCCGACACCCGGGTGGCCGAAGGCTGGCCGTGCCACGGGCCGGTGCCCTGGCCGGACGAGGATTACCGGGCGGCGATGAAAAACTATCTCCACGAGGTCGGGGAAATCGGTGAAAAACTGCTGAAACTCGTCGCGCTCGGACTGGGGGCGGACCTCGATCAATTGACCCGGCTCACTCGAAACGGGTGGCACCACATGCGCGTGCTGCGGTTTCCGGCCCGCTCCGCGACGACCGAACGCGGAATCGGCGCGCACACCGACTACGGCCTGCTCGTGATCGCCGCCCAGGACGACGTCGGGGGTCTCTTCATCCGGCCGCCGGTGCCCGGTGAACCGCGCAACCGGAACTGGCTGCCGGAGGAGAGCACGGCCGGGATGTACCAGGACGAGGAGCCGTGGCACTTCGTCGAGCCCGAGCCGCGCGTGTTCACCGTCTTCCCCGGCGACATCCTCCAGTTCCTCACCGGTGGCCGGCTGCTGTCGACGCCGCACAAGGTCCGGCTCGCGACGCGCGAGCGGTACACGCTGGCGTACTTCCACGAGCCGTCGTTCGGTGCGACTGTCCGCCCCCTGAGCAGCGAAGACGGCGACGACGAGTACATCCACTACGGCACCCACTTCACGAACATGTTCACCCGCTGCTACCCCGACCGGGTGACCACGCAGCGGATCCACCAGGAAGAGCGCTTGGTCACGCTCGACCGTCTCCGGGCGCGGAGCCTGAGCGGCTGACCCGTCACCGCCGGTCACCATCCGTAAGACGGGTGTGACCGGCGGTAGGTTCCGTCCGCCTGCTGAGACGTCCGGAGACGGCGAGATCACGATCGGACGGGGAACTTGGTTACCCCGGTTTCGGCCGGCGAACGCTGTGCAACTCTGGGGAGCCGCCACGCGAAAGGACGGCTTCCAAAGCCATGGCAAAACTCATGTCCGTGCACCATCTGGCGCTCACCGTGACCGATGTGGACCGCAGCGTGCCCTGGTACGTCCGCGTTCTCGATCTCGAGGAGGTCATCCGGCGCGAAGAGCCGGACACGGGACTGCGCAAGGTTGTGCTCCGGTCCGCCGGGGACGAATTCTCCGTGGTGCTGGTCCAGCACGCGGACACCGGAAGACGCGGGTTCGACGAACGCAGAACCGGACTCGACCACGTCGCTTTCCGGGTCCAGACGACCACCGAGCTGGCCGAGTGGGAGTGCCGGCTCGCCGAGTTCGGGGTGTCGTACCTGCCCGCCGCGCCTTCGCGGACGTTCGAAGGATCGCAGGTCGTCGTGTTCCGCGATCCGGACGGCATCCAGCTGGAGATCTGGGCGGACCCGGAGCTCTGAGGCTCAGGCCCGCGCGTCGTCCCGCTCTTCGACCGGGCGGCGCATCTCCTGGCGGTAGCGCAGCACGCCGTACCCCGTCCCGACCACGAAGAACGCGATGCTGATCCACAGCGCCGCCGTCTTCAGCCACGGCAGCGTGTCCAGCAGGCCGGCGCCGTAGTAGCCGAGCAGGACCAGCGTCGGCACCCAGAGCAGGCCGCCCAGAGCCGTCGCCGCCATGAACCGGCGCGGGTCCATCCGCGCCGCGCCCGCGATCAGCGGGGCCAGCGTGCGGATCCACGGGATCCAGCGGGCCGCCACGATCGCGAAGAAGCCCCTGCGGTCCAGGAAACGCTGCGCGCGGTCGAGGGCCTGCCGGTTCAGCACCTTGCCGTCGCGGCGCGCGATGAGCTTGGTGCCGCTCGTGCGCCCGATGTAGTACCCGATCTGGTTGCCGAGCACGGCGACGATCAGCGCGGCCCCCGAGAGGAACCACGCGTTCGCGTCCGAACCGTGCTGGGCGAGCACCACGCCGGCGCCGAACAGCAGCGAGTCGCCGGGTAGGAACAGCCCGATGATCAGCGCGCATTCGACCAGCACGAAGCTCAGCACGATCACCCAGACGAGCAGCGGACCGGCGGTGTCCAGCCAGCTCACGCCGACGCCCGCGGCCTCGAAGCTCACGACGTTCACACAAGGAGCCTACGTGGCCGAAGTGAACGGCCCACGGCGAACGGTCGAATCGAGCGCTGCGGGATATTCAGGATCTACGAACGGTGAAGGCCCCCTCACCAGCGGTGAGAGGGCCTTCGTGGAGCAAGAGCTCAGAACTGCGGCAGCGACTCGCCCTGGACCGCTTCGACGTCCAGCTCGATCTTCACCACCGTGCCGACCGCCGCCACGCCGGCCCGGACCATCGCGCTGTAGTTGATCGCGAAGTCGTTCCGGTGCAGCGTCGTCTCGGCGTGGAACGCCACGCGCACGCCGCCCCACGGGTCCGGGCCCCAGCCGCCGTAGGTCAGCTCCAGCTCGATCTCGCGGCGCTCGCCGTGCAGCGTGAGGTCGCCGGCCAGCGTCCACGAGTCCACGCCGCGCTGGCGCAGCCCGGTGCTCGTGAACGTGATCACCGGGTGGACGTCGACGTCGAGGAAGTCCGGCGAGCGCAGGTGGTCGTCGCGCATCCGGATGTTCGTGTCGATGCTCGCCGCCTTGATCTCGGCGTGCACCGACGACCGCTCGGCCGGGCGGCCGATCTCGATCCGGCCGGACACGTCCGGGAACCGCGCCTTGATGCTCGCGATGCCCAGGTGCCGGGCGGTCGCGACCACCGACGAGTGCATCGGGTCGATCGTCCACGGCCCGGCGGGCGGCAGGTCGATCGCCTCGGCGACCGGGGCCAGCACGACGTCGCCGAGCGAGGCCGAGCCGTCCGAGGCGACCTGGGTCATCCGGGCGATCGGGGTGTACCCGGCCGCCGTGACGACCGCGGTGTAGGTGCCCGGCGCGAGAGCGTCGGTCACCACTTCGCCGCGGACGTCCGCCGCCTGCCGGGCGACCTGCCGCCCGGCCGGGTCCGTGACGGTGAGCACCGCGTGCTCCACCGCCCAGCCCTCGGCCGTGCGGAAGGTCGCGCGCAGGCCGGTCATGACCGGTCGACCAGCTCGTCGAGGGCCTGGTCGTAGCTCAGCCGGACGTCGTGGCCCGCCTCGCCGCCGGTCAGCTCCACCTGGCTGGTCGCCGGCGGGTAGCCGCTCGCGACCACGGTGTACGCGCCCGCGGGCAGGTCGCTCACCAGGTAGCGGCCCTCGCCGTCGGTCCGGGCCACGGCCGCGACGTTGCCTTCGGCGTCGAGGACGGTGATCCGCGCGTCCGGGACGACCCGGTCGCCCTCGGTCCGCGCGACCCCGCTGAGCTGCACCGAGCTGGACAGCTCGACGTCGTGACGCAGCACGCCGCTGTCCGGCACGGTCAGCGTCACCGCGACGGGCCGGTGGCCCGCACCGCTGGCGACCAGGGTGTAGGCCCCGGCGCCGACCCCGACGAAGGCGTAGGTGCCGTCCGTCGTCGTGATGAACGCGCCGTTGACCTCGCCGCGGCTGTCGGTCAGCGTCACCGTGACGTTCGGCAGCGGCGAACCGGTCGCGGCGGCCTTCACGGTGCCGGTCAGCTCGCCGGACCCGGTGAGCGTGACGTCGACCGTCGCCGGCCCGTTGCCGATCACGACGCTGGAGGCCTGCGGCTGGTGGCCGTGGGCCGACACGATGAGGACGTACGCGCCCGGGCCCTGGCTGGGGACCGAGTAGCTGCCGTCCGAGGCACCGGTGGCCCGCGCGACCTGGCGGCCGCGCTGGTCGATCAGGGTCAGCGCCGCACCGGACACGTGACTGCCGTCCTGACGGCGGACGTGGCCGACGACCGGCACCCCGCCCGCGCCGACGGGGGCGTCGAGCTCGGACTCGGAGACGGAGTTCGTGATCGGCATCGGCAGCGCGCCCGACACGGCCTGGTAGTCGCCGTGCCCGTTGGTGCTCAAGGCGTGCTTCCCGCCGCCGACCAGTGCCGGCTCGCGGTCGACCGGCTTGACCGGCTCGACGATCTCGGTGGGCTCGTCGGCGAAGTCGTGCTCGTGCTCGTCGAGCAGCGCCTCGCCGCCCTCCATGGTCGCCGCGGCCGGAGCCGCGTTGGTCAGCGGGATCTCCTTCATGAACAGCAGCACCACCGTGGCCAGCAGAGCCACCGCGCCCGCGATGTAGAACACCGTGGTGATCGACTCGGTGAAGCCGACCAGGATCGGCGTCTTGATCGCGTCCGGCAGGGACTGGATCACGCTGGTGTTCTCGGACAGGTTGCCGATGTTCGCGCCGGCGCCGGCCGGCAGCTGACCGCCGAACGCCTTCGTGATGTTGGGCATCAGGGTGTTGAACAGGACCGTCAGGAAGATCGCGACACCCGCGGTACCACCGATCTGGCGGAAGAACGTCGCCGACGCGGTCGAGACGCCCATGTCGCTGCGCGGGCCCGCGTTCTGCACCGCGATGATCAGCGTCTGCATGCACTGGCCCAGGCCGAGACCGATGATGGCGGCCGCGACCAGCGGGTGCCACAGCGGCGAGTCGTAATCGACCTGCGCGAAGAAGAACGCGCCGGCGGCGATCATCAGCGTGCCCACGATCGGGAAGACCTTGTAGCGACCGGTCTTGCCGGTGATCCGCCCGGAGACGATCGAGCTGAGCATGATGCCCGCCATCAGCGGCAGCATCAGCAACCCGGATTCGGTCGGCGTGTAGCCCTGCACGACCTGCATGAACTGCGGGATCATCGTGATCGCGCCGAACATCGCGACACCGACGATGACACCGCCGATGATCGCCACGGTGAACGTCGAGTTCTTGAACAGCCGCAGCGGGATCAGCGCGGCGTCCTTCATCCACCGTTCGATCGCGATGAACGCGATCACGCCGACACCGCCGACGACGTAGCAGAGGATCGACTTCCCGTCGCCCCAGCCCCACTTCTGGCCCTGCTCCGCGACGATCAGGAACGGCACGACCGCGACGACCAGCGCGAGGGCGCCCCACCAGTCGATCTTGTGCTTCTGGGGGACGTGCGGCACGTTCAGCACCCGGGCGACGACGAACAGCGCGAGGATGCCGATCGGGACGTTGATCAGGAAGACCCAGCGCCAGCCGTGGATGTCGTAGCCGAAGATGCTGCCCGCGTGCTCGATGCCGGCGAAGAAGCCGCCCAGCACCGGGCCGAGCACGGTCGACAAGCCGAACACGGCCAGGATGTAACCCTGGTATTTCGCCCGTTCGCGTGGCGGCACGATGTCGCCGAGGATCGTCATGGCCAGCGACATCAGGCCGCCGGCGCCGAGGCCCTGCACCGCGCGGAACGCGGCCAGCTGGTACATCGACTGCGCGAAGGCCGAGGCCAGCGAACCGGCGACGAAGATCGTGATCGCGGCCAGGTAGAACGGCTTGCGGCCGTAGATGTCGGAGAGCTTGCCGTAGATCGGCGTGACGATCGTCGAGGTGATCAGGTACGCCGTGGTCGCCCACGCCTGCAGGTCGAAGCCGTGCAGGTCGTTGGCGATCTTGACGATCGACGTGCCGACGATCGTCTGGTCCAGCGCGGCGAGGAACATGCCGCACATCAGGCCGCTCAGGATCGTGACGATCTGGCGGTGGCTCAGCCGGGGCGGTTGCCCCACCTCGGGCTGAGCGACTGCTTCGGTGGTGGAACTCATGCGTTGGCCCCCTTGGCCGGTGCACCGGCGGACGCGTTCGCGTCGGCCAGTTGTGGAGAGTGGTTCTCGATACCTGTGTTGAGTCGGCCGAACAGCTTGTTCAGGGTCTGGATCTCCCCTTCGGTCCAGTCCCCGAGCACGTCGGCCAGCCATTGGTTGCGCTGCTTGCGGTTCTCTTCGAACACCCGCATGCCCTCGTTCGTCGGGGCGAGCAGGCAGGCCCGGCCGTCTTCGGGATCGGCCTGTCGCTCGACCAGGCCGTGCTGGACGAGCGAGCTCGACTGCCTGCTGATCGTGGAGATCTCGGAGTGGAGCGACTCGGCGAGCCGGCTGGTGCGCTGCGGGCCCTCGTGGATGAGGGTGAAGAGGATCGCGTAGGCCGCCCGCTCGATGCCGTCCGGTCCCTGCTTGGACACCTGGGACTTCGCCTTGTTGATCAGCCGGACCAGGCGGACGAGCTCGTGCCCGAGCTGGTCGGCGAGGTCCAGTTCGGCTTTGGGCCGGGTGGCGGAGCTGTTCGGTGCCATGAGGGATCCTTCAACGGCGTTGGTTGGCGGCTGCAACTAGTTGCCTCAGGCAAGGATGTGCCTTCACTAGCGGTTATGCAAGTGGAGGGCAGTTCGATGTGTCGGAACACACTTTAGTTGTCGTATGCAAGCAGATTTCCCCGGGGCTCCCGGAACAAACCCGGCGACGTCCGGTTGGTACAGCTATGACGGACGACACAGCGTTCAAGGACTTCCTCGCCGCGCACCGCCACGGCGTCCTGGCCACGATCCGCCGCGACGGGCGGCCGCAGCTGTCCACGATCACCCACCACTACGACGCGGAGACGGGCACGATCATCGCGTCCATCACCGAGACGCGGGCGAAGACGAAGAACATGCGCCGCGACCCGCGGGTGACCTACCACGTGGGCAGCGAGGACGGCTGGAGCTACGTCGTCGTGGAGGGGCGTGCTTCGCTCACGGCGCCGGCCGCTTCCCCGGACGACGAGACCGTCGAAGCCCTCGTCGACTACTACCGCCGCGCGGCCGGCGAGCACCCCGACTGGGACGAGTACCGCGACGCGATGGTCAGCGACCAGCGCGTGCTGCTGCGGATTCACGTCGACAAGCTGCTGGGCCTGGTCCGGTAGGGGTGTTTTTGAAATAGAAGTTCCGCAGTGCGGACTAACTGGGCTTACTATCGAAGCCATGAGCGACGAAGCTTTGGTCACCCGGCTCCGCGACCTGCTCGGCAAGAGCGCCGTGCTCACCGACACCGACGTCACCGCGTCGTACGCGCGCGACATGATGCCGCTGGCGCCCTCGGGACAGCCGCTGGCAGTGGTGCTGCCCGCGAACGTCGAGGAGGTGCAGGCCGTCGTCAAGGCGTGCGCCGAGGCCGGGGTGCCGATCGTGCCGCGCGGGGCGGGCAGCGGTCTCTCCGGCGCCGCGAACGCCATCGACGGCTGCGTGGTGCTGACGCTGACCAAGCTCGACGAGATCGTCGAGATCGACCCGGGCAACCGGCTCGCCGTCGTGCAGCCGGGCGTCGTCAACCTGGACTTCCGCAACGCCGTCGAGAAGCACGGGCTCTTCTACCCGCCGGACCCGTCGAGCTACGACTGGTGCACGATCGGCGGCAACCTCTCGACCAACGCCGGCGGCCTCTGCTGCGTGAAGTACGGCGTCACCACGGACTCGGTGCTGGGCCTGGAGGTCGTCCTGGCCGACGGGTCCCTGCTCAAGACCGGGCGGCGCACGGTCAAGGGTGTCGCCGGGTACGACCTGGCCCGGCTGTTCGTGGGCAGCGAGGGCACGCTCGGCGTCATCACGCAGGCGACGGTCCAGCTCAAGCCGCTGCCCCAGGCCCCGGCGACGCTCGTCGCGGGCTTCACGACGACCGAAGCCGCCGGCGAGGCCGTGGCCCGGATCGTGCGCGAAGGGCTCGTGCCGTCGCTGCTGGAGATCATGGACGCGTCGTCGATCAAGGCGTCCGAGACGTACTTGAAGACCGATCTGGGCGCGGGTTCGGACTGCCAGGCGCTGCTGCTGGGCCAGTCGGACGCGGGCGGCGAGGTGGCCCGCCGCGAGCTGGCGGCGATCGAGCAGATCTGCACCGACTGCGGCGCGGACCTGGCGTACACGACCGAGGACCTCGAAGAGGGCCGCATGCTGCTGCAGGCCCGCCGGGTGGTGCTGACGGCGCTGGAGACGTACGGCCAGTGGCTGACCGACGACGTCTGCGTCCCGCGCACGCGCATCGCGGAGCTGATCCGCGGCTGCGAGAAGATCAGTTCCGAGGTGGGGTTGCGCATCGCGGTGGTGGGCCACGCCGGCGACGGCAACATGCACCCGACGATCGTCTACCAGCCCGACGACGAGGACGAGTTCGCCCGCGCCCAGCGCGCGTTCGACGCGATCCTCGAGGTGGGGTTGTCCCTCGGCGGCACGGTGACGGGCGAGCACGGGGTGGGCAAGATCAAGCGCGAGTGGCTGGCGCGCGAGATCGGCCCGGTCGGGCTGCGGGTGCACCGGCAGATCAAGGCGGCGCTGGACCCGGAGAACCTGTTCAACCCGGGCTCGATGTTCTCGATGACCTGAGCCGCGCCTGCGGGGGTCCCCTCCCGGGGGACCCCTGCTTTCACGTTACCGCGGGGGTACGACAGTTTTCGCCCGCACGAAAAGGGCCCCACCGCCGACCGGTGGGACCCTCCGAGTCCGAGCTTCAGTCCTTGATCCGCGGAATCCGCTGCGTGACCTCCGGGTCGGTCTCCGTGGCCACCGCCTTCTTCTCGCGCCGGGCCTTCAGGTACTCCAGCCCGATCGGCACCACCGACACCAGCACGATCAGCACGAAGATCGCGTCGACGTTGTTCGCGATGAACGGCACGCCGCCCAGCAGCGACCCCAGCACCGTGATGCCCGCGGCCCACAGGATGCCGCCGATCACCGTGTACGTGAAGTAGCGCTTCGGGTCCATGCGGCCGATGCCCGCGATCCACGTGATGAACGTCCGGACGAACGGCACGAACCGGGCCAGCACGACCGCCTTGGGCCCGTGCTTCTCCAGGAACTCGTGCGTCTTGTCGACGTACTCCCGCTTGAAGATCTTCGAGTCCGGCCGGTTGAACAGCTTGGGGCCGGCGAAGTAGCCGATGTAGTAGCCGACCACGTTGCCGAGCAGCGCCGCGACCGTCACCAGCACGCAGACCAGCCACAACGGCGCGTCGAGGGTGCCGTTCGCGATGAACAGGCCCGCCGTGAACAGCAGGGAGTCGCCGGGCAGCACCGGGAAGATGCTGCTCTCGATGAAGATGATCAGGCAGAGCACCGCGATGACCGGCGTGGTCAGGCCGCTCAGCAGGTGCTGCGGGTCGAGCCATGACGGCAGCAGGGACATCGTGTTGACCGTGCTCTGGGCGAGAATCACCCCAAAAACGGTACAGGGTCACCCTGAGTCGTTACTGAGACCCGGTCAGACCAGCGTGAGCAGGCCCACGACGGACCCCGCGGCGAGTCCCAGGAGCACCGCGAGCAACAGGATCCAGTACGCGGGCAGCTGCGCGCCCTGCCGCGGCGGCTCCGGCGGACGCGGGGCGTACGCCGTGGGGGCCTCGGCGACGGGGTCGAGTGCCGCGCGCTCGCGCTCCAGGGAGTCCGCGCTTGCCCCCGAGAGCAGGCCGTACGCCGAGGGCAGCTCGTTGATCGCGCTGGTCGGGACGGCGTCCGTGGCCGGCTCGGGGTCGCGAGCCGGTGCCGGTGACGCCGAAGGGGCGAAGACCGCTTGCGCGCGAAGGGCGTCCGCTAGCAGCTGCTCGGGGTCCTTCGGCTCGCTCATCTCCGCCCGTCTCGCTCGCAGTTACCTCAGGTACTCAAGGTAGCCGTACCCACCTCGGCGACCCATTCACCCCGGCGCAGCACCTTCGCGGGCCGCAGGTCCTGATCGAGGACGACGATGTCGGCCACGTACCCGGTGCACAGCATCCCCGTGTGGCCGGCGATGCCGAGCAGCTCGGCGGGCCGTTGCGACGTCGCGTGCACCGCGTCGAGGATGCCGAGTTTCGCACCCCGGACCAGATTGCGGAAGGCGGTGTCCATCGTCAGGGTGCTGCCGGCCAGCGAGCCGTTGTCCGCGAGGGTCGCGACGCCGTCGTGGACGTCGACCTCGAGCCGGCCCAGCGTGTAGCGGCCGTCGGCGGCGTCGGTGGCCGACATCGCGTCGGTGATCAGCACCGTCCGGTCGCGGCCCGCGTGCTTCGCCGCCAGCCGCACGACGGTCGGGTGCAGGTGCACCAGGTCGCAGATGAGCTCGATCGTGATGCGCTCGTCATCGAGCAGTGCCCCGACCGGGCCCGGTTCGCGGTGGTGCAGCGGCCGCATGCCGTTGAACAGGTGGGTCGCGACGCTGGCGCCCGCGTCGATGGCCGGCAGCAGCTGCTCCTCGACGCCGTCGGTGTGCCCGATGGCGGCGATGACGCCCGATTCGGCCAGCTGCCGGACGGCCTTGATCCCGCCGTACAGCTCCGGGGCGATCGTGACCATCCGGATCGCGCCCTGGCCGGCCTTCAGGAGCTTGTCGACCGTGCCGGTGTCCGGCTCGAGCAGTGTCTCCGGGTCGTGGGCCCCGCAGCGGGCCTTGGAGATGAACGGCCCCTCCAGGTGGATGCCCGCGACCTCGCCGTCCTGGACGATCTCACGCAGCGCGGCGACCTGCTCACGCAGGATGTCCACCGGGTCGGACACCAGGCTGGCGAGCATGGTGGTGGTGCCGTGACGGCGGTGCGCTCGCACCGCCGTCAGGAGCTCCTCGGGATCGAGGGAGGTGAACGAAGCACCTCCCCCGCCGTGGCAGTGGGTGTCCACGAACCCGGGCACGACCAGTGCCCCGCCGACGTCGACGTATTCGCCCGACGGCGGGGTCCCGGAACCCACGCCGGCGATCCGCCCGTCGGAGACGGCTACCCAGCCGTCATCGAGTACACGGTCCGGGGCAGCGACCCGTCCGCCCATGATCACGAAATCTCCGGCGCCTCTCACGCACCCCAGCATATATTGGTCTGGACCAAGCATGGTGATACGACTCAGTGATCGGAATGGTCCACCCGGGTCACTGTGGGGCCTGCATGGCCTTCTGGAGTGCCTCGAGCGCCCGGCTGGCGGTCGACTTAACGGTACCCTTGGAGATGCCTGCGGCCTCAGAGATTTCGGCCTCGCTCAGCCCACCGTAGTAACGCAGCACCAGCACTTCGCGCTGGCGGGGCGGCAGCTTGGACAGCGCGCTGACCACCGCCTGGTGCTCGCTGGAGAGCATCGCGAGGCTCTCCGCGGACCGCGCGTTGACCGCGTGCGGCGGCACGTATTCGCGGGCGGTCTTGCGCCGGCGCAGCACGCTGCGCGACCCGTTGACCACCGCGGTGCGCAGGTAGCCGACCGCGGCCGCGGCGTCCCGGAGGCGTCCCCAGTTGCGATGCAGGCCGGTGAAGGCCTCCTGGACCACGTCTTCCGCCGTCGCGGGCTCGTCGACCAGCAGAATCGCCAGCCGGACCAGCCGCATGCGGTGCTGGCGGTAGAGGTCTTCGAGGGTCAGGGGCACCGGCGCCTGTGCCGGGGCCGGACCGTCCATGACCCGCAGGTGGCCGAGGGTCGCCTCGACACTGCGTTCCGCATTGCCCTCGAGCATGAACCCCTGCCTGTCCTCGACCCCGGTTTGCACGGTGTGTCGCGTCAGCAGGTTCACGGTATTCACAGCGCTCACACAGGTACTGACGCACGCCCAGCCTATCGGGTTGGCTTCCCGTCGCCACAGATCGGATGCTGGGACACGGCGATCGCCCGGGTAGCGTCGGTCCCGTCCCGCCCCTGCCCGACCCCGGAGATCCACATGGCCTGGTACCTCGTCGAAATCACCTACGTCCAGGAGAAGATGCCGGACGTCCGGCCCCGGCACCGCGAGTTCCTGCGGAACCTGGCCGCGGACGGGCGTGTCGCGGTCGCCGGGCCGCTCGGCGACGGGTCCGGCGGCATCACGCTGTACCAGGCCGATGACGAAGCGCACCTGAAGGCGACCATCGACCAGGACCCGTACGCCCTGGAGGGCGTCATCGCGGAGCGGACGATCCGCGAGTTCAAGCCGGTCATCGGCGCCTGGGTGCCCGAGGAGTCATAGGTCGAGCACGGCGGTGCCGCGGTCGACGCAGATCCGCACGGATCCGCCGTCGGCCGCCGGCACCGCGCACGTCCCGCAGAACCCCTGGCGGCACGAATACGGCGTGCCCGGCCGTGCCTCGAGGATCACGTCGAGCGCCGACCGGTCGCCCGGGACGTCAAGGACCAGCCCCGACCTGCGCAGGGCCAGCCGGAACGGCTCGCCCGCGACGATCGGCGGCGGTGCGAACCGCTCGAAATGCACCGCACCCCTGGTCAGGGCGAGGTCGACGCGGACGCCGGTGATCATCGGTGCCGGGCCGCAGCAGTACACCGAAGCCCCTTCGGGCAGACCTTCGAGCAATTCCGCGCCCGACGCGGGAATGCCGTACTCGGTGTCCGGACGTATGCGGACGCGGTCGTCGTCCGGCAGCTCGTCCAGGAACGGCATCGATGCGCGGCTGCGACCGGTGTAGACCAGTCGCCAGTCCGCGCCTGATTCGACACAGCGGCCGACCATCGGCAGGATCGGCGTGATCCCGATGCCGCCCGCGATGAAGAGGAACGGCCCCTCGCCGACGAAGGGGAACGCCGTCCGCGGGCCGCGCACGGTGACCCGTGTGCCCGGCGTCAGCGCGTGGACCTCGGTCGACGCGACGCCGAGCTGCCGCACGGCGATCCGGTAATGGTCCTTTTCGGACGGGTTCCCGCACAGCGAGTACTGCCGGACCAGGCCGGAGGGCAGCACGAGGTCGATGTGCGCGCCCGGCCGCCAGCCCGGCAACGCCGACCCGTTCGCGAGGCGCAGGCTGACCACGCCTTCGGCTTCGGGTTCGACGGCTTCGACGACCAGCGGCAGGTTCCGGTCGACGGCGCGGACCGGTGGCCGCCGCTTGCCGCTGAACTGCGACATCCGGCGGTAAACACCCACGACACCGACCAAAGTGGACATCAGCCGGTCGGTCCGGTCGCTCCCGTCCAGCCGGGTGGGCCGGCCGAGGGTCACCCCGCCGCCCGGGCGGCCGGGGAGCCGGCCAGGTACGCCACCGCCTGCTCGGTGTTGCCCGTCTCCGTCGGGTGGTAGGTCTTCCGGAAGTACGGCCGGATCTCGCGCAGCAGTTGACGTCCGCTCGGCAGCAGCCCCCGCTTCGCCGCCCGCCGGTACGCCCGCAGAGAAGCGCGGCCGGGCCGCGTCGGGTCGTTGCGCATCAGGTACCGCGTGCCGCGGGCGAAGACCCACGCCAGCACCGGCGTCACCGCCGCCATGCTGCGCACCCGGCGCGTGTACCGCCCGTCCAGGTGCATGAAGAGGTCGAACGCGACGGACCGGTGCTCGACCTCTTCGGCGCCGTGCCAGCGCAGCAGGTCGAGCATCACCGGGTCGGCGCCGGCGTCCTCGAGGGGCGCGTCGAGCACCCACTGGCCGAGGAACGCCGTGTAGTGCTCGATCGCGGCGACGATCCCGAGCCGTTCGACCAGCCACTCCTCGGCGGCCCGGCCGGTGAGGTCGCGGTCGCCGAGCAGCTTGCGGAACAGCCACTCCATCTGCGCGACGTACGGCCGCACGCGCAGGCCGGCGGCTTCGAGGTGCGCCGCCGCGCCGTCGTGGGCCTCGGCGTGCACGGCTTCCTGGCCGATGAAGCCGAGGACGTCCGCCTTCAGCCGCTCGTCCCGGATCAGCGGCACCGCCTGCTTGAACACCTCGACGAACCAGCGCTCGCCCTCGGGCAGCGCCAGGTGCAGGACGTTCATCGTGTGCGTGACCTGCGGCTCGCCGGGGATCCAGTGCATCGGCAGCGCCGCCCAGTCGAACTCGACGTTCCGCGCGTGCAGGACGAAGTGCTCGTCGGTCATGACGACCGGCCGGACAGCTCGAAGTCGGCCGGGTCCACCTTCCGCGTCTCCAGCCAGTACCGCCAGGTGAAGCCGGGCCAGATCGTCCGGTTCACGCCCTTGGCGTCGAGGTACCAGCTCTTGCAGCCGCCCTGCGTCCAGACGCCCTTGACCAGCTTGGCCTGGATGTCGCGCTGGAACTTCTCCTGCACGCCGGGGCGGACGTCGAGCGCGGCGGCGTCACGGGAGCCGGCGAGCTTGATGGCGTCGACGACGTACCGCGACTGCGACTCGATCATGAACACCACGGAGTTGTGGCCCAGCGCGGTGTTCGGGCCGAGCAGGAAGAAGAGGTTCGGGAAGCCGGAGACGGCGATGCCCTTGTGCGTCCGCATGCCTTCGGTGGCCCACTCCTTGGCGAGGTCGCGGCCGTCGACGCCGGTGATGTCGAGGTACTCCAGCGCGTCGGTCACCTTGAACCCGGTGCCGTAGATGATGGCGTCGACCTCGTGCTCGACCCCGGCGGAGTCGACGATCGAGTGCGCCTTGACCTCCTTGATCCCGGAGGTGTTCACGTCGACGTTCGGCCGGGCCAGCGCCGGGTAGTAGTCGTTGGAGATCAGGACGCGCTTGCAGCCCATCGTGTAGTCGGGCGTGACCTTCTTGCGCAGCGCGGAGTCCTTGATGCCCTTCGCGATGTTGCGCTTGGCGATCAGCTCGCCGGCCTTCATGATCGCCGGGTGGCCGTTGAAGCCGATGGCTCGCGCTTCGAGCAGCCAGTACAGCGCGTTGCGGTAGAGGCGCTGGGTGCCGGGCACGCGCTTGAACAGCGTCTGCGCCCACGACGGCATCGCGTGGTCGGGCTTCGGCATGATCCACGGCGGCGTGCGCTGGAACAGCGTCAGCTCGGCGACTTCGGGCGCGATCTTCGGGACGAACTGGACCGCGCTGGCGCCGGTGCCGACCACGGCGACCTTCTTGCCGCGCAGGTCGTATTCGTGGTTCCACTGCGCGGAGTGCCAGGTCTGGCCCTTGAACTCCGCGATCCCGGGCAGCTCGGGGACCTGCGGGATGTGCAGGCCGCCGACGCCGGAGACGAGGAACTGCGCGACGAACTCGCGGCCGTCCTCGGTCGTCGCCGTCCAGCGGCGCTCCCGCTCGTCCCAGTGCGCGCCGGTGAGCTCGACGCCGAACCGGATCTTCTCGCGCAGCCGGTACTTGTCGGCGACGCCCTTCAGGTAGTCGAAGATCTCCGGCTGCGGCGAGAACGACCGCGACCAGTCCGGGTTCTGCTCGTACGAGAACGAGTACATGTGCGACTGCACGTCGCACGCGCACCCGGGGTAGGAGTTGTCGCGCCAGGTGCCGCCCACCTCGGTGGCCTTCTCCAGGATCACGTAGTCCCGGATGCCGGCCTTTTCGAGCTGGATCGCCTGGCCAAGCCCGGAAAACCCGGTGCCCACGATCACGACCTTGAACCGCTCGGTCATCTGTCGGCCTCCGCTGCGCTGGGGGTCTGCCGCAGATGACGTTACCTCAAGTAACAGTTACTTGGAAGTATTACCTACTGATCAGTATGTCCCGCCGAGCTTGGTGTGGTCCCAGCTGACGATCTTCGTCGGGCGGAAGACCAGGCCCACCCGCTTGGGGGCCTGACCTGCGATGAAGGCGCTCAGTTCGGACGGTACGGGGTCGCCCGGCTTGGCGCCCGCGTACCGCTGCATGAGCGTGATCCCCATCCGGGTGACTTCCGCGGTGTCCTCGATGATCTCGACGTCGGCCTCGAGCGAGATGCCGCGCAGCTTCTCGTAGCTGTCGCCGTCCTCGATGAGCACCGTCGCCTCCGGCAGCCGCCGGACGTTCTTCGCCTTCTGCGAGGTGCCGTACGTCCAGGTCGCGACGCCGTCCTCGTGCGGGAAGTACCAGAGCGGCGCGAGGTGCGGGCGGCCGTTCGGGCCGACGCTGGCGACGTTGATGACCTTCTGCTCGGCGAAGTACGCGCGCACCTCGTCTTCGGTCATCCGGATCTGGTCCCGACGCGACATCCGCGGTCTCCCTACGACTTGGTCGTCGCCGCGCGGCCGCCGTGCCCGGTGACCGCCGACTCGAACGCGCCGCGCGCCTCGATGTCGGCCAGCGCGGCCTTGTCCGCCGAAGGTACCCGGCTGCGGGAGCCGATTTCGATGATCGGCGGGAGGAACGCGCGGAGCAGCTTGAGGCCGCCGACCCAGCGCGGCACGTGGATGGTCCGGGCGCGCTTGAGGATGCCCGCTTCGAGGTCGTCCAGGGCGGTGTCGAGCGGGTAGGTCTTGCCGATCAGGCCCGGCATGGAGGCGCGGAGCTTGCCGAACACCGGGTGCGCGTCGGCGCTCTCGACGAGGTCGGTGCGGATCCACGTCGGGTGCGCGACGCCGACCTTGACGCCCAGGTGGGCGATCTCGGCGCGGAGGCTGTTGGAGAACGCCTCGACGCCGGCTTTCGCGGCGGAGTAGTTCGCCATGCCCGGCGCGTGCGTGATCGCGGCGAGGCTGGAGATGGCCAGCAGGTAGCCCTTGCGCTCGATGACGTGCGGGAGCGTGACGCGGAACGTGCGCCAGACGCCGAGCAGGTCGACCTCGATGACCTTTTCGAACGCGGCCCGGTCGACCGAGCGGACGAAGCCCGCGGTCGCGATGCCGGCGTTGGCGATGACGATGTCGATGCCGCCGAAGTGCTCGACGACGCCGGCCGTCGCGGCTTCCAGCGCGTCCCAGCTGGTGACGTCGGCTTCCCAGGAGTGCGCGTTCGGCCCGATCCGGTCGGCGACCTTCCGCTGCTCCTCGGCCTCGAGCCCGACGAGGGCGACCTTCGCGCCGCGCGCGGCGAGGCGTTCGGCCAGCCCGGCGCCGATGCCGCGGGCGGCGCCGGTGATCAGCACGACCTTGCCGTCGACCTTCTTGGTGCCGCTCAGCAGCGAAAACGGGTTGGCCACGGTGCCCTCCTGGACGTCGCACGTCGCTATCTGGAGGGCACCGTACCTCACCTTACCGCCAGTAAGCTACCCGATAGTAGGTTCAGGCTTCGCTCAATGCGGCGACTTCGGCGTCGGTCAGCTCGAGCGTCACCGACGCGATCAGGTCGGTGAGCTGCTCCGGCGTCCGGGCGCTGGCGATCGGTGCGGCGACCGTCGGCTGCTGCCGCAGCCAGGCCAGCGAGACCGTGGCCACCGAGACGCCGTGGGCGGCCGCCACTTCGTCGAGCTTCGCCAGCACGCGCTCGCCACGTGCGTCCAAATAGGACGATGCGCGCGCGGCGCGCGGGCTGTCGACCGTGTCGTCCTTCGTGCGGTACTTGCCGGTGAGGAAACCCTTGGCGAGGGCGAAGTACGGCAGCGTGGCGAGGCCTTCGCGCTCGACGAGCGGGGCGAGGTCGTGCTCGTAGTCCCGCTCGACGAGGTTGTAGTGCGGCTGCAGCACGGCGTAGCGCGCGAGGCCACCCGAGTCCGAAATGGACAGTGCTTCGGCGAGCCGCTCGGCGCTGTAGTTGGACGCGCCGAGATGGCGCACCTTGCCTGCGCGGACCAGCGCGTCGAACGCGGTGAGGGTCTCCTCGAGCGGGGTGTCCGGGTCGTCCCGGTGCGCGTAGTAGAGGTCGATGTGGTCGGTTTTGAGGCGGCGCAGCGAGTCCTCGGCCGCGGCCTGGATGTTCTTCGCCGAGAGCCCCGGCCGGCCCTCCCACATGCCGACCTTGGTCGCGACGACGACGTCGTCCCGGTTGCCGCGCGCGGCTAGCCAGTTGCCGAGGATCTCTTCGGAGCCGCCGCCCCCGCCGTAGAGGTCGGCGGAGTCCACGAAGTTGCCGCCGGCCGCGGTGTAGGCGTCGAGCACGGCGAAGGACTGCGGCTCGTCCGCCGTCCAGCCGAAGACGTTGCCGCCGAGGTTGAGGCCGTACACGTCGAGGTCGGTGTTGCCCAGCTTGGTCATGCTTCCGACGTTAGTTCGCCGATCCCGGGAGGAAAATCGCCGTCCCACGCGTTGGAGTGTTCCATGGCTATCGAACTGGGCAAGATCGGTATCTGGCGGCACTATGCGCAGGTCGACGCGGGCTTCGCGGCCGAGGCGGAGAAGCTCGGCTACGGCGCGATCTGGCTGGGCGGTTCACCCGGTGGTGACCTCGCCTACGTGGACGACCTGCTGGCGGCGACGGACTCGCTGGTCGTCGCGACCGGCATCGTGAACATCTGGCAGGACGAGCCCGCGGACATCGCGAAGGCGTACGAGCGGATCACCGGGAAGTACCCGGACCGGTTCCTGCTCGGCGTCGGCGCGGGGCACCGCGAGGCGACGAAGGAGTACAAGAAGCCGTACGCGGCGCTGGTCGACTACCTCGACGGTCTCGACGCGGCGGGCGTCCCGGTTTCCGGCCGGGCGCTGGCCGCGCTCGGCCCGAAGGTCGTCAAGCTGTCCGCCGACCGCACCGCCGGCGCGCACCCCTACCTGGTGACGCCGGAGCACACCCGCGACGCCCGGGAGATCCTCGGCGCGGGCAAGCTGCTGGCCCCGGAGCACAAGGTCGTCCTCGAGACCGACGCCGAGAAGGCCCGCGCGATCGGCCGCAAGACCGTGAAGTTCTACCTCGGACTGTCGAACTACACCGCCAACCTGCGGAAGCTCGGTTTCACCGACGAGGACCTCGCGGGCGAGGGCAGTGACCGCCTGGTCGACGCGCTGACCCTGCACGGTGACGCCGAAACGGTGGCGCGCGGCCTGTCGGCCCACTTCGAGGCGGGTGCGGACCACGTGAACGTCCAGGTGCTCAACGAGGACCCGTGGCCGGCCTACCGCGCGCTGGCCGCCGAGCTGCTGTGATCCTCGTCCGGCCGCCGGTTCGCCGGCGGCCGGACGCACTCCTTCTGAACCGATTCCACGTGCGGAGAACTTTCCGCGCGGGGACCGGTGTGCGACGGCGGTACACCTCGTACGATGCGGTCGGGACCCATCCCTGCCTAGGAGGAATACCGATGCCCATCGCGACCCCCGAGGTCTACGCGGAGATGCTCGACCGGGCCAAGGCGAACGAGTTCGCGTACCCGGCCATCAACGTGACCTCGTCCGAGACCGTGAACGCCGCCATCCGGGGGTTCGCCGAAGCGGAGAGCGACGGGATCATCCAGTTCTCCACCGGCGGCGCGGAGTTCGCGTCGGGCCAGAAGGTCAAGGACATGGTGACCGGCGCGACCGCGCTCGCCGAGTTCGCGCACGTCGTGGCGGCGAAGTACGACATCAACGTCGCGCTGCACACCGACCACTGCCCGAAGGACAAGCTGGACGGCTTCGTCCGCCCGCTGATCGAGATCTCGACCGAGCGCGTCAAGAACGGCCAGAACCCGCTGTTCCAGTCCCACATGTGGGACGGCTCGGCGATCGACCTCGACGAGAACCTCGAGATCGCCGCGGAGCTGCTCGCCAAGACGGCGGCCGCGAAGATCATCCTCGAGGTCGAGATCGGCGTCGTCGGCGGCGAAGAGGACGGCGTCGAGGCCGAGATCAACGAGAAGCTGTACACGGCCGAGGGCGACTTCCTGAAGACGATCGACGTGCTGGGCGCCGGCGAGAAGGGCCGCTACCTGCTGGCGGCGACCTTCGGCAACGTCCACGGCGTCTACAAGCCGGGCAACGTGAAGCTGCGCCCGGACGTGCTGAAGGGCGGCCAGGAGGCGGCGGCGAAGAAGCTCGGCCTGGACCCCGGCTCGAAGCCGTTCGAGCTGGTCTTCCACGGCGGCTCGGGCTCGCTCCCGGAGGAGATCCGCGAGGCGGTGTCGTACGGCGTGGTGAAGATGAACGTCGACACGGACACGCAGTACGCGTTCACCCGCCCGATCGTCGACCACTTCTTCAAGAACTACGACGGCGTGCTGAAGATCGACGGCGAGGTCGGCAACAAGAAGGTGTACGACCCGCGCTCGTACCTGAAGGCCGCGGAGGCCGGCATGGCCGCTCGCGTCGTGGAGGCCTGCGAGGCTCTGGGCTCGGCGGGCACGAAGGTCAAGTAAGTCTTTTCGCGCGAAGGCCGCCACGGTTCTCGTGGCGGCCTTCGTCGCGTTCAGACCTCGATGACTTCGAGCAGGCTCTCGAGGCCTTTGAAGTCTTTCGTGTTCCGGGTGTACAGCGGCAGGTTCCGCACGGAGGCGATCGCGGCGATCATCAAGTCCATCTTGCGCGGTCGCGGGTCACGGTTGGCTGCCACGGTGAGCGCTGCCAGTGAGCCGAACCGTGTGGAAGCATCGGCGTCGAACGGAAGCGCTACGTAGTCCACCATTGCGGCCGCGAGGTCTTCCGTGCGCGCGGCCTTGGTGACGGGGTTCTTCGCCAGCGCCACGCCTTGGTGGAGTTCGGCCATC
The DNA here is from genome assembly GCF_902497555.1 of Amycolatopsis camponoti. NCBI lineage: Bacteria > Bacillati > Actinomycetota > Actinomycetes > Pseudonocardiales > Pseudonocardiaceae > Amycolatopsis > Amycolatopsis camponoti. The sequence continues at coordinate 660,201 of NZ_CABVGP010000003.1, read as the reverse complement.
GTGACGGTCGTGATCTGGTGGACAACCGGCAGCTTCTCCGGATCCAGGTCGACGAGGTCGAGGTAGACGCAGGTGTCGAGCACGCCAAGTTCGTGCCGCTCAGCCACGAGGCCGTTCCCAAGGGTTGTCGTCATCGGTCAGGCGGTCCTCGCCGAAGAACTCGTCTGTCTCACGGCGCAGCTCTGCGGCGTCCACGCGGGGCAGCCGCCGACGCCGGGCAATTATTTCCTCGGTGGTGAGCTGGCGCCGCTGGGTCAGCGGTCGCAGCTCGGCGATCTCCACGCCATTACGCGTGACGTGGAAGGTCTCGCCGGCTTCGACGGCGTCCATGACCGCGGCGGAGCCGTTGCGGAGTTCCCGCTGGCTGATGATCTTCACGAACCAAGTGTAGCACCTGGTGCTACACGGGGGTCTCGTCGAGCGGTCCACCTTCGGGTGAGGGGCCCGGCCGCCGCCCAGAGGGCGAACACCGCCACCAGCACCACCGCTGCCGTCCAGTACGCCACCGGTGGGGCCGACTCCGTGTGCGCGTCGCCGAGCACCCACGGCCGGACCTGGGACTGCACCCACAGCGCCCCGTACCCGAACGCCGTGACGAGCAGCGCCCCCACTCCCGCCGTCAGCAGGCCGTGGTCGCGGCCGATCACGAACGCCAGGTCCACCGCGAGACCCACGAAGAGCAGGTAGAAAGGCACCGTCGACACCGGGAAGCCCATCCCGAGCAGCAGCGGCCACATCACCGACCGGTACGCGATGTAAGCCACCGCCACGAGAGAACCCGCCCAGCGGAAGCCCAAAGTGCGGCGGGCCAACGCCAAGATCAGCGCCATCACGCCGATGCCCCACACCGGGTACACCCACTCCGGGATCGGCATCGTGAAGTGCAGGATCGCGGTCCGGTCGACCGGGTGGCCGATCTGGTTCGCCGCGAACGACAGCAGGGACGGCTCGGCCTCCGGCGCGCCACGCTCCCACGCGCGCAGCCCCAGGATCCCGTACTCCTGCTGGCCGTTCGGGAAGAACGTGTTCTCCAGGAAGAACGCCCACAGCGCGAGCAGCACGCCCGTGCGGAAGCGCCCCGGCGGGGACAGCCGCAGCCAGCCCAGCAGCACGCCCGCCTGCATGATGCCCGTGCCCAGGTACAACATCAGGTGCGACGGGCTCCACGCGGTCAGGTCGAGACCGTTGACGCGGTGGTTGATGACGTCCAGCGGCGCCGCCACCAGGAACGTCAGCAGGCCGATCTGCATCAGCCGCAGCGACGGCTTGTCGGCACCCAGGCCCGTGTAGCTGTGGATCGCCACCAGCACGACGATGATCACCGTGCCGACGGTGTTGATCAGGTGCGGCGGCGCCAGGTCGTCGCGCAGCCACATGAAGTGCCACGACATGTCCCACGACGAGCCGACCAGCTTGAACGCGAACGCCGCCAGCCACATGCCGTAGCAGAACCGGAGCACCCAGTCCGGCGTCGGCTGCCCGGGGGCGCCGCGGTGCCAGTGCCGCGTGAAGAACAGCCGCGTCTTGCCGATCGGACTGCGCGGGATCACGTCCACCGGGACGTCGACTGCCTTGGCCATGCCGGACATCATGGCCGGTCATGGTCACGAGCGGGCCAAGACCGTGGCAAAGACCTCCAAAACCAGGGTTCACCCCTACGGGTGGACGACTTGCTTTCGCCCGGCATCGGTTGGCAGGGTGTGCCGCCATGATGCCGAAACGAGTTGTGGCCGCCGTCCTGATCGGCGCCTTGGTGCTGGCCGGTGGCGGGGTTCTCGGAGCGCTGTTCTTCTGAGGGCAGAATGGGCGGCATGACGCACAACCTGCTCGGCCCCGAGCCGACGCTGCTGCCCGAGCACACCGCCGCCCAGGCCGCGCTCGACGCCGGGACTGACCCGGCCGCGGTCGCCGCCGAACACCCCGACTACAGCGAGGCGTGGGCTTCGCTGGCCGAGAAGGCCTTCGACGCGGGTGAGACCGTCGCCGCGTACGCGTACGCGCGCACCGGCTACCACCGCGGTCTCGACCAGCTGCGCCGCGCCGGCTGGAAGGGCTTCGGCCCAGTCCCGTGGGCGCACCGCCCGAACCAGGGGTTCCTGCGCGCCCTCGCCGTGCTGGGCAAGGCCGCCGGGAAGATCGGCGAGACCGAGGAGTACGACCGCTGCCGGACGTTCCTCGCCGACTCCGACCCCGCCGCCGCGGAAGCCACCGGCCTGAAGTGACCCACCGGTCGTGAGTGGGAAACAGTGTTCTAACCCTGTTTCTCACTCACGACCGAGCTGCGGCAGACCTCAGAACAGCCCGCAGTTGGAGAACGCCGGGAGGCCGGCGAAGCGCGCCTCCAGCCACGCGAACGCCTCCGGGAACGCCCGCACCGCGGTGAGCACGTGCGTGGGCACCAGTGACGTGTTGAACTGCACCTTCACGCCCTTGCCGCACCACGTCCGGCCCAGGTCGCGGTCCTGCGCGTAGGGCACGATGTCGTCGAGTGCGCTGTGGACGATCAGCACCGGCGCCGCCGGCTTCAGCGTCCCGATCTTCTGCTCCGCCACCCGTGACGCGTACGGCTCCTCACCGAGGTACGCGACGAGCGAGCGGCCGTCGTTCGTCAGCGTCGACGACTGCGTGAACGCGTGCGCGGCGATCGCCTCCACCGTGCACTCGGTCCGGACCTGCTCGAACAGCTGCTTGCCGCGCGCGTTGAGCAGGGCCGGGATGTCCAGCTCGGGGTACGCGTAGTTCATGCTCACCAGCGCGAACCCGAGGAAGCCGACCGCGTAGTGGCCGTCGAGGTTCTTCGCCACCGAAGCCAGGTCTGCCGGCACCGCGCCCGCGTACGCGCCCTTCAGCTTCAACTCGGGCGCGTAGGACGGCTGCAGTTCCGCCGCCGCGGCCGAGGCGCCGCCGCCCTGGGAGTAACCCGCGATCGCGACCGGGCCGTCGTCCGGGAGGCCCGCCTCGGGCAGCCGCTGCGCCGCGCGGATCGCGTCGAGCACCGCGTGTCCTTCCGACGCGCGGTTGACGTAGGTGTGGTCGCCCGGCGTGCCGAGTCCCTCGTAGTCGGTCACGACGACGCCGTAGCCCCGCGCCAGCAGTCCGGCGATGAACGGCCCTTCGTACTCGAAGCCGGCGGCAAGCGCTTTCGACGGGGCGCAGTCATCGCCCTCGCCCTGCGTGCCGACGGCGTAGGAGACGATCGGGCGCACGCCGGCGCCGTGCCAGGCCGAGCGCGGGGTCAGCACCGTGCCGGTGACCGCGATCGGCGAGCCGTGGGTGTCGGTGCTGCGGTACATGATCCGCTGGACACCCGCGTCGGCCTTGGTCAGCTTGACCGGGTCGAGGTAGAAGGTCGAGGTCTCGTGCCGGATGACGTCGCCGTTGCCGCCGTCCGGCAGGGGTGAAGGGGGGTCGTAGAACGACGCCGCGGAGGCCTGCGGCGGGCCGAGAGCGGCCAGGGCCAGAACGGAAACCGTGGCGACCGCCGCGGAGAGGGCGCGGCGAGAGAAGATACGCATGCTTGCTCCTCGTTGAGCAGGACTAGTGCGCGGGGAACACCTTTTTAGACAGAGGTGTCGGAAAAAGAATCACGTGAGGTGGACCACAATGTCAAGCCCGGCTCCGCGCGGGCGGCCGCGCAAGCTCCCGGTCGGGGAGCAGCGCGCCCGCGTGCTGCACGCGGCGGCGCGGGTCGTCGCGCAGCACGGGATGCAGGGCGCGACGATCGAGCAGATCGCGCGCGAAGCCGGCGTCTCCCGCCAAGCCGTCTACGAGCAGTTCGGCGACCGCGCGACGCTGTTCTCCGAGGTCGTGGCGGTGACGGAGGAACAGGCGTTCGCCGCCATCGCGGGCCCGTCGGTCGCCGACCCGCAGCCCGGGCTGCGGGCCTGGGCGCGCGCCAACTACGCCAACATGGTCACCTTCGTCGCCGACAGCCCCGAGGCGTACGGCGTGCTCCGCGCGGCCGAGCGCGCGGGCGACCCCGCTCTCACCCGGTTGAGGGAGAGGCTGGCCGTCGTCTACGCCGACGCGAGCCGCAAGCGGTGGGCCGCGCACGGCATCGACTCCGGCCGCGCCGACCGCGCGCTCGTCACGCTCTTCTTCGCGATGACGGAGTCACTGGTCCAGGCGACCTGGGACGGTGAGCCGCCGGACCAGGACGCCCTGATCGACCTGCTCACCGAGTTCACGGTCGGCGGAGTCGCTCGCCTCCAGACGAAGGCGAGCGACGTCATCGACCGGCTGCGGTAAGGCCAGTTACCAATCCGGCCGAAAGCAGGCCGACCTCCCCGCGGCAAGCAACTGTTGCTACGAAGTCATTCGGCCGTGACTGTGGTCGGATTGGTAACCATCAGCACAGCTAAGCCGCGGCCAAAGCCACTTCGGCGGACCCCACCACCCGGTTCCGCCCGCCGTGCTTGGCCGCGTACACGGCCGCGTCGGCGGACGCCATCACTTCCTCGATCGACGACCCGTCGAGCGGGTAGGCGGCGACGCCGATGGACGCCGTCTGCCGTTCGATGGCGACGGCGGCGCCTTCGTTGGTCTTCGTACTGATGATCAGCTCGCTGACCCGTTGCCGGATCCGTTCCGCCGTGACGATCGCGTCCGCTTTGGACGTCGAAGGCAACAGCGCGACGAACTCCTCGCCGCCGAAGCGGCCGACCAGGTCGTGCGCCCGGGTCTCCTGCTTGACCACGGCGGCCACCGCCTTGAGCACGTCGTCGCCCGCGAGGTGCCCGTAGGTGTCGTTGATCCGCTTGAAGTGGTCGAGGTCGATCATCATGGCGCCGAAGCTGCCGTTGTCCCGCGCCGCGCGCGAGATCTCCCGCTGCGCGCCGTCCTGCCAGGTGGTGGCGTTGAGCAGCTGCGTCTTCTGGTCGGTGGTGGCGAGCTCCTCGAGCCGCTTGATCAGCACGGACCGCTGGAGCACGTACAGCGGCAGGATGACCAGCAAGGACAGCAGCGGCTCGGTCGTCAGCACCATGACGAGCAGGCCGCCGACGCACAGGGTGGCCAGCTCCAGCAGGTTGTCGTCCATGTTCCCCAGACAGCCTTCGACGCTCGCCTTCTCCGGTGCGGCGAGGTACAGGCCGAGCCCGGTCAGGGCGGTGTTCGTGGTGAAGAAGGCGATGGCCGCGAGCGCGACGGCGGTCATGCCGTGGCCGTGGAGCGCTTCCGCGACGAGGCCGGCGGCGAAGCCGGAGAGGATCATCGTCGTCGCGTTGGCCGCGACGCGGTGGAACTCACCGGGCCGGAACCCGGACCAGCTGCGGAACGCGAGGTAGACGTACAGAACGGTGCCCAGCACGGCGACGAGCTGTGGCGGCACGAGCAGCCCGGCGGGCAGCAGCCAGACCGACGTCATGTTGACGTGCGGCCCGTTGCTCAGGATCCGGCGCTGGCGCTCGATGCGCCTGCTGACTTCGGTCTGAGCCACCGCGAGGCCGGTGAGCAGCGCGAACGTCCCCACGTTCGCGAGCGTGACCGGAATCGACAGAGCGGCAGCGGCGGTCCAGGCAAGCATGACGGTGATCGCGGTGAGCGTGACCGCGACCCAAGCGCGTGGCCTGGACCACAGCGCCCAGGCCGCAACACCACGAACCGAGGCTTGTCCAGACCGTTCCCCCGATGTGACCATTTTTCCCCCAGCCCCTTGCGCAGGTGATCAGTGACAATCTACTCACGGACAGTTTCAGACCGTTTGCCAGCTGTCCACAAGGGCTTTCGGTGTGTACTTTTTCTTTGACACCGGAACGAGAGGTGGCCAGCGATGCGCGGCAAAGATCAGTGACCGCACAGCGCACCGCAAGGTCGCGCAGGTCAGGCCCACGCGCGGGGCATGTCAAGCATGTTCGGCGCGTGCGGCTTCTTTGTCGTGCCATCGTCCGGGCTCGCCCGATAACGATCGTGCCCACAGCGCCGCCAGCGGCAGGGTGAGCACGATCCCGGCGATGCCGAAGATCCCGACGGTGCCGTGTGGACTCAGCTGATCCGCGAGCACGCCCCCGATCAGCGGGCTGACGCCCATCATCGTGGTCAGGCCGGTGTTGGACAGGCCCATCACCTGCGCGCGCTGCGCGTCGGGCACGGCCAGCGTCAGTGACGCGGTCGCCTGCAGCAGGCAGACGGTGCCGAGCCCGCCGGACACGATGAACAGGACGATCGACGCGATCGGCCCGGGGTTGAGGAAGCAGAGCACGAGCGGGACGGCGCACAACCCGGAGAGCGGCCCGATCAGCTTCGGGCGGACCCGGGCGGGGACCCAGCGCGTGTAGGCGAACGTCGCGATGACGCTGCCGATCGGGTCGGCCGCGAGCAGCAGGCCGATCGCTTCGGGGCCGCCGCCCGCCGCCGACACGTACGGCGCGGCGATGCCTTCGTAGACCGGCAGCAGCCCCATCAGCCAGGTGAACAGCACCAGGGTGCGCAGCGGCGAGCTCGCGAACGCCGTCCGGCTGCCGCCGCCGAGCGTCGCGAAGAAGGACTTGCGCTGCTCGCCGGTCGCCGCGGCCGGCCGGGCCTGGACGCCGAGGCGGATGAACAGGGCCGAGAGCACGAAGGTGGCGGCGTCGATGGCCAGGGCCACGTGCGGGTCGAGGGCGATCAGCAGCGCGCCGCCGCCGGCGAACCCGAGCAGCTGCGCGCTCTGCACGGTCATGCTGCGGATGCCCATCCCGACGACGAACCGGTCGCCTTCGAGCACCTGGGGCAGCAGCGCTAGCTGGGACGCCTTGAACGGCGGGTTGACCAGGGACACCCCGCCGACCAGCACGCACATCAGCCAGAACGGCACCCCGGGGATGGCGACGAGCAGGATCAGGGCGGCGCGCACGAGGTCGACGAGCACCATCACGCTGCGGCGCGGGAAGCGGTCGGCGAACCCGGTCAGGAAGACGCCGCCCAGCAGCGAGGGAGCGTAGGTCAGCGCGTACGTGAGGCCGGTCAGCGTGGCGGAGTTGGTCCCGGTGAACACCAGGATGGACAGGGCGACCCTGGCGAGCTGGTCCCCGGCGATCGACAGCAGTTCCCCGAACCACAGCGCGCGGAACTCGGCGATCCCGAACACCTCGCGGAACGTGACGCGATCCCGCGGAGCTGCCATGCGCTTTCTCCCGACCTCTTGTGCAGACCGTGCCCTTCGCATGACCGCAGGTGACAAAAAGGGCGATCGGTCATGAGGCAGTCACGGTACGTGAGTTACCTCAGCCAGTGTCCCGTGACGGTTGGTAAATCTCTAGGTTCTTTCGCCGGTATCCAAGGTGTCACGGAGCTTTCCTGAACGGGTCAGACGATAGCCCGCAGTGTCTGGCCGGTCGCCCAGGAGTCACCAATGGATCATTCCGTACCCGATGGCCGGAGGGCCAGAGGCAAAAGTAGCCACCTCGCGTTCGCGAGGTGGCTACTGGGGGGAAACGCAGGTCAGCCGTCTACGGCGAGGGCGTCCTCCGCGGGCGCCCGCGTGACGCCGGAAGCGCGTGCGGCGTCCCGCTTGGCGACCTCTTCCCGGACGATCGGGATGACGTACCGGCCGAAGTCGATCGTGTCGCCGAGCATGTCGTAGCCGCGCGCCGACAGGATCTCGACGCCCAGGTCGTAGTAGTCCAGCAGCGCCTGCGCGACCGTCTCCGGCGTGCCGACCAGCGCGTTCGAGTTGCCCGCGCCGCCCGTCGCGGCCGCCGTCGGGGTCCACAGCGCGCGGTCGAAGCGTTCGCCCTGCGCCGCCAGCGCCAGCAGCCGCTGGGAGCCGGTGTTCTCGGGCTCGGTGAGCTTGTGCCGCCGGGTCAGCGGCTGCCCGCCCTTCGTCCGGTCCTTGATCGCCCCGACTGTCGCGTACGCCTTTTCCCAGGCCAGCTCCTCGGTCGGCGCGATGATCGGCCGGAACGCGACCTGGATCCGCGGCACGTCCGTGCGGCCGGCCGCCAGCGCCGCCGCCTTCACCGACTCGATCTGCTCCGCGGTCTGAGCCAGCGGCTCGCCCCAGAGGCAGTAGATGTCCGCTTCGGCGCCGCCGGCGGCGTACGCGGCGGGCGACGAGCCGCCGAAGGAGACGCCCGGCCGGGGTTTCTGCACGGGCTTGATGTCGCTGACGTAGTCGTTGAAGCGGTAGTGCTCGCCCTCGAAGTCGAAGGGCTCGTCCGACGTCCACGCCTTCTTGATGATCTGGATGGCTTCGCGCGTGCGCGCGTAGCGCTCGTCCTTCGTGAGGAAGTCGCCTTCGCGTTGCTGCTCGTGGTCGTTGCCGCCGGTGATGAAGTGCACCGTCAGGCGGCCGTCGGAGATCTGGTCGAGCGACGCGAACGTCTTCGCCGCGAACGTCGGGTACGAGACGTTCGGGCGGTGCGCGAGCAGGATCTGCAGTTTGTCGAGCTTCGTGGCGACGTACGCGGCCGCCTGCGCGGGGTCCGGCGAACCGGAACCGTAGGCGAACAGCACCCGGTCCCAGCCGAAGTCCTCGTGCGCGCGGGCGAGGCGCAGCGTGTACTCCTTGTCGAACACCCCGCCCGAGCGTGCGTGCGTCTCCGACCCGTCGTGCGTGCCTCCGATGCCCAGGAACTCCACCGGCATTCCGTCACCTTCTCTCGCGTCGCTGCTTCCAGGGCTACGCCTGGCGCGCGGAGGACGGCAACGGAGTCCGCAGGGTGGAACTCAGGCCCGGTGCTTCTCGATCACCTCGATCGACGCGCGGACCTGCTCGAAGGTGGGCGGCGCCGCCCGGTTGAACACGACGGTCAGGGACCGGCGCGGGATCACGACGAACTCGACGTCGACCCCGGCCGCCTCCGACGCGGCTTCGACGACGTCTCGCCAGTGCTTCGGGTCGATCCCGTCGGGGTCGGCCCATTCGTGCGCGAAAATCGCCCAGTTGCCCCTGAGCAGGGTGCCGACCACGTCCTGCGCGGTGTGGACGCGGTGCGGCGGGCCTATCTCAGCGGCCAAGTCTTCGCCGTCGCGGCAGTGCTGCCGTGACATGCGGGGCTCCGCCCCGCGGCCGGGGGCTCCGCCGCCCGGACCCCCGCAAAGCGGGTGGTAAGGCCCGGGCGCCTGGTGGGACTTCGGACAATTCCGCTCCTCTCGCCGTGGTGCCCCGGGGATTCGGCGCCGCGAACCGGAGTGTTTGGTTTTATTCCCGGAATTCCGGAGTATGGGAAGGACGTCCCGGGCCCGGACCGCCGCGTAGCTTCGGTTTCATGGCCGAGCGCGCGCCGTTCACCCTCGCTGTCGTGGGCGCCGGACCCCGGGGGGTCGGCGTCCTCGAGCGGCTCGGCGCGAACGCCGGGCTCCTGCGCGACCGCCGGCTCGAGGTGCACCTGATCGACCCGTTCCCGCCGGGGCCCGGCCGGGTGTGGCGGTACGACCAGTCGCCGTTGCTGCGGATGAACTCCATGCCGGAGGACGTCACGATGTTCACCGACGAATCGGTGAAGATGACGGGCCCGGTGCGCGCGGGGCCGACGCTGCTGGAGTGGGCGCGCAAGGTGCGTGACGGCGAGCTCGACGCCGAGGTCCCGCCGGACGTCGTCGCCGAGCTGACCGCGCTCGACAGCTTCGACTTCCCGACCCGACGGCTGCAGAGCGCCTACCTGACCTGGTTCTACCGCCAGGTCCTCGGCGACCTGCCCGACGGCATCGATGTCGTCGAACACGCCGCGCGGGCGGTCGGGGTCGACGGCCGGACCGTCAGCCTCTCCGACGGGACGACCGTCCCGGCGGACGCCGTCGTGTTCACCGTCGGGCACCTCGACGCGGAACCGGACGAACGGGAGCGCGAGCTCGTGACGTTCGCCGCGCGGCACGGGCTCGCCTACTACCCGGCCGGCTACACCGCCGACGTCGACTACTCCGGCATCGCGCCGGGTGAAACCGTGCTGGTGCGCGGGTTCGGGCTGGCGTTCGTCGACCTGATGCTGCTGCTGACCGAGGGCCGCGGCGGCCGGTTCGAGGACCTCCCGGGCGGCGGACTGCGCTACCACCCGAGCGGTGCCGAGCCGGTGCTGCACGTCGGCTCCCGGCGCGGGGTCCCGTACCACGCGAAGATCGGCTACCGGTTACGCGGGAAACCGTTGCGGCTGCCCAGGTTCTTCGACGCCTACGCCATGGACGGCCTCCCCGGGCAGGCGCTCGACTTCCGCGCGGACGTCTGGCCGCTGATCGCGAAGGAGCTGGCCTGGGGCTACTACAGCGAGCTGTTCACCGGGCACCCGGATCGCGTGAACCTGGACTTCGTCGTGTTCGCGGACGCTTTCGCCGACCTGCCGTGGGACTCGCCGGAGATGCGCGACCTCGTCGCGCGGGCGGTGCCCGCCGAGGCCGACCGCCTCGACCTGGACCGGCTCGACCGGCCCCTGGCGGGCCGCGAGTTCGGCTCGGCGGAGGAGTTCGGCAAGGAGCTGCGGGAGTACGTCGAAGCCGACCTCGCGCGCCGGGCGGACCAGGCGTTCAGCGCCGACCTCGGCGCGTTCATGGCGTTGCTCTCGGTGTACGGCCAGCTGCCGGTGCTCGTCCAAAAAGGACGGTTGGCCGCGTCTTCGCAGGTGTCCGACATGGACGGCTGGTTCCACGGGTTCTTCTCGTACTACGCGAGCGGGCCGCCCCCGCGCCGGCTGGAGGAGCTGCTGGCCCTGCACCAGGCCGGCGTGGTTTCGTTCGCCGGCGCGGACATGCGGGTGACGGCGGAGCGCGACGCGTTCGTCGCGTCCGGCGCCAGCTACCCGGGAGAGGTCTCGGCGCGGACGTTGGTCGAGGCGCGGCTGCCGGGCCCGAGCGTCACGCGGGCGGCGGACGGGCTGCTCCAGCAGCTGCGCGACACGGGCGAGCTGGCCGAGGAGACGGTGGCGGACCCGGTCACCGGCGCGTTGCTGCCCTCGGGCCGGATCCACACGCGGGTGTCGGACTCCCGCCTGCTCGACGGAACGGGTCAGCCGCACCCGCACCGCTTCGCGGTGGGCCCGCACACGAGCGCCCGCTCGGCGGCGGCGTTCACCCGCCCCCGGACGAACGCGTCGAGCTTCCGCCAGAACGACGCGGTGGCCCGGGAGATCCTGGCGCTGGTCAGCGCGCCCAGCTGACGATGTCGGCCAGCACCTGCTCCGGCGGTGGCATCTCCGCGATCTCCGCCGCGATGTCCCGCGCGAGGTTCCGGGGCTTCGGATCCGCGAGCAGCTCGCGTGCCGCCGTCTCGATCGCGGGGATCCGGACTTCGTCGCCCACCAGTGCGCGGGCGAGCCCGAGGGCGGAGAGCGTCTCGGCGTTGGCGAACTGGTCGGCGCCCTGGGGCAGGATCAGCTGGGGCAGCCCGGCCGCGAGCGAGGCGAGCACCGTGCCCGTTCCGCCGTGGTGCACCACCAGGCCCGCGTGCTTCAGCACCTCGGCCTGCGGCACGAACCCGGCCGCTCGCACCCGCTCCGGGAGGTCTCCGAGCAGCGCGGGATCGCCGGGGCCGAGCGCCACCAGCACGTCGACGTCGAGGTTCGCCAGCGCGCGGATCGCGCCGCGCAGGACGTCCGTCGCGCCGTAGACCACGGTGCCGAGCGTCAGGTAGACGAAGCCGTCTGCCGGGAGCGGCGGCAGCGGAACGTCGGGGTCGTACGGCGTCGGGCGCATCCGGAACACCTTCGGGACGGCCGCCGGGCCCGGGTCGCGGACGCTGTCCGGCCAGACGTCGACGCAGGCGTCGCCGAAGAGGGCGTCCGAGGGGAGCGTGCCCCAGAGCGGCCGCAGTCGTTCGGCGGCGACGGACAGGAGCTCCGGCGGCATCGAGCGGCCGATCACGACCGCGACGGCGGGGAGGCCCGCCCGGCGGGCCGCGATGCCGGCGCCGACGTCGCTCATCTCGTAGATGACCAGGTCGGGACGCAGTTCGGGGAGCAGTGGCGTCAGGTCGTCGAGCAGCGACCGGGGCAGCAGCTCGGCGAACATCGTGATGCCGACGTCCATGAACCCGGCGTCCTCGCCGTGCCGCTTCTTGGCTTCGGCTTCCGCCTCACCGATCCCGATGCCGGCGCGGTGGACCTCGAACCCGAGGTCGCGCACCTTGCCGACGAAGGCCTCACCGGTGCCGAAGACGACTTCGTGACCGGCGTCGACGGCCGCGTTCGCCAACGGCAGCAAGGGAAACAGGTGGCCGTACGCCGGGCGGCACGTGAAGAGGATCCGCACCGCCCCGAGCGTACTCGTCAGCCCTTCACGACCGGAGCGATTTGCTGCACCCACTGCTGTGGCGCCGACGTCCCGCCGGGCAGGGAGTTGAAGTATTCCCAGCCGTCGATCCCGCCGAAGTCGGCGTACTTGCTCTTGAGGCTCCGCACGGTCGACTGGAGGGCCGACATGTCCACGTACCCACTGCAGTTGGCGGGGTTGGTCACGGTCCCGGCGACGACCTTGCTCGCGGGCACGACCCCGCGGCGGATGATGTTGTCGTAGCCGGAGGTGCCGGAGAGAGAGCCCCAGCCGCAGTAGAACTGGGCGTTGAACCAGGAGATCTGCGCGCCGCGGTCGCGGTAGAGGGTGTCGTAGTTGAGGCCCGAGAGCCCGCCGCCGCCGCTGAGCTCGGTGGCGACCGGGGCGAGGGTGATCAGGAACGAGCTGCCGAAGTCGGCCCGCAGCGCGTCGATCACCTTGTTGAGGGCGGCGTTCGACATGTGCTCTTCGATGTCCAGGTCGATGCCGGACAGCGAGTAGGTGCGGATGAGGTTGCGCAGCAACGGGTAGTAGGTGTCGAACTGCGTTTCGAGCCGCTGGAAGCTGCCGGCGGCGGCGCCGCCGACGAAGGCGAGGACGTGCACGCCCTGGCCGCGCAGGGTCGCGAGGTCCTGCCACATCCGCGTGAACTTGCTGGCGTTCGGCGGATCGTCGTTGAGGTGCACGACGCTGTTGGCGTCGAGGTGGATGGCCCCGACGATCACGTCCGTGGCCCCGGCGCTCTGGAGCGCGAGCGGCGAGACGTAGGCGGAGCCGTTGTAGATGGTCTGGTAGTAGACGACAACCCTGCGCCCGGCGGCGGCCGAAGCCGGCACCGCACCCGAAATCATCAGCACCAAGGCCACGAAGGCCACGCCGATCCTCCGCATGGTCCAGACCATAAGTCGCGGTGGGTGGTGGGGGAAACACCCACCGTCGAACTTGTCCGGTTTCCTGTCTTGTTTGTCGACATGGGTGGCGTTGTGCTGATGGGGCCATGGATTTCCGGGGATCTTAGGCCGCTGACCAGCACGTTCTTGTGTTGCCGTGAAAACCCGCATAGAAGTGCTACTCTTCTACTGGCTTATTTTGTCCTCTCGTGCTTGAAACTGAGGTCCGAGAGAAGTTGGTTTTGCACATGCGTGTGGTGAACTACCGTTTCGGCGACAAAGTGCTCTTTCGAGGCGACGACAGCGAGGGCTGGGTGCCGGCTCGTGTCGTGCGGGCCGAACATGTCGATTCTCGCTCCGAGTATCGTTATTCCTACGTCAAAGTCGCGACCAGCAGCTTTCCGGCGGATGGCTACGTCGAAGGTGTCAGGGTCGTTCCGGCGGGGACTCCGATCTACCACGTCGCTTGCGCAGAAGACGTGCATCTCGTGAGGCGTGACCCGCGGTGGAATCCGTTCGTCGTCGAGCCGTTCATGACGCCCGACGAGTACCAGGTCATGGGCGGAGCGGCGCAATTCCAGATGTCGGGTATGCCGGGGCTCACTCACGTCGGTGCCTACCAGTCAGCGACCTCCTACGATCTTGGCGACCCTGTCTGGGTCTGGGAACGTGGCTGGCGCAAAGCCGAGGTGCTGGAGGCGAAGTCTTCGTGGGTGCAAGCACGCTACCTCGAAGGGTTCCGGCGGCCGAACGGCTGGCCTTCGAAGAGCTACCGTCCAGCCGAGGTCTGGCCGGTGATCTGCGACTTCCCCGCGCCGGTCCGAAAACTCGCCATCGAGGCGGAGTGGCTGCAGAAACTGGACTCGCGGCGGGCTCATCTCGTATCTCTTCAACTGGGTTACTCCAACTCGGCCCGTTATCTGAAGGAGTGTGAGGACCTCGGCGGATGCGGTCACCCGGGTCATTCCGGGATGGCGGGGTAACCGGTTTCCTGTCTCAGCCCACCTCCTGCACCGAACGTCCGGGGATCGCCGCCAGCAGTTCCTTCGTGTACTCCGCCCGGGGCTCCTCCAGCACCTGCGAAGCCGGGCCCAGCTCCACCAGCGCGCCCTCGCGCAGCACGCCGACCTGGTCCGCGAGTCGGCGGACCACCGCCAAGTCGTGCGAGATGAACAGGTACGACAGCCCCAACTCAGACTGCAGCTCCGCCAGCAGCCGCAGGATCTGGGCCTGCACCGAAACGTCCAGCGCCGACACCGGTTCGTCGCACACCACCAGGTCCGGCCGCAGTGCCAGCGCCCGCGCGATCGCCACCCGCTGCCGCTGGCCGCCGGACAGCTCGGACGGCTTCCGGCGCGCCACCGACGCCGGCAGGGCTACCTGGTCGAGCAGCTCGGGGACCCGGGTGCGCGGCAGCCCGAACGCGCGCAGCGGCTCCGCGACGACGTCTTCGATGGAGAACTTCGGGTTCAGCGACGCGTACGGGTTCTGGTAGACGATCTGCATCCGCCGCCGCAGCCGGCGCAGCTCGTTGCCCGCGAGCGAGGTGATGTCCTGCCCGTCGAACTCCACCGAACCCGCCGACGGCGTCTCCAGCCGGAGCACCATGCGGGCGGTCGTCGACTTGCCCGAGCCCGACTCGCCGACCAGTGCCAGGGTCTGGCCGCGCGGGATGTCGAACGACACCCCGTCGACCGCGCGGATCCCGCCGTCGAACGTCTTCGCGAGGTCGCGCACGGACACCAGGGGCTCGGCGGCCGGCGCGGGCGGACGCACGGTGCTCGTCATGCTCGGCGCCGCCGCGATCAGCTGCCGGGTATAAGGATGCGTCGGCGCGCTGACGACCGACGACCCCTCTTCGACCACAGAGCCCTGCGAAAGCACCACGATCCGCGACGCGCGATCAGCCGCGACACCGAGGTCGTGCGTGATCAGCAGGATCGCGGTGCCCGTTTCAAGAGCCAACGACGTCAGGTGGTCGAGGATCCGCCGCTGCACGGTGACGTCCAGCGCCGACGTCGGCTCGTCCGCGATGATCAGCTTCGGCCGCCCGGCCAGCGCCGACGCGATCAGCACCCGCTGCCGCAGCCCGCCCGACAGCTGGTGCGGGTACTGCCGAGCCCGCAGCTCCGGCGAGGGGACACCCGCGCGCTCCAGCAAGGAGATCGCCTCCAGCGACGCCGACCGCCGGTCCGCGAGGCCGTGGATCTTCAGCACCTCCGCGACCTGGTCGCCGATCCGGTGCACGGGGTTCAGCGACACCGCCGGGTCCTGCGGCACCAGTGCGATCTCGCGCCCGCGCACCGAACGCCACTGCTTGTCCGACAGCGCGAGCAGGTCCCGGCCGTCGAAGGTGATCGAACCGCCGTCGATCCGGCCGCCGCGCGGGAGCAGGCCGATCGCCGCGTGCGCGGTCGTCGACTTGCCCGAGCCGGACTCGCCGACGACGGCGACGACTTCGCCCGCGTCGACGTGCAGGCCGACGTCACGCACGGCCGGAATCTTTTTGTACGACACCGCCAGGTCCGAAATCCGCAGCAGGGTCATCGGTCTCCTCCGTCCAGTGCGCGGGACAGCCGGTTCGCGGCGAGGACCACCGCCGCGACCGTCAGTCCCGGGAACGTCGTCATCCACCAGGCCGTGGCCAGGAAGCTGCGGCCGCCCGCGACGAGCGAGCCCCACTCCGGCGTCGGCGGTGTCGCACCGAAGCCGAGGAAGCTCAGCGCCGACACCTCGAGCACGGCCGTCCCGAGCGTGAGCGTCGCCAGCGCGAGCACCGGGCCCGCTGCGTTCGGCAGGACGTGCCGCAGCAGCACGCCCGACCAACGCACTCCGCTCGCTCGCGCCGCTTCGACGAACACGCCGTTTCGCACGCGAAGCACCTCCGCGCGCATGACCCGCGCGAAGGACGCGAGGTTCGCGATGCCGACGGCGATCGCGACGTTCGTCGTGCCGAAGCCCAGCGCCGTCACCAGGGCCAGCGACAGCAGGATCGGCGGGATGGCCAGGAAGACGTCGACGATCCGCATGATCACCGTGTCCGCCCAGCCGCCGCGGAACCCGGCCAGCAGCCCGAGTGCCGAGCCGGCGACCAGGGCCACGAGCACGGCGATCGCGGTGGCCCGCAGCGACAGCGACGCGCCGTGGATCACCCGCGCGTAGACGTCACGGCCGGTCTCGTCGGTGCCGAAGAAGTGGTGCAGCGATGGCCCCTGCAGCCGCTCGACGGGGACTCCGGTGATCGGGTCGTACCCGGTCAGCAGCCCCGGCACGAAGGCCGCGAGCAGCACGAACGCCAGCACGGCGACGGCGACCACGAGCCCGGGGCGGCGGACGACAGGGGTGGCGAGGTCAACCACGGGCCACCTCCGGCGTACGGGCGATGCGCGGGTCGAGCAGCGGGTAGAGCAGGTCGACGATCAGGTTCAACACCACGAACACCAGCGCGGCCAGCACGATCACCGCCTGCACCACCGGGACGTCCTGCGCGGTGACGGCGGCCGCGGTGATCCGGCCGACGCCGTCGCGGGAGAACACCGTCTCGGTGATCACCGACCCCGCGACGAGGTTGCCCGCCACCACGCCGGCGACGGTCAGCGTCGGCACGGCCGCGTTGCGCAGCAGGTGTCCGAAGTGGACACGCCAGCGGCTCGCGCCCTTGGCCGCGGCGATCTCCGCGTAGGGCTCCTCCTGCTGCGTGGCCAGGCTCTTCGCCAGCACCTGGCCGATGATCGCGCCGGTCGGCAGGGCCAGCGTGACCGCCGGCAGGAGCACCGCGGAGAAGCCCTGCGTGCCGAGCGCGGGCAGCAACCGCAGCCGGAACGAGAAGAACTGGATGAGCAGCAGCCCGACCCAGAACGGCGGCAGCGAGATCGCCAGCGACGGCAACGACAACAGCGCCTGCCGCAGCCAGCGGAACCGCGTGAACGTGCCGAGGAACGCCGAGCCGCCGCCGAACAGCACCGCGAACACCAGCGCCAGGCTCGTCACGGCGAGCGTCGGCGGCAACGCCGTGACGACCATGTGCGACGCGTCGTCGCCGGTCGCGACGCTGCGGCCGAAGTCGCCGTGCAGCGCCGAGACCAGGCGTTTCAGGTACTGGACCGGCAACGGCGAGTCGAGACCGTACTCCGCGCGGGCGGCAGCGAGCTGCTCGGGCGTCGCCGACGAACCGGCCTCCCCGCTGGCGAGCTTCGCCGAAACGGCGTCGCCCGGCAGCAGGTAGAGGATCAGGAACGACAGCGTGAACGCCGCCCACAGCACGAACACCGCCTGCCCGACGCGGCGGAGCAGGTAGCGCCTCACGAGAGCCACGCGTCGAAGAGCTGCAACCGTGACGACGCCTCGAAGTCGACGGCGTGCGCCTGCGAGCCGAGCGCGACGACCTGGGTCAGCTCGAAGACCGGGATCGCGTACGCGTGGTCGATGATCAGCTTCTGCGCCTCGTCGGCCGACGGCTTGCGCTTGGCGTTGTCCACAGTGGACGACTGCGCGTCCAGTGCCACATCGAGGGGGTTGCCCGGGGCGAGCTTGCTTCGGTTGCCGGCCTTGGTGGAGAACTGGCCGCGCAGGATGTCCGGGTCGGCGCGCGTGACGTTGTACCAGAGGAAGTCGTAGTTGCCGCTGAGCTGGATCTGGGTGGTCTCGGCGGTCGTGTGCTGCTCGATCCGCAGGTCGAAGCCGATCTTGCGGAGCTGCTGCTGGACCAGCTCCAGCACGCTGCGGTTCTGGTTGAACACCGGCGAGAACACGACGGACGCGCTCAGCGGCTGCCCGTTCTTGACGCGGATCCCGTCCGGGCCGGGCACCCAGCCGTCGGCGTCGAGCAGCGCGGCGGCGCCCTTCTGGTCGTACGCCAGCTGCTGCGAGAGGTTTTCGTAGAGCGGTGTCGCCGAGCCGAGGATGCTGGTGGCGGGCTGGTAGGACGCCGTCAGCACGGTGTTCACGACCTCGGGGCGGTCGACGCCCTTGAGCACGGCCTGGCGCACCTTCTCGTCGGCGAGCACGCCGCGGGAGGTGTTGGCGTGCAGGTTGAACACGACACCCGGGTTGGGCCGGATGTTCTCGGTGAAGCCGTTGCCCTTGAACTGCGGCTCGTCGACCGGCTGGATGTCGGTCGCCGCGTCGAGCTGGCCGGACGCGAGGCTGCCGGTGCGGACGCCGGGCTCGGGCACGATCTTGTAGTCGATCTTGTCGAGGTAGGCCTCGCCCTGGTGCTTGAACAGCGACGAGCCCCAGTTGTAGCCCTTGCGCTTGGCCAGCACGATCTCCTGGTTCTGCTTCAGGCTTTCGAACACGAACGGCCCGGAGCCGATCAGGCCGTTGCCCTGGCAGCGCTGTTCCGGCGTCTTCTCGAACGCGGCGGGCGCGAGCACGCCGAGCGACATCGTCGAGCTGGCCTGCAGGAACTGTGCGCTGGGCGCGGAGAACTCGAGGCGGACGGTCCGCGGGTCGACCACGCTGGAGCCCTGGTACGCCGCCAGGTAGCCGTAACCCAGCTGGGCCTTGGTGCCGAGGGCCTTGATGCCGTCGAAGCTCGTCTTCACAGCGGCGGCGTCGACCGGGCTGCCGTCGGAGAACGTCGCGCCGGCGCGCAGGTGGAAGGTGAACGCCGTCGAATCGGCGTTGCCCTCCCACTTCTCGGCGAGCCACGGCTTGATCTCGCCGGTCTTCGGGTCCTGGTCGGTGAGCGAGTCGACGAGCTGGCGCGCGACGTTGATGGACGCGTTCGTGGCGACCTGCTGCGGGTCGAGGCAGTCGGGCGCGGACGAGATGCCCAGGCGCAGCGTGCCACCGGGTTTCGGCGGGCCGGCGTCGGCGGCTTGTTCGGTACCGGCGGCGGAGCAGGCGGTCAGCAGGATGGGCAGGGCGAGCAGGGCCGCGGCGTTGCGGGCGCGGAAGAGTGGGGACACCGGACGGCCTCCAGCGGGGAGCGGTTGCGTCTTCGAAGAGCGACGCTAACCACGCGCTGAAGGCCGTCCCATCAGGCGAACCGCGGTCCCATTCCCTGACACCGCAACGAATGCCCCTTGACTAACCGGCCGTGATCAGCACCGGCCGAGCATGTCCGTCAAAGCCGACTTCTCCGCGGTGTTGATCGTCAGCTTGAACTTGTACTTCACCGCGGTCCACATCTTCGCGTAGGTGCACCAGTAGCTCGTGAGCGGCGGCTTCCACTGGTCGGGAGACTTGTCGCCCTTCTGCTGGTTCACGTTGTCCGTCACGGCGATCAGCTGCGGATCGGTGAGGTCGTTCGCGAACGCCTGGCGTTGCGCGGTCGTCCACGCGGACGCGCCGGTGCGCCACGCGTCGGCCAGCGGCACGACGTGGTCGATGTCCACATCGGACGTCGCCGTCCAGGTCGCGCCGTCGTACGGGCTGAACCAGCTGCCGGACGTCGCCGCGCAGTCGGAGCCGGTCTGCACGTTCGTGCCGTCGCGCTTCAGGACCACTTCGCGGGTGTTGCAGCTGCTGCCCTGGTCGATCCAGTGCGGGAACTTGTCCCGGCTGTAGCCGGTCTGGGAACCGTCGGCCTTGACGGTCAGGGACGCGAGCTCGGACTTCGCCGTCGTGGCCGACGGGATGCCCGGCGGAGTGGCCTCGGCGACGCTGACCAGCGTCCCGGAGAGCACGGCGGTGGCCGCGAGAACGGTCAAGGAATGACGAACAGCACGCCTGGTTGGCATTTTGCTGCCTCCGGTTCAGGTGTGGGGACAGCTAACCCTGATACACCGGAGTGGCGGGTGCAACACGTATAGGTGACATGTTGCTGCCCGTTGGTGAACGATGCGTGGCCGTTTACTCACCCGGACGTGAAACTCGCAGGTCAGAGTGTACCGCGCACCAGGCGGAGATCCTCGGTGTGCCGGTACCAGGTCCACTTGTTCAGCGCGCGGTCGTGGACGACGTCGTCGCTGACGGGCCGCGTCGGGATGCAGCCGATCTGGAACGCGCGCGAGTAGAACGTCGTCGGGCGCTTGAAGATCGTCCCCTTCACGACGCGGACGGCCAGGCCCGGGCCGCCCGAGTCCGGCGTCACCTCGACCGACGACGCCGGCCCGCGCAGCGCCACCTGCTCGTCGGCGTAGGCCACGCCGCGGACGAGCCGCAGCACCCCGCGCCCGACGAGCACGCCGCCGACGTCGTCGCGGATCAGCGGCACCGGGTCGACCTCCCCGCGCAGGGCGAGCGCGAGGGCCTGCAACGGCGTCTTGGGCAGGTCCCAGAGCGCGGCGACGGCCGAGTCCGGCGACGACGGCACGAACCCGACCGACACGCCGGTGAGAGCGTCCTTGCGGAGCAGGCGCACCACGACCGCGGCGAGGTCCGCGTCGGTGCCCGACACGACGAGGTGATCGTGTTCGCCCAGCAAGGGGTCGATTTCCGCCTTGCCGGGACGGCTGGGCACGCGGATCGATTCGACGTCATCGACTTCTTCGAAGCCGGCCGCGCCATCGCCACAGGCCACCACTAGTCCGCGCACCCGCAGGACCTCCGTTACAGTCATGCACCGGCATTTCCTCAGCGCCACCGGTGTCCGTCCGGGACACTAAACCTCACGTCGTCGACCACCTTGGAGTGTCACATGCCGGCCATCGTGCTCATCGGTGCCCAATGGGGGGACGAAGGCAAGGGCAAGGCCACCGACCTGATGGGTGACCGCGTCCAGTGGGTCGTCCGCTACCAGGGTGGCAACAACGCCGGTCACACGGTCGTCCTGCCGAACGGCGAGAACTTCGCCCTGCACCTCATCCCTTCGGGCATCCTCACGCCGGGCGTGACGAACGTCATCGGCAACGGCGTGGTGGTCGACCCGGGCGTGCTGCTCGAGGAGCTGTCCGGGCTGGAAGCGCGGGACGTCGACACGTCCAAGCTGCTGATCTCGGCCGACGCGCACTTGATCATGCCGTACCACGTGGCCATCGACAAAGTCACCGAGCGCTACCTCGGCAGCCGCAAGATCGGCACCACCGGCCGCGGCATCGGGCCGTGCTACCAGGACAAGATCGCCCGTGTCGGCGTCCGCGTGCAGGACCTGCTCGACGAGAAGATCTTCCGCCAGAAGGTCGAAGCCGCGCTGGAGTTCAAGAACCAGGTGCTGGTGAAGGTCTACAACCGCAAGGCCCTCGACGCGAACGAGGTCGCCGACGAGGTGCTGGCCGCGGGCGAGAAGTTCGCGCACCGCATCGCCGACACGCGGCTGCAGCTGAACCAGGCGCTGGAGCGCGGCGAGATCGTGCTGCTGGAGGGGTCACAGGGCACGCTGCTCGACGTCGACCACGGCACCTACCCGTTCGTGACGTCGTCGAACCCGACGTCCGGCGGCGCGAGCGCGGGTTCGGGCATCGGCCCGGGCCGCATCACCACGGTGCTCGGCATCCTCAAGGCGTACACGACCCGCGTCGGCTCGGGCCCGTTCCCGACCGAGCTGCACGACGAGTCCGGCGAGTACCTGCGCAAGCAGGGCGGCGAGTTCGGCGTCACCACGGGGCGTTCGCGGCGCACGGGCTGGTTCGACGCGGTGATCGCGCGCTACGCGGTCCGCGTCAACGGCATCACCGACTACTTCCTCACCAAGCTGGACGTGCTGTCCGGGCTGGAGAAGGTGCCGGTGTGCGTGGGGTACGAGGTCGACGGTTTCCGCACGCAGGACATGCCGATGACGCAGACCGACGTGCACCACGCGATCCCCATCTACGAAGAGCACCCGGGCTGGTTCGAGGACATCTCGGCGTGCCGCACGTTCGAGGAGCTCCCGGCGAACGCGCGGGCGTACGTCGAGCGTCTGGAAGAGCTGTCGGGCGCCCGCATTTCGGCGATCGGCGTCGGCCCGGGCCGCGAGCAGACGATCGTCCGGCACCAGTTCGTTTAGGTCAGTTTCGTGCTGACCGGCGTCTCGTTGCGGAACAGGTCGAGCACCGGGCAGTGCTCGTCGACCTCGCGCTTGAGGTCTTCGTAGCGCTCCCGGCTCGCCGGGCCTTCGAGTTCGACGGACACGCGCACGTCCCCGAAACCGGGGCGGGTGTTGAAGGAGAAGCCGAAGAAGCCGTGCAGGTCGAGATCGCCGTCGACGGTGACCTTGACGGAGTCGAGCGGAATGCCGCGCTTCGCCGCCCAGAACTGGTAGGTGATGACCTGGCAGGACCCGAGGGCGGCGAGCGCGAACTCGACGGGGTTGGCGGCCTGGTCGGTCCCCCCGAGCGCGGGCGGCTCGTCGACGGTGAAGCTGTGGTCCCGGACCTTGACCAGGACCTCGGTTTTGGTCCCGGGCTTGAGGGTGTGGTCGACGCTGAAGGAGACGGCGGCGTTGTGTGGGTCGGCGTCGACCGCCTTGCGAGTGCCTTCGATGACGTCGGTCAGCGACATGGGGTTCTCCTCGGGTGATCGGTTTCGCCACAGGGTGGGCGATTCCGAAAGCGCTCGCTCGGGTTCTCAAGTCCTGGGAGCGGCGGTGTCCGGCATGCGGAAGCACTCGACCGGGGGACGCGAAGGCGGTAACGCCCGCGGTAACGGAGCGATAACGAGGGCAGACACCGCCGCCGGACAGCAGGAGAGCCTTTCTTGGAGACGCACAGGGTGGAGACGCACAGCCGGGGCCCGATCGACGTGACCCGGGTCGCCGGGTTCCGCACCGCCACCGCCGATCCCGACGATCTGCGGCGCGCCGTCGCCGCGTCGCCCGGCTACGCGCGGGCTCACGTCGATCAGCAAGCCGCCGTGCTCGAACTCGTCCTGCGGACGGGAACTACTCAGCCGCGACGCCGTCTTCGCTCCCTGAAACGGCTTCTGGGTCGGCGGCGCTGACGGGCTCCGACGACGCCCGGGAGGTCGTCAGCTCAACCGGTTCGTGAGCGCCGCCGTCACCGACATCTCCTCGAGGTCCAGTTCGCGCAGCACTTTCTGCAGGATGTCGTCGTCGAGGCGGCCGGCGCGGTTTTCGTCGATCATCGCCTTGCGCTGGGCGATCAGGAGTTCCTTGCGGGCCTTCGCGAACTGGGCCTGCGGGGTGCCGGAGCGGTCCTCGCCGGACAGCTTGATCGTGGCTTCGGCGAACCGGTAGCGCGTGTCGACGAGCCGTTTCAGCCGCTCCTTCAGCTGTTCGACCTTCTCGGGCGGCAGGTCCAGGGACGCGAGCCGGTCGTGGCTGATCTCGCGCAGCCGCTGGTGCGCCGCCTTCTTCGCGACTTCGCGCGCGGCCAGCTCTTCGGCCTCGTCGCGGGAAGCCTCCGCCGGGTCCTGGACTTTCAGCACGCGGATCAGCGGCGGCAGCGTGAGCCCCTGGATCAGCACCGTCCCGATCGCCACCGCGAACGCGAACAGCTGGATCTCCTCCCGTCCCGGCGTCGCGGCGGGGACACCGGCGGCCGCGGCCAGCGTGACGACGCCGCGCATGCCGGTCCACGAGAGCACCGTGAGCGTCCGCCACGACGGGGCCGCGCGCCCGTAGCCGAACAGCCGCAACGTCCGCGGCAGGTACGCGAAGACGAACACCGCCGGGATCCGCACCAGCATCGTCACCAGCAGCACGACCACCGCGACCAGCGCGAGCGTCCCGTTGTCGCGGGCCGCGTGCTGGGCGCCGTCGAGCACGAACGGCAGCTGCAGCCCCATCAGCGCGAACACCAGCGCCTCCAGCAGGACGTCGACGGACGCCCACACCGATCTGTCCTGCATCCGCGTCGCGGGTGACGCGTACAGCGAACGCGCGCCCAGGTACAGCCCCGCGGCGACGACCGCCAGGACGCCGGACCCGCTGAACTCCGTGCCGAACGGGTGCAGGTGCTCGGCGAGGACGTACGCGCCGAACGGCACGATGATCCCGAACGCCGACTCCATCAGCGGGTCGTCGAGCAGCCGCCGGATCAGCACGACCGCGGCGCCGATCGCCAGGCCGACCCCGATGCCCAGCACCGTCGCCACCCCGAACACCGCGAACCCGTGCCCGGCCGAGCCCGCGGTGCCCGCGACCGCGGCGAGCGCGACCTTGTACAGCGTCAGCGCGGCGGCGTCGTTGACCAGGCTTTCCCCGGTCAGCACGGTCATCAGCCGCCGCGGCAGGCCGAGCTTGCGGCCGATCGCCACCGCCGTCACCGCGTCCGGGGGCGCCACGACCGCGCCGAGGACCAGCGCGGAGGCGAACGGCACGTCCGGCAGCAGCAGGTGCACGACGACCGCGACGACCACCGCGGTCACCGCCACCAGCACCACGCCGAGCGCGACGATCGGCCGGAGGCTGTTCTTGAAGTGCGTCAGGGAGCTTTCCAGCGACGTCGAGTAGAGCAACGGCGGCAGCACGACCGTGAGCACCAGCTCGGGTTCCAGCTCGAACCGCGGCACCCCGGGGATCAGCGCGACCCCGAGCGCGACGACCACGACCAGCAGCGGCGCGGACAGGTTGTAGCGGCGAGCGACCGCGGTCAGCGCGAGCGAACCGGCGAGCACGCCCATCAGCGTCAGGATCTCCACCCGCGTGATCTTCTCCCAGGTAGAGGCCGTGCGCTCGGCTTCCGCTCAATGGAAGTGCCCTGGAAAACCCCATATCCGGCATGCATACTCGTGCGCAATCCGCACACCTGTGCGGATCACGTGCACCGCCGCACATCCGGAGGTTCTCCCATGTCCCCTGGCGCCCGCTCCTGGGTCGTGCCCCTGGCCTGGACCGCCGTCCTGCTCGACGGGTTCGACCTGGTCGTGCTCGGCTCCGTGCTGCCCGTGCTGCTGCGCGACCACGTCTGGGGCCTGACGCCCGGAACGGCGTCGGTCGTCTCGACCGTCGGCCTGGCCGGGATGATGCTGGGCGGGCTCGCGATCGGCACCATCACCGACGTCATCGGCCGCCGGAAGTCGCTGCTCATCTCCGTGACGCTGTTCTCGCTGTGCACGCTGCTGTGCGCGTTCGCGCCGTCGACGTTCGTCTTCGGCCTCCTGCGGTTCGTCGCCGGGCTCGGCCTCGGCGGCTGCCTGCCGACGGCCATCACGCTGGTCACGGAGTACGCGCGCCACGGCAAGTCCGGCAGCGCGACGACCACCGTGATGACCGGCTACCACGTCGGCGCGGTGCTGACGGCGCTGCTCGGCATCGTGCTGATCTCCCCGCTGGGCTGGCGCGCGATGTTCGTCGCCGGCGCGCTCCCCGCGGTCGTGCTGATCCCGCTGATGCTGAAGTTCCTGCCGGAGTCGGAGTCGTTCCAGCGGGTTCGCGAGACCGAGCGGTCGGCCGGGCACGCGGTGGCCGGCCTGTTCCGCGGCGGCCTGTTGCGCGCGACGATCGCGTTCTGGGTGACGTCGTTCATGGGCCTGCTGCTGGTGTACGGCCTGAACACCTGGCTGCCCGAGATCATGCGCCAGGCCGGGTACCCGCTCGGCGCGGCGCTGAGCCTGCTGCTGACGCTGAACGTCGGCGGCATCGTGGGCCTGCTCGTCGCGGGCCGGGTCGCCGACCGCGTCGGCATCCGCCCGTCGGCCATCGTCTGGTTCTGCCTGGGCGCGGTGTTCCTCGCGCTGCTGAGCGTGAAGCTGCCGGCGGTCGGGCTGTACGCGGCGGTGTTCCTGACCGGCTGCTTCGTGTTCAGCGCGCAGGTGCTGGTCTACGCCTACATCGGCCGCGTCTACCCGGACGCGATCCGCGCGACCGGCCTCGGCTGGTCCGCCGGTATCGGCCGGATCGGCGCGATCTCCGGCCCGCTCCTCGGCGGCGCGCTGCTGACCGCCGGGATCGCGTACCCGTGGGGCTTCTACGCGTTCGCCGCAGTCGGCGCGCTGGGCGCGGCGGCCGTGACGGTGGTCCGCCCCGGCCGCCGGTCCCCGGTCGAGACTCCCGCGCCGGCCGCGACTTCCTGAGTCTGCCGCGGCGTGGTCGTGAGTGAGAAACAGTGTTAGAACACTGTTTCTCACTCACGACCACTTGCGCCGAACGTCAGCCGAGCTCCTTCAGCTCCTGCTCGACCGCAGCCAGTTCCGCCTCGGAGCCCTGGACCTTCGGCCCCTTGAACCACTTCCGGGCCGAGACGACCCACCACAGGGCCGCGCCGCCGAGCACGACCAGGAACGCGATCGGGGTGTAGTTGAAGGAGTCCACCGTCACCGGCGACGCCTGCGGGAGCATGAACAGGAAGAAGATCAGCACGACCCAGATCGTCGCGATGATGCCGACCGGCTTGCCCCAGCGGCCGAGGTGCCACGGCCCGCGCTCGAAGTCGTCACCTTGCCGCACCCGCAGGAACACCGGGATCACGTAAGCGACGTACAGGCCGACGACGGCGATGGACGTGACGGCGCTGTAGGCCGTGTAGCTCCACAGGTACGGCAGCGCCAGGAGCAGCGCGCCGCCGGCGCCGAGCCAGACGGCGTTGGTCGGCGTCTGCGTCCGCTTGTTGATCTTGTGCCAGAACTTCGACCCCGGGATCGCGCCGTCGCGGGCGAACGCGTAGATCATCCGCGAGTTCGCGGTCACCGACGCCATGCCGCAGAACAGCTGCGCGCCGATGCAGATCAGGAGGAGGAACTTGCCGGTGACCGCGCCCGTCGCGTCGATGAAGATCTGCGCGGGCGGGACACCGGTGGCGGAACCGACTTCACCGGCGTAGTCCTGGATCGCGAACGTCAGGCCGATCAGCAGGATCCACCCCGCGACGAGCGAGACGACGATCGACATCACGATGCCGCGCGGTCCGGCCGTCGCCGCGCTCTTCGTCTCCTCGGTCATGTGCGCCGACGCGTCGTAGCCGGTCAGCGTGTACTGCGCGACCAGCAACCCGAGCGCGAAGACGTAGAACGCCGAACCCCAGCCCGTCTGGTTCACGAAGCTGCCGAAGACGAACGACGCGTCCTGGTGCTTGGCCGGCACGAAGACCAGCACGCCGACGATCACCAGCACGCCGATGAGGTGCCACCACACGCTGACGTTGTTGAGGATCGCCACGATCCGGACGCCGAAGGTGTTCAGCAGGCCGTGCACCACGAGGATGATCGCGAGCAGCAGGATCGTGTGCCCGGGTGTCGCGCTGAAGCCCCACTGCAGGTCGAGGAACGCGTTGAGGAACAGCGCCGCGCCGAAGTCGATGCCCGCGGTGACCGCGATCTGGCCGACCAGGTTGAACCAGCCGGTGAACCACGACCACGCGGGGCCGTTCTTCCGCGCCAGCCTCGCCGCCCAGTAGTACAGGCCGCCCGCGGTCGGGTAGCTGGAGCAGACCTCGGCCATGCCGAGCCCGACCAGGATGACGAACACCCCGACCAGCGGCCAGCCCCAGATCATCGCGGCCGGCCCGCCCGTCTTCATGCCGAACCCGTAGAGGGTCAGGCAGCCGGACAGGATCGAGATGATGGTGAACGAGACGGCGAAGTTCGAGAACCCCGACATCGTCCGCTTGAGCTCTTGCGCGTACCCCAGCTGGTGGAGGCGCGCACTGTCTTCGTCGGCGTGGTCGGGGGTGGTCTGCTGGTCGGAAACGTCCATCGGGCACCTCTTGAAAGGTATGCGGCCAGACCAATGAATTCGCCGAAGGTAGCCCCGGTCCCGAGGGGTGTCAAGCCTTCGTCAAGAACTCGTCCAGCCGTCGCAGCAGGGGCCCGCCACCTCGGTGGTTGTTCGAGATCAGCGTCGCGGTGACGCCCGATGACGGCTCGTGCGAACTCCAGAACGTGACGCCGTGGTCGCCGCCGTCCAGGTGCACCACACCCGGGCGCGGCAGCCAGAAGCCGAGGCCGTACCCGTCCGCGTGCGGGCGCAGCATCCGGTCGATCCACTCGCGCGGCAGGATCCGGCCGTCGAGCAGGGCCGGCCAGAACTTCCGGACGTCGGCCGCGGTCGTGTAGGCGCCGCCGTCGCCGAAGCCCACGACGGGCAGGCTGAAAACGTTGGTGCGGCCGTCTTCCAGGTAGCCGGTGGCCGTCCGGGCGGGCAGCGCGTCCGAGCGGAGGAACGCCGTCCCGGTCATCCCGGCGGGCTCGGTCACGCGGCTCCGGACGAGCTCGGCGAAAGGTATGCCCGCGATCCGTTCGGCGATCAGGCTCAGTACCGCGAACGCGCCGTTGTTGTAGCGGAACTCCGTGCCGGGCGGGGACTTCTGCGGGAAGCCGTCGAGCGCGGCCAGGTAGTCGGCGGACGTCGCGAGCAGGGGAGTCGGCGGCGGGTCCTCCTCTTCGTCGCAGTAGTCGCCGATGCCGGAGGTGTGCGTCAGCAGGTGTTCGACCGTCACGCGGTCGTCGATCAGCGGCAGGTCGTCGCCGAGGACCTCGCGGGCGGTGGTCGCCAGCTCCAGCCGTCCCTCGGCGACCAGGCCGACGACGACCAGGGCGGTGAACCCCTTGGTGCCACTGGCGATCGCGAACCGGGTGTCGACGGTGTTCTCGACGCCGTAGGCGATGTGCGCGTACCCGTGGGCCTGGGCGACGAGCGTCTCTTCGCCGCGGGTCACCAGGATCACGCCGGAAAAGCCGTCGAAAGCGGTGAAGGGCACGCTCATGGACCCAGCGTCCAGGAGCGTGCCCTTCACGGCAAAGCGATTACCGGCCCAGGAACGCGTGCAGCGACTCGAGGGCGGTGTCCGGCTGGTCGGCGAAGAAGCCGTCGACCCCGGCCGCGAGGAACGCGGCCTCTTCGGTGAAGACGTCACCGTAAGCGTCCGGCTCGGCCGACGAGCGCAGGTTCGCCGGCAGGAACGGGTTCTCGTTCCGGAACGTGTACGGCTGCACCTTCAGTCCCGCCTTGTGCGCGTCCGCGACGATCGCCGACGGCTTCGTCAGGGCGCCGGACGCGTCCAGCGGGATGATCTGGCCCTTGTCCGGCCCGAGGTACTTCGCGTACTTCGCGACGTCCTGCAGCCCCTTCGCCGAGACGATGTCCGCGTACGTCCGCTTGTCGCCCTTCGCGACGAAGTCCGCCGGAGCGCCCGAAGCCGACGTCAGCTGCAGCAGCGGCGTCCGGACCTGCTTGTGCAGGTCGATCAGGTTCGACACCTCGAACGACTGGATGATCGCCGGCGCGTCCGGCCGGTCGAGGCCGTTGCGCTTGAGCGCCGCGACCAGCTTCGGCTCGGTCGGGTTGCCGATCGACTGGAAGAACGTCGAGTGCTTGACCTCGGGGTAGGTGCCGAGCGTCCGGTGCAGTTCCTTGCCGAGCCGCTTGGTCAGGTCGAGCACCTCCTGGAAGGTGGCGATCCGGTAGCGCCCGTTGTAGAGCGTGTTGTGCGGCCGGTTCGCCGGGATCCGCTCGACCGCGCGCAGCGTCTTCAGCTCGGCGAGCGTGAAGTCCTGGGTGAACCAGCCGGTCGTCGCGACGCCGTCGACCACCAGGGTCTTCTTGCGGTTCGCGAACTCCGGGTGCTTCGAGACGTCCGTGGTCCCGCTGATCTCCGGCTCGTGCCGGGCGACGAGCTGGCCGTCCTTGGTGGGGACGAGGTCGACGTCGACCCAGCTCACGCCCATGCGGTAGGCGAGCTCGTACGAGGCGAGGGTGTGCTCCGGCCGGTACCCGGGCGCGCCGCGGTGTCCGATGATCACGGGGTCATCGTGGCCCCGTCCGTGCGCGGCCGCATCGGCGGACCCGGTCTCGGCCGCGTTCGCCGAGCCGATCGCGAATCCGGTGACGCTCAGCAACGCCAGTCCGGCGAGTGTCAGGACGCCGACACGTTTGCGCTTCATCTGGTGACCTCTTTTCACACAGGGTTGACCCTGACTACCCCGCCACCCTCATGGCCGCAAGCGTCTCCCGGTGGTACCGGGGCGGTCAGCGCGGTAAACGACACGTGGACACCCGTCCCGGGGACGGCGAAATGTCCGGCGCGAATCCGGCCGGATACGCTGTGCGGCGTGCGCGTACTGGTAATCGGCTCCGGCGCCCGTGAGCATGCACTCGTCCTCGCGGCGTCCGGCGACCCCACGGTCACCGCCCTGGCCTGCGCGCCCGGCAATGCCGGGACGGCCGCCATGGCCGAGCAGCTCGGCGTCGAGGCGGCCGACCCGGAAGCGGTCGCGACGCTCGCGAAGAACTGGCAGGCCGACCTGGTCGTGGTCGGGCCCGAGGTTCCGCTCGTCGCCGGCGTCGCCGACGCCGTCCGCAAGGCGGGCATCGCCTGCTTCGGCCCCTCGGCCGCGGCGGCCCGCATCGAAGGCTCGAAGGCGTTCGCGAAGGACGTCATGGCCGCGGCCGATGTGCCGACCGCGCGCAGCGAGGTGGTCGACAACCCGGCCCGCCTCGACGCCGCGCTCGGCCGCTTCGGCCCGACCTGGGTGGTCAAGGACGACGGCCTCGCCGCCGGCAAGGGCGTCGTCGTCACGACCGACTACGACGTCGCCCGCAAGCACGCGATCATGCTGCTCGACGGCGGCCACCCGGTCCTCCTGGAGTCCTTTTTGGACGGTCCGGAGGTGTCGCTGTTCTGCTTCGTCGACGGCCACACCGTCGTCCCGCTGCTGCCAGCACAGGACTTCAAGCGCGTCGGTGACGACGACGCCGGCCCGAACACCGGCGGCATGGGTGCCTACGCGCCGCTGCCCTGGGCGCCCGAGAACCTGGTCGACGAGCTGGTCGAGAAGGTCGTCCAGCCGGTCGCCGACGAGCTGGTCGCGCGCGACGCGTCGTTCTCCGGCCTGCTCTACGCCGGGCTCGCGATGACCTCCGACGGCCCGCAGGTCATCGAGTTCAACTGCCGCTTCGGCGACCCCGAGACGCAGGTCGTGCTGGCCCTGCTGCGCACCCCGATCGCCGGGCTGATGCACGCCACCGCCACCGGCAAGCTCGCCGAGCACCCGCCGCTGGAGTGGGCGGGCGGCGCCGCGGTCACCGTCGTGATCGCCGCCGACGGCTACCCGGGCAAGCCGCGCACCGGCGACGTCATCGGCGGTGCCGAACTGGAAGGCGTGCTGCACGCGGGCACCCGCCGTCGCGACGACGGCGCAGTGGTCTCCTCCGGCGGCCGCGTGCTGTCGGTCGTCGGCACCGGCAAGACGCTCAAGTCGGCTCGCAAGCACGCGTACGAGACCGTCGAAAAGGTCCACCTCGCGGGCTCGCACCACCGCACGGACATCGCGCTCAAGGCGGCGAACGGCGAGGTCGGCGCGCCGGGGGCGAAACAGCGCGCCTGATCCGGGAACCGGCGGCCGACGATGTTCGTCCCATCTCAGCCTGCTGTCACACCCGGGTTGGTAGCCTCGACGGGAGTCGGCCGGTCACTGTCCGTATGACGTCAGGGGAGCGCATGTCAGGACCCTCGTACGACCTCAGCTCGGCCGTCCCCGTGGCGCCGGCGGCCGCGGACGTCCTGGTCCACCCGGACAAGCTCCTGGACGTCGCCCGGATCGTCGAAGAGCAGGCGAACTCCCTCGAAGACCAGCTGCTGACCAAGCTCGGGCAGCTGCGGATCGACGCGCCGTCCGCCGACGTGATCAGCACCCAGTCGATCGACGCCTGGAACACCCTGATCGCCGACGGCGACCGCTCCTACGCGGGCCAGGTCCGCGAGTACGTCGCCGGCCTGAAGCGCCTGGTCTCGCAGCTGCGCGAGGCCGCCAAGGACTACAAGGTCAGCGAAGACGAGAAGGCGGCGGTGTTCGGTGACCGCGGCAAGCACGGTGCGTAGCCGGAAGCTGCGCATCACCGGAGGCGTGCTCGCGACGGCGGCGCTCGCCGGCTGCTCGGCGGGCACCGACGGCACGCCCTACCCGATCGAGACGGCCGCGACCGCGGCGTCGCAGAGCGCCAAGGCGGCCCAGCTGCCGCAACGCCCGGCCGAGCTGCCCCTGCAGGGCGTCAACCTGTGCGAGGTCTTCCCGCAGGTGCAGCTCGACGCCATGAAGATCACCAGCACGCCCCGGGAAGCTCCGCCGGAAGACGGGCCGACGTGCGTGTTCGACGCGGACGGCGCCGAGCCCGTGCACGCCTACCACGTGCGCGCCGTCTCGGCGGACCTCGGCGAGTGGATCACCGGGGCCCGCAAGAAGAACAGCATGACCACCGAGCCGAAGACCATCGGCGGTTACCCGGCGCTGACGAACTACCGCGCGGCCGGCGACCCCGCCGACTGCGAAGCGCTCGTCGGCGTCGCGCGCGGCCAGACGCTGGCCGTCCAGACCTTCGCCATCACCCGCGGCAAGTTCACGCAGCCGCAGCTGTGCGACCTGTCGGTGCAAGCCGCCGACATCGCGCTGCAGACCTTGAAAGCACGCAACTGAGGGAGGGCGCGTGGAATTCTCCGAGCTCGCGGCCGGGATCCAGAACCACCGGTTCGACGGCTGGACCAACACCGCGATCGCCGACCAGATCACGCGGATGGTCAACGGCGACGGCACCGGCAGCATCGGCACGGCCGTCGACGCGCTGAAAGCCGTCGCGACCGCCCTCGCCCACACCGACCAGACGCTGCGCGCGCAGCTGCTCAAGCTCGGCGTCGAATGGCAGAGCCAGGCCGGCGGTGCGGCCAGCCAGGTGCTCACCGAGCAGGCCGGGTTCTCCCAGGACGCGACCACGAAGGTCGCGCACGCCGCGGAAATGGTGTTCGAGCAGGGCGAGTCGTTCAACCGGACCAAGTACAAGCTCCCGGACGCCGAGACCGTCCGGAAGGGCGCGGGCGGCTACACGCTGAGCGACGGCCTGCTGCTCAGCCTGATCGGCTTCGAGACCGACCACGCCCGGCAGGTCGAGGCCGCGAACGACGCCAAGGAACAGGCCAAGCAGGCGCTGAACGAGTACGCGCAGGAAAGCGGCACCAACCTGCTCTCGACGCAGTCGCTGTCCGACCCCGAGTCGCTCAAGCTGGCCGCCCCGGGCATCACGCCGGGCGTGCTGGACGTCGCGGGCGCCGCCGTCGCGGTGACGCCGGACGGCAGCGTGCGTCCGGCTTCGGACAAGGTCCGGTCGGTGCACGTCGACCCGCCGGTGGTGCAGCCGGTTTCGCACACCGTGCACGCCGACCCGCCGACCCCGGTCTACGGCGTCGCGGCGCAGCAGCCGTCTCGGCCGCCCGCGCAGCCGCCGCGCCAGACCGGCAGCAGCGGGGGCACGGCTCCCGCGCAGCACACGACCCCGTCGTCGACGACCACGCCGGCCGGCGTCAAGCCGCCGACCTCGGTGCCCGGCCCCGGCTGGGTCAACGCGCCGGGCCGCGGCACGTCCTCCGGCGACTCCTCCCACTTCGCGCCCGGCCTGGCCGGCGGCGGAAGCGGCGAGCAGTTCGTGCCGCCGGGTGCGCCCGGCTCGCTGCCACCCGGCTCGTCACCGGCGACGGCACCGATCAAGTCGCTCGGCGGCGGCGCGTCCGGCGCCGGCTCGACCGGCGTCGAGGGTGCGCTCGGCGGGACCAACCGCGGCCCCGACGGCCTGCTGGCCAAGGGCCGCACGGTCGGCGCGATGCCGCAGCCCCCGCTCCCACCCGGTCAGTTCACGGCCGAACGCGGCTTCACGGCGAAGCCCGGCGCGACGCCGGGCGAGATCGGCGCGGGCGCGGCGGCGGTCGGCGCGGGCGCGGCCGGTGGCGCGCTGAGCGGCGACAAGGAGCGCCTGCGGCGGGAGAAGGGCCAGGCGAAGGGCCCGGTGCGGCCGCTGCCGGTCGGTGAGCTGCCCGAAGAGGAGGCCGTCGCGCTGCGGAAGTCGGAGCAGATCAGCCCGAAGCAGCAGGCCGGCGAGTCGAAGTTCCTGTCCGAGGCGGCCCCGCAGGAGGACGACGCCGAGCACGTCCGCCGCTTCGGCGTCGACGACCAGGACCTGTTCGCCGACCAGCGGATGGTTTCCCCCGACGTGATCGGCGACCACGGCGGGGACGGGCGCTGACGTGTCGCTGGTGCTGTCCGCGCGGGAGTTCGACGTGCTCTGGGAGTCGTTGGACCTGCCGCGCAAGCACGTCGCGCTGGACGTGCCGAGCGAGGGAACCACTCGCGCCGAGCGGGCGCAGGTCGTGGAGGCGGCGTGGGCGTCGCTGAGCGAGCGGCGGCTGGCCCGCAACCGCCGGGTGTCGGGCGAGGTGGCGGACCAGCTGCACCTGCTGTCCCGCCCGCAGTCCGGCCTGGACGTGTGGGTGTGGGCCGAGCGCGAGATCCGCGGCCGCGCGGTGAGCACCCGCGGCCAGGCGGTGCTGGCGGTGGTGGACAACGGCGAGGTCTGGCTGATCCCCGCGACGGAGGACGGCCTCCCGGAGACGGCGGTCTCGGTGGCGGGAGACCTCGGACCGGGCATCGGCCAGACGGTGAGCATCCCGTATTCGGTCCTCCGCGAGGCCGACGCGGCCGCGCGCGGCGACGCGAAGGGGCTGGTCACGGCGTTGGAGGATCGGGGCGTGGAGCTGTTCCTCGCTCAGGAGCTGTCGGGGATGCTGCTGGGCCAGGAAGCCCGAGGCCAGTTCGGCGCGGAACGCGTGGGTCGCGACGGAGTGGTCCACCGCGCGGGTCGGGTGGTGGCGTTCTTCGACACGGACGCGGGGCGGTACCTGTTCCAGGTGGCGCCGGACCGCGACGGCCGCGAGTGGGCGACGGTGACCCCGGCGGACAACGCCCTGCTGGCGACGCGAATCCGGGAACTGATGGCGGAGGCCTGAGTCACTTCACTGGCGGCAACCGGGATAGCACGCTGCCGACGAACTTTTCGGCGGCCAGGCAGATGCCCGCCGTGTCCGGCGGCTGGGGGTCGGGTGTGAAGACGAGCCTGAACTCCTCGGTGAAGTACGCGTCGATCTTCCGGTGCGTCCACGTGATCGTGCACCGGCGGGTTCCGCCCTCCCGGTCGTCCAGCTGTTCGTAAACCTTCGTACCGGCCACTTCGGTCGGTCGCTGGCCGTCCACACTGAGGTCTTGGCCCGTGCCGGTGCTCAGGTCGATGATGTAGGAGCCCGTCCCGTCGATCAGCCACTGACATTCGTGCAGCTGGGTGTTGAGGTAGCCGGCCGGTTGTCCGGTCGGGCTGGTGGGGCTGCCGATCTCACGGCACAGATCCAGGTACATCGCCGAGCCGGGTACGTCCGGAAAACGCTCCGCGGTTCCGGCGGCGATTTCCTTGAGGATCACCGAAATCGCTTCTCGGGGCGCCTCGCACGAATCGCCGGACGCGCGTTGGGCCGAGGCCGTGATCGAGTTCTTCGGCGCGGTGGGAATCTTGAAGGCGGCGGCGCAGACGCTGCCTTGCTTCTTGAAGAACACGTCGCGCCCGTCGATCCGGGTGGGGTCGGCCCCGTCCAGCGAAATGGGGTTGTAGAGGCTGACGTCCACGGTCGTACTGCGCGTTTTGTCCGCCGTCTCGACGAACGAAAGCGAGCACTGGTCGAGCAGGCCCGCAGCGGGGTCGGCCGGCTTGACCGTGCCGGTGCCGGGCATCGAATCCGGCGGGAGGATCTTGCAGGGATCGATCTGCCGCAGATCGGCGGGGGTGAAGGGCTCGAGCTTGGGAGGACTTGTCGACGAGGGGGGAGCAGTTCCGGCGTTCGATCGGTCGCTGTTCGCCGCGACCAAGGCCACCGTCGCTCCGATGATGGCCACCACAGCGACCACAGCCGCCACAAGCGGCCAGCGCCGCTTCTTCGCCGTTGCGAGCGGCGGCGGTTGCGGGAGCGCCAGAACCTGACTGACCTGTGACTTCTGAGCACCGATCAGCGCATGGACGGCCGGTGGCCAAGGCGTCACCCCGGGCGGGACCGGGCCGAGGAAGTCGAGGATCTGTGCCGGCGTCGGCCGCTGTACCGGGTCCTTCGCCAGACACGGCTCCACCAGGCGTCGCAACTCCGGCGGCACGGAGCCGAGGTTCGGACGGCCGTGGACGACGTTGTAGAGCACCTGCGGGGTCGACCCGCCGCCGAACGGTGCCACGCCCGTCGCGGCCATGACCAGGAGTCCGCCCAACGAGAAGACGTCACTCGCCGGGGTGACCGGGCGGCCGTCGGCCTGTTCCGGGGACATGAAGCCGGGTGAGCCGATGATCGATCCGGTGTGGGTCAGCTCGGAGCCGCCCTCGGCCGCGCGGGCGATGCCGAAGTCGATCACCCGGGCGCCGTCGTCGGTGAGCAGGACGTTGCTCGGCTTGAGGTCGCGGTGGATCAGGCCGGCCCGGTGGATGTCGGTGAGCGCCGACGCCAACCCGGCCGCGAGGATCCGGACGGACGCCGGCGGCAGCGGGCCCGCCGCCTCGACGGCCTCCTTCAGCGACGGGCCCGCGACGAACACCGAGGCCAGCCACGGCGTCGACGCGTCCGGGTCCGCGTCCATCACTGCCGCGGTGTAAGCGCCTGAGACCATCCGCGAGGTCTGCACTTCCCGGCGGAACCGGGACCGGAATCCGTCGTCGTGCGCGAAGCCCGGGTGTACCTGCTTGACCGCCACGAGGCGGCCGTCCGGTGACACTCCGAGCAGGACCCGGCCCATTCCGCCTTCGCCGAGTGCCGCCACCAGGCGGTAGCGCCCGACATGTCGCGGTTCATCCGGGTTGAGTGGTTTCATGATCGGTTTTCCTCCCCGCCGGCCATGCTACAAAGCGGGTCCGGCGCCCGCTGGGGTGGAAGTTGGCGGAGATCCGCACGCGCCGCCGGGGGGAAGTCATAAAGTAAGCGCGGGAACCGTCCCGGTCATGGCGACGTCAGATCGGGCGGAGACAAGTTGCCGAAGGGGATGACGAACCGTGCCTGTCTACGACCCGGACTCGATGGCCATCGCGGCCCGTCACGTCGAGAAGCTCAAAGACGAGTTCGAGAAGTCGAAGAAGCACCTGACCGGGGTCGACGACGAGAAGGAAAGCCCGTTCGGGACGATGGGCGGCTCGCAGGACGTCCACGGCGCGGTCGGCGATTTCAAGCAAGGCGTGCACTCCGAATTCGACGCGGCCGGGAAGCTGATGGAGGCGACCAGCTTCGTCTTGAAGAAGGCGGCCGGGCTGATCGCGGAAGCCGACCAGGTCGGGGCGAGCGACCTCAAGCTGCACGAGCACGGGAACCAGTGAGCGCACGGACGGCCTCGGCGGGCCGGGATGACAAGGGGGCGGCAACGTGGGTGGGCTGATCGACTTTCCGCCGGACTGGCCGGACATCGAGGCCAAGAAGAAGCAGGTCGACGGCATCAAGCCGGAGTCGATCGACAAAGCGGCCCAGCAGTTCAAGACCGCCGCCACACAGGCCGGTGACCACGGCGCGGCGCTCAAGTCGGCCACGGACTCGCTGTCCGCCGGTGTCTGGAAGGGCCCGGCCGCGGACGCGTTCGTCGGCTACGTCAAGCAGATCACCACCGCGGGCGACAAGGTGCAGACGCACCTCACCGACGTCGGGAACGACCTCAGTGCGCTCTCGACGCAGCTGAGTGACATCAAGGGCAAGGTCAACGACGCCTGCGAAACCGCGAAGACGGCGATCCAGAACCGCATCAACGCGGAAACCCCGAAAGCCCAAGCGGCGATGAACGCCGAGGCGGAACACGCCAGGGACGAGAACAAGCCCGCCCCCAGCCCGTCGTCGAAGGAAATCATCGACAACGCCAACAAGGCGAACCAGAACGACGTCACCACCGCGCTCGGGAAGATCGATCCGTTGCTCGCCAGCGCGGACGATCTGGTCAAGAAGTCCCAGGCGCTGATGAAGACCCAGATCGAGGGCGGCTACTCGAAGGTCCCGTTGCCCAACAGCGACGGCACGGTTCCGCAGAGCACCGGCGGCATCCACAGCAACGGCTCCTCCCACCATGGCGGTGGCGGTGGCGGAGGCGGCGGTGGTGGTGGCGGCGGAGGCGGTGGCCTCGGCCCCAGCGGCGGCCCGCCGTCGTCCCCGCCCCCGGGCAACGTCCAGCAGTGGATCCAGGAGGCCATCAAGGCGCTCCAGGCCGCCGGCGTGCCCGTCACGGACGCGGACATCCCCAACATCTGGGCGATCATCCAGCACGAGTCGGGCGGGAATCCCAATGCCATCAACAACTGGGACTGCGTGCCGCTGGACACGGTGATCGTGACCAAGCGCGGCCTCCTGAAGCACGATGCGGTCGAGGTCGGCGACGAGACGATCGGCTTCAACCCCGCCACCGGACGCAGTGAGTGGACGCGGATCACCCGGGTCGTCCACCACGAAGACGCCCCGCTGGTCCGGATGAGCAACTCCCGCTGGCAGGCGACCACGACGCCGAACCACCGCTGGCTCACCCTGCCGCGGGTCAGTGTCAGGCGCACCGGCCTGCCGGTGGTTTGCCCGGAGTGCGGCTGGGTGCCGCGCGCGGCGCAGCAGCCGGAGAACGGTGTCGCGGTGCACCGGCGGAAGAAGCACGGCTTCGTTTCGCCGAAGCAGGAGAACCAGCACGAGACCGAGCCTCGTTTCGTCACCACCGAAGACGTCCGCTCTCGCGACCGGATTCTTCTGACTGCGCCCGCCGAGACCGAGTCGTCGCTGGAAATCAGCGTGCCGGAAGCGGCGATCCTCGGATGGATCGCCGGTGATGGTCACATCGAGACGAGGCAGCACCGCCCGACCATGTCCATCGCGCAGTCGAAGCCCGAAATGGTGGCGAAGATCCGCCGGCTTCTCGACGGCGTGCCGCACGCGGTGTACGTCGACGACCGCGGCGGGTGCGGACCCCGGCACCAGTTCCGGCTGGACCACGACTACGCCCAGGACCTGCTGGCGCGAGCGGGGCATCCCAGGTCCGACGCTGTCGCCCAGGTGCTGGCGATGTCCGCCGCTCAACGTGCGGCGTGGCTCGAAGCGATCATCGACGCCGAGGGCACCCGCTACGTGCGACCCGGCTACTCCGCACCTCAGACGGTCGTTTACCAGGCGCCCGGTGCCGTCCTCGAGGCGATCGCACTGGCGGGATACCTGTCCGGATCACGGCCTCGCGTACTCCCGGTGGAACGGACGAACCGGCCGGAAACCTGGCGCCGGGAGTTCTCCGTGCACCTGAACAACCCGATCGTCACGGGGGCCTTCCTGCGGAAGGAAGAGGCCGGGCGAGGCGACGTGTGGTGCGTGACGACGGAACTGGGCACGTGGACGGCTCAGGAAGGCGACCACCTCTTCCTGACCGGCAATTCCAATGCCGCTGCCGGGCACCCGTCCAAGGGGCTCATGCAGTGCATCGACGGGACGTTCAACGCCCACAAGCTGCCCGGCCACGACAACATCTACAACCCGGTCGACAACATCATCGCGGGCGTCCGGTACTCCTTCGACCGCTACGGCGGCCTGGGCAACGTGCCGGGCATCAAGGCCATGGCCCACGGTGGTGCCTACCAGGGGTACTAGAACTAGCCTGGCCGCATGGCCGACCTCGAGGCGGGTCCCGCGCTGCGGGCCGGTGTGCCGCCCTTCCACGTCATGGACGTCCTTTCCGCGGCGGGTGCCCGGCAGCGCAGCCACGGCGATCTCGTGTCGCTCGCCGCCGGGCAGCCTTCCGTGCCCGCGCCGGAACCCGTTCTCGACGCCGCACGCGAAGCGCTCGGAAAAAGCACCCTCGGCTACACCGAACAGCTCGGCATCCCCGAGCTGCGGGACGCCGTCGCGGGGCACTACCGGCGGAAGTACCAGCTCGACGTCAGCGCGCGGGACGTCGTCATGACCACCGGGTCGTCCGGGGGCTTCCTGCTCGCCTTCCTCAGCGCCTTCGACCCCGGCGCCAAGGTCGCGATGGCCCGGCCCGGCTACCCCGCCTACCGCAACCTGCTGTCCGTCCTCGGCTGCGAGGTCGTCGAGTTCGCCACCACGGCCGAGACGAACTTCCAGCCGACCGTCGCCCTGCTCGACGAGCTCGGCCCGATCGACGGCCTGATCGTCGCCAGCCCGAGCAACCCGACCGGGACCGTGCTGCCGCCCGGGGAACTGGCCGCGATCACCGGCTGGTGCTCGTCGCACGGCGTTCAGCTGATCAGCGACGAGATCTACCACGGCATCTCCTACGGCGCCGAGCTCGACTGCGCGTGGCAGTTCGGCCGTGAGCCGCTCGTGCTCGGCAGCTTCTCGAAGTACTTCGCGATGACCGGCTGGCGGCTCGGCTGGATGCTCGTGCCGCAGCGCCTCCACCGCGCCGTCGACGTCCTGACCGGCAACTTCACCATCTGCCCGCCCGCGGTTTCGCAGTACGCGGCGCTCGCCGCCTTCACGCCGGAGGCGTACGCGGAGGCCGACGCGCACGTCGGGCACTACCGCGCCAACCGCGACCGGCTCTTCGCCGGCCTCAAGAGCATCGGCCTCGACAAGCTCGCCCCCGCCGACGGTGCCTTCTACGCCTACGCCGACGTCAGCGCGTACACCCAGGACAGTCTGAGCTGGTGCCAGCGGCTGCTCGCCGACACGGGACTCGCCATCACGCCCGGCGTCGACTTCGACCCGGTCGACGGCGGCAAGTACGTGCGGTTTTCCTTCGCCGGGAGCGCCGAGGACATCGACGAAGGCGTCCGGCGGCTGGGTGCGTGGCTGGGCCAGGGGGAACCCTGATTCATCCCTGAACGTTGGCTCGCCGAGGGGAGTTTCCCCGGCCGGGGTGCCAGAGTGGAGGCATCGGGCCGCCAGCGGCCACGGGAGCAATCGGAGGAAGCCATGTTCTGGAAGATCGTCGGCGGCCTGATCGTCGCCTGGGTGGCGTTCATGGTGCTGGGCGCCGTGATCGGCTTCGTGTTCAAGGCCGTCCTGTGGATCGCCATCATCGGCGGCATCGCGTTCCTCGGCGCCGCCGGCTACCGCGCGATCAGCGGTGGCAAGAAGGACCCGCGCCGCATCAACCGCTACTGAGTTTCAGGGGATCCGCGCCACGCCGCACAGCGACGTCCAGTTGACGGGCGTCAGCGGCGCCAGGCGCGGCCCGTCCGGCCACCACAGGTGCGGCGCCGTGACCCCGGGCTCGAGCAGGTCGAGGCCGTCGAAGAACGACGTGATCTCGGCCCGCGTGCGGTAGCGCGTGCCGAGCCCGGTGCCGCTGTACCTCTTCTGCAGGGCCGTCGCGACGTCCGCCGCCGCGGAGCCGTCGTCCGGGTTGTGCTGGTGGAGCAGGACCAGGTACGACCCCGGCGCCAGCGCGCCGACGTAGGACTTGACCACCTGCCGCGCCTGCTCCAGGTCCGTGATGTGGTGGACGATCGCGCAGAGCACGAGCCCGACGGGCCGGTCGAAGTCGAGGAACCGCCCGACGTCCGCGAGTGTTTCGCCGGACCGCAGCAGGTCGCCGCCCGAGATGTGCGTGAAGTCGTTGTCGACGAGCAACGCCCGGTTGTGCGCCTGCACGACCGGGTCGTTGTCGACGTAGACGACGTGCGCCTCGGGGTTGTACCGCTGCGCCACCTGGTGGGTGTTCTCCACCGTCGGGAAGCCCGAGCCGAGGTCGAGGAACTGGTCGACGCCGAGGCGTTCGGTCAGGTACCGCACGGCGCGGACGAGCCACTGCCGCACTTCCCGCGCCATCGCCGGCGACTCCGGCGCGACCGCCAGGATCTCCCGCAGCACCGCGCGGTCGGCCTCGTAGTTGTCCTGGCCGCCCATCAGCGCGTCGAAGACACGCGCTATGTTCGGCCGGTCGAAGTCGACGCGGGCCGGCGGGAGTTCGGTCGTCATGGCGGCCTACCGGTGTCGGGGTCCGTGCAGCCTAGGTCACCGGCGATCACCGCCGGTAGGCGGACGTGCGGTGCGGGTGAGGTCAGTCCAGCCAGGCCCGGGCGGCGTCGGCGCCGTTCCACACCTGCGCCTTGAGCCCCACCGCCCGTGCGCCATCCACATTGGACGGACGGTCGTCGAAGAACAGGCAGTCGGCGGGCTCCGCGCCCAGTTCGTCGAGCAGC
Organism: Amycolatopsis camponoti; assembly: GCF_902497555.1. Classification (NCBI taxonomy): domain Bacteria; kingdom Bacillati; phylum Actinomycetota; class Actinomycetes; order Pseudonocardiales; family Pseudonocardiaceae; genus Amycolatopsis; species Amycolatopsis camponoti. Next base: position 618,423 of record NZ_CABVGP010000003.1, on the reverse strand, counting down.
AGCCGGAAGATCTTCGCGTCCGGCTTGACGCACCGGACGTCGCCCGAGAAGAGCGTCACGCGGAAGTGGCGGGCCCAGTCCTGCGCGCGGACCCACTCGCCGAACACCACCGGGGCGTTCGACAGCAGCGCCAGCGACGCACCGGCCTCGGAGAGCGCTTCGACCAGCGCCTGCGAAGACGGCTCGAGGTGAGCCCAGCCTTCGACGTCGATGCGGGTCAGCTCGGCCGACAGTGTTTCGTCGACGGACACGCCCAGCGCCTTGCCGACCGCCTGCCAGTATTCGAGCGGCGTGCTCCCGGCGTCGTAGGGAATCCGGTAGTCCCAGTACGCCTTCTCGAACTCCGGCAGCGGCGCGCCCATCGCCGCGGCCATGTCCGGGCGCGCCAGGCTCGGCTTGCTCAGCACGTCGCCGTAGTCGAACACGATCCAGTTCACAGTGCCCCCAGTACTCATCGAGCGCCGGTCTTGATGCGGCGCAAGGCTTCTTCGACGTCGGTCGCGCTCAGGTCCCGGTGCGTGACGAACCGGACCTTGCCCGCCATCGGCACCGCGCGGATGCCGAGCGAGTCGAGCCAGGCCAGCGCGGTCGGGATGTCGGGTACCTGGGCGAGCACGATGTTGGTGTCCGGCACGTTCGTCGCCCAGCCGTACTCGGTCAGGCCTTCGGCCAGGCGCTGGGCGTTCTCGTGCGAGTCGGCCAGCTCGGGGATGCGGTCCAGCGCGACCAGGCAGGCCGCGGCCAGGACGCCGCCCTGCCGGACGCCGCCGCCGAGCATCTGCCGCATCCGGCGGGCCCGTTCGACGAACGCGACGCTGCCCGCGACGACCGAGCCGACCGGCGCGCCGAGGCCCTTGCTGAAGCAGGCCGACACGGTGTCGACGCCGACGGTGAGCGCGGCGGGCGGCACCTCCAGCGCGACCGCGGCCTGCCACAGCCGGGCGCCGTCGAGGTGCACGGTCAGGCCGGCTTCCTTCGCGACGGACAGCAGCTGGGCGTGCTCGTCGGGCGGGGTCACCGCGCCGCCGGCCGCGTTGTGCGTGTTCTCGAGGCAGAGCAGTGATGTCCGTAATGTGAAGTACGGCCCGGGTTGCCCGATCGCGGCCGCGAGGGTGTCCGGCGAAGGGCGGCCCGGGCCGCCGTCGTGCTCCAGGACGTCCGGCATCCCGCCGGCCAGCCACGCCGCCGAGCCGAGCTCGTTGGACAGCACGTGCGCGCCGCGGGTGGCGAGGAACCGGTCGCCGCGCTGCAGGTGGAGGCTCAGCGCGACGAGGTTCGCCATGGTCCCGCTCGGCACCCACAGTGCGGCCGGCATGCCCAGGACGTGCGCGGCGCGTTCCTCCAGCGCCTGGACCGTCGGGTCGCGCTCGAGGACGTTGTCCCCGACCTCGGCGGACGCCATCGCCGCGCGCATCGTTTCATCCGGACGGGTGACGGTGTCGGAACGGAAGTCCAGCGGCGGCAGCGTGAAGGTCACAGAGCGATCACATCACACCCACCGGATGAGGATCAATGAGGCCCGGAGTGGTGGGACCTGCTCGGTCCGTGCAACCGTGGACGCCCCTGATTCCGTCCTACCCACCGACGACAACAGAGCGGAGCACGACTGCGCGTGGACCAGCGCGACGAGGAGGAGTTCGCGGAGTACTTCGCCGCCAGGCGGGACGCCGTGCGCCGGACCGCGTACATGCTCTGCGGAGACTGGCACCGGGCGGACGACCTCGCGCAGACGGCGTTCGTCGCGCTGCACCGGAGGTGGAAGAAGATCAGGGATCGCGCGGCGACCGACGCGTACGTCCGCACGACGCTCGTGCGGGCGTCGATCGACGAATCGCGGCGTCCGTGGCGGCGTGAGTGGCAGACCGAGACGCTGCCCGAGCCCGCCGACGACTCGCCCGGCCTCGACGACCTCGTCGCGACCAGGGAAGACCTGCTCGCGGCGTTGAAGGAGGTGCCGCCCAAGCAACGGGCGGTGCTGGTCCTGCGGTACTTCGAAGGGCTGGACGTGACCAGCGCGGCGAAGGAACTGGGCTGCAGCGAAGGCAACGTGAAGAGCCAGACCGCGCGCGGGCTGGCGAACCTCAAGCAGGTACTGGAACGGGAGGTGGGGACCAATGGATGAGCAGGAGCTGCGCTCGTTGTTCTCCGCCGCGCCGCCGGACGCGCCCGAGCCGACCTTCAGCCAGGACGACGTCGTCCGCGAATCCCGCCGCCAGACCGTGCGGCGCCGGAACCGGATCACCGCCGGGGTGAGCGCCGCGGCGCTGGTGGTCGTCGGGTTCGGTGCGTACGGGGTGCTGTCCGGGGGTACCCCCGAGACGCTGACGTCCGCCGACAACGGGGCCATGGCTTCGCAATCCGGACCGGGATCGGGGCAACCCGGCTTGAGCCCGGCACGTCCTGAAATCGGTGGGGAGTCACCGAACTTCTCGTCCGAACCACCTCGGCAGGGAGGTGACCAGGGCGGGAAGACCGGCCAGCTGGCCGAAGGCGCCTCCGGGTGCGAACAGGTGGACGGGGAGCTCGCCATTGCCCTCGCTGGCGAGCTCCCCGGCCACGTCGCCGGTACCCCGGCCGTGCCGGGCGGCGCCTGTTCGACGGCGTCGCGCTCCGCCGGGTTCCCGGTTCCGGGCGGCGAGGTGTCCGCGGCGGTGTACCCGAAGGGCATTCCCGTGGTCTTCAAGTCTCAGCCGGCCGGCGCGGTCACGGTCCAGGTGGCCACCGCGTCCGGTGGATCGTTGGTGCTGGTGAGCGTGCCTTCGTCCGGGGCGACGGCGCCCTACGCGGGCCAGGTGCGGGCGTTCGCGCTCGCTCTCGCGCCCCGCTTCTGAGCCCGGGGCCGCCCGGTTGGCAGAATGACCGGTCATGACCGCTGCGACCACCCCGAAAGGGGAACGACGGCGCGCCGCGCTCGTCGAGGCCGCCGCGAAGCTGCTCGTCGAGGGCGGGTTCGACGCCGTCCGGCACCGGGCGGTGGCCGAGCGCGCGGGCTTGCCGCTCGCATCGACGACGTACTACTTCGACTCGCTGGAAGACCTGGTCACGGCGGCCGTCGAGCACCACTCGAACGCCGAGCTGGACGCGGGCCGCCGCCGGCTGGACGAGCTGGCGACGCGCAACCGGGGCGCGCAGGCGACCGTCGACCTGGTGCTGGAGATGCTGCTCGGGCCGGAGACCGACGACCCGGAGGCCGACGCCGAGGCGGTGCTCCTGCGCTATGAACGCCTGGTCGCGACCGGTCGCCGTCCGTACCTGCGGCCGTTGATGCGGACGCTGTCGGCCCAGCTCGACGAGCTGCTGACGGAGATCTTCGCGCGCTCGGGCACGCCGGTGCCCGCTGCCGAACTCGAACGGCTGGTCGCCCTGGTCGACGGCGCCGTCGTCAACGCACTGATCGCGGTCGACCCGGCCCCGCGCGCGGCGGCGTCCCGGATGCTGCGGAACGCACTCGACGGCTCCTGACCATTACTGTCGTGCAGGTGGATCTGAACCTGCTGACCGCACTGGACGCGCTGCTGGAGGAGAACTCCGTGCAGGCGGCCGCCGACCGGCTGCACCTCACCCCGCCCGCCATGAGCCGCACGCTGGCCCGGATCCGGGCGACGACCGGGGACGACATCCTGGTGCGCACCGGCCGGACGATGACCCCGACGCCCCGCGCGCTGGCGATGCGCGACGAGGTGCGGACCCTGGTGGCCCGCGCGAACCGGGTGCTGGCGCCGGCCCGCACGGTGGACCCGGCGACGTTGCGCCGCACGTTCACCATCCAGGGCCACGACGTCCTGCTGGCCGCGCTGTTCCCGGCGTTGCTGCGGACGGCGTCGGCGGAAGCGCCCGGGCTGGGGCTGCGGTTGCTGGCGGAGGCGCCGGTGGACACGCCCGACCTGGCGCGGGGGCACGTGGATCTGGAGCTCGGGGCGACGGTGCCGGCGTCGCCGGAGATCAGCCACGAGGTCGTCGGTGAGGACCGGCTGGTGCTGGTCACGCGCGCCGGGCGCGAGCTGGACATCGAGGAGTTCGCGGCGGCCGAGCACGTGATCGTGTCGCGGCGCGGCCGGCTGCGCGACGGCGTCGACAAGGTGCTGGCCGAGCTGGGGTTGCGCCGCCGGGTGGTGGCGGCGCTCCCGACGGCGGCCCTGGCGTTGCAGGCGATCGTGCACAGCGACGTCGTGGGGGTGCTGGCGGAGCGGTTCACGGCCCAGGCCCGCGCCGACGTCGGCTTGAGCGCGGTGGAACTGCCGTTCGACCCGCCCCACGCACCGGTGGTGCTGAGCTGGCACAGCCGCTACGACACCGACCCGGCCCACGAATGGCTGCGCGCCCACTGCCGCGCCGCGGTGACCGACGTACTGGCCGGATCCGCCGCGGCGGTCGTGAGTGAGAAACAGGGTTAGAACACGGTTTCTCACTCACGACCTCACTTGGCCAGCGCCACCAGTACTTCGCCGCGGGGGCCGTTTTCGGCCGCGTCGAGCATGGCCGCGGCCACCGTCGCGTGGCTGATCATCGGCGGGAACAGCTTGCGGGGCACGGAGCCGAGCCGCACGCTTTGCCGCGTCGGGCTGATCGGGCCGCTCTTCATCGGGCCCACGTGGACCACCGTGCCGCCCATGCCGAGGATCGCCGTGTCCGCGGCCACCTTGTCCGGGACCTCGGCCTTCAGGAGCCGCGCCACCAACGTCCGGGACAGCCAGCCCGCCGCCTCCGCCGACGGTCCGGTCCCGAGCGCGCCGACCGACACCGCCCGCGCCGGTCCCGCGGCCACCACCGCGCGAGCGCCCGCGGTCAGCACGCCGGGTGGGTCGCCCTTCCGCAGTCCCAGTGCGTCGAGCACGATTTCGCTGCCCCGCAACGCTTCCGCGATCCCCGCGGCGTCGTGGACGTCGGCGGCGACCGTGGTCAGCCGCTCGGTGGACGACGGCGGCGGGTTCCGGCTGACGGCCACCACCTCGTGTCCGCGCTCGAGCGCCTGCCGCACCAGTTCGCTGCCCACCGTGCCCGACGCGCCGAGCACCGCCACCCGGCTCACTTCAGCACCGCCAGCGCCGCGGCGTGCAAACCCGGTGCGGCGACGAGGATGTCGGCCGAGTTGACGTCCCAAGCGGAGCCCGTGAGGTCGGTGACGACCGCGCCCGCTTCCGCGGTAAGCAGGGCGCCGGCCGCGCTGCCGGGCAAGTCCGGTTCGTACTGCCAGAAGACGTCGTACTGCCCGGCGGCGAGGCCGAGCAACGGGAACGTCGTCGGAATCGTGTTGCGCACCAGCAATGCCTTCGATGCCATCGCCACGAACGCGCTCGCGAACCGCGTGTAGACCTCGGGAGAGCTGCCCGCCTGGCTCGCCGTCACCGCCGCGCTCGAGAGGTCGGTCTTGGCCGAGACGCGCAGTCGCTGCCCGTTGAGGAAGGCGCCTTCGCCGCGCACCGCGGTGTAGGTCAGGTCGCCGATCGGCTGGCGGACGACGGTCAGCTCCGGCTGCCCGTCCGTGACCAGCGTGATCGTCACGCCCCACTCCGGCAGGCCGTGCACGTGGTTGACCGCGCCCTCGGTGCCGTCGACCACCCACCACCGCCCGGCCGGCACGACCCGGCCGGTCTCGTCTTCGTCCCACCAGCCCACCTCCGGCGCCACGCCGTCGAGGGCCTCGCGCACGATCGCCGTCGAAGCCGCTTCGAGGCCGGTGCCGAGGTCGTGCATCGCCGCCCGGTCCGCCGGCCGGCTCGCCGGGTCGAACGCGGCCAGCAAAGCCTGTCCGGCCTTCTCGGCCGCTTGAACCGCTGCTTCCAGAACGTTGGTCATGCACCCATTACGGCACGGACCGAAGCCTGACTCCAGTGCAATCTTCTCAATCCACGAGTTACCGCCGTGCACTTGAGCTAGGACTTGCGCTGCGCCTTCGCCAGGTCGTCGCGGGATTTCGTGACGAGCGCGAGCATCGCCTGCTCGGCCGCCACGGGGTCGCCGGCCACGATCGCGTCGAACACCTTGCGGTGGCTCGGCACCGGGTCCTCCGCCGCCGACGCGCCGTGCACCAGCTTGTCGCGCTCGGCCAGCCCGATCGCGATGACGCGTTCCATCCGCATCAGGAAGTTGTTGTGGGTGGCGGTCATCAGCCGCCGGTGGAACGCGAGGTCGGCCTGGACGCTCGCCTCCGCGTCCTCGGCCGCGGCCATGTCGGCCAGCGCCTCCCGCAGCGACTCGAGGTCTTCCTCCGACGCGCGTTCGGCCGCGATCCGCGCCGCCGCGGGCTCGACGACCGTGCGGACCTCGGTCAGCTCGTCGAGCAGGCCCGGGTCGTCGGCGGCCGCGGTCTGCCAGCGCATGACGTCGGCGTCGAGCATGTTCCACTTCTCGCGCGGCTGGACGAACGTGCCGCGCTTCTGCCGGGCGTCGATCATCCCCTTCGCGGCCAGCACCTTCAGCGCCTCGCGCAGCGCGGTCAGGCTGATGTCGAGCTCTTCGCGCAGGGCCGGCAGGTCCAGGACGGTGCCCTCGCCCCACTCGTCGGAGAGGATCCGGCTGGCCAGTGCCTCCACGGTCTGGCCGTGCAACCCGCGTGGCCGGTGTTCGGTCAATGGAGGGGCCCTCTCGACTGGTGGTTCGTGGTCGGGCCATCCTACGCTGCGACTGAAGTCGTCATAAATTATGAATACATCTTGACGCCGGCGTCGCCCGGTTGCACTCTTTGGCAGCAGTCAAGCCCGAGCGGGCACCAAGACAAAGGGGTCACGACATGACGAGTGCAGGCCTGTCCCGCCGTCGTTTCCTGCGCAACGCGAGCCTGGCCGGGCTGGGCGCGATCGGGTCGTCCGGCTTCCTCGCCGCCTGCGCCACCTCCGCGAACTCCGGCCCGGTCAAGCAGGCCGCCGGCGCGGTCACCGTCCAGTCGAACCTGTCCTCGCCCGAGGCGAAGAAGGCGATCGAAGCGCTGGCCCAGGCGTTCGGCGCGAAGGGCGGCACGACGGCGACGGTCAACACCGTCGCGTCCGAGACCTTCCGCACCCAGCTGCCCAGCTACCTCACCGCGGCCACCCCGCCCGACACCTACACGTGGTACCCGGGCTCGCTGCTGTCCGGCTACGCGCGCAAGGGCCTGCTGCTCGACGTCGGCGACGTCTGGCAGACCATGGGCGACTACAGCGCCGCGTTCCGCGCGCTCTCCGGCGACGGCGCCGGGCACCAGGTCTTCGTCCCCACGTCCTACTACTGGTGGGGCTTCTTCTACCGGAAGTCCAACTTCGCGAAGTGGGGCGTGCGGCCGCCGACGAACTGGAGCGAGTTCCTCGCGCTGTGCGAAACCCTGAAGGGCAAGGGGATCGCGCCGATCGGGCTCGGCGCGGGCGGCACCACGCCGTGGACCGCGTCCGCCTGGTTCGACTACCTGAACATCCGGATCAACGGCGCGCCCTTCCACCGCGAGCTGCTCGCGGGCAAGCAGCGCTTCGACGACCCGCGCGTCAAGAAGATCTTCGACCCGTGGCGCCAGGCCCTGCCGTACTTCGACCCGAACGGCACCGCGATCGCGTTCCAGGACGCCACGACCGTGCTGCTGCAGGGCCGCACCGGCATGGTCCTGACCGGCACGTTCTTCGCCGACGCCGCCCCGAAGGACGCACTCGACGACCTCGACTTCTTCCAGTTCCCGATCCTCGACCCGGCCATCCCGGTGGCCGAGGAGGGCCCGACCGACGGCTTCTTCGCCAGCGCGCGCACCCCGCACGTCGCCGAGGTCAAGGAGTGGTTCAAGTACGTCGCCACGGCCGAGGCGCAGGAGCTCTACATCAAGAACTCCTCCGGCACGGTCCTGCCGACCAACCCGAAGGCCAAGGACAACGGCACGCAGCTGGTCCAAAAGGGACGGAAGCTGCTCACCGACGCCAAGGAGATCACGCAGTTCTTCAACCGCGACTCCTCCGACGCGCTGCAGCCGACCGCCGACGCCGCGCTGATCCGGTTCATCCAGAAGCCGAACGAGCTCGAGTCGATCCTGAGCGACTGGCAGACCGCCGCGCAGAAGGTCTGGCAGTCCTGAGATGGCGGTGCTGACCGCTGATCGGCCGAAGACCTCGGCACGGACCCCGAAGCGCCGCCGCCGGGTCTCGCCCGTGCTGCTGGCGTTCGTCCTGGTGCCGCTGGTCGTCGAGGGGTTCTGGGTGTTCTGGCCGGCGCTGCAGGGCTTCTACCTGGCGCTGACGAACTGGGACGGCGTCTCGGCGCCCACGTTCGTGGGCCTGGGCAACTTCGCCGAGATGTTCTCCGACGACATCTTCAAGACCGCGGCGTTCGACACGGTGATCTGGCTCGTGCTCTTCGGTGGCCTCTCGGCGGTCGGGGGGCTCGCGCTGGCGACGTTGCTGCAGAAGGAACGCCGTGGTGTCGGGTTCTACCGGGCCGCGCTGTTCACGCCGGTGGTGTTTTCGCTGGTCGCGACGTCGCTGATCTGGCAGGTGATCTACCAGCCGGACGGCGTCGTCAACAAGGTGCTCGGCGCGATCGGGCTCGGCAGCTGGCAGCACGCCTGGCTCGCCGACCCGAAGACGGCGCTGTACGCGGTGCTCGTGCCGGCGCTGTGGCGGCAGCTCGGCTACGTGATGGTGCTGTACCTGGCCGGGCTCAAGGGCATCGACCCGGCGCTGTACGAGGCGGCCAAGCTGGACGGCGCGACCGCGTGGCAGCAGTTCCGCAACGTCACCTGGCCGCAGCTGCGCAGCGTCAACTCGGTGGTCCTGTCGGTGATCATCATCGACTCGCTGCGGTCGTTCGACGTCATCTGGTCCATGACGAAGGGCGGGCCGTACCACTCGTCCGAGGTGCTCAGCACGTACATGTACGCGACGGCGTTCCAGTCGCTGCGCCTCGGTTACGCGTCCGCGCTGGCCGTGGTGATCTTCGTGCTGGCGTTCGGCGTGATCGTGACCTACCTCGTGCGCGCGTTCCGGGAGGACTCGTGAGGAGAACGCGGACCTTCGGGTTCCACCTGCTCGCGGGCGGGCTGTCCGTGCTGTGGCTGCTGCCGATCGCGCTGGTGCTGACGACCAGCGTCCGGACGTTCTCGGACATCGCGTCGAACGGCCTGGGCGCGCTGCCCGCGTCGTTCTCGCTCGACGGGTTCGGGCAGGCGTGGGGCGAGGGCGGCGGCGGGCACGCGATGCTGAACAGCCTGCTCGTCACGATCCCGACGGTGCTGCTCGCGCTGCTGCTCAGCTCGGCGGCGGCGTTCGCGCTGAGCCGGTACGAGATCCCGTTCCGCCGCACGATCATCCTCGTGATGCTGGCGGGAAACCTGCTCCCGCCGCAGATCCTGCTGGTGCCGGTGGCGAAGCTGGCCGAGCTGCTGGGCATCTACGACACCTTGACGGCACTGATCGTCGTGCAGGTCGGGTTCGGGCTCGGCTTCTACACGTTCGTGCTGCAGGGGTTCATGCGGTCGATCCCCGGTGAGATCCAGCAGGCGGCGCTGATCGACGGCGCCGGCGTCGCGCAGATCTTCTGGCGGATCATCCTGCCGATGACCCGCCCGGCGCTGGCCGCGCTCGGCGCGCTGGCGTTCACCTGGACGTTCAACGACCTGCTGTGGTCGATCACCGTGCTGCGCACCGGAACGGTGATGCCGGTGACGCCGGCGCTGCTCGGCCTGCAGGGCCAGTACGTGTCCAACTGGAACGTGATCGCCGCGGGTTCGGTGATCGCCGCCGTGCCGACGGTCGCGGTGTTCCTGCGGTTCCAGAAGCACTTCATCTCGGGGCTCGCGATCGGGGCGATCAAGTGACGTGGACCGTGTCCATGAAGACGACTTCGTACACCGTGGCGCTGGACCCTTCGCGCCGGTGGGCGGAGCTCGTCGCGTGGGGGCCGGCCGGGATCGAGGACGGGCCGTCGGTGTTCACGAACGCGGGCTCGGTGCATTTCATCACCGAGGCCGACGCGGCGCCGGTGGAGTACGCGCCACTGGGGCTGCGCCCGTTCTCGGGCGCGGACGTCGCGGTGCGGGGCGGTTCGTGGTGGCGGTTCGACGGCGCTTCTTCTGCCGCCGACCTGCGGCTGGCCTTCGTGGACGAGGTTTCCGGGCTGCGCGCGGTGCTCTGCTACCGGCCTGTGCCCGAGACGGACGTGCTCACCCGGTGGGTCGAATTCGAGAACACGGGCTCGTCGACCCTGGAGTTCGACCGGCTGGGCTCGGCGGGCGTGTGCGTGCCGACGGTGTCCGGCGCCCGGCTGACGTACTTGACCGGCCAGTGGTCTCAGGAGTTCACGCGCCAGTCGCTGACGCTGCCCGCGGGCGGGTTCCGGATGGAGAGCCGCTTCGGCGTCCCGGGGCACGCGCACGTCCCGTGGCTGGCGGTGCAGGACTCGTCCGGTGGACCGGCTTTCGGCGTTTCGCTGGAATGGCCGGGATCGTGGTCGATCGAGGCGGATGTGGAGCCTTCGGGGCTGACGCGCGTCCGGGCCGGCCGGTTGCCTTCACCGGGCCCGGTGCGCCTGGAGCCCGGTGCCTCCTTGCCGACTCCGGCCGTCGCGTTGGCGTCCAGTGTGGACGGTCTGGCCGGGCTGGCGTCCGTGTGGCACGACTACGACCGCGTGCTGGCGGGCTCCCGTTGGCGGCGCCCGCGTCCGGTGCTCTACAACTCGTGGGAAGCGACCGGCTTCGACGTCCGGAGCGCCGGCCAGCTGGAGCTGGCGAAACGGGCGGCCGACCTCGGCGTCGAGCTGTTCGTGGTCGACGACGGCTGGTTCACCGGCCGCGACGACGACACCGGCGGTCTCGGCGACTGGACCCCGGCGGATTCGGATTTCGGCGACTTCGTCGAGTCGGTGCGGGACCTGGGCCTGGAGTTCGGCCTGTGGGTCGAGCCGGAGGCGGTCAGCCCGAAGTCGCGGCTGTACGCGGCGCACCCCGACTGGGTGTACCGGATCGACGGCCGTCCGCTCACGTTGATCCGCAACCAGCTGCTGCTGGACCTGGGGCTGCCCGACGTCATCGCGTTCGTGAAGTCTACTTTGGACGCACTGTTGTCGGCGTACCCGATCTCGTACCTGAAGTGGGACATGAACCGTCCCCCGACGGAACGCGGCCGCCCGGGCTCGCCTTTCGCCGACTTGGACGCTGAGCACGTGGCGGGCTACCTGTCGGTGCTGGATCACCTGCGTGCCGAGCACCCCCACGTGACGATCGAGGCGTGCGCGGGTGGCGGCGGCCGGACGGACCTGGCGACGGTGGCCCGCACGGACGTGGTGTGGCCGAGCGACAACACCGGACCCCTGGACCGGCTGGCGATCCAGGACGGGTTCCTGCTGATGCACGCGCCGCACCTGATGAGTTCGTGGGTGACGGACGCGCCGGGCGTGTTCGACCCGCGCCCCCGGTCACTGCGGTTCCGCTTCGTGACGGCGATGGCCGGGGTACTGGGCATCGGCGCGGACCTGTCCCGCTGGACGCCCGCCCAGCACGCGGAGGCGGCGTCGCTGATCGCGGTGTACAAGCAGATCCGCTCTGTTGTCCACCACGGAGTCGCCCGGGTGCTGGCCGGTCCGTCGGAGCCGACGGCGGCGACGCAGTACACGTCGGAGAACGGCGACACGGTGGTGGTGCTGGCGTGGAGCACGGGTTCTTTGACCGGGGCGCCGCTGGTGCCGGGCCGGTCGTCGCGGGTGCGCCTCTCCGTACCGGATGCGTCCTATGTGGACCACCGGGGCACCCGGTACTCGGGCGCGCACCTGAGGTACGCGGGCCTCCCCTTCGACTGGACCGCCGACCACGACGCCGACGTCGTGATCCTCCGGCGTCAGGGTAGCGAGACCGGCAGCACGAACGTCGGCGATCCGGTCGGGTAGTACTTCAGGTCCGCCTCGCCCGACGCGGTGAGCGTGAACGCCGTGATCGCGTCCTCCGACTGCGCCGCCACGTAACACGTCCCGTCCACCAGGGCGAAGTGGCGGGGGTTCGCGCCGCACGGCTGGTCCGCCACCGCCAGGGTGTCGTCCAGGGCGAACTCCGTCACGCAGTCCGGGCCGCGGTTCGACACGTACATCCGCGCGTCCGCCAGCTCCAGGTGGGCCACCAGGTTGGGCGTCACCGACGACAGCGTCGACGGGGTCACCGACACCACCGAGAACGCCCCCGGCGACGTCTCGCGGACCGTCACCACGGTCCCGGCCAGCTCGCCGACGACGTACGCCAGGTCGGTACCCGGCCGCCGGATCAGCTGGCGGGGGCCCGTGCCCGCCGGCAGCGAAGACACCGCGAGCAGGTCCAAAGACCCCGAAGCGGACAGCGTGTAGCTGCGGATCTCGTCCGTGCCCAGGTCGACCGCGCTCACGATCGACCCGTCGGCCGACGGGACCGCCATGTGGACGTGCGCCGCCTCCTGGCGGTCGGCGTCCGGACCGCTCCCGCTGTGCTGGGCCAGCGCCGTCCGGGAGACCAAAGCGCCCGACGGCGACAGGGAGAACACCGCCAGGCTGCCGCCGGTGTAGTTGGCGCACAGCAGGAACCGGCCGTCCGGGGTCACCGCCAGGTGACACGGGTGCGCACCACCCGTCGCCAAAGTGCCCAGCACCGACAACGCGCCGGAAGCCGAAAGCGCCAGTGCTGTCACGGAGCCGGTGGCAGTCTCGTTCGCCGCGTACAGCACCGGCAACGACGGGTGCCGCACCAGCCACGACGGCGACTCGAGCGGCAGCGAAGCGATCTCGGTCAAGTCTCCGGAAGAGGAACGCGAGAACGTCGTGATCCCCGTGCCGTTCCCCGCGTCGCCGGTGTAGCACCCGACGAAGACCAGCTCAGCCATGCGCGCTCCTCAGCAGCGTCTCGACGCGGGCGGCGATCTCCGCGGTGGTGCCGCGGGTCAGCGCCGAGCCGACCCCGCACGCCACCGCGCCCGCTGCCAGCCAGCCTGGCACGTCCGCCGGGCCGATGCCGCCGGTGGGCACCAGTGGCGCCTGCGGGAGCGCCGCCCGCACGTCCGACACCCACGAGGGCCCCCAAGAAGAAGCCGGGAAAACCTTGACCGCGTCGGCGCCTTCTTCCAGCGCCCGCACGATTTCGGTCACCGAACCCGCGCCGGGGAACGCGGCCGCGCCGTACCGGTGAGCGGTACGGATCACCGCCGCGTCGACCGACGGCGACACGAGGAACCGGGCGCCCGCGCGGATCGCCAGCACCGCCGACGCCTCGTCGAGGACCGTGCCGGCGCCGATCGTCGCGGCCGGGTAGGCCGCGGACAGCCCGGAGATCGCGTCCAGCGCTCCCGGGTTCGTCAGCGGCAGCTCGACCGACCGCAGCCCGGCTTCCAGGATCGCGCGGGCCGCGGCCACCGCCGACTCCGCGTCGTGCGTCCGGACGATGCCGATGACGCCTTGGCGCAGTGCGTTCGCGGTGATCTCCCAGCGGTAGCTCATCGGGCCAGCCTACCCCGTGAAATCTTAATTTAGGATTTATTCTTGACGTGCCCCGACACGTCCCGGCATGCTGCTCCCGGCTCGCAGTTCACCGGAGAAAGGCGTCCGGCACATGCTCTTGAAGAGAACCCTCGCGGTGGTCGCCGCGATCGCCGCCACCTTCGCGGCGGTACCCGCGTACGCGACCCCGGCCGTGGACCAAGGCGCTCCCGACTACTACGACAGCGGGGTCGCGAAAACCCCGTACATGGGCTGGAACACCTACTACGGCCTGGGCGCGCCCAGCGAGGCGTCGGTGAAGTCCGTCGCGGACTTCCTCGTCTCCAGCGGCTTGCGTGACGCCGGATACCGCTACGTCTGGATCGACGGCGGCTGGACCGCGCCCGATCCGCGCGACGCACAGGGGAACCTCCGCGAGGACCCCGCCAAATTCCCAGGTGGACTGTCCACTTTGGTCGACTACCTGCACGGCAAGGGCCTCAAGGCCGGCATCTACACCGACGCGGGCGCCTCCGACGGCAAGAACTGCGCGGCCGGCTCCGGCGGCTACTACGAACAGGACACCAAGCGCTTCGCGAGCTGGAAGTTCGACGCCGTCAAGGTCGACTTCCTCTGCGGCATCGCCCAGAACCTCAAGCCCGCCGAAGCGTTCACGCAGTTCAGCCAGGCCCTCGCCAAGGCGGGCCGTCCGATGGTGCTCAACGTCTGCAACCCGGTCACCGACGAGTGGGGCACCCCGCACGGGCCCGACCAGGTCGCCGGTATCGCCTACAGCTACGGCCCGCTCGTCGCCGACTCCTGGCGCACCAGCACCGACATCGCGTTCGGTACGCCGTACGAGGGCATCTGGAAAGACGTCCTGCGCAACATGGACGCCAACGCCGCGCACCCCGAGGCGAACGGGCCGGGCCACTACAACGACCCCGACTACCTCATCCCGATGCGCAAGACCGAGCAGGGCACCTACGAGCTGAACGAGGAGGAGTCGACCACCCAGTTCGTCATGTGGGCGGAGATGGCCTCCCCGCTGATCCTCGGCTCCGACCCGCGCACGCTGCCCGCGTCGATGCTCAAGACGCTGAAGAACCCGGAGATCGTCGGCGTCAACCAGGACCGCCTCGGCATCCAGGGCGTCCGCGTCGCGACCAGCGGCAGCACCGACACCTACAGCAAGGTCCTCGACCGGGACGGCGACCGCGCGGTGGTCCTGCTCAACCGCGGTGAGGCCCCCACGCAGATGACGCTGAACTTCGCCGATGCCGGGCTCCAGGGGCGAGTGTCCGTTCGCGACCTCCGCGCCCGGGCCGACCGCGGCAGCGCCACCGGCTCGTACTCGGTCACGGTCCCCGCGCACGGCACCGCGTTCCTCCGCCTGCACGGCACCGACCTCGTCCCGGGCGACGACCTCGGCGGCACCGCGTCGGCGAGCCCGGCGATCGTCCGCACCGGCGGCAAGACCGTGACGTTCTTCCGCGACCAGGGCGGATCCCTGCAGGTCAAGGGCCTCGACGGACCGCGTCAGGTCGGCGGCAGGTTCCTCGGCCAGCCCGCCGCGGTCGCCACCCCGAAGGGCATCGACGTCTACGTCCGCGGCCTCGACAACGCTCTCTACCAGCGCAGTTACACGAAGAAGTGGGGCGACTGGAAGCGGCTCGGCGGCACGCTCACCGACTCGCCGTCCGTCACCACCGAGGGAACCGTTTTCGCGAGAGGCGCCGACGGCCAGGTCTGGCAGCGGACCAGTGCCGGTCAGTGGTCCGGTCTCGGCGCACCCGGCGGCAAGCCGATCTACGGCCGTCCCGGCGCGGCGACGTCCACCAGCGGCACGGTCGTCGCGGTCCGCACGGCTGACGACAGCGTCTGGGTCCGCACGAAGACCGGCGGCACCTGGTCGGACTGGACCGGCATCGGCGGCACGGTCAGCAGCAGCCCGACGCTCGTCGCGGCCGGCGCGAAGGTCGCGCTCACCGCGTCCGCGAGCGACTACTCGCTGTGGGCCAACGAGTGGTCCGGTTCGTGGGCCGGCTGGTTCAAGCGGCCGGACTACCCGAGCGGGAGCATCGTGGGAACCCTCGGCGCGGCGTCCGACGGCGCGTCGCTGTGGTTCGCCGCCCGCGGGCCGGACGACCATGTCCACGTAGCCAAGTTCTAGGAACAGGAGAGGCGATGTCCACGCGTACCGCGGTGGTGACCGGAGCGGCATCCGGGATCGGGCTGGCGACGGCCCGGAAGCTGCTCGACGACGGCTACCGCGTGCTGGGCGTGGACATCGCCGAACTCCCCGACGGCGTCACGCCGATCCGGGGATCGGTCAGCGACGAAACGACCTGGGCGGACATCGGTGAGGTGGACGCCCTGGTCAGCAACGCCTACGTGCCGAGCACCGGGCCGCTGCACGAGATCGATCTCGCCGAGTGGCAGCGGCAGCTCGACGTCAACCTGACCGGCACGTACCTCGCCCTGAAGGCCTGCCTGCCCTCTCTGCGAAAGAGGGGTGGCGCGGTCGTGCTGGTTTCGTCGGTGCACGCGCACTTCGGCCTGCCGGGGCATCCCGCGTACGCCGCGAGCAAGGGCGCGCTGGTCGCGCTGGCCCGGCAGCTCGCCGTCGAATACGCCCCGGACGTGCGGGTCAACTCCGTGCTGCCGGGGCCGGTGCTCACCGAAGCCTGGAGCCGCATCTCGCCGGAGGACCGCGAACGCAGCGCCCGCGCGACGCCGGCGGGGCGCCTCGGCGACCCCGCGGAGGTGGCGAACGTGATCGCGTTCCTGCTCTCGGACGCCGCGTCGTTCGTCACCGGAGCCGAGTTGACCGTCGACGGCGGCTGGTCCGCCGCCAAGGATTCCGCGTAGATGGGGGACACGGGTGAAGATCACCGGGGTTGAAACGTTTCTGGTCGCGCCGCGCTGGCTGTTCCTCAAGGTCAGCACGGACGAGGGCATCAGCGGCTGGGGTGAGCCCGTGGTCGAGGGCCGCGCGGAGACCGTGCGCGCGGCCGTGCACGAGCTGTCCGAGCTGCTGATCGGCCAGGACCCGCTGCGCATCGAGGACCATTGGCAGGTGCTGCGCCGCGGCGGCTTCTACCGCGGCGGGCCGGTGCTCTCCAGCGCGCTCGCCGGGTTCGACCACGCGCTGTGGGACATCGCCGGCAAGGTCCGCAACGCGCCGGTGCACGAGCTGCTCGGCGGCCCGGTCCGCGACCGCATCCGGGTCTACAGCTGGGTCGGCGGCGACCGGCCGTCCGGCATCCGCGAGGCCGTGTCCGCGCAGGTCGAGGCGGGGTTCACGGCGGTGAAGATGAACGTCGCCGGCCCGTTGACCGCGATCGCGTCGCCCGCCGATGTCACTGCCGCCATCGCCCGCGCCTGGGAGGCCCGGGAGGTGCTCGGCCCGCACCGTGACCTCGCGATCGACTTTCACGGCCGCGTCTCGCCCGCGATGGCACGGCGGCTGGTGAAGCTGCTCGAAGACGTCCAGCCGATGTTCGTCGAGGAGCCGGTGCTGCCGGAGACCCAGGGCGACGCGCTGCGCTCGGTCGTCGAGGCTTCGACCGTGCCGATCGCGGTCGGCGAGCGGCTCTACTCGCGCTGGGAGTTCAAGCCGGTGCTCGACGCGGGCGTGGCGGTGGTCCAGCCCGACCCGTCGCACGCCGGCGGCATCTCCGAGCTGCGGCGGATCGGCGCGCTCGCCGAGATGTACGGCGCTTCGCTCGCGCCGCACTGCCCGCTGGGGCCGATCTCGCTGGCCGCGTCGATGCAGGTCGCGTTCGCGACGCCGAACTTCCTGATCCAGGAACAGAGCGTCGGCATGCACTACCACGAGGGTCACGAACACGCGTACCTCACGGATCCGTCCGTCTTCGCCTTCCAGGACGGCTACGCGGCCCGCCCGCTCGGGCCCGGTCTCGGCATCGAGGTCGACGAAGCGGCCGTCCGCCGCGCCGACGAGGTCGGGCACGCCTGGCGCTCCCCGGTGTGGCGCCACGAAGACGGCGGTCTCGCCGAATGGTGACCTGGCTCGACCGCGGCGACCTGCGGCTCGGCCTGGTCCCGGAGCTCGGCGGCCGGCTGCTGTCGGTGCGGTACCGCGGCGTCGAGTTGCTGTGGCGCAACGCCGATCTGCTCGACGACGACCTGCTCGCGGACTACGCGCCGAACTCCGGCCGGATGGGCGACTGGGTCAACTACGGCGGCGACAAGACGTGGCCGGCGCCCCAGGGCTGGTCCGGCCCGGGCGAGTGGGCGGGTCCGCCCGACCCGGTCCTCGACTCCGGCCCGTACACCGCCGTGCGGGACGGCGACACGGTGACCATGACCAGCGCGCCGGACCCGCGCACCGGCCTGCGGTTCACCCGCGCGGTCACGATCCTCGACGACGGCTACCGGCTGGACCTGCGCGCGGAGAACGTGTCGGAGCGGGTGGTGCGCTGGGCGCTGTGGAACGTGACCCAGCTGCCCGGCGGCGGGGCGGTCACCGCGGGACTCCGGCGGCCCGACGTGGTCGCGCTGGTCGCCGGGACCGGCACCCCGGAGTACACAGTGGACGGTGATCGGCTGGTCGTGCCACCCCAGGACGTCGTCGGCAAGCTCGGCGTGCCGGGGACCGCGGGCTGGGTGACCTACGGCGCGTTGACGCTCTCCTTCGACGTCGACCCCGCGGGCGAGTACCCGGACCAGGGCTCGCCGCTGGAGATCTGGCTGGAGCACCCGCTCCCGGAGCCGCTCGCGGAGCTGGGTGACCTGGATCCGCCCGCGCGGATCGTCGAGCTGGAGGTGCTCGGCCCGCTGACCGTGCTCGCCCCGGGTGCTGCGATGAGCCTGACCTGCACAGGTATCGTGAGGGCGTGACGGACAAGCCCCGCATTCCGAACGTGCTCGCCGCCCGCTACGCCTCGGCGGAGCTGGTCTCGCTCTGGTCGCCGGAGCACAAGGTCGTCCTGGAGCGGCAGCTCTGGCTCGCCGTCCTCAAGGCGCAGAAGGACCTCGGCGTCGAGGTGCCCGACGGCGTCGTCGAGGACTACGAGCGCGTCATCGACGAGGTCGACCTCGAGTCGATCGCCGCCCGGGAGCGGGTCACCCGGCACGACGTCAAGGCGCGGATCGAGGAGTTCAGCGACCTCGCCGGCCAGGAGCACATCCACAAGGGCATGACCTCGCGCGACCTCACCGAGAACGTCGAGCAGCTGCAGCTGCTCCGTTCCCTCGAACTCGTGCGCACGCGCGTCGCCGCCGTGCTGGCGCGGCTGGCCGCCCTCGCCGTCGAGCACGCCGACACCGTCATGGCCGGCCGCTCGCACAACGTCGCCGCGCAGGCCACCACCCTCGGCAAGCGGTTCGCCACGGCGGCCGACGAGCTGCTCGTCGCCTTCGACCGGCTCGACAACCTCATCGGGCGCTACCCGCTGCGCGGCATCAAGGGCCCGGTCGGCACCGCGCAGGACATGCTCGACCTGCTCGGCGACGAGTCCACTTTGGACCAGCTCGAGGACCGCGTCATGCAGCACCTCGGCTTTAACCAGAGATTCGTCAGCGTCGGCCAGGTGTACCCGCGCTCGCTCGACTTCGACGTGCTGTCCACTGTGGTCCAGCTCGCGGCGGCGCCGTCCAGCCTGGCCAAGACGATCCGGCTGATGGCCGGGCACGAGCTGGTCACCGAGGGCTTCAAGCCCGGCCAGGTCGGCTCGTCCGCCATGCCGCACAAGATGAACACCCGCTCGTGCGAGCGCGTGAACGGCCTCGCCGTCGTGCTGCGCGGCTACCTCTCCATGATCGGTGAGCTGGCCGGCGACCAGTGGAACGAGGGCGACGTCTCCGACTCGGTCGTCCGCCGCGTCGCGCTGCCGGACGCGTTCTTCGCGCTCGACGGCCTGCTGGAGACGTTCCTCACGGTGCTGGCCGAGTTCGGTGCCTTCCCGGCGGTGATCGAGCGTGAGCTTGATCGCTACCTCCCGTTCCTCACCACGACGAAGGTGCTCATGGCTTCGGTCCGCGCGGGCGTCGGACGTGAGACGGCCCACGAAGCCATCAAGGAGCACTCCGTCGCCGTCGCACTGGAGATGCGGGAAGGCCGCGCCGTGAACGACCTCCTCGACCGCTTCGCCGCCGACGAGCGCATCCCGCTCGACCGCGGTGAGCTGGACAAGCTCCTCGCCGACCGCATCTCGTTCACCGGCACGGCCGGGCGTCAGGTCGAGCAGGTGGCCGAGCGCGTGGCCGAGGTACTGCGGCGGTTCCCCGCGGCCGCGGGCTATGCGCCGCAACCGATCCTGTGAGCTGACGCACTCGTCCACGGAGTGGAACGAATCCCCGCAAACGGGCTGAATCCCTAATCTCGATCGCTGAACCCCGCCGTTCTTCGCGTGCCGATCGCACGCGTCCAACCCACGGAAGAAGCGATGAGATCCACGCTGTCGAAAATCGCCGCGGTCGTCACCGCGACCGCGCTGACGCTGACCCTGGCCGCGTGCGGCTCGGACGGCGGCTCGGCGACCACCCTGCGCGTCGGGACCCTGAGCGACGCCCCGCCGTCGATCTACCTGGAAAAAGGCCGGTTCACCGGCTACGACAACGAACTGCTGCGCGACATCGCGAAGCGTGAGGGGTTCGAGGTCGAGTTCGTCGGCACGGAGTTCTCCAGCCTGCTGGCCGGCGTCGCGACCGGCAAGTTCGACATCGGCAGTTCGACGATCTCCAGCACCGAGGCGCGCAAGAAGACGGTCGCGTTCTCCAACGGCTACAACACGGGCTTCACCACGATCGTCACGGCCAAGGGCGCGAACCTCAAGGACCCGGCGGCGTTCGCGGGCAAGCGTCTCGGCGTCGTCCAGGGGTCGGTGCAGGACGAGCTGGCGGGCAAGACCGCCGGCGCGCAGGTCGTCCGTTTCCCGGACTACAACGCGGGTTTCGCGCAGCTGAAGAACGGCACGCTCGACGGCTGGGTCGTCCCGCAGGACATCGGCCAGAAATACCTTGACCAGAACCCGGCGGTCCCGCTGGAGCTCGGCTACACGGTGGAAGACAAGGACACGCCGTCGGCGTTCGCGGTCGCGAAGAACAACCCTGACCTGCTGAAGAAGCTCAACGACGGCCTGGCGAAGGCGATCGCGGACGGTTCGGTGGCCCGCATCTACGCCCAGTTCTACAAGACGACACCGTTGTCGAAGGAACTCCAGCCGGGCGGCCCCGGTCTGCTCGTGAAGAACCTGTAGTCCACAATGGACGACTTCGTCAACACCTTCCTGAACTGGGAGTACATCTCCCAAGTCCTGCCGGACCTGGTCAAGACCGGCCTGCTGAACACCCTCGTCCTGTCGGTGTCCTCGGCGCTGATCGGCACCGTGTTCGGCATGCTGCTGGCGGTCATGGGCCTGTCGGCCAAGTGGTGGCTGCGCTGGCCCGCGCGGATCTACACCGACGTCTTCCGCGGGCTGCCGGCCATCCTCACGATCCTCCTGATCGGCCAGGGACTCGGCACGCTCGCGCGGGACGTCGTCGGCACGAACCCGTACCCGATGGGCATCCTGGCGCTCTCGCTGATCGCGGCGGCCTACATCGGTGAGATCTTCCGGGCCGGCATCCAGAGCGTCGAGAAAGGACAGCTGGAGGCCGCCCGGGCGCTCGGGATGGGCTACGCGAAGTCGATGCTGCTGGTGATCATCCCGCAGGGGGTCCGGCGGGTGCTGCCCGCGCTGGTGAACCAGTTCATCGCGCTGGTCAAGGACTCCAGCCTCGTCTACGTGCTGGGCCTGCTGTCCGGGCAGCGCGAGCTGTTCCGGATCGGCCAGGACCTCGCGGCGACCACCGGCAACCTGTCGCCGCTGGTGGCCGCCGGGGTGTTCTTCCTGGTGATCACGGTCCCGCTGACGCACCTGGTGAACCACATCGACAAGAAGCTCCGGACCGGCCGCGAGGTGCGCGCCGGCGAGCCGGACGACGACCCGGTGGAGATCGGTCCCGGCGGGAGGGTGAGCACGTGGTGACCACGGCGGTGCGGTCGTCCAGCGTGGAGCTGCGCGACATCCACGTCAGCTTCGGCACGCTCGAAGTCCTGCGCGGGGTGGACCTGCGCGTCGAGAGCGGCAAGACGACCTGCGTGATCGGGCCGTCCGGCTCCGGCAAGTCGACGCTCCTGCGGTGCGTGAACCGCCTGCAGGAACCCGACTCCGGCGACCTCCTGCTCGACGGCGAGTCCGTGATCGGGTCCGACCCGGACGTGCTGCGCCAGCGCGTCGGCATGGTGTTCCAGCACTTCAACCTCTTCGGCCACCGGAGCGTGCTGGACAACATCGTGCTGCCGCTGCGCAGCGTGAAGAAGCTGAGCAAGGAGGAGGCGTCGGCGATCGCCCGCGCGCGCCTCGCCGACGTCGGTCTCGCGGACAAGGCGCCGTACCGGCCGAGCGCGCTCTCGGGCGGTCAGCAGCAGCGCGTCGCCATCGCCAGGGCGCTGGCGATGGAGCCCGAGGTGATGCTCTTCGACGAGGCCACCAGCGCACTCGACCCCGAGCTGGTCAAGGGCGTGCTGGACCTGATGGCGGGCCTGGCTTCGCGGGGACTGACCCTGATCGTCGTCACGCACGAGATGGGCTTCGCGCGCAGCGTCGCCGACGAGGTCGCGTTCATGGACGCGGGCCGCATCGTGGAGCAGGGCTCGCCGGCCCGGCTCTTCGACGACCCGCAGAGCCCCCGGCTGCGGCGGTTCCTGTCCCAGGTCCTGTAAAACGGCGCGCCGCCTCGCCGTGCTCGCAGGTAGCCTGCGGGCATGGCGAGGATCGCGCGGCTGATGTACTACCCGGTCAAGGGCTGTGCCGGCACTTCGGTGCCGGTCGCCGAGGTCGGGCCCGCCGGGCTGGCGCACGACCGGGTCTTCCAGGTCGTCGCGCCGGACGGCGACTTCCGCAGCCAGCGTCGCTACCCGATCCTGGCCTCGGTCCGGCCGCGCGTCGACGGCGGCAAGCTCGAATTCGCCGCGCCGGGCGTCGAAGACCTCGTCGTCGACATCCGGCGCGACGGCCCGCGGCACCCGGGCTCGACGTTCTCCTGGCACGGCACCGGTATCCACCAGGGCGAGGAGGCCGCGCGGTGGTTCTCGGACCTGCTCGGCCTGCCGTCGGTCCTGATCGGCGTCGCGCCGGACCACGAGCGCGTCACCGGCGGCGAGACGCCCGGCACGGCCGCGTTCGCCGACGGGCACGCGCTGCTCGTCGCGTCCGAGTCCTCTTTGGACGGCCTGAACGCGCGCATCCTCGAACGCGGCGCCGAACCCGTGCCGATGGACCGCTTCCGCCCCAACATCATCATCTCCGGCTGGACCGAGCCGCACACCGAGGACGAAGTCCGCGCGATGTCCGCCGGCACCGCGAAGTTCGGCTACGCCAAGCAATGCGTGCGCTGCACGGTGCCGATGGTCGACCAGGACACGGGTGAAAAGGCCGGCCCCGAGCCCATTCGCACGCTCGCGGGCTACCGGCGCCACCCGGACGGCGGCGTGATCTTCGGGATGAAGGCCGCGGTGCTGCGCCCGGGTCAGGTGGCGGTCGGCGACGAGGTGATCGTGCACTCCTGGGCCGGTCCGAGGCCCAGCACGGCGGCAGCGGAACCGCCGTTGACGGCGACGGCGAGCCGTCCGGCGGAGTCGGTGTAGAGCACGCTCGCGCCCGCCGGCACGTCGGCGAAGGTGCGGCCGATCTCGGTGGTCACCGCGACCCGCTCGCTGTGCACGGAAACCGCGCCGGACAGCCCCGACAGCTCCAGGTCCGCGGGGGTCGCGGCGAGCTGGACGTTGCCGAAGTGGTCGACCGTCAGCACCTCCGACACCAGCTTCCCGGGGAACGCCGCCACGAACGGCTCCGGCAGCTCGACCAGGGCGGACACCGGGTCGCCGAAGTCCGACGCCGCGACCCCCAGCGCGAGGTGCGCGGCCGCGGGCGCGAAGACGTCCCGGCCGTGGAACGTCGCCGAGGTCACCGGCAGCCGCAGCGACGGCTCCGCCAGCTCGTACGCGGCCTGGACGCCACCCAGTGCGTGCGCGGCGGGCAGCAGGAGGCCGTTGTCCGGCCCGACCAGCAGCCCGCTCCCGGTGACGACGACCACGCCGAGCCGGGTCGTGCCGACGCCCGGGTCGACGACGGCGACGTGCACCGCCTCCGGCAGGAACGGCACCGTCTGGGCCAGCGCCATCGCCCCGTGCCGGACGTCCTGGGGCGGCACCTCGTGTGTGACGTCGAGTACCCGCACGGCGGGCGCCAGCCGCGCGATCACGCCGTGGCAGGCCGCCACGAAGCCGTCGCGCAGGCCGTAGTCGGTGGTCACCGAGATCCAGTCGTACGCCATGCCAGCATCATCCATGGTGGCGGAGGGTGCGCGTTAGGGTTCAGCGCGTGACACCCCTCCCCACCCCCGAGCGAGTCGCCACCGGCAAGGTCCGTGACCTGTACGCCGTGGGCGACGACCAGCTGCTGGTCGTCGCTTCCGACCGCATTTCCGCCTTCGAGCGCGTGTTCCCCACCGACGTTCCGGACAAGGGCCGGGTCCTCACCGCGATGAGCGTGTTCTGGTTCCGCGAGCTGGCCGACGTCCTCCCGAACCACTTGATCGCCCACGACGGGCCCGCCATCCCGGAGGCCTTCCGCGGCCGGGCGCTGCTGGTCGAGCGGCTCAAGATGCTGCCGGTGGAGGCCGTCGTCCGCGGCCACCTCGCCGGCCGCGGGTACGCGGAGTACCGCAAGTCCGGTTCGGTGTGCGGGATCGCGCTGCCGCCCGGGCTGGCCGAGTCCGCGCGGCTGCCGGAGCCGATCTTCACGCCGTCCACCAAGGCGCGTCCCGGCGAGATCGACGAACACCTCGACTTCGAGACGTTCGCGACGGTCCTCGGCCATCCGCTCGCCGAGCGGGTCCGCGAGGCCTCGCTCGAGCTGTACCGCCGTGGGGCCGCCCGGGCCGCGGAGCAGGGCCTGCTGCTGGCCGACACGAAGTTCGAGTTCGGCGTCCGGCCGAACGGTGAGCTCGTGCTCGCGGACGAGCTGCTGACCCCGGACTCGGCGCGCTACTGGCTCGCCGACGGCCACCGCCCCGGCCGCCCGCGGCCGTCGTTCGACAAGCAGCACGTGCGCGACTGGCTGGTCGACCCGGCGTCCGGCTGGGACTGCGTGTCCGCGCTGCCGCCGTTGCCGCCCGAGGTGGTGACCGCCACGCGCAAGCGGTACCTCGAGGCATGCCGCCGCATCACCGGGCGTTCCCTGGCAGACTGGCTGCGTGATCCTGCTGATCTGCGGCAGCCTGCGGGCCGGCTCCGGCAATGCGGCGGTGCTGGGGACCGTGGCGACGCTCACCGCGAGCAAGACGTACACCGGTCTCGGCGATCTGCCGCACTTCAACCCGGATGACGACCGCGAGCCGCTGCACCCCGAGGTCGCGGCGCTGCGGGCGGCGATCAAGGAAGCGGACGCGATCCTGATCTGCACACCGGAGTACGCGGGCGGCCTGCCGGGCTCGTTCAAGAACCTCCTGGACTGGACGGTCGGCGGCGGCGAGATCTACGGCAAGCCGGTGTCGTGGATCAACGCGTCCTCGGTGGCGGCGCCGACGGGCGGCCGCGACGCGCACGACTCGCTGCGGAAGGTCCTGACGTACGCGGGCGCGAAGATCGTCGACGACGCGTGCGCGCGCATCCCGGTGTCGCGCGCCGACGTCGCCGACGGTCAGGTCGCCGACCCGGATCTGCGCGGGCGGATCGCGGTGGCGGTCCAGCGGCTTCGGGAAGGCATCTGACCCTTCCGGCAACCGACGTCCGGCCGTTCTGCGCAGTTCACGGCGACGTCAGACGCGTGCGTCCCAATGGTGGCGTGGACGCTCGCTTGCTGGTTTCGCTGTCGGGAATCACCCCGCGCACGCTGCACCGGTGCGCCGACCTCGCGGCCGAGCTCGACCGCCGCAAGGTCCCGCTTTCGGTGCTCTACGCCGCCCGCACCGGCGGCGGCCCGGTGACGGAGTGGGTGCGCACGCGCGCCCGGGCCGGCGATTCCGTGCTGCTGCACGGGTACGACCACACCGTCACGCCCACGCACCGCACGGTGTACCTGGGCAAGAAGGCGGAGTTCGCGACGCTGCCGGCCCACGAGGCGCGGCTGCGGCTGATCGCCGCGAAGGCGGCGCTGGACAGCAACGGACTGGCTGTCGACGGCTTCGCACCGCCGCGGTGGATCGCCTCCCAGGGCACGCTGCAGGCGCTGGCGGAGCACGGGTTCCGCCTGTGCGCGGACCTCGGCGCGGTGCGCGACCTGGTCACGGGCGAGGTGCGCCGGGCCCGCGTGAATGAGTTCACGAGCCAGTCGCACCGCACGGAAACGGTGCGCTGCTTCGCACTGGTGCTGGCAGCGGCGCGCGCGGCCCGCCGGGGCGGACTGGTCCGGCTGGGGGTGGACGCCACGGACCTCACCCGCCCCGGCCTCCGCCAGGCCCTGCTCGACGCCGTGGACGTGGCGTTGGAGAACCGGGCCTTCGGAGCGACCTACGGCTCGCTGCGCGCGATCGCGGCCTAGAACTTCGCCGGCTCGGCTCGCTCGAGCACCTTGACCTCGGTGCCTTCCGGCGCGAGGTTGCCGAACAAGCCGTAGTGCAGAGCCGGGTTGGCCAGCACGGCTTCGTGGATCGGCACGGCGACCCGCGGTGCCACGGCCCGCAGGTAGTCGACCGCTTCGCCGGCCTTCAGCCACGGCGCGCCCGTCGGCAGGCCCAGCACGTCGATCTTCTGCTCGGGTACGAAGAACGAGTCGCCCGGGTGGAAGAACGCGCCGTCGTCGAAGACGTAGCCGATGTTCGGGATCACCGGGATGTCCGAGTGGATGACGGCGTGCTCGCCGCCGACCGCTTTGATCGAGGTGTCCCCGACGGCGAACGCGTCACCCACATTGGCGATGTCGAACGGCAGTCCCAGCTTTTCGACCTCGGGAGCCGAGCCGGGGTCGACGATCAGCTTCGCGTCCGGGTTGGCCTCGAGCACCTTCGGCAGCCGGTCGACGTCCAGGTGGTCGAAGTGCTGGTGCGTGACCAGCACGGCGGACAGCTCCCGCTCACCCTCGAACCCGGTGGAGAACGCGCCGGGGTCGATCAGGATCCGCTCGGAGCCGGTCTCCAGCAGTATGCAGGCGTGTCCGAAATGGACGATACGCATCGATGTTCTCCTTCGCTGGTGGTCGATTCCAGCCTAGTCCCGGTTCGTCAGCCGGTGCCGGATCTCGGCGAGGTCCTCGTGGGCGACCCCCGCGTCGAGGAGGTACCGCTCGACGTCCAAACCGTCGAGCGTGTCCCGGACGGCCGCCGCGGTCGTGGTGCCCCGCTCTGCGAGGACAGCCGCGATGACCGGCCCCTGGTCTTCGGCGCCCATCGCGGCGTACAGCGGTTTCACGGCTTCGGCGGACAGGTCGTAGTCCGCGGCGATGGCGTCGGGGGTGGCGTCCGCGAGCGCCAGGAGCAGGAGCGCGATCAGACCGGTCCGGTCGCGCCCGCCGCCGCAGTGGAACAGGACACCGCCGGGGGCGGACCGGGCGATCGCGATCATGACCGCAGCGCAGCGCTCGGCCTTCCGG
The DNA here is from genome assembly GCF_902497555.1 of Amycolatopsis camponoti. Taxonomy (NCBI): domain Bacteria; kingdom Bacillati; phylum Actinomycetota; class Actinomycetes; order Pseudonocardiales; family Pseudonocardiaceae; genus Amycolatopsis; species Amycolatopsis camponoti. The sequence goes on along the minus strand of NZ_CABVGP010000003.1, from coordinate 591,448 downwards.
TCGAGGAACACGCGGTAGTAGAGCGGGGTGGCGTTCAGCCGCTCGCCGTTGACGTACCGCCAGAACTCGAGGTCGTCGATGTCGTCGAGGGGAACCTCCACGCGGTCGATGCCCGGCGGGGTGGCCGGGCCGGTCGCGGCGGCGAACTGCGCGGAACCCGCCAGCGCCGTCGGGGCGTCCGCCGTCGGCCGGATCTCGTCCGGGTTGCGCAGGTCGATGACGGTCCGGACGCCGGCCTCCCGCGCTTGCGCCCAGCCGGCGTCGGTCACGAACCGGAGGTCCGCGGCCCGGAAGAAAGCCCCGTGGCGAGTCGTGCCGCCCGCCGCGGTCGGCAGGCCGCCGAGGTCCCGGGTGTTGTGGAAGCCTTCCCAAGGCACCGTTCTGCTCACGCGTCACAGTTTGCCGATGAGCAGCGCGTCGCCCAGCTCGGTCCGCCGGTACAGCACCCGATGGCCGCGCCGCTCGGACGTCAGCAACCCCGCCCCGCGCAACGCGGTGAGGTGCGCCGAAACCGTCGCCGGCGCCAGGCCGTGGCGCCGGGCCAGCTCGGTCGTCGCCGCCGGGCGGTCGAGGGTGGTCAGCAGCAGCGCCCGCGTCCGGCCGAGGACCTCGACCAGCGGCTCCGGCGGCGTCGCGGACGACGTCCACAGCGCGGCCACGCCGCGAGCCGGGTAGAGCAGCGAGATCTGCCACGGCGGCACCGTCACCACACCGACGTTCGGCCACGCGAACACCGCCGGGATCAGCAGCAGCCCGCGCGCGTCGATCTCCACCCGCTCGCGAGCCCGGAGGTCGACCAGGACCGACGTGTCCGACAGCCGCACGCGCGGGTGCAGGCCGGCCAGCATCGACGCGATCCCGCCGGACCCCAGCTGCCGCGTCCGGTACGCGATGTCCGCCGCGAGCAGCTCGCGCAGGCGGGGCCACTCCGGCGCGAGCAGTGCGTCCCACACCGTTTCGAGCTGGTCGGCCAGCAGGTCGCGCGCCGTCGCCGGGTCGTCCGGCAGCAGCGAGAGGTCGGCGTCGACCATCCCCAGCTCCAGCGCGACCTGGTGGGGTGGCGTCGACCGCACGGCCCGCAGCTGCGCCTCCGCCGTCGTCTCCGGGCCGTCGGGCGGCGGGCTCAGGAACTCGGTGATGTAGTGCCGCGCGCCCAGGACCGCGGCCAGCTCGGGCACGTCGGGAGCCGCGGACAGCCACGGCAGGTGCGCCGGGTGCCGCCGGACGCCGAGCAGCGTCTGGACGGCTCCCAGCACCTCCTCCAGCGGCGAGATCGCGAACCGGACGCGTTGCGCGCCCGCCGCCGTCAGGACCAGCTCGATCATCGCCGATTCGCTCTCACCCGAATCAGTGTGCACCGGAAGGGCGGCGAGTGAGCGTAGGACCATGTCGTTGTTCACCCATCGCGCCTACTGGCGCTGGTCGGCGGGCGTCCAGTTCGCCCGGCTCCCGGCGACCATGGCGCCGCTCGCGTTCACCCTGCTGACCACCGCGACGACCGGGTCCTACCGGCTCGGCGGCGTGCTGATGTCGGTCTACGTCGCGGCCGAGATGCTCTGCGCGGTGCCGGTCGGGCGGCTGCTCGACCGCGTCGGCCCTTCGCGAGGGCTGCCCGCGCTGCTGCTGCTGACCGGAGCCGGGTTCGTCGCCGTCGCCCTGGCCGCCGACGCACCCGCGCCCGTCCTGGTCGCGGTCGTCCTGCTGCCCGGCATCGCGGGTGGCGCGCTGTCCGGGGGCTTCCGGACGCTGCTCGCGGACACCGTCGACGACGAGCTGCTGCCCCGCGCCATCTCCGTCGACGCGATGATCCTCGAAGGCGTGCTCATCGGCGGTCCGGCGCTGGTCGCGCTGCTCGACCTGGCCGGCCCGTTCGTCCCGGTCGCCGCGATGGCCGTCGCCTGCGTGGTCGCCGCCGCGCTCGTGCCACGCCGCGCGGGTGAGCGCGAACGGGTGGAATCCGGCGACGACGTCCCGCCCGCGCGGCTCGGCACCTACCTGCCGTGGTTGTGCTGCGCGTTCACGGTCGGATTGCTGCTGTCGACGGTCGAGGTCGCGCCCCTCCCGCTGGTCCAGCGCCTCGGGGCGCCCGAGACGGCCGCGCCGGTCGTGATCGCGGTGCTGAGCGGGGCGAGCATCGCCGGCAGCGCGCTCTACGCGTGGCGTGGCAAGACCGGCGACCCGCGGCTGTTCCTCGCGGGGTTTGTTGCCGGTGGGCTCGCGCTCGCCGCCGACCTCGGCTGGGCCGGGCTGCTCGGTTCGGTGGCGGTGATCGGCGCGTGCACGGGACCGCTGGTGGCCACGACGTCGGTCAACTTGCAGCGCGTACTGCCGAAAAATCGCAGGTCAGCGGGGTTCTCGCTGTCGTTCACGGTCCAGGCGGCGGGCTTCGGGCTGGGTTCGCTGGCCGTCGGCGTGCTGCCGTTGTGGCTCGCACCGTTGTTCGGTGTCTTTGCCGCGGCGATCGCGGGTGCAATGCTGGTGGCGAAGCCCGCGAGAGCTATTGGCACAGTGTCAGTAACGTCGTAACCTGGGCTGACCCGCGACCTCCAGGGAGACGCCGATGACTGCCGTCCAGCCGAAGCCGACGTCGGTCGGCGAGACCTTCGACTCGCTGAGCCCGGCGACCGACGAGGTGGTCGGAACCTACCCGGTGCACGACGCCGAGGACGTCCAGGCGGCCGTCGCGCGAGCGCGTGTCGCGGCGAAGTGGTGGGAGGACCTGGGCTTCGCCGGGCGCGCCGAGCGGCTGCGCGCCTGGAAGGGCGTGCTGACGCGCCGGCTCCCGCAGCTGTGCCAGGTCGTCCGCGACGAGACCGGCAAGCCGATCGCGGACGCGCAGCTCGAGAGCGTCCTGGCCATCGAGCACATCGCGTGGGCGGGCAAGCACGCGAAGAAGATCCTCGGCAAGCAGAAGCGCTCGGCCGGGCTGCTGATGTCGAACCAGGCGGCGACCGTCGAGTACCAGCCGCTGGGCGTGGTCGGCGTGATCGGCCCGTGGAACTACCCGGTGTTCACGCCGCTCGGTTCGATCGCGTACGCGCTCGCCGCGGGCAACGCCGTGGTGTTCAAGCCCAGCGAGTACACGCCCGGCGTCGGGAAGTGGCTGGTCGACGCGTTCGCCGAGGTCGTGCCGGAGCAGCCGGTGCTGCAGCTGATCACGGGCTTCGGCGAGACGGGCGCGGCGCTGGTCGGCGCGGGGGTCGACAAGATCGCGTTCACCGGCTCGACCGCCACGGGCAAGCGCATCATGGCCGCGGCGGCCGAGACGCTGACGCCGGTGGTCATCGAGGCCGGCGGCAAGGACCCGGTGCTGGTCGACGCGGACGCCGACCTCGACGCGGCGGCCGACGCGACGGTCTGGGGCGCGTTCTCCAACTCGGGCCAGACGTGCATCGGCGTCGAGCGGGTGTACGTCCACGAGAAGGTCCACGACGAGTTCGTCGCGAAGGTCGTCGAGAAGTCGAAGGACGTGCGCGCGGGCTCGGACGAGGCGGCGCAGTACGGCCCGGTGACGATGCCGTCGCAGCTGGGCGTGATCAAGCGCCACATCCAGGACGCGCTGGCTCGCGGCGGCAAGGCGGTCCTCGGCGGCGAGGAAGCGGTCGGCGACCGGTACGCCCAGCCGACGGTGCTGGTCGACGTCCCGGAGGACTCCGAGGCGGTCACCGAGGAGACGTTCGGCCCGACGGTGACGATCGCGAAGGTCCGCACCATGGACGAAGCGGTCGAGAAGGCGAACAACACGAAGTACGGCCTGGGCTCGACGGTCTTTTCGAAGTCCCGCGGGGTGGAGCTGGCGGAGAAGCTGCGCACGGGGATGACGTCGATCAACGCGCCGCTGTCGTTCGCCGGAATCGCGTCCTTGCCCTTCGGCGGCGTGGGCGACTCGGGCTTCGGCCGCATCCACGGCCCGGAGGGGCTGCGCGAGTTCGCCCGCACGAAGGCGATCGCCCGCCAGCGCTTCACGGCGCCGTTGACGCTGACCTCGTTCACCCGCAAGCCTTCGACGGACGCGATGGTGGCCAAGCTGGTGACGATCCTGCACGGCAAGCGCTGAGCCGGTCCGGGGTTGTGGACAAGTCGCGTCCACAACCCCGGAACCGCCCGGAACTGTCGGTGGCCGCCGCTAAGCTGGATACCGGGGCCGCGGCCACTGTCAGCAAGGCCGGGCACGCGACAAGCCGTCCCGCGGCAGGTCAGCGCCCCCGAATCAGATCCGCCGCCTTCTCCGCCACCATGATCGTCGGCGCGTTCGTGTTCCCCCGCGGCACCACGGGCATCACCGAAGCGTCGACCACCCGCAGCCCCTCGACGCCCTGAACCCGCAGCTGGGGATCGACCACCGACCCGATCGCGCACGTCCCGACCGGGTGGTAGAGCGTCTGCGTGTTCTCGCGGATGTGCTCGGCCAGCTCGGCGTCGGTCAGATCGTGCCGCGTGGGCAGGAACGGCTGGTCGAGGAACCGCTTCAGCGGCCCGGCGCGTCCGATCTCGATCAGCGCGCGCAGCCCGGCGATCATCCGGTCCATGTCCACGGATTCCGAGTAGTACGCCGGGTCGATTTCCGGCTTCCACGCCGGGTTCGCCGACTTCAGCCGCAGCCGGCCGCGGCTCGCGACGTCCACCAGCGTCGCCGCCGACGTGAACCCCGGGACCGTCGGCTCGCGCATGCCGTTGTCGTAGAACAGCGTCGGCGCGACGTGGATCTGCATGTCCGGCGCCGGCAGCCCGCCGGTGGTCGGGAAGAACGCGCCCGCCTCGCCGATGTTCGACGTCAGCGGTCCGCGCTTGGTCAGCTGGTAGCGGACGAGCCCGCGCGGTGTGGCCGCGTCGACCAGGTCGGTCGTGCCGCGCGTGGACCAGATGATCCCGCAGGCCGGGTGGTCGTGGAGGTTCTCGCCGACACCGGGCAACGCCGCGACGACGTCGATGCCGTGCTCGCGCAGGTGCTCGGCCGGCCCGACGCCGGAGAGCATCAGCAGCTGCGGCGAGTTGACCGCGCCACCGCTCAACAGAACCTCGGTGGACGCACGCGCGGTGCGCTCCACGCCGTTGTCCAAATAGGACACACCGACCGCGCGCGTGCCCTCGAAGACGACGCGGGTCGCCGGCGCGCAGGTCTTCACCGTCAGGTTCGGCCGCTCCAGAGCGGGCCGCAGGTACGCGTCGGCGGTGGACCAGCGGCGGCCCTTCTTGCAGGTGACCTGGTAGACGCCGGCGCCCTCCTGGCTCTCGCCGTTGAAGTCGTCGGTGCGCTTGAGGCCCCACGCGACGGCCGAATCGACCCACGCCGTCGACAGCTCGTGGGTGAACCGGCGGTCTTCGACGTTCAGCGGGCCGTCGGTGCCGTGCAGCGGCCCGTCGAACCGCTGGTTGCCCTCGGCGCGCTTGAAGTACGGCAGGACGTCGTCCCAGCCCCAGCCTTCGGCGCCGTGGGAATCGCGCCAGCCGTCGTAGTCGGCGCGGTTGCCGCGGATGTAGATCATGGCGTTGATCGACGAGCAGCCGCCGAGCATCTTGCCGCGCGGCCAGTACGCGGTCTTGCCCGTGTGCTTCTGCTCGACGGTCTCGTAGTTCCAGTCCCACTTGGTCTTGAACAGCGAGGCGAACGCCGCGGGGATGTGGATTTCGTCCGCGGTGTCTTCGGCGCCCGCTTCGATCAGCAAGACCTGGGCGGACGGGTCCTCGGTCAGCCGGTTCGCCAGGACGCAGCCCGCGCTCCCGGCGCCGACGATCACGTAGTCGTAGGAGTCCACGGTGCCTCCACAGCTGTTGGCGCGATGTCAACGACTCATCATGGCGCAGCGGCGCGCCGTCGGCCAGTCTAGTTTTCCCGGCGGCCCCCGCGGCCTGCCGAACTGGGTGAACTATGCTCGCGGGGTACCCACGACCTGCGTGAATAAGGAGCAGCCTGCCGTGGCCCGAGTCGTCGTCGACGTCATGCCCAAGCCCGAAATCCTCGACCCGCAGGGACAGGCCGCGCTCGGCGCCGCCGGCCGTCTCGGCTTCACCGGGATCAAGGAGATCCGCCAGGGCAAGCACTTCGAGATCGAGGTCGACGACACGGTCGACGACGCGACGCTCGAAAAGATCGCCGAGGGCTTCCTCGCGAACCCCGTCATCGAGCAGTGGACGATCACGCGGGTCGACGCGTGAGCGCGCGCATCGGCGTCATCACGTTCCCGGGCACGCTCGACGACGGCGACGCGGCCCGCGCGGTCCGCTACGCCGACGCGGAGGCGGTGCCCCTGTGGCACGCGGACGAGAACCTCCACGACGTCGACGCGGTGGTCGTCCCGGGCGGATTCTCCTACGGCGACTACCTGCGCGCGGGCGTGATCGCCCGGTTCGCGCCGGTGATGACGCCGGTGATCGAGGCGGCGCGCGCGGGCATGCCGGTGCTCGGCATCTGCAACGGGTTCCAGATCCTGTGCGAGGCGGGGCTGCTGCCCGGCGCGATGATCCGCAACCAGGGCCTGCACTTCATCTGCCGCGACCAGTGGCTGCGGGTGGAGAACACCGAGACGGCGTGGACGTCGCGCTACGAGCCCGGCGCCGAGATCCTCATCCCGATGAAGAACATCGACGGGTGCTACGTGGCCGAGCAGTCCACTTTGGACGAGCTGGAGGCGGAGGGGCGCGTGGTGTTCCGGTACGTCGGCGGCAACCCGAACGGCTCGCGCAACGACATCGCGGGGATCCGGTCCGAGAACGGCCGGGTCGTGGGCCTGATGCCGCACCCGGAGCACGCGATCGACGCGCTGACCGGGCCTTCGGACGACGGGCTCGGCATGTTCTACAGCGCGGTGGACGCGCTGATCAAGGCCTGAGGGCGGCCGCCGGGAAGCTTTCGGGCTTCCCGGCCGCGTGTCGTCCAGCCAAGTACGCGTGTCGTCCAGCCGGGTACGCGAACCGACTCTCGGTACGCGTGTCGACTGCTCAATCACGCGTGTCGGCTTCCTGATCACGGGTGGCGACGGTTCGCGCTCCGCCTAAAGGGCCCGGAATCGCGGAGCCAACCGCGCGGAACGCGAGCTTGCTGCGTGGAGGGCGGCCCTCGGCCCCCGGTCAACCAGTTTATCGAGCCCCACCGACAGTTCCGGGGTTGCGGACGCGAGTTGTCCACAGCCCCGGACTCGTCAGCTCTTGCTCTGGTCGTTCGACAGCCACTTCTCCGGCCGCACCCGCACCAGCACCGACCGCTCCCCGAGCGCCGAGTCGACGTACGCCTTCGCCTGGTCCTCGGGCCAATACCGGCCCGCGATCCGCAACGCCTGCTCGCGCGTCGGGGGCTCGTCGTTCGCCACCACCGGCCCCTCCACCGTCACGTACTTGTACGGCGGGTTCTCGTCCTGCACCGCCAAGCTCAACCGGCCGGCCGCGGTGATCGCGCGGTCCTTGACCGTGTCGCGCTCCATCCAGATCAAGACCTCGCCACCGGGCGAGTAGTCGTACCAGACCGGGACCGCCAGCGGGGCCCGGCCGGCGCGCTCCACCGCCAGGACCCCCACGTGCACCCCGCTCAAGAACGCTTCGCGCTCGGCCGCGGTCATCACGAACGACATGGCACTCCCCAGGCAGAAAGATTGGCTACCTGGGGAGCAACCAGCCGAGCACTCCGGACATTCCGGACTACGAAGCCGCCGCCACCAGACGCGCGTACGAACCGCCCGCCGCCAGCAGTGCCGAATGCGACCCCAGCTCCGTGATCCGGCCGCCCTCGACCACCGCGACCCGGTCCGCCGCCGCGGCCGTGTGCAGCCGGTGGGCGATCGCGATCACCGTCCGCCCGGCGAGCACGCCGTTCAGCGACCGCTCCAGGTCCCGAGCCGAACCCGTGTCCAGCAGCGACGTCGCCTCGTCCAGCACCAGCGTGTGCGGGTCGGCCAGCACGACGCGGGCCAGCGCCAGTTGCTGCGCGATCGCCGCCGGGACCGGGTGCTCGCCCGAGCCCAGCTTCGTGTCGAGCCCGGACGGCAGCGTCGCCACCCAGTCCGCCGCGCCCGCCGAGGTCAGCGCCGCCAGCAGCTCGTCGTCGGTCCAGTCGCCACCCGCCCGACGCGCCGGCAGCGCGAGGTTCTGCCGCAGCGTCCCCGAGAACACGTGGTGCTCCTGGGTCAGCAGCAGCACCTCGCCACGCAGGACGTCGTCGGCCAGCGACGAGACGTCCTGGCCGCCGATCCGGACCGAGCCCGACGACGGCGCCGCGATGCCCGCCAGCAGCCGGCCGAGCGTCGACTTGCCCGCGCCGGACGGGCCGACGATCGCCAGCCGCTCGCCGCGGGGGACGCGCAGGTCAATGCCGTGCAGCACCTCGCGGTCGGCCGTGTACGCGAACCGGACGCCGTGCACGTCGATGTCGCGCCCGCGCGGCACCTCCATCACCTTCGGCGACTCTTCGAGGGACACCTCGTGGATGCCCAGGATCCGGCGCGCGGCGGCCGCCGCGACCTGCAGGTCCTCCAGCCAGAACAGCGCTTCGTTCAGCGGCGCCGACATCGCCTGCACGTACAGCAGCATCGTGGTGATCTCGCCGAGCCCGGCCCAGCCGCGCGTGTACGCGAGCAGCCCGAGCGGCAGCATCACCGCCAGCGGCAGCACGTAGCTGATCTCCAGCGACGGCAGCCACCGCAGCTGCAGCGCCCGCATCCGCCGCTCGCCGAGGATGCTCTGGTCCAGCGCGCCGTACGCCGCGTCGACCCGCCGCTCGGTCAGCCCGAGCGCCTCGACCGTGCGCGCGCCCTCCGCCGTCTCGTGGACGCTGGTGGTCAGGTCCGCCCACCGGTCGAGCATCCACTGCATCAGCGACGGGATCCGCCGCTGGTACCAGACGTTGACGCTCACCAGCAGCGGAACCGCGATCAGCAGGCCCAGGGAGAGCAGCGGCGACGTCACCACCATCGCGACGACCGTGAACACCACGGTCACCGCCGCGATCAGGATCTCCGGCGCCGCGAACCGCGCCGCGTGGTCGATCCGGCCGAGGTCGGTGGTGGCGCGGCTGAGCAGGTCGCCCGTGCCGGCCGCCTCGACCGTGCCGAGCGGCAGCTGCAACGCCGTCCCGACGAACTCCTCGCGGGTCTCGGCCAGCACCAGCTCGCCGAACACCGCGCCGCGCAACCGCGCGATCTTCCGCGCCACCGCCTGCAGCGCCAAGATCCCGACGAACACCATCGCCAGCACGTCGACGCGGCCCGTCGTCGCGCCCGCCGCGACGTCGTCGACCAGCGAGCCGAGCAGCTGCGGCCCGGCCAGCCCGATCAGCGTGGCCACGGCCAGCGAGCCCAGCAGCAGGCCGAACTCGCGTTTGTGGTTCGCCGCCGTCTTCAGCACCCAGCGCCGGACGTCCCGCCGGGACGCCGTGGGGAGCCGCTTCACACCGTCACCACCTTCGCCGTGAATACTTCGTCGGCCACATGTGTCCACAGTGGACTCTGGCTGAACACCACCGTGGTCTTGCCGCGGCGCAGCGCCGCGACGCGCTCGGTGATGCGTGCCTCCGTGTGCGCGTCGACTGCCGACGTCGGCTCGTCGAGCACCAGGACGTCCGCGTCGGTCGCCAGAGCGCGGGCCAGGTTCAGCCGCTGCCGCTGGCCGCCGGACACCTCGCGCCCGCGCTCGCCGATCACCTCGTCGATGCCGTTGGGCAGCGCCTCGACGATGTCGTCGGCATCGGCCGCGTACAGCGCTTCGGTGATCCCGACGCCGCTCGGCCGCGCCGGCGCCAGCTGCTCGCGCAGCACACCCGAGAACCAGATGTCCTGGTTGTGCGCGTAGACGATCCGCCGCCGCAGCTCCGCGAGCGCGACGTGGTCCGCCCGGACGCCGCCGACCAGCACCTCTTCGCCCTCGGCCGGGTCGGCGAACCGCGCCAGCCGGTCGGCCACCGCTTCGCCGTCGGCGCCGAAGTCGACGACCGTCAGCCGCCCGGCCGCGACCCGCACGCCGGACTCGGAGTCGAGGAGCTCCAGCGGCCCCGCGGGCAGCCGGACCGGCTTCTCCGGGTCCGCCAGCTTCGGGTGGATGGCCAGCAGCGTCACCACCTTCCGCGCCGCGACCAGGCCGGACGTGATCGCCCCGACCGCCTCGGTCGCCGCCGTGACCGGCCAGATGAGGAACGCCGAAACGCCGTAGAACGCCACGAGCTGCCCGACGCCGATCTCCCCGGCCACGGCCAGCCGCGCGCCCAGCCAGGTGATCACCACGGTGACCAGGCCGGGCATCGCGATCTCCGCCGCGGCCAGCCACGCCTCGGCCTTGCCGACCTCGACGCCGGCCCGCCGCACCCGCTGGCTCGTGTCGCGGAAGCGGGTGAAGAACCGCCGCTCACCGCCGATGCCGCGCAGGATCCGCAGGCCCGACACGATGTCCGCGCCGAGCGCGTTGACGTCACCGCGCTTCTCGCGCTGGCTCGCCTTGCGCTTCTGCAGGGGCGCCAGCAGCGGCCCGATGCCCAGCACCGCGACCGGCACGCCGACCAGCGCGACCACGCCGAGCAGCGGCGACGTCGAGAGCAGCCACACCGCCACCACGACGAACGCCAGCAGCGAGCCGAAGGCCCGGCCGGTCATCTCGACGGTGTTGCCGATGTGGTTGATGTCGGTCGTGGAGATCGCGACGAGGTTGCCGGTGGTCGTCTTCTCCCGCAGGCCGGCGCCGACGCGCGTGGTGTGCGCCGACACGGCGCGCTGCGTCGAGCCCGCGCCGTGCAGCCACAGGCCGTAGTTGAGGAAGTGCAGCCAGGTCCCGGTGAGCGTCTGCACCACCCCGAGCAGGGCGGCGGCCAGTGCCCAGCGCCAGACGGCGGCGCCGTCGTGCGCGCTGACGGCGCCGATGCCCTGGCCGATCACCAGTGGCACCAGCGCACCGGGCAACGCCCAGACGACACCGAGCGCGGCAGCGCCCAGCACCGTGCCGAGCCGGGCCCGGAACACGGCGAGCAGGAAGCGGCTCGCACTGGGCCGCGCGGGCAGCCGCAGCGGCGGAAAGGGATACGTGGCGGAAAGCACGATTCCTGACGGTAAGCCGCCGACCAGCGGAAGGCGACCGATTTTCCGGCGCCCTCGCGCTCGCACGCCCTCTTCCGCACCCGGCCCGGAGTCTCTTTTCGTGCTCCGCCCGCGCGTGGGGGGACCCCCGGTTTCAACGTTACTCGCGGCGGCCGACAATTCCGGGTCCGCGCACCCGAGTTGTCCCCAGGCGCGCGTGATGCCGCCGAGTTGTCCCCAGGCGCCGGGAAGTCACAGCGGGGCCCTCGATGTCGGCTCGGTCACACCCGCCGGCGTCCGCTCGATCCCGGCGGGCCCACCGTCCGGGGCGGCCGGGTGCGCCCCGTATCCTGGCGGCCGTGGCGAACCCTGACACGGACACCGTGACCAGCACCGTTGACACCACCGAGCGCGCCGGGGCGACCCCGGACCACGGCCAGCCGTATCGCGAGCTCGGGCTCGCCGACGACGAGTACGCCCGCATCCGGGAAATCCTCGGCCGCCGGCCCACCGACGCCGAGCTGGCCATGTACTCGGTGATGTGGAGCGAGCACTGCTCCTACAAGTCGTCGAAGAAGCACCTGCGCTACTTCGGGGAGACCGCCACCGACGAGATGAAGGCCAAGATGCTGGCCGGCATCGGCGAGAACGCCGGCGTCGTCGACATCGGCGAGGGCTGGGCGGTCACCTTCAAGGTGGAGAGCCACAACCACCCGTCCTATGTGGAGCCGTACCAGGGCGCCGCGACCGGCGTCGGCGGCATCGTCCGCGACATCATGGCCATGGGCGCGCGGCCCCTCGCGGTCTCGGACGCGCTGCGCTTCGGCCCGGCCGACGCCCCCGACACCAAGCGCGTGCTGCCCGGTGTCGTCGCCGGCGTCGGCGGCTACGGCAACTGCCTCGGCCTGCCGAACATCGGCGGCGAGCTGGTGTTCGACCCGTCCTACGCCGGGAACCCGCTGGTCAACGCCCTGTGCGTCGGCGCGATGCGCGTCGAGGACCTGCACCTGGCGTTCGCGTCCGGCACCGGCAACAAGATCATCCTGTTCGGCGCGCGCACCGGCCTCGACGGCATCGGCGGCGTGTCCGTCCTCGCGAGTGACACCTTTTCGGGTGACGAGTCCTCGGGCGGCCGCAAGAAGCTGCCGAGCGTCCAGGTCGGCGACCCGTTCACCGAGAAGGTGCTCATCGAGTGCTGCCTCGAGCTGTTCGAGCAGAAGCTCGTCGTCGGCATCCAGGACCTCGGCGGCGCCGGGCTGTCCTGCGCGACGTCCGAGCTGGCCGCGGCCGGCGACGGTGGTATGCACATCTACCTCGACCGGGTTCCGTTGCGCGCCACCGGGATGACGCCGGCGGAGGTGCTTTCGAGCGAGTCGCAGGAGCGCATGTGCGCGGTCGTCTCGCCGGAGAACGTCGAGGCGTTCATGGCGGTCTGCCGCAAGTGGGACGTCATCGCCACCGACATCGGCGAGGTCACCGACGGCGAGCACCTGGTGATCACCTGGAACGACGAGATCGTCGTCGACGTCCCGGCGCACACGGTGGCCCACCAGGGCCCGGTGTACGACCGGCCGATCGAGCGTCCGTCCACTCAGGACGCGCTGATCGCGGACACGTCGGCGAAGCTGCCGCGTCCGTCCACTCCGGACGAACTGCGCGCGGACGTGCTTCGCCTCATCTCTTCGCCCAACCAGGCCTCCAAGGAATGGGTGACGTCGCAGTACGACCGGTACGTGCGCGGCAACTCCGTGCTCTCGCAGCCGTCCGACTCGGGCATGATCCGGATCGACGAGTCGAGTGGCCGCGGCGTCTCGGTGGCGACGGACTGCAACAGCAAGTTCGTGTACCTGGACCCGTACCGCGGCGCGCAGCTGGCGCTGGCGGAGGCGTACCGCAACGTGGCGACGGGCGGCGCGACGCCGGTGGCGGTCTCGGACTGCCTGAACTTCGGCGCCCCGACCGACCCGGGCGTGATGTGGCAGTTCGAGCAGGCGGTGCACGGCCTGGCGGACGGCTGCGTCGAGCTGGGCATCCCGGTGACGGGCGGCAACGTGAGCTTCTTCAACCAGACGGGTTCGACGGCGATCCTGCCGACGCCGGTGATCGGCGTCCTCGGCGTGATCGACGACGTGACCCGCCGCATCCCGACGGGCATCGGCGCGGAGGCGGGCGAAACCCTGCTGCTGCTGGGCGAAACGCACGACGAGCTGGACGGTTCGGCGTGGGCCCGCGAGCTCCACGGCCACCTCGGCGGCGTCCCCCCGCGCGTCGACCTGGCGCGCGAGAAGCTGCTGGGCGAGATCCTGGTGGCGGGCTCCCGCGACGGAATGATCTCGGCGGCGCACGACCTGTCCGACGGCGGCCTGATCCAGACGCTGGTCGAGACCGTCCTCATCGGACAGTGCGGCGCCCGCGTGTTCCTCGACGACACCCAGGACCCGTTCGTCCAGCTGTTCTCCGAGTCGGCGGGCCGCGTCCTGGTGGCGATCCCCCGCACAGAGGAGCTCCGCTTCACGGAGATGTGCACGGCGCGCGGGTTGCCGTGGCGCCGGACGGGCGTGGTGGACCCGGAGTCGGGCACGCTGGAGCTGCAGGGAATCACGGAGTTCACGCTCGACGAGCTGCGCGAGCCCTGGGAGAAGACCCTCCCGGCCCTGTTCGACTGACGGATCCCCGGACCTGTCCACAGGGTGGTTCGAATGTGGACAGGTCGGGGGAGGGTGAGCTTTTCCCGAGGGTTTGTCGCACCCCGCCGATAGACTGGACTCGGGGACGCCCCCCAGGGAAGGGCGGGGGCTGCTCGGGGTTGTGCTGACCCGCGAGGTGGGGCACGCGGCTGGTGAGTGGGCGGCTTGCGAGTGCGGTGTACCCGCGGTTCGGGCTTGCGTGCGATCGGCTGGACCGATCGGCCATAGCCGGGGTCGCGGTAGCGGCCGGCCCGCCGCGCGGCGGTGGAAAGCGACACCTGGAAACGCTCCGCGACTCGTCGCAGTGACCAGCCGTCATCGACGATGCAGCGGGCCAGGCGCAGTCTGCCGGTCGGGTCAGGGGCGCGTTGGCACGGGGCACGAGGGCTTCCGTCGGGCTGGTGTCGACGTCGCAGTCCACGCCGACCCCGGAGTCCTTTCCTCACACCAAGATCATCACCACGGTCACCCAGGTTCCGGCAGCAGGCGAGGCCTGAGCCGCACCCCGCCCTCGGCGGAAGCCGGAGCGGCAAAGCAGCACCTTGCCCGAGCCCGCCCGGAAACGCGGGACTGCTCAGGGCAGCTCGGTCCCCTCAGGCAAGCTGGCCTGCCCGAAATCCGGCGGCAGGGCAAACGAAACCTCCCGAAAACTCACCTCATCGTGCGCGGTGAAGTCCCGAAACCCCGTCCCAGCCCCGAACTTGGTCCGCACGAAATCCACCGGCCCGTGCACGCTGGCCCCGGTGAAGAAGACGGAACCCGAAAACGACGTGTCCGTGAACGAAACACCGTTGACGATCATCGCCCGTTGCGCGCCCAGCAGGCCCACCTCCTTGCCCGACAGGTTGAACCGGTCGAGCCGCGCCCCCGAAAGGTCGAGCGCGTAGGCCGGCCCGCCCGAACCGGCGTCCGGCAGCAACGAGCGGATCACCCGCTGGGCCGTACGCCGGGCCTGCAGCTCACGCGAGGCGGCAGCCGGATCGTCGACCTTGTCGATCTCGGGGTGCGCGAACGGGCGCCGCAAGTACGCGCACAGCACGTCGAGCACCGTCTGCGTGTAGGTCTCGGGCCGCGACCGCGCGACTCCGCCCAGCGCGTGAATCGCCCCCACGCGCACCTGGTCGGCGTCGTGCCCGAGCAGCTCGACCGCTTTCGCGAACCGCTCGTCGGAGATGCGCGTGCGTTCGAGTTCGTGCCGGTCCTCCTCGACGCGACGGCGCCGGTCGTTCAACCACAACCCGTACAACGCCGCGACCGCGCCACCCGCCAGCCCCGCGGTCTTGAGCGCGTCGCCCCGGCTGGTCGCGCGGTCGGCGAGCAACCACACCAGCACCCCGGCGAAGATCGCCGCGCTGACCAGGAACGCCGTGGCCAGGGGTGAGACGCGCGGTCGCCTCACTTGCCCACCTTCGAGACGATCCGGGATTCGCCGTCGCGCAGTTCCTCCAGTGCCCAACCCTCAGGCAGTCGTACGTCTTTCTCTGACCGAACCAGCGTGTTGTACAGCGAGGCTGACTTCGGTAGCGAAGCGAACCGCAGGTCCGTCTGCCCTCCGAAGGAGATTCGCTGCAGGTCCAGCGAATCGGCAGCGACCACGTCGGTGAACACCGCATCTCCGTTGAACTCCGCGTTCCTGAACTTGGTTCGACTCAAGAAACGTGTTCCGGTGAAGTCTGCCAGGGTCGCGAACTTCGTGCCGCTGAACCATGCGAAGTGTTCAAAAACTGTTCCGCAGCAACGAAAGGAGCCGAGGACTCGGCCAGGGCCGGCTCCGGCGGCAGTGAAGTAGGCCGGGCCGGTGAAGCGACAGTTGTTCAGGTTCGTTCTGCTGTGCAACGCGGCATAGCGCAGAAGCAGCTCGCCGATCTTGCGCCCGGACAGATCGAAGTACTCCAAGACCGCGCCGGTCAGATCGAGATCGTACGAGGGTGCCTCGACGTCAGTGGACAGGGGCAGCAGCTCCGTGATCAGCCGCTGCGCTGTAAGGCGCACCTGGAGTTCCTGCTCCTGCTCGGGCGTCCCTCGGGTGCCGTCGCGCTCCTTGCGTTCGAGGTCGGCTTTATACCTCGGGTGGTCGAACGGCCGCCTCAAGTACGAGCACAACACGTCCAGCACCGTCTGCGTGTACTCCGGACGGCTGCGCGCCAACCCCGCCAGCGCGTGCATCGCCCCCACGCGCACCTGGTCGGCCGCGTGCCCGAGCAGCTCGACGGCCTTCGCGAACCGCTCGTCGGCCACCCGCTCGCGGTCCAGCTCCGCGCGCTGGGACTCGAGCTCGTGCCGCTGCCGCTCGATGTCCTGGCGGCGCTCCTCGACCCGGCGGCGCCGGTCGTTCAGCCACAGCGCGTACAGCGCCACGATCGCGCCGCCGGCGAGGCCGCCGGTCTTCAGCGCGTCACTGCGGCTGGTGGCGGGGTCGGTCAGCAACCAGCCGCCGACCCCGGCCAGCAGCACCACCGACGCGAGGAACGTCCACGCCAGCGGTGATCGCCACAGCTTCACCGGGTCAGGACACCAGCATCGTGCTGACGCAGAAGCCCTTGTCGTCGAAGTTCGTCGCGCTCAGCGTGCCCTTGACGTTCTTGCCCGCGGACGTCCCGGTGACCTGGCCCTCGACGAGGAACTCGTCGTCCGGCACGTCGCCGAGCTCGAGCTGCAGCGGCGGCTTGAGGAACGTCTTGAGCCACGAGTCGAGCAGGTCCTTCGAGTCCGAGCAGCCCAGCGCGAGCGCGCCGGGGGTGTCGCCCGCGTTCAGCTTGTCGATGAAGCCCTGCAGCACGACCTTGGCGTCCGCCCCGCCCGCGCTCGGCGAAGACGGCTTCGTGGTCGGCGTGGTCTTCTTCGGGGTCGTCTTCGGCGTCGACGGCTTGGCGGACGTGCTCGACGACGGCGGCGCCGCGACGTTGTTGTCCTTCGACAGGAAGAAGCCGGGCGCGACGAAGCCGGTGATTCCCACGGCCGCGAGCAGGACGACCACGGCACCGATGGTGATCCACAGCCCGGTCTTGCCCTGCTTCGGCGGCGCCGGCGGCCCGCCGAAGCCCTGGCCGTAGCCCCCGGACTGGTCCCAGCCCGCCATCTGGCCACCCTGGTTCGGGTCCCAGGCCTGCTGGCCGTACTGCTGCGCGTTCGGGTCCGCCCACGCCGACTGCTGCTGCGCGTTCGGGTCGCCCCAAGCCTGCTGCTGCTGGGCGTTCGGGTCACCCCACTGCGGCTGCGGGTTCGCCGGGTAGCCCTGCTGCTGCTGGTTCGGGTCCCAGCCCTGCGGGTACTGCTGCGTCGGGTACGGCTGCTGCTGCTGCTGGTTGGGGTCCCACCCACCCTGCTGCGGGTACGGCTGCTGGAAGCCACCGGACTGGGGCTGCTGGCCGTACGGGTCGGGCTGGCCGGGCTGGCCCGGCTGAGGCGGGTACGTCATCTTTCATGCCTTCCGGGCGCTGGATGTTCGTGCGCTTCCGACGTCCGCAAGGCCTGTGCGGTTCCCCCAGGACGTGGTGAGCAGCATTCTGCAAGGTCGGACGGTACGGCATGAAACCGGCTCCCGGGCGCGACGACGCGAAGTCGTCACGGATCCGGGAGCCGGGATGGCGGGGATAGGGGTCAGCCGTTGGCGAGGGCCTGGAGCCGGTCGTAGGCACCGTTGAAGGTGTCCTGGTCGAGCGGGCTCGAGGTGTACTGCCAAACGGTGTAGAAGCCCCAGTTGTAGGGCAGGGTGCCGACCGACGACGCGTACCGCGCGACCCACAGCGGGGCCGTGCTGGAGAAGTCACCGCTCACGCAGCTGCCCCACCAGCTCGTCGACGTGTAGATCACCGGGTAGCGGCCGGTCAGGGAGTGGTAGGTGTCGTGGAAGTCGAGGATCCACGACGTCATGCCCGCCTTGCTCAGCCCGTAGCAGGTCGCGCCGTACGGGTTGTACTCCATGTCCAGTGCGCCCGGCAGCGTCCGGCCGTCCTTGGACCAGCCGCCGCCGTGGGCGACGAAGTACCTGGCCTGCGCGGCGCCGCTCGCGGTGTTCGGGGTCGCGAAGTGGTAGGCGCCGCGGATGAAGCCCTGGTTGTAGGAGCCGTTGTACTGCTGCGCGAAGTACGGGTTCGTGTAGCTGGTGCTCTCGGTGGCTTTGGTCCAGACGAACCGCTTGCCCTGGTTCCACCAGTTCGCCCAGTCGACGTTGCCCTGGTAGCCGGCGACGTCCATGCCGGCCACGGTGGCCAGCACCTGGCCGGGGATCGCCTGGCCGGGCTGTGGCTGCTGCGCCGCCTTTTGCGAGTCCGGGGTCGACTTGTCGCCTTCGACGCGGCGGATCTGCGACCCCAGTTCGTGGTCGTGCTGGGCGATGTCCGCGTTGATCGCGGACACGGGGTCGGCTTCGGGGGAGAAGGTCGCCGCCTGGGCCGTGCTGCCGAGCAGGAGCAGCGTGGCCGGGACGACCAGGGCGGCGAACAGCCGCCTTCTTCGGGAAGTGGACATCGTTGAATCCCTTCACAGATACCCTCG
Organism: Amycolatopsis camponoti; assembly: GCF_902497555.1. Classification (NCBI taxonomy): domain Bacteria; kingdom Bacillati; phylum Actinomycetota; class Actinomycetes; order Pseudonocardiales; family Pseudonocardiaceae; genus Amycolatopsis; species Amycolatopsis camponoti. The sequence goes on along the minus strand of NZ_CABVGP010000003.1, from coordinate 573,276 downwards.
CTGAGGACGGCTTACTGCAGGTAGCCGCCCGTGCACGATTGTGAGGACGAAGGGGCGCTTTGTCACTCAGTTCCGTGAAATTGGGTATACGTGTGGGTGATTTTCCCGGGAAGAAGATCGTCAATCGGTGGCCGGTTAACACCTATAATTCGTGAGGCCGGTCAGCCGAGCGCGAGGGCGCGCAGCCGGTCGGCCGGGCCGTTGAACCAGTTCTGGTCGCCGGGCAGGGAACCGCTGTCGGCGAACTGCCAGATCGTGTGGACGCTCCAGCTCGCGGGCAGCTCACCGATGAAGGTGTTGTAGCGGGCGATCCACAGCGGATTGCCGCCGAAGCCGCCGTTGTTCGCGGTGCAGCGCTTCCACCAGCTCGTCGACGTGTAGATGGCCGGGTAGCGCCCGGTGGCCGCGCGGTAGGTCTCGGAGAAGTCGCTGATCCAGCGGACCATCCCGGCCGCGTCCTTGCCGTAGCAGGTTTCGCCGTACGGGTTGTACTCCGCGTCGAGTGCGCCGGGCAGGGTCCGGCCGTCGGCCGACCAGCCGCCGCCGTGGGCCAGGAAGTACCGCGCCTGCGACGCGCCGTCGGAGATGTCCGGCCGGGCGAAGTGGTAGGCGCCGCGGATCAGGCCGGCGTCGTAGGAACCGTTGTACTGCTGGGCGAACTGCGGGTTGACGAACCCGGTGCCCTCGGTCGCCTTGACGTAGACGAACTTCGCGCCCGTCCGCGCCGCGCCGGGCCAGTCGACCGGGCCCTGGTGACCGCTGACGTCGTGCCCGAGCTGCTGGTCGTCGGTCGCGTACAGCGGGCCGGGCGCCGCGTCGACGCCTTCGACCTTGGCGATCTGCGAGCCGGCGTAGTGGTCCGCGGCGCCGGCGTAGATGTCGTCGGCCTCCGCCGGCGCCGGTCCGGCGACGAGCAGGACGGCAGCGGCGAAGGGAAGCAGTGCACGACGTCTCACCCTCATGCTCCCCACCGGTCTCGTGAGTCTTGTCCAGCCTCACGATGCACCCGAGTCGCCGATCCGGCGACTCGGGTGGTCACCCGATGGAGTTAAATCCGCAGGTCAGCGCGGTTCGTCGGCCAGCGCCTTCAGCAGGTGCTCGGCCGGGACGACGGCCGTGATCAGGTCGTGCGGGTTGATCGCGACGGGGTGGCCGCCGAGCAGGCCGACGATGTCGCGGCCGACCACGGCGCGCGCGTGCGGCCACTCGCGCGGCACCAGCGCTTTGCGGGTGTAGGCGGGCACCATGACCCGGCCGTCGGTGTTGTGGAAGCCGATCACCGTGCGCTGCACCGGCGACATCGCGTAGACGAACAGCGTCGAGTCGAGGACGACCTTCGGCAGGTCCGACGCCGGCCGGTGCTCGGTGCGGACGAGCTGCAGCAGCTGCTCGAGGTCGTTCGACGGCTCCGGGAAGCCGAGCGCCTTGGGCGAAGGCCGGTAGCGGTCGTTGGGGTGGAAGTCGGCGACGACGTCGCCCGCGCCGTTCACCGGGTAGGCGCCGACGACCGCCCACGACGGCACCGGGCCGTTCGGGTCGAAGGCTTCGTCGATGACGTAGAGCCAGCTGTCGGGGTTGGCGCGGGCGTTCGCGCGCATCTCCGACGTGATCTCGGGCGTGCCGTGCTTGCCGGAGCGCCGCGCCTGCTGGCCGCCGCGCCGCGCGGCGCGGTTGTGCTTGCTGTGCTTGCCCGGGCGATCGGCCCCGCTTCCGGTGGGCTGCTGCGAAACCATCCGATCTGCCTCGTCCCGCTGCGCCATCTACATCCCCACGTTCTCGGGTGTGCCTGAAAAGTCTTGGTGCGCCACTCTACTGTTTGCCCATGGCCTCTTCGCGTTCGGTCGACCCCGGACAGTTACGTGCGGCGGTGCTGGCGATTTCCGGGTGGCTGCAAGGCGACGCGCCCGATCCGGCGCGGCCGGAGCTGGCCGCGGCGGTCCGGCTCAGCCTGCGCGCGCTCGCGGCCGACGCGCCGGGCCGCACCGTCGAGGTCCGCGTGCCGCCGTTCGCGGCGGTGCAGTGCGTGGACGGGCCGCGGCACACCCGCGGCACCCCGCCGAACGTGATCGAGACCGACCCGCGCACGTGGCTCGAGCTCGCCACTGGCCGGCTGGACTGGACCACGGCGGTGGCGGACGGCCGGGTGTCCGCGTCGGGCACCCGGGCCGACCTTTCCCACTGGCTCCCGATCCTCCGGATCTGATTCCGGATCCGGAGGAAGGCGGGAGCGGGCCGGGCTACGGCTTGCGGCCGACGCCGCCGGAGATCGTCCGCTGCGCGACGTTGAGCTCCTTGAGCCGCGGGCCGTCCGGCCACCAGTCGGCGCACAGCGTCACGCCGGGTTCGACCATTTCGAGGCCGGGGAACAGCGCCTCGATCTCCTTGTGCGTCCGGAACGTGCCCGAGCCCATCGGGCTGTGCACGAAGAAGTCCTCCATGCGGCGCGCGGTCGCGGAGTCCTCGTTCTCGGGGTCCGAGAAGTGGCTGAGCCCGACGAAGGAGCCGGACGGCAGCGCGTCGACGTACTCCCGCATGATCTCGGCCGGCCGGTCGTGGTCGCCCTTGAAGTGGTGCAGCGTGCCCATCTGCAGCAGCACGAGCGGCTGCGTGAAGTCGATGTGCTCGCGGACGACCTCGTTCTGGAGGATCCGCTGCGGCTCGAAGATGTCTTCGGCGACGAAGTGGGTGTGCTCGTTCTCTTCGAGCAGTGCGCGGCCGTGCGCGAGGACCACCGGGTCGTTGTCGACGTAGACGACCTTGGTCTCCGGGTTGATCCGCTGGACGACCTGGTGCGTGTTCTCCGCCGTCGGCAGGCCGGATCCGAGGTCGAGGAACTGGGTGATGCCGGTCTGGCTGGCGAGGAAGCGGCACGCGCGGATGAGGAAACCGCGGTTTTCGAAGGCGAGGTCCTGAGCTTCCGGCGCGGCCTGCTGCACCTTGTGCAGGACCTCCCGGTCGATCTCGTAGTTGTCCTTCCCGAGGAGGAAGGCGTCGTACACGCGCGCGATGCTCGCTCGGGTCGGGTCGACCCCCACAGGAACTCGTTCGGTCCGGGTCGCGGCTTCGGGCATCTTGAACCTCGCAAGTTCTGTGTCGAAAGTCTCGTACTCTACGTAGAGTAGGCCGACGCGCGCATGGGGTAAACCGGGTCACCTCTTTGCGCAGGACGGGTTAACGTGTACTTTCGGTAGTCGGGCTAGAACCCCCTGGTGACGTGAGCGCGGAAGGTCCGGGAATGAACGCGGTGAACGCGTCCGCAGGCGAACAGAACATCGGCCCCACTGCGCGCCGCATGATCCTGGGCTCGCAGCTGCGGCGCCTCCGTGAAGAGGCCGGCATCACCCGCCAGCAGGCCGGGTACAACATCCGCGGGTCCGAGTCGAAGATCAGCCGCCTGGAACTGGGCCGGGTCGGCTTCAAGGAACGCGACGTCACCGACCTCCTGACGATGTACGGCGTCGAAGACTCCACCGAGCGCCAGACGTTCCTCGACATGGTCAAGCAGTCGAACGAGCCGGGCTGGTGGCGCCGCTTCGGCGACACGATGCCGAACTGGTTCACCGACCTCGTCGGCCTGGAAGAAGCCGCGGCCCGGATCCAGATCTGGGAGCCGCTGTACGTGTCGGGCCTGCTGCAGATCGAGGGGTACGCCCGGGCGATCTTCAGCCACGGTCGTCCGGAGATGGCCGACGAGCGCGTCGACCAGCTGGTCGCGCTGCGCATGCGCCGGCAGAAGATGTTCAGCAGGCCGGACGCGCCCCGCGTGTGGATGGTGCTCGACGAGTCCGTCCTGTATCGGCCGATCGGCGGGATGAAGGTGCTCAAGCAGCAGATCGAATACCTGCTGGAGATGAGCGCGCTGCCGCACGTGTCGGTGCAGATACTCCCGTTCTCCCGGAGCGGGCTGTCCGCGGAGCACGCATTTTCGCTGCTGCGGTTCGGCGAACCGGAACTGCCGAACATCGCGTACGTCGAGTACCTGACCGGCGCGCACTACATCGAGAAGCGCGAAGAGATCGAGAAGTACAGCCGCTCGCTCGACATGCTGGCGGTCGACTCCGAGACGCCGGAGCGGAGCCGGGCGCTGCTCGCGAAGCGGCGCGCCGAGATCTGAGAACGCCCTGGTGAACCGCTTCACCGGGGTCGACGTGTTCCCGGTAGGTGGTCACCGTTGGTATCCGCGGGTCGGCGGCACTTCCGCGTAATGCCCCGGTCAGCGGTGACTACTCGTAGTTGTTAACCCATTAGGGTCTCTAACTATCACCCGATAGGTTAACTGTGACCTGGTGATCCTTTACCGTCCGAGAACTTTGCATGAAATTCTGCACGTGCATTTACCGTTGCAGGCACACGTGCTAGCCTCCGATACGCGGGCAAATGCACATGCAGATGCATTGCTCGACAAGGTTTTCCGCATCGAGAGGTGGACCATGGCTGAGCGATTCGAGAACGGCATCCCGGCCGACCGGCTCTCCGGGGCCGAGTGGCGCAAGGCGAGCTACAGCGGCGCCGTCGGCAACTGCGTCGAGGTCGCGCCGCTGACCACCGGCGAGATCGCCATGCGCAACTCGCGGTTCCCGACCGGTCCGGCGCTCGTCTACACGCGCGCGGAGATGACGGCGTTCCTGGCCGGCGCGAAGGACGGTGAATTCGACGATGTCCTCGGCTGAGGCCGTCGCCCCCGTCTTCGACATCGAAACCGGACTGCAGGCGCTGGTGGCCCGCGGCTACCAGTTCGTCCACCCCGCCGACGAGCGCGGTGAGGTCCTGGCCGTCGTCGGTGTGCGGGTGCACGATGACGTGGTGGACGTCGTCCGGCTCAACGCCGAAGACGACGTGGAGGCGATCCGGATGCCCGGTACCGAAGACAACATCTTCGAGCCGGAGCGCTGGCTGTGGCGCCGCAGCGGTGAAGGCGCCCAAGTGCTCGCGGAGATGCTCTCGCTGCCGGATGCTTGCTAGGCATGAAGACTTCAGGCCCTGTCCGAAGTGGTCAGTACCACGTCGGGCGGGGCCTGACGCATGTCCGCACCGTCTACACTGAAGCTGGCCTGACCACGTCTTCCCAGGAGCTCCTCGGTGGTTTCCGACCCGCAAGTCGTGTCCGACCAGCCCGACCCGGAACCCCGTGAGGAGTGTGGCGTCTTCGGCGTCTGGGCTCCCGGGGAAGAAGTCGCGAAGCTGACCTACTACGGCCTCTACGCCCTGCAGCACCGCGGGCAGGAGGCCGCCGGCATCTCCGTCTCCGACGGCTCGCAGATCGTGGTCTTCAAGGACCTCGGCCTGGTCAGCCAGGTGTTCGACGAACAGATCCTGCAGTCGCTGCAGGGGCACATCGCCGTCGGGCACTGCCGGTACTCGACCACCGGCGCGACGATCTGGGAGAACGCCCAGCCGATCTTCCGCACCACCGCGACCGGCAGCGGCCTTTCCTTCGCGCACAACGGCAACCTCGTCAACACGGCCGAGCTGCGCGAGCGCACCCTCGCCGCCGGGCTCAAGCCGCACGCGGGCCTGACCGGCTCGTCGAGCGACTCCGACCTGGTCTGCGGCCTGCTCGCGGCGAACGCCGCCGACAAGGGCATCGAAGCCGCCGCGATGGAGCTGCTCCCCACGCTCAAGGGCGCCTTCTGCCTGGTCTTCGCCGACGAGAACACGCTCTACGCGGCGCGTGACCCGCACGGCGTGCACCCCCTGGTCCTCGGCAGGCTCGAGCGCGGCTGGGTCGTCTCGAGCGAGACGGCGGGCCTCGACATCGTCGGCGCGTCCTTCGTCCGCGAGGTCGAGCCCGGCGAGCTCATCGCGATCGACGCGGAGGGCCTGCGCTCGTCTCGTTTCGCGAGCCCGGACCCCAAGGGCTGCGTCTTCGAGTACGTCTACCTCGCCCGTCCCGACACCACGATCGCCGGCCGCGGCGTGCACGCCACGCGCGTCGACATCGGCCGACGGCTCGCGTCCGAGCAGCCGGTCGAGGCCGACCTGGTCATGCCGGTGCCGGAGTCCGGCACGCCGGCTGCCATCGGGTACGCCCAGGGCTCCGGCATCCCCTACGGCACCGGCCTGGTGAAGAACGCCTACGTCGGGCGCACGTTCATCCAGCCGTCGCAGACCATCCGCCAGCTGGGCATCCGCCTCAAGCTCAACCCGCTGCGCGACGTCATCCGCGGCAAGCGCCTGGTCGTGGTGGACGACTCGATCGTCCGCGGCAACACCCAGCGCGCGCTGGTCCGGATGCTGCGCGAGGCCGGCGCGCTCGAGGTGCACGTCCGGATCGCGTCGCCGCCCGTGCGCTGGCCGTGTTTCTACGGCATCGACTTCGCGTCGCGGGCCGAGCTCGTCGCGAACGGCGTCGACCTCGACGGCATCCGCCGCTCGATCGGGGCCGACTCGCTGGGCTACATTTCCCTCGACGGCCTGGTCGCGGCCACGGAACAGCCGAAGTCGCGACTGTGCACGGCGTGCTTCTCCGGCGAGTACCCGATCGCGCTCCCGGAGGACGCGCTGATCGGCAAGCACCTGCTCGAAAGCCTCGACTCGGTCAATGGCGCGGCAACTCCGGTCAGCTCCGCCGGGTACGGTGCCGAAGACGCCGTCCGGCGTCCCTAGCAGTTCCTTCCAGAGGGAGTCCTTCCACCGTGAGCGAGTCCACGAGCGCCACGTACGCCGCCGCCGGCGTCAGCATCGACGCCGGTGACCAAGCCGTCGAGCTGCTCAAGCCGCACGCCGCGCGGGCCACGCGCCCCGAGGTCCTGGGTGGCGTCGGCGGCTTCGCCGGGCTCTTCTCCCTGAGGCTCGACAAGTGGAAGGAGCCGGTGCTCGCGTCGTCGACCGACGGCGTCGGCACCAAGATCGCGGTCGCGCAGGCGCTGGACAAGCACGACACCGTCGGCATCGACCTGGTCGCCATGGTCGTCGACGACCTCGTCGTGACCGGCGCCGAGCCGCTGTTCCTGCAGGACTACATCGCCGTCGGCAAGGTGCACCCGGAGAAGATCGCCGCGCTGGTCGGCGGCATCGCCGAGGGCTGCGTCCAGGCCGGCTGCGCGCTGCTGGGCGGCGAGACCGCCGAGCACCCGGGCCTGATGGGCGAGCACGACTACGACATGTCGGCCACCGGCGTCGGCGTCGTCGAGGCGTCGCAGCTGCTCTCGCCGGAAAAGGTCCGCCCGGGTGACGTCGTGCTCGCGCTCGGCTCGTCGGGCCTGCACTCGAACGGTTACTCCCTGGCCCGGCACGTGCTGCTGGACATCGCGCGGATGCCGCTGAGCGGGCACGTCGAGGAGTTCGGCCGCACCCTCGGCGAGGAGATGCTGGAGCCGACGCGGATCTACGCGAAGGACTGCCTCGCGCTCGCGGCCGAGACCGAGGTCCGGACGTTCGCGCACATCACCGGCGGTGGCCTGGAGGCGAACCTGGCCCGCGTCATGCCGCGCGGCCTGGTCGCCCGGCTCGAGCGCGGGACCTGGACGCCGGCGCCGGTGTTCGCGGTGATCGGCCAGCGCGGCAAGGTCGAGCGGGCCGAGCTGGAGAAGACGTTCAACATGGGCGTCGGCATGGTCGCGATCGTCGGCGCCGAAGACGTCGACCGGGCGCTGGCCATGCTGACCGCGCGGCACGTCCCCGCGTGGATCCTGGGTGACGTCCAGCCCGCCGGCGACGTCGACGGCCCGCGCGCGGTTCTCTCGGGCGACCACCCGCGCTTCTGAAACGTACTTGATCGCAGCTGTCACACTGGTCGAGTGGCAGCCGAAGACGTGGTGATCGGCTCCCGGTTCACGATCCCGGGAGCCGAGTTGAGCGAGCGCTTTTCACGCTCGTCCGGCCCGGGCGGGCAAGGCGTGAACACCACCGACTCGCGCGTCGAGCTGTCCTTCGACGTCGCTTCGTCGCCGTCGATCCCGGAGCACCTGCGTGACCGGGTCCTGGCCGGGCTCGGCTCGCGGCTGGTCGACGGCGTCCTGACGATCGCGGCCAGCGAACACCGCTCGCAGCTGCAGAACCGGGAAGCGGCCCGCGGCCGCCTGACGAACCTCCTGAAGGACGCGTCGGCGCCGCCGCCGGCCAAGCGGCGCGCCACGAAGCCGTCCCGCGGTTCGAAGGAGCGCCGCCTGGCGTCGAAGAAGCGCCGGAGCGACGTGAAACGCGGCCGCTCCGGCCGCTTCGACGATTAGCTCAGCGACAAGTGCACGCACTCACCCGCCGGCCGGTAGCCGACGCGGGCGTAGACGGTGCCGATCCCCAGGTCACCCGGGGTGAGGAACGCGGTGTGCGCGCCGGCTTCGTGGACGTCGCGGGTGAGGCGCGCGGTGAGCGCCGCGGCGATCCCGCGCCTCCGGTACGCCTCGAGCACGGCGATCCCGGCGACCTCGGTGGTGCCGTCGACGATGTCCAGCGCGACCCCGCCGCCGACGACCACGCCGGCCTCTTCCGCGAGGAGGTGCCGTCCGGTGGTCTTCAGCCGGTCGACCTCGGCGTCGCTGATCTCCGGTGCCTCGCCGAACGCGATGTTCTGCGCGGCTCGCATGCGCCGGAAGTCTTCGGCGGACTCCGGTGTCCGCAGCCGGATCTCCGCCGGAGCCGGCCGATCGACCCGGTCGGCCGGCGAACAGGTCATCAGCGGCACCCGGCGTTCGAGCGCGTACCCCGCCTCGACCAGCAGGTTCTCCAGGTCGGGGGCGACGTCGGTGAAGTACTCGAGCCGCGGGAGCAGGTCCCGCCGCCGGTACGCCTCGGTCAGGGCGTCGATCTCGGCCGCCGTCGGCTTCGCGCCGTCGTCCGGGATCGCGTAGTTGAGCATCGGATGGGCCGTGCCCGGTGAGTAGGTCGCCAGGAAGGGGCCGACCTGCTCGGTGTTCCGGCCGCGCGGCGCGGTCTTGCGGACATAAGCCTGAATAGCGGACATCGCTGGGTTGGAGCCTTTCGAGAGCATGTCAAGGAACCGCGGCCCCGGACGGGCTCGCGGGCGGAACGCCGGGCGTCGGGCCTAACGGGGGCCGACGCCGGAGGCGGCGCCAGGCATAGGCGGTCATTCCTTGACTCGAAACGGGCTCTACCCGGCCATCTTGGCACGGCTCGCAAGCGGTTTACTGGCGTTCCGGGTGGGCGACGGCCGCGTAGCGCGTGTCCCAGACCGAACGCGGGACCCGCATCCTGAGCGGGGCTTCGCAGATCGTCCGGCGTTGCGCCGGAATCGTGACGGGCACCGGCGGCGGCGGGTCGAGCGCCCGCCAGCCGCGACGGCTGAGGGCCGCGCCGAGCGTGGCGCCCGCCGTGTTGAGCAGGACGTCGTCGGTCGAGGTCACACGGCCGGTATGGATCAGATATTGCGTACCTTCCACCAGCACGGACGCGACCAGCGCGGCCAGCGCGATCCGCAGCAGGGTGCGCAGGCGGCGCATCCTCAACGGCAGCAAGGCGCCGAGCGGGCACAGCAGCAGGACGTTGCCGATCACTTGCCAGAGTGACCCGTCGTCGCTGAAGGCCGCGGTGATGTCGGCGCCGGGAACGAGGTCGAGCGTGCTCACGCCGGAGGTGCCGACGGGCATCGTGACCAGGCACAACACCAGGAATGCGACGAGGAATGCGGCGCTGTCGACGCCGGCTGTCGCGGTCGCGTAGCGGGCGGGCAGTCTTCGCCGCCGTCGAGCCGCGAGCAGTGGCCAGCCGAGCAGCGCGTACGGCAGCGCGATGGCCGAAACCGGAATCATCCCCCAGAAGGCGCGCAGCAAGGCTTCCATGCGCCTCCTCTCTCGAACCCCTCAAGAAACTTCGATGCGCGTGCCCTCCCAAGATCACCTTCGCATCACAAGATCGTCTCGGCAGTCCGAGCAGACCGCACTATTCGGTGATCTTTCCGGTGGCGCGACGAAGGTTCCCGTGGTTCGGTCGGGAGGCGCACCGTCCACAGTGGATCCTGTGGACAACCCTGTGGATGAATTCGGGGAGTTTGTGAGGAAGCCTTACTTCACAACGTAAACCCGCGATGCGGGCCTGTGTACTACTCGGCCAGCGTCCGGGCCTGCTCGAGGAGGTTCTGCAGGTGCAGACCACGGCGGACGTCGCACGGGTGCGTCGTGGTGCCGCTGGCGATCATCGCCGCGAAGTCGTCCAGCAGCGCGGTGTAGGACTCCTGCGCCGTGCCCGGTTTGCGCCCGAGCGTCCGATAACCGTGCTGTCCCCAGACGGCGACCTCGACCACGGTCGGCTGCACCGGCAGCCGCAGCGACAGCGTCGCGGTGCTGACCACGCCGTTCTCGTGCGCCAGCATCAGGTGCCAGAGGTCGCCGGGGCTCTGCCGGGCCGCCACGACCTCGGTGATCGGGCCGAGCGCGGCGTCCAGCATGTCCAGCGCGTGCGGGCCGATGTCGAACAACGCGCCGCCGTCGTCCTGACGCCACTCCGAAGCGGCGTACTGGCCGCCGAGCAGGGCGCCGGACAGCCAGCGTGCGCCCCCGCCGGCCCAGCCGCCCGCCTGGGCGAGGTCCGCGAGCCAGTCCTGGGTCTGCGCGGAGTACCGCAAGGTCAGCACGACGAGTGCGGCGACGTCCGCGGCCGCGACGGCGTCCGCGAGCCGCTGCGCACCGGCGAGGTCGGCGGCGATCGGCTTCTCCAGGATCAGGTGCTTCCCGGCTTCGGCCGCGCGCACGCCCAGCTCGGCCTGTACCGACGGCGGAACGGCCAGCGCGACCGCGTCCACCTGCTCGAACAGCTCCTCGACGCTGCTCGCGGTGGCCGCGCAGTGCGTGTCCGCAAGCGTTTGCGCGGCCTCGGGCCGCCGGGCCCAGACCGCGGTCAGCGCCGTGCCGGGGTGATCCGCCAGGCCGGGCGCGTGGATGGTCGTCGCCCACGGGCCGGCACCGATCAGGCCGACGCGCAGCTGTCCGTCCGCGATGAGCTGTCCCACGAGCCGCAGTCTAGGTGTGTCGCTCGTCGCGCCGGAACCGCGTCCGCGGCTGGTTATGGTTCTCGCATGATCGCCGCGCGCTTCGCCCGTTTCTCCGCTGCCTCTGCCCTGCTGCTGGGGGCGTGCCTCGCCGGGGCCGCTCCCGCGTCGGCGACGGGGACCGAGGGGTCCTGCGCCGAGGGTGCCGGGGTCACGGTGGTCGTCGACTTCGGCGACCTGGGCCCGCAGCCGCTGATCCGCTGCGCGCCCGGCACGCCCGCGAACGGCATCGCGGCCCTGCAGGAAGCCGGCGTCGACGTCGCCGGCTCGCAGAAGTACGGCCTCGCCGTGGCCTGCCGGATCGACGGCAAGCCGGGTCCGGACGTCGAGTCGTGCGCGGGGATGCCGTCGGCGACGGCGTACTGGAGCTACTGGCACGCGAAGCCCGGCGGCACGTGGGAGTCGAGCCAGGAAGGCGCGCAGACGTCGAAGCCGGTCGCGAACGGCTTCGAGGGCTGGGCGTTCGCGCGGCCGAAGTCGGCGAACGACCTGCCGGCGCCGCCTCGCGTCGCGCCGGTCCGGCAGGCGGCCTCTCCCGCGCAGGCACCCGCCGAGCAGGGCAGCTCGTTCCCCTGGGGCCTGGTCATCGGGGCCGTCGTGATCGTGGTGGTCGCCGGCGCCGGGATCGTCGTCGCCCGTCGCCGGCGTGCGCAGTAGGGCGCTGCACCCCGGCGCCTGGTGGGTCTGGGCGCTCGCGCTGGCCGTCGCCGCGAGCCGGACGACGAACCCGCTGCTGCTCGGCCTGATCATCGCCATCGCGGGTTTCGTGGTCGCGAACCGGCGGAGTGACGCGCCGTGGGCGCTGGCGTTCCGGCTCTACGCGTACGTCGGCGCGCTGATCGTCGCGTCGCGCGTGCTGTTCCGGATCCTGGTCGGCGGCGAGGACGGCGGCCACGTGCTCCTCGCGCTGCCCCGGATCCCGCTGACCGCCGGGTTGTCGCTGCTCGGGCCGACGTCGGCGGAGGCGCTCCTCGGCGGGTTCTACGACGGCCTGCGGCTGGCCACAATGGTCGTCTGCGTCGGCGCGGCGAACGCCCTGGCCAACCCGAAACGCCTGCTCAAGGCGGTTCCGGGGGCCCTGTACGAGGTGGGTACGGCGGTCACGGTGGCGCTGACCGTGGCGCCGCAGCTCGTCGAGAGCGTCCAGCGCGTGCGACGCGCCCGGCGGCTGCGGGCGGGGCGGACTCGCGGGCTGCGGGCGGTGAAGGGCATCGTGGTGCCGGTGCTGGAGGACGCGATGGACCGGTCGCTGCGGCTCGCGGCCGCGATGGACTCCCGGGGCTACGGGCGCCGGGCGTACCTGAGCCCCGGCGTGCGGGCGCTGATCGCTTCTTGCGTCCTGTTCGGGCTGGTGGGCGTGTGCGTCGGCGTCTACGGCGTGCTCGACGGGACGTCGTCGTGGCTCGGCGTGCCGCTGCTGGCGGTGGGCCTGGCGGTGGCGGTCGTGGGGTTCGTCCTCGGCGGACGGCGCGTGCGGCGGACGGCGTACCGGCCGGACCCGTGGGGGTGGCCGGAGACACTGGTCGTGCTGGCCGGGGTGGCGTCGTGCGTTTCGCTTTTCCTGTTCGCTCAGGTCGATCCGGCGAACCTGTACCCGTCGTTGAGCCCGTTGCGGTGGCCGGAGGTCTCCTTGCTCCACGTGGTTTCCCTGCTCATCGCGGTGGTGCCCGCGTTCGTGGCGCCTCGTCCTCCCGGGGTGGTCCGGTGATCGAGTTTTCGCGGGTCACGGTGACCTACCCGGACGCCTCGCGGCCGGTGCTTTCGGACGTCTCGTTGCTGGTCGAGGAGGGTGAGCTGTGCCTGGTCGCGGGGCCGACCGGGGCCGGCAAGTCGACTTTTCTCGGCGCGATCAACGGGCTCGTCCCGCACTTCACCGGCGGACGTCTGTCCGGGCGGGTGCTGGTGAACGGGCTGGACACCGCTTCGTACCCGCCGCGTGAGCTGGCTTCGGTCGTCGGGGTTGTCGGGCAGGACCCGCTTTCGGGGTTCGTGACCGACACCGTCGAGGAGGAGCTGGCGTACGCGATGGAGCAGCTCGCGGTGGCGCCGGACGTCATGCGCAAGCGCGTCGAGGAAACCCTGGACCTGCTGGGGATCGCGGAGCTGCGCAACCGTCCACTTCGGACTTTGTCGGGCGGGCAGCAGCAGCGCGTCGCGATCGGCTCGGTGCTGACGGCGCACCCGTCCGTCGTGGTGCTCGACGAGCCGACGTCGGCGCTGGACCCGACGGCGGCCGAGGAGGTGCTGGCGGCGATCACCCGGCTGGTGCACGACCTCGGGACGACGGTGGTCGTCGCGGAGCACCGGATGGAGCGGGTGGCGCAGTACGCGGACCGGGTGCTGTACCTGCCGGGCGACGGTTCGGTGCGGTCCGGGCCGCCGTCGGAGATCTTGGCGACGTCGTCGATCGCGCCGCCGATCGCCGAGCTGGGACGGCTGGCGGGGTGGTCGCCGTTGCCGCTGTCGGTGCGGGACGCTCGCCGGGTCGCGGGCCCCTTGCGATCTCGGCTTCAGAAATTGTCGGTGGTGAGTCGTACCCTCTCGGTGACCGGTCAAGCACTGGACGTGAGAGGGGTGGTGGTCCGATACGGAGATGTCCTGGCGGTGCGCGGGGTGGACCTGCGTGTCGGGCAGGGGGAAGTGATCGCGCTGATGGGACGCAACGGCTCCGGCAAGTCGTCGCTTCTCTGGGCGGTGCAGGGCAGCGGCCCGAGGTCGGCGGGGAAGGTCGACGTCGGTGGCGCGGATCCCGCGTCGCTCAAGCCACGAGTGGCCCGTCAGCGCGTCGGGCTGGTCCCGCAGACCCCGGCCGACCTGCTGTACCTCGATTCGGTCGACGCCGAGTGCGTACAGGCCGACACCGAATCGGAGGTCCCGGCGGGAACGGCCCGGGCCCTGCTGGACCGGCTGGCCCCCGGGATAGCCGGTGAAGCGCACCCCGGCGACCTCTCGGAAGGGCAGCGACTGGCGCTGGTGCTGGCGATCCAGCTGGCATCGGCCCCACCGGTCGTGCTGCTCGACGAGCCCACCCGCGGCCTGGACTACCACGCGAAAAGGCGCTTCGCGTCGACCCTGCGAGAGCTGGCCTCGCAGGGCCACGCGGTAGTGCTGGCCACCCACGACGTCGAGTTCGTGGCCACGGTGGCGCACCGCGTGGTGGTGCTGGCCGAGGGCGAGGTGGTCGCGGACGGCCCGACGAAGGAGGTGATCGTCGCGTCGCCGGCGTTCGCCCCGCAGGTGGCGAAGATCCTGGCACCGGAGCAGTGGCTGACGGTGGACGAGGTAGCGGAAGCCCTGGCATGAGGAGGGCGGCGGAGGGGAGGGGGCGGGCGGGCGGGGGCCGGGAGGTGCCGGTGGTTTCGCGGCAGCCGGCGCGCGGGTTCGTGCGGCCTGGTGTCGCTTCGTGCCCGGCTGTGTCCGACGGTGGGTCGCGCGCACTGGCGCTCGGCGATGCCTCGCCGAGCGGCACGGATCGGGCCGATCGGCCGGCCGCGGTCGCCGGGCAGCACCTCGCGTCGGCACCCTCGCACTTCGCGTCGAGCGTTGGCCCGCGGTCCGCCTTCCGGCGCCGACCGCGTGGCCGTGACTCGTGGCCGGCGCGACCAGCGGTGGTTGCGGCATGAGCGACTTCCTCGGGCCGCCGCCCCGCGCCGTCCGGATCGCCCTCCGACCCGCGCTGGTCCTCGGCGTCGCGTCCGTCCTCGGCCTCGCCATGTTCTGCTGGCCCCTCTTCGCTCACCCCGCGCCGAGCGAAGCCGCGCACACCGCCGATGCCCCTTTCGTCTTCATGGCGACCCTGCCGGTGCTGATCCTCGTCGTCCTCGCGGAACTCTCGCGTGGGGGCATCGATGCCAAAGCGCTCGCCCTGCTCGGGGTGCTTTCGGCGGTCAACGCTGGCCTGCGGCCGCTCGGGGCCGGGACCGGGGGTATCGAGCTCGTGTTCTTCCTGCTCGTGCTCGCCGGGCGGGTGTTCGGGCCCGGCTTCGGGTTCGTGCTCGGCTCGACTTCGCTCTTCACCAGCGCGCTGCTCACCGCCGGGGTCGGGCCGTGGCTGCCGTTCCAGATGCTCGCGTCCTCGCTCATCGGGCTCGGCGCCGGGCTCTTGCCGCGGAAAACGCGCGGCAAGACAGAAATCGCGATGCTCGTGGCGTACGGCGTCTTCGCCGCCTACTTCTTCGGGCTCCTCATGAGCCTCTGGTCATGGCCGTTCCTCGCCGGAACCAGCGTCGGCGCCACCGCGGGCCTCGGGTTCGTCCCCGGTGCGCCGCTCGCCGACAACCTCCACCGGTTCGCGGTGTTCACCGTCCTGACCTCGACCCTCGGCTGGGACACCGGCCGCGCGGTCACCAACGCCGTCGCGATCGTCCTGCTGGGTCCGGCCGTCCTGGCCGTGCTGCGGCGCGCGGCCCGGCGGGCTGCCTTCGACGCGCCCGTGGGATTCGGTCAGCCGTAGGAGTAGAAGCCGCGGCCGCTCTTCTTGCCCAGCAGGCCCGCGTCCACCATGCGCAGCAGCAGCGGCGGCGACGAGTACAGCGGCTCCTTGAACTCCGCGTACATCGAGTCCGCGATGGCCTTGATCGTGTCCAGCCCGATCAGGTCGGACAGGCGCAGCGGGCCCATCGGGTGGGCGGTGCCCAGCTCCATGCCGCGGTCGATGTCCTCGGCCGACGCGAAGCCCGACTCGATCATGCGGATCGCGGAAAGCAGGTACGGCACCAGCAGCGAGTTCACGATGAACCCGGCGCGGTCCTGCGAACGGATGACGGTCTTGCCCAGCGCCGTCGTCGCGTGCTCCTCGGCGCGGCGGGCCGTCTCCTCGCTGGTCAGCAGCGAGGGCACCAGCTCGACCAGCGGCAGCACCGGCACGGGGTTGAAGAAGTGGATGCCGACCACCTGCTGCGGCCGGCTCGTCGCCATGCCCAGCTTCATGATCGGGATCGACGACGTGTTGGACGCGAACAGCGCGTCCTCCGCCTCGACGATCTTGTCGAGCTGGCGGAAGACGTCGACCTTCGCCTGCTCCTGCTCGAGGATCGCCTCGATGACCAGTTCGCGGTCGGCGAACTCGGCGATGTCCGTCGTGAAGCGGAGGCGGCTCAGCGCCGACTCGGCGTCCTCGGGGGTGAGCTTGCCGTTCTTGACGCCGCGTTGCAGCGACTTCTCGATCCGGGCCTTGCCCGCGTCGAGTGCCGGCTGGTTCACCTCGGTGACCACGACGTCCACTCCGGACCGGGCGTGCACCTCGGCGATACCGGACCCCATGAGGCCCGCTCCGACGACTCCAACCCGACTTACCACCGGCTCACTCCTTCATCGGCTTCCCAGCCCCGCATCGGCGGACCGTGGGCAGCACACAGCGCGCGAGGGCGGTCGCCGGAGTTTGTAGGTCCGGCTATGCCCTCGCGCGGTTACGCGTGCTCAACGACGGTACTCGCCGTACCCGTCGTCGTACGGGTCGTCTTGATCATCGCTATCGGCTTCCTCGTAGTGACCACTAGAGGAACCAGTCGACAGCTCGCGCTGCAAAGCATCGAAGTCGGTCTCGTGCGAGCTGTACTTGAGCTCGCGCGCCACCTTCGTCTGCTTGGCCTTAGCCCGGCCGCGCCCCATGGCTCGACCCCCTCGCACAGGGGCGGGGCGGCCGGGGGAATCGGCGGCCCCGCATCGTCTCGACAATTCTTTCCTGCTCACACCGTACCGTGTCCGGGGGGTTCGATGCGACGTGGCACGGTGTGCCGGTCGCGACAGTGTCCGCCGGACGCCGGTTACCGGCCGGTCGGTGGCGATCGACGCAGGTAGGCGTGCCACGATCTACTCGTGCTCCGTCCCTTCGTGGCCTACTTGCGGGTGTACGAGCCCCTGCTCGCCCTGGGCGAGCCGCCGGACGAACGGCTGCGTGCGGCCGTCGCGGCGGCCAAGCTGCGACGCACCGACGCGGGGGCGCGCGAGCAGGCCATGTGGCTCAAGTCACAGGTCGCCGCGCCGCGGCGGCTGCTGCCCGCCGAGCTCGCCGACGGGCGTCCGGCACCGAGCCTGCTGACCGACGTCCTGGTGCTCGCGGCCGAGGACGTGCCGGAGGGCAAGGAAGAGCACGGGCCGTTCGTGTGCCCGCTGGAGCTGCGGGCCCGCTCGGCCGCCGCACTGGTCACCTTCATCGGCGACGCGCACCCCGCGCTGAAGAACGTCGTCCTCGACGAGGGCGGCTTCACCCAGGAGACGATCCGCGCGCGGACGAAGTCGGCGCTGACGGACCTGAGCACGTCGGCGGCGCACACGCTATCGACGACCTGGACCGTCCCGCTGCCGTGGTTCGTGCTGATCGACCCCGACGAGCGCCGGCTGGTGCTCGGCGGCGGCCGCGACGCCCCGGAGCGCGAGGTCTCCTGGCGCGCCACCCTCGCCGACGCGCAGCACCGGGCGCGTGAGGCCGGCGAGCTGCTGGAGCAGACGTTCGGTGACTCCGGGCCGGGGCGCGTGCTGTTCGAGACGCGGCGGTGGCTGGACAACTTCCACCCGGACTCGGTGGTCGAGCTCGACTACGGCGGGCTGGTGCAGCTGTTCGCCGACCCGATCCTGGAGGCCGACAACACCGCCGACGAGGTCCACGACATCCTGGACGCGCTGCGCTCGGGCAACGTCGAGGAGCTGGCCGAGCTGTTCTCCGACCTGCGCGAGTTCTGGGGCGACCTGGCGTCCCGCGAACGCTCGAACTAGCCGCCCGCCGGGCTCCCGAAACTGTCGGTGTCCGCCGGTAGCGTGGAAAACGGGGGCTGCTCAGCGCAGCTCCGGGACCCGCACCTCACCGACCGGGCGGCCGCCGCCGAGCACCGAACCGTGGGCCAAGCCGTCGAGCCTCGAAACGTCCACACCCAGGTAACGCAACGCCTCGACGGCCAGGGGCGCGCACGCCCGCTTGTTGCCGTCGTCGATCTTCACCGCCATCGCGAACCCGTCCGGGAGCGCGAACGCGTGGACGCCCTCCGCGCCGCCCTTGGACACCAGACCGTCCACGGCGGACATCAGGTCCGTGTCCTCGCGGCCGGTACCCGCCACCAGCCACGGGTGCGCGCGCATCGCCGAGGCCACCGCCTGCGCCGGCCCGTCCGGCGCGGCGGCCACGCGGCCGAACGCCCGGGCCAGCGCCGTCAGGGAAAACGCGAACAGCGGCGCGCCACAGCCGTCGACACCCGTGTGGGCGATCGGCTCGCCGGTCAGGACGGACACGGCCGCCGCGATCGCCTGCTGGAGCGGGTGGTCCGGGGACTCGTAGCCGGACGTCGGCCAGCCGGCGCGCACGCACGTCGTCAGCATCGCCGTGTGCTTGCCCGAGCAGTTCATCATCACGCGCCGCGGCTCGGCGGCGTCGCGCATGCTCGGCACGTGCAGCGGGAAGTCGGGCGGGCACGCGAGGTCGTCTTCCTGCAGCCCGGCGGCCTGCAGCAGCTCCAGGACCCGCTTGACGTGCATGGGCTCGCCGGAGTGCGACGCGCACGCCAGCGCCAGGTCCTCGCCCGTGAAGTCCAGGCCGGACCGCAGCATCCCGACGGCCTGCAGCGGCTTGTTGGACGAGCGCGGGAAGACCGGGGAAGTCACGTCGCCGAGGGCCAGGCGCGCGTCGCCTTCGGGGCCGGTGATCACGAGCGCGCCGCGGTGGACGCTTTCGACGAACCCGGAACGGACGACTTCGGCGAGGACGGGGTTCGTCACTCGCCGTGCCCGCCTTCGCTCTCCAGCAGCTCGTCCACAGTGGCCGAACCCTGCTGGTAGCGCTTCGCGATCTCCGCGTTGAACGCGTCCATCACGCCCTGGACCTCGCGCCGGAAGGACGACACCGACAGCTCTTCGCTGGCGTAGGTGTCCAAAGCGGAGGCGAGCTTCTCGTCCGTCAGGGACTCGACGTCGGTGAGATCGGTGTCGCCGATCAGGGCCTCGGCGTGCCGGCGGTGCTCTCCGGCGCGCGACGGCTCGAGCTGCTGGTGACGTCCGGAACCGGCGGCCGGGCCCAGCGCGTTGTCCGCCAGGATCGTGGCCAGCTGGTCGACGATGCTCGACTCGCCGCCGGAGCTGCGCCGCGCCTGCTCGGCGCGGACGATGTCGATCCGGGCGTGCAGGAGACGGCGCAGGTAGGACAGGTCCGTCTCTTCCTGCGCGGCTTCGTCGCGCCGCTCGCGCAGCACCTTCAGCGGCAGTTCACCCAGGCCGCTGAGGTACCCCGGGCCGAGCACGCGGTCGATCCGCCGCCTGCCGCCGGGCCGCACTTCGATCACAGCGCAGTTTATCCCGGTTGAGCGTGATCTCGCTGTCAGGGGCTTTCGTTCAGCCACGAAGTTGCGCCGCCGCCGCGCGGCCCGGCGCGGGCTGCTCCGACGGGACGGAGTCGGGGTCGATCGCCGCCTGGACCAGGTTGTCCTCCGAGCCCGCCAGCAGCTCGGCGCCCACCGGAGTAGACCGCTTGACCAGCGCCAACGCGATCGGCCCCAGCTCGTGGTGCTGGATCACCGTGCCGATCCGGCCGACGGTCCGGCCGTCGAGCAGCACCGGGTCGCCGGTTTCCGGTCTGATCTCGGGCGAACCGTCCAGGTGCAGCAGGAGCAGGTTGCGCGGCGGGCGTCCCACGTTGTGGACTTTCGACACCGTCTCCTGGCCGCGGTAGCAGCCCTTCGCGACGTGCGCGGCCGAGCCGACCCAGCCCACCTCGTGCGGGATCGTGCGGTCGTCGGTGTCCACTCCCAGCCGCGGCCGCAGCGACTCGACGCGCAGCGCGTCGAACACCCAGCTGCCGGCCGCGCGGGCCCCCGCGTCGGTGAGGCGCTTCCACCAGTCCACCAGCGACGCGCGCGGAACCGCCAGGTCGACGCTCGACCGGCCCGGCCACGGCATCCGCCGCGCGAAGCCGCCACCCGGCAGCGCCGCGACCGCGTACGGCTCGGGGCCGACCTCGGCGCCGGCCGCGCTCAGCACGCGCTCGGCGTCCGGGCCGAGCACGGTGAGCAGGGCCAGCTCGTCCGTCGCGTCGCGGATGTCCACCTTGGACCAGAACTTCATGGCTTCGAGGTACTCGCGCAGCGTCTGCGGACCGCCCTTGGGCAGCGCGCTCGTGACGCTCGTGCCCGGGTCGGTGTCGAGGTAGACGGTGCCGTCGAGGTGCGCGACCACCATGTGCGTCTCGACGCGGCCCTGGCTGTCGAGCACCAGCGCCTCGGTGCCGGTTCCCTCGGCCAGCTCGGTCACGTGCTGCGAGATCACCAGGTGCAGCCACGAAAGCCGCTCTTCGCCGGAGACGGCGAGGACCTCGCGGTGCGACCGGTCGATCACGACCACGCCGCGCGACGCCGTGCGCTGCTCCGCGAACGGGTCTCCCCAGTGCCAGGGCACTCCGGCTTCCGGGTGGTCGTCAGGCGGAGGGATGGATCCGGGCACGTCCAGCAGCGGCGAGCGGTACGGCATACCGCCCAGCCTAGGTGAGTACCGTGTCGGCATGCGCGTGCTCGTCTTCCTCGACGGAACCCCGGCCGACCCCGACGCCGCCCAGATCAAGGTCGACGACCTCGGTCTGCTGCGCGGCGACGGCGTCTTCGAGACGATCCTCGTCGTCGACGGCAAGCCCCGCGAACTGCGTCCGCACCTCGAGCGGCTCGCCCGCTCGGCCGCCATGCTCGACCTGCCCGAGCCCGACCTGAGCGCGTGGGAACGGGTCGTTTCGCTGGTGCTCGAAAGGTGGTCCGGCAGCGCCGAAATGGCGCTGAAACTGGTGTACACCAGGGGTTCCGACGGCGACCCCGGCGCCGGCCCGACCGGGTTCGCGCTCGGTTCGGAGGTCTCGCCGTCGATCTTGCGGGCCCGCGCCGAGGGCGTCGCCGCGATCACCCTCGAACGCGGTTTCCCGCCGGACCTCGCCGAGCGCGCGCCCTGGCTGCTGCTCGGCGCGAAGCCGCTGTCGTACGCGGTGAACATGGCCGCGGTGCGCGAAGCCGGCCGCCGCGGCGCCGAAGATGTGATTTTCACCGCCGCCGACGGCTCGGTGTTCGAAGGGCCGACGTCGACCGTGGTGCTGGCGAAGGGCCGGACGCTCTACACACCGCCGTCGAGCATCGGCATCCTGCCGGGCACGACGCAGGCCGCGCTGTTCCGCGGGGCCGAGAAGGCGGGCTGGGTGGTCAAGGTGGAGCCGCTGACCGTCCGCGACCTGGTCGACGGCGACGGCGTCTTCATGGCGTCGAGCGTGCGCAAGCTGACCCGGGTGCACACGCTGGACGGCGAGCGGCTGCCGGACTCGTCGGCCGGGTACGCCGAGCTGGTGGCGGCCTACGAGAGCGAATACGCCTGAGTGATCCGCACGATCGCCGGCGCGACCTCCTCGGCGCGGTAGGCGGCGATCTTGTGGTGCCCGTCGATGATCAGCTCGCGGTCGCCGTCGGCCAGCACGACCGCGACCGGGCGGTGGCCGGTGCGGATGGCGGTCCGGTAGTAGCCGACGCGGGCCTCGTCGGAGGGCGGCCAGACGTCGGTGGGGGTGAGCAGCTGGTCCTCGGCCAGCCGTTCGGGGCCGCTCACGCGGTAGTCGCCGTCGACGAGCAGGTCGAGGACCGGGCCGAGCGTGGTGGCGAGCGGGCGGCGCAGCTGACCGGTGGCCAGCGCGATCCGCAGCGACTGGGGCAGCTCCGCCCGTGCTCGCGCGTTCACGTCCAGGAAACCCGTGCCACCGCTGATCGTCACCTTCTCCACGCCTATGAGGACGGGCGGCGGCGCGACAAGGTTCCAGCTCTCACGCGGACGGGTGCACGGCGTGACCCGGGTCTCACTCGCGTGGCGGTACAGGACTTTCAGGACATCCGGAACCGCACCCGGGTGCCCGGCCGGGCCTGCGCGAGCGCGCTCAGCGCACCGGCCCGGACGACGGCCGCGACGGGGTAGCCGCCGGTGGTCGGGTGGTCGGCGAGGAACACCACCGGCAGCCCGCTCGGCGGCACCTGGATCGCCCCGGTGACCACGCCCTCGCTGGGCAGTTCGCCCTCGACGGCCCGCCGCAACGGCGTCCCGTCGAGGCGCAGGCCGACGCGGTTCGACTCGGCCGTGACCGTCCACCACGCCGACAGCCCGCCGGCCGGGTCGTCGAGCCAGTCGTCACGGGGGCCGAGCGTCACCGGGACGACCAGGTCGGCCGGCGCGGGACTCGGCACGACGACGTCCGCGCCCGCCGGGATCCCGGGTTCGCCGAGCGGCAGCACGTCGCCGGCGCGAAGCGGCGGCGGGCCGATGCCCGACAGGACGTCCGACGAGCGGCTGCCCAGCACCTCGTCCACCGCGATCCCGCCGGAAACCGCCAGGTAGCAGCGCAAGCCGGCCGACGGCGAGCCGACCGACACCGTCTGGCCGGCCCGCACCGGCACCGGCACGTGGGACCCGACGGGCCGGCCGTCGACCGAAACCGGGACGGCCGGACCGGTCACCGCGACCGTCGCCGAGGCCGTGAACCGCACCGACGGGCCGCCGAGCAGGGCTTCGATCCCGGCGGCCCCCTCGGAGTTGCCCACCAAGCGGTTCGCCAGCCGCAGCGACGCCGTGTCGAGCGCCCCGGACGGCGCGACGCCGAGGTGCGCGTAGCCGGGCCGGCCCAGGTCCTCGACCAGCGCGTACCGCCCGGGGTCGACGACTTCGACGGACCTCATCGGACGGCCCGGAAGCGGACGCGGTCGCCCGGCGCGAACAGCGCGGGCGGGGCGGCGTGCGGGTCGAACAGCGTCGCCGAGGTGTGCCCGAGCAAGCGCCAGCCACCCGGGGACGCACGCGGGTAGACGCCGGTGAACTCGCCGGCGATCCCGACCGACCCGGCCGGGACGCGGGTGCGCGGAGACTCGAGCCGCGGCTGCCGCAGTTCCGGGGGAAGCCCGGTCAGGTAGCCGAACCCGGGCGCGAACCCGGTGAACGCGACGGTGTAGACGGCCTGGGTGTGCAGCTCGGCGACCGCGTCCGTGGAGACCCCGGCGTCCGAGGCGATCAGGGAAAGGTCCTCGCCGTCGTAGCGGACGTCGAGGGTGACTTCGCGGGGCTCGCCGGCCGGCGGGTGCGTCAGGTCGGCGCCGTCCAGCAGTGCTTTGACGGCGGCCACCCCGCCGACGACGAGCAGGCTGCGGGCGCCGGGCACGAGGTCGACGACGGCGGCGGGACGCGCGGCGAGGACCGTGGCGTGGGCCGCCCGCATCTGGTCGAGCGAGTCGCAGTCGAGCAGGGCGGCGTCCTCGCCACAGCGCCGCCAGCGCACGGCGTCAGCCGACGACGCGGCGCAGCAGGGCCGAGGTGTGCGGTTGCATCTCCTGGCCCATCATGGCGCGCTCCTCGACGTAGCCGAGGGAGCCTTCGATGAGGCCGTACAGCCGCTGGGCCGCGGTGACGTCCTTGGCCGTGGCCGTGCGGATCACCGCGTCGGTGCCGAGCTCCCAGGACGTCTGGGTGCGCGGCTTGCCGTAGTACAGCTCGACGATGCCGGTGTTGTGGGTGAGCAGCAGCTCGATCGTGTCGTCCGCCTGCGGCCGCCAGAACCCGGACTCGCGGGCGGCGGGACGGATGACGTTGCCGTCGTCGTCCAGCAGCCACGCGCGGGCCTCGTGGACGAGGAACGGGCGGCCGTCGTGGGAGATCGTCAGCTGCTGCGCGAACTTGCGCGGGCCTTCGATGGTCGGGTAGTCGACCTCGCCCTCACCGCGCCAGACGCCGACGAGCGGCAGCAGCGCGAGGCAGGCTTCGTTGAGGTCCGGCCCCTCACGCAGGTTCGCGGTGTCGTTCGGGATGGGCAGGTCGTCCCACAGCGGGAGGTTGCGCGCGCGGGTGCTTTCCGCGCGGATCTCCGCTGCCACGATGGCGTCGTCGCCGCTGGCACTCATCGGTCAGCGCTGGTCCGCGTACAGGCGGTAGACGACGTACACGGCGAACCAGGTGATCGCGACGCCGGCCAGCACCAGCAAAGTCGTAAACAGAGCTTCCACGCCCAGCAGGATAGTCCGCCGCCGCTCACCGGGCCCGGTGCAGGGTCGCCGCGGTGAGCACGGTCACCGCGAGCAGGACTCCGGAAAGCCGTGAAGGCCACCTCCAGGAACTCAAAGTTCCTCAAGGTGGCCTTCACGAAGTACGCGAGTCAGGCGACGGAGATGGCCAGCTGGTGCAGGCCCGGACCCTCCGCCGTCACGGACGCTTCGCCGTTGCCGGTGCGGTGCAGTGCGCGCACCGTCCACTCGCCCGGCGCGGCGTAGAAGCGGAAGTCGCCGTCGGCCGAGGAGACCACCTCGCCGGTGAAGTCGCCGCCGCCGTCCAGGAGGCGGACGAACGCGCCGCCGACCGGGCCGTCCGCGCCCGTCACCTTGCCCGCGAGCACGACCTGGCCCTTGGTGTCGTAGTCCGCCGGCGTGGCCTCCTGGACCGGTGCGCCGCAGCTGTCGTCGACCGCCATCACTTCGCTCCCAACTCGACCGGCACGCCGACCAGCGAGCCGTATTCCGTCCACGAACCGTCGTAGTTCTTCACGTCCTCGTGGCCGAGCAGCTCGTGGAGCGCGAACCACGCGATGGACGAACGCTCGCCGATGCGGCAGTAGGCGATGGTGCCCTTGCCCGCGTCGATGCCCTGCTCCTTGTAGAGCTCGTCGATCTCGGCCTCGGTCTTGAAGGTGCCGTCCTCGTTGGCGACCTTCGCCCACGGCACGTTCAGCGCGCCCGGGATGTGGCCGGGCACCTGGGACTGCTCCTGCGGCAGGTGCGCCGGGGCGAGCAGCTTGCCGGAGAACTCGTCCGGCGACCGGACGTCGACGAAGTTCTTCGCGCCGATGGACTGGACGACCTCGTCGCGGAACGCGCGCAGGGAGAGGTCCTGGTCCTTGGCCTTGTAGTCGGTGGTGTCGCGCTTGACCTCGTCGGAGTTCAGCTCGCGGCCGTCGAGCTCCCACTTCTTGCGCCCGCCGTCGAGCAGCTGGACGTTCTCGTGGCCGTAGAGCTTGAAGTACCAGTACGCGTAGGCGGCGAACCAGTTGTTGTTGCCGCCGTAGAGGATCACGCGGTCGTCGTTCGAGATGCCCTTCTCCGACAGGAGCTTCTCGAAGCCCTCCTTGGAGACGAAGTCGCGGCGCACCCCGTCCTGCAGGTCCTTGCGCCAGTCGAACTTCACCGCGCCCCGGATGTGGCCTCCGTCGTACGCGGTGGTGTCCTCGTCGACCTCGGCGAACACGACGCCGGGGGTGTCCAGGTTCTCCTCGGCCCACTGGGTGGTGACCAGGACGTCTTCACGGCTCATGAGAACAGAACTCTCTTTCTGGATCGGATCAACACAGCGGCGCGAAGCGCCTTCCGTTGAGGGTGGTGGCGGGGGCATGGATGGACTTCAGGACGACGCGCGGGCGGGACTGAAGCGTTTGATCAGCAAGAACATTTCGCAGCCGAGGCAGAAGTCGAAGGCCGCGTTGAGGAAGGCCGCGAAGAGCGCGAACGCCGTCGCGACGATGCCGAGCGGGGCGAGGTCGAGCGCGAACCCGATCGTGCCGACGAGCGCGAACACGAACCCGACGGCCTGGGCGAACCGCAGCGGCGCCGCGTCCTCCCGCTCGTCGGTCGGGCCGAGGCGCGGGGCGACGAGCGTGCGGTACACGATCGAGTAAGGCGCCGGCTTCAGTCCGACGAACGCGCCGATGGCGAACACGACGGTCTGGATCGCCAGCAGCGGCCACCACTGGGTGACCAGGACGACCGCGAGCACGATCGTGGTCAGGATGGCGGCGAAGCGCGGGCCCCGCGGGTCGACGGCCGGTCCGGCGGACATGGTTCCTCCAGCTGGAGCAGAGGGGGGTGCGTGCGAACGGCACGCTTCAGCGACATCAAGGCTGGGGTGAAACCGGACGTGCTTCAGCGCCGGTCGGAGTGGGTGCGACACAGGCTGCTGCGGACGCGGCAGAGGTCCACTGCGCGTCGCTGCGTCAAGAAGGTGTTCAGCCCGGTCACGGGTGCGAGGGTACCCAGAGCTCCCTCAGGGTGGGAACCACGTTCATACCTTGGGACGATTCCCGACGCGTGGGACACGTCCTGGTCAGGGCGTCCGGGTCGTGAGATGAGGCCTCAGCGCGTCCATCAGCTCGGGGCCCTTGGGGACGCCGCCGACGCGCAGCAGCTCCCGGCCGTCCGGGGTCAGCGCGATCGTGGTCGGCGTCCGCAGCACGGAGAGGGACTGCGCGACCTCGGGCTGGTTCGTCACGTCGAGCTCGACGTGGTGCAGGCCGTCGGTCCGCTCGGCCAGCGGCTCGAGCACGGCCTTCGCGTGCCGGCACGGCGCGCAGAAGGTGGTGGAGATCTGGACCAGCGTCACGGCGGACGCCGGGTCGAGGACGTCGGTGACGGGGCCGGGCAGCGCACGGGCCGGAACCTCGGCTTCGGGCTTGGCCACGCGCACCCGGCCGTTGCGGGCCTTCAGCAGCGCGCCGACCGCGAGCCCGGCCACCAGCACCGCCACGAGCACCCACAGCCCCGTCACCGGTCGCCTCCTACTTGCTCAGCTCCGCGAACGACACGTCCGTCGCCTCGCCCTTGATCGTCACCGACCCGCTCTGCACCCGCACGCCGGTCGGGGTGACCGACAGCGGCAGGTCCTTGGTGTTGATCGACGCGCTGAAGTTCGGCATCAGCGCTTTCTGCACCGCTGACGGAACGATGGTGGTCTCCTGGTCATTCCCGAACTGCAGCCGCTTGGGGATGAACCTGATCGCCCCGCCCTTCGCGTCGGCCTCGATCATCGCGAAGCAGAAGATTTCCAGATCCTTGCCCGCGAACGGAAGGTGTCCCGAAATGCGGACACCGGTGCTCGACTGGTCCTGGTCGGCCTGTCCCTCGGTGGTGGTCGTCGGAGTCGGCGTCGGCTCGCTCTGCCCGCTGTCGCCGTTCTCGACGTAGTCCGTGGTCGCCGGCTCGATCCGCAGGTCCTTGATCTTGTCCAGCGGCGAGACGCGCGCCAGGTCGGCGGCCTTGATGGTGACGGCGCCGGTCAGCTTGCCGATCTTGATCGCCTTCGTGTTGCCGCTCGTGAGGTCCGACAGCGGCGCGGTGACGTCCTCGAGCTCGGCGTTGAGCGCGACGTCCTGGAGCTTGTCGCCGACGGGGACACCGGCCGCGGACACGCTGATGTGACTGTAGTCACCGCCCAGCGCCTGCGTGAGGAACGGGAAGCCGTGGATCGTCACCGAGGGGTCGTCGGTCAGCTGGAGCTGCGTCCGCGCCTTCTGGGAGATCGTGTGCTCGGCGAAGGCCGCGGCGCCGAAGTCGGCGCCGACCAGCAGCAGCACCAGCACGACGAGAGCGATCACCCAGCGCCGTGCCCGGCGTCCGCGGCGCCGCGCGTCCGGCCTCGGTGCGGGTCGGTCGTCCCGGGTCACGGGCCTGCTCACCATCGCGTCCGTACTCCTGTTCGTCGGGTCCACCGGAGTTTCTCCAGGTGTGATCGATCCAGCAAGGGTTAGGTGCCGGGCGGTCGAGCCGCTATTCTCACTTAGCACCGAACAACGCCACCGTGCGGCGACGATTTGTGAAGGCGGTGCGGCTCATGAGCCTGGACCTTCTGGTGTTGACTGCGGAAGCCGATGCCACTTCGGTGCTTCCCGCGCTGGACCTGCTGCCGCACACCGTACGCGTCCGCCCTCCCGAGGTGACGGCCCTGCTCGACGCGGGCCACCGCGACGTGATCGTGCTGGACGCCCGCAGCGACCTGGCCTCGGCGAAGAGCCTTTGCCGCCTGCTCAAGGGCGCCGGCGAAGAGGAAGCGTCCACCCCGATCATCGCGGTCGTCGGCGAAGGCGGCCTCGTCGCGGTGAGTGCCGAGTGGCGCACCGACGACATCCTGCTGCCCACCGCGGGTCCGGCCGAGGTCGACGCGCGGCTGCGGCTGGTGACGACCCGCGACGGCGGTTCCGCCCAGGTCGAGGCCGAGCTGCGGGTCGGCGAGCTGGTCATCGACGAGGCGACCTACACCGCCCGCCTGCGCAAGCGCACCCTCGAACTGACCTACAAGGAGTTCGAGCTGCTCAAGTACCTCGCGCAGCACGCCGGCCGGGTGTTCACCCGCGCCCAGCTGCTGCAGGAGGTCTGGGGCTACGACTTCTTCGGCGGCACCCGCACGGTCGACGTCCACGTGCGGCGGCTGCGCGCCAAGCTCGGCCCCGAGCACGAGCAGATGATCGGCACCGTGCGCAACGTCGGCTACAAGTTCGAGCGGCCCGCCAAGGGCGGCGCGCGGCCGAGCGTGCCCGCGCAGGCCGAAGCCCCGGCCGAGACCCCCGAACTCGCGCGCTGACCGTCCCACGTTCACCAGGACGCGCTGACAGCCGTCGAGTTGCCTCCTCCGGCGGTACGGTCGCAGGGTGAGCGGAGACGGCGAATGGCGCCAGGAACTGGACGAGCAGCAGCTCGAGGACGTGCGTGGGCTGCTGCTGGCCGTGCGCGAGGCCGACGGGCGGCCCGAGACCGAACCCGAGGGGCCGCTGCCCGGTGAGTTCGACGGCGGTGAGCACCTCGTCGCCTGCGTCGAAGGCGAGGTCGTCGGCTACGCCCACCTCGACACCACGGGCGACTCCTTCGGGCACCAGGTCGCCGAGCTGTTCGTGCACCCCGCCCACCGCAACCGCGGCTACGGCGCGAAGCTCCTCCAGGCCGTCGACGAGCGCGCCGCGGTCGGGTTCCGCATCTGGGCCCACGGCGACCACCCGGCGGCGCGGCAGCTGGCCGTGCGCACCGGCCTGGAGCGCAAGCGCGAGCTGCTGATCCTGCACACCGACGTCGAGGGCGCCGACTGGCCGGAGCCGCGGCTGCGCGACGGCGTCTCGCTGCGGACGTTCGTCCCGGGGCAGGACGAGGACGCCGTCATCCGCGTCAACGCGCTGGCCTTCGACTGGCACCCCGAGCAGGGCGCGCTGACCGTCGAGGACCTCCGCGCGGACGAGGACCGGCCGTGGTTCGACCCGGACGGCTTCTTCCTCGCCGAGCAGGGCGGCGAGGTGATCGGCTTCCACTGGACGAAGGTCCACGAGGCGACGCCGGGCCGCTTCGACGGTGAGCGCGTCGGCGAGGTCTACGTCGTCGGCGTCGACCCGGCGGCGCAGGGCGGCGGGCTCGGCCGGGCGCTGACACTCGCCGGGCTGCGGTACCTCGCGGGCCGCGGGCTGCGGCAGATCATCCTGTACGTCGAGGGCGACAACGCCCCGGCGCTCGCCGTTTACACCAAGCTCGGGTTCACACGTCACGAAACCGACGTCCAGTACGGTCGGTGACCACGATGGACACCGCGCGAACAGTCCGTCACGGTGTGCGAACGCGCAGGTCACGGCCGGGACACGGCACCCTATCGGGCTAGTAGCACTGCTCACATCCTGGGCCTTGTTCACTTCGCGTTCATTTGTTCACGGCCGACCGTCCACCAGGGCTGCCTAATGTCCGGATCCGGCGCGGCAGCACAGCCGCGACGACCCGGTCAAGCTCCTGATGGAGGAAACAGCAGTGAAGATCATGCGGCCCCTGAGCGCGGTGGGCATCGTCGCGAGCGCCGCCCTCGTGCTCGCCGCCTGTGGTTCCGACCCCGCGGCGTCCAACAGCGGCAGCTCGAACTCGGCTTCGGCACCCGCTGCCACCGGCACCGCCGACGTGGAGTGCGGTGGCAAGAGCCCGCTCTCCGCGGAAGGTTCGTCGGCCCAGAAGAACGCCATCGACATCTTCACGCAGCAGTTCAGCAAGAAGTGCGCCGGCCAGCAGGTCAACTACAACCCGAGTGGCTCGGGCGCCGGCGTCAAGCAGTTCAACGCCAACCAGATCGACTTCGGCGGCTCGGACTCGCCGATCAAGGACGCCGACGCCGCGGCCGCCAAGGCCCGCTGCGCCAGCGACGCCTGGAACATCCCGCTCGTCGTCGGCCCGATCGCGGTCGCCTACAAGCTGTCCGGCGTGGACAAGCTGACGCTGACCCCGTCGGTGACCGCCAAGATCTTCAGCGGTGGCATCACCAAGTGGAACGACCCGGCCATCAAGGCGGTCAAGGGCAACGAGAGCCTGAACCTGCCGGACAAGCCGATCCAGGTCGTCTCCCGCGCCGACGAGTCGGGCACCACCGACAACTTCCAGAAGTACCTGGGCGCGGCCGCGAAGGCCGACTGGACCAAGGGTGCCGGCAAGAAGTTCAACGGTGGCGTCGGCAACGGTGCGCAGGGCTCCAACGGCGTCGCGACCGCGGTGAAGGCCTCCGACGGCGGCATCACCTACGTCGAGGGCGCGTTCGCCAAGGACGGCCTGACCCCGGCCCTCATCGACAGCGGCTCCGGCGGCGTCGAGCTCAACGCGGCGAACGTGGCGAAGTCCCTCGACGCGGCGAAGTTCCTCAAGGACGGCTCGAACGACCTCGCGCTCGACCTGAACGGCATCTACGCCAGCAACACCGCGGGTGCCTACCCGCTGCTGCTGACGACCTACGAGATCGTCTGCTCGAAGTACGCGAACCCGGACGTCGCGAAGGCCGTCAAGGCGTTCCTGACGGTGGCCGCCACCGACGGTCAGCAGCCGCTGTCCGCCAAGGGCTACGTGCCGATCCCGCAGTCGCTGCAGACCAAGGTCCTAGCCGCGGTCAAGGCGATTTCCTGAACCGGCGTTGCGACTGATATCCGAGTGATAGAGGCTGGTCAGAGCTAGCTGATGAGCGAGTCATCCTCGACGCGAACGCCCACCGGCGACCCCGGTGGGCGTTCGTCGTCCGCCACGACGCCCCCGGAGGTCCCGATTTCGGAGCAAGCAGCCCCGCCGGCGGCGCCCCAGCCGCCCGCGAGCGAGAAACCGAAGAAGGTGCGGCCCGGTGACCGCATCTTCCAGAACCTGACCACCGGGGCCGGGATCTTCGTCGTCGCCCTGATCGGCCTGATCGGGCTCTTCCTGCTCATCCAGGCGATCCCCGCGTTGCAGGCCAACAAGGGCAACTTCCTGACCAACCACGGTTGGTCGACCAACGACCCCGCGAACATGTCGTTCGGCATCCTCGACCTCCTCGAGGTCACGGTGGCGACGTCGCTCGTGGCGCTGATCATCGCGATGCCGGTGTCGCTGGGCATCGCGCTTTTCCTGACCCAGTACGCACCGAAGCGGCTGGCGCGGCCGTTCGCGTACGTCATCGACCTGCTCGCCGCGGTGCCGTCGATCATCTTCGGCCTGTGGGGCATCCTCGTGTTCGCCCCGGCGATCGAGCCGTTCTCGCAGTGGATCAACGACACGTTCTCGTGGTTCCCGCTGCTGGCGCCGGGCAACGTCGCGCCGAGCGTGCGCGGCACGATCTTCACCGCCGGCATCGTGCTGGCCGTGATGATCCTGCCGATCATCACGTCGCTCTCGCGCGAGGTCTTCGAGCGCACGCCGACCCCGCACCTCGAGGGCGCGCTGGCGCTGGGCGCCACCCGCTGGGAGGTCATCCGCACCACGGTGCTCCCGTTCGGCAAGGCCGGTTACGTCGGCGCGTCGATGCTCGGCCTCGGCCGCGCGCTCGGCGAGACGATCGCGCTGGCCGTCATCCTGCTCATCCCGCAGGGCCGGAACTTCGACTGGAGCCTCTTCGACGGCGGCGCCACCTTCGCGTCGAAGATCGCCGCGAACTACAGCGAGTTCAACAACGAGATCTCGGCCGGCGCGTACATCGCCGCGGGCCTGGTGCTGTTCGTGCTCACGTTCCTCGTCAACTTCGCGGCCCGGTCCGTCATCGGCAAGAAGGGAGAGTGAGCATGACCACCACGCTCGAAGCCCCTGCCACGACGCCCGCGTTCCAGCAGGTCAGCTTGGCTCGCAAGTTCAAGAACGGGCTGGCGACCACGCTGGTCTGGCTGTCGTTCCTGATCGCCGTCGTCCCGCTGGTGTGGGTGCTCTACACGGTCATCGCGAACGGCATCAAGCGCATCCCGTACAGCAACTGGTGGTCGCAGGACCTGGGCAACTTCCTGTCCGACGAGGTCGGCGGCGGTGTCCTGCACGCGATCATCGGCAGCCTGCTGCAGGGCCTCGTCTGCGCGATCATCGCGGTGCCGATCGGCATGCTCGTCGCGATCTACCTCGTGGAGTACGGCCGGGGCAAGCTCATGAAGGCCACCACCTTCATGGTCGACATCCTCTCCGGTGTCCCCTCGATCG
This sequence comes from Amycolatopsis camponoti, assembly GCF_902497555.1. NCBI lineage: Bacteria > Bacillati > Actinomycetota > Actinomycetes > Pseudonocardiales > Pseudonocardiaceae > Amycolatopsis > Amycolatopsis camponoti. The sequence continues at coordinate 541,164 of NZ_CABVGP010000003.1, read as the reverse complement.
TCGCCGCGCTGTTCATCTACGCGCTCTGGATCACCACGTTCGGCCTGCCGCGCAGCGGTTTCGCCGTGTCGCTGGCCCTGGTGCTGCTGATGATCCCGGTGGTCGTCCGCTCGTCGGAGGAGATGCTGCGGATCGTCCCGGACGACCTGCGTGAAGCTTCCTACGCGCTGGGTGTGCCGAAGTGGAAGACGATCGTGAAGATCGTGCTGCCGACGGCCCTGTCCGGGATCATCGGCGGCATCATGATGGCGCTGGCCCGGGTGATGGGCGAGACCGCGCCGCTGCTGGTCCTGGTCGGGTATTCCGCCTACACGAACTGGGACATCTTCAGCGGCGAGCAGGCGGCGCTCCCGCTGCTGATGAACAACGAGCGCGTCACCAACTCGATGGACCCGGGCTCGGTCGGCTTCGACCGGATCTGGGGCGCGGCCCTGACCCTGGTGCTCATCATCGCGATCATCAACCTCCTCGCCACCGTGTTCGCGCGCCTTGTCGCCCCGAAGAAGAAGTGAGCTGTAGCCATGGCAAAGCGAATCGACGTCAAGGACGTGGACATCTACTACGGCAAGTTCCACGCCGTCGACGGTGTCACCCTGTCCGTGCCGCCGCGCAACGTCACCGCGTTCATCGGCCCGTCGGGCTGCGGCAAGTCGACGGTGCTCCGCACGCTCAACCGCATGCACGAGGTCATCCCCGGCGCCCGCGTCGAGGGTGACGTCCTGCTGGACGGCGAGAACATCTACGCCTCGGCCGTCGACCCGGTCCAGGTCCGCCGCACGATCGGCATGGTGTTCCAGCGCCCCAACCCGTTCCCGACGATGTCCATCAAGGACAACGTCGTCGCGGGCCTGAAGCTGGGCGGCACCAAGGGCAAGAAGACCCTCGACGACATCGCCGAGCGCGCCCTGCGCGGCGCGAACCTGTGGAACGAGGTCAAGGACCGCCTCAACAAGCCGGGCGGCGGGCTGTCCGGTGGTCAGCAGCAGCGCCTGTGCATCGCCCGCGCGATCGCGGTGCAGCCGGACGTCCTGCTGATGGACGAGCCGTGCTCGGCGCTGGACCCGATCTCGACGCTGGCGATCGAGGACCTGATCGGGGAGCTGAAGAAGGACTACACGATCGTCATCGTCACGCACAACATGCAGCAGGCGGCGCGGGTTTCCGACCAGACGGCGTTCTTCAACCTGGCCGGCGTGGGGCAGCCGGGGCGTCTGGTCGAGCTCAACGACACGGAGAAGATCTTCTCCAACCCGGACGAGAAGGCAACGGAAGACTACATTTCGGGGCGTTTCGGCTGAGTCGTCGTTGTGGTGGAAGGCCTTTCTCGCCCGCGCTCGGGGCAGGCGAGAAAGGCCTTCTTCTGTTTGTCCTTTGTGGATAATCAGGCCGGAAGGTACCGCAGTGTGAGGATTCCCGATTCCCACGCTTTGCTTTCCGTCAAACGCAATTCCGTGCGCCGGTGCGTGAACAACGGCTGCCCCGCGCCGATCGCCGTCGGGTAGAGCTTGATCCAGTACTCGTCCACGAGCCCCTCGCGGACGAACTGCTGCACGATCGACACCCCGCCGAAGAGGACCATGTCCTTGCCGGGCAACGCCTTCAGCTCGGCCACCGTTGCCGCGAGGTCGTCCCCGGCGAGCCGGTGCGGCGCGGCAACCTCGGTCAGTGACCGCGAGAACACCACCTGCGGCGCCGAAATCATCCACGTCGCGAAGTCGGCCAGCTCGGCCGGGCTCGCCGGGTCGTTCGCCTGGGCGCGGAAGTTCTGCTCGATGCCGTGGTGGAAGTTCCGGCCCGTCAGGATCGTGTCGCACCGGGAGCGCATCTCGTCCGACAGGGCGATGTTCATCTCCGGGTCGAACCGCATCCAGTCCAGCTCGCCCGCCGGGCCGGCCAGGTGGCCGTCGAGGGTCAGGTTGACGTAGGCGATGACGTTGCGCATGGCCGGCTCCTTCGTGAGGGTGCTGTCACCCGTTGAGAGACACCCGCGCCGCGAAACTCATCGGTCTCCACGAAAAAAGCCCCTGACCAGGTGGTCAGGGGCCCTTTCGAGGATTGCTCAGATGTCGTCGTCGGAGCCGTAGCCCGGCATCTTGCCGGTCACCACGAAGATCATCCGCTTCGCCACCGACACCGCGTGGTCGGCGTAGCGCTCGTAGAAGCGGCCCAGCAGCGTCACGTCGACCGCCGCGGCCACACCGTGCGGCCACTCGCGGTCCATCAGGACCGTGAACAGGTGGCGGTGGATGTCGTCCACCTGGTCGTCGTCGGACTCGAGCGTCTTCGCCGCTTCGACGTCCTTCGTCTTGATGACCTGCTCGGTCGACCGGGCCAGCTTCACCGCGACCTCGCCCATCTCGGCGAAGTACGGCCGCACGGCCTCCGGCAGCACCGGGTCGGGGTGGCGGCGCCGGGCGGCCTTCGCCACGTGCAGCGCCAGATCGCCCATCCGCTCCAGGCTTTCCGCGGCGTGGATCGCCGCCAGCACGGTGCGCAGATCGGTCGCCACGGGCGCCTGCAGGGCGAGCAGGGCGTACGCCTGCTCCTCGCACTGGGCCCGGGCGTCGTCGACCTTCACGTCGTCGCTGATGACCTGCTCGGCGAGACCGAGGTCGACCTCCAGCAGGGCGCGCGTGGCACGCTCCATGGCGTCGGCGACCTGGACCGACATCCCGGCCAGATTGACGGCAAGCTGTTCGAGTTCGACATGGTAAGCCTCACGCATGGCCCAACCCTACGGCCAACCGTGGCCAAACACCTCATCGCCGGGTGAACCGCACGTGAACCCGGACTAACAATCCTCGCGGATCAGCCCGTGGTGCTCGTCTTCTTGCTCGTGCTCGTCGTCGACTTGGATGTGGTCTTGGACGACGACTTCGACGTACTGGTCGGCGGGGCCTGCTCGCTCGGCGGGACGGGCGCGTTGGGGTCCGGCAGCTGGGTGTTGTTGCGCAGCGCGTCGAAGAGGGCCTTCGTCTTGCTGCGGACGAGAACCTCGTTGCCGCGGCTGTTGGCCTCACCGGTCGTCGGCACGGTCAGGAACGAGATCTTCGACTGGTCCATGCCCTTCATCGACTGCGCCAGCGTCATCATCTGCTTGACGCCGAGGTTGTCGCCGAAGGTCGCCTTCGCGAAGGCCGTGATGAAGTCGCTGAGCTTGCCGGGGTCGAGCACGACGTCCGACGACATGACCTTCTTGAGCAGCGCGCCGATGAACTCCTGCTGCCGCTTGATCCGGCCGTAGTCCGAGGTCGGGTCGCCCTTGACGTGCCGGGCGCGCACGAAGTTCAGCGCCTGGTCACCGGAGATCGTGACGTCCCCGGTCTCCAGCAGCACCTTGCCGAGGATGCCGTCGTCGATCGGCTTCTCGTTGTGCACGGTGACGCCGTGCACGGCGTCGACCATCTCCTTGAAGCCGTTGAAGTCGATGCCGACGAAGTGGTTGATCCGCAGGCCGGTGATCTGCTGGATCACCTTGGTGACGCACGCCGGGCCGCCGACCGCGTAGGCGGTGTTGAGCTTCGCGATCTTCTGGCCGGGGAAGACCTCGTCGGTAGTCTTGTTCTGCGCCGGGTCCCACTTCTGGCAGTCCGGCCGGTTGATCTCGAGGTCGCGCGGGAACGACGTGACGACGACCCGCTTCCGGTCGGCCGGGACGTGCGCCACCATCACGGTGTCGCTCCGGGCGCCCGGAGTGCTGTCCGCGGTGCCGACGCCTTCCTCGGCGGTCGCACCGTCGCGGCTGTCCGAGCCCACCATGAGGAAGTTCTCGTCGTTGGCCTGCGCGTCGGCGTCCTGGATGTCGGACGAGTTCTCGTCGAGCGCGGAGACCTGGGTGAACTTGGCGTCGAAGTAGGTCTGGGCGCCCCACGCGCCCCCGATGCCGAGGAACACGAGCCCGGCGACGACGGCCGCGGCGATCCGGCCGAACCGGACCGAGCGCTCGATCTTCCGGGCCTTCTTCTCCTGCAGCCGGGTCTGCTCGGCCTGCTCGGCATCTTCTTCGGGCGACGGCACCGGGGTGACGACGCGCTGAAGCGCCGTTCGCGTGCTCTCGATGAGCGAAGCGGGCGAGAGCCGCTCACGGCGTTCGCGCCGCTTCGCCTCCTCGGCGTTCATCTCGTCGTGCGCGGCCGAGAACCGGGCGAGGGTGTGGTCGATCTTGCGGCGGTACTGCGTCGCCTCGTCGATCGCTTCCATCTCGTCGGTCATGGTCAGCGGGTCCAGCTCGGCGCGCGGGGGCACCGCGCCCGGACGGCGCTTCGGGGCGTCGCCGGCGGACCGGCTCGACGCGGCCGCTTCGGGTGCCTCCGCGTCCGGGCGCTGGGGCGCCGGCGAGTCCGGCGTCGGCCGCCTGCGCGCGGGTGCTTCGGGTGCGACGGCGTCGGCCGGCCGGCGGGGTGCGGCCCCGTCGGGGGTGGCCGCGGCGCGGCGGGGTGCCTCGGCGGCGGGACGCTGGGGCGCGGGTCCGTCGGCCGGAGGGCGCTGGCGGGCGGGACGGGGTGCGGCACCGCCGTCGGCCGGGACTCCGGCGGCGCGCTGCCGGGCGCTGTCCGGGCGAGGGGCGGCGTCGGGAGCGGTGGCCGCGCGCTGACGGGGGCTGTCCGGGCGGGGTGCGACGCCCTCGGCCGCCGGGCGCTGACGAGCGGCGCTGTCGGGGCGGCGGGGTGCCTCGTCGGCGGGGCGCTGGGGCGCGGCGCCGTCAGGACCGGCCGCGGGACGGCGGAGGCGCCGGGGCGGCTGTGCCGCGGCCGACGTCTGCTGCGCGCCCGGGTTCACGGCCGGCGGGCGGCGCTGGAGCGGGGCCTCGGGCAGCGGGGCGGCGGCCGTCGTGCGGCGTGGCTGCCGCGGCCGCGGCGGGCGCGGTTGACGAGTGGCGTCCGTGGGTACTGGGTTCTCGGCGGGCGGCTGCGGTGCCCGCGAGCGCGGCTGAGTGCCCCGTGCCGGAGCCGGGGGTTCGGCGGGTCGCGCCCGGTGTCCGGGCTGGTCGGGACGGTCCTCGCGCGGCGGGACCGGGCGAACGCCGGTGGACTTGGCGACGACGTCCGAGACGCTGATCCCGCCCTGGTCCTCCATCGACCGGCGTCTGCCGGTCCGGGGCCGCGCGGGACCGTCCGAACGGCGACCGGTTCCCGGGCTGTCGTGCTCGTCCGGCACTCGGTCTCCTTTCGCGCGATCGAAGGCGGGTGGTACTTGGCCGTCTTCCCCCGCGAGAGGTGATCGTTCTCCGGGAGGTTTTCGTTATCGTACGGATACCCCCCGTTCGTGACGACACCCTCCCGGAATTTTCTTCACCTTGAGTCGACGAACGGCCGCTGGCCGTCGACAAACGGGTGAAGGGTGCCCGCAGCTTTCCGGGGTAATGCGGCGTTTACGTTACTCAGAGTGGGTTATTAACTGCGTGCTTTGCGCGTCGTGATAGGCGACTTTGTTCCGCCCGGCGCGTTTCGCCGCGTAAAGCAGGTCGTCGGCACTGCGCAGCTGGCGCTCGGGCGGCGTCGGGGCGTCGGGGCCCTCGTGGGCGAGCCCGGCGCTGATGGTCACGTGCAGCCCCGGCTGGAGTTCTGACCAGGGGTGACGGGCGACGCGCACCCGGGCGGCGTCGACGATGCGGACCGCGTCCCCCGCGTCGACGCCGGGCAGCCACAGTACGAACTCCTCGCCGCCGTAGCGGGCGCAGAAGCCGTCCGGCGGCAACCCCTCCTGGAGCAAGTCGGCCACCCGCCGGAGGACGCGGTCGCCGACGAGGTGACCGTACGTGTCGTTCACGCGCTTGAAGCGGTCGAGATCGACGAGCGCGATGCCCAACGCCGGCCGCGGCCGGGCGGGCCGCCGATCGGCGAACGGTCCGTACAAGCGCTCGTCGAGGTAGCGCCGGTTGTAGCTCGACGTCAGCACGTCGCGCAGGCTGCCGTCGCGCGCGATGTCCAGCGCGGAGCGAAGGTGCTGGTAGGCACGCCGCCAGTCGCCCTGGGTCGCGAAGAGGGTGGCGACGGCCTCGTGGAGGCGCAGCAGGTCCGGCGGCTGCGGGCTCCGGCGCAGCACGCCTTCGTCCCCGGCGACCATGCCCACCTCCACCACGCATTGGTTGTCGTCGTCGTGGAGGCCGTGCTTGAGGCGCGGGTGCGGACGAAGGTGAATTTCGCTCAAACGGGACTACGACAGTGACGCTCCGGAGTTTTGGCGTCAGAGTCCGGAGAACGGCTCGATGCCCTTGAGCTGGGAGAACTGGTCTTTGGCCCAGTAACTCACATTAGCCGTCTCGTCGTTCAGTAGCTCCTGGTAGTCGGTCCAGGCGACCCATCGCCAGTCGCCGACCTCGGCCGGGTTCGGCTCGGGCTCGGCGTCGGCCCAGGCGGCGAAGACCGGGCAGAACTCGTTCTCGACGATCCCCTGGAACGGCGGCGTCCGGTAGCGGTAGCTCGGCAGCACGCAGCGCAGCCCGGACAGCGACGGCAGCCCGATCTCGTAGGCCGCGCGCCGGCGGACGGCGTCCTCGAGGGACTCGCCGGGGGCGGGGTGCCCGCAGACGCTGTTCGTCCAGACCCCCGGCCAGACCTTCTTGTGCAGGGCGCGCTGGGTGATCAGCAGCGCGTTGTCGCCGCGTCGCAGGACGTAGCAGGAAAAGGCGAGGTGCAACCGGGTGTGCTCGTGGTGACTCGCCAGCTTCGGGCCGGTCTCGCCGGTGGGCACGCCGTCCTCGGTGACGAAGACGACCTGCTCGGTCTCGGGTTCGGTCGCGGTGTCCACAGGCCCAGTGAACACGACGGGCGGGAGGGCCTCGTACCGCGAGCCGGGTGGGTTACGGGCGCTCCGCCCGGCCGGGTGACGGGCCGTCACCACGCGTCGAGGTGCTCGACGATGAGCGAGGTGACGACCTCCGGCGCCTCTTCCGGCACCCAGTGCGTGACGTCTTCGACCATTTCGAACCGGAAGGGCCCGGTGACCCGGTTCGCGGTGTCGAGCGCGGCGGTCGAGCCGAACGAAACGTCCTCGGTGCTCCAGATGTACAGCGTCGGCACGGAGATCTTGCCGATCTTCCCGCCGGGCCGGCCGCCGCGGTACCAGTTGAGGGCCGCGGCGAGCGCCCCCGGCTCGGACAGCCGCCGCACGTACTCGTCGATCTTGCTCGGTGACACGCGTCGCTCGAACATGTCCCGCAGCGCACGGGCGTCGTTCTCCAGCATCTTGCGCTCGGTGACGCGGGTCTGCCGCCACTCGGTCATGTAGCGCGACCGCAGGTGCTGGTCTTCGTCGGTCTTCATGGCCTCGGCGAGCGCGGCGGGGTGCGGCGTGGAGACGACGGCGAGGCTGCGCAGGCGTTCGGGGTGCGCGTCGGCGGTCCACCAGGCGACGGCCCCACCCCAGTCGTGGCCGACGAGGTCGAACTTCGGCCAGCCGAGCCGGTCGGCGATGGCGACGACGTCCCCGACGAGGTGATCGATCGAGTAGTCGCCGGCCGGCTCGGGCCGCACCCCGGGCGAGTAGCCCCGCTGATCCGGCGCGACGGCCCGGTACCCGAGCACCCCGAGGGTGGCAACCTGGTGCTCCCACTCGACGGCGGCTTCGGGAAAGCCGTGCAGCAGCAGCACGGGCCGCCCGTCTTCGGGCCCGGCGGCGATGGCGTCGAAGGAACCGGCTTCCGTGGGGATGCTGATGTGGTCGATCACGGCCCGAATCTACTTGCCGCGCCCGAGCCGCTTGACTTCGCACCCGGGCCCCAGCAGCTCCTCGCCGACGAGGTGGGCCTCGAAGTTGACGATCACGATGAGGTCGGTCCGGCCGGCCAGGGGAGTCAGGTCGATCTCGCCAACTCCCAGCAAACCCAGTAACCGCAATGAGGTCAGCGACGGAAGCACGGTGAGGTCGACCTCGGGGCAGTTGACGAAAGTGAGCTCGGTCAGGCCGCGGGACCAGTCGGCGAGGACGTGCACGTCCCGCAGACGTGGGCAGTTTTCGAAGCGAAGCCTGCGCGGATTGTTCAAAAAGGACAGACGGCTGAGGTCTTCGATGCCGAAGACCTGGTTCAAGGTCAGCTCGGGCACCAGACGCAAGGGGGCTAGCTCAGCCAGCTGGTCGAGATCGAGGTAGCTCAGCTTGAGCCTCTTCAGGTTCGGCAGTTCGGCCAGCCGTGACCACCCGTGCGTCTTCAGCACGACCTCGATCGTGCGCAGGGCGGGGATCCCGGCGAGTGGTCCGAGGTCCGTCGACGCGGTGGACATGCTGCCCGTCAAGGTGAGGCGTTCCAGCGAGGTGCCGACGAGCGGCCGTAGGTCGAACTCGCCCGGGTCGGTGACGTCGACGCTTTTCAGCCGGGGGAGATCCCGGACGAAGCCGAGGTCGCTGTGAGCTTCAACGAACCAGCAGCGGAGGTGTTCGAGGTGGCTCAGGTGCTCGAGGCCGGCCAGGTCCGCCGGATCGTCGATCGACAGGCGCTGGATCGGCAAGCCGGCCAGCACGCGTTCGGCGAACTCGGCCGGATCGAATCTCTTCCGGGCTTTGACCAGCGCGTCCACCACAACCTTCTCCTCGGCCCGGCGGTAGCGAGTCAGCAGCTCCAATGCGCCCGGGCCGCCGATCGACGCGATCGCGTGGACGGTCGCCGCGGTGGAGGTGGGCGTCTCGGGCTCGCAGTCGGCGAGGAGGTCCAGCACGAACTCCCCGACGGCCGCCAAGGTATCGGCTTCGGCGAAGGTGGTGGGCGGGATCAAGGTGCTCGCCCGGTCCTCGATCTCGTTCCGCAACCGTTCGCTCAACACCGGTGACGTCTCCAGGCACGCCAACGCCACCAGGTCGAGCCTCAGCCGCTCCTGCTCATCCGCGTCCCACTGGAGAATCCCGTCCAGCAACCGTTCCCGCTGGGCCGGGTGCGCGTGCCCCGCGGCCAGGACCACCACTTCGCGCCACTCGTCCAGGTGGGCGTTCGCCGTCAGGACGCCGATGTCGTCCTCTTCGACCGCAGCCTGGGCGGCCAGGTACTCCTGGAACGTCCGGTGCACGAAGTCGATCCGGCCCGGGACCGGTTCGCGCAGCACGCCGCCGCGGTCCACCAGGTGGCGGAACACCGTGTGCGGCGTGACGTCGATCTGGCCCATCGAGCGCAGCTTCGCTGCGACGCGGGCCTCGGCGTCCGGTATCGGGACGTCCGTGTGGCCGTTGCGGACCAGCCAATACGCCAGACTCCGGAGCAGCACGAGCTTTTCGGTCAGCGAAAGCCGCACGGTGGCTTCGATCCGGCGCTCGATGTCGCGGCTGTCGAGCAGCATGCGCAACGCGACGTCGTACAGCTCCATGCGGTTGTCCGGCAGGCGCCCGTTGCCCTCCTGGTGCAGGGCGCAGAGCAACGCGCACATCAGCGGGTTCTCGGCCAGGCGCCGCACCGCGCTGCGGGCGCCGATGGCCGCGATCAGGGCGTCGCCGCGGTCCGTGAGGGCCGGCATCGCCGCGTGCCAGCGCTTGACGAACGTGCGGACGTCGCGGGGCGTCATCGGCTGGAGGCGGACCTCGGTGAACCCCTCGCCACGCAGCCAGTCCGGGGCCACCGCGGCCGGGCGGGTGGTCACGACGAACCGGGCGCGCGGGAACGCGCCGACGAGTTCGCGGAGCCAGCCGCGCACCTCACGGCGGCGCTCGTCCGGCAGCTCGTCGATTCCGTCGACGAGGACGACGGCCCATCCCTTGCGCAGCCGCTTGTGCACCCACCCCGGCGGCATCTCGTCCGCGATATGCCTGCCGACCTCGTCGAGGAAGCGTTCCGGCGTGGGCAGCGGTGACTGGCTGAACCGCCGCAGCCGCACCAGGAACGGTTCCAGGCCGGCCCAGCCGTCGACACCCTGCAGCTGCCGGCTCGCGCACTGGACGGCCAGCCACTGCAGCATCGTCGTCTTGCCGGAGCCCGCCTCGCCGCGCAACAGGATCCGCCGGGTGCGAGGCAGCACGTGCTCGATCCGGTCGGCGGGCGGACCGTCGTCCTCGGCGCTGACGCTCAGGCTCAGGTACGCGACCGACAGCGGGTACAACCGGGTCGCGTCGGTGAGACCCGCGCCGAACAACGCCATCCGGTCCAGCGCCGTCACGACCTGGCGCCGGAAGTCCGCCGCGAAGTCGTCCGGGTGGCGACGTTCCGGCAGCGCCGTCAGGACGTTGCGGACCGTCTCCAGGATCTCCGTCTCCCGCCGGAGCACCTCGACCAGCGCGCCCGGCTGGAAGCGGGGCAGGGTGCTCGTCACCTGCACCAGGTACGCGCAGCACTCCCGCAGCACCCGCTGGTACAGCTCGGTCGCGTCGGCCGAAAGGAGCGTCGCGGCGCCGGGCACGGTGCGCAGCAGGTAGCGGTACAGGTAGCCGGCGTCGAGGTCGGCGTCGAAGAGGTCTTCGTCGGTCAGCGCGGCCCGGTCGAACGTGTCGTGCACCGCGTCCACCGCCGCGGCCCGCTCGTTTTCCGGCAGCGCGCGGAACTCGACGTCGATGAAAGGCAGCAGCCGGTCGGCGACGCGGGACTCGAGGTTCGTGAACAGCAGGTGGAGCTTGCGACGGTCGTTGAGGCCGGTGACCTGCTTCTCCAGCAGGTCGAACGCCTTGGCCGTGGCGTCGGCGGCGATCGGGCGGTCGCCGAGCCAGAGCTTCGCGGCGGCCTTCACGACCGCGGTCGTCAGCGCGATGGCCGAGGCTTCGAGGCTCACGAGGCGAGCCTAGCCGAGCACCTCGTCGGTCGTGGCCACCTTGACCAGCGGCCCGTACAGCCGCATGAGGTCCAGTGCCTTCGCGTGGCTCTCGTCGTCCACTCCCGCGCACGCGTCGGACACCACCGTCACCGACACGCCCGCGTCCGCCGCTGCCAGCGCCGTCGACAGCACGCAGCAGTCCGTCGAGACGCCCGCCAGCACCAGCCGGGCACCGCCGACGCGGGTCGCCAGGCGCGGGGTCCACTTGCCGAACGTCGTCGCGTCCACTGTGGACGGCGGCTGGAACTCGTCGATCACCTGGTACAGCTGATCATCCGGGGGTCGCAACGCGAACGGCCACTGCTCGTAGTACTGCTTCCACGCCCCTTCCGGGTGAGCGGGGGCGATGAACCGCGTGAACACGACGTCGTTGCCGAACGCCGTCACCAAGCGGTGGATCGGCGGGAGCACCTCGGCGAAGCGCGGGGTGAACCATTCGCTCGCCGGGGTGGCGAACACGTTCTGCAGGTCGATGACCGCCAGGACCGACCTCACGCCGCCTCCTGCGCGCGGACGCGTCGGCGCGTGAGCAGGGTGACGACGAAACCGAGTGCCAAGGCCACGAGGACGCCGAGGTTCGCGTACGCCCACGCCCCGCCACGCCCGCCGAGCCCGAACGGCTCCAGGAGGTAGCCCTGCCACTGCAGCCAGCCGGCGGCCGTGTTCGTGACCAGGCCCCAGCCGAGCGCCGTCGCCACCAGCACCAGTGCGATCGGCCCCCAGCGGACGTCGCCGTAGCGGCCGGCCGGGTCGAACAGGTCGGGCTCGGCGTAGTCGCGCCGTCGCAGCAGGACGTCCGCGAGCATCACGCCGCACCACGCCGCGACCGGCACGCCCAGCGTCACCAGGAAACCCTGGAACTGGTACAGGAACTCGCCGCCGAAGAACACGATGTAGACCGTGCCGAGCACCATCAGCACGCCGTCCACGAACGCCGCCACCGGCCGCCGCACGCGCAGCCCGGCCGACAGCAGCGCCAGCCCGGACGAGTAGATGTCCAGCACCGCGCCGCCGACCAGGCCGAGCACCGCGACGAGCGCGAACGGCACCAGGAACCACAGCGGCAGCACGGTCGTGAGCGCGCCGATCGGGTCCGTCGCGATGGCCTTGCTCAGCTCCGTCGACGAGCCGGCCAGCAGCAGCCCGAACACCAGCAGCACCAGCGGGGCCACCGACGCGCCGAACGTCGTCCAGCCGACCACGCCGCGGCTCGACGACGACCGCGGCAGGTAGCGCGAGTAGTCCGCGGCCGCGTTGACCCAGCCGAGGCCGAAGCCGGTCATCAGGAACACCAGCGCGCCGACCCACTGCTGCGCCGAGCCGGACGGCAGCGCGCTCACCGTGTCCCAGTGCACGTCCCCGACGACCAGGACGATGTAGACGACCGTGAGCACGCCGGTGATCCAGGTGATCCACGTCTGCAGCTTCATGATCGCGTCGAAGCCGAGGACGCCGGCGGCGACGATCAGCGCGGCGACGACGACCAGCGCGACCACCTTCGTCGAGGTCCCGCCGCCCCAGCCGAGGCGTTCGAAGACCGTCGACGTCGCGAGCGTCGCCAGCGCGGTGAGCACGGTTTCCCAGCCGACCGTGAGCAGCCACGAGATCGCCGACGGCAGCCGGTTGCCCCGGACACCGAAGGCCGCGCGCGAGAGCAGCATCGTCGGCGCCGACCCGCGCTTGCCCGCGATCGCGATGAACCCGCACAGCAGGAACGAGAACAGGATGCCGACGACGCCGGCGACCAGCGCCTGCCAGAAGGAGATGCCGAAGCCGAGCGTGAACGAGCCGTAGCTCAGCCCCAGCACCGAGACGTTCGCGCCGAACCACGGCCAGAACAGCTGTCGCGGACGCCCGCGGCGCTCGGCGTCGTCGATCACGTCGAGGCCGTTGGTCTCCACCTTGAGCTTCCGGGTGCCCGCTTCGGTCATGGCCCGTCCCCTGTGGTCAGTAGGTGCGCTGACTCTGCCCGGTCCGCCGTCGCAGGGCGAGCAGCTCGTCGACGAGCGGCCCGAACTCGAGCCGGTTCACGGAGAGCACAGTCTCCACGACGTCGGGGCGGAAAGCACCGACGCCGTGCGCGGCGCCGAGCATCGCGCCGCAGATCGCGGCGACGGTGTCGGTGTCGCCGCCGAGCCCGGCGGCCAGGCGCAGCGCGGCCGGCGGGTCGTCGCCCATGGCCTCGGCCAGCGCGAACGCGGCCACGACGGACTCCTGCGACGCGACCGACGTGCCGATCACCCGGGCGACCGCGTCGGCGACGGCGGCCGGCGCCATGCCCCGCACCCAGCCGCGGGCCCAGGTGATCCGGGCGGCGATCTCCCCGCCGGCCGCCCAGTGCCCGCGTTCCCCGCCGACGACCGCGGCCCGCTCGCCGGCGTCGAGCGCTTCGGCGAGGCTCGCGCCCTCGACCCCGGCGGACACGGTGGCGGCGACCGCGGCGGCGGACGCGATGCCGAGGCTGGTGTTGTGCGTGACGCGCGCGGTCGCGGCGACCGCGTCGACCAGCGCGTGGAGGTCTTCGGAGGGGGTCGCGATGCCGACCGGCGTGACGCGCATGGCGGCGCCGTTGGTCGTCCCGGTGCGGCCGGCCTCTTCGGCGGGGACGCCGTCCTGGAGGCGGGTGAGCGCGCGTTTCGTGGACGGGCCGAGGAGGTCGGCGGAGCCGCGGCGGATCATGTCCGCCTCCCAGATGAGCAGGGCGTCGGCGAAGACCTGCGGCTCGACGGTGCCGCGGCCGTCGATGAGGAGGCGGGCCAGCAGGACGGCCTGCTCGGTGTCGTCGGTGACCGACCCGGCGGGCATAGACGGCGCGACCGGCTGCTCGGCGACGGCGGTGAGCAGGCCGGTGACCGGCCCGTAGGCGGCGGCGATGGCGGCGCGGGACATGGACTGCGTCGGCATGCCGAGCGCGTCGCCGACGGCGAGGCCGGTGAACGCGCCGAGCGCCCGGTCCCGCGCGTTCACCGGTGTCCGAAGGTGAGGTGGAACTGGAACCGGTCCGGGTCCAGCAGGCTGACGACCCGCTCGACGAGCCGGCCTTCGACGTCGACCGAAGTGCGTTCGGCGCGGAGGAAGAGCTCGCCGACACCGCGGCCGAGCAGCTCGGCGTCGGCGGCGTCGAGGCGTTCGGTGCTGATCCACTGGTCACCGCCGACGGAGATCCGTCCGGCGGCTTCGAGTGTCTTGGTGAGGGAGCCGTCCCGCAGGCCGGTCTCGGGGAGGTCGGCGAGCGGGCCGTCGGCGGAGACGGTGGCGGTCTCGAGCGAGACGCCGCGATCGTGCTCCCGCCGCAGCCGCCGCACGGCGACGTAGGTCTTCTCGCCGAACTCTTCTTCGAGGGCCCGGTCTTCGACGGTCTCGATGCCGAGGAGCTGCGTGGTGACGGGCGCCCCGGCGTCGGCGAGGGCGCGGGCCCAGCCGAGCCGCTGGTCGAGCTGGACGCCGTCGAAGGTGACGAACGACCCGACGCCGGCCTGGGTGGAGATGAGCTCGAGCTGCTGGAGCTCGGAGAGGGCGCTGCGGACGGTCCCGCGGCTGACCTGGTACTGCTCGGCGAGCTGGTTCTCGCCGGGGAGACGTTCACCGTGGGCGAGCCGACCCGAGCGGATCAGGTCGGAGAGGTCGCCGACGAGCTGCTGCCGCTTGCTGTACATGTACACACCTGTACACGCTGCGTTCGTGCTGGTCAAGCGGCGACGAGCTCGCGGGTCTGCGCCTCGCGGGCCACCATCACGCCGGCTTCCTTCGCGACCGCACCGGCGATGACCATGATCAGCGCGAAGGTGCCGATGAAGACGACCGTGCTCAGCCACACCATCGTCGAGACGGGCAGGGTGAAGGCGCCGACCACGCGAGCGGCGCTTTCGAGCACGAACCCGACACCCCAGATGACGCTGCTGCGACGCAGGACGGTGGCGAACCTTTCGTTGCCCCGCAAGCGTTCCCAGGCGGATTCGTGGTCGGCTTTGCCGTGGGTGAGGAACGGGCGCAGGGCCTTCGTCATGATCGGCTGCGCGGTGAACGCGGAGATCAGGATGACGATCCCGGTGATCCCGCTCCCGATCGAGTCCTTGGCGATCATCATGCGGGCGTCGCCGGAGACGAAGGTCAGCAGCATCCCGACGACGTTGGTCACGAGGACGACGAGGGCGAGCCCGTTGAGGGTGCGGTGCTTGGCGAACTGGAACAGCGTCCGGCCGAGCGGGAAGACACCGGAGAGCGCGAGCGCGGTGAAGTCGTCGACGCCGAGCGAGTGGAGCCCGTAGTAGACGCCGAGCGGGACGGCGATCTCGACGCCGAGGGTCTGGAGCAAAGAGGCGGGAGCGCTGTGGTTCGTCATGCGAAAAGCTTGTCGCGGCCGGGGTTCCGATACGGATGCGATCCGCCACGATCGAGGGATGACAGTTGTCACGACCTCACGTTCGGTGCGGCCGCGTCGTCGTAATGGGTATGGCGACCTTCCTGCGTTTCACCACACCGAACGGCCATTCATTGCACAGCGCGGCGGCGTACACGGTGTTCGTGCTGGCGCAGGTGGTGTTGGGCATCGCACACGTGACGGTCGTGCACGTGCCGTTGGGGGTGTTGCTGTTCGGGTTCAGCTGCTGCAGCTCAGCCGCCCGAGTGCATGTCTTCCGCCTCCGGGACGCAGTCGTCGTCCGGGTCGTCGAGCCAGCCGTGTGGCAGCGTGACCTTGCCCGGGGAGCCCTGGCGCCCCCGAGGGCCGTCGGCGTTGTCCGGGAACGGGGCGTCGTGGTCGAGGCGGCCGATCAGGTCGTCCAGTTCCGCGAGGCCGGACACCATCGCGAAGCCGCGGCGCAGTTCGGAGCCGACCGGGAAGTTCATGAAGTACCAGGCCATGTGCTTGCGCAGGTCGCGCAGGGCCTTCGTCTCGCCGTCGTGCCCGATGAGCAGCTCGGCGTGGCGGCGCAGGACCTGCGCAACCTCGCCCAGGTTCGGCGGGGTCGGCAGCGGGCGCCCGGCGAAGGCGGCTTCCAGCTCGCCGAACAGCCACGGGCGGCCCAGGCAACCGCGGCCGACGACCACGCCGTCGCAGCCTGTTTCGTCGACCATGCGCAGCGCGTCGGCGGCGGAGAAGATGTCGCCGTTGCCGAGGACCGGGATGCTGGTCACGGCCTCCTTCAACGCGGCGATCTTCGTCCAGTCGGCCTGGCCGGAGTAGCGCTGCGCCGCGGTGCGGGCGTGCAGGCTGACGGCGGCCGCGCCCTCGCCCTCGGCGATGCGGCCGGCGTCGAGGTACGTGCGGTGGTCGTCGTCGATGCCGATGCGGAACTTGACCGTGAACGGCACGTCCCCGGCCGCGCGAGCCGACTCGCGGACGATCGCCTCGAACAGCTTCCGCTTGTACGGCAGCGCCGCCCCGCCGCCCTTGCGGGTCACCTTCGCGACCGGGCAACCGAAGTTGGAGTCGATGTGGTCGGCCAGGCCTTCGCCGACGATGATCCGGACGGCTTCGGCCATCGTCTTCGGGTCGACGCCGTAGAGCTGCATGGACCGGGGCTTTTCCTCAGCCCCGAAGGTCATCATGTGCATGGTCGCGGGGTGCCGTTCGACGACGGCCCGCGCGGTGATCATTTCGCACACGTAGATGCCGGCGCCGTACTCGGCGCACAGCTGGCGGAAGGCGACGTTGGTGATGCCGGCCATCGGAGCGAGCACCACTGGCGGATCGACCTGGTAGGGGCCGATCTTCAGGGCGGGCTTGCTCAGGGTGGCGGTCACGTCCTCCATTGTCGCTTGTGGTGTCGATCACGTCGACCAGGGGCTGGTCAGGCGACGAGGTCGTCCCAGCGGACCAGGATCGCCGTGGCCAGGAGGCCGGCCGCGATGATCTTGATCAGGACCGCTCCGGTGGTCAGCCCGGTGAGTCCCGTGAAGTCCAGCAGCACGCTCGCCACGAACGCCGCCGCGAGCAGTTTCGCGCCCCAACGGCGGCGGAAACCGAGTGCGACGACGGCCAGCAGCTGGATCGCCGTCGCGAACACCGACAGCACGAACCACGGCGACGGATCGCCGCCGTGGCCGAGGTCGTCCGCCAGGACCTTGATCGAGGCGACCAGGAGCACCAGCGTGCCCAGGCCGAAGACCACCAGCATCACCGGCAGGAAGATCCGGCCGGCGCCGACGGGCGTGGCACGTTCGGGAACACGGCGACGGGGCACGGCAGGCCCTCCGCTCGGCTCGGGAAACCACCACCCTGCCCGATCGCGCGACGGGTATCCACCGTGGTTTTACCGACACTGCCCGTAGGGTTCCGGCATGACCGACAAGCCCCTGCGCTGGGGAATCATGGGGACCGGCGGCATCGCCGGGGCCTTCGCGGAAGACCTGAAGCTGACCGGATCCGGCGTCGTCGCCGCGGTCGGGTCGCGCACGGCCGAAAGCGCCGACGCTTTCGCCGGGAGACTGGGCATCCCCACTCGCCACGGCAGCTACGAAGCCCTCGCGAACGATCCGGACGTCGACATCGTCTACGTCGCCACGCCGCACCCCCTGCACCACGGCAACGCGCGGCTCGCGCTCGAAGCCGGCAAGCCCGTGCTGGTCGAGAAGCCGTTCACGATGAACGCCGACGAGGCGCGCGACCTGGTCGCGCTCGCCCGCGAACGCGGCCTCTTCCTCATGGAAGCCATGTGGACGCGCTTCCTGCCGCACATCCGGCACATCCGTGAGCTGCTGCCCAGCCTCGGCGACGTCGTCACCGTCATGGCCGACCACGGCCAGTGGTTCGCCGAGGACCCCGCCTTCCGGCTGTTCGCGCCCGAGCTCGGCGGTGGCGCCCTGCTCGACCTGGGGATCTACCCGGTTTCGTTCGCGTCGATGGTGCTCGGGGCCCCGGACCGCGTCGCCGCGATGGTGACCCCGGCGTTCACCGGCGTCGACGCGCAGACGTCGATGCTGTTCGGCTACGCGAGCGGCGCGCAGGCCGTGCTGAGCTGCACGTTGAGCGCGGTTTCGCCGACCACGGCGGCGATCGTCGGCACGGACGCGCGCATCGAGGTCGAAGGGCCCTTCTACGCGCCCGCGTCCTTCACGCTCATCCCGCGCGAAGGCGAGCGAAGCCGCTTCGAGTACTTCGACGAGGGCCGTGGCCTGCGGCACCAGGCCGACGAAGTGGCCCGGCTGCTGGCCGCCGGCGAGACCGAGAGCGCGCTCATGCCGCTCGACGAAACCGTCTCGATCATGACGACCATGGACCGGGTACTCAGCTCGGTTGAGTAGAGATACGGATCCGCTGGGCGCCCCTTGTGGGTGACTCTGTCCAGTATGACCACCGAAGATGTGCTCCTCCGGCTCGCCGGCGAGATCGACGACCTGGGGCGTCGTCTCGCCGTGGTGGGCTCCGAACTGCGGACCGTCCGGGCCGACCAGCCCCAGCAGGCCGAACAGCCGAAACCGGCCGAGCAGCCTCAGCAGCCGCCTCAACCCCAGCCCTGGTCCCTGCCGCCACAGCAGCAGATGCCGCCGCCGTGGCCCCCGCACCCCTGGCAGCCACCCCGGCAGTACTACGTCCCGCCGCAGGCGCCCTACCAGCCCGTCCCGCGGCAGACACTGGGCGAAAAGCTCGGCAAGGAGGGCGCGGGCAGCCGTGTCCTGGCCTGGGTCGGCGGCGCCGTGACGCTGCTGGGCGTCGTCCTGCTGCTCGTGCTGGCCGTCCAGCGGGGCTGGCTCGGGCCGCTGCCGCGCGTGCTCGTCGGCGCCGCCTTCGGGCTCGCGCTGACCGGGGCCGGCGTCTGGCTGCACCGCAAGCCCGCCGGCCGCACCGGGGCGTTCGCCCTCGCCTGGACCGGCATCGCGACGCTCTACCTGGACGCCGTCGCCGCGACGTCGCTGTACGACTTCCTGCCGGTGCTCGCCGGGCTCGCCGTGGGTCTCGCGGTCGCCGCCGGCGGGCTGCTCGTGGCCGTGCGCTGGGAGTCGCCGCTGCTGGCTTCCGTCGTGGTCGTCGGCTGCGTGGTCTGCGCGCCGATGATCACCCGCGGGTTCACCCCCGAACTCGTCGCCTTCCTGCTGATGGTCCAGCTCGCGACGGCGCCGGTGCAGCTGCGCCGCGACTGGTCGTCGCTGACGCTCGCCGCCGGGGTGCCGCCGCTGTTGGCCTCGGTCATCAGCAGCGCGGTCGCGCACGACGGCCGGCAGAACACCGTCGCGGCGCTCGGTGCGGGCGTCATCGGCATCGCCCTCGCGCTGATCGTGCTGCGCCGCCGCGAAAACGACCCCGCCGCGCTCGCCGTGCTGGCGACGTCCGTCGTCCCGGCGCTGGTCGCCGCGTTGCTCCTGCCCAAGGCCCAGGCCGTGCCGGTCGCGGCCGGTGCCGGTGTCGTCCTCCTGGCCGTCTGGGCGACGCGCCGCTGGTGGCCGGGGATCGCCGGGCAGCTGGCCGGGCTCGCCGGGCTGCTGGCGATCCTGCAGGCGACCGTCACGCAGTTCGACGGTCCCGCTCGTGCCGCGGTGCTGCTCGGCGAGGCACTGCTGCTCGCCGTGGCCGCGGTGGGCGGGCGAAACAAGTTCGCGCTGGCGGCCGCACTCGGCTTCGCGACGATCGGGGGCCTGATCGGCGTGTTCTTCGACGTCACGCCCGCTTTGCTGATGGTGTACCGGATCCGGCCGGCCGCCGACGTCGCCGGCGCGCTCGCGGTCGCCCTGCTGCTCCTCGCGGTTTCGGTCGCGCTGCCGTGGGCGGCCGTGCGGCTGGCGGTCTTCCGCGGACCGGCCGACGACCTGCCGATCTGGCTCGTCGCCGGGGTTTCCGCGCTCTACGGCGCCGCCGGGGTCGTGCTGTGCGGGTCGCTGCTGGCCGTCCCCGGCCGCACCGGCTTCCTCCTCGGCCACGCGCTGATCACGGTCTCCTGGACGATCGCGGCGCTCGTGCTGCTGCTGCGCGGCATCGACGTCGTCGCGCTGCGCGTGATCGGGCTGGTCCTGGTCGGCGCGGCGGTGCTCAAGCTGGTGCTGTTCGACCTGGCGACCCTGGACGGCCTGGCGCGGGTGGGCGCGTTCCTCGGCGCGGGACTGGTCCTGCTCGCGGCCGGGACGCGGTACGCCCGGCTCGTCGCCTCGCGCTGACGGGGAAGAATTGTCGGTGCCCTGTGGTTACCTGGATCACACGACCGACGACCAGGGGGCACCAATGGCAGAACCGAAGCTCAGCGATCGCTCCGCCGAGAGGATCGGCTGGCTGACCACCGTCACGCCGAAGGGGCGGCCCGCGCCCCGGCCGGTGTGGTTCGTCCTCGACGGCGCCGACATCGTGGTGTTCAGCAAGCCGGACACCGCGAAGCTGCGGCACATCGAGGCCAACCCCGAGGTGAGCTTTCACCTCAACGGCAACGAAAGCGGCGGCGCGATCCTCGTCGTCAACGGCAAGGCGCACGTCGAGGAGGGCAAGGCGTCGGAAGCGCCCGGCTACCTCGACAAGTACGGCCCGGCGTACGCCGCCATCGGGTTCGAGACGCCGGACGCCTTCGACGCCGAGTACTCCGTCCGCATCCGCTTGGTGCCCGACCGCACCTGGGGGTGGTGACGATCAGTCCACTATAGACAATTCAATACGCATGAGGACGCGCCGCGGCGTCGGGTGGCCGACCTCTTCGAAACCGGCGTCGGCGAACACCTGGCGGGCGCCGACGTGCAGCTCGCCCCAGGTGATCTCCTTACCTGGCTGGGTGATCATCGGATACGCCTCGAGCGCGCGGGCCCCGCGTTCGCGGGCGAAGCCGATGGTGGCGCGGGCGAGCGGGTAGGTGAGGCCGCGGCCGCGGAAACCCTTGCGGACGGCGAAGCACGTCACCGCCCAGACGCCGTCGTCGTCCTTGTCTTCGCTGCGGCCGGTCCACGGGACACGGGTGCCGCGCAGCTTGGGGTAGGCGATCCGCGGCTCGACGGCGACCCAGCCGGCCGGCTCACCACCGACGTAGGCCACCAGCCCGCTCGTCGCGGCGCCCGGCTCGCCGCAGGCGGTCTGGGCCCGCAGCATGGCGGTGCGCTGCTCCTGCGTGGAGTCGCGCCAGATCCAGCCGGCGACCTTGAACCGCTGGCACTGGCAGCGGCCCGGGTAGTCGGTGGTCCCGAAGACCGCGGCGACGTCGTCCCACGACGCCTCGTTGGCGGGCACGACGGTGACGTCCTCGGCCGCCGTCACGCCGGCGCGTCCTCGCCCACCAGGCCGTCCACGGCTTCGCGGAGCAGGTCGGCGTGGCCGGTGTGGCGCGCGTACTCCTCGATCATGTCCGCGATGATGCGCCGCAGGTTCGGGGTCCGCCCGTCGGGCCAGGTGAAGCGGCCGGGCTGACCGGCGTCGCCCTCGGCCAGGGCGGCGGCGACCAGCGCGCGTGACCGGGTGACCGCGGACTCCCAGAGCGCGTACAGCGACTCCGGGCTGTCACCGGCGGCCGTGGACCACTCCGAGCCCGGCTCGGCGGTGTCCCACGGCGGCCCGATCGGCTCGCCGCGCAGCTTGACGGCGAACCAGTCGGCCTCGACGTGGGCGAGGTGCTTGAGCAGGCCGCCCAGCGTCATCGTGCTCGCCGCGACGGTGACCCGGAGCTGCCCGGCGTCCAGGCCACCGCACTTCCAGGCGAACGTGCGCCGGATGCGCTCGAGCGTGCTGAGCAGGGTCGCGATCTCGTCGCCGTCCACCACGAGCGTCGCGTAGGAGTCGGTCATGGCCGCGGAGCCTAGGATCGGTTCCGGACGATCCACTTCCGGAATCGGGAATTCCCATGGCGGACGACACGAGCCCGACGGCGCGGGCCCTGCGCACCCTCGAGCTCCTCCAGGCCGGTCCGGGCATCACGGCCGACCGGCTCGCCGGCAAGCTCGGCGTCTCCGAACGCGCCGCCCGGCGCTACGTCGGGATCCTGCGCGAGGCGGGCATTCCGGTCGTCTCCGTCCGCGGGCCCCACGGCGGCTACCGGGTCGGGCGCGGCCTGCGGCTGCCGCCGCTGACGTTCAGCCCCGCCGAGGCCCTCGGCCTGGTCATGGCCGTGCTCGACGGCCACCACGACGCCGGCGATCCCGCCACTCTGGTCGGCGGCGCGCTGGGCAAGATCGTGCAGGCCCTCCCCGAGTCGGTCGCCGCGCAGGCCGAGGCCGTCCGGCGGACCGCCGCGGCCGCACCGGACGCCGCGGCCGCGCGGCCGGACCCCGAGACCACCTCGGCCCTGGTGCACGCCTGCGCCGAGCACCGGCGGGTCCGCCTCGGCTACCGCTCCGAGGCCGGCACCGAGTGGACGGGCGACGTCGACCCGTGGGCCGTCGTCGTCCGCCACGGCCGGTGGTACCTCTTGTGCCGCAAGCACCCGAAGGGCGAGCGCCGGGCGTACCGGATCGACCGGGTCCGAAGCGCCGGCATCGGCGACGACACCTTCGAGCCGCCCCGTGACCTGGACCCGGTCGCGATGGTCGAGGAACACCTCGCCGTCGGCTGGGAGTACGACGTCGAGGTCGTCATCGACGCACCCCTCGACCTGGCCCGCCGATGCCTGCCCCGCGCCGTCGGGCAGCTGGGGCGCATCGACGACGGGACGACCCGCCTGACCGGCAGCACCGGCAATCCCGCCTGGTACGCCGAACAGCTGGCCAGGATCCCGGCGCCGTACCGGATCGTGCGCTGCCCCGAGCTGCGGGAGGCCGCGCGGGTCCTCGGGCAGCGGCTGCTGGACGCCACCCGGATCGACCGGTGAACCCGGGGACGGCCGCGTATCGTCCTCCTGTGGCGGAACACACCGGCGAGACCCGCAACGAGCAGCTGACGCGCAACATCGGCGAGCTGCTGCAGGAGCTGCGGGTCGCGCAGGCCGGCGTGCAGATCCTCTTCGGCTTCCTGCTCTCGGTCGTGTTCACCGACCGGTTCCACGACGCCAGCGGGTTCGAGAAGTCACTGCACCTGTCCGCGGTGGCGCTCGCGGTGGCCGCGACCGCGCTGCTGACCGCGCCCGCGGCCTGGCACCGGCTGCTGTTCCGCACGGGCAGCCGGGAGCGGATCCTGACCGTCGGCAACCGGCTCGTGCTCGTCGGCCTGGTCTGCCTGGCCTTCGCGATCACGTCGACGGTCGCGCTGATCGCCAAGGTCGTCTACGGCGAGATCGCGATGATCGTCCTGGCCGCGCTGTGCGTGCTGCTCTTCGGGATCCTCTGGTTCGTCATGCCGCTCCGGATCCACCGCGCCACCGGTGGTCAGCCGACGGGACCGCCCAGGTAGAGCGTGTCCTCCTGGACGAAGCAGAGCGGGTTGCCGAACGGGTCGTCCGCGTAGAAGGACCGTTCGCCCCAGAACTGGGTTTCGATCGCGTCGTCGATCCAGCGCGGCCCGGCGTCGCGCACCCGCCGGAACGTCTCCTCGACGTCCTCGACCGCCAGGTAGACGATCCGCGGGTCCCGCTGCGGCCGCGGTTCGCGGTGTTCGAGCGGCGCCTCGACGCAGGCGAGCACGACGTCGCCGCAGGTGAAGTAGTGCCGGTTGACCGAGATCCGCTCGCCGGGACCGTCCAGGACGGCGGCGTAGAACGCGACCGCGATCTCGATGTCGTCGACCGGCTGGATCAGCCGGAAGACCCGCGCTCCGCTCATGGCGCGAACAGTACCGCTGTTCATCCCGAGTTCGGCGGCCGTTGCCGGTGCGGTCGGCCGGCGCCCGTAGCTTCCGGCGCGTGACTGACACCTCTCGCCGGACCTTCCTCCTCGGCGCGGGCGCCGCCGCCGCGGCGACCCTGCCGGCCGTCGCCCTCGGCACGCCGGCCGTCGCCGCCGAAGCGCGGGGCCACCACCGCCCCGACGCCGAAGATCCGCGCTTCACGCTCGTGGTCATGCCGGACACGCAGTACCTGTTCGACGAGGACCGCGGCGACGCGGCCCCGTTGGACGCCTCGCTGCGCTACGTCCTCGACGAGGCCGACGACAACGTTGTCTTCCTCGCTCACCTCGGAGACCTCACACAGAACGGCCGCGCGGACGAGTTCTCGCGCATCAGCAGGTCGTTCCAGGCCCTCGACCGCCGCCGGTTCCCGTACAGCACCCTCGCGGGCAACCACGACATCGACGGCTCGAAGGACGACCAGCGCGGCCCCTCGCCCTACCTGGACGCGTTCGGCCCGCAGCGTCACCGCAACTCGCCGACGTTCAAGGGCGCGTCGAAGGACGGCTACAACACCTACCACGTCTTCCGCGGCGGTGGCCGTGACTGGCTGCTGCTCGCCCTCGACTGGCGGCCCTCCGCGGGCGGGCTCGAGTGGGCCAGGCAGGTCCTCGCGCAGCACCCGACGCTGCCCGCGATCCTCACCATCCACGAGCTGGTCTGGGCCGGCGACGACCACCAGGCGCAGTTCTCGACGTTCGGCGAACTGGTCTGGAAGGAGCTGGTGAACGGCAACGACCAGATCTTCCTGACGCTCAACGGCCACTACTGGCCGACCGGGCGCACGGTCCGCGAGAACGCCGCCGGGCACGACGTCCACGTCCACATCGCGAACTACCAGGACCGCTACTACGGCGGCAGCGCCATGGTCCGGCTCTACCAGTTCGACCTCGCGCGCGGCGTCGTCGACGTCCGGACGTTCTCGCCGTGGCTCGCCGCGCAGGACCACCTCAGCGAAATGCAGCAGGTCGAGGCCGAGCGCAGCGGCGCCGCCGACTACTTCAGCCTGGAGATCGACTTCGCCGAGCGCTTCAAGGGGTTCGCGCCGGTGCCGGTCCCGCCCGGGCGTCCCGCGAAGCA
The DNA here is from genome assembly GCF_902497555.1 of Amycolatopsis camponoti. Lineage (NCBI taxonomy): Bacteria > Bacillati > Actinomycetota > Actinomycetes > Pseudonocardiales > Pseudonocardiaceae > Amycolatopsis > Amycolatopsis camponoti. The sequence continues at coordinate 516,702 of NZ_CABVGP010000003.1, read as the reverse complement.
GGTGCTGGTGCCGGGAACGGTCGCGTACTGGCGCTTCGAGGGCGGCCAGGACGGCAAGCCGGTGCCGGCCGACGTCGTCGTGCGCGACCAGAGCGGCCGCGGCAACGACCTCACGCGCGTCACGGCGCCCGGGAGCGGTCCGGACGCGCTGAGGTACGCGAGCGAGTTCTCGCCGCGGCAGCCGTCGCGGGCGAGCCTGCGGTTCGACGGCGGCCGTGACCCGAGCCGCGGCGCGTACCTGCGCACGGTCGACGCGGCGCCGATGAACGAGCTGGAGTTCGAGCGCGGCTACACCGTCGAGGTGTTCTTCCGGTTGCCGGCGGACTTCAAGGACGGCCACCACGGCTGGTGCGGGCTGTTTGCCCGCCAGGGCAGCGGTGGCGCCGCCGGCAAGACCGGCGACGACCCGGAGGAATCGGCCGCCACACTGTCCCTTTCGGACGGTGGCGAGCTGCAGTGGGCGGTGTTCCCCTTGAACCAGAACCGGATCTCGACGAACTGGGGCCACGAGCTGCCGGTCGAGAAGTGGTGGCACGTCGCGGTCGTCAACGATGGCCGGCGCACGACGGTGTTCGTCGACGGCTGCCCGGTCGTGCGCAACCCGGCCACCCCGGCGGTCGGCCTCGCGAATCCCGGCGGCTCGTGGCTGGTCGGTGCCTCGTCCTACGACGGGAAGGTCGACCGGAGCTTCGCCGGGCTGCTGGGTGACGTGCGGGTGGTGGACCGGCCGCTGAACCCGCGCGAATTCATGCTCGGATAGGGGTCTTGACAGCGGGTGGACAATAAAAAATCGACGTGCCTTCCGAGAACAACAGGAAGACCCATCGAATGTAGCTTCAGTCTAACCGCTGTGAGGGGAATTTGTCAAACCAGGGGTACGACGAGGAATTGCGAGCCGAGCGCGCGTACGTCACCGGGTTGTACGCGCGCCTCGACCGCGAACGCGAGCAGGCGGGGGCGCGCTTGCGCGGCGCGCTCGGGGAACCGGGGACCACGCTGGTGGAGCGCGACGCCGACGTGCGTGTCCGGGCCCGTGAGACGGTCCGGCTGAACGTCGCCGACAACGGGCTCTGCTTCGGCAGGGTGGACGCACTGAGCGGGGAAACCGGCTACATCGGCCGGATCGGTCTTTTCGACGGCGAAAACGACTACGAACCCCTTCTGCTGGATTGGCGGGCGCCGGCGGCGCGGCCGTTCTACGTCGCCACCGCGGCGTCGCCGGAAAACCTGCGCCGCCGCCGTCAGTTCCACACGCTGGGGCGAAAGGTCGTCGATTTCACCGACGAAGTCCTCGGCCGTCCCGGTGACGGCGAACGCGGGGACGCGGCGCTGCTGGCCGCGGTCAACGCCCCGCGCGGCGACGGCATGCGGGACATCGTCGCGACGATCCAGGCCGAGCAGGACGAGATCATCCGGCTCGGCCACTCGGGGGCGCTGGTCGTCGAGGGCGGGCCCGGCACCGGGAAGACCGCCGTCGCGCTGCACCGGGTGGCGTACCTGCTCTACACGCAGCGCGAACGGATGTCGCGCAGCGGCGTGCTGGTGGTCGGGCCGAGCCCGCTGTTCCTCGACCACATCGGCCGCGTGCTGCCTTCGCTCGGTGAGTCGGACGTCGTGTTCGTGACGACCGGCGACCTCGTGCCGGGCTTGCGCGTCACCGCCGAAGACGAGCCGGAGGTGGCGAAGCTCAAGGGGTCGCTGGAGATCCTCGACGTGCTGACCGCGGCGGTCGCCGACCGGCAGCGCGTGCCCGAGGAACCGGTGCCGGTCGAGCTGGCCGACGTCACCGTGGCGCTCGACGCCGGCATCGCGGACGAGGCCCGGCTCGAAGCGCGCCGGTCCGGGCTGCCGCACAACGAGGCCGGCGCGGTCTTCCGCGCGCAGGTCGTGGCGATCCTCGCCGAGCGGGCCGTGGCCGAGATCGGGGAAGGCTGGCTGACCCGCGAGGACCGTGGGGCGTGGGCCGACCTGCGCGCCGACGTCCTCGACGAGCTGGCCGGGCACGAAGACCTCGGCGTCACGCTCGGCGCGTTGTGGCCGGAGCTGACGCCGGAGACACTGCTGGCGCCGCTGTACATGTCGCCGCGCCGGCTCGAAGCCGCCGGCGCCGATCCGGCGCTGTTCCGCGCGGACGGCGCGGCTTGGACCGTGTCGGACGTGCCGCTGCTCGACGAGCTGGTCGACCTGCTCGGCCGGGACGATTCCGCCGAGCGCGCCGCCGCGCGTCGCCAGGCGGAGGAGGACGCGGAGTACGCCGAAGGCGTCATGGACCTCATCAAGCTGGACCGCGAAGAGCAGGACGAGGATCTGGGCCTGGTCGCCACCGACCTGCTCTACGCCGAGGACCTGGCCGACCGGTTCGCCGAGCGCGACACCCGCGACCTCGCCGAGCGCGCGGCCGAGGACCGGGACTGGACCTACGGGCACGTCGTCGTCGACGAGGCACAGGAACTGTCCGAAATGGACTGGCGGGCGCTGATGCGGCGGTGTCCGAGCCGGTCGTTCACGGTCGTCGGCGACCTGGCGCAACGCCGCAGCGCCGCCGGGGCGACCGCGTGGGGATCGATGCTGGCGCCGTACGTCGCCGACCGGTGGGCGTACCGGGAGCTGACGGTGAACTACCGGACCCCGGCGGAGATCATGACCGTCGCCGGCGCGTTGCTCGCGCGGTTCGCGCCGGACGCGCGGCCGCCGGAATCCGTGCGGGCGAGCGGGATCCGGCCGTGGTCGCGGCGGGTCTCGGACGCCGAGCTGGCGGCCGCCATCGACGATTTCGATCGCGAAGAGGCCGAGCGCGAAGGCACCAGCGTCGTGATCGGCCCGCCCGGCGTGCCGGGCACCGTTGCGCCGTCGGCGACGAAGGGCCTGGAGTTCGACGCGGTCCTCGTCGTCGAGCCGGAACGGATCCTGGCCGAAGGCGCGCGTGGCGCGGCGGAGCTGTACGTCGCGCTCACGCGCGCCACGCAGCGCCTCGGGGTGCTGCACCGGGATCCGCTCCCGGCGGTGCTGGCCGGGCTCGCCGAAGCGGGCGTGCCCGCGCGGGCGGGTCACCGGCGGTTCCAGTAGCGCGCGCTCGCTCGTGAGTGAGAAACAGTGTTCTAACCCTGTTCCTCACTCACGACGGGCCTACGCCGTGAGCCGGCCCCAGGCGTAGTTCTGCTTGGCCAGCTTGAGGTAGACGAACAGCTCGGTCCCGGACACGCCGTCGATCTTGCGGATCTCCTCGCCCAGCACTTCGAGCATGTGGTCGTCGTCCCGGCAGACGAGTTCGGCCAGCAGGTCGTAGCGCCCGGCGCACAACACGACGTAGTGCACGTTCGGCAGTTCGGACAGCTTGTCGGCCACGGCGCGCGGATCAGCGCCGTCGACGCTGATCCCGACCATCGCCTGCCTCGTCAGATCGACGTTGACCGGGTCGGTCACCGCCACGATCTGCATGAGGTCGTCACGCAGGAGTCGTTGCACGCGCTGGCGAACGGCTCCCTCCGAGAGCCCGACCGCCTTCGCGAGCGCGGTGAACGAGGCCCGGCCGTCTTGCTGCAGCAGGGCGATCAGCGATCTGTCCGTGTTGTCCAGCCCGCGCGCACGTGAATCTTCACCCATGCCGTCCCTCCCTGTGTTTCGGCATGTGATTTGTCAAGTGCGCAGCGTATCGAGACCTGACCAGAAAGCGAGACCCCTGCGCCAGCTTCACGTGATCCGGCGCCAGGATCGTGATTTGCCGAGGAATCGGTGGCTGGGGAGGAAACTCACGAGTCATTCCGAGGCGGCTTCGGGCGGCCGATCTAGAACCAGGTGGCGAGGGCGACGTCGAGCGGCCCCTCGCCCGCCCAGGCGACCACGCCGTCGGGCCGGAGCAGCAGCGGACCGGTGTTCGTGACCGGCACGACGTCGACGCGCGGATCGGCCGGGTGCTCCGCGATCAGCAGGAGGCCGCGGCCGGTGCGGGTGTGCTCGTGCAGCCGGGTCGTGCGGCCGTCGGCGTCGACGAGTTCGAGGTCCGGGCAGTGCTCGCCGACCGGGGCCGGGGCGGGGTAAGGGAAGTCGTAGCGCTCGCGGACGCCGGACAGGAGGTCCGCGAAGTACCGGTTCGCCTCGGGCAGGTCCAGCACTTCGCCGACGATCTCCCGCAGCGCGTCGACGTGCGGGCCGGGCGCCAGCAACGCCGACTGCGCGCGTGTGTTGCGTAGCACCGCTTCGCCGGCCGGGTGCCTTTCGCGTGTGTACGTGTCGAGGAACGCTTCGGGCTTGTCGCCGCGAAGGACGGCGCCGAGCTTCCAGCCGAGGTTGGCCGCGTCCGGAATGCCGAGGTTGAGGCCCTGCCCGCCGCTCGGCGAGTGCACGTGCGCGGCGTCACCGGCGAGGAAGACGCGGCCGCGGCGGTAGTCGTCGGCCTGGCGGGCCTGGTCGCCGAACCGCCGTTCCTCCCGGAAGTCCTCGACGACGACGTCCGCGCCGGTGACCCGCCGGATGCTCTCGGCGAGCTCGGCCGCGGTGACCGGCTCCGGGTTCGACGCGGGTTCGGTGACCCCGACCATGCTGCCGCCGTGCAGGAAGGTGCCCCCGGCGTACCGCCCGGCGGGCGGGATGGCGCCCGCGAACCGCACCTGCCCGGCGACCGTGCGCAACAGGGCCGGCGTGCCGGGGAAGGCGAAGCCGGCCAGCTTGCGCACGGTGCTGCGGCCGCCGTCGCAGCCGACGACGTACTGGGCGCGCCAGGTCTTCCCGGCGGTGACGGTGACACCGTCCACATCGGACTCCAGCGCGGTGACCTCGTGACCACGCAGGATTCTGATGCCCTCGGCGTGCTTCGCGAGGACGCGTTCCAGCTCCGGCTGCCAGATGTTCGTCCGCGGGCGATCTTCGCGCGGGACGATCTTGAAGATGTTCGCGAAGTGGCCGCGGGCGCTGCCGTGGTCGCGCGCGAGGTCCTTCGTGCCTTCGACATCGGCTTCGGCGAGCTGGGCACCGAGACCGCGTCGCCGGAGTGCCTCGGTCGCGAGCACGCCCAGGCCGCGTGACTTCGGTTCTTCGGAAGGCGTGGTCAGGCGTTCCAGGACCAGCGGCTCGGCGCCGGCCAGCTTGAGCTCGGCGGCGAGGAACAGGCCCACCGGGCCCGCGCCCACGACGATCACGTCGGCATCCATGCTGTCTCCTTAACTTGTTAAGGACTAAGATGGCCTTAACAAGTTAAGTCGTCAAGGAGCAGCATGCCGCTGGAAGTCGGCGACGCGGTGCGCGTCGCGCTGGAACTGCTGGAAGACGAGGGTCTCGACAAGCTGACCGTGCGGCGGCTGGCCACGGAGCTGGGCGTCAAGGCGCCCGCGTTGTACTGGCACTTCCGGAGCAAGCGCGCGCTGCTCGACCACATGACGGACGCGATCGTCGCGCCGGTCGTCGCCGGGCTGCCGTCCGGCGGGCCGTGGCTGAAGTGGCTCGAAGAGGCGGGTCTGGCGCTGCACACGGTGTTGCTCGCACACCGCGACGGCGCCCGCGTCGCGCTGGGCGCGGACCTCACCACGGCCCGCGCGCTCGGCGAGCTGGCCGAGCGCGCGGTCGGGGTGCTGCACGACGCGGGCTTCCCGCTCGGCGAGGCCACCCGCGCGGCCGGGGTGCTGGTCCACTTCGTGCTCGGCCGGGCCGTCGAGGACCAGACGCGGCTGCCGCCCGCCGAGGAGGCGGCGGTGCTCGCGTCGGCCTCGTTCCCGTTCCCGCTGATGGCGCGTGGCCTGCGCGAACGCGCCGGCTCGACGGTCGAAGACGACTTCCGCTACGCGCTCGGCGTGCTGCTCGCCGGCCTCGACGCGGTCAGCCCAAGTCGCGCCGGCTGAGGTCCTCCTCGGTTTCGCGGCGCACCAGCAGCGTCGCGACGCCGTCCTTGACGCCGACCAGCGGCGGGCGTCCGACCTGGTTGTAGTTCGAGGCCAGCGAGTGGTGGTACGCGCCGGTGCACGGCACGGCCAGCAGGTCACCGGCGTGCAGGTCGCCGGGCAGGAGGAGGCCGTCGGCGAGGACGTCGCCGGCTTCGCAGTGCCGGCCCACGACGGTCATCGGGACGCGCTTCGCCTTCGATCGCCGTCCGACCAGGCGCGTCGTGTAGCGCGCGCCGTAGAGCGAGGGCCGCGCGTTGTCGCTCATCCCGCCGTCGACCGCGACGAACGTACGGCTGCCGCGCTTGACCGCGCAGACTCGGTAGACGGTGATCCCGGCCGGCCCGACGAGCGCCCGGCCGGGCTCGATCGTCAAGCGCGGCAACGGGAATCCGTGCGCCGCGCACTCGTAGGCGAGCGCCACTCGCAGGCGTCGCGAGTAGCCGCCGAGGTCGAACGCGGGCTCGCCGCCGACGTACGGCACCGCGTGCCCGCCGCCGAGGTCGAGCTCCCGCAGGGTGACGCCGTGGGTGTCGCGGATCCGGACGAGCACCTCGGCCATCCGGCGCGCGGCGGCCTCGTAGCGGTCGACGCGGGAGACCTGCGAGCCGATGTGGCAGTGCAGGCCGGCGAGCCGCAACCCGGGCTGGTCTCGCACGGCCCGCACGGCCGCGTCGACGTTGTCGGGGACGCCGTCGAGCAGCGAGAAGCCGAACTTCTGGCCCTCGGTGCCGGTGCTGATGGCCGCGTGCGCGCCGGCCGCGACGCCCGGCGTCACGCGGATCATCACCTGCTGCGCGCCGTGGGCGAGCGCGCCGAGCTGCTCGATCTCGTCGAGCGAGTCGACCACGATCCGGCGGACGCCGTACGCGAGAGCGGCCTTCAGGTCTTCGGGAGTTTTCGCGTTGCCGTGCAGCAGCATGCGCTCCGCGGGGAAGCCGACTCCGCGCGCGACGGCGATCTCGCCCGCGGAGCAGGTGTCGAGCGACAACCCCGCTTCGGCGACCCAACGCAGTACGGACCGCGTACACAGCGCCTTGCTCGCGTACGCGACTTCGACGTCCGGGAGCGCTTCGCGGTACTCGCGGGCGGTGTCGCGGACCTGCTGCTCGTCGATGAGGTAGGACGGCGTCCCGAAGCGGGCGGCGAGGTGGCTGACCCGCGCGCCGGCGAAGAGGAGCTCGCCGTCTTCGCCGATTCGGGTGCTTCGCGGCCAGACTCCTGGCTCGAGGTGATCGGCGGCTTCGCAGCCGAGGCTGGGAAGAAGCTCGCTGAGCGTCACGGTGTGCCTCCGGGCATCACGGCGGATCGGACTCCGTCAGGACATCGCTGTCTTCTTCGCCGGGCTTCCCCCGTGAATGTCGTCCTGACGGTGTCCGGTGGTGTGCTGATGCCTTATTAACGCGCGAGTAACTTCGGCCACACCCCGCTTGACCTGCGCAGAGCTGAATTTCCACGGCGGCCGCCGTCACACGGGGCATGGTTACCGACACGATGGACGAGACCGAGTTCGCCGAACTGACCGAGCGGCACCGCCGGGAGCTGCGGGTGCACTGCTACCGGTTCCTGGGGTCGCTCGACGAGGCCGAGGACCTGGTGCAGGAGACGTTCCTGCGCGCGTGGCGCGGGCGTGACCAGTACGCCGGGCGGGCGAGCGTGCGGGCGTGGCTGTACAAGATCGCCACGAACGCGTGCCTGGACTTCCTCGCCCGGTTCGTGCGGGAGGTGCCCGCGCTCGACCTCCCGGTGGCGTCCGGCTCGCACTTGGCCCCCCGACCCGCGGCGGCCGTCCCGTGGTTGCAGCCGGCCCCGGACGACGTCCTCGAGACGGCGATCTCGCGGGAAACGGTCGAGCTGGCGTTCCTGGCGGCGGTCCAGTACCTTCCGCCGCGCCAACGCGCTGTATTGATCCTTCGCGACGTCGTCGGCTGGTCGGCGAAGGAGACAGCGGCGGCGTTGTCGACAACCCCGGCTTCGGTGAGCAGCTCGCTTCAGCGCGCTCGGGCGGAGTTGAAGGAGCAGCTGCCTTCGCAGCGTACGGAGTGGCGCGTGGCTTCAAGCGGCGAAGAGCGCGAAGTCGTCGCGCGCTACATCTCCGCTTTGACGACGGCGGACGACGCGGCGATCGCGGCGGTGCTCAGCGAGGACATCCGCTGCAGCCACCAGCCGGGAGCAGGCGGCCACAACGGCCCCCACCCGACTTGGTACGGCGGGCGGTCAACGGTCCTGGCCGGCTGGGCGCCGGTGCTGCACGGGCCGGGGGCGATGGAGCTGCGCCTGCTCCCGGTCCGCGCGAACGGCGGCCCAGCGGTAGCGACGTACCTCCGCCACGACGGCCGGTTCCGGGCGTTCGGGCTGAACGCGCTGCGGGTGGTCGACGGGCAGGTGGCCGAGGTGACGACGTTCGTCCCAGCGGTTTTCGGGGCGTTCGGTCTGCCGGAGGTGCTGCCGGAGGATGTGTGAGGCGGGCCGATCGGCGACGCGCGTTCGGCGTGCCGAGTTGCTCTGCCGGAGGGCGCGTGGGTGTGGCGGGCCTGCCGGACGTTCGGTGCGCCGGCCCGGCCGCAGCGTGCCCACTCGCCGGGAGCCGGGAGCCGGGAGCCGGGAGCCGGGAGCCGGGAGCCGGGAGCCGGGAGCCGGGAGCCGGGAGCCGGGAGCCGGGAGCCGGGAGCCGGCTCGCTCGGCCCCTGCCTCAGCGGGCCTTGTGGTCCGCCGCCGTGCCGCAGACGCAGCCGCGGTCGGCTCCCTGGCCGGCCGCCGTTGCCGCGCAGTAGCGGCGGGCTATCGCGTCGTGCGCTTCCAGGTCGTGGGAGCAGTTCGGGCACTGGGCTTCGGTGCGGGGCACCTCGGGTGCGTCGGGCGCCGGGGCCGTCATGCCGGCACCTTCTTCGCCCGCAGCGGCTCGCTCACCGAGTGCAGGTGCTGGAGCACGTAACCGTACGAGCGGGCCCAGCCGCACTGCGCGTAGGAAATCCCGTGCCGGTCGCAGAACTCGCGGACGATCACCTGCGCGTGCTTGAGGTTCGGCCGGGCCATGCTCGGGAACAGGTGGTGCTCGATCTGGTAGTTCAGCCCACCCAGCGCGAAGTCGACCACCGGGCCGCCGCGGATGTTGCGTGACGTCAGGACCTGCTTGCGCAGGAAGTCGAGCTTGTGCCCGGTCTCCAGCATCTCCATGCCCTTGTGGTTGGGCGCGAACGAGCAGCCCATGTACAGCCCCCACAGGAACTGGTGCACCAGGATGAAGATGATCCCGGTCAGCGGCGACAGCACGATGAACACCGCGGCGAGGTACGCGGCCAGGTGCGCGATCAGCAGCGCGGACTCCAGCTTGCGGCGGCGAATATCTTTGCGCAGCACCGCTTTCACGCTCGAGACGTGCAGGTTCAGGCCTTCGAGCAGCAGCAGCGGGAAGAACAGGAACGCCTGGTACTTCGCCATCCAGCGCAGGAACCCGCGCTTCTGCGAGCTCTGCGCCTTGCTGAACGCGAGCGCGGCGATGTCGACGTCCGGGTCTTCGTCTTCGTGGTTGGGGTTGGCGTGGTGACGCGCGTGCGTGCCGATCCACCAGCCGTAGCTCAGCCCGGTTAGTCCACCGTGGACGAACCCGGTGGCGTCGTTCGCCCGGCGGGTGCGGAAGATCTGCTTGTGCCCGGCGTCGTGCCCGATGAACGACAGCTGTGCGAACATCATCGCGAAGAACGCCGCGAGGAAGAGCTGCCACCACGAGTCGCCGAGGTAGGCGAACGCGACCCAGCCGCCGCCGAACGCGGCGAGGTTCAGCCCGATCCGCACCGCGTAGTACCGCCGTCGCCGCCGGAGCAGCCCGGCGTCCTTGATGAGCCGGGACAGCTCGGCGAAGTCGCTGCCGGCCGTGGCCGGGGTATCCGGAACCTGGGTGGAAGTCATCAACGTCACCGCTCTGGCTAAGTCGTAAAGGCTTGTCCAGCAACGGTTTCCGGCCCCGACGGGGTCCGGGTCCGGTCCGGGAAAGGGCACTGGGGCCTGGTCGCGGTGGTACCGCGTCCTGTCCTCAGCCTCCCATCCCACCGCCGTGAAGGCAATTCCCCGCAGCCTGCCGAAGAGGTGTACAGTCAGCCACATCGGGATGAAAGGTGACTTACCACACACCCGAAACTTCCCGGCCGGGCAGCCCCGACCGGGAGCCGGGCCCGGAACCCGCTCGTACGCAACCATGTCGGCCGTTCGGCCGGCGAGCAGCCGCCCGTAGTCGCGCAGAGTGACGCCCGAGGCGCCCAATTGGGTTGCTACAGCTTGGTTCTTCCGGTTCGACTCCGGTCATCAGGTGGCTCGTCGGCGAGCCGGACTTCGGCGTCACCGCGCTCCGGCACGCCGATGGGCCACCACCTTCACGAAAGCCCCCAGGACGAAAGCAGTCCGAAGAGCCGTTCGCGTTCGGTGCTTGTCAGCAGCCGGCTCGGCGGCCGGACGTCCGGGCGGCACAAGCCGAGTTGCCCGAGCGCGTCCTTGACGACGCTGACGTTGTTGGCGTTCCCGTTCGCGGCGCGCAGCTCTTCGAACGGCCGGATCCGCTCCCAGACCGCCATCGCGCCCGGATAGTCCCCTGTGGACAGTGCACGGAACATCTCCAGCGAGATCGCCGGGTCGACGTTCACGAGTCCCGACGTGAAACCGGTGGCGCCGACGGCGAAGTACCCGGGCGCCGAGAGCTCGGCCAGGCCGGCGATCCACACGAAGCGCTCGAAGCCCGCGTCCCGCGCGACCGAGCCGAACCGCACCGGGTCGGGCACGGCGTACTTCACGCCGATGACGTTCGGCGCCGCTTCGCCGAGCGCGCGCAGCTGGTCGCCCGCGATCGCCGGGTTGCGGACGTAGAGCACGACGCCGAGATCGGGCACCGCGGCCGCGATCGCGGCGTGGTAGTCGACCCAGCCGTCGCCGGAGATGTACGGGTGCACGGGCTGGTGGATCATGATCATGTCGGCGCCGGCGTCCCGCGCGTGCGCGGCCGCCCGCGTCGCCGACGCGACGTCGTGGCCGATCCCGGCGAGCACACTGCCCCGGCCGGCCACGGCCTCGACCGTGACCTCCAGACAGTGCCGGGCTTCCGCCGCGTCCAGCGCGTAGAACTCGCCGGTGTTCCCGTTCGGCGTCACGACTTCGACGCCGCCGGTGATCAGCCGGTCGACGAGCTTCGCGTACGTCTGGCCGTCGACGGCGCCCTCGGCGTCGAACGGCGTCACCGGGATGGCCACCACCCCGGAAAGCCGCCGCCTCTGCTGCTCGAACGTCATCGGGTCCCCTTCGGATCGCCGGTCTCTGCGGTGCTTTCGCCCGGGAGCCCGAAGGCGATCCGGTCGATGAAATCGGTGATGTGCTTGCGCAGCAGGTGTTCGGCTTGCCGGGCGTTGCCGCTCTCGGCGGCGGTCAGGATCGCCCGGTGCTCGGCCGCTTCGCCCCGCCACGTCGGGCTGATGCCCCAGCCGGTGACGGTGATCAGGGCGGCCTGGTCGCGTAGGCCGTCGAGGATCTCGACGAGCAAGGGGTTCCCGCATCCGGAGTAGAGCGCGCGGTGGAACAACCGGTTGGTCAGGCTGGCTTTGGCGCGGTCGGTGGCCGCGGTACCGGTGCCGACGTCGGCCAGGACTCCCCGCGCTTCACCGAAGTCCGCGCCGCGCTCGACAGCGCGTCGGACGGCTTCGGGCTCGAGGAGCGCTCGCAGGTCGTACACGGCGTGGGCGCTCTCGGCGTCCATGACCCGGACCGCGGCGCCCTTGTACGTGCTCATCGTGACCAAACCGGAACCGGCGAGGATACGCAGCGCTTCGCGCACCGGTGTCTTCGAGACCCCAAGCAGGGCGCCCACCTCGGCTTCGACGAGCGTTTCGCCCGGCCCGAACTCCCCGCTCAAGATCGACTCCTTGATCGCATCACGCACGAAATCCGTGCGCGAGACGGGCGGCGGCGGCCTCCGGGCCGAAGAAGTGCTCGCCACTGGCATGTCCGATCTGATATACGATGCGACATACAACATTATCACGGACCCAGGGAGCAGCCATGCAGCGTCGCACCGGCTTCCGATTCCGCCGGGCACTCCTGGCGGCCGGCCTCGCCGCCGGACTGGCGGCCTGTGGCGCGCCCGGCGGGGACGGCGGCCAGGCGGCGGATCCGAAGGCCGTCCCCGACAAGCCGAGCAAGCCCGTCGACCTGAACATCCTCGACATCGCGGGCAACCTTCAGCTCACCAAGCAGATGATCGAGAACTTCAAGGCCGCGCACCCGGAAGTGCTCTCGAAGGTCACCTATTCGACGGCACCCGCACCGAGCATGGCGGGCAAGCTGAAGGCCGAGCAGGACGGCGGCGTCGCCCAGACCCACCTGGTCCTCAGCGGCACGGACGGCCTGTCCGCCGGCATCGCGAACGGCACGCTCGCCAAGGTCCTCCCGGACTTCTCCAGCCGGTTCCCGAACCTGATGCAGAACTACCTCGAGCCCGCGGCCAAGATGCAGGAGCTGGCCAACGGCTACGGCGTCGAGGTCGTCTACTACCCGTCCGGCCCGCTGCTGGAGTTCAACCCGGGAGCGGTTCCGGCCGCGCCGGCGTCCCCGCAGGAGCTGCTCGACTGGGCCAAGGCCCACCCGGAGAAGTTCCAGTACGCGCAGCCGTCGAACTCCGGCCCGGGCCGGACGTTCCTGATGGGCCTGCCGTACCTGCTCGGCGACAAGGACCCGAAGGATCCCGACAAGGGCTGGGACAAGACCTGGGCGTTCCTGCAGGAGCTGGGCAAGTACGTGAAGTACTACCCGTCCGGCACCACCGAGACGATGAAGAACCTCGCGTCGGGTTCGGTGGACATGGTCATGTCGACGACCGGCTGGGACATCAACCCGCGCAAGCTCGGCACGGTGCCCAACACGGTCAAGACCGCGATCATGCAGCCGATGCACTGGGTCACCGACGCCCAGTACGCTCTGATCCCCAAGGGCCTCTCGCCCGACCAGGAGTCGGCGATCCTGCAGCTGATCGCGTGGATGCTGAAGCCGGACCAGCAGGCGATCGCCTACGACGACGGCTACTTCTACCCCGGCCCGGCGGTCAAGGACGTCACCCTGCAGATGGCGCCGCAGAAGAGCCAGGACACGATCAAGCAGTTCGGGCGCCCGGAGTACGAGCAGTGGATCTCCCAGTACCCCAAGGAGACCTCGCTGCCGGCCGAGCAGCAGGTCAAGGCGTTCGACAAGTGGAACCAGCTGGTCGGCGGCTCGAAGGTCGGCAAGAAGTGACGTTCGAGCAGCTCCGGCTGGACGGCGTCTCGCGCAGCTTCGGCACCGCGAACGCCCTGAGCGGCCTCGACCTCGCCATCGCGCGCGGCGAGTTCGTGGCCCTCCTCGGCCCGTCCGGCTGCGGCAAGTCGACCGCGCTCAACTGCCTGGCCGGACTGCTGCCCCTGACGGGTGGCAGCATCTGGCTCGACGACGCCCGCATCGACGGCCGGCCCCCGGAGCAGCGCGGGTTCGGGATGGTCTTCCAGAACTACGCGCTGTTCCCGCACATGTCGGTCCGCGCCAACGTCGGCTTCGGCCTCAAGATGCGCAAGGTCGCCCGCGCCGATGCCCGCCGCCGCGTCGACGAGGCGTTGCACCTGGTCCAGCTCACCGACCACGCGGGGAAGTTCCCCGCGCAGCTCTCCGGCGGGCAGCAGCAGCGCGTCGCCATCGCCCGGGCCGTGGTGCTGGAGCCCCCGGTCGTCCTGATGGACGAGCCGCTGTCCAACCTCGACGCCAAGCTCCGCCTCGAGATGCGGATGGAGATCCGCCGCCTCCACCAGACCCTCGGCCTGACCACGGTGTACGTCACCCACGACCAGGAGGAGGCCCTGTCGCTGGCCGACCGCCTGGTGGTGCTGCGCGACGGCACGGTCCAGCAGATCGGCACCCCCGAGGAGGTCTACGCCCAGCCGGTGAACAGCTACGTCGCGTCGTTCATGGGCTACCGCAACCTCCTGGACGTGACGGTCGTCGAGACCGCGGGCTCGTCGGTCACCGTGGAGGGCGCCGGAGTCCGGCTGACGGGCCGCGGCGCGCTCGCCGAGGGACCGGCGAAGGTCGCGATCCGCCCCGAGGACTTCGTCATCGGCGACGGCGCCGAGAACGCCCTCGACGTCACGGTCGAGATCGTCGAATACCACGGCCGCGAACTGTCGGTCTCGGCCCGTCTCGAGAGCGGGACACCGGTGTACTTCCGCACGGACAAGCGCCTCGCCCCGGGCGACACCGGCCGGATCGGCGTCCCGGCCGAGCGTGTCCTGGTGTTCGAGCCATGACCGCCGTCGCGAGTGCCCGCCCGGCGTTGCGTCACCGCCTGGCCGAACGCGGTGTCGACCGCACCCTGCTCCTCCTGGTGCCCGGCCTGCTGGTCACCGCCTGCCTGTTCCTGTACCCCTTCCTCTACGGCCTCCAGCTGTCCTTCGCCCCGCGCCAGGGCGGGGTCTTCGCCAACTACGCACGGTTCTTCGGCGACCCGTACCTGCGCGACACCATCTGGACGACGCTCGGCATCGCGTTGCCCGCGACCTTCATCAACGTGCTCGCCAGCATCCCGATCGCCTACGTGATGCGCGGCCGCGTCCGCGGCAAGCGGCTCCTGACGACGATCCTCGTCGTGCCGATCACGCTCGGCACGGTGCTCACCGCGCAGGGCCTGATCATGTACGGCGGGCCGGCGGGCTGGCTGAACAAGGTGCTCACGGTCCTCGGCATCACCGACGAGCCACTCCCGCTGATCCACAACTACACCGGCGTGCTGCTGTCCCTGGTGATCACCGGCTTCCCGTTCTCCTTCCTGCTGACGCTGTCCTATCTCTCGGGCATCGACCCCTCCCTGGAGAAGGCGGCCGCGACCCTCGGCGCGAACTGGGCCCAGCGCTTCCGGCGCATCACGCTGCCCCTCCTGGCTCCCGGCCTGGCGATCACCTTCTGCCTTTCGTTCGTGATGGCGTTCTCGGTGTTCCCGAGCGCGCAGCTCGTCGGCGACCCCGCGAACGAGACCCGCGTCGTCTCGATCGCGGCCTACCACGCCGCGTTCGAGGAGTACGACTACTCGATGGGCTCGGCCGTCGCGATGCTCATGGCGGTGGTCATGCTGATCGTGATCGGCCTGGTCATGGCGTGGCGCGGCACGCTGTACCGCGGAGCGACCGGAGGCAAGGGATGACCGGTTGGGTCGCGCGTCCCGGACGTTGGGTCGTCTGGGCCGTCGTCGTGTTCTTCTTCGTCAACCTCGCCGGCGTGGTGCTCTCGGTCGTCGTCGACTCGTTCGGCAAGCAGTGGTTCGGCACCTGGCTCCCGGACGGCTTCACCACCCACTGGTACGCCGACGCCTGGCGCGAGTTCGGCTTGTCCGACGTGCTCCTCACCACCGCGATCGTCGCGCTGGTGGTGATCGCCGTGTCGGTGGCGGTCGGCGTCCCGGCCGCCTACGCGCTGGCCCGCCGCTCGTTCCCCGGCAAGCGCCTGGTGATGCTGCTGTTCGTGCTGCCGATCCTGATCCCTCCCATCACCTACGGCATCCCGCTGGCCACCGTGCTCTACAAGTTCCACCTGGCCGGCACGACCACCGGCGTCATCCTGGCGAACCTCGTGCCGTCGGTGCCGTTCGTCGTGCTGACCATGACGCCGTTCATCGAGCAGATCGACCCGAAGATCGAAGCCGCCGCCCGCATGTCCGGCGCGCGCACGGTTTCGGTGTTCACCCGGATCCTGGGCCCGCTGCTGCTGCCGGGGATCCTGGCCGCCTCGATCCTCGTGCTGGTCCGGACGGTCGGCATGTTCGAGCTGACGTTCCTCACCGCCGGCCCGGACTCGACGACCCTCGTCGTGGCGCTCTACAACTCCGTGTTCGCCGCGGGCATCCGGGCCAACCAGTCGGTCGACGCCATGGCGACCATCTACACCGCCTCCATGCTCGTGCTCCTTCTCGTCGCGCTGCGGTTCGTGAACCCGACCCAGCTGGTCACCCGGATCCGGGAGGAGACCTAGTCCGTTCGCTCATGCGTTCGACTTTACCGCGAAACGTCGAACAGGTGATCGACACGATCGGGCGAACCTGGGACTTGCCCCTCCTCCGAGGGGAGGTGCCACGCTGAGGGCATGCGGTACTCGATCGGCGAGCTGGCCAGCCGGACCGGCCTGACGGTCAAGGCCGTCCGGTTCTACTCCGACCGCGGCCTCGTCCCGCCGTCCGGGCGCAACGCCGCAGGTCATCGCCAGTACGACGACACCGCGCGCACCCGGCTCGACCTCATCCGCACCCTCCGGGAACTCGGCGTCGGCCTGGCAACGATCCGGCAGGTCGTCGACGGCGAAGCGACGGTCGCCGACGTCGCGGCGAGGCACGCCGATGCCCTGGAACTGCAGATCCGCGTGCTGCGCGTGCGTTACGCGGTGCTGACAGCCGTCGCGAAACGTGGTTCGACCCCCGAGGAGACAACGCTGATGCACGAGCTGGCCCGACTGTCCGAAGTGGAGCGCCGGCGCCTGGTCGGCGACTTCCTCGCCGACGCCTTGGGTGACCGTCCCGACCTCGAAGGCGTCGCCCGCACCTTGACCCCCGAGCTGCCGGAGGAGCCGAGCCCCGAGCAGGTCGAGGCGTGGGTGGAGCTGGCCGGACTGACGCGGGACAAGGAGTTCCGCGCGATCCTGCGCCGGCTCGTGGAGCAGCACGAGGGTGGTTTGCGCCGCGACCTGGCCGCCGAGGTGCGCGACGCCGTCACGCCGGCGCTCGAGGCCGGAGTCGCACCGGAGTCGCCCGAGGCCCGGGCGATCGTCGACGGTCTCGGGCGCGACCCCGGCCAGGTGCGGGAATGGCTCGCCCTCGTCGGCGACCCCCGCCGCGAGCGCTACCTGCGGCTGCTCGCGGTGGTCAACGGCTGGGCCGCCCCGGAAAGCCTGGCGCCGGCGTTCGGCTGGCTGGCCGCGGCTACGGCTTGACCTCCGCCCTGATCCACGCCAGCGCCTCCTCGGCCGGCTGGGCGTCGACCCGGTGCCCGTCGCGCAGTCGCAGGGAGAGCTGCCCCGCGGCGACCTCCTGCGGGCCGAGCACGGCCTGGTACGGCACCAGCCGCCCGTCCCGGATCCGCGCGCCGAGACTGCCTTCCGGCGCGATCTCGACGCGCAGGTCGTCACACCGGTCGAGAATTGACCGTGCGTAAGGCAATTCGGCCGGGGACACCGGCAGCAGCCGCAGCTGGACCGGCGCCAGCCAGGCCGGGAACGCGCCGCCGTGGACCTCGACCAGCTGCGCCACCGCGCGTTCGACGCTGCCGATGATGCTGCGGTGCACCATGACCGGCCGGTGCTTCGCCGCGTCCGCGCCGACGTACTCGAGGCCGAACCGCTCGGGCTGGTGGAAGTCGATCTGGACGGTGGACAGGGTCGATTCGCGGCCCGCGCCGTCGACGATCTGGACGTCGATCTTCGGTCCGTAGAAGGCCGCCTCGCCCTCGACCGCGTCGTAGGGAAGCCCGTCGAGGACCGAGCGCAGGATGTCCACGGCCCGGTCCCAGTCGCCGGCGACGTACTTCCCGCCGGGGCCGGGGAGCGAAAGCCGGTAACGCGCCGGGCTGATCCCGAGTGCGTCGTAAGCCTTCCGGATCATGGCCAGCGCGGCGCTCGCCTCGGCTTCGACCTGATCGGGGGTGCAGAAGATGTGCGCGTCGTTGAGCTGGATCGCGCGCACCCGGCTCAGCCCGCCGAGCACGCCGGAGAGCTCGCTGCGGAACATCCCGCCGATTTCGGCGATGCGCAGCGGGAGCTCGCGGTAGCTGCGGCCGCGCGAACGGTAGATCAGCGCGTGGTGCGGGCAGAGGCTCGGCCGCAGCACGAGCTGCTCGCCGCCGACGTCCATGGGCGGGTACATGTCGTCGCGGTAGTGCGCCCAGTGCCCGGAGATCTCGTACAGCTCACGTTTTCCGAGCACCGGCGAATGGACGTGCTGGTACCCGGCGCGCCGTTCGAGGCCGCGGACGTACTCCTCGAGGCTGTGGCGGACGATCGCGCCGTCGGGCAGCCAGTAGGGCAGGCCCGCGCCGATGAGCGGGTCGGTGTCGAACAGGCCGAGCTCACGGCCGAGCTTGCGGTGATCGTGCACGGTGGACTCCTCGTGGACGGCGAGGCGATCGACCACAAGACGAAGCCCGGGGCGACCGCCCCGGGCTTCGGTGAGCATGGATCAGCGCGCCGGGACACTTTCCGGCGTCGTCGTGTCCGCTGCACGCTTCATGTCTTTGACGGTAGCAAGACCGTCCACCGCTATTCCGCCACGAGCCGGAAGGTGTCGTAGTCCGGGTTCCCGGCCGGCCGCAGCACGAGCACGGTGACCCCCGCGGCGGTGCGCCGGCTTTCGACGTGCTCGAACTTCTTCGGCACCACCCCGGCCGGGAAGAGCTGCCGCCCCTTGCCCAGCACGACCGGGAACAGCCACAGCCGGTACTCGTCGACGAGGTCGTGCGCGATCAACGTCTGCAGCAGCGCGCCACTCCCGTGGACCTGGATCTCGTCGCCCGGCCGCGACTTCAGCTCGCGGACGGACTCGACGACGTCGCCGCGCACGATCGACGTGCCGGTCCAGGGGGACTCCGTCAGGGTTCGCGAAACCACGTGCTTCGGCAGGCCGTTGAGGCGCGAGGCCAGCGGGTCGGCGGGGTCGGTGACCTTCGGCCAGTGCGCGGCGAAGATGTCGTGCGTCCGCCGGCCGAGCAGGAACGAACCCGCCCGGGAGATCCACTCTTCGGCGAGGTCCGCCATGCCCTCCTCGTAGAACGGCGTCACCCAGCCGCCCAGGTCGAAGTCGCCGGACGGGTCCTCTTCGGTGCCGCCCGGGCCCTGGTAGACGCCGTCCAGGCTCAGGAACGTCGTGGCGATCAGCTTGCTCATTGAGACTCCTCGGATGCCGTGTACCAGTACGTCACCCGAGGAGGCGCCGGATCGACAGCGTCAGGAAGCCAGGAACAGCTCCAGCTGCTCGACGACGAACGCGTGGTCGTCGGCCTGCGGGAGTCCCGAGACGCCCACCGTCCCCACCGGACCGACGCCGCGCACCAGCACCGGGAACACGCCGCCGTGGGCGGCGTACTCGTCCGGGTTCAGGCGCGAGTCCGCTTCGAACGAACCACCCTTCGCGCGGAACTGCGTGCCGACCAGGAAGGAGCTGTGCCCGTAGCGGTCCACGACGCGGCTCTTGCGGTCGATCCACGCGTCGTTGTCGGCCGATGTCCCCGGCAGCGCCGCGTGGAAGAGCCGCTGGCCGCCCCGGCGGACCGAGATCGTCACCGGCAGCCCGCGCTCCCGGGCCGCGGCCAGCAGCTGGGCGCCGAGAGTGAGCGCCGTCTCGTTGTCGAACTTCGTGAACTGGAGGCGTTCTTCCTGGTCAGCGAGCTGGGCGAGACGATCGGCTTCGGTCATCCGCCCATTAAATCAACACTGTTGTTTAATTGCCAGTGAACTCGGTCAGGGACAGCACGTTGCCGTCCGGATCGCGGAACCAGGCGATCCGCCCGCCCGGCGTGGTCCAGATTTTGTCGGTGCCCTGTGGCAGCGTGTCGAACGTGAGGAACTCCACGCCCCGGCCCCGCAGCTCGGCCACCGACGCCCGGATGTCGGCGACCGCCCAGCCGAGCACCGTGAACGGCTGCGGCGTGAACTCCGCGACGGCGGTGACGCGGAGCATGGTCGTTCCACTGCGGAACACGCACGCGAAGGGGGACTGCTCGATGAACTCGAGCCCGGTGACGTCCGTGTAGAAGGCACGGGAGCGCTCCAGGTCGGTCGACGGTGCGAAGGCGACCAGATCCGCTGAGTCGAGCATGGGTACCACCTCTCTCGGCGGAGAAGGTACCCCTCGCCGGGCCGCCGGCGTGGGGATGAGGAGGCAGGCATGGGCCGCATTCGGCGGCGCACGGTGCTCGGCGGCGCGGCCGCGGCCACCGTCGCCGGCTCGTTGACGGCCGCGTGCGCCGCTCCGCCGCGGAAGGGGACGATCGACGACGTCCGCCACGTCGTGGTGCTTATGCAGGAGAACCGGTCGTTCGACCACTACTACGGCACGATGGCCGGCGTGCGCGGCTTCGGTGACCGTGCGGCGCTGCGGGACGTCTTCCGCCAGCGCGGCAAGGGCGCGCCGGTGCTGCCGTTCCGGGTCGATACGTCCGTTGTGGACGGCCAGGACCTCGGCGAGCTGCCGCACGACTGGAACAGCACGCACCGCGCGTGGAACGGCGGCGCGTACGACGCCTGGGTCGCCGCGAAGAGCCCCATGACGATGGGGTATTTCACCCGCGACGATATCCCGTTCCAGCGCGCCCTGGCGAGCGCGTTCACGCTGTGCGACCACTACTTCTGCTCGATCCAGGGCCCGACCCAGCCGAACCGGCTGTTCCACTGGACCGGCACGATCGACCCGGACGGCGTCGCCGGCGGTCCCGTCACGCACAACTTCCCCGACTACGAGCCGTCCTTCCGCTGGACGACCTACCCGGAGCGGCTCGAGTCCGCCGGGATCACGTGGCGGATCTACGCGAACGACGAGGAACGCGGCGTCCCCGAGCACTTCGCCGGCGACTACGGCGACAACCCGCTGTGGCTGTTCCAGAACTTCCACGACGCGCTGTACTCGATGGACCCGGTCAAGCACCGGCTGGCCGAGCGCGCGAACCTGCGCACGAAGCTGCTGCCCGACTCCGGCAAGGGCAAGGACCTCGACCACACGCTGGCCGAGTTCATCGCCGACTGCGCCTCCGGGGCGTTGCCCGCGGTGTCGTGGGTCGTGGCCCCGTACGGCTACTGCGAGCACCCCGCCGCGCGGCCGGTCGACGGTGCCTCCTACGTCCAGCGGATGCTGAAAGCGTTGTGGGACAAGCCGGAACTGTGGGAATCGACCGTCGTCTTCCTCAACTACGACGAAAATGACGGCTTCTTCGACCACGTCGTCCCGCCGACGCCACCGCCCGGGACTCCGGGCGAGTACCTGCCGGGGAACCGCCCGGAGAGGGGTGGGGCGTCCGGTGCCCCGCTGCCGATCGGGCTGGGGCCGCGCGTGCCGATGACCGTCGTCTCGCCGTGGAGCCGCGGCGGCTGGGTGAACTCGCAGGTCTTCGACCACACGTCGGTGCTGCGCTTCCTGGAGACGTGGACCGGGGTGCGCGAGCCGAACATCTCGGCCTGGCGCCGGGCCATCTGCGGCGACCTGACCAGCTGTTTCGACTTCCGCTCGCACGACACGACGATCCCGCTGCTGCCGGACGTGGACGCGTTGCGCGCCGACGCCGACCGGACGCAGTCCCGGCTCCCGAAGCCCGGGCTCGGGCCGGGGGCCCTGGTGCAGGAGCCCGGCACGGCGAAGGCGCGCCCGCTGCCGTACCAGCCGGTCGCCTGGGCCACGGCGGCGCCGGGCGCGCTGAAGCTCAACCTGGCCAACCACGGGACGCAGACGCTGCAGCTGGCTGCGTACGCCTACCACGCGGGCGGAGCGTCACAACGCTTCGACGTCGGCCCGGGGAGCGAGATGACCGGCGAAGTCCCGTATGGAGAGTCGTACGACATCGCCATCCACGGCCCGAACGGGTTCGTCGTCGAGGCGTCGGGCCGACCGGGGCTCGACGCCTCCGTCACGTTCACCCCGGCGCCCGCACTGCGCGTCACGGTGACCAACAGCGGGCCGGCGCCGGTCGTGCTGAACGGCGTCACGATCGCGCCGGAAGCCACGCACGACTTCCCGGTGCCGGCGAAGAACGGCTGGTACGACGTCACGTTCGAGGCGCCGGGGTGGCGTCGCCGCTTCGCCGGGCACCTCGAAGACGGCCGTCCGTCTCGGACCGGGCCCTAGCGCAGGGCGTCGAGCGCGAACGCGGCCAGCATCGCGACGCCGCTCGGCATCGCGTCCTCGTCGAAGAGCACGCGGTTGGAGTGGTTCGCGGCCGCTTCGGCGGGGTCGACGCCGGGCGGGCACGCGCCCAGGAACGCGTACGCGCCCTGAACGCGTTGCAGGACGTAGGAAAAGTCCTCGGCGCCCATCAGCGGATCCGCCATCAGCTCGACGTTCTCCGGGCCGAGCACGGCCTCGCCGAGCGTCAGGACCTCGGCGGCGACGCGCTCGTCGTTGACCGTCACCGGGTAGCCCGGCTCGACGTCGGCGACGACGCGGCAGCCGTAGGCCGCCCCGACCTGCTCGCACACTTTGTAAAGCTCGTCGCGGACCAGCGCGCGCGTCTGCTCGGACAGCGTGCGGATCGTGCCCTCCAGCTCGGCGGTCTCCGGGATGATGTTGGACGTCGTCCCGGCCTGGATCCGCGTCACCGAGAGCACCGCGGGGTCGAACACGCTGACCCGGCGCGTGATCATCGTGTGCAGTGCGCCGACCATCGCCGCGGCCGCCGGCACCGGGTCGACCGTGTGCTGCGGCGCGGAGCCGTGGCCGCCCTTGCCGGTCACGTGCACCGTGAAGGAGTCCGCCGACGCCATCTGCGGGCCCGGCCGGACCGACAGCAGTCCACTCCGGAGGTTGGCGAGGATGTGGACGCCGAACGCGCGCTCGACCCGCGTCCCGGCGGCGTCGAGCACGCCTTCGTGGATCATGAACCGGGCGCCGTGGTGCCCCTCCTCGCCCGGCTGGAACATGAAGACGACCGAGCCGGCCAGCTTCTCCTTGCGCCCGGCGAGCAGCCGCGCCGCCGACGCCAGCATCGCGACGTGCGTGTCGTGCCCGCACGCGTGCATCGACTGCTCGTCTTCGGACGCGAAGTCGAGGCCGGTCTCCTCGGTCAGGGGCAGCGCGTCCATGTCGCCGCGCAACAGCACCGCCGGACCGGGCCGCCCGCCGCGCAGTACGGCCGTCAGCGACGTCGTCGCCTTGCCTTCGGTGATCTCCAGCGGCAGGTCCGCGAGGGCCTCCCTGATCGCCGCCTGGGTGCGCGGGAGGTGCAGGCCCTGTTCCGGGTGGCGGTGCACGGCGCGCCGGAGCGCGACGGTGCGGTCTTGCAGCGCCCGCGCGTCGCCGAGGAGGCCGTCGAACGGCGTACCGGGCAGGGTGGGCAGGTCAGTGGGGCCGGTCATGGTCCCGATAGTGCCCCATGCGGCGCTTCGGGCGCACCGTGCGTGCGCTCGGTCGAGCGGCGGAATACGGTGTGCGCATGGCGGTGGATGAGCCGGTCACGGGCTTCGCGGTAGCCGTGGTCCGGGAAGACGGTCGGTGGCGGTGCAGTGCGCTCGACCCGGGGGCGCTGACCGAGCTGGACGCAGCGATCACTGAACTGGGCAAACTACGTTCCACCGGTGCGTCCTTCGGGCTGCTGGCGGTCGACGACGAGTTCTTCGTCATCGTCCGGCCGAGCCCGCGAGGGCCGTCGTTGCTGCTCTCGGACGCGGCGGCGGCACTGGACTACGACATCGCGGCGGACGTCCTCGACGTCCTGCGCGTCGATCCACCGGACGAGGAGGACGACTCCGTCTGGCCCGAGGGCGACCTGGGGCTGCTGGCGGACCTCGGGCTGCCCGGGCCGGAGCTGGAGGTCATCGTCGGCGAGGTCGACCTGTACCCGGACGAGCAGCTGCAGATGGTCGCGCAGCGGTGCGGGTTCGGCAGCGAGTTCGCCAAGCTCCTGGACGAGCTCTGAGACGGCCGTCCGATACCGAGGCCGTGGAGGCCGCGCTCGAAGCGGCGCGGGCTCCCGGCGCGGACGTGCCGATCGGGGCGGTCGTGTTCGGCCCCGACGGGGTCCCCTTGGCGGCGGCGCGCAACGCGCGTGTCGAGCTGGGCGACCCGACGGCGCACGCGGAGATCCTCGCCCTCCGGGCGGCGGCCCGCGTGGTGGACGACGGCTGGCGCCTGGAGGGCTGCACTCTGGCGGTGACGCTCGAGCCGTGCACGATGTGCGCGGGCGCCCTGGTGCTGGCGCGGATCTCGCGTCTGGTGTTCGGGGCGTGGGAGCCCAAGACGGGTGCGGTGGGGTCGCTGTGGGACGTCGTGCGTGACCGCCGTCTCAACCACCGCCCGGAGGTCCACGGAGGCGTCCTTTCGGCGGAGTGCGCTTCCGTCCTGGAGACGTATTTCGCCACGCGGCGCTGACGTTCGCGCCCGGGTGGGTACCCAATGGACATGACTATGAAGGACAAGGTCCAGCAAGCGGTCGGCGGCGCGCGTTCGAAGCTCGGCGCGGCCACGGGCAACCGCCGCCTCGAGGCATCGGGACGCGTGCAGCGCCGCCGCGCGCAGGTCGCCGAGGTGGCCCACGACCTGCGCGACCGCTTCCGGGACGCCCAGGCCAGGCGCCGTTCGCCCCGCCCGGGCGACCCCTCGTGAGGCTCGGGTAGGCGCTCCGGTATTGTTCTCGGCGGTGGCGTGTCCGAGCGGCCGAAGGAGCACGACTCGAAATCGTGTGACGGCTAATCCCCGTCCGTGGGTTCAAATCCCACCGCCACCGCTCTCGAAACGCCCGGCAGCCTTCACAGGTTGCCGGGCGTTTTTGCTTGTGACCACAAGCCGAGCCACTGCTGGGCGCCGTATGCCTTGAACCGGTCCACCTCGATGAATCCCAGCTTCGCCGCGAGCCGCATCGAAGGGGTGTTGGCGGTTTGGGCGCGGAGCGCCACCGGCTCGGCGGGGTGCGCGCCGGCGAACCGGACGAGGGCCGCCGCGCATGCCTCGGTCGCGTAGCCGTGTCCCCATGCCTCCGACAGGACAGGTAGACCAACTCGGCTTTCGGCGCGGCGTGGTCCTTTGTGTCGAGCCTGATCGGGCGGGTGGCCAGGCGACGGACATGGCGGGCAACCTAGCCCAAGCCGTAATGCCGTCCCTCGCCGACGCGATACAGACCCCGACGACGTGGGCTACCGGAGGTGCGGGCGTGGACGAGCTGCTGGTGGAACACCTCCCCGGGAAGGTCGAGGAACGCGGCCTCAGCGTCTCGGTGCTCGGGGAGTACCTGCGCGCGATCGGGCCCGTCGAAGACGTGCACATCGCCGCGATCCGGCCGGGTGCTGTGCGGGGCAACCACTTTCACACGCGCAAGCAAGAGATCATCGCGGTCGCCTACCAGGGCAGGTGGTCGCTGCACTGGGACAGCGGCGCCGGCACCGAAAGCCGTCGGCAGGAGTTCGAGGGAGCCGGCGGGGTGCTGGTCCGGCCGCCTCTGGGGTGGTCGCACGCGATCCGCAACGACGGTGACGCCGACCTGTGGATCGTCGCACTCAGCGATCGGGCCTTCGATCCCGGCGAAGCCGTGTCCCGGCATGTCGTGGACCCGGCGTGACCGGCTTCCGGACGTTCTGCCACATCAGCGAATACGGCGAAGCCGGCTACCGGCACCTGCACCGCATGATCGCCAGCAGCAGCCCCCTCGTGCTCTGGGCGCCGTCCAGCGCCCTGCTGTCGGCTCCCTCGTGCCAGGTCGAGCCGCGGCAGTTCGTCGATCTCGTCCGGAATGGACACGTACGGGTCATCGCCCGGGAGGAATGGCTGTTCTCGTCGGCGAAGCGGAACGACCACCCGTGGGAAGGCGCTGCCTGGACACCGTCGGTCGACGACGAGCTCATGAAGTTCGCGGAGGCCGATCGTGATCGCGAGGCCTCGGAGCGGCGGGTCACGGTCGCCTCGCCCGAACCCGGGATGAGGTGGGCCAAGGATCATTTCGAGGAGAACGGCGAACTGGTCGCCAAGGTGACCCGGGTGCTGAAAGGCCGTGCGCCGGAGAAGGACATCCCGATCGGCGTGCTGGAAACCGCGCGGCGGTACGAAAACGACCCGCGGAAGACTGTCGAGCACATTCTGCGGGACGTCTGCAACCACGGCGACGCCATCGCCTTGTCGGGTGCGGAAGCCCCGTTCTTCCTGAGTCCCCGGGACAGCCAGTTCCTGCGGTGGATCGATTCCACCACGCAAGCGCCGTCTTCGGCGGGGCGCCGGCAACAGCACCTCGACCACGCGGAACTGGCCGCCCAGCTGCTCGCGCTGCTGCGGACCATGGAGATCTCGGGCGGAGCGACCGACCTGGACCGGTTCATGGGATCCGAAGGGCACGAAGAGCTGACCCGCTGGTACGCGTCGATCTGCCGCTGCGTCGCCCTCGAGCGACCGAAATCCCTCGAAGGAAAGGTTTCTCGCGAGCTGAACCGCGCGCTCGACGGCGGCCGGCTGCACAACACGCTCCGCTCGTGGATGTCCCGGAAGGTCGAAGCCCCGGTTTTCGCGCTCGGCCTGGCCACCACGATCGCCGGGCCCTTCGTCGACGGCCCCAGCATGCTGTCGCTGGCCGGTGTGCTGCTGGGGGCGATCCCGGTCGGCAACGGAGTGTTGCGGCGCTTGGGGTACGTGCCGGCGCAGTACACCGGCGCGCAGTGGCCGTTCCTCTACAGCTTCGGGCACGAGGCTTCGGCCAAGCGGATCAGACGGCTGCGCAGGGCGCTGGACCTGGCGGCCGAAGCTTGACCTGAAGGGCTCTTGAAGTGTGACGGTGGTCAGCGAACCCGATCACCAAGGAGCGCACCATGAAGGTCCTCGTCACCGGGGCCACCGGCAACACCGGCCGCCACGTCGTCAGTGGTCTCCGGGACGCCGGTGTGGACGTCAGGGTCCTCGTCCGGGACC
This sequence comes from Amycolatopsis camponoti, assembly GCF_902497555.1. Lineage (NCBI taxonomy): Bacteria > Bacillati > Actinomycetota > Actinomycetes > Pseudonocardiales > Pseudonocardiaceae > Amycolatopsis > Amycolatopsis camponoti. Next base: position 490,215 of record NZ_CABVGP010000003.1, on the reverse strand, counting down.
CGGCGAAAGCCCCCGAAGGAACGGAAGCCGTCGTCGGCGACATCACCGACCCGGCCGAAGCTGCCGAAGGGGTCGACGCCGTCTACTTCGTCTGGCCCTTCTACTCCGCCGAAGGCATCGACAAAGCCGTAAAACCCTTCAAAGACAAGAAAATCGCCTACGTCTCTTCGGCGGCCGCCGAAGAGGGCGGGTTCTGGGGTGACGTCGAAGAAGCCGTCCGAAACGTCACCGGTGACTGGACCTTCCTCCGCATCACCGGCCTCGCCACCAACACCCTCGGCTGGGTGGGGCAAGCGAAAACCGGCAAGGTCAGGGCGCCTTACGGGCAAGCCAAACGGTCCCTCGTCCACGAAAAGGACGTGGCCGACATGGCGATCAAGGCGTTCACCGAAGATCACGCCCGGCAGATCTACCTCGTCACCGGACCGGAAGCCCTCAGCCAGGCGGACCAGGTGAGGATCATCGGCGAAGCACTCGGAACACCCGCGAAGTGGGAAGAACAACCGATTGAAGAAGCAATAACGCAGCTGGGCGAGGAATTCGCGAAGAGCGCCCTGCCCTACTGGGCCTCGCTCGTCGACGATCCGGAACCCGTTTCCCTGGACGTCGCGAAAGTCACCGGGCACCCGGCAAGGAGCTTCGACGACTGGGCGCGGGAACGGTTCAGCTGAGCTGGACCGCCGGCGCCGTCAACGGTTCCAGTTCCGCCAGCAGCGAAGACAGCGAAGCCACCCCCTGCTGGATCACCCGCACCACCGAAGTGCACGCGGCGCTGACCGCGCTCACCACCTCGGGGGAGCGGTCGTCCGCCAGGACCGCCGACACCGCGTCCTCCGCGGCGGACGCCAGGGCGCACACCTCCGCGGACGCCGAAATCGCCAGCTCGTCCAGTCGCGCCGCGATCCGAACGCCCAGCTCGGCGGTGGCGGCGGCCGCGCGGGCCGCCGCCGTGTACTGACCGTCCACTGTGTCCGCCCAGATGCCGAACGTCTCCGCGCTGCCGCCGCTTTCGCCGTGCTCGACGCCGCCTCGGAACTCCGTCGACGCCGACGTCACCAGCGACGCGCCCGCGTCGACCGCCGAGGCGGACGCGCTGATCGACGACGGTGAGCAGTCGAGGTGCCGCAAGGCCGCGACCGGGTCCGGGGCGCCGATCCGGCCCGCGGCCGTGCGCAGGGACGCCAACCGGACCGCCGCCGACGTCAACGCGGGGTGTTCGAACACGGGCGACGTCACGGGGCCACCGCGATCCGCCCCCGGAAGCCGGTGCTCCGGGTGCTCTCCGCCGCCATGCGCAGCCGGCCGGCCAAGTCGGACGTCGCGTCGCCGAGGACGCGCGCGTCCGCTTCGCGGGCGGCGAGGGCGGCCGACCAGCGGGCCGCCAGCTCGCGGGCCTGCGGCGAGATGCCGAACGGCGTCGAGTCGACGCGGGCTTCGGCGAACCTCCCCGCTGCCTTGTCGTCGGCGGCCGCGGCCTGGTCGAGCAGGTCCGCGGCGGCGCGCAGCCGCTCCGGCCGCTTCGAGGGGCTCCCAGGACGCAGCCCGGAGAAGTCACCCCCCTTCTTCGGGGGGTTCCGGGTGGCCGGACCCCCGGCCCCGGGGCGGAGCTCCGGGATAGCACTGCCGATCCGCGAGCCTCTGCCTTCCGGCATGGGGGACCTCCGTCGTCCAAGGGCGCTCACCCGATCGTGGAAGATCTTGCCTCATGCTCCCGAGTCGCCCGCATCGCGGTGACCTGCGGCGTTGACCGCGTTCCACCAAGTGGACGTCTTGACCGCAGGGCGGGAGGGAGAACACCATGAGCACATGCCCGCCACCTCGGAAAGCACGCCGATCCGGTGGTACGGCCGCGCCTCCAAGCGGTCGGTCGGAGAAGGCACCGTGGAGCTCCTGCTGCGCCGCGGCCGCCTGGGCTCGCCTCCTGCCTGACGCGAGCCCGGCGTCCCGATTCCTCCGAAAACCCTTGGAGCACAACCATGTCCGTAGACCTGCCTGCCCGGATTCCGCTGCGCGACGCCGTCACCCCGCCCGACGGCCTCCTCGAAGGCCCGCGTGTCCTGCACCGGAGCGAAGGCGAAGCGTACGAACTCTTCCGGATCCGCCCGCTCGGCCGGGTGATCGGCGCGGAGATCGACGGCGTCGACCTCCGGGAGCCGCTCACGCCCGAGCTGCGCGAGGAGCTCAACCGCGCCCTGCTCGAGTGGAAGGTGCTCTTCTTCCGCGACCAGGACATCACCTCGGCGCAGCAGCGCGCGTTCGCCGCGAACTGGGGTGAGCTGGAGACCAACCCCTTCATCCCGAAGGGCGATGACGACGCTGTCACGCGCTTCGAGCGCACCGCGGCGATGCCCGGCTACGAGAACATCTGGCACGTCGACGTCACCTGGCGGCGCAACCCGGCCCTCGGCTCGGTGCTGCGGCTGATCGAGGTGCCGCCCGTCGGCGGCGACACGCTGTGGGCCGACATGGCCGCCGCCTACGACAACCTGCCCGAAGACGTCCGCGCCCGCATCGACGGGCTGACCGCCGTCCACGACTACCTCCCCGGTTTCGACCGGTTTTCCGATCCCGCGCTCCTGGCGCGGTGGCAGGACGAGTTCCCGCCGGTCGAGCACCCGGTGGTCCGGACGCACCCGGAGACCGGGCGGCGCACCCTGTTCGTCAACCAGGCGTTCACCACGCACATCGTCGGGATGGACCGCGACGAGAGCGACCGGCTGCTGCGGTACCTGTTCCTGCAGGCCCATACGCCCGAGTTCCAGGTCCGGTTCAGCTGGCGGCCGAACTCGGTGGCCTTCTGGGACAACCGCGCGACGCAGCACTACGCGGTCAACGACTACCACCCGCACGTCCGGATCGCGGAGCGCGTCGCCATCGCGGGCGACCGGCCGTTCTGACCCTTAGCCTGGGGGCATGACCGATGAACCCCAGGCTGAGACATCCCGGGGCTCCGCCCCGGGCCGGGGGCTTCGCCACCCGGAACCCCCCAAAGAGGTAGTGACCGGTTTCCTCAAAGCCCTCGAAGACCTCGACGTGGACCGCGCGCTGACGTTCGCGGCGAGCGACATCGTGTACCAGAACGTGCCGTTGCCGTCCGCCCGCGGCGTCGCGGCGGTCGAGAAACAGCTGCGTTTCATGGCCAAGTACGGCTCAGGTTTCGAAGCGCGCACCCACCACATCGCCGCGGACGGCAACGTCGTGCTCACCGAACGCACCGACGTGCTGCGCCGCGGCGCGTGGGAAGCGGAGTTCTGGGTGTGCGGCACGTTCGAGGTCGAAGCCGGCCGGATCGTGCTGTGGCGCGACTATTTCGACTGGACGACGTTCCTGGCCGCGAGCGCGAAGGGCGCCGGGCGGGTCGCGCTGGCCGGCGCGCGCACGCTTTTCGGCCGCTACAAGGCGAAGCAGTCTGTGCGCTAGACGCGGTGTTCGCCGCGGTCGTGGTCCCGAAGGTCCACGACCGCGGCTATCCCCAGCACCAGCACGAACACGCAACTGAGAACAATCAGCCCCCACATGATGGTTCTCCCTCCCCCACGTGTTCGTGCTGGTCGAGAGCTGTCGAGAGTGGTCTGTGCCACTTTTCCGGCGGCTCTCGCAGACCGTACCGCCGCTTCACGCGGGTTGTTCCGGGTCTTAGGGAGCATTTAAGGCAGATGCGCCGGATGGGTGACAGTCGCACCGCATCCTGTAACAGCTCGCACGCGATCAGTTACGTACCAACGCTTACTGATGCTATTCCGTCCCGGATGGAGACGGACGTCGAGCGCCGGGCCGAAAGATCCGCGACGTACTGCAGCACTTTGCCCGCTTCGTCCCCGGCGAGCGGTACGCACTCGTTGTCGGCGTTGCGCCGCACCGGGATCAGCTCGAGGCGGGGCTCGTCGCCGAACATGCAGCCGGCCAGCAGTCCGTCGACGTGGCGGCCACGCATCGCCGGCCAGTCGAAGACGAGGTTGCCGAGGCTGTAGAGGATCGGACGGCCGCGGTAGACCTCGACGGCCTGGATCGTGTGCGGCCCGTGCCCCGCGACCAGGTCGGCGCCGGCGTCGATCACGGCGCGGCCGTAGGCGACCTGGTACTCGGCCAGTTCGGGGCCCGGCAGGCCCCAGTGCATCGAGACGACGACGTGGTCGTGGGCGGCCTTGGCCTGCTTGACGTCGGCGACGAGCCGGTCGAGGTGTTCGGGCAGGGGCGACGTGCGCACCAGCGGCGGCCGGCCCGGGATCTCCGCGACGCGCGGATCGGGCTGGTAGGCCGTGGTCGCAAACGCTTGCGCGACGCCGGGAAAGTCCAGATGCGAGCCGTAGGGGCGAAGTGACGTGTACGCGAGGAAGGCGACCTTTTCCCCGGCCCGTTCGAGCACGGCGGGCGCGTGCGCGGCGGCGAGGTCCGGGCCGGCGCCGCAGTGCGCGATCCCGGCCTGGTCGAGGACCGGGAGCGTCGTCAGCACGGTGAGGTCGTTGGCGCACGAGACGACGTCGATGCCGCCCGACGTCAGCGCTTCGGCCATCGCCGCGTCGAGGGGACCCTCGAGGTTCGCGAACCGGACATCGGCGCCCTTGAGCAGCGGTTCCAGCCGCTCGAACGCCGCCGACGGTGTCGCGCGCCCCTGAACGTTGACGTCTCCGCCGAGTACCAGCGTGATCACAAAACCTGCTCTGCCGAAAGAGTGACGACGAAAGTAGTTGTTACGAATCGTTGCACCTTTGTCTTCCTCCTCCTCATCTGTTCGGGGGACTATGCCACGACTGTTCAAGCACAAAGGGGACTCAGGGTGATCAAGACCCACAGAGCCAAGACCGCGCTGACGGTGGCTGTCGCGTCCGGCTTGGTGCTCGGCGGAGTGGCCGCACCGGCCGCGTCCGCGGCACCCAGCGCCGACGCGGTCATCGCCGAGGTCTACGGCGGTGGCGGCAACTCCGGCGCCACGTTGACCAACGACTTCGTCGAGCTCGCCAACCACGGTACTGCCGCCACGAGCGTCGACGGCTTCAGCGTCCAGTACCTGCCCGGCTCGCCGAGCGCGTCCAGCACCTGGCAGGTGACGCAGCTGGCCGGCAGCGTCGCGCCGGGCGGGCGCTACCTGGTGGCCGAGGGCAAGGGCACCGGCGGCACCGTCGCGCTGCCCACGCCGGACGCGACGGGCACGATCGCGATGTCGGCGTCCGCGGGCACGATCGCCCTCGTCTCCGGCACCACCGCGCTGACCTGCAAGACCGCCGCGGACTGCGCCGCCGAACCCCGGATCAAGGACCTCGTCGGGTTCGGCACGGCGACCGTGCGCGAAGGCAACCCGACGGCCGCGCCGTCCAATTCGACGTCCGTCGCGCGGGGAACGGCCCTGGCCGACACCGACGACAACGCGGCCGACTTCACGGTCGGCGACCCGTCCCCGACGAACACCAAGGGCGAGACGACCGGCGGCGGCACCCCCGGCGACCCGGGCACCCCGGCGAAGATCCACGAAATCCAGGGCGCCACGCGCATTTCGCCGTTCAAGGACAAGAAGGTCAGCGACGTCACCGGCGTCGTCACCGCGACCCGGACGTTCGGCTCGGTGCGCGGCTTCTGGCTCACCGACCCGAACCCGGACAACGACCCGCGCACCAGCGAGGGCCTGTTCGTGTTCACCGGCTCGACCAGCCCGGCCGTGGCGGTCGGCGACGCGGTGACCGCGACCGGCACCGTCCGCGAGTTCTACCCGGACGCGCCGGCGACGTCGAACTACCAGTCGCTCACCGAGCTGGGCAGTGCACAGTGGACGGTCGGCTCGCACGGGAACGCGCTGCCGGCGCCGACCGTGCTGAACCCCGACACCGTGCCGACGACGTACGCGCCGTCGCCCGGCGGGAACATCGAGCCGCTCACGCTGGAGCCCACCAAGTACGCGCTGGACTTCTGGGAGTCGCACGAGAGCGAGATCGTTTCGGTCAGTGACGCCCGCGTCGTCGGCCCGTCGAACTCCTTCAACGAGCTGTACGTGACGTCCAAGCCGGACCAGCACGAGTCCGTGCGCGGCGGCAGCGTATACCTGGGGTACGACCAGCTGAACAGCGGCGTCATGAAGGTGTCGTCGCTGATCCCGTTCGACCAGCGGCCGTTCCCGAAGCTCAACGTCGGCGACGTGCTGACCGGCACCACGTCCGGCCCGGTCGAGTACAGCAACTTCGGCGGCTACACGCTGTTCGCCAGCGTGCTGGGCACCGAAAAGGACAACGGGCTGCAGGCCGAGACCACGCGCAAGCAGCGGTCCGGCGAGCTGGCCGTCGCGACGTACAACGTCGAGAACCTGGCGCCGGGCGACCCGCAGGCGAAGTACGACCGGCTCGGCGAGGCGATCGTGACGCACCTGGCGACGCCGGACATCGTTACCCTGGAAGAGATCCAGGACAACACGGGCGCGACCGACGACGGCACCGTCGCGGCGGACCAGACGCTGCAGAAGTTCACCGACGCCATCGTCGCCAAGGGTGGCCCGCGCTACCAGTGGCGCTCGATCGACCCGGTGAACGACCAGGACGGTGGCCAGCCGGGCGGCAACATCCGCGTGGCGTTCCTGTTCAACCCGGCTCGCGTGTCCTTTGTGGACAAGCCAGGCGGGACGCCGACCTCGGCCGTGGGCGTTGTCCGCGACCGCGGGAAGACGCACCTGACGGCGTCGCCGGGCCGCGTCGACCCGACGAACGAAGCCTGGGAAAGCAGCCGCAAGCCGCTCGCCGGCGAGTTCGTCTTCAAGGGCCGCACGGTGTTCGTCATCGCCAACCACTTCAACTCCAAGGGCGGCGACCAGCCGACGCACGGCCGGTTCCAGCCGCCGGTGCGCAGTTCCGAGGTGCAGCGGGCGAAGCAGGCCGCGGTGCTGCGCGGGTTCGTCGATTCGTTGCTGGCGGCCGATCGCAACGCGAACATCGTCGTGGCCGGTGACCTGAACGACTACCCGTTCTCGCCCGCGGTCCAGACGCTCACCGCCGGTGGCGCGCTGAAGGACCTGATCGCGTCGGTGCCCGAGGCCGAGCGGTACAGCTACGTGTTCGAGGGTCAGTCCCAGGTGCTGGACCACATCCTGGCGTCGAAGGCGCCGCGCGGGGTGGACTACGACGTCGTCCACATCAACGCGGAGTTCGCCGACCAGGCCAGCGACCACGACCCGCAGGTGATCCGGTTCCGGCCGAGCACCGGGAACGCGATCCAGGACGGGATCAACGACCTGCTCGACTACCTGGAGCAGCTGCTGGACAAGTACTTCCCGTAGGCCTGGCTCCGTCGAGGCCACCACCGGGCGTCCGCTCGGTGGTGGCCTTTTTTCTGTTCACTCCTTGGGGTGACAGCGAAACCGCATCGAGGGTGCTGCCGTCTTTACTGGTGACGGGACCACAGGGGAGGGTGGCGTGGACGGGTACGCGGTGAAGGCCGGCGAGCTGGGCAAGCTCATCGACGACCTCGACACGGCGGCGGACAGGATGGCGGATGCCAACCGGAAGCTCGGTGGCGGTGGGGCGTTCGGCTCGCTGGGAACGGCGGAGCTGGGGCGGGCGGGTATCGAGTTCGAGGAGGCGTGGGGGTACGGGATCGGCCGGCTCGGCGAGGCGGCTTCGGAGATCAGTGAGCGGCTGAAGCAGGCGAAGCAGAAGTACGAGCGGATCGAGGCCGAGTTCGGCGATGAGCTGGCGAAGTTCGGCTCGGCGGTGCTTGGTGCCGATGGCAAGGTCGGGGGCGGGGTGACCGGTGGGGTGCCGGGCATCGACGACCTGGCCGGGCGCGATGGTCCGGCGGGTATCGGTGACCTGGGCGGGGACGACGGCAAGGTCGGTGGTGGGGTCACCGGGGGCGTGCCGGGCGTCGGTGACCTTGCCGGTGGCGATCCCCGGCCTGCCGGTGGCGTGCCGGGGATGGGTGACCTGGGCGGGGGCGGCGGCCGGGCTGCCGATGGCGGTGTGCGGGGCCTGGGCGGTGGCGACGACCGGCCTGCTGGTGGCGCGCCGGGCTTGGCTGACCTGGCCGGTGGCTCCGGCGGCGGGATGGTGGGCGGTGGCGCGACCGGCGGCATCACCGACCTCCTGAACGGCCTCGACCGGTGAGCGTCCGCGACTTCCCGGCTCTGGGCTTCGACCCGGCGCCGGGCGACCTCGACGGCGTCACCGACCTGGCCGGCAAGTACCGGACGGTGAGCGGCGACCTGACCGAGGCCGACGACTCGCTCCGGCAGATCGTCCGGCGGCAGGGCATCTGGCAGGGCGAGGCGAGCGAGGCCTTCGCGCGGCGCGTCGGCCCGTTGCCGCAGTACCTCGAAGGTGCGGCGAAGTCGATGGGCCAAGCCGCGGACGCGCTCGAAGGGTGGTCCCGCGACCTCGGCGACCTGCAGCACCGCGCGGCCGACCTGGAGGCTCGCGCGGAGGCGGCGGCCAAGGCGGCCGAGCAGGCGCGCGCGAACCCGGACTTCGCGCTGGCCGACCGGACGTTCCCGGACCAGCCGTCGCTGCGGATCGCCCAGCGCCTGCTCGACGACGCCGGCCGGCAGCTCCAGTCCGCCATCGACGGCTGCCAGAACGTCCAAGACGCGGCGAAGCAGCTCCAGCAGGAGCACACGGAGGCGGCGGCCCGCGTCGCGGAAGCGCTGCGGAAGGCGAAGGACCTGGCGCCGGACGAGCCGGACGTCCTCGACCAGCTGACCGACGCCGTCGGCGGAGCGCTGACCGACCTGGGCAACACCCTCGCCGACGGCGTGGATCAGGCGTGGGACTTCGTCCAGGACCACGCGGAGGTGCTGTCGAAGGTCTCCGACGTGGTCGGGGACATCGGCAACGGCCTCGGTGTCCTGAGCGACGTCCTCCCGTCACCGGCCGGTGAGGTCACGAGTCTCCTCGCCACCACTTTCGGCCTGGGCGCGCTCGGCGGTCACGCGGTCGCCAAGGCGGCGGGCGCCGATGTGGCGCCCGAGACCTTGATCTTCGACGTGGCTGGTGCGGTCACTTCGCTCGCCGGGATCAACCCGATGATGCCGGACAGCGTGATCAAGGTCGCGACCTACGGAGCGCTGGCCGGCCAGCTGGGAGGCGAAGCAGCGGCGGGAGCCGGCTTCGAGAGCCCGGTGGACGACTTCAAGAACTACTGGGTGCCGAAGGACGCGGCCCAGTGGGCGGTCACCGGCACGTCGATCGTCGCCGGGCCCGCTGCCTGGGCGGCGGTGGCGTTCGGCAACGCGATCGACGCCGGAACCCAGGCCGACACCACGCCCCAGCGCCGGCGTGAACGTGCCGAAGACGAGGTGTGGAACTGATGCCTCTCCAGATCGACCTGCCGCCTGGGTTCGCGGGCATGCCGGTGGGCACCGACGACAAGATGAACCGCGGTCACGCCTGGACCATCGCGGAAAACCTGGCGTCCGGGACATCCATCCAGGAGTTCGGCAGCTACCTGATGGCGCTGGTGCCGTCCATGCGGGCCAACGGCATCCGCGTGTTCGGCAAGTTCGCCGTCGGACGGCGCAAGGGTGACGTCGCGACCCTGACGCTGGGCGTCGCGCAGTGGCCGGAGACCGCGCCCGCCGACCCGGACGCCCTCGTGTCCGCGATGGCGGAGGAGTACCGGAGCCGGCACAAGCGCGCGGTGGTGAAGCCGGTCCGGCTCCCGATCGGCCCGGCGATCGCCGCGATCAGCGGCGGCGAGTTCCACCTGCCGGAAGGCGACGTCCGCACCCAGATCAAGGCGGAGTACCAGATTCCCCTGCCGGACGGCCGGTCCGTGGTGATCCTGTCGGTGGTGGCGGAGTCCGAAGACGCCTGGCCGGCGGTCGCCGAGGCGACGGCGAAGGTCGCGTGGAGCCTCCGCAGTCAGGACGTGGCATGAACAACGCGCAGCTGATCGAGGAAATGCGCTGGCAGCTCAAGCGGATCGACGACCGCAAGGCCGACAACCAGCGCATCCTCGCGGGCATCGCCGGGAGCGAGCACACCACCGTCGTCTCGCCGGATCGGGTCGTCACCGTGCTCGCCGGGCCCGGTGGCGTCGTCAGCGAAGTGCGGCTCGCGCCGGAAGCGATGCGGTTCGACGCCGTCACGCTGAGCCGGGCCATCACCGCCGCCGTCCGGGAAGCCGTCGCCGCCACCGGTCAGCTCGCCGAACCTCGACCGCCGAAGCCGCGACCGAAGCCGGGACCGGCGGACGACGACGAGCCCTACGACACGGTGTTCGATGTCTAGACCGGCGGCTGCTCGCCGCGCTTCGCAGCCGCTCGCTTGGCCCGCCATCCCAGGGCCAGCACCGCCTGCACCAGCTCCTGGTAACTGGGCTTGACCTCCTCGAGGTACCGCTCCAGGTACGCCGGGCGCGCGGTCAGGACCGGGCGGGGCTCGTCGCCCGGGTCGAGCCAGAGCAGGCCTTGGATGTTGTGCAGCGCCATCTTCCACCAGCGCGTCGCGCGCTCGGCCGCTCGGGCTTCGCGCTCCGCGGCCGTCTCGATGGCGGTCTGGGCTTCCTCGATCTCCCCGGCCAGCTCTTCCGCGCGCGCCAGCTCCCAGGCGCGCAGGTTCTCCGCCGAGCCCCGGGAGAGGGCGATGATTTCCTTGTACCGCATGGCCGCGGTGGCGCCGTCGTCGGTCACTGTGCGTTCTCCGGGCGCTGGAACGGGATGATCACTTCGGGGGCGCCGTGGGTCGTGCGGTCGAAGAACAACGCGCGGCCCGGGCGCGGCGACCAGTGCACCACCTGGCCCGCCGCGAACGGCGCCAGCTCGTTGCCCTGGACGTCGAGCGCCGCCCACGTGCCGATGTCGTCGGTGCCCCCGAAGCCCAGCGTGTCCTTCAGCCGGGCGATGCTGCGCCACCAGCCGATCGTGTGGACGCCGTGTCCCGGGCCCTGCTTCAGCACCATCCGCAGGTGGTCGAGGCCGCTCTTCAGCTGCCCGACGGCCTTGACCTCCAGCGACGGCAGCGCCGCGTCGACGCCGTACAGGAGCAGGACCTTCGCGCCGCCGGACAGCGCACCTGTCATCGACTCAAGCACGCCGGTCAGGTCCTCCACCAGCGTGGCCGCGTGGCCGTCGGCGCGCAGCCGCTCGGTCAGCTCCAGCGCCGCCGGGGCACAGGCTTCGATCGGGCAGCTCAGCAGGAACTCGATCTCGCCGGGCTCGTACTGCCGCGACAGCGAGCGCGCCGCCGAGTCCATGATGGACAGCGCTTCGGCGGTGGCCGACCCGAGCACCGCGACATTGCGGCCCGGCGCCCGGGGCAGCTCCACGCCGCACGCGGCTTCGGTGACGTCGATCGACTGGCCGAGCAACGCCCGCGGCCGTGAGTTCGGCTTCAGGTCCAGGTACGCCGGGAACTGTTCCAGGATCGGCGAATGCGCGCCGTCGAACAGGCGCGGCCGCGGGAACCGGCCCTGGTACTCCTCCCACAACCGGTGCTGCAGCCGCACGAAGACGTTCTTGCTGCTCGCGTCCGGGATGTGGGCCAGCTGGTTGCCGTGTGCGACGCCGGAGTCGTGGTTGATCACCCCGTGCCACTTCGGCGCCGACACCGCCGCGTTGTTCGTCTCGGCCAGCACGCGCCGCGCCTTCGGCATCGCGATGCGCAGCGTGCACTGCTCGAACACGGCCGGCTTGCCCCAGAACGCCTCGATGCCGGCGACGTCCTGGCTGGCCAGCACCAGATGGATGCCCTGCGACCGGCCGCGTCGCGCGATGTCCTCCAGCAGCTGCGTCGCCGTGGCTGTCACCTGGTCGCGGCCCGCGAACAGGTACTGGAACTCGTCGATCACCGCGACGATCCGCGGCCAGTGCCCGCCGGGGTCGGCTTCGCGGAGATCCGCGAGGTTCGTGACCTCGTGCTCCTTCGCCGCCGCCGACCGCCTTCGCAGCTCGTCGGCCAGGAACCGCAGCAGCGCCAGGCCGAACTCACGGTCGGTGTTGACGTTGACGCCGATGAGCCGCGCGTGCGGCAGCCAGCTCGCGTCCTTGCGCCCCGGCGCCAGCCCGGCGAACGACACGCCTTCCTTGAAGTCCAGCAGGTACAGCGCCAGCTCGTCCGGCGAGTACCGCGCCGCGAGACTGCCGAGCAGCGCGTACAGGAAGTTCGTCTTGCCCGAACCGGACGGTCCGCCGATCAGGACGTGCGGGCTCGCGTCGCCGATGACGACCTCGACCGGCTCGCCCTCGAAGAACCCGACCGGTGCGCGCAGCTCCCGTGCCGAGCTTTCGCGCCCGATCTCCGTCGGCAGCAGGTCGTCGAACGACCGGGGCCCGCCCTGCTTGGCGATCAGCGCCGCCGCGATCCGGTCGGCGGCGCGGATGACCTGGCCGGACGGCATCGGCGGATCGAGGTCGACGACCAGGTCGGTGCCGGTCATGCTGCTGATCGCGTGGCGGTCGTCGATGAGGCTGAGCGTCTCGACCGACGCGCTCACGGCGGTCGGCACGTCGATCATGATCAGGCAGATCCCGGCGGCCAGCGCTCCACTCGCGACCCGCTTGAGATCCCGGGCGCGCTCGGGCTCGAGCGTTTCGCCGTTGCCGTACAGCACGACGATGCGGAACGGCTCGACCCGCTCCTGCCGGTCGATGCGCAGCTCCCGCAGCGACGTGTGCCCCGCCTGCATCCCGGTCGCGTGGATGCGCCGGATGTGCCCGGCCAGCTCGTCGAGGAGGTCCTCGAGCCGGCCCGGGTCGTACAGGGAAAGCGCGCTCGTGCGGCTGAGCGGGTAGAGGTCGGGCAGGATCGCGGTCAGCTGCCCGATGTCCCACAGGTGCACGCGCACCGCGCCCGGTTCGAACGTCGAGAGCACGCGGATCAGCAGGTTCTGCACGATGCCGTCGATGGTGGGCCGCGTCTTCGGCGCCGACGTGATCGCCAGGTGCGATTCGTCGAGGAGCGGGACGGCGACGTCGAACGTGCGGGTGGCGTCGCCGCCGGCCGCCGTCGCGGAGCCGACGCGCCACAGCCCGGGCGAGGTGATGCCCGCGTTGTGGCCGACGCGCCCGAGCCAGTCACCCGGGGGCAGTCCCGCCGGGCCGGGCGCGTTCTGCGAGACGAGCTCGCGCAGCGTCGAGGGGCCTTGACCCCAGTCGGTGTAGAAAGCGCTTCGCACACTGCCGAGCGCGCCGAACACTTCGTGCGCGGCCGGGTGTTTGGCCCACTCGTGTTGCTGCTCGTTGGTGGCGTGGTTCATGCCGACGCGGACGATCTCGCGTTCCAGCTCGAGTTTGGCGAGGTCGGCCTCCGCGGCTTGGCGTGCCCCGGCCGCCGCACCCAGGACCAGCCCGATCTGGTGGCGGACCCGGTCGAGTGCGGTCTCGACGCGGTTGCGTTGCTCGGCTGACTTGTTGGCCATCGGCGTCCCCAAGAAAAGGTGTCCCCAAAAGGATTACAGGCGCGACCGGTATCCGCTCACCAGATCTTCGGCAGCGGCCAGGCGGACGAGGAGCTGGTCCAGCCCCTCGCCGGCCTGCGCGTACTGCGAAGGCAGCCAGGGATCGGCCTTGGCCTGGGCGTCCACGAGCGCTTGCCGGGCCTCTCCGAGCAGGCTTGTGACCCGCTCGGCGTGGGCTCGCGCGTCGGCGAGCCCGGCCACGACGGAGGTGAGCAGCTGGTGGAGATCGGCGAGCGTCATCCGGCTAGAGACGCGCCGAGTAGGAGTCGGCGGAGGAAATGCTTGCTTGGACCGTGCTCTGCAGGCCGCTGATGTCGTGCAGGGCTTGTGCGAGAAGGCCGTGTGCCTGACTCACTTCGTGCTGGCTGCTGCCTTGCGTCGCTTGTGCGAGCGACTGCTGGGCTTCTTCGAGAGACTGCGCTGCCTGCTGCAGGGCGGCGATGCTCGCGGACGCCTTTTCATTGGCGAGCGCGATGCCAGCGCGGATCTCTTCGACTCCGGCCATCGGGCCTCTACTCCTCGGTCGTACGGGGGCGGATTTCTATTGAAACAGATCCAACGACTCAGCGTGATCATCTGACTGTGCGGAGTGATCACGGGTCCGGAATCAGCAAGGCCCCGGACGTGGGAACGTCCGGGGCCGGGCCGATCACGGTGCGTGCCGGGGTTGACCCGGCACGGATGACGAACACTGAAGTCGCTGGCCAGCGCTACCCCAGGTCAGAGCGGTTTTCGTGCCACTGCTGGCCTTTCTGGAAGCGTCGGGCTCGGGTTGGGGTGAGACTAGCGCGACCGGAGCAGCGGGCTGCGCCCAGCCCTGCTCGTAACTCCCTGTGGGCGACCAAATTTGTCCGGCAATCGCTCGAAAGACATTTCACATTTCGGGCGGCCGGCCGGGCGGGACGGACTCGCGCTCGCATCCGCACGGGAACGTGCTCGTGCGAGGGGTGCCCGCACGGCCACGGCCCGGATTCGGGACGGGCCACCAGTTTCCGGCCCGGAACGACGAAACGCCGGGCGCGCGGCCCGGCGTTTCGCCTGTTCAAGTGCGGAGGATACAGGATTCGAACCTGCGAGGGCGTGAACCCAACACGCTTTCCAAGTCTGCACACGGGTGTTCAGCGGGGTCTGTCGCGCGCAAACCCGCAGGTCGACGGGCCGGGGCACGCGTGGCGGACCCGCTCGAACGGAGACGAATGAGACTGGGATTGAGACTAAGTCGCGGTGAGGTTCGAGTCTGCTGCGACGGACCAGCTGGGCTGGTGGGCGGTGACCTGGCGGCCTTCGCCTTGCTGTGAGGTGACAGTCAGGCTCCCGTCCTGGGAGTCGTGCCAGGTGTACTGGTGAGGGCCCGTCGGGGTCGAGCGTGCAGACCCACGGTGAGGCGCTAGCGGGCCGTGTTGGCCTCAGGCGCAGCGACACGCAGTGGTCTGCAGCTGAGGGCTGACGTCGTAGAAAGTGACTTAAGTCACAATAGGCCGAGTGTGCCTCATGCTCGGGGCGCATCGGTGTCGGATGGATCTTGAACTCGCCCTTCGACCCGCAGGCGTCCTCGGCGCGGGGCTGTCTGGGAACGCGGGGCGGCGAGGTTGTCCAGCGGTGGTGCCGGTTGCGGCACGGCAGCCCGGGGCCTCAAGGCCTGCATCTCGGCGGCATCACTTTGGCGGTTCAACTAGCGCTACAGCCTTCGCCCGAGTCGGCGGTACCGACGCGGAGATCTGCCGGGGAGTCCGCATGGATTCCAGCTAGGAAGGGATCGCGCCATGGAAAATGACGAACCTATGGGATTTCGTGGCGGATTTTGGATGAAGACCAGAACGGTTTGGGGACCGGCAATTTTGGTCGGTGTCGGAATCATTAGTGCGATAAGGTATCCCCGCGTTGAGTTAGCCGTATTCTATTCCACTAGCGCGCAGGTCATCGTGACGCTATATGTGGCAATCGCGATCGAAGCAATGGCATCCAGCGTGACTCAAAAGGCGGCGGAGCTTACGGGCAAACACTGGATCTATTTGGTTGTGAGCTGTGGAGGTCTACTTGCAGCCCTACGAGCTATCAGCAGGCAGGAAGTTTATCCGTGGCTCACTGGGCTAACCGTAGCCGGCCTAGCTGCAACAATTCTCCTTATTGTAGAGAAGTTAATTAACATGCGAGCTCGGCAACGATGGGCATGGCTGTGGGCGGTTATCTTTATTGTTCTTGTTGTTGTAGTTCTAGTCATATAGGGAATGAGTCGACGGTGTCATAGGTCGGATTAATGTCATACCCGCTGCGCGGTCACGGTGATTGCTGTGCGGGTCTCCGTCTAGGCTTGAACTCAAGCTGGGCGGATTTTGAACGGATTCTGTATTCATGCTTTGACCTGTGGCAATGCCTCTGTCAGGGCCGTCAGGGGGTGCCGGGGTGGGAAGCCTTG
This sequence comes from Amycolatopsis camponoti, assembly GCF_902497555.1. NCBI lineage: Bacteria > Bacillati > Actinomycetota > Actinomycetes > Pseudonocardiales > Pseudonocardiaceae > Amycolatopsis > Amycolatopsis camponoti. The sequence goes on along the minus strand of NZ_CABVGP010000003.1, from coordinate 474,431 downwards.
AACGACTAGACATCCTCCAAGATGTGCATGGCTGTAGCTCGTAGGATCTCGTCGGCGTTATTCCAACCCGTTGGACTGTAATCACCCGCTGATGCGAGACGACCTGAAATCAGCTCTTGGCTGAGCCAATACAGATAGATCATCCAGAAGGTGACGCCGACCGGCGTTTCTAAGATTGGCTCGTCGGCAAAGTGTCCATCGGGATCACTTGCCCAAATCTGGGAGAACTTCATAATATGAGAGAAGTTTTCCGTTGTGTAGTCAAGAAGATCTTTGACTGTCGTTACGCCCATGTCGGCGAGATTGTCGGCTCGCTTGGCAATGTATTGCATTGACAGAGGGGCGACGCCCGCCTCTGTGTTGTCGGCTACGGCGGCCGCCTCGATGTCCTTAATTGTCTCATTTGATTTCAATAGTTCAAGTAGAGTGTCTTGGTTGATTGATAGATCTTGGGGGCTGGTGTTGATCGTATTCCGAACCTGCTCTTGGTATTCACCAATATCGTTCCGAAGGGACCGAAATTCCCCGTCTGCGCTCTCGAGAAGCCCTGCGACTCGTGAAAATCTCCGACGGAGGTTTTGTGGGATTCCGCCTCTGATTTTATAGCCTAGGTCGTGTTCGATTTCCGCCCATGCGTGCTGCAGAACTGATCGGACCTGGACTTCAAATTTCTTGCCGCCGAATCTGCTGTACTCCACCAGGTGTTCCCGCTTCTCGCCTAGAGTGAGGATAAAATGAACGGAAAGATAGCCGAATCTATCGGAGTCGAGGTTGGCTCGCTTGTCTACTGAATTCTCTTCGTCAACGTCAAACTCTGTGCGAAGCACGTCTGAAACCTTGTCCACGTCGTCTTCGAAGTAGGTAATCACGCGAAGTCCTAGTAAATCTGTCAGTGCACTGTAGTCGGGGTATCGACTAGAGCGTGATGCGATCTTTTCGTGGGCGCTATCAAGCTCCTTTACTCGGAAACTAACGGTGTGGAATTGAATCTTACTAGCCGCAAGCGCTGCAGAAATGAGGTTGGCTACCAGGCTGCCCATGTCGGCTAGGCCGGCGACGCTCTCTTCGTACTTTTCTCGCTGGCTGCCTACTTCTCGGCGTCGAGACTTTTGGGAATCCTTGGAGTTCATGTTGTTCTCCGTTAATCGCGTTTCTTAAGGATTTGTTGCTTGAAGCGCCATGAACGTTCAAGGATGCAAGCCCCGGGTGACGCCATCGGCTCTTGTGTTAGTGGCCTTTTTACATTCTCTTCGGTAAGCGGTACTCCCTCGGAAACCGAAGATGATTCTGAAGCCGTGATTAGTACACCTTCGGCGTTGACGTTGACAGCGTCGCCGAATAGGGCATCAAATACGTCATCGTCCATCACGACGACGGTCAAGACGGTAGCGGTGAGGGTTAAGGTGTCCAGGCCAATGCCGAGGCAGTAGGCGGTAACGCGGTCCTTTTCGCGCGCGGCCTGAAGGTCGCGGTACAGCGTCCAGTTCTCGTAGTCGAGCGGCTCGCCATGGCTGCCGTCGCGTTCAGGCTCGCCGAGGATCTCCTCGGAGTACTCCCGGACCATGCTGCGCCACAGGTCGAAGTCGTTCGCCTTGTCCCAGGCCGCCACAGACGACGGCTGGAACTCGCCTGCCGGGATGAGGCCGTAGATGCCGGCGGCCGTCGCGACCTTCGCCGGGTCGCGCCAGTGCAGGAGGAACGTCGCCTTGTCGGTGTCCCGCTGCCGGCGGAGCGTCAGCGTCTCAATCGCGGGCATAACCGGCCGCCGCTCCACTACGAAGAGATGCCCATCGCTCACTGAGCAGCGTTTGGCATCAGCGAACGTGTGGGTGGTGCTGCCGGAGCGGACCTCGATTGCCACGTTGTACCTCCTTGGCAGGTTAGTGATCACGAAGTCGGCGCCGCCCAGCACGCTGTTACGACTGGTATCAACTTTACATGTTCGCCGAAAACCAGCGGCGGTTCTCGGCTTCGAGGCGAATCATGGGGAGATGCCAGAACCAGAGAAAGCGAGTATGAAGGCCTTGAAGCGTGTGCAGGTCACTGCCCGCACACGCCTGCGGCCAGGTGAGCAGACGTATATGACGCGGCGCATCCGCAGCGAACCGCGGAAGGCACTGGTCTATAGCCTCGACGCCGTCAAGGCCGTCGAGGCTGCTGCCGCTCAGCTCGAAGCTGATCTGCAATTCGAGCACCTAGAGCAGCTCGAAGACCGACTTTGGGACTTGGCTGAGAGGTGTCATCAGGACCGGCGTGGTGACCATGTCGGCACCTTCGTTGACGAGCATGCGCGAGAACCTGAGTCTCTGGTCTGTCGCGTATCGATCGATTACCTCAAGGTCGATTCTCCGGTTGAGGCGCTTGGGGTGCGGTTTGGTCCCTTAGGTGCAGAGTTGGTTGCTCAGGATGACTGGCCGTCGGCCGGTCCTGCCGCCACTTCGCAGGCGACGATCATAGTTACCGGGACGAGCCGTCAACGAATGTCGGAACGGGCGCGCGACCAAGTTGAGCGTGCTCTGCACGTCCTACGTTTCGCGATCCAAGACATACGCAGCGCAACCGCTCGGGAACTTCGATTTCAGGTCGGATCGTTCCTCGTGTTCGAGGATGGCGGCGGTGCGTGGACGCCGACAGGCGAAGGCGGGGCTCGCTCCTTCGCCATCAACGAGCTAGCTTTGAAGCCGTCGAACGTCACACCGTGGCGAGTCTGTGCGGCAAGCCTTCGCGGGACATTGAGAAGAAGGCGGACGTTGCACTGAGATGGATCGAGAGAGCTGCCTTCTCGACTGATCCGCTGATCTCGCTTCTTTACCAGTTCTTCGCTCTAGAGGCGCTGCTCGGCGACGTGTCACAGGGCTTGAAGAGCGCTCAGCTGGCGTTCCGTTCTGCGATGCTCAGCCTCGTAGCCACCGGCGAGTTTCGCCACCCGTCGACGACGTTGATGCTCTATGAAGACGTCCGCAACTACGCGGTGCACGGGCAGAGTATGCCCGACGTCGACCGGACTACGGTGCGTGCTTTCGCCGCGGAGGTCCGAGAAGCCCTCTGTGAGTATCTCGCCCTAGCCCGTGCTCGCGGGTTCAGCACACGCGGGAAGCTGACAGCGTTCCTGGACTGCCACCCGAAGGGGGCTGATCTGGTGGAGTGGATCCGACACTACGGAGGCGATGGGTGGGAGCAGTTCCTCGCGAAGCGAGCGGGGCGGGCAACCGACGAGCCGTGGGCAGCTCCAGGTACTAGCGAGGCAGGCAGCCAAGGGTCGATCCACGAGGCCCCAAACCGGCCCTGACCAGGGTCGAATGAGACTAGAACTGAGACTAAGACGGAAAACGCCGGGTGTCCCGAAGTGGGGCACCCGGCGTTTCGCCTGTTCAAGTGCGGAGGATACAGGATTCGAACCTGCGAGGGCGTGAACCCAACACGCTTTCCAAGCGTGCGCCTTAGGCCGCTCGGCCAATCCTCCGCAGGAGACGATACCGGATGGCCGTCCCGGGACTTGAAGGCGGGTCTCAGCCGTCGGCCGGCTGGGGCGCGGCCATGACGTCGGCCACCACGCAGGTGATGTTGTCCGGTCCGCCGCCTTCGTTGGCCAGGCGGATCAGCTCCGGGATCACGTCGTCCGGGGCGGTGGCCGCGTCCAGGACGTCGCGCAGGGTCGCTTCCTTCACCGGGCCGCTCAGGCCGTCCGAACAGAGCAGGTAGCGGTCTCCCGGCTTCGCCTTGAACGTCCAGATGTCGGGGGCGCTGGAGCCCGTCGTCTGCAGCGCTTTCATCAGCAGCGAGCGCCGCGGGTGCGAGTCCGCGTCCTCGGCCGCGACCCGGCCGTCCTCGACCAGGGCCTGGACGAGCGTGTGGTCGCGGGTCAGCCGGCGCAGGCCGCCGTCGCGCAGCAGGTAGCCGCGGGAGTCGCCGATGTGGGCGGCCGCGAACTCGGCGCCGTCGAACATCAGCACCGTCAGGGTCGTGCCCATGCCCTCGGTCGTCGGCTCGTTCGAGGCGACCTCGGTCAGTCTTTCGTCGATCGACTTGACCACGCCGGCCAGCGTCGCGGCGAGGTCGATGCTCGTGAGGTCGACCCGTCGCAGGTCGACGTCGAGCTCGCGCAGCACGTCGACCGCGGTCGCGCTGGCGACTTCGCCGTGCGGCTGGCCGCCGATGCCGTCGGCGACGGCGAGCAGGCGGGAACTCGCGTACAGCGAGTCCTCGTTGACCTGGCGTCGCTTGCCGACGTCCGACCCCGCGGCGTACCGGAGGACGTACCGATCGTGTGTCATGCCCCCATAAAAGCATTGGTTGACTGAGTTCACAAGCAACTCGTCTGAATGGAGCACTCTCCGATAGAGTGCCCGCCATGGACGACGACGCCACGGTCAGCGCGGCCGACATCGCGCGGCTCGCCGGGGTCGGCCGGGCCGCGGTGAGCAACTGGCGACGTCGTTACCCGGACTTCCCGCCGCCCGTCGGCGGCACGGCGTCGAGCCCGTTGTTCGGCCTGTCCGCCGTCGCCGGCTGGTTTCGCGCCCGGGGCAAGAAGTTCGAGCTGTCCGCCGGCGAACGCGCGTGGCAGCGCCTGCGCGCCCTGGGCGACGACCTCGGCCTCGCCGAGCGCGTGAGCCACGCGGGCGGCTTCTTCGCCGTCCAAGCCGGGGTCTCCGGCACCTTCGACGGCCGCCTCGACGACCCCGAGCTGCTCACCCTGCTCAACGAGATGACGCACCGGGCCGGGCCGGTCGAATCGTTCGAACTGTTGTGCCGCCGGTACTTCGAGGCGCACTCGCGGCGGTTGTCGGCCACGCCGGAGCCGGTCGCCGAGCTGATGGCGCGGCTCGTCGGACCGGTCTCGGCCGTCCTCGACCCCGCCTGCGGCTTCGGCGCGCTCGCGCTGGCCAGCGGCGCGAAAACCGTGCTGGGCCAGGACAGTGACCCGATGACGGCGTCGATCGCGACGCTGCGGCTGCGGCTGCGCGGCATCGAAGCCGAGGTCTACGCGGTCGACGCGCTGCGCGAAGACGCCTTCGCCGGCCGGGTCGCCGAAGCCGTGCTGTGCGACCCGCCGTTCAACGAACGGGCCTGGGGGCACGACGAACTGGTCGGCGACGCGCGCTGGGAGTACGGCCTGCCGCCGCGCGGCGAGCCCGAGCTCGCCTGGGTCCAGCACTGCCTCGCCCACGTCGAACCCGGTGGCGCGGTGGCGATCCTGATGCCGGGCGCGGCGGCCGGGCGGCGCAGCGGGAAGCGCATCCGCGGCAACCTGCTGCGCGCGGGCGCGGTCCGCGCGGTCGTCACGCTGACGTCGGCGGGGCCGGATCTCTGGCTGCTGCGGCGGCCGGTGCCCGGGCAGCGCCCGCCGTCCACCGTGCTGCTGGCGGAGGCGGGCGACGAGCTGTCCACTGTGGACGACCTGTGGCAGGAGTTCCACGAGCACCCCGAATCCGGCGTCCGGATCATCGACCTGCTCGACGACGACGTCGACCTCACGCCGGCCCGGCGACGCGGTCGCGACGAGGACCTCGGCCAGGCCTTCCAGGCCGTGCGGGGCCGGTTCGCCGGCCTGGTGCCGCGGCTGCCGCCCCTCGACGCCGCCGACACCGAACCGGCGTTCACGACGATCGGCGAGCTGGTCAAGGCGGGAGTCGTCGAGGTCAGGCACGCGGCCCGCGCCGACGCCGACCACCCGACGGCCGAAGCGGGTGACGTCGTCGCGTCCGTGACCGGCACCGCGTACGTCCACAGTGGACCACCGGAGGCGGTTGGTCCGGGGCTTACCGTGTACCGCGTCGACCCGGAGCGGCTGGACGCGGACTTCCTGGCCGGCTGCCTGCGCGCGGCGGACCTGCCCGCCGCGTCCGCGTCGACGCGCATCGACAGCAGGCGCGTGCGGATCCCGCGCGTCACGATCGGCGTCCAGCGCGAGTACGGCCAGGTCTTCCGGCGCCTGGCGGAATTCGACGCCGTCCTGCGCGAGACGGCGGAAACGGGCCGCGAGCTGGTCCGGCTAGGCTTCGCAGGACTTGTCGAAGGACGGCTCAGACCGGGCCGATAGGGGAACGGATGCTGATCGCCGACCGCTACGAGCTCGACGAGCTGCCGCTCGGGCGCGGCGGGATGGGCGCGGTGCACGGCGGGCACGACCGTCGGCTGGGCCGGCGCGTGGCGATCAAGCTGCTCAGGCTGCCTGGCCGTGACGAAGAGCTCGAAGCCCGCTTCGCGCGCGAAGCACGGATTCTCGCGACGCTCGACCACCCCGGCGTCCCGACGCTGTACGACTACGGCACCCACGACGACCGGTTGTTCCAGGTCATGCAGTTCGTAGACGGCGTGACGGTCGCCGACCTGCTCGCCGAGCACGGGCCGCTGCCGGTGCAGTGGGCCGCGGCGATCGCGGCGCAGGCGTGCGCGGTGCTGACCGCCGCCCACGCGCTCGCGGTGTGCCACCGCGACCTCAAGCCGTCGAACCTGATGCTCGGGCCGGACGGTGGCGTCAAGGTGATGGACTTCGGGCTCGCGGTGCTGCGCGAAGCCGACGCGGCACAGTTCACGCGGGCCGGGCAGCTGCTCGGGACGCCGTCGTACATGGCGCCCGAGCAGATCCAGCGGGGCGGCGCCGAACCGCGAAGCGATCTGTACGCGCTGGGGTGCGTGCTGCACGAGATGCTCACCGGGCAGCGGCTCTTCGACGGACCCACCGCGTACGCCGTGTTCGAGCGGCAGGTCAAGGAGCTGCCGCCGCCGGTGCCGGGGGTTCCGAAGCCGCTCAACGCGCTCCTCGCGGAGATGCTGGCGAAGGACCCCGAAGCGCGGCCGCCCGGAGCGGCCGCGCTGTACGAGCGGCTCGGCGCGTTCGTCGGCGGGCTGCCCCCGCTGCCGGGGTTCCTGGTGCCGCCGTCGGTGCCGAGCCCGGGCCGGATGTACGCGCGGATGCTGGGGCGCGTCAGCGGCTGAGCGCCGCCGGCCGCCGGTCGGCCAGCGGCAGGCCGCGCCGCTGGACGCGGGAGTACGTCGTCGCGTTCTGCACGGCGATGCTGACCCCCAGCGTGAGCGCGATCGACGCCGTGGTCAGCGGCCCGGCGACCCCGAGCGCGGTACCCAGCCCGACCAGCCCGACCCGGACGGCGATGGTCAGCAGCCACAACCCGACGGTGACGGCCGAGCCCTTCTGGAACGTCGTGCCGTCACGCTCGGTGAGCGTCGTCGTGGTGCTGCGCAGGACCCCCAGACCGGCGAGCACGACGAGGTCGGCGCCGAGCAGCCCGAGTTCGGCGGCCGACGCGCCGGGCAGCGCTTTCGCGGTGAGGTAGGCGCCGACGGCGACCAGGATCAGCGGCATCACGACCAGCGTCTTGCGGTCGAGCAACGTGCCGCGGACCTGCTTGTAGACGACCTTGTAGAGGACGTAGGCGGCGATGACCGCGTAGAGCAGGACGTTCGCTGCGCTGGGCATTTGCGGGCTCCTTGGTTTCCGAGGTGCTCCCAGCTTCGGCGGACGGCGGCGGGTTTTCGTCGGCGTGGGGATCGGGTCCGGGTGGAACCGGGCCTCAACCCGGAGGTGGAGGCGCCACCCGTCCGGGCTACCCAAATCGTGACCTTTGCGGACGAACCTCGGACGGGTGACCGCCGTCTTTACGGGTGTCCACAAGCGATGATCGAGTATGGGGGTAACGGATCGTGAAGAGGCTTCTGGCGGGAGCGGCCGCGCTGGCCACCGCGTTCGTGCTGGCCGCCTGTTCCGGGGGTGGGACGGCGCCGAGCGGTCCGAACGCGGGCGGCGGGGCCGTCGCCGCCGGTGCCGGGGGCGGGGCGCCGACCACGTCGAGCACCACCGCGGCCCCCACCACGACGACCAGCGCGAAGCCCGCTCCGGCGCCGTCGACCACGAAGCCGGCGCCGACCAGCACCACGGCCAAGCCGAAGCCCAAGCCCAAGCCGGCCGCCCCGGCGAGTGACCCGGGCGTGCCGTGCGCCGCCGCGGCCGCCGCGTCGGGCACCGCCGCCTGCGTCGACATCTCCGCGCACAAGGCGTGGATCCTGCAGGGCGGCAAGGTCGTCTACGGGCCGGTGCCGATGCTGCCGGGCCGCAAGGGCTACGCGACGCCGACCGGCACGTTCCACGTGCTGTCGAAGGAGAAGGTGCACCTGTCGAAGGAGTTCGACAACGCGCCGATGCCGAATTCGGTGTTCTTCTACCCGGGCGACGCCTTCCACACCGGCAGCCTTTCGGTGTATTCGCACGGCTGCATCCACCTGTCGGCGGGCGCGTCCCTGAAGTTCTTCAACACTTTGCACGTGGGTGACGTCGTGCAGGTTGTCCCGTAATCACTCACTGGCCAACACGGACAGTAGGTTACAAACAGATAAATTCACTCATCAGAGTGCAACTGGCCCCCCTGCTCAGGCGATAAGTGATCGCTTGGGAAGGGGGGCCAAATGGCCTTGGGAAAGCTCAGAGCACTACGTCACGCCTTCGTGGCGACGGTGCTGACAGGGGCGCTGCTGCCCGTCGTGACCACGGGGGTGGCGGCAGCGGCGACCACGCTCCCACCGGGGTTCGTCCTACAGGACACCAACACCGGAACGGGGCAGTACCAGCTCACCGACTTCGCGTTCCTGCCGGACCAGTCCGCGCTCGCCACGGCGAAGGACGGGCGCGTCCAGTGGGTACCGGCGAGCGGAACACCGCGGACGATCGCGACGCTGCCGACCCGCGAGATCAGCGACATCGGGCTGGTCGGGCTGGCCGTCGCACCGGATTACGCGACGTCGCACTCGATTTACCTCACGCGCTCGCTGAACGTCACCGGCGGCTTCGTCTTCCGGCTTTCGAAGTTCACCGTGGGCCTGGACGCGGCCGGCGCGCCCGCGTCGCTGAGCGGTGAGCAGACGCTGTTCGAGGTGCCGGGCATCTCCGAAGTCCACGCCATCAACGGCGTCATCCCCGCCGCCGACGGGACGCTGTGGCTGTCGATCGGGGACAACGGCGACTTCACGAAGGTGGACCCGGGCGCGCTGCGCGCGCAGGACATCAACCAGCCGTACGGCAAGATCTTCCACTTGGCCGCCGACGGCAAGGGCGTGCCGGGCAACCCGTACTACGACGCCGCCAACCCGGCGTCGACCGCCAGCAAGGTCTTCGCGCGCGGGTTCCGCAACCCGTTCCGGATGACGATCGACTCGAACTCCGGCCTGCCGGTCGCGGGTGACGTCGGCTGGAACACGTGGGAAGAGGTCGACGTCGTCCAGCGCGGTTCCAACCAGGGCTGGCCCTGCTGGGAGGGCAACCACCCGACGCCGGGCTACAGCGCGCTCGCGGGCTGCGCCGGCGTGGCGAACCAGGCCCCGGTCTTCGAGTACCAGCACGGCAACGGCCCCATGCAGGGCAACAGCGTCACCGGCGGGATCGTCTACAACGGATCCAGCTACCCAGCGGCCTACCGCGGCTCGTACTTCTTCGGCGACTACGTCACCAACAAGATCTGGACGCTGCGCTACGACGACCAGGGCAAGCTCACGCAGGCCCCGGAGAACCCGCCGGTCTTCACCGGCATCGGCGGCCCGGTCAAGTTCGCGGCGGCGCCGAACGGCGACATCGTCTACGCCGACATCCTCAGCGGCAACCTGCGCCGGCTGAGCTACTCGGCGGGCAACACCGCGCCGGTCGCCAAGGCCACGACGACCACCGACCCGGACACCCGCACGGTGTCCTTCGACGGCTCGACGTCGGTCGACTACGACAACGACCTGCTGAAGTACGACTGGGACTTCGGTGACGGGACCGCCGCCGCCGACGCCGGGCCCACCACGAGCCACCAGTACGCGGCCGGCACCGAGTCGTTCACCGCGAAGCTGACGGTCCGGGACCCGCTGGGGCTCACCGGCACGACCGACATCAAGGTCGCGCCCGGCAACCACACCCCGCAGCTCACGCTGACCACGCCGGGCGACACCGCGACGTTCGCGGTCAACCAGCAGGTCGGCCTGAGCGCCACGGCGACCGACACCGAGGACGGCACGCTGCCGATCACGTGGACCACCGCGGTCCGGCACTGCCCGAGCGAGGCGACCTGCCACTCGCACCCCGGCGCCGGCGGCACCGGGGCGAGCTTCGCGCAGCCGTTCACCGAGCACCCAGACTCCCGCATGGAGTTCACCGCGACGGTGACCGACAGCGCGGGCGTCACGGCGTCCAAGACGTACACGGCGATGCCGCGCCAGCACCGGATCACCCTGCTGAGCACGCAGCCCGCGGCGCTGAGCATCCCGGTCGAGGGCGGTGTCAGCACGTCACTGGTGACCGAGGGCGCCAGCTTCGACGTCGAGGCCTCGCCGCTGGGCACCGACGGCGTCTCGAAGTTCACCGGCTGGCAGGGCGGTCCGACGGACACGACGTGGGTCGTCACGGTCGGCACGAGCGACCTGACGCTGACGGCGAACTACGCGACCCCGATCGACCAGCGCTACAACGCCGACCCGGCGTTGCAGGCGAAGCTCGGCGCGCCGACGGCGGCCGAGGTCACCGACGGCGTGGTCCACTACCGGGCCTACGCCAACGGGCGCCTGTACTGGAGTGCCGTGGGCGGGACGAAGTACCTGCTCGCCGGTCCGGTGCTGGACAAGTACCTCGCCGTCGGCGGGCTCACCAAGCTCGGGCCGCCGACGACCGACACCGCGACCAACGCGGACGGTGCGCAGTTCAACGACTTCGTCAACGGCGGCAACGTCGGGTCGATCTACTACACGGCCGCGACGGGTGCGCACACGATCTACGGTGAGATCCGGAAGAAGTGGGTGGCGCTCGGCCTCGGGCAGATCCTCGGTTACCCGACCAACGACGAGGACGGCACGCCGGACGGCATCGGCCGGTTCAACCACTTCCTCAAGGGCAACAACGTCGGTTCGATCTACTACACGCCCCAGACGGGCGCGCACGCGATCTACGGCGAGATCCGGAAGAAGTGGGCCGCGTACGGGTACGAGCGCGGTCTCGGCTACCCGACGAACGACGAGGACGGGACGCCGGACGGCATCGGCCGGTTCAACCACTTCAGCCTCGGCCACTCGATCTACTTCACGAACGCGACGGGCGCGCACGTGATCAAGGGCGAGATCCGCAAGCGCTGGGCGGCCCTCGGGTGGGAGCGGTCCTACCTGCACTACCCGACGACGGACGAATACGGGACGTACCGCAGCGACTTCCAGGGCGGCTACATCACCTACACGCCGCAGACGGGTGCGGTCGACCGCCCCTGGTGACCGTGATCGTCAGGAAGTGAAAGCGGGCGCGGGCCGTCTCCGGGGATTCCGGAGGCGGCCCGCTTCTCTGTTCAGGAGCGCAGGTCCGCCGGTGTCGTCCCGGTCGACGTCAGCGGCAACCCGAGCGTCACCCGCTCGGTCAGCCACGGGCTCGGGCGGTACCGCGGATCCCCGGTGGACGTGGCCAGGCCGCGCAGGATCCGCAGCACGACGTCGCCGCCCACCAGGTCTCCCCAGGCCAGCGGGCCGCGCGGGTACCCCAGTCCCAGCCGGACCGCGGTGTCGATGTCGTCCGGGGACGCCAGGTTCTGGCCCGCGATGAAGCACGCCGTGTTGACGATCGACGCCAGGAGGCGCTGGGCGATCGGGGCCGGGCCGTCGCGGACGACCGTCACCGGGTGGCCCGTCGCCGCCAGCGCGCCCCAGGCCGCGCGGCCCGCCACCGGGTCGAGTCCCGGGTGGACGGACATCGTCAGGCGCCGCTCGTAGCCGCCCAGGGGATCCACGCCGGCGACGCGGTCCAGCGGCAGCCCGGCGCGGGTGGCCGCGTCCACTGTGGACTCACCGTAGAGCGGGACGAGCAGGACCGCGTCCGGGTACGCGTCCGGGACCACCTGCACGCCGGCCGCCGACAGCACGCGGCCCAGGTGCTCGTCCGCCACGAACACCGGGCCCGACGGCTTCGGCGGCGCCACCGGCTCCTCGGCGACCTGCTGCTTCCCGTCGGCATAGGAGTAGAAGCCGGAACCGTTCTTGCGCCCGAACAAACCGGCAGCGACCCGCGGCCGCGTCAGCCACGACGGCCGCAGCCGCGGTTCGCCGTGGAAGCCGCTCCAGATGCTCTCCAGCACGGCGTGGGACACGTCGAGGCCGGTCAGGTCGAGCAGCTCGAACGGTCCGAGCTTCAGGCCGAGCACGTCCCGCGCGACGCGGTCGACGTCGGCGGGCTCGGCCAGCGCCTCGGTGAGGATCTGCAGCGCCTCGGTGTTCAGGCCGCGCCCGGCGTGGTTGACCAGGAAGCCCGGCGCGTCCTTCGCCAGCACCGGCTCGTGGCCCCAGCTCTTGACCAGTTCGAGGGCTTCGGCGGGCAGCCAGTCGTGCGTGCGCGTGCCCGGGACGACCTCGACCAGGCGCATCAGCGGCACCGGGTTGAAGAAGTGCAGGCCGATCAGCCTGCCGGGGTCGGCCAGCTCGGCGGCGATCTCGGTGACCGACAGCGAGCTGGTGTTCGTCGCGAAGATCGTCTCCTGTGGACAGACGCGCTCGAGGCCGGCGAACAGGGCCCGCTTCGTGCCGACGTCCTCCCGGACGGCTTCGACGACGAGGTCGACGCCGTCCGCGGGCGCGTCGGGCGCGTCCACCGCGACCAGCCGGCCCTTGACCGCCCCCGGGTCATCGAGCTTGCCCTTCGCGGCCAGCTTGTCCGCCATGGCGCCGACGTACTCGATCGCCTCGTCGACGGCCTCGCGCCGGACGTCGGCGAGCTCGACGGTCATCCCCGCCGTCGCGGCGAGCTGGACGATCCCGCGGCCCATCACCCCGGTCCCGATCACCCGGATCCTGCCGACCTTCCCGGCCCACCCCGTCACGTCGTGCCCGCCTTCCCGCCGATGTCGTCGGGCCGACGGTACCGTCTCGGCCGTGACGGGGAACCGGCTGACACGGGCGGAAAGCCGCGAACGGACGAAGGACCGGCTGCTCGCGGCGGCCGCCGAGCTGTTCGCCGAACGCGGCGTCAACGGCACCTCGGTCGAGCAGATCGCCGACCGCGCCGGGTACACGCGCGGGGCGTTCTACGGCAATTTCGAGGACAAGCACGAGCTGGTCGTCGCGTTGCTGGAGCGTTCGGTGCCCGGTGTGCTGCGGTCCGAGCTGGTGCTGCACGCGGTCCGGGACCCGGCCGTCCGCCCGCACTTCGACGCGCGCGAACGGTCCGCTCGCGCGGTCGTCGAAACCCGGCTGCGGGCGGACTTCGCCGCGCGAGGGGTGGCGCCACCCGCGAGCCCGGCGTTCCTGGCGCTGGTCGTCCGCGCGCTGGAGGACGGCTTGCTGCTGCACGGACACCTGAACCCGGAAGCCGGGCCGGACGCGCTCGCCGAAGCCGTCCGCCTCCTGCTTCGCCCCTAGATGCCGACGAACTCCGCCATGCGCGTCGCCGAGTGCGTGAAGAACGCGTCGGCCGGGTCGACGCTGCCGACGTACTGGCCGAACAGGTCGAAGTTGATCGCCCCGAACAGCTGGGTCCACGCCATGATCAGCCGGGTCACGGTTTCGGGCCCGGCGACGATCCCGAGGATCTTCGTGAGTGTCTCGGCCTGGGCACGCAGCTCTGGCGCGACCTCGCCGTCGATCGCCCGCAGCTCGGTGTGCGTGAGGACCTTGACCAGGGCGAGCGCGACCCGGCCGGCGGGGGCGACGGTGTCCTGCGGGGCCTGGTAGCCGGGGATCGGTGAGCCGTAGATCAGCGCGTACTCGTGCGGGTGCGCGCGGGCCCAGTCGCGCGTCGCGTGCCAGATCGCGAGCCACCGGTCGCGGGGGGCGCCCTTGCCGGGGTCGGCCTGCTCGGCCGCCTCGCCGATCGCGTTGTAGGCGTCGACGATCAGGTCGGTCAGCAACCGGTCCCGGCTGGGGAAGTACCGGTACAGCGCGGACGACACCATGCCCAGCTCCCGGGCCACCGCGCGCAGCGACAGCCCGTGCGCGCCGACGTCGGCGAGCTGGCGGCGGGCCTCGTCCTTGATCTCCTGGGTGAGTTCGGCGCGGGCACGTTCGCGCGCGGTCCGGGTCGCGGTCATGGGGATCAGTGTGCCACGACGAGAGCGGCGCACAAAATAGAGAGCAGTGCTCTTGACCATGTGCAGTGCTCTTGACACAGTGCGGTGCTCGGGTGTTCACTGCTCTTAACCGAGAGCACTGCTCTCCCAAATCTCCGGAGGACACCATGACCGCCGCCCGCTACATCGAGCCGAAGAAGTCGACCAACACCTTCAACGAGCTGGTCGCGAGGCTGACCCGGATGGGCTTCAGCGTCTGGGGCAGCCGGGTGCTGACGGTGGTCGGCCGCAAGAGCGGGGAGCCGCGGTCGGTGCCGGTCAACCTGCTGACCGTCGACGGCGTCCGCTACCTCGTCGCCCCGCGTGGCGAGACGCAGTGGGTGCGCAACCTGCGTTTCGCCGGCGAAGGCACGCTTCGCGTCGGAAAGCGCGTCGAGGGGTTCACGTTCCGCGAGCTGGCCGACGACGAGAAGCCGGGCATCCTCCGCGCCTACCTGAAGCGCTGGAAGTTCGAGGTCGGCGTGTTCTTCGACGGTGTCGACGCCAAGGCGTCGGACGAGAAGCTGCGCGAGATCGCGCCCGGCTACCCGATCTTCGAGATCTTCACGAAGTAGGTTTGCGCCGCTTGGTCAGGTTCGCCGCCATCAGCACGACGCCGACCAGGAACGCGACGAGCCCGATCAGGAACCACAGCTTCTGCCCGGTCATGAAGCTGCCGGTGATCACGCCGATGCCCTGCAGCACCCAGACGGCGCCGACCAGCACGAGCACGACCCCGACCGCGAAGGTGATCCAGCGCCTCATGCGGCCAGTCTAGGCAGGACGGTCGCCCGGGACGAGTTCGTGCCGGTAGGCGTACACGACGGCGTGCACGCGGTCGGGCAGGCCGAGCTTGCTCAGCACGCGCGACACGTGCGTCTTGACCGTCTCCTCGCCGACGTGCAGCTGCCGCGCGATCTCGGCGTTGCTGCAGGCGTTGGCGATGAGCAGCAGGACCTCGCGTTCGCGGGAGGTGAGCCGGGCCAGCTCGGGCGGTTCGGCGGCCGCGGGTTCGAGCACCGACGCGAACTTCGCGACCAGCCGCCGCGTCACCGACGGGTCGATCAGCGCGTCGCCGCGCGCGGCCACCCGGATCGCCGCGACCAGCTCTTCCGGCGCCAGGCTCTTCAGCAGGAACCCGCTCGCTCCGGCCCGCAGCGCGCGGTAGACGTACTCGTCGGCGTCGTAGGTCGTGAGCACGAGGACGCGGGTGTCGTTGCCCGGCGCGGCGAGGATCGCCTCGGTCGCGGCGAGGCCGTCGAGGCGGGGCATCCGGACATCGAGGACCGCGACGTCGGGGCGCAGGCGCGCGGTCTCGGCGACGGCTTCGCGGCCGTCGGACGCTTCGCCGACGCAGGTGAAGTCGGGCTGGGTGTCGAGCAGCGCGCGCATCCCCGAGCGGAACATCGCGTGGTCGTCGGCCAGCAGGACGCGGATCATGTGCTCTCCACCGGGAAGGTCGTGCGCAGCTGCCAGTGCTCGCCGGTCTCGCCGTAGGAGACCTGGCCGCCGAACAGGGTGACGCGCTGGCGGATCCCCGCCAGGCCGCGGTGCGCGTGCCCGTTCTCGGTGGGGCGGTCCGCGCGGAGTCCGTTGGTCACCGTGAGCACGACCTCGGTGCGGCCGTGGTTCAGTTCGACTTCGACCGGGCCTTCGCCGTGGCGCAGCGCGTTGGTCAGGGCTTCCTGGGCGATGCGGTAGAGGGCGACGTCGAGCGACCCGGGGAGCTCGCGGGGCTCGCCGCGCAGGGTCAGCCGGGTCGGCAGGCCGGCCGCGCGGACGGTCTCGACCAGCTCGTCGAGGTTGTCCAGGCCGGGCTGCTCGGCGTGGGTTTCGGCGTGCAGGAGGTCGAGCAGGCGGCGCAGGTCGGCCATCGCCGAGCGGCTGGCGGACTCGACGGCGCCGAGCGACTTGCGCACGGTCTCGGCGCCGTCCGGGAGCCCGAGGCGGGCGGCGCCGGCGTGCACGCCGATGGCGCTGACGTGGTGGGAAATGACGTCGTGGAGGTCGCGCGCGATGGTCGTGCGCTCCTCGAGGACGGCTCGCTTCACGGCTTCTTCTTCGTGCTGCCGCCGTTCGTCGGTCTCGCGCTCGAGGTCGGCGATGTAGGCGCGCCGGGCGGTCGTGTACCGGCCGACCAGCCACGGGAGGAGGCCGCTGACGCTGACGCTGATGGCGGTCAGCCGCCAGTCGGCCGCGGTGCGGCCACCGCCTTCGATGCACCCGGCGACGACGCCGGCGAGCAGGGCGAGCAGCGCGAGGACGGCGGGTTTCGGGCGCAGCCAGGCGCCGGCCCGGTAGCCGGCGATCAGGATGCCGGCGTTGTTCCCGACGACGTACCCCTGGCAGGTGCAGAGAAGAAGCGGCGAGCCGGCGAAGAGGAGAGCGTGCGCGAGGGCGACCCAGCCGGAGTACCGGGCGGGGCCGGCGAGGGCGGCGTTGACGGCGACCCCGCCGAGCAGGACGACCCACGCCCGCCAGTCGGCGCCGCTCCCGCCGAGCGGGCCACGAAGGCCGAAGAGGGCGGCATCGCAGACGACACAGACCAGCGCGACCAGCAGCGACTGGCGCCGCAGGGATCCGCTGATGTCGTACACACCCGCAACTCTGCCCTAGTCAGCGGGAGCGGTGGGCGGGAACGCCCCGATGCGGCGGGAGGGGGCCGCGGCACCGGGACGCTCCCTGACAGGAGGGTCAGTGGCCGGGTGGGTCGCCCGGCGAGGACACCCCGGCTCGTGACCCGCTCGCGTGGCCCGGACGTCATGACGACTCGTTCATGACGTTCCACCCGCTCGCGTGGCCCGGGCCTCAGGTCGTCGGGCGGGCCGAGTAGTCGCCGCCCCGGCGCTGGCCGCCGCCCGGACGCTGGCCCTGGAGTGCCTGGCCCAGTGAGGTCGCCGTGGCCGTTTGGCCGTCCACCTTGGCCACCACCGTCACGTTCTGGTCGCCCTGCTTCACGTCGCCGGTCTTCTGGGTCGATCCGTCGAGCGTGTACGTCTGCTTGTAGCCGTCCTTGCTCGTCAGGGTCACCGAGGTCGCGCTCAGTTCCGTCACGTCGCCCGTCTGGAGACGCTCCGTCGTGTAGCCGCCGTTGCCGTTCGACACCACGAAGTCGCCGTGGAGCGCCTCGCGCAGGGCCGCCATTCCGCCGCCGAACCCGTTGCCGAAGCCGCCTCCCGGGCCGCCCTGGCCGGGGAACTGGCCGGGTCCTCGGCCGCCGAAGCCGCCCGGGCCCTGCTGGGCCGCGTTGTCCGCGCTGCTGGTGCCCGCCCAGATGGCCGCGCCGCCGCCGGCCGCGATCACCACCGCGATGCCGGCCGCGATCGCCGTCTTCTTGCCGGACCAGCCCTTCTTGGGCGCGGCCGGGGCCGGGTCGCCCCAGTTGGCGGGGGCCGGTTCACCCTGCGGTGGCGTGTTCGGCGTCGGCTCGGTCGTCATCGTGTCCTCCGGTCGTACCCACACTGGTCCAGGCCAGCCTCACCGCCGAGGCTGTGTTTGAGCTGTGCGAGGCGTCAGCACGCGCTGTGGCTCCCTTACCCGGACGAAGGACTCTCACAGGAAACGCACAGCACGGGCACAGTGAGCACTGATGAGCCGCCGGGAAGATGGCACTATGACCGCTATGAACGCCACGTCACCCGGCCCCGGCAAGGCCGACCTGCGCCGCGCCGACGGGAGCCCGGTACGGGTCCTCGTCGTCGACGACGAGGCGACGCTGGCCGAGCTCGTGTCGATGGCCCTGCGCATGGAGGGCTGGGAGGTGCGCAGCGCGGGCGACGGCACGGAAGCCGTCCGGATCGCGCGCGACTTCCGGCCCGACGCCGTCGTGCTCGACGTCATGCTCCCCGACTTCAGCGGCCTCGAAGTGCTGCGCCGCATGCGTTCCGAGGCGCCGCACCTGCCGGTGCTCTTCCTGACGGCGAAGGACGCGGTCGAGGACCGCATCGCCGGGCTCACCGCCGGCGGCGACGACTACGTCACCAAGCCCTTCAGCCTAGAAGAGGTCGCGCTGCGCCTGCGCGCGCTGCTGCGCCGGGCCGGCGGGGTGACCGGCGCGAGCGGGTCGACGCTCGTCGTCGGCGACCTCACCCTCGACGAGGACAGCCGCGAGGTGCACCGCGGCGGTGACCTCGTTCCGTTGACCGCGACCGAGTTCGAGCTGCTGCGCTACCTCATGCGCAACCCCAAGCGCGTGCTGTCGAAGGCCCAGATCCTGGATCGCGTGTGGAGCTACGACTTCGGCGGTCAGGCCAACATCGTCGAGCTCTACATCTCCTACCTGCGCAAGAAGATCGACGCCGACCGCGAGCCGATGATCCACACCATGCGGGGCGCCGGGTATGTCCTCAAGCCAGCGGGCTGAGCGGCGGCGGTTCCGGGCGCAGCGGCCGTGGTCGTTGCGGCGGCGGCTGATCGTCCAGCTGGCCGCGTTGCTCGCGCTCGTCTGCCTCGTCGTCGGCGTGGTGACGGAGTTCGCGCTGAGCGAGTTCCTCGTCGGCCAGCAGGACAAGCGGCTCGCCGCGGCGAGCGACCGCGCGTTCCGCGGCGCGGAACGGCCGCCGTGGCAGTACCCCGACGCCGCGCCGCCGCCGGACCCGCTCCGGGCGCTGGGCCAGGGCGACGGCACGCTCGCCGTGGTCCAGAAGGGCCGGTTCGCCCAGGGCAGCGTGCTCGACTCCAGCGTCGGCGTGCCGTCGAAGCGCAAGCCGCCGTTCCGCGGCCTCCCGGAGAGCCAGGTGCTGGCGCTGCTGGCGGTGCCGACCGACGGGAAGCAGCACAGCGTCGACCTCGGCGGCAACCTCGGTGAGTACCGCGTGGTTTCGACCGTGGCGCCCAGCGGCGAGAAGACGGTCATCGGCCTGCCCCTCAAAGACGTGAACGAGACGTTGTGGCAGCTCGGGTTCATCCTCGGTGGCGTCGCGCTCGCCGGGATCCTGGTGGCCGGGGCGGTCGGCGCGGCGACGATCCGGCGCACCATGAAACCCCTCGACCGGTTGGCCGCGACCGCGACGCGCGTCTCCGAGCTGCCGCTGGACCGCGGCGAGGTCGCGCTGTCGGAACGGGTCCCGGAGGCCGACACCGACCCGAACACCGAGGTCGGCAAGGTCGGCTCGGCGCTGAACCGGATGCTCCAGCACGTCGCGAACGCGCTGACCGCGCGGCACGCGAGCGAGAACCGCGTCCGCCAGTTCGTCGCGGACGCGAGCCACGAGCTGCGCACGCCGCTGGCGGCGATCCGCGGGTACGCCGAGCTGACCCGCCGCGGCGGCGAGCAGGTGCCGCCGGACGTCGCGTTCGCGATGAGCCGCGTCGAGTCCGAGTCGCGCCGGATGACGACGCTGGTGGAGGACCTGCTGCTGCTCGCGCGCCTCGACTCCGGCCGTCCGGTGGTGCCCGAGTGGGTGGACCTGTGCCGGCTGGTGGCCGACGCGGTCGCGGACGCGCACGTCGCGGGCCCGGGCCACAAGTGGCTGATGGAGGTGCCCGGCGAGCCGATCGGCGTCCTCGGCGACGCCGGCCAGCTGCACCAGGTGGTGATCAACGTCCTGGCCAACGCGCGCACGCACACCCCGGCGGGCACGACGGTGACGACGACACTGTCCACATCGGACGGAGCGGTCCGGCTCCGCGTGGTGGACGACGGCCCGGGCATCCCGCCGGACATCCTCCCGGACGTGTTCGAGCGTTTCGCCCGTGGTGACAACTCGCGCTCACGGGCGGCGGGGAGCACCGGGCTGGGGCTGGCGATCGTGGCCGCGGTGGTCGGGGCGCACGGCGGCCGGGTCAGGGTGCAGAGCCGTCCGGGACGGACGGAGTTCGAGATGACCTTCGCGGAGGCACCCGCTCCCTAGGCCGGTCACCCGAACGGGCCGGATGCACAGCGCGCGCACAGCTTCGGCACAAGTTCACCACATGCGGCGACGAGACGGTCGGGACCATGACGACCACGCTGTCGGCGCCCGAGCACGCCCAGCCCGCTCCCGAAGCCGCCCGGAAACCGCGGTGGATCAGACCGTCCGTGACCGCTCTGCTGCTCGGTACCGGCCTGCTCTACCTCTGGGACCTGGCGAAGACCGGCTGGGCCAACGACTTCTACGCGATGGCCGCCCAGGCCGGCACGTGGAGCTGGAAGGCGCTGTTCTTCGGCTCGCTCGACCCGGGCAACGTCGTCACCGTCGACAAGCCGCCCTTCTCGCTGTGGGTCATGGGGTTGTCCGGGCGGCTCTTCGGCTTTTCCAGCTGGAGCCTGCTCGTGCCGAACGCGCTCGCCGGCGTCGCCTCGGTCGGCCTGCTCTACCTCGCCGTGCGACGGCTGTCCGGCCCGGGCGCCGGCCTGCTCGCCGGAGCCGGGCTCGCGCTGACGCCGGTCGCCGCGCTCATGTTCCGGTACGACAACCCCGATGCCTTCCTCGTGCTGCTGCTCGTCGCCGGCGCCTACTGCGTCGTGCGCGCGCTGGAACACGCCGGCACGAAGTGGCTGCTGCTCGCCGGGGTCGCCGTCGGGTTCGGCTTCCTCGACAAGATGCTGCAGGCCTTCCTCGTCCTGCCCGCGTTCGTGCTGGCGTACGCCGTCGCGGCGCCGACGTCGCCCGGCCGCCGGATCGGCCAGCTGTTCGCCGCGGCCGGGGCGGTGCTCGTCTCCGCGGGCTGGTGGATCGTGGTCGTCGCGCTCTGGCCGGTGGCGGACCGGCCCTACATCAGCGGCTCGACCGACAACACCGTGCTGGAGCTGGCGTTCGGCTACAACGGCCTCGGCCGGATCTTCGGTGAGGGCCGGGGTGGCAGCGGGGCGCCGCCGGGTGGCGCCGGGGGTGGTTTCGGCGGCGGCTTCGGCGGCGAAACCGGCCTGACGCGGTTGTTCGGCGGCGAGTTCGGCGGGGAAGCCTCGTGGCTGCTGCCCGCCGCGGTCCTCGGCCTGGTCGCCGGGCTGTGGTTCACCCGGCGCGCGCCCCGCACCGACCGGACCCGTGCGGCACTGCTGCTGTGGGGCGGCTGGCTGGTCGTCACGACGCTCGTGTTCAGCTACATGAGCGGCATCATCCACCCGTACTACACGGTCGCGCTGGCCCCGGGGATCGCGGCCACGCTGGGGATCTCCGCGCGCGAGCTGTGGCGCGGCCGGTCGAACTTCGCGGCCCGCGCGGTGCTGGCCGTGTTGCTCGCGGTCACCGCGGTCTGGGGCTTCGTGCTTCTCGCGCGTACGCCGGACTGGCAGCCGTGGATCCGCTACGCGCTGCTCGTGCTCGGCGCGGCCGGGGTGCTGGCGCTGCTCTTCGGCGCCGACCGGGTCCGGCGCTTCGGCCCGGTCGTGGCCGCGCTCGGCCTCTGCGGCGCGCTGCTCGGGACGGCGTCGTTCACCCTGGCCACGGCGGCGACCGCGCACTCCGGCGGCACTCCGTCGTCCGGACCGGCGGTCGCGAGTGGACGCGGGTTCGGCGCGCGGGGCGGCTTCGGCGAAGGCCGGACCGACACCGCGGTGATCGACCTGCTGAAGAACACCACGACGAAGTGGGCCGCGGCGCAGAGCGGTGCGATGCAGTCGGCCGGGCTGGCGCTGGCGAGCGGACGGCCGGTGCTCGCGATCGGCGGCTTCAGCGGCAGCGACCCCGCGCCGACGCTCGCGCGGTTCCAGGAGTACGTCGCCGCCGGCGACATCCGCTACTTCGTCGCCGGCGGTCGCGGCGGCTTCGGTGGCGGCCGCGGCACCTCGGGTGAGATCCAGGCCTGGGTCGAGCAGAACTTCACGCCGGAGACCGTCGGCGGCACGACGATTTACGACCTCACGAAATCTGTCGCGTGATCGAAATTCGTCCGATTGTTTCAGGCGTGTTAACAGTCGAGGAATCATTCCCGGATCCCGGCTTCGTGCGATATCGGCGAGGGCGCACACCTGTTCGATTCCCGCCTCGGTGAACGACACAATCCGAACGATTGTTCGCCGGACTCGGGTAGCGCTCGGTGATGATCAAGGCGCGCGGTAACGACTAGGGACTACAGCCCGTGCGGCTGCACGGCCGCTCGGCCACGATCTTGGCCGGGCGGCCGACAGAAAGCCGGTCGGCAAGGGGTGTCGAAAGCGTCGATGACGCTGGTTGGCCCCGGCGCGGATCACTCGTTCGGCCGCATCCTCCGGGCATTGTGGTGATCTTGTGCCACTCGCTAGGCTGCCCGCCGGGTGAGGGACAAGGGGTAGCCGATCCGGTGCGCTGAGGGGCCGGATATCACTGAGTGTGGGTGATCCTTGTCCGCTTTCTCTCATCCGCGACCCGATCAGGTGCGTCTGGAAGAGGGCAGCGATGACTGTGCGCTTTCGACGCCGCAACACTCCACTTTCCCCGCCTTTTGGAGTTTCGCTGTGACTTCCCGCCCCCGTCTGCTGACGGTGCTCCTGACCTTGCTGACCCTCGCCGGGGTCACCGCGCTTTCCGGCTGCGGCGACAGCTCCGCCACCGGCTCCGGGGACAAGATCACGCTCGGGTTCAGCGCCTGGCCGGGCTGGTTCCCCTGGCAGGTGGCGCAGGAGCAGGGCCTGTTCGCCAAGAACGGCGTGAACGTCGACCTGAAGTACTTCGACAACTACACCGACAGCATCAACGCGCTCTCCAGCGGGGCCATCGACGCGAACAGCCAGACCCTCAACGACACGCTCTCCTCGGCTTCCGGCGGCGCGAAGCTGTCGATCGTGCTGGTGAACGACAACTCCACCGGCAACGACAAGATCATCGCGCGGGACGGGATCAACGCCATCGCCGACCTGAAGGGCAAGAAGGTCGCGGTCGAGCAGGGGACGGTCGACCACTACCTGCTGCTGCTCGCGCTGCAGGAGGCGAAGCTGACCGAAAAGGACATCGAGCTGGTCAACCTGCCGACCGACGCCGCCGCGGCCGCGTTCGTCGGCGGCCAGGTCGACGCGGTGGGTGCGTTCGCGCCGTTCACCTCGAAGGCCCTCGAGCGCCCGGGCAGCCGCGCGATCTCGACGTCGACGGAGTTCCCCGGTGCCATCCCGGACCACCTCGTCACGTCGCAGAAGCTTGTCAAGGAGCACCCGAAGGACGTCCAGGCACTGGTCAACACCTGGTTCGAGACCCTGACCTGGATCAAGAACAACAAGGACGCGGCCGTCGGGATCATGGCCAAGCGCGGCGGTGTGTCCGATGCGGACTACCGGTCCTACGACGCCGGCACCACGATCTTCACGCGCCAGCAGAACCTCGACGCGTTCACCCCGGGCGTCACCGCGCAGCACCTCGACTTCCAGGCGAACAAGATCGTCGACTTCATCGTCGGCACCGGGCTCGCCCAGCAGCGGCCGTCGCTGGACGGGTTGTTCGACGACCAGTTCGTGAAGGCCGCGCCGCAGTGACGGGTCCGACCCAGCGCACCACCCCGGCGGTCACGGCCGACGAGCGGGCCGCCGAGGTGTTGGAAGCCGAGCAGCGGCTCGCCGAAGCGCAGGAGTCCGGCCGGGGCCGCCCGGCCTGGGCGCCGCTGCCGCGCCGGACCGCGCCGAAGGCCACCTCGGCGCTGCTTTCCCTGCGCACGCCCCTTTCCGCGTCGGCGCGCTGGAAGCTGGCGGTGCTGTCGTTCGCGATCCCGTTCCTCGCGTGGGTCCTGCTGAGCGTCAGCGGGGTCGTCAACCCGACGTTCCTGCCGTCCCCGGTCGCGGTGGTCCGGGCCGGCGTCGACATGGCGAGCACCGGTGAGCTCTTCGACGACCTCTGGGCGACAACCCAACGGGTGCTCGAAGGCTTCGGCCTCGCCATTCTGGTGTCGGTGCCGCTCGGCATCCTGATGGGCGGCTTCAGCGCGGGGCAGGCGTTCTTCGAGCCGCTGATCGGGCTGCTGCGCTACCTGCCGGCGAGCGCGTTCATCCCGCTGCTGATCATCTGGCTCGGCATCGGCGAGCCGTCGAAGATCGCCATGCTGTTCCTCGGGACGGTCTTCTTCAACACGCTGATGACCGCCGACGTCGTCCGCGGCGTCCCGGGCGCGCTCCTCGACGTCTCCTACACCCTCGGCGCGCGCCGGGGCGAGGTGCTGCGCAAGGTCGTCGTGCCGCACTCGCTGCCCGGCGTGATCGACGCGATCCGCGTCAACGCCGCCGCGGCGTGGAACTTCGTGGTCGTCGCCGAGCTGATCAACTCGTCGGCGGGCCTCGGCTACCGGATCGTCCGGGCGCAGCGGTTCCTGCAGACCGACAAGATCTTCGCGGTGCTGGTGGTCATCGGCGTCGCGGGGCTCCTCATCGACGTCCTGTTGCGCCTGCTGCGCACGCGGGTCGGGAAGTGGGCGGCATGACGCTGGAGCTGCGGAACGTCGCGAAGGACTACACCGTGCGCGGCACGGTGACCCGCGCGCTCGACGGCGTCGACCTCGAGGTGCGGCGCGGCGAGTTCGTCTGCGTCGTCGGCGCGAGCGGCTCGGGCAAGTCGACGCTGCTGTCGCTGGTCGCCGGGCTCAGCCGGCCGACCGAGGGCGAGATCGTGCTCGACGGCGTCCCGGTGACCGGTCCCGGCCCGGACCGCGGGCTCGTCTTCCAGGCCGGCGCGCTGTACCCGTGGCGCAGCGTCGAGAAGAACGTCGCGTTCGGACTCGAGCTGCTCGCGGTCGACGCGGGCGAGCGCGCCAAGCGCGTGGACTGGTACCTCGCCGAGACGGGGCTCCACGCCGTGCGCAAGTCGTTGCCGAAGCAGCTTTCCGGCGGCCAGAAGCAGCGCGTCGCGATCGCGCGGGCGCTCGCCTGCGAACCGGACGTGCTGCTGCTGGACGAACCCTTCGGCGCCTTGGACGTCCAGACCAAAGAGGACATGCAGGTGCTCATCCGCCAGGTCTGGGCCGACACCGGCACCACGGTGCTGATGGTCACCCACGACGTCGAGGAAGCGGTCTTCCTGGGCGGCCGGGTGGTGGTGCTCGCCTCCGACCCGGGCCGGATCGCCGCCGACGTCGAGGTGACGCTGCCCACCGAGCGGGACTTGGCGGTGAAGCGCGAACCGCGCTTCCTCGCGCTGCGCGCCCGGATCGAGGACCTCGTCCGGGAGCAGCACCGCGGCCACGTCGGCCGGGTGGCCGCGGACGGGTGAGAACGGAAGACGGAGAGGTGCGGGAATGAGGCACGGCAAGGCGACCGCGGACCGGGCCGGCGGCGGGGCGATCCTGTCCCGGCTCGGCATTCGCGGCAAGCTGAACCTGCTGCTCCTGCCCCCGCTGGTCGCGGTGGTGCTGGTGTCGGTGCCGTTCGTGCTGACGCAGGCGAACAGCGCCGTGGCCGCGACGCAGTCGGCGACGGTGGCGCGGCACGCCCAGCAGCTCGGCGGCCTGGTCTGGCAGCTGCAGCGCGAACGGCTGCTGACCGGCGCGTACGTCGCGACGCCGTCGATGCCCGCCGACCAGATGCTGCAGCAGCAGAAGACGGTGAGCGCGGCGGTCGAGGACGTCCGGTCGTCGCTCGGCGCCGACGCGCCCGACGAGCTTTCCGCGGCGCTGACCCGGATCGGTTCGCTCGACGAGCTGCGGCAGAACGCGCAGCGCCGCGGTGTCGCGCTCGACAGCGTCGCGCGCACCTACCACGCGGTCATCGGCGCGGTAATCGATTCACTGCGGCTGGTCCCGCAGCTCACCAGTGACGCCGAGGGCACGCGGGAGCTGACCGCGCTGGAGGCGTTGCTGCGCGCGAACGAGGAGAACTCGTTGCGCGGCATGGCGTTGATCGTGACGGCGGTGTCGCCCGACGCCGGCCGGTCCATCCTGGACGACGCGACCCAGCAGGCGCCGATCTTCACCGACCGGTTCGTCCAGCAGGCCGACGACGAGACCGACCGCGACCAGTCCGCGCTGGTCGTCAACGTCGAGCAGAGCGACGCGGGCCGCCGGATCGACGAGCTCGCGGCCCAGATCGGCAACCCGCGGGACGCGGCCGCGACCAGCCGGTACGTCACCGACGTCCTCACCGCGTCGGAAAGCCAAGCGGGACAGCGGAAGCTGGTCCAGGAGCGGGTCACCGGCGAGATCGCCGACGCGGCGAACGACCGGGCGGCCGCCGGCACGCGGCTGGCGTGGCTGGTCGGCGTCGGCGCGGGCCTGCTGTTCTTGCTGGTCGCGTTCCTGGCCGTCGCGGTGTCCCGCTCGATCGCCCGGCCGCTGCGGCGGCTCACCACCGCGGCGACCTCGGTCGCCGACCTCGCCGGCACCGAGCTCGTCCGCGTCACCGACACCGAAGAGGCCGAGGAGCAGGTCCCGCGGCTGGCCACGATCGACGTCGTCTCGGACGACGAGCTCGGCGAGCTGGCGGCCGCGTTCAACCGGGTCCAGACCACCGCGGCCGAGCTGGTCGAGCGGCAGGCGCTCACCCGGCGCAACACCAGCCTGATGTTCGCGAACGTCGCCAAGCGCACGCAGAACCTCGTCGGCCGCCAGCTCGCGCTGATCGACGAGGTCGAGCGCAACGAGCAGGACACCCGGCTGCTGGCCAGCCTCTACCGGCTCGACCACCTCTCCACCCGCCTGCGCCGCAACGCCGACAACCTGCTCGTCGTGTCCGGCACCCGCGACGAGACGCGCATCGCCGGTCCGATCGAGCTGTCCACGGCGCTGCGCTCCGCGCTCGCCGAGATCGAGGACTACCAGCGCGTCAAGCTGGGGGTCGTCGCGGAGATCCTGCTGTCGTCGTCCTTCGGCGCCGACCTGGTGCTCGTGTTCGCCGAGCTGCTGGAGAACGCGACGTCGTTCTCGCCCCCGGGTTCGATGGTCGAGGTCGACACGATGCTCCTCGCCGACGGCTCCTGCCTGGTGAGCATCGTCGACCACGGCATCGGCATGACCGCGCAGAAGGTCGCCGAGGAGAACCGGCGGCTCGTCGAGCGCGAACGGCTCGAGCTGGCGCCGACCAGCGTGCTCGGCCTGTTCGTGGTCGGCCGCCTGGCGCGGCGCCACGACCTGGGCGTCGAGCTGCTCGCGACGCCGACCACCGGTGGCGTGACCGCGCGGCTGACGATCCCGCCGTCGCTGTTCAGCCACCGCGTGAACGTCCGCGTGAAACCCGCGCCGGCGATCCCGGCCCAGGCCGTACCCGAGGCGCGTCCCGCGGAAGCCGTCGCGGTGGCGGCCACTGTGTCCACTTCGGACTTGCCGCGTCCGGTCGAGCTGCCCGCGCCGGCGATCCCGGCGCTCCTCGGTTCCCGCAACGGCTTCCTCTGGTTCGACCAGCGGGAACCGGTGTGGCCGGACGCCGAACCGGACGTCCCGGCCGAGCGCGAGCCGGAGAGCCGGGCCGGGCTCAAGCGGCGCGTGCGCGGCGCCCAGCTGCCGAGCCCGGGCACCACCGCGCCGGTTTCGCCCGAGCCGCGGCACGACCCGGAGGCGACCAAGGCCGCGATGGACGGGTTCCAGGACGCCTTCGCCCGGGCCGCCGGAGGGACGGAAGCGCCACCTCTCCGGGAAACCGCCGCCTCGGAAGTGTCGCTTTTCCGCGAAAGTGACAGCTTCGGGCAGACACCGGTCGCCGAGGCCCCGGCGGCCCGGGACGGCCTGGTCCGCCGCGTCCCCGGCGCCCAGCTCGCCCCCGGCCTGCGTCCGCCGACCGTCACGGGCAGGCCGGCCCCGAGAGCCGCCGCGAACCGCGGCCGGCGGGACCCGGCGGCCGAGCGGGCGGCGTTCGACTCGTTCGCCGCCGGCCTGGCCAAGGCGGACGTGGTGACGGCGGACAGCCCGCCATGGGGCGTGGCCGCCGGTCGTGTGATGGAACGAGGAGAAGAGAGCAGGAAATGAGCATCCCCGCAGCCGGCGTCAGCGTCGAGGCCCAGAACTTCAACTGGCTGGTGAGCCGCTTCGCGCAGCACACCGCGGGCGCGATCGCCGCCATCGCGGTCTCGGCCGACGGCCTGCTGATCGCGGTGTCCTCGGAGCTCGAGCGATCCAACGCCGACCGCCTCGCCGCGATCTCCTCCGCCATGCTCGGTCTCGCCCACGGCGTCTCCGAAAGCCACCCGCTCGGCTCGCCCGACAAGGTGATCATCGAGCTGGAGCACGGGTACCTGCTGGTCTGCACCATCAGCATCGGCTGCTCGCTGGGCGTGCTGGCCAACAAGCAGGCCGGCCTGGGCACGATCGCCTACGAGATGGCCATGTTCGCCAACCGCGCCACCGAAGTCCTGACGCCGGGCCTGATCGAGGAGCTCAAGAACACCGTAGGTTCGTGATGACCGAGGAACCGGACACCTCGTTGCTGCGGCCGTACCTGATGACCTCGGGGCGCGCCCAGCCGGTCGACCAGAGCCTCGAGATCGAGGCGCAGGTCATGACGTCCCGCCTGGGGGCGGCTTCACACCCGAAGCTCACGTTCGAACGGCAGGAGATCGTCTCCCTCTGCCGGAGCACCGTTTCGGTCGCCGAGGTGGCCGCCGTGCTCGGCCTGCACATCGGCGTCGCCCGGGTGCTGGTGGCCGACCTCGCCGAGCAGGGCTACGTCGTCGTCCGCCGGCCGGCGAACACCAACTCGCACGACCTCGGCATGATCGAAAGGGTCATTCGTGGACTCGAAGCCATTCACTGAACCGGCGGCCCGCCCGCCGGCCCCGGTCAAGATCGTCATCGCGGGCGGCTTCGGCGTGGGCAAGACGACGGCCGTGTCGTCCATCTCGGAGATCAAGCCGCTGACCACGGAGGCCGCGATCACGTCGGTGGCGGCCGCGGTGGACCGCACCGGCCACGTCCCGCGCAAGACCACCACGACGGTGGCGCTGGACTTCGGCTGCATCACCATCGACGACGAGGTGAAGCTGTACCTGTTCGGCACGCCCGGCCAGGACCGCTTCGGCTTCATGTGGCAGGACCTGGTCCACGGCGCACTGGGCGCGCTGGTGATCGTGGACACCCGCCGCATGGACGACTGCTACCCGGCGGTCGACTACTTCGAGAACGCGGGCCTGCCGTTCGTGGTGGCGGTGAACATGTTCGACGGGTCACTGGGCCACAACCTCGACGACGTGCGGTGGGCCTTGGCGGTCAGCGAGGACGTCCCGCTGATCACGTTCGACGCGCGGCAGAAGCTTTCGGTGCGGGACGCGCTGCTGGCGGTCCTGCACAACACGTTCAAGAAGGCCCGTGCGCAGGCTGGTGCGGGGGCTTGAGCCAGGCCCGCTACACTGATCCACGGACCCCGCGCGGCGTCCACCCTGTGAACCTCCCCAGGGCCGGAAGGCAGCAAGGATAAGCAGGCTCTGACGGGTGCGCGGGGTCCCCTTCGTCTCTGCTTCGGGCTTCGCCCTTCGCTCGACTCCGTCGTTGTCCCCGGGGGCCGAGCCCCCGGACCCCCACGGTGCCTCGCTCGCGGCTTTGCAGGTCTGCCGTGGCTGGTCGTGAGTGAGAAACAGGGTTAGAACACTGTTTCTCACTCACGACCTCTTTGGAACAGCCCCAGGATGTCGGCCGGGGGTTGGGGGGAGGGTGGGCGGTCCTCGTCCGTGATCGGGTTCGCCCTTCCTGCCAGCTTGCGTAGCTCTGCGCCCTCCACGCACCTCGTCGGGAATGCCGCCGAGGCCGTTCGGCGGGCGATCTCCGCCGTCGGTAGCGGTGAGGCCGAGGCCGTGAACACCAGGTTGCCGAAGCGGCGGCCCTTCAGCACCGCCGGGTCCGCCAGTAGCAGGACCTCGGGGAACACCTCGCGCAGCGTCGCCAGGAAGCGGCGGGCGAACGGGAGCCCCGCGCCGTCCGTGATGTTGGCCAGGTAGATGCCCGGGGGCCGCAGGATCGCCGCGATCGAGCGCGTCGCCTCCAGGGTCGCCAGGCCGCCGGCCAGGGTCGCGCGCTCGAACGCGTCGACCACCAGCAGGTCCGCCGTGTCCTCGCGTCTCGTCGTGAGGCCTTCGCGGCCGTCCGTCACCCGGACGCGCAGGCCCGGCACCCGCAGCCCCAGCTGGGCGCGGACCAGCTCGACCAGCTCGCCGTCGGCGTCGAACACCAGCTGCCGCGACCCCGGGCGCGACGCCGCCACGTACCGCGGCAGCGTGCACGCCGCCCCGCCGATGTGCAACGCCTCCAGCGGGCCCGGCGGCAGCTGGTCCACGACGTCGGCGAACCGCCGGATGTAGTCGAACTCCAGGTCGGCCGGGTCGTCGAGGTCGACGTGCGACTGGGCGACCCCGTCCACCGACACCAGCCATGCGTTGGCCCGGTCGGCGTCGCGGAGGAGCTCCGCCGTCCCGAACCGGACCGGGTACCGCCCGGCCACCGGGCCGGGCTTTCGCGTGCGACTCACGAAATCCGAGGCTATCGGAAACATTCCGACCGCCCCGGCGATAAGGGAGCGGAACGATCATCGATCGAGGGGGTTTTCCTTGCGTGCGAACGCAGTAATCGTCGCCGCGGCTCTCGCCGCCGGTGTCTTCGCGACGCCGGCGGCCGCGGACGTCCTGCCCGACCGGGCCCAGGCCGTGGGGTACCTGGAAACCGGTGGCCCCGGCGTCGCCAGAGCCGCCGAAGCGGCCTTGCTCGGCACTCCGGCCGACCTGCAGGACTTCCTGGCGACGGGCCGCCAGCGGGCCCGTGACGACGACGACCGGGTCCTGGTCACCCAGGCACTCACGACCGGCGGCCCGGTCACCAAGCGCGCCGCCCAGCAGGCGCTCGACGGCACCATCGAGGACGTCCGCGCCTTCTTGGCCACCGGCCAGGCCCAGGCCCGGGTCGCCGACGACCGGATCGCGGTCGGGCAGGCGATGAGCACCGGCGGCCCGGTCGTCAACGCCCGGGCCCAGAAGGCGCTCGACGGCACTCCCGCCGACGTGCGGGCGTTCCTCGAGACCGGCTTGCAGCAGGCCAGGGACACCGACGAGCGGATCACGGCGAACCAGGCGCTGGCCGCCGGCGGTCCCGAGGTCCAGGCGGCCGCGCAGACGGCGCTCGACGGCACCCCGGACGACATCCGGTACTTCCTTTCCCGCTGGCGGCAGGTCGCCGCGGACGGGGACGCCGAGGTCGCCGCGGTCCAGGCCCAGCTCGACGGGGCCAAGGTGGCGGCGGCCAACCACCGCCCGCTCGTGGTGAGGCTCGCCGCGGAGCGGGCCACGCAGATCGCCGCCGACGCGCGGAAGGCGAACGTCGACCGGCTCGCCGCGCAGCAGGCCGCCGCCCAGCACGACGCCCAGGTCGCGGCCGGCGCGGCCGCCGACGCCGCGCAGCAGGCCCGTGACGCCGCCGCCCGCGCGGCGCAGGCCAAGGCCGACAACGACAAGCTGCTCACCGACGCGGCCGACCCGGCGCTGACCGTGCCGAACGGCCGTCGCGCGTCGGTCTACCTGCTGCGCACCGGCGGTGCCGCGGTCAAGAACGCCGCCCGGACCGCGCTGAGCGGCTCGGACGACGACGTCGTCACCTTCGTGCGCAGCGGTCTGATCGCCGCGCAGGAGACCGATGACCGCGCCGCCGTCGCGGCGATCGCGGCCGACCCCGCGGCCCGGGCCGGCCTGCGCCAGGCCGCTCGTGACGCGCTCGCCGGGCCGTACGCCGGTGTCGCCGGCCTGCTGCGCACCGGGGACTACCCGGGCCGTGACACCGACGACCGCGTCGAGGTCAACCAGATCATGGCGGCCGGTGGCCCGGCGACGAAGTCGGCGGCCCAGCAGGCGCTCGACGGCACGGTCGCCGACGTCCGGGCGTTCCTGGCCACCGGCCGGTTCGTCGCGCGGACGCACGACCTGCGGATCAAGGTGGCGCAGTCGCTGTCGGAAGGCCCGGAGGTCAACGCGGTCGCGCAGGGCGTCCTCGACGGCCCGGAGTCGTTCCTGCAGCCGTACCTCGACAACGACCTGGGCAAGGCACGGGCGCGTGACGCCTTCACCGCCGGGCACGTCGCGAAGGTGAACGCTCTGGTCGCCGAGGTGAACGCACTGAGGTCCTGACCGCACGGCGAAGGTTGTCGGACCCTGACGGTAGTCTCGCGGCGTGGCTCTCGCGCTGTACCGCAAGTACCGTCCGGCAACCTTCGCCGAGGTCGTCGGGCAGGAGCATGTGACCGAACCCCTCCGGACGGCGTTGTCCGCCGGGCGGATCAACCACGCCTACCTCTTCTCCGGCCCCCGCGGCTGCGGCAAGACGTCCAGCGCGCGCATCATGGCGCGCTCGCTGAACTGCGTGAAGGGGCCGACGCCGGACCCGTGCGGCGAGTGCAACTCGTGCAAGGCGCTCGCCCCCGAGGGGTCGGGCAGCGTGGACGTCACGGAGCTCGACGCGGCCAGCCACGGTGGCGTCGACGACGCCCGCGAGCTGCGTGACAAGGCGTTCTACGCGCCGGCGGAGTCGCGGTACCGCGTGTTCATCATCGACGAGGCGCACATGGTCACCACGCAGGGCTTCAACGCCCTGCTGAAGATCGTGGAAGAGCCGCCCGAGCACGTCATCTTCATCTTCGCGACCACCGAGCCGGACAAGGTGCTGACCACCATCCGCTCGCGGACGCACCACTACCCGTTCCGGCTGATCCCGCCGGGCGCGATGCGCACGCTGCTGGAGAGCAACGTCGCGGCCGAGGGCGTCGAGGTCGAGCCCGCGGTGTACCCGCTGGTCATCCGGGCGGGCGGCGGTTCGGCGCGGGACACGCAGTCGGTGCTCGACCAGCTGCTCGCCGGCGCGGGCCCGGACGGCGTTTCGTACTCGCGCGCGGTCGCGCTGCTGGGTGTCACGGACGTCGCGCTGATCGACGACATGGTGGACGCGCTTTCGACCGAGGACGCCGCGACGGTGTTCGGCACGGTCGAGAAGGTCACCGAGGCCGGGCACGACCCGCGCCGGTTCGCCACGGACCTGCTCGACCGGTTGCGCGACCTGGTGCTGCTGCGCGCGGTGCCGTCTTCCGCCGGCGGACTGGTGTCCGCGCCGGAGGAAGAGCTGTCGCGGATGGTCGCGCAGGCGGAGCGGATCGGACTGGCGACGCTCTCGCGGTACGCCGACATCGTCCACAATGGACTTCTGGAGATGCGCGGGGCGACCTCGCCCCGGCTGGTGCTCGAGCTGCTGTGCGCGCGGATGCTGCTGCCGTCGGTGACGGAGGCGGAAAACGCGCTGCTGGCCCGCCTGGAGCGGCTCGAACGCCGCGCGACGCTGGCGGGCGGGGGTGGCGCGCCGGCCGAGGGCGGCGTGGAGCCGCCGGTGCGGGCGGCGTCGGAGCGGTTCTCACGTCCTTCGCAGCGTCCGGCTTCGGCGGATCCGGCGCCGGTCGCGCCCGAGCCGGCCCCGGCGCCCGAGCCGGCTTCGCGGCCCGCCCCCACGCCCGAGCCCGCTCCGGTGGCGAAGCCCGCCGAGCCTGCTCCGGCGGCCAAGTCCGCGGAAAGCGGCTGGGGGACGCCGCGAACTCCTGGTGGTGGCACTCCCGCTACGCCCGCTCCGGCCGCTACGCCCGCTCCGGCTCCCGACCCCGCTCCGGCGGCGTCGCCGGCCGCCGCGTCCGGGGGTCTGGACGCCGCCGCGATCCGGAACGTGTGGCCGCAGCTCATGACCGCGCTGCGCAAGTTCACCGGCGGCCGGAGCCTCGAGGCGATGCTCACCCAGGCGACGGTCGCGACCGTCGAGGGGAACTCCCTCACCCTCACCCACAAGTCCGAGCCGCTGGCCCGTCGCCTGTCCGACCAGGACAACGCCCGCAAGATCGCCGGCGCGCTGGCGGACGTCGTCGGTGGCGACTGGCAGGTCCGCTGCGTCCACGGCAACGCCCCGGCCGCGCCCGCCGCGCGCACGCAGCAGGCCGCGCCCGCGGCGGAGCGGTCGTTCACCCGGCAGTCGGCGGCCCCGGCCGCCGCGCCCGCGCAGCCGCCCGTTGCAGCGCCGGCTCGTCCCGCGCCGGCGCCAGTCGCCGCACCGGTCCGGCCCCGCGTAGCCACGTCCGAGCCGGACATCCCGCTGCCCCCGGAACCCTCCGACGAGGACGACGAGGACCTCTACAACGAGGACGCCAGCCCGGCCCCGCCGCCGCCCCCACCGCCGCCGGACCAGGACCCGGACGAGCTGGCCCGCAAGCTGATCTCGGACCACCTCGGCGCCCGCCCCCTGGACTGACGCCGACCCTCCGGGCACGGTGTCAGGAAGCCAGGTAGGCCTCGATCGCCGCCGCGATGGCGGACGCGTACTGCTGGCGCCCTTCCGCGCTGGTCATCCGGGCCGCCTCCGCCGCGTTGCGCATGTTGCCGCACTCGACGAGCACCGCCGGCCGCGTCGACAGGTTCAACCCGCCGAGGTCCGTGCGCGCCGAAAGGCCGTTGCCGCCGATGTAGTTCGACGTGCTGAACCCGCCCGAGCGCAGCGTGTCCCGGACGACCTGCGCCAGCCGCGTCGACGGCTCGCCCTGCGCCGCGTTCAACGGCGGTGACGAGTACGCGACGTGGAAGCCGTTCGCGCCGGCCGCGGTCGAGCCGTCGGCGTGGATGGAGACGACGGCGTCGGCGTTCGCTTCGTTGCCGATCGCGGCCCGGCGGTCGACGCAGGGGCCGACGCCGGTGTCGTCCGGTCGCGTGTAGACGACGCGGATTCCCTTGGCCGTCAAGGCTTGCCCGACCCGCTGGGCGACGTCCCAGGTGAACGCGTGCTCGGGGTAGCCGGCGTTCGTCGCGGTGCCGGTCGTGTTGCACGGCTTCCGCTGCCCGCGCCCCGAGGGCACCTGCCGGTTGATCTCCGCCGGGTGGGCCGCGTTCCCGCCGTTGTGCCCGGGGTCGAGCACGACGACCTTCCCGGCCGCGACCGGCGGCACGGCGGCCGACGGCGGCGGCACCGACGGCGGGGGCGACGCGGGCGGCGTCACGGTCGTCGGCGTGGGCGTGACGGTCCGGGTCGTCAGGGGAGCGGGCGCCGGCGCGGCCGGAGCCGCGGGGGTGTCTTCGGAGCAGCCGGTGAGCAGCAGGGCACCGGCCAGCAGGAGAGGGGCAATCGCGCGTCGCACGGCGACCACGGTGCCACAGCCCGGCACCCGGCGTGGCGCGACTACCCTGGCGGAGGACACAGGCGTGCAGAGAGGACCGAGTGCGATCATGGTGCAACCCGGCGGCGGCTTCGACATTTCCCAGCTGATGCAGCAGGCCCAGCAGATGCAGCAGAAGCTCGTCGAGGCCCAGGAGGAGCTCGCCAACACCGAGGTCACCGGTACGGCCGGTGGCGGGCTGGTCACCGCGACCGTCTCCGGTGACAGCCAGCTCAAGAGCCTGCAGATCGACCCGAAGGTCGTCGACCCGGACGACGTCGAGACGCTGTCCGACCTGATCGTGGCGGCGGTCCGCGACGCGTCGGCGAGCGCCCAGAAGCTCACCGAGCAGAAGCTCGGCCCGCTGGCCGGCGGTCTCGGCGGCGGTGGCGGCATGCCGGACCTCGGCGCCCTCGGCTTCGGCGGCTGACGAACTTGTACGAAGGTGTCGTCCAGGACCTGATCGACGAGCTCGGGCGTCTGCCCGGGGTCGGGCCGAAGAGCGCCCAGCGGATCGCGTTCCACCTGCTGGCCGCGGACCCGGCGGACATCTCGCGGCTGCAGGACGTCCTCGGCAAGGTCAAGGAGGGCGTGCAGTTCTGCGAGGTGTGCGGCAACGTCTCCGAGCAGCAGAAGTGCCGCATCTGCCGCGACGAGCGCCGCGACCTCACGGTCATCTGCGTGGTCGAGGAGCCGAAGGACGTCCTGGCGGTCGAGCGCACGCGCGAGTTCAAGGGCCGCTACCACGTCCTGGGCGGCGCGCTCGACCCGCTGTCGGGCATCGGCCCGGAGCAGCTGCGGATGCGCGAGCTGCTCAAGCGCATCGGCGAGGCGGACATCAGCGAGATCATCATCGCGACGGACCCCAACACGGAGGGCGAAGCGACGGCGACGTACCTGGTGCGCATGCTGCGGGACTTCCCGGGGTTGAGCGTGACGAGGCTGGCGTCGGGTCTGCCGATGGGCGGTGACCTGGAGTTCGCGGACGAGCTGACCCTGGGCCGCGCGCTCTCGGGCCGCCGTGTCCTTTGACGGGCGTCCGGTTCCGCCGATCCGGACGCTCGTGCTCATCGGGCGGGGGCGGAAGGGGCGGTACGTCGACATCGCCGACTGCGCCGAGCTGCCCGGATCCGCGAAGTCCGGCCTCGTGGAAGGCTCGATCGAGCTGCCGTTCGGAGAGCCCGCCGTCATCGGCCGCACCACGCTCGACACCGAGGTGGCCATGATGTGGTCACAGATCGCCGGTCTCGTGGCCGGCTACCGCGAGACGGGCAAGGCCACGACCGACCTGCCCGACCAGCCGGGCGAACTCCGGCTCGAGGCGATCCCCGGCGGTCTGGCGCGGCTCACGCTGGCGTACAGCGAAGACACGAGCCTGAGCCACGTCACCGGCGAGGAGGACCTGCTCGCGGCCCTCGCCGTGGGCGGTGTCGGGTTCTTCGAGAAGCTGGCGGAGCTGACCGGCCGCTTCCACGACCGGGAAATCGACCAGCTCACCGGTCGAAGCGCCTCAGGTCGTAGAGGTCCATCAGCCTGATCACCTTGTTCGCGTACTCCGGGTCGGTGGCGTACTTGCGCGCCACCGCCCGGACGAACGCGTCCGGGTCATCACGCACCGGCAACGCCGCCGCGTAGTTCGAGGACGTCGTCAAAAGCCGCCCGTAATCGCGGAACGAGTCGAAAACCGACGCGTACGAACGGAAAAACGCATCCACCGGATGACACGGCGACGGAATGCACTCCGTCGTCGGATATCGCGCGCACCGCAACGCGATGGGTCCCGGGCTCGTCGGCGTCACGCACTTGAAGCCGAAGTGGTTCAGCTCGTTCACCGACAGCTTGCTGCGGCCCCAGTTCGACTCCAGGATCGCCTGCGCCACCGTGACCGACGCCGGGATGTCGTACGCCGCGTGGATCGCCTGGGCGATCGGGCCCGCCGAACCGACGTACGCCTCTTGGAAGCCCGACGAAAGCGCGGCGTCCCGCACCGACGCCTGGTCGACGGGAGGCGGGACCACCACCAGCAAAGCCGCCAGTCCGATGTGGATCATGGCGGCCAAGCTGCCCGATCGCCGCGGCGGCGGCGACCGGGATCACTCCAACGAGACCGTCAGCAGTAGCCGAGCTGGGCCAGCGTGTCCACGATGATCTCGGACGGGTGGTACTTGTCCATCCAGGACTCGCCACGCCGGTTCTGGTACGTGTCGAGGAAGTTCTGCAGCTTGTCGCCGCGCATCTCCGTCAGCACGACCGTCTCGCCGAGGTGTTGCGGCGTCTCCGTGCGCTCGCGGTGCACCGCGCACGGCAGGCCGAGGTAGTAGCACTCCGCCGAAAGACCACCCGAGTCGGTGACGACGTACTCGGCGCGCGCCACCAGCGGGAGGAACTTCAGGTAGCGCATCTTCGGCTGGACGATGAACTGGTCGTCGAAGATGTTGCCGATGCCCAGCGCGCGGATCTTCTCGCGCTCCGGCGCGCCGGCCATGTACAGGATCGGCATCTTGCGGCTCTGCTCGCGCAGGATCTCCAGCGCCTCGCGGTACTTGTCCGGGCGCGAGACCAGCTCGAAGCGGTGCAGCGTGGCGAGACCGAACTTCTCCGGCAGGTTCGGCACGTCCAGCGGCTGGTTGATGGCCAGGCGCATCGCGTCGATCGCCGTGTTGGCCTCGGTGTCGACGACCACGCCGCGCGCGTGCCGCAGGTTGTTGACCTCACGCGCGCTCGGCGCGAAGTGCATGTCGACGATCTTCGCCGCGATCTTGCGGTTCAGCTCCTCCGGCAGCGGCGACAGGATGCTGCCCGACCGCGCGCCCGCCTCGACGTGCCCGACGCGGGACTTGAGGATGCGCTTCCCGATCAGCGAGCCGTACGGCGTGGTGAACGTGTCGCCGTGCACCAGCACCAGCGGGGGACGGCCGTCCTCGTTCAGCGCGGCGCGCAGCTCGTGGCGGCGGCTCCAGGCGGTGCGCATGACCTGCGCGGCCCAGCCCGGCACCTGGGCCGGCGACTCGAGGTTGTGCGCCTTCTCCTCCGGCACCAGCCAGACGTCCGGCGCGGGCATGTCCAGGTCCGCGAGGACGTCCGCGACCTCGTCGACGTGCTGCGCGGTGAACCAGATCTTCGGCCGCATCCCGCGATCGCGGATCCCGTGGTAGACCGGCGCGATCTTGATCAGTTCCGCGGTGGTGCCGAGAATGAAGGAAATCACCAGAGGAGCCCATTTCCGGTCGGGTGCGGTGGCGTAAGGATACTGGCCGACCCGTCGCGGGGGCCGCCGGGTAGCCTCGGCCCGGTGAGTGCGAACCCGCTCCTCCCCTCGCTCAGCGTCGTGATCCCGGTCTACAACGAGCAGGACTGGATCGAACGCAGTGTCGGCGCGCTGCTCGCCTCCGCGACGGAGGCCAGCTGGCCGATCGAGGTCGTCGTCGTCGACGACGGCAGCACGGACGCCACCCCCGCGCGGCTCGACGACCTGCGCGAACGCCACGGCATCACTGTGCTCAGCCAGGCCAACTCCGGCCGCTTCGAGGCCCGGCGGGCGGGCATCGCCAAGGCTTCCGGGAACCAGATCCTGCTGCTGGACAGCCGTGTGGTGGTGGACACCGGCGCGCTGACCTTCCTGCGCGACCAGCTGGTCGACCACCCCGAGCGGACGGTCTGGAACGGCCACGTCAACGTCGCCTCCGAGGACAACCCGTACGCCGGTTTCATGGCCGGGCTGGTGAAGATCCCCTGGCGCCGGTATTGCGCGGATCCGCGCCTGATGTCCTTCGGCATCGAAGAGTTCGACCTGTTCCCGAAGGGCACCGGAT
This sequence comes from Amycolatopsis camponoti, assembly GCF_902497555.1. Lineage (NCBI taxonomy): Bacteria > Bacillati > Actinomycetota > Actinomycetes > Pseudonocardiales > Pseudonocardiaceae > Amycolatopsis > Amycolatopsis camponoti. Next base: position 435,618 of record NZ_CABVGP010000003.1, on the reverse strand, counting down.
TCTTTTCCGCGCCGCGCGCGGTTCTCGAGTCGGCTTCGGACGCTTTCGTTTCGCTGTTCGACGACGTCCGCTTCGCCAGTGACGACACCGGCGTCCTGCGCTGGATCGCCGAACGCCACCGCATCTTCCTGGCCCCGGAGTTCTCCGCGACCTACCACGGGCGCGACAGCTTCAAGAAGTTCGCCGCGCAGGCGTACTTCCGCGGGACGACCTTCGTGGACTCCTACCTCGGCTCGCCGGGCCCGGCCCGCAACGGCCTGTTCGCCGCGTTCGGCGTCGGCCTGCTCGGCCTCGGCGTCGCGGCCAAGCGCCCGAAGACGGCCGTGCTGCTCGCGGCCGCCGGGTCCGCCGCGGCCGGTGCGGCCGTGACGCGCTTCGGCGCGACGAACGCGGAGGCCAAGGCCGTCGCGAAGCTGGCCCCGGTCTTCGGCGCCGGCTTCGGTGCCGGTGCCGTGCGTGGTCTCGTCATGGCGCTGCGTGCCCGCCGGCGGCGGGGACGATGAGCTCACCGGTGACCCACGAGTCCGATGAGGCGGACGGGCGCAGCCTGGCGAAGGAAACCGGGCGCTCGGCCGGGAAGATCGGCATCTCGCTGCTCGTCGCCATCGCGCTCGGCTACGTACTGACGCTGGTCGCCACCCGCTGGCTCGGGCCGGAGAACAGCAAGGTCTACCTCTCCTTCTGGGGCATCCTGATGGGCCTCGGCAGCGCGCTGTCGCCGCTGGAGCAGGAGCTGTCCCGCCAGTCCGCGGTGGCCGCGCTCGACGGCGGCAAGGCGGGCAAGCCCGCGCTGCGCGCCCTGACCGTCGGCGCGGTGACCGTCGCCGTGGTCGCGGCGCTGACGATGGCCGTGCCGGTGCTTTCGGACCGGCTTTACGGGGGCAACACCGCGCTCGGCGTCATCGTGCTGTGCGGCGCGATCTCGTTCGCGTGCCAGTTCGCCGCCCGCGGCCTGCTCGTCGGCCAGCAGCGGATCAAGCCGTACTCGGGGCTGGTGGTCGCCGAGGCGGCCGTCCGCGTGCTCGTCCTGCTCGGGATCGCCGCCGCCGGCCTCACCGGCCTGACGTCGTTCGCGATCGCGGCCGCGACCGGCTCGTTCGCCTGGCTGCTGTTCGTCCGCCCGGTCGCCGGCCTGGTCGACCCGCACGCCGACGGCGACGGCTGGGGGCCGGTGACCGCCCGGATCCTCGTGCTGATGGCCGGCGCGGGCCTGACCGCCAGCGTCATCACCGGCTACCCGGCGATGGTCAGCCTGCTCGCCCCGGGCGGGTCCGACGCCGACGTCGGCGTCCTCTTCGCGACGCTCACCGTGTCCCGGGTGCCGCTCCTGCTGCTCTCCCCGCTGCAGGCGCTCGCGGTGCCGACGGTCGTCCGGCTTTCGGGCACCGAAGAGGGCACGCACCGGCTGCGGCGGCTGCTCGCGCTCGGCGCGCTCGGCACGGTCGTCCTCGGCGTCGTCGGCGCCCTGGTCGGCTGGCTCATCGGGCCGTGGCTGGTTTCGCTGCTCTACGGCGCGAAGTTCGTCGCCCAGGGCTGGTGGGTGGCGTGGATGGTGTGGGGTGCGGTGCTGCTCACGGCGTTGCAGCTGATGACGGCCGTGCTCGTGGCCCGCAAGGAGGCGAGCAAGGTGCTCGTCACCTGGGCCGTGGTCGCGGTCGCCACCGCGGCGACGTTGCTGCTCGTGCCGGGCGACCCGATCCTCAAGGCGGTCGCCGGGCTGGCCGGGGGCCCCACGCTGGGCCTGCTGGTCGTGTTGATGTTCGTTCTGCGGCGTCCGGGCAACGTGCGGCCCGCTCCGGACGTCCCAGTAGGGTGACCCCGGCCGGACCCGGGGACAGGATCGGCGGGGAACCGCCGGTGAGGTTGGACAGCGGAAAACCATGAACGTACTTCTGGTCGTGCTCGCCTTCTGGCTGCCGGGCCTCGTCTTCGGGGCCGCGATCCGGCTGCGCGGCTGGCTGCTCGCCGCGGCCGCGCCGATCCTGACGTTCGGCATCGTCAGCCTGGGCGTGCCGGTGCTCGGCGGGCTCGGCATCCGCTGGTCGATGCTCGACGTCGCCCTGTGGACGCTCGTCCTCTCGGCCGTCGGCTTCGGGCTTTCGTTCCTCGTCCTGCGCTTCACCGCGCGCCGCCACCCGGACTGGGCCGAGCAGGACGCCGCCGTGGCGGCCCCCGCCCGGTCCCTGCGCGACCACCTGCTGATCGGCGCCGGTGTCCTGGCCGGCAGCCTCGTCGGCATCGTCACGTTCCTGCGCGGCGCCCGCGGCCTGAACCAGGTCCAGCAGGGCTGGGACGCGCCGTTCCACGCCAACCTGGTGCGCTGGATCGCCGAGCACGGCGACGCCCGGCCGTCGACGGTCGGCACGATCGCGAACCTGCCGGACCAGACGAACTACTTCTACCCGGACACCTACCACGCCCTGCTCGCGCTGGTCTTCGACAAGGCCGGCCTGGCGATGATGCCGACGCTGAACATGGGCGCGCTCACGGTGATCCTGTGCGTGCCGATCGGCGTCGCGGCGATGTGCCACGTGTGGCGGATGCCGCCGCTCGCGGTCGCCGCGGCCGCGGCGGTGTCGGCGTCGTTCACCAACTTCCCGTACGACTCGCTGTGGCGCGGCCCGCTCTGGCCGTACGTCGCCGGCGTCGCGCTGATCCCGGCCATGCTCGCGCTCGGCCGGCTGCTGCTGGAGCCGCGCGGGCTCGCCGGCCCGGTCGCCATCGGGATCGGCGTCGCCGGGCTGATCGGCCTGCACACCAGCGTCGCGTTCGTCGTCGTCGTGTACTTCCTGCTGATCCTGCTCGCCGTGCTCTTCCGGTTCGAGCGGATCGACTGGCGCCGGTCCGGGGCCTCGCTCGGGGCGACGATCGCGCTCGCCGTCCTCTGCGGGCTGCCGCTCGCGTTGCCCTCGCTGTACAACGCGGGTGGCGTGACGGGCGCGTCCTGGGCGTCGCAGGCCACCGTCACCGGCGGGCTCGGCGAAACGATCACGTTCTCGCCGATGGCGGCGTTCCCGCAGTGGTGGATCGGCGTGCCGGCCCTCATCGGCATCTTCCTGCTGGTGAAACACCGCCGGATGCTGTGGATGGTCGCCGCCTACGTCGTGTTCGGCGGGCTGTTCGCGGCCACCGTGTCGCTGGAGACGCCGCTCATCCACACGCTCACCGGCATCTTCTACAACGACCACTGGCGGATCGGCGCGCTGGTCCCGCTGGCCGGGGCGGTCGCGTTCGGGGAGTTCACCGACACCGCGGCCCGCTGGTTCGGGCGGAAGGCGGCCACCCGGCTGCCGAACGTCTCGCCGGCGACGCTCACCACGGTCGGCGTCGTGCTGCTCGTCGTGGTGATCGGCGGCCTGAGCCGCGGCGGGTACATCGGCCGCAACGCCGCCCGCCTGCAGATCAACTACAGCGGTGGCCCGACGGTCAGCGAAGACGAGCGCAAGGCGTTCGACTGGCTCGGCGCGCACGTCGCGCCCGGCGAGCACGTGATGAACGGCAAGGCCGACGGTTCGGTCTGGATGTACGCGCTCGACGGCGTCAAGCCGGTCGAATGGACCTTCTACGGCGCCGAGCCGGACACCCCGGCCGGCTACCTCGGCATCTACCTCGACGACATCGACCGGTTCCCGCACGTGCGTGAACTGCTGACCAACCTCAAGGTGCGGTACGTCTTCGTCGGCAAGGGCAAGGTCACGTCGGAGACGAACAACGGGCCCGGCCTGAGCCACCTCGACACGACCCCGGGCTTCAAGGTCGTGTTCCAGAACCCCGGCGCTTCCGTCTACGAGATCGAGGGCCAGCAGGGCGTTGTCGCCGCTGGTGCCGCTCCAGGGTCCGCAGTCGGTAACGGGCAGTGAAAGGCTAGAGTGATCGCGTGTCCAGCACCTCCGTGACCAGCCGCCGCGTGCTCATCGTGATGCCCGCGCTGAACGAGTCCGCGAGCGTCGCTTCGGTCATCGACCAGGTGAAACGTGCTCTGCCGACCGGCGATTTGCTGGTCGTCGACGACGGCTCGGTCGACGACACCGCCAAGCTCGCGCGCGCGGCCGGGGCCGAGGTGGCCCGCCTCGCGGTGAACCTGGGTGTCGGCGGCGCGATGCGCACCGGCTTCCGCTACGCCGCCGCCCGCGGGTACGACGTCGTCGTGCAGGTGGACGCGGACGGCCAGCACGACCCGGACGAGCTCGACGCGCTGCTGCGCGGCCTGGACGACGCGGACATCGTGATCGGCTCCCGGTTCGCCGGCAAGGGCTCGTACAAGGCCAGCGGGCCGCGCAAGTACGCGATGGTCGCACTGTCGCTCGTGTTCTCGCGGCTCGCGAAGACCAAGCTCACCGACGTCACGTCGGGCTTCAAGGCGATGGGGCCGCGCGCGATCAAGCTGTTCGCCGGCTACTACCCGGCGGAGTACCTCGGCGACACCGTGGAGTCCCTGGTCATGGCCATCCGAGCCAAGCTGACCATCCGGGAGATCCCGGTCGTCATGCGGGAACGCGCGGGCGGCACGCCCAGCCACTCGCCGCTCAAGTCGGCCGTCTACCTGAGCCGGGCCGGGCTCGCACTGCTGCTGGCGCTGGTGCGTCGCCGCCCGGCGGTCGACTCCTCCGACTCGGCGTAAGGGGAAGCAGAAATGCAGGGTTGGCGCATTCTCAGCATCATCGTCGCCTGCGTCGTGCTGTTCGTCGTCCTCGAGATGATGCGGCGGCGGAAGCTGCGGGAGAAGTACGCGGGCGTGTGGCTCGTCGTCTCGATCGGCGTCGTCGTTCTCGCGGTGCTGCCGCAGGCGGCCGACTTCCTCGCCAAGCACACCGGCGTCCAGACGCCGTCGAACTTCGTCTTCCTCCTCGCCGGCGTCGTGCTGGCCCTGGTGTCGCTGCACCTGTCCACCGAGGTCGGGCACCTGGAGGAAGAGGTGCGCACGTCGGTCGAGGAGACCGCGCTGCTGCGCTGCGAGCTCGAGGACGCCAAGCGCGAGCTGGCGGGCCGGATCGCCGAGCTGGAGGCGCGGACCAGCGCGCCGGACAACGTCAAAGGGCTTCCCGAGGTCGAGCGCGTCAGCAAGTGACGAGCTGATCGACGCCCTGCTCGCCGCGCCCGCCCGGCTGGGGGCGGTGCGGGTGCTGGCCGTCGACGGCCCGTCGGGCGCCGGGAAGTCCACTCTGGCCGGTCGAATCGTCGCCGGGCTGCGTGCGCGCGGGTGCCGGGCCGAGCTGGTGAGCACCGACGCCTTCGCGACGTGGGACGACCCGGTTTCGTGGTGGCCGCGGCTGCTCGACGGCGTCTTGAGGCCCCTCGCGAACGGCGTCGAAGGCGCTTACCGGCGGATGGACTGGGCGGGCGGGGCACCCCGCCTGGGGGAGCCCGTCCGGGTGCCTGTGCCGGACGTCCTGGTGCTCGAGGGCGTCTCGTGCGGCCGCACTTCGGTAAGACCCCTGCTTTCGCACCTCTGCTGGCTCTCCGGCGGCTCAGCGGCTGAACGGCTGGCCCGGACGGTCGCGCGCGACGGCGCGGCCGCACGGGCCGAACTGGCCCGCTGGCAACGGTTCGAGTGCGGCTGGTTCGCCGTCGACGGCACCGCCGAGGCCGCCGGGACCCGACTTTCGTCGGAACGAAGCGGTCACCCTGCGTGAGTGGACCACTCCGGATCGATCAAGGCAAGTCGGTCGGGTCACCACGACCGGTCTAACGTTGGTACCGCCATCTGAGTTAGTGATCCGGCACCGGGCGCAGTGGTCGGCTCCAAATGGTCACAGTCTGTCGTGATTTACGGACACATTGCGGTCAAATCGGCGCGCACGTAGCGCGATCGTAACCTCACGTACTTAAGCCCAGGCCGACTTCCCGCTAGTGTCGGCGGGCACACCGACCGTCCGTCGAGTTCCTGACCGACCGGACGGTGACTTTGAAACCCGAACATCTCCCAAGGGGTGCCAGATGCAGCAATTGCGGCTGACCCGAACACGCCGCGTGGCCCTGATCGGGCTCGCCGGCGCGCTCGCGGTTTCGCTGTCCGCCTGTGCGGAATCCAAGCGTGACGAGGGCGCCGGGGGTGGTACCGGAGGCACGATGATCTTCGGTGCGGCCGGTAACCCGAAGATGTTCGACCCCGCGTTCAACGACGAGGGCGAGACCTTCCGGATCACGCGGCAGATCTACGACACGCTGATCCAGAACAAGCCGGGCACCGCCGACCTCGAGCCGTCTCTCGCCGAGAAGTGGGAGCAGAGCAACGAGGGCAAGACCTGGACGTTCACCCTGAAGTCCGGCGTGAAGTTCTCCGACGGCACCCCGATGGACGCCACGGCGGTCTGCTACAACTTCGACCGCTGGTACAACATGAAGGGCGCCGCCGCCCAGAGCCAGATGATCTACTACGGCGACGTCTTCGAGGGCTTCGCCAAGAACGAAGGCGACGCGAGCGGCGACCCGGTCTACAAGAGCTGCGAGGCGAAGGACCCGACGACCGCGGTCCTCAACCTGAACAAGGCCAAGGGCGCGTTCCCGTCGGCGTTCACGCTGCCGTCGTTCTCCATCGAGAGCCCGGCCGCGCTCAAGGCGCACAACGCGGACCAGGTCACCCAGAGCGGCGACTCGTTCACCTACAGCGAGTACGCGAACAAGTTCCCGACCGGCACCGGTCCGTTCAAGTTCGAGAGCTGGGACCAGGCCAAGGGTGAGATCACCCTGGTGCGCAACGACACCAGCCCGTCGCCCGCGAAGCTCGACAAGCTGATCTTCAAGGTGATCCCGGACGAGAACGCCCGCAAGCAGGCGCTCAAGGCCGGCGACATCAACGGCTACGACTACCCGAGCCCGGCGGACTACGGCCTGCTGCGCAACGACGGCGAGCAGGTGCTCATCCGCCCGTCGTTCAACGTGCTGTACCTGGGCATCAACCAGGCCAACAACCCGAAGCTCAAGGACGTGCGCGTCCGGCAGGCGCTGGCGTACGGCATCAACCGCGAGCAGTTCGTGAAGTCGAAGCTGGCCGAGGGGTCCGAGGTCGCGACCGAGTTCGTCCCGAAGGTCATCTCGGGCTACACCGACGACGTCACGAAGTACCCGTACGACCAGAACAAGGCGAAGGACCTCCTGAAGCAGGCCGGTGCCGAGAACCTCACGCTGAAGTTCTACTACCCGACCGAGGTCAGCCGTCCGTACATGCCGAACCCGGCGGACACCTTCACCGCGATCTCCGAGGACCTCAAGAAGATCGGCGTCACGATCGAGGCCCACGCCGAGCCGTGGAACGGTGGCTACAAGGACGACGTGCAGAAGGCCGGCAAGCAGGACCTCCACCTGCTCGGCTGGACCGGTGACTACAACGACGCCGGCAACTTCGTCGGCACGTTCTTCGGCCGTGAGAAGAAGGAGTTCGGGTTCAACAACCCCGAGCTGTTCGCGGCCCTGAGCGCGGCGGACGCTTCGCCCGCCGGTGACGCCCACGCCAAGGCGTACCAGGAAGTCAACAAGAAGATCATGGACTTCCTCCCGGCGGTCCCGATCGCGTACCCGACCCCGGCGATCGTGGTCGGCCCGAAGGTCAAGGGTCTGGTGGCGAGCCCGCTCACCGACGAGCGTTTCAACACCGTGACCGTGAGCTGACTGAAGGATTTCAGCCAAAGGCAGGGGGTGGGTGCTACCGCACCCACCCCCTGCGCCTGATTCCCGGGCTGGCAACAAAGGACTGCAAGTGCTCCGTTTTCTCGTGCGTCGGCTGCTACAAGCGATCCCGACGCTCTTCATCCTGTCCATCTTGGTCTTCGCTTGGCTCCGGTCCCTGCCCGGCGGTCCCGCCGCCGCTCTGCTGGGGGACAAGGCGACGCCGGAGAAGATCGCCAACCTCAACCACGTGCTCGGCCTCGACCAGCCGATCTTCGTGCAGTACTTCGGATTCCTCGGCCGGGCGCTGACCGGCGACTTCGGCAACTCCCTGGTGTCGACCCAGCCCGTGATGGGCGAGATCGTCACCTTCCTGCCGGCGACCATCGAGCTCGGTCTCTCCGCGATGATCATCGCGGTCGTCATCGGCATCCCGGCCGGCTACCTGTCCGCGCGGTACCGCGGTGGGCCGGTCGACAACGTGGTCATCGTGCTCAGCCTGATCGGCGTCGCGGTGCCGGTCTTCTTCCTGGGCTACATGATGCAGGACATCCTGGCCGCGCCGCTGGGCCTGCCGTCCCAGGGCAGGCAGGCCGCAGGCCTCGACGCCACGGCGATCACGAACTTCGCCATCCTCGACGGCATCATGACGAGCGAGTGGGACGCCGTCTGGGACGCGATCAAGCACCTGATCCTGCCCGCGTTCGCGCTCGCCACCATCCCGCTCGCGGTGATCACCCGGATCACCCGCGCGTCGGTGCTGGACGTCCTCAACGAGGACTTCATCCGCACGGCCAACTCCAAGGGCCTGACCCAGCAGGTGGTGCGCACCCGGCACGTCCTGCGCAACGGCCTGCTGCCGGTGGTCACGACCATCGGCCTGCAGACCGGCGCGCTGCTCGGCGGCGCCGTGCTGACCGAGCGGGTGTTCAACTTCCGCGGCCTCGGCTTCCTGCTGGCCGAAGGGATCGAACGGCGTGACTACCCCCGGCTGCAGGCGCTCCTGCTGTTCGGGGCCGTGGTCTACGTCCTGGTGAACATGCTGGTCGACATCTCGTACGGGATCATCGACCCGAGGGTGCGTGTGCGATGAACACTCTGCTGAACAAGAAGAAGGAACCGATCGACAAGCTCGCCGCGGCGAGCGGGCGCAGCCTCGGCGGGGAAGCGATCCGCCGGATGCTGCGCAGCCCGGTCGCGATCACCGGTGGCGTCATCACCGGCCTGTTCCTGATCGTCGCGATCTTCGCGTCGGTGCTGGAGCCGAAGGACCCCGACGTCCAGTACCTCGGCGACCAGGTCCGGCCGAACTTCATCCCCGGCGCGCAGGCCGGGTTCCCGCTCGGCGTGGACGACTTCGGCCGCGACTTCCTGTCGCGGCTGATCGCCGGCGCCCAGCAGACGCTGATCGTCGGTGTGCTCGCCACGATCGTCGGCGTGCTCATCGGCGTGATCATCGGTGGCCTGGCGGGTGCCTTCGGCGGCTGGGTCGACACCATCCTGATGCGACTGGTCGACGTCATGCTGGCGTTCCCGTCCCTGCTGCTGGCCATTTCGATCGCGGCGCTGTTCGCGAAGCCGAGCCAGTGGACGGTCATCCTGGCCGTGTCGATGATCGGCGTGCCGATCTTCGCCCGGCTGCTGCGCGGTTCCATGCTGTCCCAGCGGGACGCCGACCACGTGCTGGCCGCGAGGTCGCTCGGCGTCAAGCGCTGGCCGATCGTGTTCCGGCACATGCTGCCGAACTCGCTCGGCCCGGTCATCGTGCAGGCGACGCTGACCCTGGCGACGTCGATCCTGGAGGCCGCCGCGCTGTCGTTCCTCGGTCTGGGCGACCCGGACCCGTCGCGGGCGGAGTGGGGGCTGATGCTGGGCAAGGCCTCGCACCAGTTCCTCGACGTCCGTCCCGAGCTCGCGTACTACCCGGCGATCGCGATCATCATCGTGGCGCTCGGGTTCACGCTGGTCGGCGAGTCCCTCCGCGAAGCCCTCGACCCGAAGAACAGGCGGTGAGAACCCATGGCACTCCTTGAAGTCCGTGACCTGAAGGTCGACTTCGTCCGCCGTGGCGAGCGGTCGTTCACCGCGGTGGACGGCGTGAGTTTCGACGTCGAACCGGGCCAGACCGTCGGCCTGGTCGGCGAGTCCGGCTGCGGCAAGTCCGTGACGTCGCTGGCGATCATGCGGCTGCTGGCCCGGCGCGGCAACAAGGTCAGCGGCTCGGTGCGCTTCGAAGGCACCGACCTGCTCAAGCTGTCCGACAAGGACATGCGCGACCGCCGCGGCCGCGACCTCGGCATGGTGTTCCAGGACCCGCTGTCCTCGCTGAACCCGGTCATCCCGATCGGGCTGCAGATCACCGAGGTGCTGGAGCGCCACCGCGGGATGTCGCGCAAGGCGGCGACCGTCGAAGCGACCGACCTGCTCGACAAGGTCGGCATCCCGGACCCGTCGCGGCGGCTTTCCGAGTACCCGCACCAGCTTTCCGGCGGGATGCGCCAGCGCGCGCTGATCGCGATCGCGCTGGCGTGCCGGCCGCGGCTGCTCATCGCCGACGAGCCGACCACCGCGCTGGACGTCACCATCCAGGCGCAGATCCTGGCGCTGCTGCGGGAACTGGTGCAGGACACCGGCACCGCGTTGATCATGATCACGCACGACCTCGGTGTGGTCGCCGGGCTGTGCGACGAGGTCAACGTGCTCTACGGCGGCAAGATCGTCGAACGCGCGCAGCGGCACCAGCTGTTCGCCGAGCCGCGGCACCCGTACACCCACGGGCTGCTCGCCTCGATCCCGCGCCTCGACGCGGGCCGCGGCGAGAAGCTGATCCCCATCCGCGGTTCGGTGTCCGACAACATCCCGTGGGACGGCGGCTGCGCGTTCGCGCCCCGCTGCCCGAACGCGCTGCCGGTCTGCCGTGAGGTTTCGCCGCGGCTGGTGCCCGACCAGGGCGGGCTGCTGCGCTGTCACAACCCCGTGCGGCCGGCGGTCGCGGCGGGAGGAGGAGCCCGATGACCCGTCCTGCTGGCGACGTGCTGCTCGAGGTCAGCGACCTCAAGGTGCACTTCCCGATCAAGAGCGGGATCGTGTTCGACCGGACGGTCGGCCACGTCTACGCGGTCGACGGTGTCGACCTGTCCATCCGCCGCGGCGAGACCTACGGCCTGGTGGGCGAGTCCGGGTGCGGCAAGTCCACGCTGGGCCGGGCGATCCTGCGGCTCAGCGAGCCGACCGCCGGCTCGGTGGTCTTCGACGGCACCGACGTCGCCAAGCTGAAGGGTGAGGAACTGCGGAAGGCCCGGCGCCGGATGCAGATGATCTTCCAGGACCCGCTGTCCAGTTTGGACCCCCGGCAGTCGGTGGAGTCGATCCTCGTCGAGGGCATGCACGCGCACGGCCTCGACAAGGACAAGGAAGCCACCCAGCGGCGGCTGCGGCAGCTGCTGGCCGCGGTCGGCCTCCCGGAGACGGCGCTGCGGAAGTACCCGCACGAGTTCTCGGGCGGGCAGCGCCAGCGCATCGGCATCGCGCGGGCGCTGGCCGTGGAGCCGGACCTGATCGTCGCCGACGAGCCGGTGTCCGCGCTGGACGTCTCGGTGCAGGCCCAGGTGGTCAACCTGCTGGAGGACCTGCAGGACCAGCTCGGCCTGACGTACGTGGTGATCGCGCACGACCTCGCGGTGGTGCGGCACATCTCCGACCGCATCGGCGTGATGTACCTGGGCGCGCTGGTCGAGGAGACCGACGCGGACTCGCTGTACCGCGAACCGCTGCACCCGTACACGCGGGCGCTGCTGTCGGCGATCCCGGTGCCGGACCCGCAGGTCGAGGACACCCGTGAGCAGATCCTGCTCGCGGGCGACCTGCCTTCGCCGGCGAACCCGCCGTCGGGCTGCCGCTTCCACACGCGCTGCCCGTGGAAGCAGGCGAGCCTGTGCGACACGGACCGCCCGCAGCTGCGCGAGATCGGCGGCGGTCACCGGGTGGCGTGCCACTACGCGGAGGACATCCGCGACGGGCGCATCCAGCCGCACGAGGTGAAGCCGGAGCTGGTCGAGCTCACCGGGGCGCTGAACCCCGACCTCGGCCCGCCGGACATCGGCACGTCCGCCGAGATCCTCTGAGGTTCTCTTCCGAACGGCCGGCCGGGATTCGTCCCGGCCGGCCGTTCGTCGTTTCGCTTCTCCCTCATGCCATCCTGGATTTCGACATCGGCCGGGAGGCGTTCGTGAAGTACGTGGTCCTGATCTACGGCAACCCCGAGTCGCGCGCGGCCTGGGAGGGCATGAGCGACGAGCAGCAGGCCGCCGGGCTCGCCTACTACCAGCAGCTCAACGACGACCTCGACGCGTCCGGCGAGCGCGTCGTCTCCGAACGGCTCGCCTTCCCGGAGCTGTCCACGCGGGTCAGCGTGGGCGAGCGCGGCAGGACGACGACCGATGGCCCGTTCGCCGAGGCCAAGGAGTTCCTCGCCGGCTTCTACGTGCTCGACTGCGACAGCCGCGAACGCGCCGTCGAGATCGCCGCGCGGATCCCCGAAGCAGCGTTCGGCGTGGTCGAAGTGCGGCCGGTGATGGGGCTGCGGTGAACCCCGAGCTGCTGCGTTCGCTCGCCCCGCAGGTCCTGGCGGCGCTGGTCCGGCGGTACGGCGACTTCGAGTCCTGCGAGGACGCCGTTCAGGAGGCGCTGCTGGCGGCATCGCAGCAGTGGCCGTCGTCCGGGATCCCGGACCACCCGAAGGGCTGGCTGATCACGACGGCGTCCCGGCGGCGCATCGAGCAGTGGCGCAGCGAGACCGCCCGGCAACGGCGCGAGGAGAGCGTGGCGCTGGCCGAGCCGCCCGGCCCCGCGCCGGTCGGAGTCGACGACACGCTGACGTTGCTGCTGCTCTGCTGCCACCCGTCGCTGACCCAGCCGTCCCAGGTGGCGCTGACGCTGCGTGCGGTCGGCGGCCTGACGACGGCGGAGATCGCCCGCGCGTTCCTCGTGCCGGAGGCCACGATCGGCCAGCGGATCAGCCGCGCCAAGCAGAAACTCCGCGGCGAGCGCCTCACCCGGGACGGGGGTCCGGAGCGCCTGGCGGCGGTGCTGCAGGTGCTGTACCTGATCTACACGGAGGGCCACACGGCCAGTTCGGGCGACGAGCTGAACCGCGTCGAGCTGACGACGGAGGCGATCCGCCTGGTCCGGCAGCTGAGCGCGGAGTTGCCGCACGACGGCGAGGTGACCGGACTCCTGGCGTTGATGCTCCTGACCGAAGCCCGCCGCCCGGCCCGCGTCGACGGTGCGGGTGCCCTGGTCCCGCTGGCCGAGCAGGACCGGAGCCGGTGGAATCCACGGCTCGTCGAAGAGGGTGTTTCGCTGATCACGGGCGCGTTGTCGACGGCACCGGTGGGGCCGTACCAGCTCCAGGCGGCGATCGCGGCGGTCCACGACGAGGCGGCGTCGGCGGCGGAGACGGACTGGGCGCAGATCCTCACGCTGTACGACCTGCTGCGCGTGGTGGCGCCGGGGCCGATGGTGACGTTGAACCGGGTGGTGGCGTTCGCGCAGGTCCACGGGCCATCGGCCGGGTTGGCGGAGCTGGCGGACACCGAGTTGACGGAGCACCACCGGGTCGACGCCGTGCGGGCGCACCTGCTGGAGCTGGCGGGTGACGCGGCCGGGGCGCGGGAGGCTTACCTGGCCGCTGCCCAGCGGACCTTGAGCCTGCCCGAGCAGGAGTACCTGCGATCGCGGGCCGCCGGGCTGACCGGCAACTGACAGTTGTCCACATGGGGGTGAACCCTGTGGACAACTCTGGTGTCCAGCGAACCCGCCCCACCTGCGGGAGGATCACCGCATGCAGGTCACCGTGCTGGGCGCGACGGGACGAACCGGGATCCACGTCGTCCGCCTGCTCGCGGCCCGAGGTCACCAGGTCCGTGCCGGCCTGAGAAGCCGCAGACGGGCCGACGTCCTCCGCGACGAGCCCGCCCGGCCCGTCGTAGCCGACGTCACCGCCGATCGTGACGACCTCGTCGAGGCCCTCAAGGACTCCGACGTCGTCATCAACACCATCGGGGCACCCGATCCGGAACCCGAATCGGTGAACCTCGTCGACCGGGACGGGGCCATCGCCGCCATCCGGGCCGCCGAAGTCGCCGGGGTTTCGCGGTTCATCCAGCTCTCCGCCCAGTTCGCCGACTCCCCGGACCAGGGCGACCGCCTGGTCCGGTCGATCCTGCTCGCCAAGCAGGTTTCCGACAGCGTCCTGCAGAAGTCCGCGCTGACCTGGACCATCGTCCGGCCCGGGACGCTCACCGACGGCCCCGCCACCGGCCGCGTCAAGGTGGCGGGCCACCTCGAACCCGGGCGGATCACCCGGCGGGACGTCGCCGCCGTGCTCGTCGGGGTGCTCGGGGAGCCGCTCACCGAAAACCGCGGCTTCGACGTCGTTTCCGGGGATTTCCCGGTGGCCCCCGCCCTCGCCACGCTCGAGTGAACCCCGACTTGAGTCGTACCCCCCGCAATACCTGAGTAGGCCGCCCCCGGCGCACTTGCCCCGGTACCCTGCGGAAAGCAGATTCGGCGAACAGCAGGGGGTACGACCGGTGCACATCGACCAATGGCTGGAGGCGATCCCGCCGCTTTCGGTGTACCTGATCGTCGGCGCGGTGATCATGATCGAAAGCCTCGGCATTCCGCTGCCGGGCGAGATCGTGCTGGTCAGCGCCGCTTTGCTCGCTTCGCAGCACAGCAACCTGAGTCCGCTGTGGATCGGCATCCTGGCCAGCGCCGGCGCCATCATCGGCGACAGCATCGGGTACCTGATCGGAAAGACCGGTGGTCAACGGCTGTTCGCCTGGGCCGGCCGGAAATTCCCGAAGCATTTCGGCCCGACGCACCTCGCCAACGCCGAACGGATCTTCGACAAACGCGGCGTGTGGGCCGTCTTCCTGGGCCGCTTCATCGCGTTCCTGCGCATCCTCGCCGGCCCGCTCGCCGGGTCGCTCAAGATGCACTACCCGAAGTTCCTGATGGCGAACGCGGCCGGCGGCATCGTGTGGGCCGGCGGCACCACGGCCCTCGTCTACTACCTCGGCGTCGTCGCCGAAAAGTGGCTCGGCAACTTCTCCAAGTACGGCCTGGTCGCCGCCATCGTGATCGGCGTCGTCGTCTTCTTCGTGATGAAGAAGCGGCTCGGCAAGAAGCACGACGAAGAAGAGAAGCAGGAAGTCAGCGAGCCGACCGCCTAGACCGTGACGAGCTCGGGTTCGCGCTTGCGCGTGAACCGCAGGGAGCCCAGCAGCACCCCGGCGATCACGACGGCGGCCGCGCCGATCTCCAGCCCGGTCGGCCGCTCGCCGAGGAAGACGAACGACGCCGTCAGACCGACCACCGGCACGAGCAGCGAAAACGGCGAAACCACGCCCGCCGGGTTGCGCCGCATCAGCGTCGTCCACAGGCCGGACCCGACGACCGTGCCGATCAGCACGACGTAGGCCAGCCCGCCCAGCGCGGTCAGCCCGGTCGGCGTCCCGAGCGTCGTCAGCGAGCGCCACTGCGCGGCCGGGCCCTCCATGACCAGCGAAAGCGCGAACATCGGTAGCGGCGGCACCACCGACATCCACAGCGTGAAGTGCAACGGGTTGTCCGGCTCGGCCTTGCGCGTGCTGAGGTTGCCGAACGCCCAGCTCAGCGCGGCCAGCAGCGTCAGGACCATCGGCAGCAGGGCCGCGTGCCCGGACTGCTGCCACGCGATCGCGACCATCCCGGCGACGGCCAGCGCGATGCCGGCCAGCTGGTGCGGCGTGACGCGTTCACGCAGGAAGACGGCGCCGAGCAGCACCGTGAACGGCGCCGACGCCTGCAGCACCAGCGACGCGAGCCCGGTCGGCATCCCGGTGTCCATCGCGATGAACAGGAACGCGAACTGCCCGGTGCCGAAGCCGAGGCCGTAGCCGAGCAGGTGCCGCACCTTCACCTTCGGCCACGGCACGAACAGGATCGTCGGCACGGCGATGACGGCGAACCGCAGCGCGCCCGCGAACACCGGCGGGAACTGGCCGAGCGTGGCGTGGATGGCGAGGAAGTTCAGGCCCCAGAGCACGGCGACGAGCACGGCGAGCAGGCGGTCACGGGTGGGCATGCCTCCACTCTCGCAAGGCGGACAGTGAAGGACCAGCGAGATTATCTGCACGAACCTTGTAGCTGAGCTTCACGAAAACGACCGCTGACCTGGGCCGATCGGTGGACGTCACCTCTCGGGCCGTGCTCACCCCGCCCGGACGCTATTGCCCGGGATGTCCGGATCCGGTGACGATGAGCGTCCGCCGACGACTGGGGAGTTTCCGATGCTGCGAGGCGTACTGCCACTGACCGGGTTCGCGGCGCTGACGGCGGCGCTCGACGTTTTCGCCGGAAACCAGCTCGAACAGCTGCGCCCGGCGACCGTCGCGGCGGTGTCGTTCACCCTCGCCGCCGTGTTCTTCCTCGGGTTCGCGCTGCTGCGCGACGGGGTGGCCGTGACGTTCCGGCCACTGCGCGAGCTGCGCCGTGACGTCGTGATGATCAACGTGACGACCGCCGCGACCTGGCTGTCGATGCTCTTCGCGCTGCGCTACCTCGAACCCGCGGTGGTGAACGTCGTGGGCATCGCGCTCGGCCCGGTGCTGACCCTCGCGTTCAACCCGTTGCTGCGCAAGGGAACCGCGATCCTGCGCGCGGAGGCGTGGGTGGCGGCCGGGATCGGCGTGCTGATCGGGCTGCTCGTCTGGGGGTCGTTCACCGGCCACAGTGGACTCGACCGGACGCCCGGCGAGACGCTCATCGGGGTGGCGCTCGTGCTCGTCACCGGGGTCGGCTCGGTGACGAACGTGATCTACTCGAAGCGGCTGAGCGACGCCGAGCTGCCGCCGCGGCGGGTGCTCGCCGTGCGGTTCTTCCTCATCCTGGCGATGACCTGGGCGCTCGTCGCGGTCGACGACGCGCCGGGCTTCGGGCCCGCGTTCGGGCCCTCCGCGCTGATCGCCCTGCTCGGGGTCGCGCTGCCGCTCTACCTGCTGCAGGTGGGGATCCGGCGGACCGAGCCGATCACCGCGTCGATCCTGCTGACGTTGTCGCCGCTGTTCGCGTACGTGCTGCAGCTGGCCGACAACCGCCTGACGCCGTCGGTGCTCACGCTCGGCTGCGTCGCCGGGATCGTCGCGCTCGTCAGCGCCGGGACGGTCGCGCGGCTGCGCCACGACCGTGAAGCGAAGGCCGCCGAAAGCGTGGCCACTGTGTAGCCGCGCTTCAACTACGCTGGGGCCGTGGATCTGGGTCGCCTGCGCACACTGCGCGAGTTCGCCGACCGCGGGAGCGTGACGGCGGCCGCCCGGGCGCTGCACTGCACGCCGTCCGCGGTCTCGCAGCAGCTGCGGGCGCTGCAGGGCGAGGTCGGCCTGCCGCTCACCGAGCCGGCCGGGCGGGGGCTGCGGCTGACCGACGCCGGTCGAGCGCTGGTCGCCCGCGCCGACGAGGTGCTCGCCGCGCTCGATCGCGCGGAGTCCGAACTGGACACCTACCGCAGCGCGCCGCGCGGCCGCGTGCGGATCGCGATCTTCCAGTCGGCCGGGCTGATGCTGCTGCCCGGCCTGCTGACCCGCGTCGCGGAGTACGAGGGCCTGGAGGTCGACGTCCGCGACGTCGACATGACGCCACCCGAGGTGCCCGGCCTGGTCGCGGACTACGACATCGTCGTCGCGCACCGGGACGAGCACGCGCCGGAGTTCGACTCCGGCCGCCTGGACGTCGTGCCGCTGCTGCGGGAGCCGCTCGACGTCGCGCTCCCCGCCGGGCACCGGCTGGCGGCCAAGCGGCGGGTGGACCTGGCGGAGCTGGCCGACGAACGCTGGATCGGCGTCGACCACGGCTTCCCGGTGGACGACGTGCTGCGCTCGCTGACCGTCCGCACCGGCGTCCGGCCGGTGGTGGTGCAGCGGATCAACGACTTCCGCATCACCGAGCGGCTCGTCGCGGCGGGCCACGGGATCGCGCTGGTCCCGCGCTACACGATCGACACCCGCCGCGGCAGCGGCCTGGTCAGCAAGCCATTGGCGGGGATCCGCGCCGCCCGGCTGGTGGAGGCGGTCTGCCGGGTCGGCGCGCTGCAGCGTCCGGCCGTGGCCAAGGTGATCGACGAACTGCGCGCGGAGATCGCCCAGCTCACCGCCTGAAGCCGCGCAGGTGGGCGAGCGCGATGCCCAGCGCGTCCTCCAGCGCGGTGAGGTCGTGCCGGATGTGGGCCAGCAGCAGTCCACCTTGGACGGACGTCATCGCCGCCTGCGCCAGCCGCGCCGGATCGGCGTCGGGAGCCAGCTCTCCCTTCTCCTGCAACGTCTTCAGTCCGCGCTCCAGGTGGGACTCCCACGTCCGGTAGGCCTGGTCGACCAGCGGCGCCAGCTTCGGGTTGTCCCCGACTTCCCCGGCGAGGTTGCCCAGTGGGCACGCGATCGGCGCGCCGGCGCGGCGGTGGACGTCCAGCAGCTGCTCGGTCCACGTCTCAAGATCGGCCCAGGAGGACAGCGTGAAGATCGCCGGCTGATTGCCGAGGATCTGCTCGAGGTACCGGTCGATCACGGCCCCGACCAGCTGTTCCTTGTTCTTGAAGTAGTGGTACATCTGCGATTTCCCGGCCCCGCTGGCGGCGAGCACCTTGTCGACGCTCGTGCCCGCGACGCCGTCGACGTACATCAGCTGGGCCGCGGCGTCGACGATCGCGTCCCGCGTCCGCTTGCCGCGCGGGGTCGTGGCGGCCGCTTGCGCATCCATGTACCGAATAGTACAGTTCGGTCCACTGTACCGATCAGTACAACTGAACCAGGGGGATCCATGACGCTCAACGACGCCCTGACCGACGTCAACGCGAAGGCCCGCGGCGCGCTGCCGCCGGAGATCTTCGAGGTCCTCGAAGCGGACCGGCGCCGGGCGACCGGGACGAAGTTCGCCGAGGCGGGCGACAAGATCGAAGACTTCACGCTGCCCGGGGCCGACGGCACGCTGGTGAGCCTGAGCCACCTCGTCGCCGACGGGCCGGCGGTGCTCGTCTTCTACCGCGGCCAGTGGTGCCCGTACTGCAACCTGACCCTGCGCACCTACCAGCAGGAACTCCTGCCCGAGCTGACAGCGAGGAACGTGACCCTCGCCGCGATCAGCCCCCAGAAGCCGGACGGGCCCTTCGCGGACCTCGAGTTCCCGGTGCTGTCGGACGTCGGCAGCACCGTCGCCCGCGGACTCGGGCTGAGCTACCCGGTTTCCGCGCCCGTGCGCGAAGCCATGCAGACGCTCGGCACGGACCTTGAGCAGTTCAACGGCACGTGGGAGCTGGTCCACCCGGCGGTCGTCGTGGTGGATCAGGACCGGGCACTGCGGTTCGTCGACGTCCACCCGGACTTCGTCACGCGGACCGAGCCGGCGGAGATCCTCAAATCGCTTTAGCCGACCGCTTCGCGCCGTAGGTGATCACCGAACCCAGGATCAGGGCGACGCCGAGGGAGAGCAGCATGCTGATCCCGGGTTCGGTGATGATCCGGCCGCCCGCGTAACCGAGGAAGGCCACGTACGACGTCCAGAGCGTGACGCCGACGGCCGACGCGGTGAAGAACTCCGCGACCGGCCACCGGAGCGATCCGGCGAGCAGGGCACCGACCGTCCCGCCCGACGGGAGCCAGCGGGCGATCACCAGCACCGGCCTCGGGTGGCGCTGCAGGCGTCCGTCGAGCCAGCCGATGCCGGCGGCGATCTTCCGCCGCCGGCTCAGCCGGTCCAGCGCCGCCCGGCCACCGAACCGGCCGAGGGCGTAGAGCGCCTGGTCGGAAACCAGGCACCCGGCCGAGGCGACGGCGATCACCAGGGCCAGCGACGTCCCGCCCTGCGCCGCCGCGACGCCCATGCCGAGGAGCGTCACCTCGGTGGGCAGCAGGGGCACCAGCGAGACGACGAACAGCACCAGCAGGCCCGCCGTCGTTCCGTCCACACTTCCATTAACCGCCTGCCGGTCCCGGAAAACTCCTGATCAAGGGGTACTCACAGGAACCCGACAGGCGGCCCACAGGTTCAGCGGTTGGCGCGGTTCACCGCCGAGACGACCGCGCGCAGCGACGCCGTGACGATCGACGCGTCGATGCCGATGCCCCAGAACACCCGGTCCGAGATCGCGCACTCGATGTACGACGCGGCGCGCGCGTCGTCACCCGGCGAGAGCGTGTGCTCGGAGTAGTCCAGGAGACGCAGGTCGAAGCCGACGGTCGACAGCGCGTCGAAGAACGCCGCGATCGGGCCGTTGCCGCGGCCGGTGACCTCGTGCTCGTCGCCTTCCACCTTCACGGTCGCGGTGATGTCGTACTCGCCGTCACCGTTGTCGCGCACGTGCTGGCGGACCAGCTCCAGCGGCGTCTTCAGCTCCAGGTACTCGGCCGAGAAGGCGTTGTACATCGTCGTCGGGTCGACCTCTCCGCCCTCGGAGTCGGTGTAGCGCTGGATGACCTTCGAGAACTCGATCTGCAGGCGCCGCGGCAGGTCGAGCTGGTGCTCGGCCTTCATGATGTAGGCGACGCCGCCCTTGCCGGACTGCGAGTTCACGCGGATGACGGCCTCGTACGTGCGGCCGACGTCCTTCGGGTCGATCGGCAGGTACGGGACCTCCCACGGGTACTCGTCCAGCGGCACGCCCTGCTTGTCGGCGGCGTCCTTCAGCGCGTCCAGGCCCTTGTTGATGGCGTCCTGGTGCGAGCCGGAGAAGGCCGTGAAGACCAGGTCGCCGCCCCACGGCGAGCGCTCCGGGACCGGCAGCTGGTTGCAGTACTCGACGGTCCGCTTGATCTCGTCCATGTCGGAGAAGTCGATCTGCGGGTCGATGCCCTGGCTGTAGAGGTTCATGCCCAGCGCGACCAGGTCGACGTTGCCGGTGCGCTCGCCGTTGCCGAACAGGCAGCCTTCGATCCGGTCGGCGCCGGCCTGGTAGCCCAGCTCGGCGGCGGCGATGCCGGTGCCGCGGTCGTTGTGCGGGTGCAGCGACAGGATCACCGAGTCACGGCGCTCCAGGTTCCGCGACATCCACTCGATCGAGTCGGCGTAGACGTTCGGCGTCGCCATCTCGACGGTCGCCGGCAGGTTCAGGATGACCGGCTTCTCCGGCGTCGGCTGCCAGATCTCGGTGACGGCGTTGCAGACCTCGAGCGCGTACGACAGCTCGGTGCCGGTGTAGGACTCGGGCGAGTACTGGAACCGGAAGTCGGTGTCGGGCTGCTTGGCGGCCAGCTCGACGACCAGTTCCGCGGCCTGCGTCGCGATCTTCTTGATGCCCTCGCGCTCCTCGCGGAAGACCACGCGGCGCTGCAGGATCGAGGTCGAGTTGTAGATGTGGACGATCGCGCGCGGCGCGCCTTCGAGGGCCTGGAAGGTCCGCTCGATCAGCTCGTGACGGCACTGGGTCAGCACCTGGATGCTGACGTCGTCCGGGATGGCGCCTTCGTCGATGATCTCGCGGACGAAGTCGAAGTCGGTCTGGCTCGCGGCCGGGAAGCCGACCTCGATCTCCTTGTAGCCCATGCGTACGAGCAGGTCGAAGAACTTGCGCTTGCGCGCGGGCGACATCGGGTCGATCAGGGCCTGGTTGCCGTCCCGCAGGTCGACGGCACACCACAGCGGTGCGCGGTCGATGCGCTTTTCGGGCCAGGTGCGGTCGGGCAGGTCGATGTTCTCGACGACGTCGTACCAGGGGCGGTAGCGGTGCACCGGCATGGACGTGCCGCGCTGGGTGTTCCAAGCGGGCTGGTCGGCGGGCGCGGTGCGAGAAGGCTTGCGGATCTTGCTCATGGGATCGGGGGTGTCTCCAGCTCGACGGGTGCGACCGGCACCACGAAGCCCCGCGACGGGGAGCCGGTCCGGTCAGGCCCCGTCGCGGCAGCGAAGCAGGAGAGCACGCGCCACGACCACACCATAACCACGGAACGCCGGGTGAGGGAAGCCGGGCCATGCCCGTTCGGGGTTACCTGTGGGTAGCAATTGGCCGGTCGCCGTGCGAAACTGCGGGCATGGGTGAGCACGCAGAGTCGTCGGCAGCGTCGTCGGACGAGGAGACGAAGGTCTCCCGCCGGGCCCCGGTCGACTGGCGCGGCACCGGCGGCAAGGTCGCCTCGCTGGTGGCGTCGATCGTCCGCTGGGTGGGATTGATCTTCGCCGCGCTGCTGGTGATCCACGTGATCTTCACGGTCGGCTCGGCCAACCCGGACAACGGCATCGTCTCGTTCGTGAAGTCCTGGGCCGACAGCCTGGCGCTGGGCTTCAGCGACCTGTTCACGCCCAGTGACGGAAAGCTGCGGGTCCTGGTCAACTACGGCATCGCGGCCATCTTCTGGCTCGTGGTGTCGGGGATCCTCGCCAAGGTCATCCGCCGGGTGGGCGGAGCTTCCTGATTTCGCGGTGATCACGATCGGCGGACCCTCGTAACGCACTGTCGCCGCCGGGCGACATCAGCACGCCGGAAGGGGTGCTGATCATGTCCGTTTCACAGCCTGTCGTGACGTCGCCGAGTGCGGTCGCCCGCGTCGGAAGCCGCTGGTACTTCGTCGTCACGATCGCCACGGTGGGGCTCTTCGCGTGGGTGCCGTTCGTGCACGCCGCCGTGCGGCTCGGCCGGAAGTCGCTCTACGCGCGCGCCGTGGTCTTCGGGGCGGCCGCCGCGGTCATGTCCACGCTGATGTCCCTTTCGCCCAAGGATGCCGCGGGCAAGACGGTCGGCACCGCGGGCAACGTGCTCACCTCGGTCGCGGTGGTCCTCGGGCTCGCCGTGGTCGCGGTCGCCTGCGTCCAGCAGGCCAAGTTGCGCCGGGAGATCCTGCGCCACGTCCCCGGTGAGCGCCTCGACGGCCCGGACCCGGCCCTCGCCGCCGCGCTCGCGGCGCGGGAACGTCGCACCGAAGCGCGAAAGCTGGTCGCGAGTGACCCGCTCATCGCGCGGGACCTCGGGATCGGCCGCCCCGACCTGCCGCGGAACTACGACGACGGTGGCCTGGTCGACCTCAACAACGCGCCGGCGGCCGTGATCGCCTCGGTTTGCGGCCTCGACCCGGCCACCGCGGCGGGGATCGTCGAGATCCGGACGGCCGCCGGCGGGTTCTCCGCCGTGGATGACGTCTTCACCACCGTGCCGGTCAACGCCTGGGACCGCCTGCGTGACCGGGCCGTCGTGCTGCCGGGCTAAAGGGCGGGCGTGCCCCACTGGCCGGTGAACGCGAACTCCTCCAGGGGTAGCCGCTGCCGCTCCGCCCGTTCCCGCTCGACCCGCCAGTCCTCCTCGAGCACCTCCGCCGGCGCCGGTGACCCCACCGCGATCGCCACCTTCGGCACCGCGTCCTCCGGAAGGCTGAACGACGACCGCACCGCGTCCGCCGAAAACCCCGCCATCTGGTGCGCCACCAGACCCAGCTCCACCGCCTGCAGGACGAGGTTCTCCGAAGCCAGCCCCAGCCCGTACTCCGCGTACGGCACCGCGCCCTTCTCGTTCGTCGTCACCATCACGCCGATCAGCAGCAGGCTCGCCCGGTGCGCCCACCCGCGGTTGCCCGAGTTCAGCGTCGCCAGGATCGCGTCGAACGTCGGCGTCCCGCGCACGCCCACCAGGTAGCGCGCGGGCTGGGTGTTGCCGAACGACGGCGCCCAGCGGGCCGCCTCCAGCAACGCCCTGACCTGCTCCGGGGAAACCACAGCAGACGCGTCCAGGGCCCGCGGGCTCCACCGCTCGGCCAGCACCGACGCGATCGGGACGCTCGTCACAGCTGGTTTCCGCATGATCGCCACGGTACTCATCGAGTGCGCTGCATCACTCGGGAGGAAGGGCTTCGCGCATTCCGTTGGTGTTACGGAAGATTTACTTCCGCACCACCCGCCCGCAGCACCCGCCCCACGTCAAGAGGGTGGCGGGCCGCCGGTGCCCCGGTAGGCTCCAGTTCAAATATGGGACGCGGGGGCTCCTCGGTGCCCACCAGGGAGCAGACCCGGCCCGTCTAGGAGGTTCGGGCGTGGCCCTCGTGGTCCAGAAGTACGGCGGATCGTCGCTGGAAAGTGCCGACCGGATCAAGCGCGTAGCCGAGCGGATCGTCGCCACGAAGAAGGCGGGGAACGACGTCGTCGTGGTCTGCTCGGCGATGGGAGACACCACCGACGAGCTGCTCGACCTGGCGCAGCAGGTCAACCCCGCGCCGCCGGAGCGGGAGATGGACATGCTGCTCACCGCCGGTGAGCGCATCTCGAATTCGCTGGTCGCCATGGCCATCGCCGCGCAGGGCGCCGAGGCGTGGTCGTTCACCGGGTCGCAGGCCGGCGTCGTCACGACGTCCGTGCACGGGAACGCGCGCATCATCGACGTCACCCCGAGCCGCGTCACCGAGGCCCTCGAACAGGGTTACGTCGCGCTGGTGGCGGGCTTCCAGGGCGTCGCGCAGGACACCAAGGACATCACCACGCTGGGCCGCGGCGGCTCGGACACCACCGCCGTCGCGCTGGCCGCCGCGCTGAACGCCGACGTCTGCGAGATCTACTCCGATGTGGACGGTGTGTACACGGCCGACCCGCGAGTGGTGCCGGACGCGAAGAAGCTCGACACCGTCACCTACGAAGAGATGCTGGAGCTCGCCGCCAGCGGCTCGAAGATCCTGCACCTGCGTTCGGTCGAGTACGCACGCCGCTACGGCGTCCCGATCCGTGTCCGTTCTTCCTACAGTGACAAGCCGGGCACGACGGTGACCGGTTCTATCGAGGAGATCCCCGTGGAACAAGCCCTGATCACCGGTGTGGCGCACGACCGCTCCGAAGCCAAGATCACGGTCACCGGGGTGCCGGACCACGCCGGTGCCGCGGCCCGGATCTTCCGCGTGATCGCCGACGCCGAGATCGACATCGACATGGTGCTGCAGAACGTGTCCAGCACGGTGTCCGGCCGCACCGACATCACCTTCACGCTGTCGAAGGCCAACGGCGCCGCGGGCGTCAAGGAGCTGGAGAAGGTCAAGGCGGAGATCGGCTTCGAGTCGGTGCTCTACGACGACCACGTCGGCAAGGTCTCGCTGGTCGGCGCCGGGATGCGCTCGCACCCGGGTGTCACGGCGACGTTCTGCGAAGCGCTGGCCAACGCCGGCGTGAACATCGAAATCATCAACACCTCGGAAATCCGGATCTCCGTGCTGATCCGCGACGCTCAGCTGGACGACGCCGTGCGCGCGATCCACGACGCGTTCGAGCTCGGCGGCGACGAGGAAGCCGTGGTCTACGCGGGGAGTGGTCGCTGATGGCCGAAGGGTTGCGGGTCGGGGTGGTCGGCGCGACCGGCCAGGTCGGCGCGGTCATGCGCAAGCTGCTGGCGGAGCGGGAGTTCCCGATCGCCGAGCTCCGGTACTTCGCCTCGGCGCGCTCGGCGGGTTCGAAGCTGCCTTGGCGCGACACCGAAATCACGATCGAGGACGCCGCGGAGGCGGATCCGTCCGGTTTGGACATCGCGCTGTTCTCCGCGGGCGGGTCGACGTCGAAGGCGCAGGGGCCGCGGTTCGCGGACGCCGGCGTCACGGTGATCGACAACTCCTCGGCGTTCCGGATGGACCCGGACGTGCCGCTGGTCGTCAGCGAGGTCAACCCCCACGCCATCAAGGAAGCGCGCAAGGGGATCATCGCCAACCCCAACTGCACCACCATGGCCGCGATGCCGGTGCTGAAGCCGCTGCACGACGAGGCCGGGCTGGTCCGGCTGGTGGCGTCGACGTACCAGGCGGTGTCCGGCAGCGGGCTGGCCGGCGTCGACGAGCTGGCGGGCCAGATCAAGGCCGGTGCCGAGCACGCTTCGCTGCTGACCCACGACGGCGCGGCGATCGAGTTTCCCGAGCCGAACAAGTACGTCCGGCCGATCGCGTTCAACGTCCTGCCGATGGCGGGGTCCATTGTGGACGACGGTGAGCTCGAGACGGACGAGGAGAAGAAGTTCCGCAACGAGAGCCGCAAGATCCTGAGCATCCCGGGCCTGGGCGTGTCCTGCACGTGCGTGCGGGTGCCGGTGTTCTCGGGGCACTCGATCTCGGTGAACGCGGAGTTCGCGCAGCCGCTGACGGTCGAGCGCGCGACGGAGCTGCTGAGGCACGCGCCGGGCGTCGAGCTGTCGGAGGTCCCGACCCCGCTGCAGGCGGCGGGCAACGACCCGAGCTACGTCGGCCGCATCCGCGTCGACCAGGGCGTCGAGGGCGGCCGCGGGCTGGCGCTGTTCATCTCGAACGACAACCTCCGCAAGGGCGCGGCGCTCAACGCCGTGCAGATCGCGGAGCTGATCGCCCAGCAGTGACCACAGTGGACGACTGAAACTCGCTTGGCCGTTTCGCGGTGTCCGGGGGATCCTGGGCACCGCGAAAACATTTCCAGGGGAGGAAATCATGTACACCGCTGTCGAAGGCGCCCGCGTCCCGATCCGGATGTGGGCGGACCCCGCGTCGGTCGAAGAGCAGGCCATGCGGCAGCTGCGGAACGTCGCCAACCTGCCGTGGGTGCACGGTCTCGCCGTGATGCCCGACGTGCACTACGGCAAGGGCGCCACCGTCGGCAGCGTCATCGCCATGCGTGACGCCGTCTCGCCCGCCGCGGTCGGGGTGGACATCGGGTGCGGCATGAGCGCCGTCCGGACGTCGCTGTCCGCGAGCGACCTGCCCGACGACCTCGGGAAGTTGCGCCGCCGCATCGAAAGCGCCGTGCCCGTGGGTTTCGGGCTGCACAAGACGCCCGTGAACCCCGCGAAGGTGCACGGCGTCGGCGGCTGGGACACGTTCTGGAAGGGCTTCGGCGAGCTGCACACCGGCGTCCAGGAGCTGCACGACCGGGCCGCGCGCCAGATCGGGAGCCTCGGCGGCGGGAACCACTTCATCGAGGTCTGCCTCGAAGAGGGCGGTGCGGACGAGGGCCGGGTCTGGCTGATGCTGCACTCGGGTTCGCGCAACATCGGCAAGGAGCTCGCGGAGCGGCACATGGCCGTCGCGCGCAAGCTGCCGCACAACGCCGACCTGCCGGACCGGGACCTCGCGGTGTTCGTCGCCGGCACGCCGGAGATGGCGGCCTACCGGCGCGACCTCTTCTGGGCGCAGGACTACGCGGCGCGCAACCGCGCCACGATGGTCGCGCTCGTGAAGCTGGCGCTGGCGGAGGTCGTGCCCGGCACGACGTTCGACGACGCGATCTCCTGCCACCACAACTACGTCTCCGAGGAGACGTACGACGGTGTCGAGCTGCTCGTCACCCGCAAGGGCGCGATCCGCGCCGGATCGGGTGACCTCGGGATCATCCCGGGCAGCATGGGGACCGGTTCGTACATCGTCCGCGGCCTCGGGAACGACTCGTCGTTCCAGTCGGCGTCGCACGGTGCCGGCCGCCGGATGTCGCGCACCAAGGCCAAGAAGCTGTTCACCGCCGACGACCTCGCGGCGCAGACGGCCGGCGTCGAGTGCCGCAAGGACTCGGGCGTCGTCGACGAGATCCCGGCGGCGTACAAGGACATCGATTCGGTGATCCGCGCGCAGACGGACCTGGTCGAGGTCGTGGCGCACCTCAAGCAGGTGGTCTGCGTCAAGGGTTGAGCGGTACCTTGGCGCGATGACGAGGGGTGGAACGACGGCCGCGCTGCTGGCCGGGATCGCACTGCTGGTGAGCGGGTGCGACCAGGTCGGCAACGCGGTCGACCAGGGGTCGAAGACCGTGGACAAGGTGGGCGCGTGCACCGAGGCGCTCGGGCTCGCGGACCTGAACCCGCTGGTCGACCCGGACAAGCTCAAGGCCCGCGCCGCGGACAAGGAGAAGCGGCTGCGGGAGCTGGCGGGGAACGTCCAGGACCAGGACGTCAAGAACGCGCTGCTGGGCATGGCCGGGTCGTACGTCGAGGTCCAGAAGGAACGCATCGAAGACGCCGGCGTCGTCGCGCAGTGGGTGCAGCGCAACGTCAAGAAGCTCGACGCCCTCCGCGTGGCCTGCGGCGGCTGACGCTCGTGAGTGAGAAACAGGGTTAGAACACTGTTTCTCACTCACGACCGCCGCGGCAGACCTACTGACTTTCGGCCAGCGCCGGGACCGGCTCCACGGCCGGTTCCGGTGTGCGGCGGTGCAGCAGGCCGGCCGCCGCGATGACCAGGCCGCCCAGGCCCGCCGCGGCGAAGCCCCACGCCGGGCTCGAGTGGTCGATCGCGAAGCCGACCACCGGGCTGCCCAGCGCCAGGCCGAGGCGCGTCGACGCGTCCTGCAGCCCCATCGCCTCGCCGCGGACCTGCGGCGGGGCGATCCGGCTGACCGTCTCGGTGGTGGCCGCGAGCGTCGGCGCGCAGACCAGGTTCGTCGGGATCAGCACCAGCATCAGCAGCCACCACGGCTGGTCCGCGAGCCCGACCGGCACCACCAGCAGCGCGAGCAGCAGCATCAGCAGCCCCTGCGGCAGCGACTTCTTGACCGCGCCGTGGACGATGCCGCCGATGATCGACGCCGCGCACATCACCGCGATCACCAGCCCGGTCACGCCGATGTCGCCGTTCGCGCGCAGGGCCGCCAGCGTCGCCAGCTCGGTGCCGACGAGCACGAACAGCGCACCGGCGGCGATCAGCAGCGTCGCCACGAGCCGGCCGGTGAGCCAGCTCCGCAGCGGCGGCCGGGTGGTGGACGCGCCGGGCTCCATGCTTTCGCGGATGGGCGGGTCGACCAGCCAGATCAGGAAGGCCGTGCCGCCGAAGAGCACGCCGAGCGCGGTGAGCGTGAAGGTCGGGGAGAGCGTGGTGATCGCCGCGATGCCTATCGCCGGACCGATCATGAACGTCGCTTCGATCGAGATCGTGTCGAGCGAATACGCCGCACGGCGCTCCGCGGCCGGGACGAGCGTGGCCAGGACCTGACGCGCGAGCGAGCCCGCCGGCACCGAGAGCATCCCGCCCGGGATCGCGACGGCGGCGAGCGCCGCGTAGGGCAGGTGCGGCGCGGCGATCCAGAACACCGTCGTGCCGATCCCGCAGACGGCGACGACCGGGCGCAGGCCGTAGCGGTCGAAGCAGCGGCCCAGCAGAGGCGCGCCGAGCGCCATGCCGAGGGTGACGCCGGCGCCGACCAGCCCGGCGGCGCCGTAGCCGCGGCCGAGTCCGGTGACGATGTACAGCGTCATCAGCACGCCGTTCATGGTCATCGGCAGCCGGGCCAGGAACATCAGGGCCATCGTCGAGGGGACGCGGGGGACGGAGAGCACCCGGCGGTAGGGCTGCAGAGGCACGCCCTCGATGAGAACCCAAGGTGGTACGCGCGTGCAACTTATTTCCCGTCACCGAGGTGCTGGCGGCCCAAGATTATGAGAGCTACTATCATTTGGTAGCGACTACCAAATGGGGGTCCCTGTGACTCAGCCCTATCCACGCAGGTGGTGGGCGCTCGGCGCGCTCGCGGTGAGCCTGCTGACCGTCGGACTCGACCTGACCGTGCTGAACGTCGCCGTGCCGACGCTCGCCGTCGACCTCGGCGCCACGACCACGCAGCTGCAGTGGTTCGGCAACGCCTACACGCTGGCGCTGGCCGCGCTGCTGCTGCCGGCGGGCCTGCTGGGCGACCGGTTCGGCCCGAAGAAGCTGCTGCTCGGCGCGCTCGCGCTGTTCGGGCTGGCCTCGCTGGGGTGTGCCTACGCCGGCTCGCCCGGCCAGCTGATCGCCGCCCGCGTCGTGCTCGGCGTCGGCGCCGCGTTCCTCATCCCGCTCTCGCTCTCGCTGCTGAACGTCCTGTTCCCGCCGGAGGAGCGGGCGAAGGCGCTGACGACGTGGGTGCTGGCGACGTTCGTCGGCATCCCGCTCGGCCCACTGCTCGGCGGCTGGCTGCTCGACCACTTCGCGTGGGGCTCGGTGTTCCTGATCAACGTGCCGCTGACCGTGGTCGGCCTGGTGGCAGTGCTGTTCCTGGTACCGCTCACCCCCGGGTCCGGCCGGGGTGCGATCGACTTCACGGGCATCGCGCTCTCGGCGGCCGGGCTGGTCGCGCTGACCTACGGCTTCGTCTACGCCGGCGAGCACGGCTGGGCCGACCCGGCGACGTACGGCCTGCTCGCTCTCGGCGCGGCGGTGCTCGCGGTGTTCTGCCGGTTGCAGACGCGGACGGCGGCGCCGTTGACCGATCTCGGGCTGCTGCGCGAGCCGCGGTTCGTCTGGGGCGCGGTGCTCGCGACGATGGCGTCGTTCGCGCTCATGGGCCTGCTGTTCGTGCTGCCCCAGCTGTTCCAGGCGGTGCAGGGGGCCGACGCGCTGGAGACCGGCGTGCGGCTGCTGCCGCTGATCGGCGGGATGCTGGTGTCGGCGAAGATCGCCGAGAAGCTGGTCGCCGCGGTCGGCGTCCGCGTGGTCGTGACGGCCGGGTTCTCGCTGCTCGCGGCCGGGATGGCCTGGGGTTCGACGACGTCGCCGTCGGACGGCTACGGCGGCACCGTCGGCTGGGAGCTCGTCATCGGCTTCGGTACGGGGTGCACGCTGCCGCCGCTGATGACGATGGCGATGGGCGCGCTCACCGAGGGCCGCTCGGGCGCCGGCTCGGCGCTGATCCAGGTGCTGCGTCAGGTCGGCGGCACGATCGGCGTCGCGGTGTTGGGCACGGTGCTCAACGGCGTCTACCGCGCGGGCGTCGCCGTCGACGGCCTGCCCGCGCCGGTCGCCGACGCGGTGCGCGGCAGCGCGTCGGGCGCGGTCGCCGTCGCGGGGAAGCTGCACCGGTCCGCGCTCGCCGACTCCGCGCGGCTCGCGTTCACCGACGGCATGGCGGCGACGCTGTGGGTCTGCGCCGGGCTCGCCGTGGCCGGCGCGCTGCTCGCGGTGCTGTTCCTGCCCGGGCGGACGGCCCCCGGGACGCAGCCGCGAGAATCGGAGCATGACGTCGTCGCGATCTGAGCCCACGGGGCTGCGGGAACGGAAGAAGGCCAAGACGCGTGCCGCGATCCAGCGGCACGCGTTGCGGCTGTTCCGGGAGCAGGGCTACGGCGCGACGACGGTCGACCAGATCGCGGCGGCGGCGGAGATCTCGCCCAGCACCTTCTTCCGGTACTTCCCGACGAAGGAGGCCACGGTGCTGTACGACGCGTTCGACCCGGTGCTGGTCGCGGCGACGCTCGCTCAGCCGGCCGAGCTCACCCCGCTCGCGGCGTTGCGGGCGACGGTGGACGTCATCCGCGAGCAGGTCTCGGGCCAGGACTGGGAGGACGAGCGCCAGCGGCAGATGCTGGTGTTCCGCGAGCCCGAGCTGCGAAGCGCGATCATGGACCGGTTCGCCGACGGGATCGAGCTGCTGGCGGGAATGACCGCCCAGCGCACCGGCCGCGCGGCGGACGACTTCGAGGTGCGCAACTGGGCGGGCGCGGTGGTCGGGGTGATCATGGCGGCGTTCCTGGGCGCGGCGGCGGACCCGGAGGCGGACACGCTGGCGGTGCTCGACCGTGCGGTGGCGCACCTGGAGGCCGGCCTCCCGCTTTGACGGCCGGCCCGCCCGCGTCTTCTCGACGGTTGTCCCTTTTCGGAATTGATTTCGCATTTCTGTCCCGACCAGGGGAGAACCTTGTGGGTGGCGGCGCGGGCGCGGGAGATTCCCCGTCTGGAGCAGTGCCGACACGCGGTCCAACGGAGTGATGAGGCCAAATGATCACCGTTTACGCCCGGGCGAGTGGCCGAAACGCTCTACAGTGGACATCCGCTACCAGCGGTGACGGAGAGAATCGATCAGGATGATCTTCAGGGGGAAGGGCAAGCTTTCGACGTTAATCAATTGCGGGCGAGTTCACTGCCTTCGCATCCGGCACGTAAGGGTTAGAAAACGTCCCTAACCGGTGATCGGGTGGCTTATCTCCGATACGGGGGGTATCGATTTAACCCGTCAGGTCTCCCGAGGCCAGGAGGTAGGAAATGAAAGGCAAGTTCGGGCGGTCCATCGCCCTGGTAGCCGCCGGCAGTCTGCTGGCGGTCGGAATGGCGGGGATCGCCTCGGCGAGCCCGGAAGGGGGCAAGGGTTCCTCCAGCACCCAGGCCCTCGCCGCACAGGTGCTCCAAATGCGTGACGACCTGACCAAGGTGGCTTACGCGGGCAACGTCGGTGCCACTCGCGCCGACCTGGGCCAGATGAGCCCGGTCCTCGCGGACATCGCCGCCGGGAAGCGCTACACGATCCAGACCGACACCCAGCAGCTGGCCGGCCTGGCCAAGGGCCGCGCCGACGAGTCCAACCGGCTGCTGACCGACCCGACGGCGAAGGCGCGCCAGCTGCCGCCGTTGCCGTTGCCGATCCCGTCGCTGCCGGACCTGCCCGGGCCGCTGAAGATCGTCAGCGACCTGGTGAAGGCCCTGCTCGCCGCGGTGACGGGCATCCTCGGCGGCCTGCTCGGCGGCCTGCCGGTGCCGCCGCTGCCGGTGCCGCCCCTGCCCACGCCGTAACCGGCCACTGAAAACAGGGGGGCCCGGAGCCCGGCCGCGGACATTTCTCCGCGCCGGGCTCCGGGTTCGTTCCGGCCGGCGGCCACTCAGTCCCGTTTGGACAGTCCCTGCCGCAGCGCGCCCGCCATCTCGGCCAGCGCCTCGCGGAACCGGGTCCCGACGCCGGTGAAGTTGATGAACCCGTGGATCAGGTCGTCGTGCCGGCGCAACGCCACCTCGACGCCCGCCTCGCGCAGTTTCTCCGCGTACGCCTCGCCCTCGTCGCGCAGCGGGTCGAAGCCCGCCGTGACGACCAGGGCCGGCGGCAGGCCGCTCAGGTCGTCCGCGCGCAGCGGGGAGAGCCGCGGGTCGGTCAGGTCCGCACCCTCCGGCACGTAGTGGCCCTCGAACCACTTCATGTGCACGTCGGTCAGGAACAGGTTTTCGGCGAACAGGTCCTGCGAGCGGTAGCGCCGCGCGAAGTCCGTCGCGGGGTAGATCAGCAGCTGGAACGCCGGCACCGGGCCGCCACGGCGAACGGCCTGCTGGGCCGTCACCGCGGCCAGGTTGCCGCCCGCGCTGTCGCCGCCGACGGCGATCCGCGCCGGGTCGGCGCCGAGGTCGCTCGCCTTCGCCACCGCGTACTCGAACGCCGCGAGCGCGTCCTCCGCGGCCGCCGGGAACGGGAACTCCGGCGCGAGCCGGTATTCGATCGACAGCACCCGCACCCCGGCGTGCTTGGCCAGGAAGCGGACGGCGTTGTCGTGGCTCGCGCGCGTGCCGATCACCCAGCCGCCGCCGTGGAAGAACACCAGCAGCGGGGATTTCTCCGGCAGCCCGACCGGCGTGTAGAGCGTCGCCGGCAGTTCGCCATCGGGTGTCGGCACCGCGATCTCCCGCACCGAGACCGGCTCGATCGGCTTGCCGCTGACCAGGTGCCGTCCGATGTCGAGCAGGGCGCGCGACTGCTCCACCGAGCCCCGCACCAGCTCGGCTCCCGCGATCTTCTGCAGCCGGAGCAGCAGCTGGGCGTCGAGCGCGAGGTCCTGTCCGTCGAGGTGCACCGGGCGGCCCGCGAGTGCCCGCCGCAACGGCTTGGGCAGCCAGAACGCGAGCTGGGACGCCGCGGCCTGGACGCGGACCGGGAGCGGGATCGCCATCTTTGCCTCCTGAGCTTCGGTGCCGCCCCGGAGGTTACTCGCCAGTAAGTAACAGGTCCAGCTGTGACGCGGGCCTCGGTCCCAAAGTCTGGATATCCACTTAAGTGGAGGGGTTAGCCTGGAAAGCGTGACTTCAGCCAGGACAGTCAACGTGCTCGGGATCGGCGGCTCGCTGCGTGAGGGCTCCCAGTCCGAACGCGCCCTGCAGATCGCGCTCTCCGGCGCGGCCGAAGTCGGGGTCCGGATCCGGATGCTCTCCGGTCCGGAGCTGATCCTGCCGTTCTACGACGCCGGCGTGCCGGACCGCGACGAACGCGCCGCGACCCTCATCGAAGCCGTGCGCCAGGCGGACGGGCTCATCGTCGTGTCGCCGGGTTACCACGGCGCGCTGTCCGGCCTGGTCAAGAACGCCCTGGACTACGTCGAGGACCTGCGTGACGACCAGCGTCCCTACCTCGACGGCCGCGCGGTCGGCCTGGCCGCGGTCGCCTATGGCTGGCAAGCGGCAGTGACGACGCTGGAGCAGCTGCGCACGATCACGCACGCGCTGCGCGGCTGGGCCACCCCCCTGGGTGGTTCGATCAACTCCGCCGAGACCAAGTTCGACGAAGGCGGCGGCGCATCCGACGAGAAGAGCGCCCGCACCCTCCGCCTGATCGGGCGCCAGGTGGCGGAGTTCGCGGTGACGCGCGCCGCATGACGTTTCGCCCGGATGCCGCCGGGTAATCGATCCACGTGATGCCTGCCATGTGGGGGCACTGTTCCGCGGGTGCGGGATGTTGTGTCCGGTGAGACGCTCATTGAGGAGCGTCCGGCGACAGAAGGCAGGCTGAGCATGGGTCAGGCGATCTACACGGCGGTGGCGACGGCTCGCGGCGACGGCCGCAACGGCGAAGTGACTTCCTCCGACGGCGTCATCGACGAGTCCCTGGCCATCCCGAAGGAAATGGGCGGCCCCGGCGGGGACAAGACCAACCCCGAGCAGCTCTTCGCCGCCGGCTATTCGGCCTGCTTCCACAGCGCCCTGCAGCTGGTCGCCCGCCAGGCGAAGGTGGCGCTGCACGACTCGACGGTGACCGCCGAGGTCAGCGTGCTCAAGCAGGACGTCGGGTTCGGTCTCGGCGTCGCGCTGAACGTCTCGCTGCCGGGCCTCGAGCAGGCCCAGGCCGACCAGCTGGTCGAGCAGGCCCACCAGGTCTGCCCCTACTCCAACGCGACCCGCGGCAACATCGAGGTGGCTCTCTCCGCCACCGTCTGAACCTTTTCCGGCACGAAGGAAGGAACACCAGAGATGAGCAAGTCTCCGATCAAGAGCCCGCTTTCCGAGGCCGACAAGGAGATCACCGGCAACGCCCTGCAGGCGACGCTGGTGGACCTGGTCGACCTTTCGCTGATCGCCAAGCAGGCGCACTGGAACGTCGTCGGCTCGAACTTCCGCAGCGCGCACCTGCAGCTCGACGAGCTGGTCGCCACCGCGCGCCAGTACGTCGACGAGGTCGCCGAGCGCGCCAACGCCATCGGCATCTCGCCGAACGGCAAGGCGAAGACCGTCGTCGAGAGCTCGGGCGTGCCCGAGTACCCCGACAACTGGCAGTCCGTGGAGTCCACGGTCGCCGCGATCGTCGACATCCTGTCCGCGCTGATCGAGCGGCTGCGGGCCCGGATCGACGAGACCGACAAGAGTGACCTCGTGACGCAGGACCTGCTGATCGAGATCACCCGCGCGCTCGAAGAGGCGCACTGGATGTGGCAGGCCCAGCAGGCTTGATTTTCGTGCGAAAGGGGCCGTTCCGGGAGGAACGGCCCCTTTCGCGTCTGCCGAAACCCGCGATCCGCAGTACGTTCGGCGGCATGGTGCTGCATCAGGGGAAGACGGACCGTCCGGACCGAGTGGGCGGCACGAATCCGATGTACGCCGGGGCGAACCCGGCGCTCGCGGCGAGCCTCGTCATGCCTCGCGACAAGCTGCGCGACGACCCCCTGCCGCCGGACGCGGCGCTGCAGCTCGTGCGCGACGAGCTGATGCTCGACGGCAACGCGCGGCTCAACCTCGCCACCTTCGTCACGACGTGGATGGAGCCGCAGGCGCGGGAGCTGATGGCCGAGTGCGTCGACAAGAACATGATCGACAAGGACGAGTACCCGCAGACGGCCGAGCTGGAGCGGCGCTGCGTGAACATCCTCGCCGACCTGTGGCACGCCCCCGATCCCACGGACATCATGGGCTGCTCGACGACCGGGTCGTCCGAAGCCTGCATGCTCGCCGGGATGGCGTTGAAGCGCCGCTGGTCCAAGCTGGGCCGCACCGGCAAGCCGAACCTGGTGATGGGCATCAACGTCCAGGTCTGCTGGGAGAAGTTCTGCGAGTACTGGGAGGTCGAGCCGCGGCTGGTGCCGATGGAGGGCGACCGGTACCACCTCTCCGCCGACGAGGCGGTGGCGCGCTGCGACGAGAACACGATCGGCGTGGTCGCGATCCTGGGCTCGACGTTCGACGGCAGCTACGAGCCGGTCGCGGAGATCGCCGCGGCGCTGGACGCTCTCCAGGAGCGCACCGGCTGGGACATCCCCGTGCACGTCGACGGCGCTTCGGGCGCGATGATCGCGCCGTTCCTCGACCCCGAACTGGAGTGGGACTTCCGGCTGCCGCGCGTGGCGTCGATCAACACGTCGGGCCACAAGTACGGGCTCGTGTACCCGGGCGTCGGCTGGGTGGTGTGGCGCGACCAGGCCGCGCTGCCGTCGGAGCTGGTCTTCAACGTGAACTACCTGGGCGGCGACATGCCGACGTTCGCGCTCAACTTCTCGCGCCCGGGCGCCGAGGTCGCGGCGCAGTACTACACGTTCGTGCGCCTCGGCCACGAGGGGTTCCGCGCGGTGCAGCAGGCTTCGCGTGACGTCGCGACGCACCTGTCGGCCGGCATCGAGGCGCTGGGGCAGTTCGAGCTGCTGACCCGCGGCGAGCAGCTGCCGGTGTTCGCGTTCACCACCCGCGCGGAGGCGGGGTTCGACGTGTTCGACGTGTCACGACGGCTGCGCGAGCGCGGCTGGCTGGTGCCGGCGTACACGTTCCCGGAGAACCGGACGGATCTGGCGGTGCTGCGGATCGTGGTCCGCAACGGCTTCACCCACGACCTCGCGGACCTGCTGCTGGCGGACCTGAAGCGCGTGCTGCCGGAACTGGAGAAGGAGGGCGGCCGCCCTCAGGATCCCGCGAAGGCGACCTCCTTCCACCACTAGTGCCAGGACTTGGCGCGGGCGTACTGGTCCGGCCAGCGGACGTCCGCGCCGAGGGTGTTCGCCGCCCGCAGCGGCCAGTGCGGGTCCCGCAGCAGGGCGCGGGCCAGGAACACGACGTCCGCTTCGCCGTCGGTGATGATGTCTTCCGCCTGCTGGGGGTTCGTGATCATGCCGACCGCGCCGGTCGGGAGGCCGGTTTCGGTGCGGATCCGCTCGGCGAACGGGACCTGGTAGCCCGGGCCGACGGGGATGTCCGGGTTCGGGGTGTTGCCGCCGCTGGAGGTGTCGATCAGGTCGATCCCGCGCTCGGCCAGGAGCTTCGCCAGCCGGACGGACTCGTCGAGCGTCCAGCCGTCCTCGGTCCAGTCCGTGGCCGACAGCCGGGCGAAGAGGGGCACGTCGGTCGTGGCGCGGACCGCGTCCGCGATTTCGAGGGCCAGCCGGGTGCGGCCCTCGAAGTCGCCGCCGTAGCGGTCGGTGCGGGTGTTCGACAGCGGGGACAGGAACTGGTGCACCAGGTAGCCGTGCGCGAAGTGCAGTTCGAGCAGGTCGAACCCGGCGCCGACCGCTTTCCTGGCCGCCTCGGCGAACGCCTCCGGGAGGGCGCTGACCTCGTCCGTGGTGAGCGGCCGCGCCGGGGCGTAGGCGCCGAACGGCTGAGCGTCGGCGCCGACGCTCAGCCAGCCACCCTCGCTCTCCGGGACGCTGCCCGAGCCTTCCCACGGCCGCCGTGTCGAGCCCTTGCGGCCGGCGTGGCCCAGCTGCATGCCGATCGCGGTGCCCTGCTTGTGCACGAACTCGACGATCCGCTGCCACGCTCCGGCCTGCGCGTCGTTCCAGATGCCGGTGTCCTGGGGGCTGATCCGCCCTTCGGGCACGACGGCCGTCGCTTCGGTCATGACGAGCCCGGCGCCCCCGGTGGCGAACTGGCCGAGGTGCACGAGGTGCCAGTCGTCCGGCACACCATCGGTGGCGGAGTACTGGCACATCGACGACACCCACACGCGGTTCGGCAGGGTCAGGCCACGGACGGAGATCGGGCTGAAGAGTCGGCTCACGTCTGGATCAACGACACGTGCCCGTGGTCTCTTCCCGTCGCCAGGGACGTCTACCGGCGGGTAACGTGGACCACATGGGTGTCGCTGCTGACGAACGCCAGGCGCTGAGCTCGCTCCTCGACGACCTCGGGCCGGACGCGCCCACCTTGTGCGAAGGCTGGACGACGCGGGATCTCGCCGCGCACCTCGTCGTGCGTGAGCACCGGCCCGACGCCGCGCCCGGGATCATGGTGCCCGCGCTCGCCGGGTACACGCAGAAAGTCCAGGATCGCTACGCCGCCAAGCCGTGGGCCGGCCTGGTCGAGCAGGTCCGGAAGGGCCCGTCGAAGTTCTGGCCCACCGCCATCGGCCCCCTCGACGAGCTGACCAACACCGCCGAGTTCCTCGTCCACCACGAGGACGTCCGGCGCGCGCAGCCGGGCTGGGAGCCGCGGCCCGCCGATGCCACCCGGGACGCCGCCGCCTGGAAGTCGGCGAAACAAGCCGCCAAGCTCAACCTGCGCAAGGCGCCGGTCGGCGTGACGCTCCGCACGAAAGACGGCCGGGAAGCCGCCGTCAAGACCGGGCCGGATCCCGTCACGGTCGTCGGCGAGCCCGTGGACCTGCTGCTGTTCGTCTTCGGCCGCGACGCCGTGCAGCTCGACTTCGAGGGCGACGCCGCCGCCGTCACCAAGCTGCAGTCGGTGAACCGGGGGCTCTAGGCTGCGCGTCATGCCGATGATCAGCGTTGCCATGTTCCCCGGCCGCACGCCCGCCCAGAAGAGCGCCTTGGTCCGGGAGCTGACCGACGCGTTCGTCCGCACCTGCGGCGGCAAGCCCGAGGGCGTCCAGGTGACGCTCGTCGAGATCGGCGCCGACCACTGGGCGACCGGCGGCGTCCTGCACTCCGAACGCTGACCCGCCGGGAGACCGTCCGGCCTCCCGGCGAGTGCGTCAGCGCAGGCCGAGGGCCCGCTGGGCGAAGTTGACCTCGATCGCCGTCTGCTTGATCGTCTCCGCGATCACGAGCGAGCCGTGGCCGGCGTCGTAGCGGTAGAACTCGTGGTGCAGGTCGCGGCCGCCGAGCCGGTCGAGGTAGTTCTCGATCTGGCGGATCGGGCAGCGCGGGTCATTGTCGCCGGCCAGCACGAGCACCGGCGCCCTGACGGCGTCGACGTACGTCAGCGGCGAGCACTCGGCGTACACCGCCGGCACGTCCTCCGGCGAACCGCCGAAGAGCGCGCGGTCGAACGAGCGCAGCTGCTCCATCTCGTCCTCGTACGCGGCGACGTAGTCCGCCACCGGCACCCCGGCGACGCCCGCCGCCCACCGCGCCGGCTGCGTGCCGAGCGCGAGCAGCGACAGGTAGCCGCCCCACGAGGCGCCGTTGACGACGCACTTCGCCGGATCACTGAGTCCACTTTGGACGGCCCAGTCGTGGACCGAGGCGACGTCCTCCAGCTCGGTCAGCCCGGGCCGGCCTTCGATGGCGTCGCGCCAGGCCGAGCCGTAGCCGGTCGAGCCGCGGTAGTTGACCTCGATCACGGCGAACCCGGCGTCGAGCCAGGTCGCCCGGTAAGCCGAGAAACGATCTTCGTCCGCCGCGTGCGGGCCGCCGTGCAGCGAAAACACCGTCGGCAGCGGGCCCTCCGGCGCGTTCGAAGGCCGCGAGACCAGCGCGTGGATCCGGCCGCCGACGCCTTCGACGAACGCGTCGGTCACCGGCTCCGACCCCGGCGCCCGGTCGCCCGGCGGCTCGAGCAGCACCGAGTCGGCGCCGTCGGCCGTCCGCGCCCGGACCGCGGCCGGCTCGGCGGCGCTGGACCACGAGTACTCGACCGTCCCGTCCGGACGGACCCCGGCGCCGCCGATCCGGCCGGCCGGAGTGTCCACAGAGGACAGTTCGGCCGTGTCGAGGTCGTAGCGGTACAACGAACTGCGACCTTCGTGGAAGTGGACGACGAGCAGGGCGCGCGCGTCCGGGTACCAGCCCGCGACGACCTCGCCGGGCAGGTCCAGCTCGATCTCGGTCTCGGTGTCCACCCGGACGTCCCAGACGAGCAGTTCCTCGCGGCCCCGGCGTTCGTGCAGGACCAGCAGGCGCTGGTCGCCGGGCAGCGGCGAGAACTCGAGCGCGGACAGGCCCTTGCCCTCGCCGTCCCACTTGTCGGCCACCACGGCGAACCCGTCGGTGGCGAGCACCCGCAGGGCGGGGTGGCGCGAGTCGCCGTGCTCGGAGTGGGAGATCGCGATCAGGCTCTCGTCGCGGGACATCGACGCGATGCCGGCGTCGTCCGCGTGGCTGTAGAAGCGGTGCGTCTCGCCGCCGATCCGGGCGAACAGCTCGCTGCCGTCGTCGGTCGAGACGCCGACCGCGATGATCCCGGCGCCGATCTCGAGGCCGGCCGGGTAGCCGTCGTGGACGTCCGGCACGGCCTTCTCGGGCTTGCTGCCCTCGGTCGCGGCGAACGGCTCGCGCACCCAGGAGCCGAACTCGTCGCCGTCGGTGTCGTCGAACCACCAGATCCACTGGCCGTCCGGGGACGGGGTCGAGTGCAGGGTGCCGTTCGGCCGGTCGGTGACGCGGCGGTGCTCGTCCGTCGCGCGGTTCCAGGCGTAGACCTCCCAGACACCGCTGGCGTTGGAGACGTAGACGTTGGCGTCGGGGGCGTCGCGGGCCCAATCGGGCGTGGAGATGCGGGCGGCGTGGAAGCGGGCGCGCCAGCGGGCTTCGGCTTCGGCGTCGTCGAACAGCCGGTCCGGGACCACCGCGGGCGGGAATTGCTTGGCTGACTGCGTGCTCACCCCTCGATCCTGCCACCTTCTGGCCGTACTGTGTGCGGGGTGCTGGAGGGTTACGCGCCGGGCTACGGGCGAGACGCGGTTTCGATGATGTCCGCGCGCACGGCGGCGGAGCGCGCGACGTTCGCCCAGCCGCTGTTCGGGCCGGGGACGTGGGTGGTCGACCTCGGCTGCGGCCCGGGCTCGATCACGCTCGGGCTGGCCGCGGAGTCCCGCGTCACCGGAGTCGACCTCGACGCCGGTCAGGTGGCGCTCGCCCGTGCCGCCGCGCGCCGGGCCGGGAGGTCCACAGTGGACTACGTGGTGGCGTCGGCGTACGACCTGCCCTTCGCTTCCGGGAGCGTGGACGTCGCGTTCTCGCACGCGCTGTTCGAGCACTTGGCCGCACCGCTGGACGCGCTGGCGGAATTGCACCGCGTGCTGAAGCCGGGCGGCAGGCTGGCTTTGTCCACTTCGGACTGGAGCAAGGCCCGCCTCCGGCCGAAGACGGCGAACGTCGACGCGGCCCTGCGCGGCCACTACCTCCTGCGCCGCCAGGCGGGCGGCAACCCGTTCGCGGGCCGTGTGATCGCGGACCAATGCGCGACGGCGGGGTTCACGGAGATCGTGTCGAGAGCCCGCTACCGCTCGGACATGAGCTACCGCGACCTGGCGAGATACGTGGAGAAGCGGCTCGAGGCGGCGATCGAGGAAGAGGGACGAGACCGGGACCAGCTGGCGAGCGCGGCCCGCTCGGCGTGGGTGTGGACCCGCGGTGGCGACGGCGACTTCAGCCAATGCTGGGTCGAGGTGACGGCGACGCGATAGCCGGGACGCGCGGGGGTCCGGGGGCGAAGCCGCCCGGCGGGGTTTGGGGTTCGACCCCAAAAAACACCGAGAGGGCCAGCATGGTTGGCGTTTTCCGCCAACACACCGGCCCTCTCGGCGCTCTCGTCGGGG
Organism: Amycolatopsis camponoti; assembly: GCF_902497555.1. NCBI lineage: Bacteria > Bacillati > Actinomycetota > Actinomycetes > Pseudonocardiales > Pseudonocardiaceae > Amycolatopsis > Amycolatopsis camponoti. Next base: position 394,389 of record NZ_CABVGP010000003.1, on the reverse strand, counting down.
TGGCGGGATTCGAACCCACGACCTCCTCGACCCGAACGAGGCACGCTACCAAGCTGCGCCACACCCCGAGGTACTGCTTAACGGGTCGTGGAGAAGTCTAGCGGACGGTGTCGCGGGCTTTCCGGGGGGCCGTCTTACGTGATTTGGGCGAGCCCGATCCGCGCGGGACCAGCGTCAACAGGCTCGCCTCGGGCGGGCAGGCGAAGCGCGCCGGCGCCCAGGGCGACGTGCCCAGGCCGGCCGAAACGTGCAGCCACATGTGCGCGCCCCAGCGCGAGGCGCCGCGGGCTCGGGTGCGATCCAGCTCACAGTTCGTGACCAGAGCGCCGTAACCCGGCAGCCGGAGCTGGCCGCCGTGGGTGTGGCCCGCCAGGACCAGGTCGTAACCGTCCGTGGCGAACGTGTCGAGCACTCGTGGCTCGGGCGAGTGCGTCACGCCGATGCGGACCGCCGCGCCGCTGTCGGCCGGGCCGGCGATGTCGGCGTAGCGGTCGCGGCGCAGGTGCGGGTCGTCGACGCCGGCCGCGAACACCGGCTGCCCGCCGACTTCGATCGTGCGGCGGACGTGCGTCAGGTCGGTCCAGCCGTGCTCGACGAACGCCGCGCGCAGGTCGCGCCACGGCAGCTGGACGCCGTGGATGCGCTTCTTCTTGCCCTGCGGCATCAGGTACCGGGCCGGGTTCTTGGGTTTCGGCGCGTAGTAGTCGTTGCTGCCGAAGACGAACACCCCGGGACGGTCGAGCAGCGGGCCCAGCGCGCGCAGCACGGACGGGACGGCCTGCCGGTGCGAGAGGTTGTCGCCGGTGTTGACGACGAGGTCGGGGTTCAGTTCGTCGAGCGCGGCGACCCAGCGCTGCTTGCTGCGGTGGCTCGGCAGCATGTGCAGGTCCGAGACGTGCAGGATGGTGAACGGCCGCGACCCCGGCGCCAGCACCGGCAGCTCGGCGGTGCGCAGGGTCCAGTGGCGCCGTTCGATGCCGACGGCGTAACCGAGGGTCGCGACGCCGAGCGCCACCGTCCCCGCGGCGAGGCGCTTCGCGGTCGCCCCCGACGTGCTTGTGTTACTGAGCGTGCTCACGGAGTCCAGGATACGTGCTCAACGGTTGGGTCAACTCGCCGCCGTTCCGGGGAACCTGACCTTTAGCATTTGCGTCGGCCCGTGTGATGGGTTTCCAACCGGGGGGTTGGGGAGAACGATGGAGCAGTTCGGGCCGTACCGGATCGAGGGCCTGCTCGGCCGAGGGGGCATGGGCGAGGTCCACCGCGCGTACGACACGGCGCACGACCGCGTCGTCGCGCTCAAGCTGTTGTCCGGGCCGAACGCGGGTGACGAGGCTTTCCGCGCGCGGTTCCGCCGCGAATCGCAGATCGTCGCGCGGCTGCGGGAGCCGCACGTGATCCCGATCCACGCGTACGGCGAAATCGACGGGCAGCTGTACCTCGACATGCGGCTCGTCGAGGGCAAGGACCTCAAGGAACTCCTGGAAGACGGCCCGCTCGAGCCCGCGCGGGCCGCCGGGATCGTCGAGCAGGTCGCGGGCGCGCTCGACGCCGCCCATGAGGACGGCCTGGTGCACCGGGACGTCAAGCCGTCCAACGTGCTGGTGACGAGCGCGGACTTCGTGTACCTCGTGGACTTCGGCATCGCGCGGTCGATGACCGCCGAGGGGACGTCGATCACCGGCACCGGCAACGTGATCGGCACGCTTGACTACATGGCGCCCGAACGCTTCGGCGACGCGCCGATCACCGGGCTCGTCGACGTCTACGCGCTCGCGTGCGTGTTCTTCGAGTGCCTCACCGGGCGGCGCCCGTTCGTCGCGGAAGGCGCGGCCGCGCAGATGGGCGCGCACTTGAACGCGCCGCCGCCGGTGCCGTCGCAGGAGCGGCCCGGGCTGCCGCCGGCGCTGGACGCGGTGGTGGCGCGCGGGATGGCGAAGTACCCCGCCGACCGGTACCCGACGGCCCGGGCCTTCGCCGACGCCGTCCGGACGGCCCTCGCCGCACCGGTGCCGCCGATGCCGACGTGGCAGAAGACCCTGCCGGGCCCGGTACCGCCGCCGGCTCGGCCCGCGCCGATGACCCCGCCGCGCGCCATGCCGATGCCGACCGCGCCCTACGGCGGGCCGCCGACCGGGACGTACGCGGGTCCGCCGACGGGACCGCGGAGTGCCCCGGTCCCGATCCCGGTCGCGCCGCAGCCGCCCCGGGCGGCGAAGTCGCAGCGGAATCGGTGGATCGCGCTGTGCGGCGTGCTCGCCGGGATCGTCGTGGTCGCGCTGGTGATCACGTACGTGGTGACGAAGGACAAGACGACGCAGACCGGCGGTCCGACGACGCCGGTGACCGTCGACCCGCCGACGTCGTCGACGCCGGGGACGACCTCGAAGACGTCGGCACCACCGTCCACTTCGGAAACGAAGCCGGCCCACGACGAGAAGCTGTACGCCGCGCTTCCCGCGGTCTACAAGCAGTTAACGTGCGAAGACGCGACCGTCCCGGCCGGAGCGGCCGCCGCCGTCGAATGCGGCGACTCGAACGTGGGGGACGTCAAGGCGGGCAACGTGGTGTTCCCCCAGCCGACGGGGGCGAAGTTCCTGCGGTTCGCCGACGCGGCGGCGATGGACAAGTGGTTCCAGGACATCGTGAAGAGCCAGGGCCTCACGCGCAACGACGCCCAGGGCGCGTGCCGCCCGCTGACGTTCCCGAAGATCTGGGGCAGGTACTACCGAGCCGAGACGCCCGCGCCGGTGCCCGGCGACTACTTGACGTGCTTCCTCGGCGACCCGGCCCAGCTGGCGTGGACGGACGCGAAGAAGCTGATGGGCGGGATCCTGCTGTCCACGAAGGTCACGAACACCGACCAGCTCGACCAGCTGTACTACTGGTGGAACATGGAGGTCCTGTCCGACATGCCAGGGGGGAACTGACCGTTGGGGTATTCCGGGTAAAAGGGAATGACCGTGCTGGTGATGACCGATGCGATGCGCGAACTGGCCGCGCGGGCGGAGCTGGACACCGTCACCGCGGCGGACCTCCCGCCCGGGGCCGGCCGAGTCCTGGCGGCGGGCTGGGTCCGGGAGCCCGACGGCGCGTGGGTCCTGGGAGCCCGGCGCCGGTCGTATTCGGGTGACCGCGCCGCGTTCGACGACCTGACCGGGTACGAAGCGGCGGTGAACGGCCGTGCCGTGCACGACCTGGACCTTCCGCGCGGGGAGGAGCGGGCGGCGCTGCTGCTTCGTCGTGGTTATGCGCTGAGCCGCGAGGTGCTGCACCTCGTCCGCGCCGTTCCGGACGCGCCGGCGGTGACGGCGCTCATCACGGTTTCGATGTCGCTGACCGAGGATCCCGAGTGGGTGGGCGACCAGACCTTCTGGGCGCGGCACGAGGGTGAACGACCGTACGTCGAGATCGACGACCGGGCCAGTCCGGAATTGCTGATGTCGATGGATTCGGCTTTCCTGCCGGCGTAACCGACCGGAACAAGCCGGAAGGGGCCGCGCCGGCGCGGCCCCTTCCGGCCGTTGCCGGCGCGGCCCCTTCCGGCCGTTACCGGGCGGCGCCGCCCATGTACTGCGGATCCGGTCCTGGCAACGGCAAAACCGGCTGACTGGCGTCCATGATGTTCTTCATCGCGCCGAACCAGGTGCGGGCCGGGGCCTTGCCACCGAAGATGTTCCCGCTGCCGCAGACCCGGACGTTGCCCGGTCCCGCGTCGCAGATACCGCCCTGGCCGCCACCGAACTTGAACGTCATCGCCGCGCCCGCCAGCTGCGGGGTACCGCCGACGAACGTCGCCGAGACGTTGCCCTGCGTCGTGCCCGTCTTGCCGATGATCGGCCGGTTCCAGCCGACCGCGCCCGCCGCGGTCGCCGACGTGCCGCCGGGCTGGTCGTCCTTGCTCATGCCGACCGCGAGGGTGTTGGCCAGGCCCTCGGGCACCGCCTGCTCGCACGGGGCTTCCTTGACCGGCACCGGCGCGCCGTTGCGGTCGGTCACCCCGGCGATCGGCGTCGGCGGGCACCAGACGCCGCCGGAGAGGATCGTCGCCGCGACGTTGCCCAGCTCCAGGCCGCTCAGCGGGGAGAAGCCCAGGGTGAACGCGCCGAAGCCCGGCCAGCTGCCCTTCGGGCCGTAGTACTCGGCCTGGCTCTGGCTCTTCTCCGGCTTGTCCGCCTTCGGGTCGACCGTGCCACCGCCGATGTTGCTCGCCATGGTGTCGCGCATGCCGAGCCGCTTGGCCATGTCGATGCCGGGTGCGGTGCTGCCGAGCCGGTCCTCGAGCTCGACGAACGCGGTGTTGGGCGAGGTCGCGAGCGCCGTCTGCAGGGTCGCGCCCTGGGCGATCCGGCTGTAGTCACCGGCGTTGCCCACGCAGTACCAGTTCGAGCGCAGGGGCGGCCCGGTCGGCGGGCAGCTCTTCGCGCCACCGGTGAACACGTGCGACGTATAGGAGTCGGGCACCAGCACCGGGGAGTAGATCCCCGCCACACCCTTCTCGAGCGCCGCGGCCGACGTGAAGATCTTGTACGTCGACCCCGCACCGCCGGTGTTGTAGACGCCGGTCGGCAGCGCATACGTCGTCTGGCCCTGGTCCTGGTTCTGGCCGTAGTCGCGGTTCGCGGCCAGCGCGACCACCTCGTGCCGCTCCTTGCCCGGCCTGATCAGCGACAGCGTGTTGGCGACGTACGGCTGGGTCTTCTTGACCTGCGCTTCGGCCGAGACCTTCGCCTCGTGGTTGGCGCGCTCGTCCAGCGTCGTCTTGATCGTGTAGCCGCCGGTGTAGAGCTGGTCCTTCGTCATGCCGGCCTTGATCAGGTAGTCCTCGACGTACTGGCAGAAGAACCCGGACTCCGGGCCGGCGCCGATGCAGTTGGCCGCGGGCTTGGCCGGGAAGTCCGGCACCACGCCCAGCGGCTCGCCCTTGAAGCGGTCCGCGTCGGCCTTGGCCAGCTTCTTGTTCTCCACCATCCGGTCGAGGACGAGGTTGCGGCGCGCGGTGGCCTTGTCGGCGTGCTTCCACGGGTCGTTGTTGATCGGGTTGTTCACCAGCCCGGCCAGCAACGCCGCCTGCGGCACCGTCAGCTTCTCCGGGGTGGTGTTGAAGTACGCGTGCGCGGCGGCCCCGATGCCGTAGATCTGCCGGGAGAACTCGACGATGTTCAGGTAGCCGGCGAGGATCTGCTGCTTGGACAGCTTGGTCTCGAGCTGGATCGCGATCCGCGCTTCCTTGAGCTTGCGGGCGACCGACTGCTCCTGCGCCTTCTTCTGGCCGATCGGGTCGTTCCGGTAGACGACGTTGATCAGGTAGTTCTTGGTGTACTGCTGGGTCAGCGTCGACGCGCCCTGCGTGTCCGCGCCCGTCGTGTTGCTGACGGCCGCGCGCAGCGTGCCCTGCCAGTCGACGCCGTGGTGCTCGTAGAACCGCTTGTCCTCGACCGAGACCAGGGCCCACTTCATGGCCTCGTTGATCTGGTCCGGGGTGATCGGCAGGCGGTACTGGTCGTACAGGGTCGCGATCGGCTTGCCGGTGCTGTCGGTGACCGTCGTGACCAGCGGCGGCGGGATGTCGGCGAGGTCCGAGGACGTCTTCTCCACCGTCTCGCTGGCCTGGTTGGACATGACACCGGCAGCCCCCACGATCGGGAAGAGCATGCCGGCGACGAGCACCCCCGCGAGCAGACAGAGGCCGATGAGCTTGAACAAACCATCCGCTTTTCGCACGAGGGCCAGGCTACCCGGAGTGAGTCAGACGCCGGTGACGCCGTGTCTCCGGAGGTGTGAAATCAGTGACAAAACCGACCCCCTTCGGTGACATCTGGTAACGGAAGGCATTCTAGGTCTCGACGGGGGGAACCGAGGGCCCCTACAGTCCGTCAACGTCTCACGAAGACAAGCCGTCGGATGGACCAACACGAGTGGGAGCTCGTCTGGTCGATGCGGCGGCACCGGCACCGGGGAGGTGCCCGGAACCGACGTGAGCAGAGGGAGACACGCTCGCGGGGGCAAGGAGCGCAGTGCCTTTCCCCGCTGGTGCGTCGATCACCAGGGTAGGGAGCTGGGGGTATGGAAACCAACCAGTCGAGCTGGCGAATGAACGCGTCCTGCCGGGACGCCGACCCGGACGGGTTGTTCGTCCGGGGCGCGGAGCAGAACCGGGCCAAGGCGGTCTGCATGGGCTGCCCGGTCCGGACGGAATGCCTCGCCGAAGCGCTCGACGGCCGGATCAACTTCGGCGTGTGGGGAGGCATGACCGAGCGGGAGCGGCGGGCGTTGCTGCGCCGCCGCCCCGACGTGGAGAGCTGGGCGGACCTGCTCGACGCGGCCAAGAGGGACGCGGAAGAGCGGGTCGAAGTCGGCTGAGCTTTCTGCCGCACCGGTCGTGAGTGAGAAACAGTGTTCTAACCCTGTTTCTCACTCACGACGGGTGGGCGGGCGGGTCAGCCGGCGAGCTTCACGCCGATGGCGCGCAGGCCTTCCAGGTCGTGCACGTCGCCGGCCAGCGCGGGCACCCGGGCCAGCGCCACCTCGGGGTGCGCCCGGGTGAACCGCGCCAGCAGCCTTTCCTCGCGCGCTGCCAGGTCGACGCGGTCCGCGTGCAGGCGCAGCACCGCTTCGGCCAGGGGCGCGCCCTGCAGGGAGTCCGCCGCCGTGCGCGCCTCGGAGCCGGACAGCTTCGCCAGCACCGGGTGCGTCCGGTTCGCGATCAGCCCGGCCAGCGGCATCGACTCCGACGACAGCCGCTCGACGAAGTAGGACGCCTCGCGCAGCGCGTCCGGCTCCGGGGCCGCCACCACCAGGAACGACGTCCCCGACGAGCGCAGCAGCTCCGCCGTCTTGCGGGCGCGCTCGCGGAAGCCGCCGAACATGCTGTCGAACGCCTGCATGAACGCCGACGCGTCGGTCAGCAGCTGGCCGCCGATGATCGTCGAGACCGCCTTCGCGAACATCGAGAAGCCCGCGTTGACGACCTTGCGCAGACCCCAGCCGCCGGCCTTCGCCGGGCCGGTCAGCAGCCGGATCATCCGGCCGTCCAAAGCGGACGACAGCCGCGTCGGCGCGTCCAGGAAGTCCAAAGCGGACCGGCTCGGCGGGGTGTCGACGATGATCAGGTCCCAGTCGCCGCTGGCCGCGAGCTGGCCAAGCTTCTCCATCGCCATGTACTCCTGCGTGCCGGAGAACGACGTGGAAATGGTCTGGTAGAAGGGGTTCTGCAGCAGCTGCTCGGCCCGCTCCGGGCCGGCGTGCACGCGCACCATGTCGTCGAAGGTGCGACGCATGTCCAGCATCATCGCCCACAGCTCGCCCTTGGGCTCGAACCCTTCGACCTTCACCTGCTTCGGGTGGTTGCCGAGCTCGCGCAGCCCGAGCGCCTGCGCCAGGCGCCGCGCGGGGTCGATCGTCAGCACGACGGTCTGGCGGCCGCGCTCGGCCGCGCGCAGGGCCAGCGCCGCGGCGGTGGTCGTCTTGCCGACGCCGCCGGAGCCGCAGCAGACGATCACGCGGCTCTCGGGAGCGTCGAGCAGCGCGTCGATGTCGATGGTGGTCACACCCGCACCCCCTGGTCGGTCAGGGCCTCGGCCAGGTCGTAGAGGGCCGCGACGTCGACGCCGTCGGTGAGGTCCGGCAGCTCGAGCGTCGGCAGGTCGGCTTCGGCGAGCTGCTCGCGCGCCCGCTGCTCGGCGGCGACCCGCACGGCGTGCTCGACGGTTTCCTCGACGAGCGCGTCCAGGGTGTCTTCCGGCAGCTTCAGCCCGGCCGACGCGAGCCCGGTGCGGACGCGGGAGGCGTCCACGCGCCCGTCCGCGGCGGCGGTCACCGAGCGCGCGGGCAGCCGCGGCGGTCTGACCCGGTTGACGAGCACCGCACCCGGGCGCAGGTCGGCGCCGTCCAGCTCGGCGACGGCTTCGACGGTCTCGCGGACCGGCATCTCCTCCAGCAGCGTGGCCAGGTGGATCACCGTCTCGCCGGAGTGCAGCAGCTTGACGACGCCGTCGGCCTGGCCGCGGATCGGGCCGGTCTTCGCGAGGTCGGTCAGGGCCTTGGTGACGTCGAGGAACTTGACGACCCGGCCGGTCGGCGGCGAGTCGACGACGACGGCGTCGTAGGTGTGCCGCCCGTCGGACTCGGTGCGCCCGACGCACTCCTTGATCTTCCCGGTGAGCAGGACGTCCCGCAGGCCCGGGGCGAGCGTGGTCGCGAACTCGATCGCGCCCATCCGCCGCAGCGTCCGGCCGGCGAAGCCCAGGTTGTAGAACATCTCGAAGTACTCGAGCAGCGCGGCTTCGACGTCGATGTGCAGCGCGCGCAGCTCGCCCCCGCCGGGGACGGCGGCGATGCGCTGCTCGGCGTAGGGCAGCGGCTCGGTGTCGAAGAGCTGGGCGATGCCCTGGCGGCCCTCGACCTCGATGAGCAGCACGCGCCGGCCTTCGCGGGCGAGCGCGAGCCCGAGCGCCGCGGCGAGCGTCGTCTTGCCGGTCCCGCCCTTGCCGGTGACGAAGTGCAGCCGGGCGCGGGCAAGCTCGTCGGTCCAGCCGGCATGGGAAGTGGTCACCACTTCACCCTAAATCAGCGCTCAGCTGGCCAGCAGCATGACGCTGACCGCAGCCGCGACCGCCGCGACGAGCACCCAGGCGACGAGCCCGGGCAGCACGGTGAGGATGAGCACACCGAGGACGACCAGCAGCGTGAAGGTGATCACCCCGCCGAGGACGACCTGGCCGGAGCTTTGCGTCCGGTCGCGCACTTTCGCCATCACGACGAGCACCAGGGGCAGCCCGGCCGCCGCGAGCAGGGCCGCCGCGATCACGCGCCACGTTTCCACGAGCCCACGCTAGCGGCGTGAGATGGAACACAGCACGGCGCGTCGCGCGCGGATTTCCGGCGGCGGCCCCCGGCGGTCTTGCCCGCTTGGCTACGCTCCCGGTTCATGAGCGCCACCAAGTGGGAGTACGCGACCGTCCCTCTGCTGATCCACGCGACGAAGCAGATCCTCGACCAGTGGGGCGAGGACGGCTGGGAACTGGTCACCGTGCTGCCGAACCCGACGGGCGAGCAGCACGTCGCGTACCTCAAGCGTCCGAAGGGCTGACCCCGTGAGCTGGAGCGAACGGCTGAAGGAGCTCGGCATCGAGCTGCCCGGCGTGGCCGCCCCGCTGGCCGCCTACGTGCCCGCCGTCCAGAGCGGGAAGCACGTCTACACCTCGGGCCAGCTGCCCTTCGTCGACGGCGTCCTCGCCGCGACCGGCAAGGTCGGCGCGGAGATCAGCCCCGAGGAGGCGAAGGGCCACGCCCGCACGTCGGCGCTCAACGCGCTCGCGGCCGTGCACGCGCTGGTCGGCATTGACAACGTCGCGCGGATCGTCAAGGTTGTCGGCTTCGTGGCTTCCGCGGAGGGCTTCACCGGCCAGCCCGCGGTCGTCAACGGCGCGTCCGAGCTCCTCGGCGAGGTCTTCGGCGACGCGGGCATCCACGCCCGCTCGGCCGTCGGCGTGGCGGAGCTGCCCATCGGCTCGCCGGTGGAGGTCGAACTGATCGTGGAGGTGCAGTGATGGATCCGGACATCGAGCAGTCCACTCACGAGCTGCTGCTCCGGCTGGCCGGGCGGCTGCCCGACCAGCTGCTGTGGCGGTTCCGGGACTGGCTCGGCGAGGGCGCCATGGGCACGCTCGCCCGGACGCTGCCGAGGTCTTTGCTTAAGCACAGGATTGACCTCGACCAGACGGAGTACCGCCTGCTCGTGGCCGGGCTCATCCCGCACGGCGCCGACTGGCACCAGGTCAGTTCGACGCTGGGGGTAGACGACGTCACCGAGAACCGGTACACATTCACGTCGAGTGCGCCCGAATGGGTTAACTCGGTCGACTCCGTGTCCGTGTTGATCCACGCAACGTTGCGAGGACGCCCGGACGTGGGGGAAGTGCGGCAAAGCTGGCGACACGTCGGTGTGGTCGGGCAGGGCACGGCCAAACGCGTGCTGCTGATCACCGCGCTGAACGGTCTGCCGAGGTTGACCGGCGAACTGCAGCGGGTGCTGCGCGTTCTGGGCGACGAAGAGCCCAGCGTCGAGGTCATTCCGCCGCGCTTCGACCTGCCGGGGTACCACCGGGCCGCGCTGGCCGACTCAGAGCTGGTCTGCGTGGGCGCGGTGACCGGGACCCGGCTAGTAGCCGCATAGCGCTCGCCCGCCAGCGAGCTGGGAGGGAGCAAGGCAATGGTGGAGGTCCACGACGGCCCGCCCATGGACGGGTTCTCGGTGCCCCTGCGCCTGCACAACCTGTTACTGGCCCTGGCGGGCCGGATCGACGACAGCGCGCTCACCGAGGCGCGTGAGCTGATCGCCCGTGCGCACATCGACGAGGCGGTCGAGCTGACCACCGGCACGCTCATCGCGGGCCGGATCCCGGTCAGCTCCGCCGAGCAGCGGGAGCTGGCGCTGGTGCTCGAGATGAGCCGGTCGGACGCCACGCTGGCGAACGACCTGCTGGTCGACGAGGCCGAGCCGGTCAGCACGCACCGGTTCAGCGGCGAGAACTCCCCGGAGTTCGGCATCGCCGAGGCGCTCGACCGGACCCTGCAGGTGCTGCCGGACGTCCGCTCGGTGCACGCGGTGTGGCGCAACACGCCGGCCGGCAGCGTGCCGGGCGCGCTGCCGCAGCGCGTGGTGCTCGTCGAGCTGGGGCCGGAGGGCAACCCGCCGGCCGTCGCGTTCCGGGTCGACACGGCGCTGCGCCGGGCCGGGATCCACTCCGTCGTCGAGGTCAGCGGCCCCGGCGTCGCGCACTCCGAGTACCACCAGGCCGCTTCGGCGGCCGCGTCGCCGGCCTGGGTGACCGGGAGCACGACGTCGACCGCGTCGGTCTACCGGCCCGAGCCGGTCAAGACGCCGGCGGCGGTGGCGCCGGAACCGGTCGCGGAGTCCTCGGGCAGCCGGCACAGCATGCGGTCGAGCGCCGCCACGACGACCTCGCCGGAGCCCGTCGCCCCGGTGGTGCCGATCGTGTCGCCGCCGCCCGTCCCGGAGCCGCCGCGCCAGTCGCGGTCGGAGCGGTCTTCCGAGCGGTCCGAGACGCGGGCCGAGCGCACCGCCGACCTGACCCCGGCCGAGGTCGCGCAGCTGCGGCAGGCGCTGGCCGAGGACCCGGAGAAGGGCCGCGAGATCGCCATCGGCAAGCCGTCGATGCACGAGGTCGTCGAGCTGCCGGCGCTGGACCTGGACGACCCGAGCCTGAGCGAGCGCGACCGGGCACTGCTGCGTGAGCTGCACGCCGAGCTGGCCGAGCGCGAGCGCGCCGAGGCGGCGAAGATGCGGCTCAACGGCGCTTCCCGCTCCGGCGGCGAGCAGCGCGGCTGGACCGCACCCTAGGTTCGTCTTCATTCGGCGAAGGCGGAGCTTTCAGGTGAAAGCTCCGCCTTCGCCGTGTCCGGCGTGCCACAACTGCGCGACGGACCGTCGGGGTCCGGCGGTATGTTGCCCGGGTGGAGCAGCCAACGGAGTTCGTCTTCGACATCCCGGTAGGGGCCGGCGTCGCGACGCGGGCCAACACGGACGGCCCCCCGGTGACGCCGAAGGACGCGGCCACCGTGATCCTGGTCCGGGACGGCGCCGACGGCGTCGAAGTCTTCCTGCAGCACCGGGTCAAGGGCATGCCGTTCGCGGGCGGGATGACCGTCTTCCCGGGCGGCGGGGTCGACAAGCGCGACGCCGACGCCTCGGTGGCGTGGGCCGGTCCGGAGCCGTCGTGGTGGGCATCGCGGTTCGGGTGCGACGACGCCCTGGCCCGGGCGTTGACCTGCGCGGCGGTGCGCGAGACGTTCGAGGAGTCCGGCGTGCTGCTCGCGGGCAGCGCGGACGAGGTGCTCACCGACGTCACGACGTACGCGGCCGCCCGCCAGGCCCTGGAGACGCGCGAAGTCTCGCTCGCCGCGTTCCTCGCCGACGCCGGGCTGACGCTGCGGGCCGACCTGCTGCGCCCGTGGGCGCACTGGATCACGCCCGAACAGGAGCCGCGCCGCTACGACACCCGGTTCTACGTCGCGAAGCTACCCGAAGGCCAGGAAGCGGACGGCGCGACGTCGGAGGCGTCGAGCTCCGGCTGGCAGCTTCCCGAGGACGCCATCGCGGACGCGCGGGAAGGCCGCCGGATGCTGATGCCGCCGACCTGGCTGACGCTGAGCGAGCTGGCGAAGTTCGCGACCGCCGACGACATCCTGAATGAGCAGCGCGAGATCGTCCGGATCGCGCCGACGCTGATCCGCGAGAACGGCCACGTCCGCGTCGTGCTGGAGCGGCGATGAGCGCCCCCGCGTACGGCGTGCTGCGCCAGGTGTCCGCGACGGCGTCGGTGCTGCTGGAGAACAACCCGTCGTCGATGACGCTCGAAGGCACCAACAGCTGGGTGCTGCGGGCGACGCCGTCGACCCCGGCGGTCGTCGTCGACCCCGGCTACCGCGACCTCGAGCACCTCGAGCTGCTGGCCGCGGTCGGCGAGGTCGAGCTGATCCTGCTGACGCACTTCCACCCGGACCACGCCGAGGGCGCGCCGTGGCTCGCCGAGCGCGTCGGCGCGCCGGTGCGGGCCTTCGACCCGTCGCTGTGCCTGTCCGCCGAGGCCTTCGCGGACGGAGAAGAGATCGCCGCCGGAGGGCTGTCGATCCGCGTCCTGCACACGCCCGGGCACACCGGCGACTCGGTGTCGCTCGTGCTCGACGGCCAGGTCCTGACCGGCGACACCGTCCTCGGCCGCGGCACCACCGTGCTGCACGACCTGGGTGACTACCTGCGCTCCCTGCGGAAGCTGATCGAGCTCCCGGCGGGCACGCTCGGCCTGCCGGGGCACGGTCCGGAGCTCTCCGATCTGGCCTCGACCGCCCGCGAGTACCTTGCCCACCGGGAACAGCGGCTCGGCCAGGTGCGTTCGGCTCTGAAGGTGCTCGGTGCGGACGCCACCCCGCGTCAGGTCGTCGAGGTCGTGTACGCCGACGTCGACCGGGCGCTGTGGGCGCCGGCCGAACTGAGCGTGCAGGCGCAGCTGGACTACTTGCGGTCGGAGGAACAGGGATGAGCAACGTCGAGGTCGAGTTCTACTGGCGGCCGGGCTGCGGGTTCTGTGCCGCGCTCGACCGGCCGATGTCGAAGAGCGGCTTCAACGTCCGGAAGATCAACATCTGGGAGGACCCGTCCGCGGCCGCGCGCGTGCGCGAGGTCGCGAACGGGAACGAGACGGTCCCGACCGTGATCGTCGGGTCGACCGCCATGGTCAACCCCTCCTTCGCCGAGGTCGAGGCCGCGGTCAAGGCCGCATCGGCCTGATCGCCTCCCATGTCGGGCTGGGCCGCTTTCCGTGCAGGAAGGCGGCCCAGACTTCGCGAAGGCCGGGTTCGGTTTCGAGGCCCTTCGGCGCGCCTTCGAGCATCGGCGCGTCCCAGACGTCGTGGGTGCCGAAGAGGAACGGGAGGTCGATGCAGTGGCAGGCCCTGAAGGGGTTTCCCGGCGCTGCCCAGTCGAAGCGGTAGACGAAGGCGTCGAGCTTCTCGGCCAGCTTGTCGCTGACGAAGACGCTGTTCGCGGCATCGACGGTTTCTTGGGGCGCGTCGGGGACGAAGGCGCGTAGCTCGTCTTTCGTCCAGCTGATGAGCGCCGGGCCTTCGGGTGCCGCTTCGATGAGGTCCTTCGCGACGAGGTCGTCGTCGGCGACGAGCTGGAACGGCGGTTCGAGAGAGCCGGGCTTCGCGGTCTTGGCCGCCACCCTGAGCTGGGCTTCGAGGAGTCGCGCCGTCGGCGCCGTGCGGATGTCTTCGCCGAGTTCTTGTTGTAGCAGCAGCGCGTTTTGCTCGGCTTCGTCCCGTATGGACGGTCGCATGCCGACGGGTGCGCTCTGCAGGGCGATCCGCTTGACGAGGCCCCGGGCACGCGGTGCCGACCAGAGGGCGAGCGTCGAATGCGCGCCGGCCGACTGCCCGCCGAGGGTGACGTCGGCGGGATTGCCACCGAACGCGGCGATGGTGTCGCGGACCCATTCGAGGGCGGCGAGCTGGTCGGCGAGGCCGAGGTTGGGCGGGACCCCTGGTGCGCTCAGGAAGCCGAGGGCGCCGAGGCGGTAGTTGAGCGTCACGACGACGACGTCGGCCTCGCGCGCCAGGCGCGTGCCGGTGTACCAGACCTGACCGCCGCAACCGCTGGAGAACCCGCCGCCGTGGATCCACACCAGCACGGGGCGGCTCCCGGCGGTCGACGGCGTGAAGACGTTGAGCGACAGGCAGTCCTCGCTCTGCGGCAGGGGCATCGGCCCGAGGGCATGCTCCAGCCGCGACGGCGGTTGCGGCGCCGCGGGACCGGGTTCCAGCGCGTCCCGGACGCCGGTCCACGGCTTCGGCTTTACCGGGCTTTCCAGTCGTTTCGCTGTGGCGTAAGGGATTCCGTAGAAGGTGCCTTCAGTGCCGCGCACCCGGCCGGTCGTGGTTTCGACGATCATCATGCCTCCTCGAAGTACACAGAAGCCGGTCCGGTGGGTCGTGGCCGGGACGTGCTCCTCGACCAGCTTCCGCGCTTCGCCAGATCGGCAAAGGCCTTGGCCACCGACGATCGATTTGGCGGACGACCTGGGCGGGTTGGCGGGAGTCCAGCAGGTGGAGACAGCACCGATGATCCGGACGTCGAAATGCTTCGGCACCGTCGTGCCTTAGCGGGCCAGCATCGGCATCAGGTAGTACGTCAGCTCCACCTCCCCAGGCTCCGCGGCCCGCAGGATGCACGCCCGCATCCCCGGCTGGATCGACAGCACCACGCGCTCGCCGGCGAACGCCTGCAGCGCGTCCAGCAGGTACCTCGCCTGGAACGACGGGGACGTCCGGCCGCCGCCGACGTCCGCCTTCAGCGTCTCCTCCGCCTCGCCCGTGTCCTGGCGGGCGCTCGCCAGGCGGACCTGCGCGTCGCCGACCTCCAGGGTCAGGACGCGGCGGTCCTCGGCGTACACCCCGACGCGGCGGACCGCGGCCGCCAGTGCGTCCGCGTCCAGGGTCACCGTGGTGTCGACCGCGGCCGACGGGATCGAGTCCTCGGACAGGAACCCCGCGTCGAGGACCGCGGTGCCGACCAGGCCGCCTTGCCAGCTCAGGCCGAACCGGCCCGGGCCCGCGTGCAGGCCGACGACGCCCTTCGCCTGGCGAGCGGCCTCGGTCAGCAGGGTGGCCGGGACCAGAACGTCGAGCGAGCCCGGCGTGCGCAGCGGCAGGCGGGCCACCGCCATCCGGTAGCGGTCGGACGCCGTCAGCGTGAGGTGGTCGGCCGCCTGCACGCGGACGCCGGTGAACAACGGCAGCGGGTCGTCCTTCGACGCCGTGCCCGCGACGATCCGCAGCGCCGACGCGAACGCTCCTCCGTCCACTTCGGACACTTGCGGCGGTTCGGGAGCCGGCCGGTCGGCCTCGGTGGACAGGAGGGGGAGCGCGAACCGGGCGTTGTCGAGCCGCAGCGCCAGGCGGCTGCCTTCGACGACCAGGCGCACCAGGTCGGTGTCGAGCATCTTCAGCGTCTCGGCGAGGGGCGCCGCCGGGACGGCGACCGCGCCATCGGTGTGGGTGGTGGCCGGGCAGTCGAACCGGACGGCGAGATCCGAATCGCTCCCGGCAACGGTCAGCCCGGCCGCACCCGCCCGCAACCGCAGCCCGACGCGGCCGGGCAGCAGCCGCGAAGCAGCAGAAACGGCCGCCGACAGGCGGTGGGCAGGCGCGGTGACGTCCATGCCCCGCAAGCTAGCGGCGAGCACCGACAAAAACGGCGTGAGAGCCCGCTGACCAGGGAAGATGCGCACAACGCGAGCGCGTCCAGACGGCGGCAGGCCGCCGGCGGGACCGAGGCGGAGCGGGTCGGCCCGCCGCCGGCGGGGGCTGCTCGGCGGGATGGGCCGACCAGGAGAGGCCCCTCGATCGGCCGACGTTGCGCCCATGGTCGAGCTACCGGCGGGTGCCGACTAACGGAGGCCCGCCAACCAGCAACGGTCGCGGATCGACCTACCGGCCGGCCCCGACCAGCTCCGCGACCGCCGAAGCCTGCCGAGGCGCCCGGACCGTCCCCCGCAGCAGCCACACCACCACCGCGAGCACCAACCCGGCCACGCTCGCCGCCAGGAACGCTGCCGACGGCCCGGCGTGCTCCACGATGTGGCCGCTCACCGACTGGCCCGCGGCCAGCCCCAGCGTCACCGCCGTGAGCACCCAGCCGAACGCCTCCGCCGCGGTCCCCGACGGCGCCACCAGCTCGATCGCCGACGAGTGCGCCGTCGACTGGGGCGTGATCAACGCGCCGGCCAGCAGCATCATCAGCGCCAGGCCCCACAGCGACGAGGGCCACGCGAGCAGCGCCACCAGCGCCCCGAACGCGCCGAGCAGGGCCGGCAACCGCAGGCCCATCCGGCGGGGCCACGGGCGCAGGCTGTACGCCACGCCGAAAGCCACCGAGCTCAGGGACCACGCCGAAAGCAGCAGCCCGCCGAACGACGGAGAGCCCGCCTCGGTCGCCGACGCCGGGACCGCGACCTCGACGAACCCGATCACCATGCCGAAGCCGAGCGCGGCCAGCGCCAGGGTCCGCATGCCCGGGCTCGCCAGCGCGCCCAGCAGCGAGCCGGACGAACTCGGCGAAGCCCGCCACGCCCGCACCGCCGGGCTCAGCGCGAACAGCACCGCGCCGGTGAACTGCAGCGCGACGCCCAGCACCAGGCCGGTCCCCGCCCACGGCGCCAGTACCAGCAGCCCGGCCAGGCCGGGACCGAGGATGAAGAACACCTCCATGCTGATCGCCTCGTACGAGAACGCCGCGTTGCGCGGGCCGCCCGGAGGGAGCAACCGGGCCCACAGCGCGCGGGACGCCGATCCGACCATCGGCTCCGACAGCCCGGTGACCGCGCCCAGCGCGACCATCACCGCGGTCGGCGCGTGCGACTCGATCGAGGTCACCAGCGCCGTCATCGACAGCGCCAGGGTGACCGCCACGACGAGCAGCGGCCGCGTCGGGCCGAACCGGTCGATCAGCCTGCCCTGGATCACCGCGCCCACCGAGACGCCGACGAGGGAGCCGGCCGAGACCAGCCCGGCGGCGGCGAAGGACCCGGTCTCGCGCTGGACGTAGAGCAGCGCGGAGATGCCGATCATGGCGATCGGCAGGCGGGCGAGCACGGACGCGATGGCAGGCCACCGGGCGGCGCGGGTCGTCAGCGCGCTGCGGTAGTCGGCCAGAGACGTACGACCTTCAGAGTGGGACACGCGTACCAGTATGCCGCAGAGTGGTACGTCGGTACCAGTTATTTGACGGTCAGGTGCGTCACCGGAGACCGGAGCCGATCACGTGAGGTCTCGATCGGGTAACACTCGGGATATTCTCCGTGGACTCGTGCAACAAAACCGCCGGCACGGCGTCCTTGAGAGTGAATGGCCTTGAATTCGTGGGTATGGGCCGTGATGGTTGAACAACAGCACAGAACCCAGCTCCCTCCGGCATATGGGTCGGGGCCTGGCCCGGAGGGCGGGGAGCGCGGATCGTCGGGGGATGGTCCGCGCGACAAACGAAGAGCCGGTGCGCCACGTCGGGGGTGGCGCCCGGCTCTTTGTTTTTGATCAGACACTGTTGTCACACGGCGTGAAGAAGGCCCCTCGCTCGGAAGAGTGAGGGGCCTTCGACGTGAGAAGAACTCAGCGGGCCCGGCGGGCGAGCCGCTCCGGGTCCAGGATCAGCACGCTCTTGCCCTCGAGCCGCAGCCAGCCGCGGTGGGCGAAGTCGGCGAGCGCCTTGTTGACGGTCTCGCGCGACGCGCCGACGTACTGGGCGATCTCTTCCTGCGTCAGGTCGTGCGTGACCCGCAGCAGGCCCGCCTCCTGGCTGCCGAACCGCTGGGCGAGCTGCAGCAGCGCCCGCGCCACGCGACCGGGGACGTCGGTGAAGATCAGCTCCGCGACCATGTTGTTCGTCCGGCGCAGGCGGCGCGCGACCACGCGCAGCAGCTGCTCGGCGATCTCCGGGCGGGTCGAGATCCACTGCCGCAGGGCCGGGCGGTCCATGGTGACCGCGCGGACCTCGGTGACCGTGGTCGCGCTCGACGTCCGGGGGCCGGGGTCGAAGATGGACAGCTCGCCGAACATGTCGGACGGGCCGAAGATGCCCAGCAGGTTCTCGCGGCCGTCCGGCGACTTGCGGCCGATCTTCACCTTGCCGGACTGGATGATGTACAGCTTGTCGCCGGGTTCACCCTCGTTGAAGATGACATGGCCGCGGGGGAACTCCACGGATTCCAAGGTCTGGGCCAGCGCCTCCGCCGCTGCCGGCTCCACACCCTGGAAAATGCCCGCACGGGCCAGGGTTTCGTCCACCTCGGGTGCCTCCTCGTCGAGAAACGTTCACGCCCTCCCTTGGCTGGAAGAGCGTGACGCCGATCACTTGCGCGTCAGTCTAGGGCGTACTCGCGAGATCGCCTGTCGGACGCGCGCGCCCGCCAGATGATCTCGTTCGAACGTGGAGCCTAACTCCGCACGCGTCGCGCGCGAAGCCTGGCTGCCCGTCCGCCCAGCCTACGCAGCCGGAACAGCTCCAGCGCGCGGCCGATGCCGTGCCCGTAGAGCGCCCTGACTTCGTTGGGCTGCGCTTGCTCGAGGAACTCTTCGACCTCGTTCTCCTGCACCGCGACGTGCTTGAGCCTGCTTTCCACGCGCTCCATGAAGAGCGCGAAGAACATGATCACCAGGGGGACCAGGATGACGAACCAGACAGTCATGACCGGACCCCAAAAGTTTCAGTGGGAAGCATCTACTCCAGATCCTCGCTCATGGCGGCCGGGAAACTGCGCCGAGGTGGTGCTCTGGCGTGTCGGTCGTCCACCGGTGCACTGACCGGCTCGTCCGACGGCGCCCGTAGGCTATCGGGGTGCCACCTGCCACCACGAACGCCCCCCAAGAGGGCGCTGGTGAAAGCCGGTTAGCTCTGGTGAGACGCGCCAGGCGGATGAAGCGTTGCCTCGACGACGTGTATCCCGACGCCCACTGCGAGCTCGACTTCACCACTCCACTGGAACTGCTGGTCGCGGTCGTGCTGTCCGCGCAGACCACCGACGTCCGGGTGAACCTGGTCACGCCCGCGCTGTTCAAGCGCTACCGGACCGCCGCCGACTACGCGGGCGCCGACCGCACCGAACTGGAGGAATACCTCCGGAGCACCGGCTTCTACCGGGCCAAGGCGAACTCCGTGATGGGGCTCGGCGCGGCGCTGGTCGAGCGCTTCGACGGCGAGGTCCCGGCGAAGCTCGACGACCTCGTCACGCTGCCCGGCGTCGGCCGCAAGACTGCCAACGTCGTGCTCGGGAACGCCTTCGACGTCCCGGGCATCACCGTCGACACCCACTTCGGCCGGCTGGTCCGGCGCTGGGGCTGGACGGCGGAGGAGGACCCGGTCAAGGTCGAGCACGCGGTCGGCGAGCTGATCCCCCGCAAGGAGTGGACGATGCTCTCGCACCGGGTGATCTTCCACGGCCGGCGCGTCTGCCACGCCAAGAAGCCCGCCTGCGGCGCGTGCCCGCTGGCCAAGGACTGCCCGTCGTACGGCACCGGCCCGATCGGGTTCGAGGAAGCCGCCAAGCTGGTCAAGGGCGTCGAAAAGGACCACATCCTGGCCATGGCGGCGCCCCGGTGACGACCGTCACCAAATGGGCGCTGGCCGCCGCCGTGCTGGCGGTGGCGCTCATCGTCGCGCTGCTGCCCCGCGGGGGTGACGACAGCGCCGCGAAGCCGTCCGCGAGTCTGGCTCCGGCCCGGTCCGCGGCGGCGCTCCAGCCGTGTCCCGCGGCCGGGCCCGCGCGGCCGGTCGAGCAACTCGACGGCGTCAAGGCGGACTGCCTCGGCGACGGCGCGAGCGTCGACGTCGGCAAGGCCCTCGCCGGTGCTCCGGTGCTGGTCAACGTGTGGGCGTCGTGGTGCGAGCCGTGCCGGACCGAGCTGCCCGTGCTCCAGGAGTACGCGAAGCAGCCGGGTGCCGTGCGCGTGCTCGGCGTCCAGGTCCAGAGCCCGGCGGAGGACGGCTTGAACCTGCTGGCCAAGCTGGGCGTGCACCTACCGTCGGTGTTCGACGGCGACGGTCCGGGCGGGCCCGTCCGGACCGCGCTGAAAGTGCCTTCGTCGCTCCCGGCGTCCTACCTGGTCACCGCCGCGGGCGAGGTGCGGTTCATCGCGAATCCACGCACCTTCGGGAACACTGACCAGGTGCGCGCGGCAGTCGAGGGGGCATCGTGATCGGACCACTGGTCGAGCCGGAGTCCGTGCCCGAGTGGCTCCGCCCGCTGGTCAAGGTCAGCGCCGACGTCGACGCGAAGACGTTCACCCGGTTCACCCCACCCGAAGACGCCTACACGCGCCCCGCCGCGGTGCTCATCCTCTTCGGCGAGCGCGAAGCCGACGGCGAACCCGACGTCCTGCTGCAGCGCCGGGCCGACACGCTGGGCTCGCACGCCGGGCAGGTCGCGTTCCCCGGCGGCGGCGCCGAGGACGGCGACGACGGCCCGGTCGGCACCGCCCTGCGCGAGGCCGAAGAAGAGACCGGTGTCGTCCCGTCCGGCGTCCGGCCGGTCGCGGTGCTGCCGGAGCTGTTCGTCCCGGTGTCCGGCTTCGCCGTGACGCCGGTGCTGGCGCACTGGGCCGAGCCGTCGCCGGTGCACGCGGTCGACCCTGGCGAGACGGCGTCCGTCGCCCGCGTCGCCATCGCGGACCTGGTCGACCCGGCCAACCGGTTCACGATCAAGAAGGCCGGCATGCCGTGGAAGGGCCCGGCCTTCGAGGTCGGCGGCCTGTTCGTCTGGGGCTTCACCGCCGGGTTGCTGTCCGTCCTCCTCGGCCTGGGAGGCTGGGAGCGCGAATGGGACTCGGACGACGTCCGGGACCTCGACGAGGCGCTGGCGGCCTTCCAGGCGCGCCTGACAAGCGGGGAGTGACGCGGTGAACTGGGTCGATGTGCTGGTGCTGCTGCTGGCCGTGCTGGCGGCGGTGTCCGGTGCGTACCAGGGTGTGATCGTCGCGCTGCCGTCGCTCGTCGGCGTCGTGCTCGGCGCGCTCGCCGGGATCAAGCTCGCGCCGGTCGTCGTCTCGTTCTTCGACGACCCGGTGTGGAAGGTCGCTTTCGCCGTCGCGACCGTCGTGTTCCTGGTCGCCTTCGGCGAGGCCATCGGTGTCTACGTGGGGCGACGCCTGCGTCAGAAGATCAACCCGGACAAGCTGTCCGGGGTCGACAAGACGCTCGGCGCCATCGTGCAGGCCGCGGTCGTCTTCGTGGTCGCCTGGCTGATCGCGACGCCGCTGACCACGGTCTCCGGCTTGCCCGGGCTGGCCAAGGCGATCAACGGCTCGGTGGTGCTCGGCAAGGTCAACGAGGCCATGCCGGAGGCCGCCCAGGGCTTTCCGAGCCAGCTGCGCAAGCTGCTCGACGCGTCCGGCTTCCCGTCCGTCATGGACCCGTTCCAGAAGGCCCCGACGGCCGACACCTCGCCGCCGGACCCGGCCCTGCAGAGCAGCGGGACCGTCCAGGCGCTGCACGGCAGTGTCGTCAAGATCCGCGGCAGCGCCAGCTCGTGCTCGCGGTCGCTGGAGGGCAGCGGGTTCGTGATCGCGCCGCAGCGGGTGATGACGAACGCGCACGTCGTGGCGGGCACGGACACCGTCGGCATCGAGACGACGCAGGGCGACTACCCGGCGCGGGTCGTCTACTTCGACCCGGAGGTCGACATCGCGGTGCTCGCCGTGCCGCGGCTGCGCGCCGAGCCGCTGCAGTTCGCGCCGGAGACGGCCACCGCCGGCGACAGCGCGATCGTGCTCGGGTACCCGCTCGACGGCCCGTACCGGGCGACGCCGGCCCGCGTGCGAGGCCGGATCAACCTGCGCGGCCCGGACATCTACGACGCCAACACCGTGCAGCGGGACGTCTTCACCGTCCGCGCGGAGATCCGCAGCGGCAACTCCGGCGGCCCGATGGTGACCCCGGACGGCAAGGTCATCGGCGTCGTGTTCGGCGCGGCCGTCGAGGATCCGGAGACGGGCTTCACGCTCACGGCCGAACAGGTGCGGGCCGAGGTCGACGCGGCGCCGTCGCAGTCGACGAACGCGTCCACCGGCTCCTGCGCCGCCTAACGTCCGAACCGCAGCGCGAGGCCGTCCAGCAGCGCCCGCATGCCCGACTCGAAGATGTCGTCGAGCACCAGGTCGTAGCCGGTTTCGGTCAGCTCGGCGAGCATCTTCGCGAACGTCGGGTGCCCGGCCGCCATCGCCGCCACCGCGGGGCCCTGGTGGTCCATCCAGTCGTCTTCGGTCAGCCCGGACGACGCCAGCGCGCTCTGCTCGCGTTCCAGGTGGACCGCCATGCCCTGGACATGGCCGAAGAACAGGACGTGCAGGTCGCACAGCGTCGCCGCGTCGACGTCCAGCTCGGCCAGCGCGGAGAGGGCCCACTCGCCGTGCGTGGCGAGGCTGCGCAGCGGCAGCGGGCGGGTGATCGGCCCGAGCTGCGCCAGCCACGGGTGGCGCCGGAAGAGCGACCAGAGCGTGCGGCCGCCGAGCGTCAGCCGTTCGCGCCAGTCGCCGGACGGCTTCGCCGGATAGCCGCGCTCGCCGAACGCGGCGTCGGCCATGAGCAGCACCAGTTCGTCCTTGCCGCGTACGTACTTGTACGGCGCCATCGCCGCGACGCCGAGGCGGGCCGCGACCCCGCGCATGGACAGCGCGCCGAGGCCCTCCGCATCGGCGATGTCGATCGCCGTGCGCACGATCCGGTCGCGCGTCAGCCCCCGCTGGCCGCCGCGCCGTTCCCGGCTCGCGACGACCGTGCCCGAGCGTGGCTCGGCGCGCACCAGTCCTTCCTGGCTCAGCAGGGCCAGCGCCTTGGCCGCGGTCGCCATCGCCACGCCGTGGTCGGCCGCGAGCCGCCGGGTCGAGGGCACCCGCGCGCCCGGCGGAAGCTCGCCACGCGCGATCCGGCCGCGCAGCTCTTCGGCGATACCCACGTATTTCACGACGCTCCCTGACCTAGCACAGGCGGTCATCTGTACTAGTACAGATTTGGCCGGTGAACTGCGTTGACTCCACTGTGGTGCGGGCAAGCGTACGACTCTGGAGGAACCATGCGAAACGTCCTGATCTCCGGCGCCGGTGTCGCCGGCGCCACCCTGGCCTGGTTCCTGGCGCGCCAGGGCTTCGCCGTCACGGTGGTCGAGCGCGCGCCCGGCCCGCGGACCGGCGGCCAGGCGATCGACGTGCGCGGCGCCGCGCTCGACGTCGTCGACCGGATGGGCCTGGGCGAGCGGATGCGCGCGGTGCGCACCCGGATGCGCGGGATGTCGGTGGTGGACGGTGCCGGGCAGGAGCTGTTCCGGTCCGAGGAGTTCACCTACAGCAGCGGACGGCTCGACAACGACGACTTCGAGGTCCTGCGCGACGACGTCGTCGCGATCCTGCACGAGGCGGCCGACGTCGAGTACGTCTTCGGCGACTCGGTCACGGCGTTGACCGAGGAGGCGCACGGCGTGCGCGTCGAGTTCGAGCGCGGCGGCTTCCGGACGTTCGACCTGGTCGTCGGCGCGGACGGCCTGCACTCGGCGGTGCGGCGGCTGGCTTTCGGGCCGGAGGAGGAGTTCGTCCGCCACCTCGGGCAGTACCTGGCGATCTTCCCGGCGCCGAACTTCCTGGGCCTGGCGGACTGGCAGGTCTGGTTCCGGCACGAAGAGACCGGCGGGGCGATCTACCCCGTGCGGGACAACACCGAGCTGCGCGTCACGCTCGGCTTCGGCTCGGAGCCGTTGCCGCGGCTGGACGTCGAGGACCAGAAGCGGCTCGTCGCCGAACGGCTGGGCGGGATCGGCTGGGAGGTGCCGAAGCTGCTGGAGGCGATGGCCGCCGCGGACGTCTTCTACTTCGACGCGATGGCGCAGATCCACCTCGACCGCTGGTCGGCGGGCCGGGTCGCGCTGCTCGGCGACGCCGGCTACTGCGCTTCGGCGCTGTCCGGCCAGGGAACGAGCCTCGCGCTCGTCGGTGCGTACGCCCTCGCTCAGGAGCTGGGCCGCGGTGAGCACGAAGCGGCCTTCGCGGCTTACGAACGCCGGATGCGGCCGTTCGTCGAGCTGAACCAGGCGCTGGCCACGGAGAACCCGGCGGGTGGTCCGTCGGAGGAGTCGGTCGACCGGGCGAAGAACGCCATCGTTCTCACTTGAGGAAGTCCACCAGGGCCGCCGACGTCCGGTCCGGCGCCTCGAGGTGGGGGAAGTGCCCGACGCCCGGCCAGAGCACCGGCTCGGCGTGCGGGCCTGCCCAGCGCACCGACGACGCCGCCGTCTCGGGCAGGACGCAGGTGTCGTCGGCGCCGTGCAGCTGCAGCGTCGGCGCGGTGATCCGGGCGTCGACGGCGTCGGTGAACCGGCGGCCCTCGCCGCGGAACTGGGCGCGGAACGCCCAGCGGTAGTACTCGAGGGCGCTGTGGGCGACGCCGGGCACGAGCATCGCCTGCCGGAAGACCGCGACGCTGTCGGTGAAGTCCGATGTGGACTGCCAGCGGCGGCCGGACCAAGCGCCGAAGAGGTCCTCGACGGCTTGGGCGTCGTCCTTCACGAGCCACTTCTCCGGCGCCATCGGCACCTGGAAGCGGAAGAGGTGCCCGGCGGCGCGGCCCTGGCCACGCCACGGGCGGGCGGCCCCGGACCGCAGCGCGAGCGGGTGGGCGGCCCCGATCGCCGTCACCGACGACACGAGGCGGGGGTGCAGGGACGCGACCGTCCAGGCGAGCATGCCGCCCCACGCGTGCCCGACGAGGTGTGCCCGGCGCGCGCCGAGGGACTTGATCAGGCCGCCGACGTCCCCGGCGAGCGTCCACGCGTCGTAACCGCGCGGCGGCTTGTCCGAGTCGCCGTAGCCGCGCAGGTCGACGGCCACCGCGCGGAAGCCGGCGTCGGCCAGCGCCCGCAACTGGTGGTGCCAGGTCCACCAGAACTCGGCGAACCCGTGCAGCAGCACCACGACGGGCCCCTCGCCGAGCTCGGCGACGTGCAGGCGGATGCCGTTCGCGGAGACGTCGCGGTGGGCCCACGGGCCGTCGAGCCGGACGCTCGACGGGTCGGGGGACGCGTGCAACGCCTCAGTCGCGCGTGGTGGTCAGGTCGGCGTCGGGCGCCTTGTGCGGCTTGAGCGCGGCGGCCGTCTCCTTGACGCTGGCGATCGTCCGCTCCGGTGCCTTGAACTTCTTCACCTTGCGGTAGCCCAGGAACGCGGTCGCGCCGACGACCAGCAGCATCAGGGCGAACACGATGCCGAACGCGCCCCAGCGGTGCAGCGGCCGGAACCAGTCCGCGAGGCCTTCGGACAGGAAGAAAAAGAAGAAGAACGAGCTGTACAGCAGGACCGTCAGTGCGATCAGGAAGTAGATGGCCCCCTTGAGGCCCTTCTTCACCTCGCCGACCAGCTCGGACTTCGCGAGCTCCATCTCGGCCCGGACCAGGGTCGAGATGTGCTGGGTCGCGTCGCCGACGAGCCGGCCGATCGACTGGTCGCCGGGGACGTCGGAGTCGGAGGACAGCGGGAGGTAAGGCACGGCCCCCACGCCGTCGGGGCCGGTGCGTTCGTGCTTGGGGCTGCTCACCGGGTCATCGTGCCATGTGTCCCGAAACCGGGCGCGGCGGCGTAGCCGAGTGTCGCGAGATCAATCCGCTTCGGCGTGCACGCGGCTGCGCTTCAGGAGCAGAACCGCCGCGAGCAGGGACGCCACCGCGGAGGCGATCAGCACCGCCGCCTTCGCCAGTTCACTCGTCTCCGCCGGGAGCGCCAGTTCCGCGATCAGCAGGCTCACGGTGAAGCCGACCCCGCCGAGCACCGACAACGCGCCGATGTCACGCCAGCCCATGCCACGGGGCATTTCGGCGGCCTTGAGCTTCACCGCGAGCCAGCTCGCGCCGAAGATCCCGACGACCTTGCCGCCGAGCAGCCCGGCGAGCACCGCGAGCGGCAACGCCGTCGTGAACACCGCGCCGAGCGCGTCGCCGTCGACCGAGATCCCGGCCGCGAACAGCGCGAACAGCGGTACGGCGACGGCGGCCGACCACGGCTGGAGCCGGTGCTCCAGCCGAAGCGCCGGCGCTTCGGCCTCGCCGTCGTCGGCGCGGACGCGGGTGAGCAGGCCCAGCGCGACGCCGGCGATCGTCGCGTGGATGCCCGCCGAGTGCACCGCGACCCAGGTGACCAGCGCGAGCGGGACGTAGAGCCACGGCGTCCGGACGCGCCGGTGCTGCAGGAAGGCGTACAGCGCGAGCGCGACGACCGCCACGCCCACCGCGACCAGGTCGAAACCGGTCGTGAACAGCACGGCGATGACGATGATCGCGCCGAGGTCGTCCACGACGGCCAGCGACAGCAGGAACACCCGCGCGCTCGAGGGCAGGTTCGACGCGGTCAGCGCGAGCACGCCGAGCGCGAACGCGATGTCCGTGGCCACCGGGATGGCCCACGCCCGCTCGATCCCCGGTGTCCCCCAGCCGACGCCGAGCGCGACGAGGGCGGGTACGACCATGCCGCCGAACGCGGCCACGACCGGCAGCACGGCCTGCTTGAAGCGGGACAGCTCGCCGATGACCAGCTCGCGCTTGAGCTCCAGCCCGGCGACGAAGAAGAACAGGGCGAGCAAGCCGTCCTTCGCCCAGTCGCCGATGGTGAGGTTGAGGTGCAGGAACTCCGGGCCGAGCCGGAACTCGCGCAGCGCGTGATAGCTGTCGCGCAACGGCGAGTTGGCCCAGATCAAGGCGACGGCGGTCGCGCCGAGGAGGATGAGGCCGCCGGTGGTTTCGGTGCGCAGGTAGCGCGCGAACTCGCTCAACGGACGGGACATGCGGGCGGCTCCTGGGGTCGCTGATCACTGTTGCCGACCAGACTTCCCGGCGCACCTTGACGTTATTTTAATACCTCTTTGTCACGGACCGTTATGGCCGCCGCCACACGGGGTACCGGTGGTGGGTCACCACTTCGGCTCATAGCATGCCAAGCGACAACGAAGTCCGAGACAAAGGAAGACGACAGTTGTGAGCACCTCTACCGAGGTCCAGCAGGACACGAGGTTCTTCGGGCACCCACGAGGGCTGGCGAACCTCTTCGGCGTGGAGATGTGGGAACGCTTCTCCTACTACGGGATGCTCGGCATCCTGCCGATCTACCTCTACTACAAGGTCGAACAGGGCGGTCTCGGCCTGGCGCAGGAGTCCGCGCTCGGCATCGTCGGCGCGTACGGCGGGCTGGTGTACCTGTCCGCCGTCATCGGCGCCTGGGTGGCCGACCGGCTGCTCGGCTCCGAACGGACGCTGTTCTACAGCGCCGTGCTGATCATGATCGGCCACGTCAGCCTGGCGATCCTGCCGGGCCTGGCCGGGATCGGCGTCGGCCTGGTCTGCGTCGCGGTCGGCAGTGGCGGGCTGAAGTCGAACGCGACGGCGATCGTCGGCACGCTCTACGCCGACGGCGACGAACGGCGCGACGCCGGCTTCACGATCTTCTACATGGGCGTCAACCTCGGTGGCTTCGTCGGGCCGCTGCTGACCGGGCTCGCGCAGACGGAGGTCGGCTTCCACCTCGGCTTCGGACTCGCCGCGGTCGGCATGGCGCTCGGCCTGATCCAGTACACGCTCGGCCGCAAGAACCTCGGCGAGAAGGCCAAGGAGATCCCGAACCCGCTCCCGGCTTCGCAGCGCACGCTGGCCGTCGGGGCCGCCGTCGTGCTGGTCGCCGTGATCGTGACGCTGGTGCTGACCGGCGTCGTCAACCCGGACAACCTCGCCGACGTCGTCGTCATCGTGGTCGGCGTGATCTCGGTGATCTACTTCCTTGTGATCCTGACCAGCCGCAAGATCACCGGTGACGAGCGCAGCCGGGTCTTCTCGTTCATCCCGATGTTCATCGCCAGCGCGGTGTTCTTCTCGCTGTACCAGCAGCAGTTCACGGTCGTCGCGGCCTACACCGACCAGCGGCTGAACCGGAGCCTGTTCGGCTGGGAGCTGCCGGTGCCCTGGGTCAACTCGATCAACCCGGTGTTCATCATCGTGTTCGCGCCGCTGCTGGCGGCCCTGTGGACGAAGCTCGGCGAGCGCCAGCCGTCGACGCCGATGAAGTTCGTCCTCGGCACGGTGCTGATGGGCGCGGCCTTCCTGCTGTTCCTGCCGATGGTGGGCAGCGGCAAGAACGCGAGCCCGATGCTCGCGCTGGTCGGCATCCTGTTCGTCTTCACGATCGCCGAGCTGTGCCTTTCGCCGGTCGGGCTGTCGCTGTCGACGAAGCTCGCGCCGGAGGCGTTCCGGACGCAGATGGTCGCGCTGAACTTCCTGTCGATCTCGTTCGGCACGGCGATGTCCGGCAAGCTCGCCGAGTACTACTCGGTCGACGACGAAGCGCCGTACTTCAGCACGGTCGGCGGCGTCGCGATCGGTGTCGGCGTGCTGCTGTTCCTCGGCATCCCCTTCATCCGCAAGCTGATGAAGGGCGTCCACTAGCCGACTGTGACCCCGAAGATCACACCGACGAAGTAGGTCACGACCATGGTGAGGGCGCCGACCCCGACGTTGCGCAGGATCGCGCGCCCCACCTGGGCGTCCCCGAGCCGCGCGCTGAGCCACCCGGTCAGTGTCAGGCCGACGACGACCGCGGCCGCGCACGCCCACACCCGCCAGGAGACGCCGGCCCAGGCGATCGAGAGGATCGGCAGCAGCGCGCCGACCGAGAACGCGATCAGCGACGCCCAGGCCGCCTGCCACGGGCTGGTCAGGTTGTCCGGATCGATGCCGAGCTCAGCCTCCGCGTGCGCGTGCAGCGCGTCCTTTTCGGTCAGTTCGCGAGCGACCTGGCTCGCGAGCTCCGGCGAGAGCCCTTTGTCCTGGTAGATCTCGGCGAGCTCGCGCTCCTCGGCCTCGGGCATGGTCTTGAGCTCCTGCTTTTCCAGCCGGAGCAAGGCCTGTTCGGTGTCGCGCTGGGTGCTCACGGAGACGTATTCACCGCCGGCCATGGAAAAGGCGCCGGCGACGAGCCCGGCGATTCCGGCGGTCAGGATCGTGGTGCTTTCGGTGGTCGCGCCGGCCACCCCGACGACGATGCCGGCGACGGACACGATGCCGTCGTTCGCCCCGAGAACCCCGGCCCGGAGCCAGTTCAGCTTCCCGCCCACGTCCTGGTGCGGTTCGTGGGCGTGGCCCACGGCGTCACCGTCGATCGTTTCGGTCACCCGACAAGTGAAACACGAACGGAGAATCGTGGCGAGACTTGTTCTTTTTGTCAGGTACGCCTAATTAACGCGTGCCTTACCTAAGCCGGTCCTGTGTGGACTCTCAGCGATCCTGGGTCATGATGGGCCCATGGAGGATCAGGTTTGGCAGCCACTGGTGACGGTGGAGGGCCTCCCGCTGACGGGCGGCGAAGGCCGGTTCCGGCTGCTGGAGACGGCGGAGAGCGGCCTGGCGTACTTGATCCACTACCCGGCGGGGGTGGCCTCGCCGACGCACGCGCACGACCACGACTCGATCGTGTACGTCCTGTCGGGCCGCATCCGCGGCACGGTGGACGGGGTCGAGGCGGAGCTGGAACCGGGGGCTTCGATCCTGCACCCACGCGGGGTGGACCACCACGTCGAGGCGTTGACGGACTCGATGTGGGTGGAGTTCAAGTCCCCGCTGCCTAGGCGTCCCCCGATCGCCTGAGCCGTGTCGACCCGCCAATCACGCGTGTCGACTCCCCGATCACGCGTGTCGACCCTCCAGCCACCCGAGCCGACCCCCGGAAAGCGGAAACGCCCGGCCCCGCGGATGCGGAACCGGGCGCTCCCTGGAGTGAAGCTCAGGCGTCCAGCTCGGCGAGGGCCTGCTTGGCCTTCTCGAGCTCGGCCTCCAGCGCCGCGACCTTCGCCGCCTGCGCCTCGCGGGCCTGGTTGATCACCTCGTCGATCGGGCCGGACAGGTCCGCGTGCAGCTCCTTCGCCGCGCGCGAGACGGCCGCCGCCGGGATCTCGAGGCCCTTCGCGACCCACTTCGAACCGTTCTTCAGCTCGGCCTGCCATTCGCCATCGGCGGTGCCGGTGACGGTCAGGATCAGCTCGACCGTGCGGGTCTTCTTCGCCGTCGACGCCGTCGACGCGCCCTTCGGGCGGCCGCGCTTCGGCTTCGGGGCTTCTTCGGCGACCGGCTCGGCCGGGCTTTCCGAAGAGGCCGGGGACGCGGACTCGGTGACGGTCGCCTCGTCGGCGGAAACCTCCGGAGTCGAAGCCGGAGCCTCGGCCGGAGCCGAAGCCGTTTCCTCGTCGTGCGTCAGGACATCCACGGTCATCGTCGTGTCGTCTCCTTGCCCGGGAAGGGGGTGTGGTTCGCGGCACAGCGTAGAACATGCGTTCGAGCCGCGCCACTCGGGGGTGTCATGACAGAGCCCTTCCGGCGCGAAGCCGGAAGGGCTCTGACGAAGAGAACGCTAGCTCACTCCTCGGACTTGCCCGTCTTCAGGCCCGTCGAGATCAGGTCCATCACCGACGAGTCGGCCAGCGTGGTGACGTCGCCGACCTGCCGGTTCTCCGCGACATCGCGCAGGAGGCGGCGCATGATCTTGCCCGAACGCGTCTTCGGCAGCTCCGGCACGACCATGATCTGCCGCGGCTTCGCGATCGGCCCGATCTCCTTGGCGACGTGGTTGCGCAGGGCCTGGATGGCCTCCTCGCCGCCGTCGACGGCGTTGCCGCGCAGGATGACGAACGCGACGATGCCCTGCCCGGTCGTCGGGTCGGTCGCGCCGACGACCGCGGCCTCGGCCACCGTCGGGTGCGAAACCAGCGCCGACTCGACCTCGGTCGTCGAGATGCGGTGGCCGGACACGTTCATCACGTCGTCGACGCGGCCCAGCAGCCAGACGTCACCGTCATTGTCGTACTTCGCGCCGTCGCCGGCGAAGTAGAAGCCCTGGTCCTTGAAGCGCGACCAGTAGGTGTCGCGGAAGCGCTCCTCGTCGCCCCAGACGCCCCGCAGCATCGACGGCCACGGCTTGTCGAGCACGAGGTACCCGCCGCCGCCCGGGCCGACCTCGGTGCCCTGGTCGTCGACGACCTTCGCGGAGATGCCCGGCAGCGCCTTCTGCGCGGAGCCCGGCTTCGTCGAGGTGACGCCCGGCAGCGGCGAGATCATGATCGCGCCGGTCTCGGTCTGCCACCACGTGTCGACGATCGGCGCCTTGCCCGCGCCGATGTTCTCGCGGTACCAGATCCACGCCTCGGGGTTGATCGGCTCGCCGACCGAGCCCAGCACCCGCAGCGACGACAGGTCGTACTTCTCCGGGATTTCCGCGCCCCACTTCATGAAGGTGCGGATCAGCGTCGGGGCCGTGTAGTAGAGGGAGACCTTGTACTTCTGGACGATCTCCCAGTGGCGCCCCTCGTGCGGGGTGTTCGGCGTGCCTTCGTAGACGACCTGCGTGACGCGGTTGGCGAGCGGGCCGTAGACGATGTAGCTGTGGCCGGTGATCCAGCCGATGTCGGCGGTGCACCAGTAGACGTCTTCGCCGGCCTTGTGGTCGAAGACGTTGTGGTGCGTGTACGCCGTCTGCGTCAGGTAGCCGCCGGAGGTGTGCAGGATGCCCTTCGGCTTCCCGGTCGTCCCGGACGTGTAGAGGATGAACAGCGGGTGCTCGCTGTCGAACGCTTCGGGAGTGTGCTCTTCGGACTGTCCGTCGACGAGCTCGTGCCACCACAGGTCGCGGCCGTCGGTCCACGGGACGTCGCCCTCGAGCTTGTCGCCCGTGCGCTTCACGACGATGACCTTCTCGACGGTTTCGGCGCCTTCGAGCGCTTCGTCGACATTGGCCTTCATCGGCGCGGCCTTGCCGCGGCGGAACTGCCCGTCGGAGGTGATCACGACCTTCGCGGCGGCGTCGTCGACGCGGGCCCGCAGCGCCGTCGGGGAGAAGCCGCCGAAGACCACGTTGTGCAGCGCGCCGATCCGCGCGCACGCGAGCATGGCGAAGATGGCCTCGGGGACCATCTGCAGCTGGATCGCGACGACGTCGCCGGCGGTGACGCCCAGCGACGTGAGTGCGTTGGCGGCCCGGGAAACCTCGCTCTTCAGCTCGGCGTAGGTGATGTCCCGCGTGTCACCCGGCTCGCCGACCCAGTGGATCGCGACCTGCTCGCCGTGCCCGGACTCGACGTGCCGGTCGACGCAGTTGTACGCGACGTTCAGCTTCCCGCCCACGAACCACTTCGCGAACGGCGCATTGGTCCAGTCCAGTACCGTGGTCCACTTCGTGTCCCACGTCAGCCGCTCCGCCTGCTTCGCCCAGAACGCTTCGCGATCAGCGTCCGCCTCGGCGTAGAGATCGGCCTGCGCATTGGCCTGAGCAGCGAAATCTTCACTGGGCGGGAACGTGCGGCTCTCGGTGAGCAGGTTGTCCAGGGCTGGGGACTGCTCGGTCATGGTTGCAAGGCCTCCTGTAGTGCGCCGAAACGACGGCTAGCGGCACGCTAGCGACGTTAGTCCGCCTTGTAAAAGGTTGCACCCACGTTGCCCTGTCGTTTCACCGAGCCAGGCGAGCCCCGGTGACTAAGCGTTCGCTCAGACGGGCCTTCGCCGCCGGCCACTCCGGTGCCAGCATCGAATAGGTGACGGTGTCGCGGGACGAGCCGTCCGGCCGGATCCGGTGCGCGCGCAGCACGCCTTCCCGAAGCGCGCCAAGTCGTTCGATGGCGCGTTGCGAACGGAGGTTGCGGATGTCGGTTTCCCAGCAGACCCGTTGCGCGTCAAGGGTTTCGAACGCGTGGGTGAGCAGGAGCAGCTTCGACTCGGTGTTCAGACCGGTCCGCTGCCAGTCCGCGCCGATCCACGTGTGCCCGATCGAGAGGATCCGGTGCGGCGCGACGACCTGGTAGTACGACGTCGTCCCGGCGACGCGGCCGGACGCGACGTCGATCTGCGCGAAGGGCCGCCGGTCGGGGTCGGCGAGCGCCTGCTCGACCATGCGCTCCGCCGCGGGGAGATCACCCGGCTGCCGGATGCTCAGCCACGCCCAGATGCCCGGGTCGGTGCCGGCCTCGAACAGGCCCTTGGCGTGCTCGGGCGTCAGCGGCTCCAGGCGGACGTGCTCGCCGGACAGGGTCGGTCGGGTGCTCCAGTCGCTCACGAGATCACCTTAAAGTCGGTTTTGGCTACCTTGGATAGCCAATTTCCGAGCATTTCCGAAGACCACTTCGGCGTTGCCTATGCTCGGCTGACCACGACGAAGGGCGAGATCGATGGCCGAAGAGCGGGAAGAGCTGAGCTGGGAGCTGTTCGGCACCGCGAGCCGTGAACTGGCTCACACCATCGCCGACGACGGCTTCGCGCCGGACCTCATCCTGTCCATCGCGCGCGGCGGGCTGTTCGTCGCCGGCGCGCTCGGCTACGCGCTCGACGTGAAGAACCTGCACGTGATGAACGTCGAGTTCTACACCGGCGTCGACCAGCGCCTCGACCTCCCGGTGATGCTGCCGCCGGTGCCCAACGTCGTCGACCTCACGAGCAAGAAGGTGCTGATCGCCGACGACGTCGCCGACACCGGCGCCACGCTCAAGCTGGTCCGCGACTTCTGCGTCGCGCACGTCGCCGAGGTGCGCTCGGCCGTCGTCTACGAGAAGCCGCATTCCACGGTCAAGTGCGAGTACGTCTGGCGGCACACCGACCGCTGGATCAACTTCCCGTGGTCGGTGCTGCCGCCCGTGGTCTCCCGCGAAGGCCAGGTTCTCGATGCCTGATCCGCTCAAGCCCCTCCTCGACCTCGAAGGCGTCGCGGCGGCCGCGAAGTCCGCGCAGGACGCCGTCTTCGCGGTGCACCGCCTGCCCGCCAACCTCCGTGGCGGCGCGGCGACCGCGGCCGAAGCGTCGGTGCGTGCGGCTCGCGCGTCGGCGGGGATCGAAGGCGCCAACCCGGAGCTGCCCGCCGACGGTTCGGTGGCCGACCCGGTGCTCGCCGGCGCGCTGCGCGTCGCGGAGACGTTGGAGACGCTGCTCCCGACGTGGCGCCGCGCGCCGATGCAAGCGTTGGCCCGCATGCACGTCCTCGCCGCGGCGGACCTGGTCAGCGACCCGGATGCGTTGGGGCGCCCGCATTCCGGCGGTGGCCGCCTCGAGCTGCTCGCTCAGCTCGTGACGGGCGCGACGTCGGTGCCGGGCCCGGTCCTGACGGCAGTCGTGCACGGGGAACTGTTGGCGCTCAAGCCGTTCGGCAGCGCGGACGGCGTCGTAGCACGGGCCGCGGCGCGGCTGACGATGATCGCGACGGGCCTGGACCCGAAAGCCCTGAGCATCCCCGAGGTCGCGTTCTTCCGCCGTGTGCCCCGGTATCTGGAAGCCGCCGAGGGATTCGCGAGCGGGACGCCGGATGGCGTACGCGCGTGGCTGCTCTTCAATTGCGAAGCGTTCGAAGCCGGTGCGCGCGAAGCGAAAAGCATTTCGGACGCCGCTTCCTGAGCGTGACACCCAGAGCCGAATCCCTTCGGCTCTGGGTGTGCTATCCGGCGAGCCGGATGGCTACACGCAGGCGAGATAGTCGCTCGCCACGACTTCGGGGCTCCAGTCGGCTGAGCCGTACTGGACGATGAGCTGTTCGTTGTGGCGGAAGTTGCAGTAGTAGTGGTGCCACGAGCGGCCGGAGAAAATCGTCTGCTGATCCGTGGCGGCGATGGAATTCGTCCCCGAGTCGTCCCAGGTGTACACACCCGGGTTGTACGAGGTCGAGTAAGTCAGATGCCAGTCGACCGAGCGCGGGGTGGTGGCGTTGTTGACGATGCCCAGGTACGCCCAGGTGTTGCAGCTCTTGCTGTCGCAGTTGTAGCGGAAGCAGACCTGGTAGCGGAGTACCCCGTAAGTGCCCGTGCTCGAACACTTCGGTGAGCTGCTCACCGATTCACCGCTCCGGGGCGTCGAGGCCGGCGCGGGTCCCATGTCGAAGGCGAACATCGACTCACCGGCAGGAACCTGAAGAGCAGTACCGCCCGTTCCGCCCGTCGGCGAGGTGGCGGCCTGTGCCGGAAGTGCTGCCACGGAGAACAGTGCCGCGCAAATCGCTGTCGCGGTCAGCAAAGCCCGTCTGAACATTTTTCCTCCCTCGGCGGCACGAGACCGTGCCGTCCCTGAAGGGATTGTCGGCCGCCGGGTTGCGGCTCCGGCAGAGTCAATCGCGGCCATTGTCCGGTATCGGCCACGTCCCGATGGCGAACCTGCTCGGATGCCGGAGCGCCGACTCGTCTAGCCGGACAGTTTCGCCGACCATTTCTCTTCGATGCGCCCGAACCGCCACACCGCGAGTGCGACGACCCACGTCAGCACGAACAGCCCGACGATCCCGAAGCCGACGTAGTCCAGGTCCACCGACGCGATCGCGGCCAGCGGCCCCGAGGTGATGTCCAGCTTCTCGGTGAGGATCGAGACTAGCTCGATCGTGCCGATGACGAACGCGACGGCGACCGACAGCGTCGTCACCGTGATGTTGTAGAAGATCTTGCGCACCGGCTTCGCGAACGCCCAGCCGTAGGCGAAGTTCATGAAGCAGCCGTCCACGGTGTCGAACAGGCTCATGCCGGCGGCGAACAGGATCGGCAGTACGAGGATCGCGTACCAGGGCAAGGCGAACGTGGCGGCGCCGGCGGCGAGCACCAGCAGGCCGATCTCGGTCGCGGTGTCGAAACCCAGCCCGAACAGCAGGCCGACCGGGTAGATGTGCCACGGCTTGCGTACGGCCTTCGTCGCCCCGCGCAGCACGCGGTTCAGCAGGCCGCGGTTGTTCAACTGGTGCTCCAGCGCGGCCTCGTCGAACTCGCCGTGGCGCATCCGCCGGAACACCCGCAGGATGCCGATCAGCACGACGAGGTTCAGGATCGCGATCACGTACAGGAACACGCCGGACACCGACGTCCCGATCAGGCCGGTCGTCTGGTGCAACGCCGACGAGTCGTCCTCGACCGGCCCGGCCAGCGCGCGGACGCCGAGGGAGAGCAGCAGGCACAGCGCGAAGACGATCGTCGAGTGCCCGAGGGAGAACCAGAAGCCGACCGAGAGCGGCCGCTGGCCGTCGGCCATCAGCTTGCGGGTGGTGTTGTCGATCGCGGCGATGTGGTCGGCGTCGAACGCGTGCCGCATGCCGAGCGTGAACGCCGTGACGCCCAGCCCGATCCCGAAGACGCCGGACGCGCCGAGCGCGTAGTGCCGGGGTGCGACGAAGACCGCCAGCACCACCCAGCCCACGACGTTGAGCAGCAGGATGAACCCGGCCATCCCGCCGATCGACACCCACTCGCGGCGCGACAGCCCGCGCCGCGAGTCCTCTGTGCCCTCCATCGGCCACCCGCCTTCCCTCTCATCTGAGAGGTTAGACAGGTGAACAGATGAGATCTAGCTCGCGCGGACCCGCACCAGGTCGAGCGCCTTCCGGACGTGCCCGCCGGAGACGTGCAGAGCCTTGGCCGCGCTCTTGACGTCCTCCCCGGACAGCAAGTGCACCAGCGCCACCTTGAGGTCGCCCCCGGCCTCGGTGAGCGCGTCCGAGCAGTCCGCCATCGTCATGCCGGTGGCTTCCTGCAGGATGCGGATGGTCCGGCCGCGCAGCTTCGCGTTCGTCGCCCGCATGCTGACCATCAGGTTGGAGTAGGTCCGGCCCAGCTTGATCATCGTCGCCGTCGAAAACGACGTGAGGATCATCTTCTGCGCCGTGCCCGCCTTCATCCGGGTCGACCCGGCGATCGCCTCCGGACCGGTGTCGACGGCGATGAGCACGTCGACGCCCGCCGGCTTGGCGGCCTTCGCGTTGCCGGACACCAGGCCGGTGTGGGCGCCCTGGCGCTGGGCCGCGAGCAGCGCACCCAGGACGTACGGCGTCCTGCCCGACGCCGTCAGCCCCAGCACGAAGTCACCCGGCTGGACCATGGCGGCCATCTCGGCCGCGCCGGCCCCGTCGTCGTCCTCCGCGTTTTCGACGGCCTGGCGCAGCGCGCGCTCGCCGCCGGCGTGGTGCGCGATGAACCAGTCGGCCGGCACGTTGAACGTCGGCACCAGCTCGGCCGCGTCCAGCGTGGCCAGGCGCCCGGACGTCCCCGCACCGACGTAGTGCACCCGGCCACCGGCCCGCAGCGCGTCCACGGCGTAGTCCACCGCGCGCGCCACCTGGGGCAGCACCGCGGCGACCGCGCCGGCGACCGTGCGGTCCTCGGCGTTGATCGCGCCCAGGATCCCCGCGGTGGACATCAGGTCGATGTCCGTGGTGCGGGGATTGCGGGTTTCGGTCGGCGAATCGACGTGCACCGCCTGCACGGGGACGGTCATCATGCGCCTCACATTTTCTCCGGTCACTATTTGCCGGTTTCCCGAGGACGGCGACGACCGTCCGGCCTGACCCCCAGGCGGTGCGAGCCGACCGCGTCCCTGGTGGCGTCCAGGGCGTTGACCGACGCGTCCATGTGCCGCTGCGCGACGCCGATGAACAGGCAGTCGATGACGGTGAGCTGGGCGATGCGGCTCGCCGTCGCCCCCGAACGGAACGTGGTTTCCCGCGCCGCGGTCGTCAAAACGTAGTCGGCGACCTCGGTGATCGGCGACCGCGGGAAGTTCGTCACGGCGATGGTGATCGCGCCGTGCTCCCTGGCCACCCGCAGCGCCTCGACGGTGTCGGTGGTCGCGCCGGTGTGCGAGACGCCGATCGCGACGTCGCCCGGGCTCAGCACCGCGGCCGAGGTCAGCATGATGTGCGTGTCCGACCACGCGAAGCACACGCGGCCGATGCGGTGCAGCTTCTGCTGCAGGTCCGCGGCGACGAAGGCGCTGGCGCCCACGCCGTAGACGTCCGCGCGGCCGGCGCTCGCGACGACCTCGATCACGCGCTCCAGCGTGGCGACGTCGAGCTGGTCGGCCGTCTCCTCGACGGCCCGCGCGTCGGCGAAGCTGACCTTGCCGATGACGGCCGCCAGGTCGTCGTCCGGGCCGATCTCGCCGCCGAGGTTGCGCGTGGTGCGCGCCTCGGTGCGCGCGGTGTCCGCGGCCAGCGCGATGCGCAGCTGCGGGTACCCGCCGACGCCGACGGCCTTGCAGAAGCGCGTCACCGTCGTCTCGCTCGTGTTGGCGGCCAGGGCCACCTCGGTGATGCTGCGTCTCGCGACGTGCGCGGGATCCTCCAGCACGACCTTCGCCACGCGCTGCTCCGCGCGGGCCAGGCCAGGGAGCAACGACCGGATGCGCACCAGCGGGCTGGAGTCCGCGTCCCGTGCGGCCATCTGGACCGATACGGGCTCGGACGGTGCCGTGCCGACTACGGATTCGGTATCACTCACCGTCGGAAAGTTACTAACCGTTGGCATCTGCGACAAGGCTACCCACACCCTTCAGTCCTCTCGCAACCCATCCGTGTCTGCGGATCTGGATTTGCGATTAATCACTGACCAGAAAGTCGCCAACCAGGTCGGTCTTGTTAACGAGGTCAAGCTAACGACTTGGCAACTTAGTGTCGCTGCGCAAACGGCAAGGAGACGGTTAACTGGGGTCAGAGTTGGACGGTGTGCGACAGGTCGGTCACCTTGCGCTCAACTGCCAACCCTCTGCGACGAAAACCGCGGGGTTCCGTTCACCGTCGAGGAGTGATCGGCCGCTCTCGGTGACTTTCACACCGTCGACCGAAACACCGCGGCCCGTGTAGTTCGGATCGGTGCTGTAACGCCAGCGGAGGCTCATCGACGCGCCTTGGGGCAGCACGCCGCTCGCCTTCCACCAGGCACGGTGTCCGTGTCCGGAGAGCGACGTCACATCTCCGGAGGGTGCGCCCGGCCCGGAAACCGATAGCGCGATCGGTTGCCAGTTCACCCCGTCGGTGGACGCCTGCAGCTGTAATGGATCAGTGCTTCCCTCGGTGTCCACGAAGGCGTAGAAGGACACCCGTGCTTGATCACTTTGCGTAGTAAACGGACGCGTACTGAGCGTGGCGGCGCTCGCGTTACCCAGCGTGCTCGTCCAGGCGTCCTTCCCGACGGCCGGCCGGACGGCCATCGCCCTGGCCAGCGACGTCGCCCAGACCTGGCGCGCGGTGTTGATCGAGCCCCAGCTCCGGCTCGGGTGCACACGGTTGGTCAGCAGGATCGCGAAGGAGCGCGACTCGGGGTCGATGACCAGCGTCGTCCCGGTGAAGCCGGTGTGCCCGGCGGTGACCGGGGAGGCCAGCGCGCCCATGTACCAGGGCTGGTCGAGCTCGAAGCCCAGGCCGTGCGCGTCGTCCGGGAACTGCTGGTTGTAGTTCGTCAGCATCATCTGCCGCACGGTCTCCTCGCCGAGGATCCGGTGCCCGCGGTAGCTGCCGCCGTTGAGCATCGTCTGGGCGAGGACAGCCATGTCGGTCGCGGTGCTGAACACCCCGGCGTGCCCGGCGACCCCGCCGAGCGACCACGCGTTCTCGTCGTGCACGCTGCCGCGCACCATCCCGCGCGGCGGGTTGGCCTCGAACTCCGTCGCGGCGACCCGGTTCAGCTTCGACGCCGGCGGGTTGTACCCCGTGTCGACCATGCCCAGCGGCGCGGTGATCCGGTCGTGGACCACCTTGTCGAGCGGCTGCCCGGTGAGCTTCTCGACGATGAAGCCGAGGGTGAGCAGGTTGATGTCGGAGTAGAGGTAGGTCGTGCCCGGCTTGTTCTTCAGCGGGCTGTCGAGCACCGCCTGCCGGCGCGACGGGATGTCGGGGTAGCCGGCCCACAGCGACGGGATCGGGTCGGCGTCGAAGCCCGAGACGTGCGTGAGCAGCATCTTGATCGTGATGGCGGCCTTGTCGCCGGTGGCGAACTCCGGGAAGAACCGGCTCACCGGGGTGTCGATGGTGAGCTGGCCGCGTTCGACGAGCTGCAGCACGGCGATCGAGGTGAACAGCTTCGAGATCGACGCCATGTCGAAGATCGTGTCGTTGCGCATCGGGACCTGCTGGTCCGCCGGCAGCTCCGTGCCGGTGGCGTCGGCGTACCGCAGCGCGCCGCCGACGGCGTACCGGTCGACGACCACGCCGTCGTGGGCCAGCAGGCCGACCGCGCCGGAGAAGTGCGGGTGCCCGGTGGCGTCCGGCTTCGTCCAGCTCGCGAGGAAGTCCTCGGCGGCCTTGATCGGCGCCGGGTCGAGGTCGACGTCCTTCGGCCGGCCGTCGCGCAGGGTCGTCCACGGGGACGCGAAGCCCTGCTGCGGCCGGTCGAAGCGGCCCGCGTCGTCATGGCGTCCGATGGCGCTGGCTCCCGAGGTCAACGTGGTCAGTGCGACCAGCACTCCGGTGGCCGCGGCGATGACCTTCCTAGCACGCACGAGTGCCCCCTCAGCGGTAGAGCAGGTAGTGGCGACGTCTCTTGTCGAACTCGGCGAGCTCGGCCCGCCAGGCCCCGGTGACCTCGTCGACGCCCGCCCCGGCGTCGACCATGGTCCGGAGCCGGTCGGACCCGGAAAGCTTGTCGATGTAGTTGTCGGGGCGCCAGGCGAAGACGTCCGGGTGCAGTGCCTTCGCCGTGACGAGCATGGCGACCGCGGTCCGGATGGCGTCGAACGCCCGGGGGTCGTCGACGCTGACCTGCACGCCTCCGCAGGTCTGGTTGACGAACTTGCTGAAGGTCGGCACGAAGTAGATCTCGCGGAACTTCGCCCCGGGCAGCCGCAGGTCCTCGAGCTTCTCCCGCCAGTGCCAGTCGAGCCCGGGCGCGCCGATGATCTCGAACGGCCTGGTCGTGCCGCGGCCCTCGGAGAACACCGTGCCTTCGAACATGCCGGTGCCGGGGTAGACGAGCGCCGTGTCCGGGGTCGGCATGTTCGGGCTCGGCAGGACCCAGTTGAGCCCGGTCTGCGCGAAGAGCGTGTCGCGCTGCCAGCCGCGTACCTGGACGACGTCCAGCTTCGCGAGCTTCACGCCTTCGCCGGGGAGGAACTCCTCGGCGAAGAAGCGCGCCAGCTCGCCGACGGTCATGCCGTGTTGCTGGACGATCGGCTTCTTGCCGATGCCCGAGGAGAACTTCGGGTCGAGCAGCGGGCCGGCCGCCCGGCCGCCGATCGGGTTCGGCCGGTCGAGCACGACGAAGGCGGCGTTGACCCGCGCCGCGGCCACCATCGCCGTGTAGAGCGACCAGATGTAGGTGTAGAAGCGCGCGCCGACGTCGGCGATGTCGAAGACGACCGTGTCGACGCCCGCCTTGGTGAACAGCGAAGCGAGCTTCGTCGCGTCGACGCCGTACGCGTCGTACACCGGGACGCCGGTCCTCGGGTCGGTGTAGTCGCCCTCGGAGCCGCCGGCCTGCGCGCTGCCGCGGAAGCCGTGCTCCGGCCCGAAGGCCGCGACCGGCCGCACGCCGGCCGCGACCATCGAGTCGACGATGTGGTCGCCGTTCAGCAGGACCCCGGTCGGGTTCGACAGCACACCGAGCTTGCGGCCCTTGAAGGACCGCCAGCCCTGCGCGGCCAGCTGCTCGGCGCCGGTGAGGACGCGGCCCGGGTGGGCCTGGGGCTGCGCCTGGTCCTGGGGCTGGGCTCCGGCGACGGCCGAGCCGCCCGCGAAGACCGGGACCGCGAGCGCGCCCGCGCCGAGGAAGTGGCGCCGGTTCAGGTTCACCAGGTCAGCCCGTGGCCGAAGGGGTACTTCACGGTGTGCACGTCGGCCCCCGCCGGGATGTCGACCGGCAGCTTCCCGACCGGCTTCGTCTCGCCGAGGATCACCTTGGCCAGTGCTTCCAGCGTCGGCCCGATGTAGCCGTAGGTCGCCAGCCAGGTCTTGACGGTGCTCGCGTAGCCCGCGTCGTACGGGATCTGCGCGGCGACCGCGACGACCGGCTTTCCGGTGGCCTGTAGTGCGTCGAGGAGCTTGGTCTGCAGGGGGAAGCCGCCGATGTTGTTGGTCAGCACGACGACCAGGTCGACGTTCTTGGCGTTGGTGACCGACTGCGCGATCTGGGTGTCCGTCGGGGCCTGGCCGGTCTGGTACGCCGTCGCGGCCGTGCCGTGGGCGGTCAGCTTCTGCGCGAGCGTCGCCGTCGTGGTGGCGCCCCAGCCGGTGACGAGCGCCGTGGCGGGCTTCTGCTTCAGCGGCAGGAGGCCGGCGTCGTTCGCGACGGCCGTGATGCCGCGGTCGGCGATGTCCTGCGCGGTGGCGAGGTTCGCCGGCGTGCCGACGGTCTTCATCACCCGGTTCGGGTCGACGAACGGCGCGAAGAGCATGCCGCTCTTGAACTTCAGCTTCAGCACGCGCAGCACGCTCTGGTCGATCCGCTGCATCGGGATCTCCCCGGACTTCACGGCGGTGAGCACCGAGTTGATGGCGACCTCGAGGTGCACCGGCATGAGCAGCTGGTCGACGCCGGCCTTGAGCGCGAGGACCGGGATCTCGGCGTCGCTGTGCATCTCGCGCACGCCCTGCATCTCGAGGGAGTCGGTGATGACGACGCCGTTGTAGTGCAGCTCGTTGCGCAGCTTGCCGGTGACGATCGGCTTCGACAGCGTCGCGGGCTCCAGCGACGGGTCGAGGCTCGGGAACTGGATGTGCGCGGTCATGATCGAGTCGATGCCGGCCTGGATGGCGGCCTTGAACGGCGGCACGTCGGTGGCCCGCCACTGGTCTTCGGTGCTGTCGATCCGCGGCAGCCCGGTGTGGCTGTCGGTCGGCGCCGCGCCGTGGCCGGGGAAGTGCTTCGAGGTCGCGGCCACCGACTTCTGGAAGCCCTTGATCTCGGCGGTGACGAAGTCGCCCGCCAAGCCGGGCTGGCCGGCGAAGGACCGCACGCCGATGACCGGGTTGACGGGATTGGAGTTGACGTCCGAGTCGGGCGCGAAGTCCTGGTTGATCCCGACGGCCCGCAGCTCCTGGCCGAGGATGGTGGCGGCCTTCGTCGCGCGGCCGGTGTCCCGCCCGGCGGAGATGGCCATGGCGTTGGGGAACTCGGTGGCCGGCGCGCCCATCCGGGTCACCGTGCCACCCTCCTGGTCGGCGGCGATCTGCAGCGGGATGTGCGCCCCGCTGGTGATGGCGGCCTTCTGGAGGCCGTTGGACAGCTTCGAGACCTGCACGGGGTCGTCGAAGTTGTCGCGCGAGTCGTTGTTGAAGTAGATGACCCCGCCGAGGTGGTACTTCCGGATCACCTGCGCCGGGGTGTCGACGCCGAAGTCCGTCTGGTTCTTCGGGTTCACCTCGTCGGCCGTCTTGCCGTTCACCCAGGTGACGAACAGCTGCCCGACTTTCTGCTCGAGCGTCAGCCCGCGCAACGCCTGCGTCGCGGCGGCTTCCGCCTGAGCGTCCGCGCTCATCCGCGGCGCGCTCGCCGCGGTCGCGACACCCACACCGGTGAAGGCGAGCACCCCCGCGACGGGCAGGGCGAGCGCATGGAACCTCCGATTTCGGGTCGTCACGACCAGCCTCCCAGAAAGTTGCGGACGCTCGGCGGACGTCAGAAGTCCACTCGGAAGCGCCAATATCGGGAAGCTACTCACCGAATCCGTCGATGTCCATCGACCGACCGCACCAACGGAGGAGTTCATACCCGGATCGGTAAGAAAGTCGCCGTTCGCAAGGTGCGAGGGGGCCGAACGGGTGGCGCGGCGGCTGTTCCGCCCTGCCCTGGACGTAACTGCCCCGACATAGACGGAGCTGCCCCGGACATAAACGAGGCGGCGCCCGTGGCCAAGGGCCAACGGGCGCCGCCTGCAAGCGCGAACTTCTCGGGCGACCAAGCGTGCAACTCTGGTCGTACCTACATGGACTCGGCGTGCGGCGTCCCGCTACGCAGTCCCTAGACGACGAGCCTCCCGCGGCGCGCTGCGCGTGGGTACCCGGAGTCCGCGCACGGAGGTTTGCCGGGGTGGAACAGGCTTCTCTTCTACCTGCTCCCTGGCCGACCGAACGTCCGCACCTACTTTCTACGCCGTGAGCCCGGTCACTTCAAGTGCGCGGATGGGTGCACCGGTACAGAGGCTGGATCGGGTGACACGGGCACCCTCCGCGACGGACAATTCGGGGCTGGGCCAAGCAAAGCGGAGACCGTACGGCCGTGTGGGTGGCGGCCCGGGCGGCTACCGGGACCGACGGCGACGATTGAGGCCGTACCAGGTCGCTCCGGCGGCCACCGCGCCGACGCCGAGGGCCACCATTCCCGCCGATCGTGTCGGGATCCGGCTGCGCAGCGACATGGGCCGGTCGAAGGCCAGGATCGGCCAGCCGCGGTCGAGGGCCTCGCGCCGCAGGAGCTTGTCCGGGTTGACCGCGTGCGGGTGCCCGACGACCTCGAGCAACGGGATGTCGGTGCTCGAATCGGTGTAGGCGAAGCACTCGGCGAGGTCGTAGCCGTGCGTGGCGGCGAGCTGCTTCGCGGCGACGGCTTTGTTGGCGCCGTAGCAGTAGAAGTCGACTTCGCCGGAATAGCGGCCGTCGACGATCTGCATCCGCGTGGCGACGCTCCGGGTCGCGCCGAGCATTTCCGCCACCGGCGCGACGACCTCCTCGCCGGTCGCCGACAGCACGATGACGTCGTGCCCGTCTTCGCGGTGCCGCGCGATCAGTTCGGCCGCCTCCACGTACACGAGCGGATCGACGACGTCGTGCAGGGTTTCCCGGACGATCGACGAAACCTGCGCGACGTCCCAGCCGGCGCAGAGCGCGGAAACCTCGGCCCGCAGCCGCTCGGTCTTGTTCTCGTCGGCGCCGGCGAGGGAAAACACCAGCTGCGCGTAGGCGCTTCG
The DNA here is from genome assembly GCF_902497555.1 of Amycolatopsis camponoti. Lineage (NCBI taxonomy): Bacteria > Bacillati > Actinomycetota > Actinomycetes > Pseudonocardiales > Pseudonocardiaceae > Amycolatopsis > Amycolatopsis camponoti. Next base: position 349,636 of record NZ_CABVGP010000003.1, on the reverse strand, counting down.
CAACGCGGCGCGACGGTTGATCAATCCTTCTTTGAGCAATGGTTTGCTGAACGCCAGCGCGCTCGACGAGGCGATGATCGTCTTGTCCAGGTCGAAGAACGCGGCCACCGCGTGCTCCGGGCCCGGGTTCCGGATGCGCGACGGGGCGCTGCTCGGTTCGGCCACATGCCCAGGATAAGAGCTTGATCGCGGCACGTCCCGTTGATCCACCACCTGCGTGCCGTGTCGGGCGGAAAATCCATGACAGGAAGGCACTTCCGGCGCGCCGTGCCGTTATCGAACTGTGTGCCTCGCCCGGTGCGCGAACCGGCCACCGGCGGAGTTACAGTGAGGGAGCCCGGTGTCCAACCGGGCCGGTTCAGTCCGACCCCCCGGGGCTGAACCCACGGCGGCCCCCGTCCCTCCCCCCTGGCGGGGGCCGCCCTCTTAACCTTCTTCTTACCTTTCGACGCGCGCCCCTCGGTGCGCGTCGTCTTGCCTTCCGCTTACCTTTCTCGATTCCGTTTCCGCGAGCCGGTTCGCCATTTCTTCGGCGCGGAGGAATCTTCGGACGCGGGTATTTCCCGCGTTTTCCGCCGCGCGTGCGTCGCGGGCGGGCGCGATCGTGCCACAGACCACCGGCGGAACCGGTCCACGAGCCGTCCGTGGGGCGGCAGTTGTCCACAACACCCCGGTTGTCCACAGCTGCCCGCCCGGCCCATTGCGCCCCCGGCCCGCCCCCCGCGACGGTGGAACCCGGGCCACCCACGGCCCGCACCGACGACGGGGGAGCAACTCATGACGGGGGAACGACCGATCGTGGTCGCCGCGGACGAAACCGTGCTCGACGAGATCCTGCGCGTGGCCGCGGTCGCGGGCTGCGAGCTCGACCGGGCACCGGACCTGACGGCGGCCCGCGGGCACTGGGCCCGGGCCCCACTGGTGGTCCTCGACGAAGAAGCCGCCCGGCTTTCGCCCGTCCTGCCCCGGCGGGGCGGGATCCTCCTGGTCTGCAAGGGCAGCCCGGGGACCCGGACGTGGGAGCACGCGTTCCGCGTCGGCGTCGAGCGCGTGATCTCGTTGCCTGAGGAGGAAACCGAGCTCGCCGGCGCGTTCGCCGACGTCGTCGAGACCCCGGCGGAGGAAGCCGGCCTGGTGCTCGCCGTGGTCGGCGGCCGGGGCGGCGCGGGCGCGTCCGTCTTCGCGGCGACGCTGGCGCTGGCGGCCGACCGGGATCCGGGCGGCGCCCTGCTGGTGGACTGCGATCCCCTCGGCGGTGGCCTGGACCTGTTGCTGGGCTTGGAAAAGACGCCAGGGCCACGCTGGTCGGAGGTGCGGCTGAGCGGCCGCGTCTCGGTACCGGCGCTGGCCGCTGCGCTCCCGCAGCGGAGGCATCGCGGCGGCAGCCTGCCGGTGCTGGCGTGCGGCCGGGAGGGCGAAGGCCCGGCGGTCGAGTCCCTATCGGCCGTCCTCGCAGCCGGGCGCCGTGCGGGCCGCACGGTGGTCTGCGACCTCCCGCGCACCCTGGGCGAGGCGGCGGCGGAAGCGGTCGCGGTGGCCGACCTGGTGGTCTTGGTGGTGCCGGTGGAGTTCCGCGCCTGCATGGCGGCGAAGCAGGTGCTGCGGCCCCTCTCGGAACTCACGGCCCGCCTGGGTGTGGTCGCGTGTGGACGGTCCCGGGCCGGCGCCTCGCCCGTCCGGACGGCCGGTCTCCTCGGCCCGCCCCTGCTGGCGTCGATGGCTCCGGAGCGGGGCTTGCCGGCGGCGATCGAACGCGGCGAGTTCCCGGCCAAGCCGTCCGGCCCGCTGGCGACGGCGGCGGCCGACGTCCTCGCCGTGGCGCGTCGCGAGGCCCGGGCGGCGGCCCGATGACCGCCCGGCTCCGCCCACCGGGACCGCCGCTGAGGGTGTCCGAGCTTCTGCTGCCCACGGTCCTGACCCTCGCCGGCCGCGGCCCGGTGAGCGCGGAGAACTTCCTGGCCGTGCTGGCCGGCACCCGGGTGACAGCCCTCCGTAGCCGGACCGAGGCGGGCAAGCCATGACCACCGACTTCGTGGACCGCGTCCGCAACCGCCTCGCCGGCGATCGCCGTCAAGCCGACCCGGTCGCCGTCGCGACGGCGGTCCGCGCGGAAGCCGGCGGTGCCCTCGGCCACGACGCTGTGCTCGATGCGGCCCGCCTGGCCCGCGACGAGTTCGTCGGCGCCGGCCCGCTGGCGCCGCTCCTCGAGAACCCGGCGACGACCGACGTACTGGTCACCGGCCCGGACGAGGTCTGGACGGACGGTCCGGACGGCCTCACCCGCACCGGAATCCGGTTCACCGGAGGCGAAGAAGCCGTCCGCCGCCTCGCCCAGCGCCTCGCGCTCGCGGCGGGCCGCCGGCTCGACGACGCACAGCCCTATGTGGACGGCTGGCTGCCCGGCGCCGGCCCGCACGGCCGCATCCGCGTACACGCCGTCCTGCCCCCGGTCGCGGCCGGCGGCACCTGCCTGTCGCTGCGCGTCCTCCGCCCGGCGACGCACGACCTCACGACGTTGCGGGAGCTGGGCGCGTTCGACGCGAACGGCGCGAAGCTGCTGGAGATGGTCGTCTCACGGCGGATGGCGTTCCTGGTCACGGGCGGCACCGGCGCGGGCAAGACGACGCTCCTGGCCGCCCTGCTCGGCGCGGTCGACCCGGCCGAGCGGATCGTCTGCGTCGAGGACGCCGGTGAACTGCAGCCCGCGCACCCGCAGTTCGTCAGCCTCGTCGCCCGCCCGGCCAATGTGGAGGGTGCGGGCGCGGTGGAGCTGCCGGAGCTCGTCCGGCAGGCGCTGCGCATGCGTCCCGACCGCCTGGTGGTCGGGGAGGTCCGCGGCGCCGAGGTCGGTGCCTTGCTCACGGCCTTGAACACGGGCCACGACGGCGGCGCGTGCACGGTCCACGCGAACTCGCCGGCCGAGGTACCGGCCCGCATCGAGGCGCTGGCGGCCCTCGGCGGCTTGGGTCGCGAAGCGGTGCACAGCCAGCTCGTCGCGGCGATCCGCGTAGTCCTCCACATGCGACGCGAGCCCGGCGGCCGACGCCGTCTCGCGGAGGTCGGCGTGCTCCGCTCGGAACACGGCCGGGCGCGAGTCGTCCCGGTGTGGCGCGCGGGCCGCTGGACGGTCGACCGGCACCTGTTCGTCACGAAGGGAGCGCTCGCGTGCTGATCCTGCTGCTCGTGCGCATCTCCTTGCTGGTGAACATCTTCCCGCGCCGAAGAAGGAGCCCGCGATGATCACGGCGTGGTTCCCGCTCTGCGTCGGCGCCGCCTTGGCGTGCTGGCCGGCGGCACCGACCCGGCTCCAAGCCGCGGTCGAGCAGCCGGCGATGGTCCGCCTCCCGGACGTGTGGGCCGTGGTCCGCTGGCTGCTCCCGGCGGCCGTCGCGGGCTTGCTCGCCGGAGTCGGGGGCGCGATCGCCGCCGGCGTGCTGACGCTGGCGTGGCGCCAGGAGCGGCAAGCCCACCGCCGGGCGACCGCGGACCTCGAGAGGGCGGCCCACACAGCGACGGCCCTGCGCACGATGGTGTCCGAGCTGCGCTCCGGCGCCCACCCGGTGACGGCGGCGGAAGCGGCGGCCGAGGTCGTCCCGGCGGTGTCGGGCGACCTCCACGCGCTGGCGACGTCGGCCCGCCTCGACGGCGAGCTGCGGGCCCCGGCCCTCCCGGAGCTGGCCGCGGCCTGGACGCTGGGCAGGCGCTACGGCCTGCCGATGGCGGACGTCCTGAACGCGGCCCGCTGCGACGCCGAAGCAAGCCTGACATTCGCCCGCCGGGCGCGCGCGAAGCTGGCAGGCCCCCGAGCCAGTGCGGCGGTCCTCACCGGCCTGCCCGCGTTGTGCGTAGTGCTCGGCCAGGCGATGGGCGCGTCTCCGCTGCCCGTGCTGACGGAAAGCGCGCCAGGCCAGCTGCTGCTCGTGGCCGGCAGCATCCTGCTCTGGGCCGGAACGGCCTGGTGCCGTGCCCTGACGGGCCGGGTGCGACTCCGATGAACCCGACCGCGCTCCTTCTCTTCGCCGCGGGTCTCCTCATCTGGCCGAGCGACTCAGCCACAGCCCGGCGCTTCACCTGGCTGGCCGGCAGCGCGAGCCCCGAACCACGCAAGTGGTCCCGAGCGGTCCCGCACATGGCGATCACCCTGGGCGGCGTATCGACGGCAGTGCTCATGGGCGGACTGCCCGGAGTGGTCGCAGGCGCATTGGCGACCGCGGCCGGCTGGTGGGCGATCCGTCGCACCCGGCAGCCACGTGCACCCACCGTCGACCTGGCGGCCAAGCTCCGCCTCGCCGGAACGCTCGATCTCCTGGCGGCATGTCTCCGCGCCGGGCTACCGGTCCCGTCGGCCCTCGACGCGGTGGCGGACACCGCGCCGGCCGCGGCAGGTGCGGCACTGCGCTCGACCGCCGGCCTGCTCGCCCTCGGCTCCGGTCCGGAAGAGGCCTGGGCGCCGGTGAAGGCCATTCCGGGCCTCGGCGAACTGGCGGCCACGGCGATCCGGACGTCCCGCTCGGGCGCGGCGTTCGCCGCGGCGAACACCGACCTGGCCGGACGCTTCCGCGAGGAGCTGGCCACCGAGGCAGAGGAGCGCGCGGAACGAGCCGGGGTGGCGCTGGCGCTCCCGGTCGGCCTGTGTTTCCTGCCGGCTTTCTTCTGCCTGGGCGTCCTCCCGGTAGTCCTCGGCCTGGCCACCCGCCTCGGCCCGCTCTTCTGACCCCGACAACCACCGAAGGAAATCCCATGCGCACGTCCCACCGCAGCCCAGCGCCCGACGACGGCTCCACCACGGTGGAGTACGCGATAGTCACGGTCGCCGTCGCAGCCTTCGCGGCTGTCCTCTACACGCTTCTCACCGGCGACTCGGTGGTCTCATGGCTGACAAGCCTGGTCATGAAGGCCCTGACGGTCCCATCATGACCGGCGACGACGAAGGCGCGGTGACGGTCGAAGCGGCGCTCGGACTGGCGGGCCTGACGGTGGTGACCGTCCTGCTGGTAGCGGGTCTCACGCTCCTGACAAGCCAGCTGCGCTGCACGGACGCGGCCCACGAGGCAGCGCGCCTCCTGGCCAGAGGCCAGCCCCACGAGGCAGCGGCAGCCGTCCACCAGATCGCCCCACCAGGCGCGAACCTGGAAGCCCACCAAGCCGGCGACGCGATAACGGTGAAGGTAAGTGCCCACCCGACAGGAGGCCTGCTCCCGGCGATCGACCTGAACGCAACGGCGTACGCGGTGGCAGAGCCAGGCGTGGAGGCCCCCGATGCACCAGGGTGACGCAAGTCATGACGCCCAGCGCCCGGATGACAGCAGGAAGGCCAGCCGACCCGACCACCAGAACGCCGCAGGTGGCCGGCTCGCGACCCGTCAGGACAGCACCGAATCGGGACGGTCCCGCCAGACCACCACCGATCAGCCGCGCGAGCCCCGGCAGGAGAGGACTAAGGCGGGAGGGTCCCACCGCCAGGCCATCGCCGACCTGCGGTGCGCGGCCCCTGAGGTGGGCCGGTCCGGCTGCCAGGGCCCTGCCGGTTGGCGGCGTGTGGCTCGGCACGTCAGTACTGAGCAGGGTCGGGCTGGTCACCGGAACACCGTCGGCCGGCAGCGCCCCGCCCGGCAGGACAGCGGCGTGGCCACCATCTGGACAGCCATGGCGGTGGCCGCGCTGGCGGGAGTGGCGGTCCTCGGCTGCTGGCTCGGCGCGGCGGTCCTCGCCCGCCACCGGGCGGAGAGCGCCGCCGACCTGGGCGCGCTCGCCGCCGCCTCGCACGCCGCGGATGGTCCGGTCCGAGCCTGCGAGCGCGCCCGGTGGGTTGCCGATCGGATGGCCGTCAGCCTCCTGACCTGCCGGTGGCAGCGGCTGGATGCCTTCGTCGAGGTCCAGGCGCCGAGTCTCGGCTTCGCCGGACTGCCGGGCCCGTCCGCGAGGGCCCGCGCCGGACCGGCCGGCCCACCACCGTGAGCGGCTGCCCCGCGACCACTGGACCCCGAGCACCCGCATTCGTGGCCAACCGGCGCGCGGACCTCCCCGTCGCCGGCGTGCATCCCCAACTTCGGACCGCTCGGCACGATCCGCGGCGATACAACCAGCGCCGCCCGAGGCCGGCCACCACACCCCCTGGCGGCGGCTCCAGCCGTCCAGACAACCGGGGCCACCCGTTCACCGGGACACCTCTCACCGCCGCCGCCCGGCGGACGCCGACCGGTCGGTATGCCACGGTGACCGGCTGATCCGCCGGGGTGGACGATGAGCGGCCGATGGTCACGGGCAGCGGTCGGTCATGCACGGCGAGCGGTCGAAACCCCCGCTCACCTGGGCCGATAAGGGGCGTCCCGACCCTCGTGAGCGTGGCTTACGGGCTCTCGACGCTGGGGTTTCCCACGACGAACGGTCCTTGGGCGGTTGCCGTTCACCGTCGATCCGCGCCGCCGGGTTCGGTCGGGCGGTAGGGACTACCGGGCGTTCATCGCCGCGTAACCACCGGTTGTCGCGTGGGGGTTCCGGGCAATGTGCAACTTGCCGTTAAGTGAGATGTGCGACACCACGGCAGGGTTTAACGGGTCGCGGAGAACCAGATCCCCTAAGGCAGGAAAGACAATGTTGGACGCGAATTGGCCGGACAGCTGGCGCGGCGCCTTCCGCATCGAACTGCGGGCGGAGGCGATCGGTCTCGCCTGGCGCGGCTGGCCGGTGCTCCCGGGTGTCGACCCCGCTCCGCTGACCGGCGGCGACGACCTCACCTGGCGACGCCCGGTCCCGGCCAGTGACCACTGGCGCGAGCAGATCGGCACCCACGCCCACGAAGTCGCCACCTGGTTCTCCGACCGCACCCACAGCCTGCTCGTGGCGACCGGCACCGTGCTCGACGCCATCGAGGTCGACGACGAACTCGGCAAGCGCGCCTGCCGCCTGCTCCGCGCCCTCGGCCACCCCGCGCCCATCGTCGCGATGCCGAACGGCCGCTGGCTCTTCCTCACCACCGTCGCCGACCACATCCCGGCCGAGCTGGCGACCCGCGCGTCGATCCAGTGGCACGGCAAGGACAGCTACATCCCGCTGCCCCCGTCGCCGTTCCAGCACGGTGTCGTGCACTGGCGCGTCAAGCCCGAGGTCTGCGGCTGGCAGCTGCCGGACGCCGCCGAGGTGCACGACGTGCTCGTCCGAGCGCTGGCCGGTGCCGACGCCGCGCAGCTGGTTCAGACCACTGCGGCCTGACCCACCCGAACCACCGCCGCCGGCCGGTCCCAACCCGGCCGAGGCGGAGCAGGACACAACTCCATGAACCACCAAAGTGGCCGTCTAGGCACCGTGTTGACGCAACGCCCCGAGCACGGTGCTCAAGACAGCCACTGCCCCCGCCTTGTCCAGCGGATCGTTGCCGTTCCCGCACTTCGGCGACTGGACGCAGGACGGGCATCCCGTCGGGCACTCGCAGGAGACGATCGCCTCCCGCGTAGCGACCAGCCACGGGACAATCGCGGCATAACCGCGTTCGGCAAATCCCGCACCCCCGGGATGGCCGTCATGCACGAACACCGTCGCCTCCCCGGTGTCTTCGTGCCACGCGGTACTCACCCCGCCGATGTCCCATCGGTCGCACGTAGCGAACAGCGGTAGCAGGCCGATCGCCGCGTGCTCGGCGGCATGCAGGGCACCGGGGACCCGTGCCGGAACCAATCCGGCACTCCCCGGTGCCCTGCCACCCTCGTGAACGGGCCCCCGACCGTTCGCCAGGGAGTCCTCCCCGGTCCCCACCGGCCCCGCAGATTCGGTCCCCACCCGATGGCCCCCGGTCCCCGCCTCGCCATCAGCCGAAACGCCCGAGCCGCTCAAGCGACCATCAGTCGCGGAGCCGGCTGCGACACCCGAAGTCGCCAAGCCGCCGAAGCCGCCCGAAGCCGCAGCGCCGGCCGAAGCGATCGACTCACCCGAGGGTGCCGGACCGCCGGTAGTCGTCGAGCCGTCAGAGCCGCTCGAAGTCGCCAGGTCGCCGTCATCACCGGACCCGCGCGAACCACCAGCACCCGAAGCCCGCGCCGTTCGCACTCCATCGGTCCCGAGCAACCCCGACGAGATCGTGTACCAAACCGCCCGCGTGCGCAGGCTCTGCTCCGGCAGGTCGAGCGGCGTGTGGTCCAGCACCTCACCCGACGGACGTCGCCGCAGGTAGCCGACCACCTGGGACGTCACCGCCACCTCGCCGAGGCACACGCTCACCCCGCCGAAGTCCTGCTTCTCCTGCGTGCTCAGCACCGCGATGTCCACGATCTCGCGCGGCGTCGTCGTCCAGTCCGGGTTCTCCGCGTGCACCATCGCCAGCCCCTGATCCAGGTCCAGCTCGTCGACCACGTACGACGACCCCTGGTGCAGGTACACCGCGCCGGGGTGGACCGCGAAGCACGCCGACCCCGGGTCGACCGTTCCCAGCATCCGCCCGGAGTCCGACTCGACCACCGCGATCTGCTCGCCGCCCGTCCCGCGGATCCCGACTTCGGCGTGCGGCCGCTCCCGGGACGTCCAGTACCAGCCGCTCGACCGGCGCCGCAGCAGCTGCTGCTCCGCCAGCTCGGTCAGCACCTCCTGGGCCGCCGCGCCGCCGAACATCTCCAGTTCCGGGAGGGTCAGCGGCAGCTCGGCCACCGCGCATGCGAGCTGCGGCGCCAGCACGTACGGGTTCGCCGGGTCGAGCACCGCCGTCTCGACCGGGCGGTCGAGCAGCGCCGCCGGGTGGTGCACCAGGTACGTGTCGAGCGGATCGTCCCGCGCCACGAACACCACCAGCGCCGAATCGCCCGAGCGGCCCGCCCGCCCGGCCTGCTGCCAGAACGACGCGAGCGTGCCCGGGTAGCCGGCCAGCACCACCGCGTCCAGCCCCGCGATGTCGACGCCGAGCTCCAGCGCGTTGGTCGTCGCGACACCCAGCAGGCGCCCCGACAGCAACGCCGCTTCCAGCGCCCGACGCTCTTCCGGAAGGTAGCCAGACCTATACGCCGCAACGGTTTCCACCAATGCGGGGTCCACTTCGGACAATATGCGACGCGCACCCAGCGCGGCCAGCTCCGCGCCCCGCCGCGACCGGATGAACGCCAGTGACCGCGCGCCTTCGACGACCAGGTCGGCCAGGATCCGCGACGTCTCCGCGCCCGCCGAACGCCGGACCGGCGCGCCGTTCTCCCCGGTCAGCTCCTCCAGTAACGGCGGCTCCCACAACGCGACCGTCCGGGCGCCGCGCGGAGAGGCGTCGTCCGTCACGGCGAGACAAGGCACCCCCGTCAACCGCGAAGCGAACGAAGCAGGCGAAGCCGTCGTCGCCGAAGCAAGCACGAAGACCGGCGAAGCGCCGTAATGCTCGGCAACGCGCCGAAGCCGGCGAAGCAGCAGCGCGACATGAGAGCCGAAGACGCCCCGGTAGCTGTGGCACTCGTCGACCACCACGCAGCTGAGCCGCCGGAAGAACGGGGCCCACCGCCCGTGCTGCGAAAGGATCCCTCGGTGCAGCATGTCCGGGTTGGTGAACACCCAGTTGGCGTGCGCGCGCACCCAGTCGCGCTCCACCATCGGCGTGTCCCCGTCGAACGACGCCGCCCGCACGCCCGGGATGTCCAAAGAGGACACGGACCGCAGCTGGTCCGCTCCCAGCGCCTTGGTCGGCGACAGGTACAGCGCGTTCGCCTTCTCGCCCGCGGCCAGCCGGGACAGCACCGGCAGCTGGTAGGCCAGCGACTTTCCCGACGCCGTGCCGGTCGAAATCACGACGTGGCGACCCTCGTACGCGTGCGAAGCCGCCTCCGCTTGGTGCGTCCAAGGGGCCGAGACGCCGCAGTCACGCAGCGCAGTCACGACGGCCGGATCCACCCACGGCGGCCACTCTGCGTAACGCGCGTTTCGGCCCGGCAGGTCCGCGACGTGCGTGACCGGATCCTCGCGCGACGGGATGCCGGCGGTCACCCGCCCCAGCAGCCGCCGTCCCCGTGAGTCGTCCACCAGCCGAGCTTCGCACAGGGGTCCGACAGTTCTCGCATCCCCGAGCGATCCTCAACCGCCCCAACGGATCGGCGGATGAGTGATCGATCAAGTGAGGAGCCTCACAAGGTAACGGAATGTACCGTCACCGGGACGGCGTGAAGACGCTGGTTGCGATACCAATACACTCCCGCAATCCACACCCTCTGTGGTGAGCGTCATGTGAGACGTGCGTTGCTGCCCGGCTAGCGTGTCGCTCCGTACAGGGTCCATGCCAGCGCCGGCCGTGTCGAACCCTCGGCTCGTCGACGCTGGCGATCGGCGACGTCTCCTGGAGGACGAATGTCACGGCAGTTCCTCGCGGAGGGCGCAGGCAGTATTGCGCTCACCGGAGGTGGCTACACGATTGTCGGTGTAGTCGCCGTGGTCGCGCTTGCCGCACTCGTCATCGGCTACGTCCTGCTCAAGGAGGTGCTGGCCGCGGGCCAGGGCACCGCCAAGATGCAGGACATCGCCAAGGCGGTGCAGGAAGGTGCGGCCGCTTACCTCAAGCGGCAGCGGAACACCCTCGCCATTTTCGGCGTGATCGTGTTCCTCCTGCTCTTCGCACTTCCCGCCGACGACTGGAACGAGAAGATCGGTCGTTCGATCTTCTTCCTGGTCGGTGCGGCGTTCTCGTTCGCGATCGGCTACCTCGGCATGTGGCTGGCCACGCAGGCGAACCTGCGCGTGGCCGCCGCGTCGCGTGAGGAAGGCGGCCGCGAAATCGCGATGCGCGTCGCGTTCCGCACCGGTGGCGTGGTCGGCATGATCACCGTCGGCCTCGGCCTCTTCGGTGCCGCGGTCGTCGTGCTGGTCTACACCGGCCAGGCGCCCAAGGTGCTCGAGGGCTTCGGCTTCGGCGCCGCCCTGATCGCGATGTTCATGCGTGTCGGCGGCGGTATCTTCACCAAGGCCGCCGACGTCGGCGCGGACCTGGTCGGCAAGGTCGAGCAGGGCATCCCCGAGGACGACCCCCGCAACGCCGCGACCATCGCGGACAACGTGGGCGACAACGTCGGCGACTGCGCCGGCATGGCCGCGGACCTCTTCGAGTCCTACGCCGTCATGCTCGTCGCCGCGCTGATCCTGGGCAGCACCGCCTTCGGCGTGCACGGCCTGATCTTCCCGCTCATCGTGCCGGCCATCGGTGTCATCACCGCGGTCATCGGTGTCTACATCACCAAGGCGCGCCCGGGCGAGGGCGGTCTGGTCACGATCAACCGCTCCTTCTACATCTCCGCGGTCATTTCCGCGGTGCTGTCGGCGATCGCGGCGTTCGTGTACCTGCCGAGCAGCTTCTCCGACTTCGGCGCGGGCTTCGAGAACTCGGGCAACCCGGCGGTCATCGCGACCATCGCGGTGATCATCGGCATCGTGCTCGCGGCGGTCATCCTGAAGCTGACCGGCTACTACACCGGCACCGAGTACAAGCCGGTCAAGGACGTCGCACAGACGTCGGAGACCGGTGGCGCGACCGTCATCCTCTCGGGCATCTCGGTCGGTTTCGAGTCCGCCGTCTACACCGCGCTGGTGATCGGCGCGGCCGTGTTCGGTGCGTACCTGCTGGGCGGCGGCGTCGCGCTGTTCGCCGTGGCGCTGGCCGGTACCGGCCTGCTGACCACCGTCGGCGTCATCGTCGCGATGGACACGTTCGGCCCGGTTTCGGACAACGCGCAGGGCATCGCCGAGATGTCGGGCGACGTCGACGAGAAGGCCGCGCAGATCCTCACGGAGCTGGACGCGGTGGGCAACACCACCAAGGCCATCACCAAGGGCATCGCGATCGCGACCGCCGTCCTCGCGGCGACCGCGCTCTTCGGCTCCTACTCCGACGCGATCACGAAGACGCTGTCGGGCATGGGCAACGGCGTGGTCACCGGCCTCGACGCGACGAAGTCGTTCGTCAACTCGATCGTCAGCCCGAACACGCTGGTCGGCGTCATCATCGGTGCGGCCGTCGTGTTCATGTTCTCCGGTCTCGCCGTCAACGCGGTCTCCCGCGCCGCCGGTGCGGTCGTCTACGAGGTCCGTCGCCAGTTCCGCGACATCCCGGGGATCATGGAGGGCACCACCCGCCCCGAGTACGGCAAGGTCGTCGACATCGTCACGCGCGACTCGCTGCGTGAGCTGACGACGCCGGGTCTGCTGGCGGTCTTCGCCCCCATCGCGGTCGGCTTCGGCCTGGGCACCGGCGCGCTCGCCGGCTACCTGGCCGGCGCGATCGCCTGCGGCACCCTGATGGCGATCTTCCTCGCCAACTCCGGTGGCGCGTGGGACAACGCGAAGAAGCTGGTCGAGGACGGCAACCACGGTGGCAAGGGCTCGTCCGCGCACGAGGCCACCATCATCGGTGACACCGTGGGTGACCCGTTCAAGGACACCGCCGGCCCCGCGATCAACCCGCTGATCAAGGTCATGAACCTGGTCTCGGTGCTGATCGCGCCCGCCGTCGTCCAGTTCTCGATCGGCCCGGACGAGAACACCGCGGTGCGCATCATCATCTCGCTCGTCGCGGTCGCCGTGATCGTGGCGGCGATCGTGGTGTCGAAGCGCCGGGGGACGGTCCTGACCGACTCCCCGACGGAGATCAAGGCCTGACGCACATCCCCGTCCACAGGCCCGGCACGCAGCGTCGCGTGCCGGGCCTGTGTTCGTCCCGGGGCTCCTGAAAAGCGCCGAGGCGTGTCGGGACATCCCACACTGGCTCGGCGACTTGCGAAGCGGCACCGAGTCGGTACCGTCGGGCCTTCCGGGACGTCGTCGAGCAGGAGGTCTTGTGCGGCCGCGGTCAACCGTCTTCGCCGCCGTAACCGCGACGATCACCATCGGCCTCGCCGGTTGCGGGCAGCAAGCCGCGCAAGCGCCGGCGCGGGACCAAGGTCTGTCGGTGACGACCGTGGTGCCGCAGGCCGATCCCGCGGCGAGATGGGCGGACTCCTACTGCGGCGCGGTGACGCACCTGGTCCGCACCCTGGCGGCGTTGCCGGTCGTCGATCCGAGCACGCCTCAGCAGGCCTCCCGGACCTCCAGCGACCTGCTTTCCTCGGTGGTCGGCGGGCTCGACCAGAGCCTCGCCGGGCTGAACGCGCTCGGCGCGCCACCGGTGCCGTCGGCCGACGGCGGCCGTGAGGACGTCATCGGGCAGTTCGCCGACATCCGTGAGCACGCCGAGAACGCGCGTCAGCGCATCGACGCCGTCCGCGGCGACGCGGCGGCGACCAAGGAGGCCCTCGGCGAGGCCAAGGCCACGCTGGACCGCATCGACGCGCTCGACTACCTCAAGGGCCTGAAGGACGTCCCAGCCCTCGAAGCAGCGGAGCAGCGCGCTCCTTCCTGCCGTCAGCTGGATCAACCGCCTCGGTGAAGATCGGCGTGACTATCGCCACGAATCGAACTTGTGTTCTAGTATGGCGCGGTGGATCGGACGATCTCCCTCTTTTCCGCCGAGGCCAGCGGGCCGGGTCTGGGTGACCTGGCCGGGCTGTTGTGCTGCCACGGTCAGATCACCGGCTTCGGGCGCACGGCCGCCCGGCTGTCGGTGGTCGTCGAGGAGCCGTGGCGGGCACACATCCTGGCGCGCGAGTTCCGCTGCCGCGGCGCGGACGCCCAGGTCTCGAAGGCCGACTGCGGCAATCCACAGGTCCGGACGTCGTTCCGGGTCGACCTGCTCCCGTTGGCGCTGAGGTGGCTGCGTGAGGGCTGCGTGGGCCCGGTCGAGGACGACTCGGGCAAGGCGGTGCCGGACGGCTTCCGGCTGAGCGGGGCGATGCTGCGGATGTGGGCGCTGGCCAGTGGCCGCCCCGGCACGCAGGGCTACCTGCTGGGCGTCGACCCGCTGGCGCCCGGCATGCACGAGCGGCTGGTCGAGGCGCTGACGCCGTTGGGCGTCGCGGCGAAGCTGACCGGCCCGAAGGTCGAGGTCCCGGCGGTCAAGGTCACCGGGAAACGCCGGTTGGAGGCGCTGCTGGAGCTCATCGGGGAACCGCCACCGGGCGCCGAGGCGGTGTGGCCCGGCGCGGCGCCGCGGCCGGTCCCGCACCCGGAGGCCGTGACGAGCACGGCCTGACCGGGCGCGGGCGGCGCGTCAGGGCCGGGGCAGGGTGCAGCCGGCCTGGGTGAGGGCGATTTCGCTGGCCGCGGTGAGACAGGCGGGAATGCCGTAGGTCTCCTGGCCGTAGTTCGTCTTGTAGTGGACGGTGACGTTCCCGGCCTGGTCGACCTCGCACGGGTTGTTCTCCGTGCACCGCTGGCCGTCCTCGTTGCCGGTGTTGTTCACGCCGACGACCTTGCCGCCGGAGACGATCGGCGAGCCCGACGTGCCGCCGATGGTCTGGCAGGCGGACGTGTAGCGGATCGAGTCCTTCCAGGTCCAGCTGCCCTCCTTCAGCCGGTAGACGAAGCCGTCGACGTTGCAGGAGTAGATCCGCTTCCAGTAGCCCGAGACGACGTCGATCGCGATGCCGGCGGACGGGTGCGCGTTGGACAGCTCCAGCGGCGAGATCCCGTAGCTCGACTTGATCTGCGCGTAGGTGGTGGTGAGCTGGTAGAGCGACACGTCGGTGTCGGTCATCGTCCCGTAGACGATCTTCTTGGCCCGCAGCGTGCCCGCGTTGCCGCCGCTCGCGTTGAGCAGCGTGAACGTCCGGCTGGACGTCCGGTTGGTGATGACCTGGCCGGGACCGGGGAACCCGGTCTCGAGGCAGTGCCCGTTGGACATCACGAGCGCGGGTGCGGTGTCGGGGGTCGCGGCGGGCTTGACCACCGAACCGGAGCAGTTGGACAGGGCTACCGTGCCGGCGAAGTTCGCCGCGGCCGCACTCGCCGGAGTGGTCCCCAGTAATACTGTGGCGGTCGCGGCGGTGAGCAGGGCGCCGAGGAGGCGTCGGGACATGGCGGATCCTTTCGGCTGGGCGGGGAAACCAGTGAAGCGGTGACGTCCCCGCCCCCACCACCGTCGAACGGAGGGTATCCGGACGGTCACGCGCTAGGCTGCGCGGGACGTGGCCGAAATCACGTGGCAGGTACGTTGGGGAAACATCGCCGAGGTCAGCGGCGATGCGCTGGGCACAGGACCGGCGGCGTGTTGGGCCACCTCCGCGCCGTCCCGGCCGGAACAGCGTGCACACTGACAGGTCGAGACACGGGCCCGGACCCCCAGGGGGACGGGGCGCGGTGCAGTCCCGCGGCGGCGGGACGAGATGAGCGGAGAGCAGGACAGCGTGGCAGGAGCACGGACCAAGAAGAACGGAGCCTCGGCGGACAACGGCGCCGGGCACCGGCGGCTGGTCATCGTCGAGTCGCCGACGAAGGCCCGCAAGATCGCCCCCTACCTGGGCGGCGGTTACGTCGTCGAGTCCTCCGTCGGGCACATCCGCGACCTGCCGCGTGGCGCTGCCGACGTGCCCGCCCAGTACAAGGGTGAGTCCTGGGCACGCCTCGGCGTCGACGTCGACAACGACTTCAAGGCCCTCTACGTGGTGACCCCGGACAAGAAGTCCAAGGTCACCGAGCTCAAGAGCCTGCTCAAGGACGTCGACGAGCTCTACCTCGCGACGGACCCCGACCGCGAGGGCGAAGCCATCGCGTGGCACCTGCTCGAGACGCTCAAGCCGAAGGTCCCGGTCCGCCGGATGGTCTTCCACGAGGTCACCGAGCAGGCCATCCTCGCGGCCGCCGACTCGACCCGTGAGCTGGACGCCGACCTCGTCGACGCGCAGGAGACCCGCCGCATCCTCGACCGCCTCTACGGTTACGAGGTCTCGCCGGTGCTGTGGAAGAAGGTCATGCCGAAGCTTTCGGCGGGCCGTGTGCAGTCGGTGGCGACCCGGATCGTCGTCGAGCGGGAGCGCGAGCGGATGCGCTTCACGTCGGCTTCGTACTGGGACATCTCGGCGACCATGGACGCCGGCGAAGAGGCCACGCCGCGAAACTTTCCCGCCCGGCTGGTCGCCGTGGACGGCGCGCGCCTGGCCACCGGCCGCGACTTCGGCTCGGACGGGCAGCTCAAGTCCTCGAACAACGAGATCCGCGTGCTGGCCGAGGCCGACGCGCGGCGCCTCGCCGACGCGCTGAAGCAGCGTGACTTCAAGGTCTCGAGCGTCGAAGAGAAGCCGTACACGCGGAAGCCGTACGCGCCCTTCATGACGTCGACGCTGCAGCAGGAGGCGGGCCGCAAGATGCGGTTCACCTCGGAGCGCACGATGCGGATCGCGCAGAAGCTGTACGAGAACGGCTACATCACCTATATGCGTACCGACTCCACGACGCTGTCGGAGTCGGCGATCTCGGCGGCGCGCAGCCAGGCCACGCAGCTGTACGGCAAGGAGTACGTCTCGCCGTCGCCGCGCCAGTACACGCGCAAGGTCAAGAACGCGCAGGAGGCGCACGAGGCGATCCGCCCGTCGGGCGAGGTCTTCCGCACGCCGGGCCAGGTCGCGAGCGAGCTGGACACCGACGAGTACCGCCTCTACGAGATGATCTGGCAGCGCACGATCGCGTCGCAGATGGCGGACGCCAAGGGCACCACGATGTCCGTGCGCATCGTCGGCAACGCGACGTCGGGCGAGGAATGCACCTTCGCGGCTTCGGGCCGCACGATCACCTTCGCGGGCTTCCTCAAGGCGTACGTCGAGGCGGTCGACACCGAGACCGGTGGCGAAGCCGACGACAAGCAGAGCCGCCTGCCGGTGCTGGAGAAGGACCAGGACCTGACCGCGACCGAGCTGAGCCCGGACGGGCACACGACGTCGCCGCCGGCCCGGTACTCCGAGCCGAGCCTGGTCAGCAAGCTGGAAGAGCTGGGCATCGGCCGCCCGTCGACGTACGCGTCGATCATCAAGACCATCCAGGACCGCGGCTACGTCTGGAAGAAGGGCTCCGCGCTCGTTCCGTCGTGGGTCGCGTTCGCCGTGATCGGCCTGCTGGAGCGGCACTTCGAGCGGCTGGTCGACTACGACTTCACCGCCGGCATGGAGGACGAGCTCGACCGCATCGCGTCGGGCAACGAGCAGCGCGCGCAGTGGCTGTCGAAGTTCTACTTCGGCGGTGACATGGGCGTCGACGGCTCGATCGGACGGCTGGGCGGGCTGAAGAAGCTCGTCGAAGGCAGCGTCGAGGACATCGACGCGCGGGAGATCAACTCGATCCCGCTGTTCAGCGACGCCGACGGGCACACCGTCGTGGTCCGCGTCGGCCGCTACGGGCCGTACCTCGAGCGCGAGGTCAACGGCGAGTCGCAGCGCGCGAACCTGCCCGAGGACCTGCCGCCGGACGAGCTCTCGCAGGAGATCGCGGAGAAGCTGTTCGCGACCCCGCAGGAGGGCCGCACGCTGGGCACCGACCCGGTGAGCGGGCACGACATCGTCGCGAAGGAAGGCCGTTTCGGGCCCTACGTGACCGAGGTGCTGCCGGAGATCGAGATCCCCGAGGATGCCACTCCGGCACAGAAGAAGGCCGCGAAGGCGAAGGCGCCGAAGCCGCGTACGGGTTCGCTGTTCAAGTCGATGGACATCGAGACCATCACGCTCGAAGACGCGCTGAAGCTGCTCTCGCTGCCGCGCGTGGTCGGCAAGGACCCGGAGTCCGGCGACGAGATCACGGCGCAGAACGGGCGCTACGGGCCGTACCTGAAGAAGGGCACGGACTCGCGGTCGCTCTCGACCGAGGACCAGCTGTTCTCGATCACGGTCGAGGAAGCGCTGAAGATCTACGCCGAACCGAAGCAGCGTGGGCGTTCTGCCACGGCGAAGCCGCCGCTCAAGGAACTCGGTGAGGACCCGGCGTCGAAGAAGCCCATGGTCGTCAAGGAAGGCCGGTTCGGCCCGTACGTGACCGATGGCGAGTACAACGCGACGCTGCGGAAGGGCGACGAGATCGAGTCGCTGACCGCCGAACGGGCGTCCGAGCTGCTCGCGGAGAAGCGGGCGAAGGGCCCGGCGCCGAAGCGGAAGGCGCCGGCGCGGAAGCCGGCTTCGACGACGGCGAAGACGGTCAAAGCGGGCACGAGCAAGACCGCCAAGGCCGCGGCCACGAAGTCCACCACGACGAAGCGCAGCTCGACCGCGACGAAGGCCAAGTAAGACCGCTGGTTTCCGCTTGTGAAGGCCCCCGGTGCGCCGGGGGCCTTCACGGCGTCCGGCCACACTTTCGAGTGACACCTCGAACAGATGTTCGGGAAATTGTCAGTGGTCCCGGGTTTCATGAACGCGTGACCACGACACCACGCACCGTGCACGCGGTGACCACCAAGATCCTCAAGCCGGTCCGGGCGGCGGCCGCCGGCAGTTCCACCGCCACGGACCTGATCGAGTCGCTCCCCGGCTTCCTGGGCAGCGGCGGCGTCTGCGGCGTGGTCGTCGCGGTGTTCGACGAGCCGTGGACATCGGCGTTCTTCGACGACCGGACGCGGTTCGGCGTGGCCGGGGAGGGCTTGCGCCTGTCCGGGCCTTCGCCGGGGTCCGTCGCGGAGTTCCTCGCCCTGGCGCTGACGCGGCTGCCGCCTCGTCCGCCGGCGCCGGGCGAAGGGCTGTGCCTCGACGCCGACGAGCGTGGAGTGCTCGAGCCCGAGCAGGAGTGCCTGCTCTTCGATCTGATGGACGACCTGCGCCGGCCGCGGCTCGGTACCGTCCAGTTCGACATCGCCCGCGATGGCTCGCGGTGGCCGTGGGAGATGCTGGCGTTCGTCGACGACGACCGCGGCCGGCACCTGGCGGCGCTCGGCAGGGCCAGGGGTGGTCACCGCCGGTTCTGGTGGCTGCCCGGAAGCGTGGCGGGGCTCGCGGAACTCGTCGAAGGGCGGGTGCCGGCTCATGGCTGAGCCGCTCGCCGACCGCTCACCGAACGATGTCACCCACTCGAACATATGTGCGAGAAATTGTCGGTGCCAGGGTGTTCAATCTAGGGGTGAACACTTCAGTCGCCGTCTTCGACGTCATCGACGAGGTCATCGCCCCGCTGTCGGCCGAGGTGCCGGAGCGGCCCTCGGTGATGGAGTTCTACGACCCCGAGTTCGAGATCCCGCCGGTGCTGGCGGACACCGAACCGCTGCCGGGACGTCGCTCGTCGCCCGTGCGGAGCCTCGCCGACGAGGTGGAGCAGTACACCCGGTTCGTCGCCGGCATGTCCGCGATCGGCCTCGCACCCGGCGGCGAGGTCACGCCGGAAGCGGTCGGGCTGTACCGGGCGCTGCGGGGCGGCTTCATCCGCGGCGTGGTCACCGGCGTCTTCCCGGCGCGGCAGGAGCCGTGGGAGGTGCGGTTCTTCGGCGACGAGGACTACACGACCGTGCTGCACAAGCTGGGCAACCGCGCGCGCCTGCGGTCCGGCTTCCTGAGCGAGCTGCCGGGCTGGGTGTTCGACGGCCTGCCCGACCGGCCGCCGGGCCCCGGTCAGCACGTGCGCATCGAGACGGACGAGGGCGGCCTGATCCCGCGCGGGTGCGAGGGAGCGGTGGAGCAGATCCGCGAGTGCGCGGCCCGTCCCCGGCTGGGCACGGTGCTGGTCGACCTGGCGGTGCGCAACGCGATCCTGGCCGAGTACCCCCACGGAGCGTTCGGCCTGGTGGACAACGACCTGGGCCGCTACCAGTTCAGCGCGGCGGTCGGCCGCACCGGGCGCTGGACGGTCACGTGGGGCCCGGCCTCACGGAGCACGGCCGAGCAGTGGATCGTCGAGGCGGTGCAGAGCCATGCGTGAGCAGGGGTTCTCGAAGGGAGTGGAGGAAGAGCCGGCCCAGCTGGGCCTGACCGTGCGCGACGCGATCCTCGAGGCAGTGGAGCTGATCAGCGACGTACCCATCCCGCGGAGTCCGGTGGCGATCCGCAGCACCCCGTCGGCGGCCGAGGAGGCTCGCCGCTCGTCGGCGGCCGGCCGAGGTTTGTCCGGCAGTCCGGCCGCGTTGCCGGCTGCCGGTCGGACCTCGCCCGGTGGTGAGAACGGGTCGCGGGCCGGTGGGCTGGGTTCGCCCGGGAGAGGAGGGTCGCCGGCGGTCGAGCAGAGGATGCCCGACAGCCCGGGCGGGCCGTCGGCTGCCGGGCGGCGTGTGTCGGCGCGCGGTGGGCTGCCGGTTGCCGATCGGGGCCTGGCCGATGCTCCGAGCGGGCCGCGAGTCGGTGAGCCGCGTGCGCCGGATCGTGGCGGGTCGTCGGGTGTTGCGCGGGGCGAGCCCGGTCCGGGCGAGGTCGAGCGAAGCCCGGGACAGGCGGTGCGAAGCCATGGCTGAGCGCACGGCGGCCCGGGAACTTCTCGAACTGGCCGCCGGGCCGGTACTGGCCGCGATGCCGGACCGCGAGCCGGTCGACCGGCTCTACAACCCGGACGTCAGCGACCACGACATCCTGGTGCACGGACCAGTCTCCGACGACCCCGCTGACCTGGTAGAGGAGGTCGAACGGCACACGGCGTGGGCGGCCTGGATCGACGGCACGCCGTTCGGCGTGGACGGTGAGCTCAACGAGGTCGGCTTCGAAGTCGTGTCGCTGATGCTGCGCGGTTCGGTCCGGGCGGCGCTGTGCGGTGTGTTCGACCAGGGACCGGAGACGGCGGACATCCGCTGCTACGCGGACGGCGAACGGGCCTTCATGATGGGCTCGCTGCCCGGCCGCACGGCGATCCACCTCGCCGACTTCGAGGAGCTGCCGGAAATGCTGGTGGCGGAGCTGCCGGAGGCCCCGTTCGGCGCCTCGCCCCGCGCGATCTGGCTGTCGGTGGACGACGACGGCCTGGTCCGTGACGGCCAGGACGACGACGTCGGCGCGATACGCGAGCTGCTCCGCCGCCCGCGCTCGGGTACGGCGGTGTTGGACATGCTCGCGTTCGGGGGCCTGTGCGCGGAGTTCCCGGACCACGGGTTCGTCCTGGTGGACACCGACCTGGGCCGTTTCGCGCTGGCCGCCCTCGATCGCGGCGACGGTCGCCGTCAGCTGGTCCTGAGCCCCTTCAGCCGCGGCATGCTCCGCGACTGGTGCCGGAAGATGATCGACCTGGGGCACGAGGAGGTGCCTTGAGAGAAGCGTCGCCCCAGCACGCCATCGGAACAGTCAGTCACGACGCCCACCCGAGCCGATGCTCCGACCGGCCGCAGCCGACCCGCCGACCGGCGCACCTCGTTCGTCCGGCGCCTCCAGGCAAACCCATCCCCAACCCGATCGGAAACCGGCAAACTGGTCACCGAACGGCCACTCCCGGCCGGCCCCTCCCGACGGCTCCTGTGACCCGACTCACTACGATCCGTCACCATTGGCGGTCGACCGGACCACCGGCGGACTGGACACTGCAGGGGGTTCGGGTGCGGGCTTGCGCTGCGTGACCGACCCTCCATTACAGACAGAGCCATTGGGCGGATGCGTTATCCGCCATCGTCGCTACCCTGGAAAGGCGAGGACATTCAGTAGTGAGGTGGTCACCATGAGCGCGAACGGTGAGGCTCCCTTCTTCAATGCCCCCGAGCTCACTCAGCGCGACGGCACGTTGTCCGAAGCCCCCGGCGAGATGTTCGCCGACCCCGTCTCGGGACTGGTCACGGCGGCACCCGAACCACGCTCCGCCGGCGCCCATGGCCACGAGCCCGCTGCCTTCCCGGTAGCCGGGCCCGTGCCGCACGACGACGAGGCCGTGCGGCGGATGGTCGAGGAAACCCTCCGGGAGGAGGACGGCGGGACCCCGAAAGCGATCCCGCCGGCCGGCACCACGGGCGGCCTCGGCGAAGACGTGGCGCCGCCGATGGGGCTCCTGCCACGCCAGCGGAACCGGCGGCGTACGTGGCCCACGAGGCCGCCGATGCTGCAGCGGCCCGTGCGGCAGAAGGCACCCGCCGAGGACGACTTCGACGAAGACCTCGAGGTGGTGCCCGTCAAGCGGCGGCGCCTGCCCGCGGTGTCGATGCCGGCGTTCAACCGGCCGTCGTCGAGTGCGGCGGGGGTCATGCTCGCGGTGGCGTTGCTGATCGTGTTCGGTTTCGTCGCCATCGAACTGGTGTCGAGCCTGGTCAGCAGCGTGACCGGACTGTTCGACTAGCATTCGCTCGCTGTTCCCCACCCCACCGGCACCTCGGGGCCGTCCGCGAGGCAAGGGCCGATCGGGCTACCCTGGCTTCACGGTCGGGCGACCTCACGAGGGCGCCCGGCGCCGCGGTGACTAGTGGGGTGGGCGTATCAGCGAGGGCGTGCGATCGGTACCCGGGTCCGGCCCGGGTAGGTCGTCGGGCGCCGAGGCGTCCACGATCAACCGGGTCCGGCGGGTGCTGGCGATCAAACCGTTCCGGCGCCTCTGGGGCGTCACGTACCTGTGCAGCGTGGCCGACTGGCTGAACATCCTCGCCCTGACCGGCCTGGCCACGAAGCTGACGAACAACTACTTCGCGCAGAACTTCGCCTTTGTCGGCGTCGTGCTGACCGGCCTGGCGCCGGGACTGTTGTTCGCTCCGGTCGGCGGGCTGCTCGCGGACCGGTTCGACCGCCGCAAGGTCATGGTGGTCGCCGACCTGCTGCGCTGCGGGTTCCTGCTGTCCATCGCCTTCGTCAGCGCGCCGTGGTGGCTGCTCGTCGGCAACTTCCTCGTCGGCAGCGCGGCGAGCATGTGGATCCCCTCGAAAGAGGCCGCGGTCCCCAACCTGCTCCGCCGCCCCGACCAGGTCGAGACGGCCAACCAGCTCGGCATGGTGATGACCTACGGCCTCGCCGTCATCACCGCGGCCGGTGCGAACGCGATCATCACCGGCGTCAACACGACCTTCCACCTCTTCCCCGGCGAGAGCGCGAGCCTCAGCATCGCGAAGCTCGTCGTCATCATCACCGGCCTGCTCTACCTGGCCAGCGCGATCCTCATCGCCACCCGGATCCCCGAGCTTTCGCTGCGCAACGTCCACGAGCTGCCGGAACAGAAGATCAAGCCGGCCGACGAGGAGAAGACCGGCATCGGCACGATGATCGCCGACGGCTTCCGGTTCATCCGCAGCACGCCGCTCGTGCGCGGGCTGCTGGTCGGCGCGTTCGGCGCGTTCGCCGCGGGCGGCGCCGTCATCGGCTCGGCCAAGCCGTACTCGTCGAGCCTGCTGGCCGGCGACTCGGCGTTCAGCCTCCTGGTGCTGGCCATCTTCCTCGGTCTCGCGTCCGGGATGGCCTTCGCGCCCAAGCTCTCCCGCCGGCTCCCGCACGACCGGTTGTTCGGCGTCTCCATCATCGCGGCCGGGCTCTCGCTCGCGCTGGTGGCGTTGTCGCCGCACCTGTCGATCTCGCTCGTCACCGTGGTCCTGGTCGGTTTCTGGGCCGGGACGGCGTTCCTCACCGGTGTCACGATCATCGGCTCGCGGGTCGAAGACGCCATCCGCGGCCGGATCAACGCGATCTACCAGCTGATGATGAAGCTGGTCCTGTTCGGCACCACGGTCACCGTCCCGGTCCTGGTCGGCGTGGTGGCGCCGCACACCATCAACGTCTGGGGCAGCCCGGTCACGATCGACGGCACCCGGCCGATCATGCTCGCCGGCGCCGCGATCGCGCTGGTCGCCGGGCTCTTCGCCTACCGGCAGATGGACGACAAGCGCACCGAGCCGATCCTGTCGGACCTGCGCAACGCGCTGCGCCGCACGCCGAGGCGCGTCAACGGCTTCCTCATCGCCGTCGAAGGCACCACCGCGATCAACACGGCGATCCAGGCCGTCAACCTGGCCGACTGGATGCGCGGCGGCACCCGTCCCGTCGTGGTCGCCGCCGATCCGGCCCTCGACGACAAGCGGCTCACGGCGCTCGTCGCCGGCGCTTCGCTGACCGGGGCACGGGCCCAGGCGCTGGCCGCCGCCGCGGTCCGGGCCGACATCGTCGAGCGGCACGTGCAGCCGGCGCTCGACGCCGGTTCGGTCGTGGTGATGGAGCGGTTCGTCGACTCTCCGCTGGCGCACCTCTCGGCCGTCGCCGGGCTGGACAGCGACGAGCTCGAAGGCCTCGCCGACTGGGCGACCGGACGGTTGCGGCCGGACCTGACCGTCCTGCTGGACTCCGCACCGCCTGGTGCGCCGCGCGACCGCGCGACCACGATGAACGACCAGTGGCGCGTCCAGCACCTGCTCACCGAGATGGCCGCGGCCGACCCGGAACGGTACGTCGTGATCGACGCCGACGGCTCGGACACCGAGGTCGCCGAGCGCATCCGCACCGCGCTGCGTGCCGTGTTCGTCGGCCGCCTGTCCGCGCTGGCCCCGGCGGCCGACGCGCCGACCAGCGGAAACCCGGCGACCACCGACGCCCCGGCGACGGACCGGCCGTCGATCCTGCCGCTGGACCTCGACGACCCCCTGCCCATCGAGACGCCGGAAGAGCCTCGCGTGGAGGCGAAGTGACGACGACTGAACGCATCGGTGTCTGGAACCAGCTGGTCGGCCAGGAGCCCGCGGTCGAAACGTTGGCCTCGGCCGCGGCGGCCGCCGCGAAGATCGTCGCCGGCGAGCCCGCGCCGCCCGGCGCGATGACGCACGCGTGGCTGCTCACCGGCCCGCCCGGGTCCGGCCGGTCGGTGGCCGCGCGAACGTTCGCCGCCGCTCTGCAGTGCAGCACCGGCACCGGCTGCGATGCCTGCCCGGGCTGCCACACGACGATGGCGGGCACCCACGCCGACGTCCGGCTCGTGGTGCCGGAAGGCCTGTCGATCTCGGTCGCCGAGATGCGCGCGCTGGTGCAGGCGGCCGCCCGCCGGCCGACGACCGGCCACTGGCAGGTCGTGATCATCGAAGACGCCGACAGGCTCACCGAAGGCGCGTCGAACGCTCTGCTGAAAGCCGTCGAGGAGCCGCCGGAGCGCACGGTCTTCCTGCTCTGCGCGCCGTCCGACCACCCCGACGACGTCTCGGTGACGATCCGTTCGCGCTGCCGCCTGGTGACGCTGCGGACGCCGCCGCCGGAAGCGATCGCGGACGTCCTGATGCGCCGCGACCACGTCGACCCGGAGCGCGCGCAGTGGGCCGCCGCCGTCTGCGGCGGCCACGTCGGCCGCGCGCGCCGGCTCGCCACGGACGAGGCCGCGCGGCAGCGGCGGGCGACGGTGCTGCGGATCCCGACGGGCCTGCGTCGGCCCAGTGACGTCTTCACGTGCGCCGACCAGCTGATCAGCGCGGCGGAGGCCGACGCCGGAGAGGCGAGCAAGGGCCGCGACGAAGACGAGCGCAACGAGCTCCGGACGGCGATGGGCGGTGACGGCATCGGCAAGGGCGTCGCCGGGGCCAAGCGAGCCGCCGAAGCGGCGGTCAAGCAGCTCGAGAAGAAGCAGAAGTCCCGCGCGACGCGCACCCAGCGCGACACGCTCGACCTGGCCCTGATCGACCTGGCCGGCTTCTACCGCGACGTCCTGGTGACGACGACCCGCTCCGGCGCGACGCTCAACCACCCGGACCACGCCGACCAGATCGCCGAAGCGGCTTCGGCGTGGACACCGGAATCGACGCTCCGCCGCCTCGAAGCGGTACTGGAATGCCGGGACGCGATCGACCTGAACGTGAAGCCCCGCATCGCCGTCGAGGCGATGGTCACGACGCTTCGCCAAGGGTGAGACTGCTCCCGGCGCGGCCAGACTCTGTGAACCCCTGCTGGGCTGACCTGCCGGAACGACGGTTCACAGATTTGAGTACTTCGAGTACTTGCAGAGAGCGTGCGAGTCACGCTAGTCTTCAGTAGTCGCCAATGCGATGAGGGGCCGCGGCAAGACAGCCGCCGGCAGCAGACAAAGCAATGCCCCGGGCGGCGTGCCGAAGCAGAGGCGAACCCGGGGCTTACCCCTGAACAGTAGCACATCTCGTGCTGCCATGAAGACGATGGAGGCGCGAGATGGGCATCGAGCCGGACTGGGTCCGTGACGCACTGTCGTCGTCGCGCTTCGCTCCGTACCTGGCCAAGGTCGACGGCGACATGACGGCCGCGATCGAGCTGTACTGGTGGAACGTCGACATCTCGGCCGCGTTCTATATGCCCCTGCACTGTCTCGAGGTGGCCCTCCGCAACGCGATCCACCAGCGGCTCGTCGCGGCCTTCGGCCAGGACGACTGGTGGCGAGTGGCGCCCCTGCAGAAGAAAGGGCCGTACCTGGTGGCGGACGCTCGGCGCAAGCTCGCCGATCGCGGCCGTCCGGCCACCGCCGACAACGTCGTGGCCGAGCTTTCCCTGGGGTTCTGGGTGTCGTTGGTCAGCCGCAACTACGACCGGGATCTCTGGGTCCCCCACCTGTACAAGGCGTTCCCCCACTACGGCGGCAGCCGGGGGGACCTGCACGACGGGCTGAACACCGTGCTGCTGTTCCGGAACCGGATCATGCACCACGAACCCATCCACCACCGTCACCTGGAAGCCGATCACCGGACGATCTGCCGGCTGTTGGGTTACCTTTCGGCGGGCATGATCGGACAGTTGGCGTCGTACGACCGCGTCGAGCAGGTGCTGAAGCTGCGTCCGGGCGGCCGGGGAGGTGGGCGGTGACGAGTGACGGCGGCTATCTGTCCCTGACAGACGTGGCGAACGGAGCCGAAGTCCGGCTGAGCGCGGTCAGCAACTGGCGGGCGAGGCACGCCGACTTCCCGCGGCCGCACATGGTGTCCGGGCAGGAAGTGTTCGACCGAGACGAGATCGCGGAGTGGCTCCAGAACAGGAAGATCCCGCAGAACCGGCTCAAGTCGGACGAACGGCCGGGCACCAGCTACGGGGACCGGCTGCTGCTCAACATCGACGCGACCGGACGGCCGGCGCCGGAACGGCCGAACACCGGATCAGCTCCAAGGCCGCAGACGTTGTCCTGGTCAAAGGGGCTGTGGTCCGCGATGGATCATCTCCGCGGTGCGCATGACAGGTCTTTCGCCCTCGAATACCTGCTTGGCCTGGTGTACGTGAAGACGCACGAGCCCAGGGCTTGGCAGGCGGTCGTTGCGACAACCGAGTGGTCTGAGGTGCGCGCCACCCTGTCCGGAGTGGCGCTGTCCACAACCGTGGGCAAGGCGATACCGGTGTTCAGGGCGTTGGGCCAAGTCGCTGACGCGTCATTGCTGGAGGTCATCCAGCTGGTGGACAAGATCGATCTCAGTAGTGGCCCAGGACCGGGATCGCCGGGTGCGCAGATCAGCGACGCCATTCTGGCCGACCTGGAACGAGCTATGGGGCGCAGAGGCGGTCATTTCACGCCGCCGGGCGTGGCCGGTTTCCTCGTCGACCTGCTCGAACCGAATCAGTCAGACCAGCTGTACGACCCCTTTTGCGGCTCTGGTGAGTTGTTGGTCGCGGCCGCGGAGGTGGCCGGACGTGAGGGCTTTGCGTTCGACGGCCCGCAGGTGCATGGTCAGCCATCGCACGACTGGTCACTGCTCACCAGCAAGATGAACCTCTCCCTGCACGGGGTGGAAGCCGACATCAGCGGTCCGGCGAACGCGCTTGACGACGATTTGTTCGTGGACCGGCAGTTCGACGTGGTCCTCGCGAATCCGCCGTTCAGCATGCGGCTGAACCCGCAGGCAAGCCGGGAATGGCCATTCGGGGACCCGCCCCAGCACAACGCCGACCTTGCATGGCTTCAGCACGTGGTGACCAAGCTGAAGCCCGGTGGGCGAGCTGCGGTGATCATGCCCGCAGGAGCCTCCTTCAGAGGAGGCCGGGAGGCGCACATTCGCCAGAAGATGGTCGAGCGTGGCGTAGTCGAGTGCGTTGTCGGGTTGCCGCCCCAGCTGTTCAAGTACACCGCGATCCCGACGATGGTGTGGATGCTGCGTGGCATCGATGCCGCGCGAGGCCCTGCGGAGATCTTGTTCATCGACGCGCGGGAGCTGGGCGAACTGGTCGACCGCACCGAGCGGCAGCTCAGCGTGGACGACACCACGCGCATCGCCGACGAGCTTCGGCGCTGGCGTGAGCGCGGCACGCTCGGTGAGTTCACGGGAACGGCGGGGTTCTCCCGCGCCGTGGGGCACGACGAGATCAGCCGAAACGACTACGACCTCACGCCCGGCCGCTACACCGGCCAAGTGCCCGAGCAGATCGATACCGCACGCGTCGCACGGGAACTCGACGGTCTGTCGGGCGAGCTGAGAAGGCTCATGGAGCGCGCGGAGCAGATCCAAAGACTGCTCTACACAAAGTTGGACGCAGCCGTCGCGGGCCGGTCTCAGGACAGCACCGGACGGAGCGTTTCGCTGGGGGAAGTGTGTGACGTTCTGGCAGGCTCGGGCACGGTGGCGAAGGAAGGCCGAGACTCCTTCGGGATACCTCTGGTGCTGCCGCGCAACATCAAGGAGAACCGGATCGGGATCGAGGATCTGGATACCGTCTCCCCGGCGACGGCCCGGCGGATGGACCGATACCAGCTGATCGCGGGCGACATCGTCACCACCCGTACCGGCACGCTCGGCCGGTACGGGCAAGTGGGCGAAGAGCAGGCCGGCTGGTTGCTCGGCCCAGGCTGTGTGCGGTTCCGGCCGGCCGACGAGGTGGACCCGGACTTTCTGATTTCCTACTTGACCGGTCGCGCGGCCCTTCACTGGCTCACGGAACATGCCTCAGGAACAGCCATCCGGCAAGTGACCACGTCGACGCTGCGGCGGATGCCTCTTTGGCTTCCGTCCCTCCCCGCACAGCGTGAGATCGTCCAGATCTTGGAGCCTTTCCGAGCCGCGGCGGCCACGCACGAGGAGATCGGCTCGGCCGTCACCGGGCTGCACGATCTCCTGGTATCGATGCTCATGGCTCCCGGAACGACGCTTCGCCAAGGCTGAACGCGAAGGAACCCACCAGAAAGCTTCCTGGTGGGTTCCCTCACCGCCCCCGGGGGCTGCCTCAGGTCACTCGCGCGGACGCGGTGACGGCTTGAACGGCTTCTCCTCGACCGCCACGGCCAGCGGACGACGTCGCGTCCCCGGCATCGCGGCCACCATCACCACGCCGAGCAGCAGCATCGCGGTGCCCGACCAGAACAGCGGCACCGTGTCGTACGCGCCGCCGGTGTAGGCGAGGTTCTTCACCGGTCCCTTCGGCGCCTGGCCGCCCGCGGGTGGCGTCGTCGCGGTCCCGCAGACCACGCCGCCGGTCGGCGCGTAGGCCCGCGCCACCTGCTCGCCGAGCGACAGCTGGGCCAGCGACGACGGCAGGTTCTTCGCCTGGTCGGCGGGCAGCAGGCTCTTGAGCTTGGTCGTGGGCAGCAGCTGCAGGTCGAACAGCCGCGCCGACGCACCCAGCTGGAAGCCCTTGAACGGCGTGGTCATCTGCGCGGACTTCTGGTCCAGCCCGGCGATGCTCAGCCGCAGGACACCGAGGTCCAGCACGGTCCCCGCGGTGTTGCCGACCTGCTGGATGCCCTTGGTGAGCGTCGAAACCAGGCCGCCGACCACCGGGATGTCGTTGAGCTGCCCGAACTGGTCGCTCAGCCCGGTCAGCGGCAGCCCGATCGGGATGTCCTTCGTCGGGTGCGCCGCGTCCAGCGTGTACAGCGTCTTGCCGGCCGCCTCGATGGTCAGCACCGGCGCGGTGTAGTCCACTTTGGACGTCTTCGCGTCGCCGGTGGAGGTCACCTTCAGCGTCGGCTGGCTGGCCACCTTGATGCTCAGCGCCAGCGGCGTCCCCTTGAGGATCTCGATGTCCGCGGCCTGCAGCGTCGACGTCGACTGCACGGCCTTGTTCTTCGAGCCCGGGACGTCGACCAGCTTCACCTGCGAACGCGACGAGAGCGTGTTCGGCAGGCTCAGCAGCGAGCCGGTGCCGTTCGCCGCGGTCTGGCCGCCGCCCTGCAGCAGCCCGCCGAGGCTCTGCAGACCCTTGGTCAGGTCGAAGCCCTTGGCGAGCGTGCTCGGGTCCAGGGCGAGCTTGTCGAGGCCCAGGTTCGGCATCGACGGGATGACGTTCAGCAGCGACAGGCTCGCCACCGACGTGCTCGCGTCGGCGATGGTGTCGACGCACGGACCGAGCGTCGGGCTCCACCGAGCGTGCGCGCTCCCGTTGAGCAGCCCTACGTTCAGCAGCGGGTTCGGCGGCGCGTTCAGCCCGCCGCTGATCGGCTGCGGGTTGTCGGGCAACGCGGTCTGCACGACGCTGCCGGGCGTCTGCGGCGCGTTCCCGCCCACGGACAGCCCGAACGGCGAGGCCTGCGCGATCGACTTCTCGTAGCTCAGGTAGGCGTCGGAGTTCGCCGACGCGTTCGAGAGGCCCATCCCGGCCTCGAGCGCCGACTGCTTCGGCAGGGTGTCCCCGAACCCGGGCAGGATCGTCTTCGTCGGCACGGCGTTGGGCAGCAACCGGATGATGCCGAGCGCGGTCCCCGCATCCCCGACGGCCTGCCCCAGCGGCTGCGGCCCGATCGGCGCCGAGATCGGCGCCTGCCCCGGATTCGCCGGCTGCGGGATCGGCGTCGTCGGATAGGTCGGATCGGCATTCGCCGGCGCCGCGCTGAACAGGAGCAACGCCGCGGCCGCCGGCAGGGCCACCGAACGGGGCAGTCTTCGCCGCATGTGCCAGAGCCTCCAGATAGGTCGATCGGGGGATGAGACCGACGTCATAGGCCCTAACGACAGTCCCCCCGGAAAGTGACGCGCACAGCCTCCGCTACACTTGCCCTCGTCGTCAGCGCGAGCCGGAGACATGCCGCCTTAGCTCAGTCGGCCAGAGCGATTCACTCGTAATGAATAGGTCAGGGGTTCGATTCCCCTAGGCGGCTCCGCAGGTCAGGCCCCATCCGAGACACCTCGGATGGGGCCTGGCTCGTCTTGCGGGTGACTAAGTGGGTGACTAAGACGCCCGGTCAGTGGGAGAAGAAACTTCCGCAGGTTCACCCGTCGCGGGGAAATGCCAGGTTGTCCCGGTCGTGCCCGAGCGACCGTGAGATCCCGGTGTCAGTCGGGGCGGGTGGGGCTGCTTGCGCCGTGCCGGGGGAGTTGTCCTGTCGGACCGGTCGTGATGCTGAAACGCGAACTGAACGGCACTTGACCTGTCGGACCTGGGGTGATCGATGCCGTTCCGGCTTGCAGGTCCGCTTCGAAGCCGGGCAGCTTGAGCTTGATCAGGGCAGGCAGGAGCACGGCGATCGTGAACAACCCGACCAGCACCGGCGTCGTCGTCGTGAGCAGGAGAACCGTGACCTTGTCGGTCAGGTAGAACGTCACCCACTCCACGCCCAGCAGTACCACCGAGATCGTGGCCACCGCGTATCCGCCCCAGATCGCGGGAGCCGTCGCGCGCATCTCACGCTCGAGCAAGAGCTTGTTGCGCTGGGCGTCCGCGTGGCCCGGCGTGCGCTCCAAGCACTCGCGCAAGTGGTTCATCGCGCGCTGGCGGTAGCC
Source organism: Amycolatopsis camponoti (assembly GCF_902497555.1). Lineage (NCBI taxonomy): Bacteria > Bacillati > Actinomycetota > Actinomycetes > Pseudonocardiales > Pseudonocardiaceae > Amycolatopsis > Amycolatopsis camponoti. Next base: position 318,351 of record NZ_CABVGP010000003.1, on the reverse strand, counting down.
GAAGCGGCCGCGTGCGTCGGCTGAGAGCGAGCCCATCCGGTGGTGCGCGACTCCCGCCACGAAATGCGGCTCCGGTTCGTGGTCCGGTGCCAGCCCGATCGCCATCTGTGCCTCGGCGTACGCCTCCGCGTGCAGGTCCGAGCTCTGCTGCTTGTCACCGCGCTGGACGAGCAGGCGGGCGAGGGCGAGGTGGGTCTGCCACTTCCTCCGCCCGGCCTGATGCTTCAACGCGTTGCGCAGCGTGGCCTCGGCTTCGGGCTCTTCGCCCGCCTTCGTCAGCGTCTGCGCCAGGCCGATCGCCGCCTCGGTGGACGCGCGATCGGCGGCCAGCGCCTGGCGGAATTCCCGCTCCGCCTCGGCCAGCCGGTCGCCACCCAGGTCGAGCAGGAGGGAGCCCAGTTCGACGTGCGCCACCGCGTCGTGCCAGTCCTGGTCGATCGCCGCCCTGAGCTCGCTTTCCGCTTCTTCGGAGCGGCCCAGATGTGCGTACAGGGCGCCGAGGTCGGTGTGGCTGCCGTGGTTCGGGCTGATTTCGAGCGCGCGGCGGAAGTGGTGCTCGGCGGCGGCGGGTTGGCCGGCCTTGAAGGCCAGCACGCCCAGGCACACGTGCACCGACGGGTCGGACAGCCGCCGATCGAGGTCGGCGGCCACTTCCAGGGCCTGCCGTTGTTTCGCCGCGTCCGCCTGCCTGGCCAGGGACCAGGCCAAGCCCAGTTGGTCGTCGAATTCGTTCGGACGGTGCGCCAGCGCGGACTGGAAGTCCTTTTCCGCGGCAGCGAAGTTCTCACCCGCAAATTCCGTCCAGCCGCGGCCGTGCAACGCCGTGGCCCGTTCGCCGTTGTCCGCCGCCGTGGCCAGCAGTGCGGTGAACGTACGGTTCGCTTCGTCCAGGCGGCGGCAGTCGTGCTGGATCCAGCCGAGCTCGAGGCGGAGGTCCCAGTCGTGGGGGAGCTCCCGCACGAGCCGGTCGACCTCGCGTTCGGCCTCCGGGAACCGCCGCGCCGAGCGCAGCAGCCGGGAACGGGCGAGCCACAGCGAGACGGCATCAGGATCGCGGGACAAGGCCGGCTCGAGACAAGTCAGCGCACCAGCGATGTCCCGGCGGTGCTCGAGCACGCGGCTGAGCGCGAGCGCGGCCGTCGCCTCTCCGGGGTACTCGTCCATCGCCTGACGCGCGATCGCTTCGGCCTCAGCCAGGCGCTGCAGCGGAAGCAGTGCGTTGACCTGCTGCGCCCGCACGCCAAGGTGTGACGGATCCGCTTCGCCGGCGCGAGCAAGAAGGTCGACGGCCGTTTGGTGCTTGTCGCGCAGTCGTGCGATTCGTGCGCGGAGCAACAGGACTTCTCCATCGTCCTCGTCCGGCAGCAGCTCACAAGCGTGCTCGGCGTCGCCGAGCCGCCTCGCGGCGATGAGCGTGCCGACCCGGTGGCGAAGTGGGCGCAGGTCGCCCGGGCTGAGCTCGATCGCATGGTCCACCAGAGCGATCGCCTGCTCATGGCGGTCGTAGTCGCTGTGCACTGACGCGGTGGCGAGCAGGATGTCGACGTCGTCGGGGTGCAGCTTCAACGCGTGGGCAAGAGCCTCCTGCTGTTCCTCGAATCGCCGTGCGAAGCCGAGGAAGCTGATGCGCGCCGACAACGCCGAAACATTGTGGGGGTGTGCGGCCAGCACTTCGTCGATGAGTCCGACCGCTTCCTCCTCGCGGTTCTGTCGGCTGACGAGCCAGGCGAGATCGGTTCGCAGGCCGGGACTGTGTGGCATCAGCGCGATCGCGCGCCTGGCCTCCGCCTCGGCCTCCGCCAGTGAGCGTGCGGATGAGACGAAGGTGACCAGGCTGCGCAGTGCCCACTCGTTGAGCGGTGCGATGCGCACAGCTCGTCTGCCGGCCTCGTCGGCTTCTTCGTAGCGCCGTTGCTGGTGCAGCAACCAGCCTTGTTCGGTCACAAGATCGGGAAGGTCCGGCAGTTGAGCCTGGGCGGCCTCCAGCGCCTCCGTCGCTTCGTCGTACTTCTTCAGGTCCGACAGAAAGCGGACGCGGCTGCGGAGCGCCCACGTGGACGATGGCGTCGCGTCCAGCGCCCGCTCGATGGTCGCCAACGCTTCTTTTGCTTTGTTTCGCTCGCTGAAGTTCCAGGCCAATTCCGTGAGCAGGTAGGCGTCGTCCGGGTATTTCACCAGCGCGGCTTCAGCGGCTGCGAAGGATTCGTCGTATCGGTGAGTTTGCCGAAGCAGGCTGACGAGGTCGCGAAGGAGGGCGAGGTCGCCTTGGAAGCGGCTGAGGCCGGCGCGGATGGCCTCGACTCCGTCCGCCGTCCTGCCTTGGTAGAAAAGGGCATTGCCCAGCTGCAGGTATATGGCGGCCGTGCCTGCGTCCCGGCGCAGCGCCGCGTTCGCGGCTTCCTCCGCTTCGGCGAATCGGTTGGCGTAGTTGAGGAAAGAAGCGCGCGCCTCGAGCGCATCGGGAGACGCGGGGTCGATCAGCAGCGCTCGCTCCGTCGCGAAGATCGCCGCTTCTTCGTCGTCTTGGCTGCTTGCGAGCCAGGCCTTCTCGAGGTGCAGCTCGACACTGGCCGGATGCCGCTCCAGCGCTTCGGCGACGGCGGCCTCGGCTTCGGGGTATCGGCGCGCGAGCCTGAGCATTTCGACCAGGGTTCGCTGGGCGTTGACGGACATGGGGTTCGCCCGCGCGGTGTTCTGCGCCGCGGCTACGGCTTCGTCCTCGCGATCCCGCCGGCAGAGCAACCAGACGTACTCTCGGTGCAGGCCCAGGTCGTGCGGTCGCAGCGCTAGCGCTTCGAGGGCGGCCTTCTCGGCGTCCTCGTACCTTCTGGCGCTCTGCAGGAGCGAGACTCGGCTGCGAAGGGCCCAGGAATCCGGCAGCTCCCCGCGCACCGCCTTGTCGGTCATCGCCAGCGCACCCGGCAGGTCGTCCTGTTCGCGGCGCAGCCATGCGTGGGCGGTCAGGATCTGCGGCTCGTCCGGGTGCACGGCCAGAGCCTCTGCCACGGCTTCCTCGGCTTTGTCGAATCGGCCGGCGTCACGCAGGATGGTGATCCGCACGGAGTGGGCCCAGATGTCGTGCGGCTCGATCGCCAGTGCCTGGTCGGCGGCGGCCAGCGCGTCGTCGTAGCGCATCCGGGCGTGACGGGCCCAGGCCAGGGAGACGTGGATCTCCGGGTCGCCCGGCCAATGTTCGAATGCCTGCCGGGTCGCCTCCTCGGCTTCGTCGTAGCGATGGGCGTCGGCCAGGACGTCCACTTTCCGGCGCAGGGCCCACCGGTGCCGTGGAAGGATTTCCAGCGCTTCCCCGATCGCCGTCAGCGCGTCGTCGTACCGCTTGAGGTCGCTCGCCAGCATGGCTTTCTCGACTCGCAGCTTCGGGAACGCGGGGAACTCCTCGATCGCTTCGGCGACCCGGGTCTGGGCCTCCTCGTAGCGATTGAGGCGCCGCAACGCGGTCACTCGCCATTCGTGGTGCCTGGGGTCGCCGGGATCGAGCTCGACGGCTCTGGTGAAGCACGACAGGGCCTTCGCCGGAGCCGATGACAAAAGGGCGCAGCCGAGCTGGTACTGCGCGCCTGCCAGGTGGCCGTGCAGATCGTCGAACTTCCCGGCTCGCTCGGCCACCGCGGCGAACTGGCGGTCGGTGGCCAGACCGTTGAGGTACCAGCCGAGCGCGTGCCGGTCATCGGGTGCGACGGTGATCGCCTCGTGAAGGACGGCGAGCCCCTCGCGAACCTGGCCCCGGTCGAGGTGCAGCCGGCCCAGCGCGATCCGGATCTGCGGATCGGTGGGGTGCCGCGCCAGCGCCGCCGACGCCACCGCGCAGGCTTCGGAGTACTGCCACCGGGACGCGAGCAGCGCGATTCGCCACGCGGCCGGGCGGGGGTCGTCGGGTGCGAAATCACCCGCACGGAGGAACTGCTCGTCGGCCTCGCGGTACCGGTAGCCCTCGAACAGGATCCGGCCCAGCGCGAGCATCGCATCGGTTGTGGCGGGGTGGGCGTCGAGGGCCTGGTGAGCGAGTTCTTCGCCGTCCCGGAGCTCGCCGCGGCGACGGTGGCGGGCGATGCGTTCGACCAGGGTGTCCAGTGCGTCGGTCAAAGCCACGAGCCCCCTCCATGACGTCGTCGCCGGATGATGACGGCTGGTCATGACACGGGCTACCGCCGTCCGGGCGGACGGCGGTAGCCCGTGCAGGTGAAGTGGGGTCCTACTTCGGTGGGGTTACCTTCAGCACCGTTGCCTTGGCGTCGCCGCGGGGGGTTCGGTAGGTGATCTCGTCGCCCGCCTTGCGGCCTACCAGGGCCAGGCCCAGGGGGCTGTCGGACGTGATCGCGTCCGCGTCTTCTCCCGGGACTGTCACCACCTGGAACGTCTCTTCGTCGCCGTCCGAGAAGCGGAGGGTCACCGTTGTGCCGTCGGGGAGCTGGGCGTTGCCGTAGCCGCCGTGCTCCATCTTGGCGGCCAGGTCCGCGATCTGGCGGTCCAGCCGCGCTGCGGACTCCGCGCGGTCGATCACGTCCGCCTGGTCCGCCGCGTCCCCCGTGCGCTCCTGCTCGCCGGGTTGCGGCGCGAGCGCGGCTCGTTGCGCGCGCAAGTTCGCGATTTCCTTCTCCAGCTGGCTGCGCGCGGCCGAGCTGAGCCCCTTGTCCCCTGAGATCACCATGCCGGGCATTGTCCGCTGCGCGGACCGGGGTGGCCAATCCGGTTTTTCACCCGAAGGTCATCCGCGGGACGTCTGCCCTAGGATTCGGGGCTGCCGTCCAGGAAGAAGGTAACGAGAATCACCGTGAGCGCAGTCCCCGGTCGCAGCGAGCGGCTCTCTCCCAACCAGCTGGCCAAGCAGGAACAGATCGTCGAAGCCGCGCGGATCGTCCTCGCCCGCGACGGCCTCGCCGGGTGCACCGTGCGGGCCATCGCCGACGCCGGACCGCTCACCAAGAGCGCGATCCACTACTACTTCGCCGACATCGACGTCCTCATCGACCGCGCCATGGCCGCGCACATCACCGCCTTCGCCGCGGGGCTGCGCGAGGTCGCCGCGAAGCACGACGAGCCCCGCGAGCGCCTCTTCGCCGTCCTCGAGGAGTACCTGAGCGTCTTCGCCGCCAACCCCAACGCGGCGTTCCTCTGGTTCGAGTACTGGATCGCGGCCGGCCGCGCGCAGCACCCTCAGGCCATCGACGCCATGCTCACCTCGCTCACCGAGCTGCTGGCCGAGCTGCTCGCCCCGCTGGACGTCGACGACCCGCGGGCGCGGGCCCGCGCGCTGCTGTCGTACCTGCTGGGCACCGTCGTCCAGCAGCGGGTGCGCCCGCGGCCGTTCGCCACCCTGCGTGCCGACATCGAGGCGCTCTGCTTCGCCAACTACGGCTAGAAACGCCCTTTAGATCCGTAGACGTACGGATTGCGCACTACGTCCGGCTCCGGCCACGCTCGGGGAACCCCCGAGAGCAGGAGACGTGATGCGCCCACGAACGTGCCTGGCGGCGGCCGCGGCCGCCCTCTTGATGCTCACCACCGGCGGCGTGGCCGTCGCCCAGCCCGACGCCGGCCCGCAGGTGTACGAGGTGACCGGCACCGGCACGGCCCAGCTGCGCACCGAGGTCGCCCGGACCGGCGCCGACATCCTCGACAGCACGAACGGCACGACGACGGTCATCGCCAACCCGGGCGAAGCCGCCCAGCTGCGCGCGCTCGGCTTCGGCGTCCGGGCGCTCGGTGCGGTCAACCGGCCGCGGGGCACCGCGACCGTCGAGGACTTCCCGGCCGGCTACACCGGCTACCACACCTACGCCGAAACCCAGACCGAGCTGCAGAAAGCCGTCGCGAACTACCCGTCGCTGACGAAACTCGGCAGCGCCGGCACCTCGTACGAAGGCCGCGCGCTTTCGCTGATCAAGATCTCCGACAACGCCGCGACCGACGAGAACGAGCCCGAAGTGCTGTTCACCTGCAACCAGCACGCGCGCGAGCACCTCACCACCGAGATGTGCCTGCGCATCGTGCAGCGGCTGACCAGCGGGTACGCCACCGATCCGGCGATCAAGCGGCTCGTCGACAGCACGGAGATCTGGGTGGTTCCGAGCGTCAACCCGGACGGCTCCGAGTACGACATCTCCGGCGGCACGTTCCACAGCTGGCGCAAGAACCGCCAGGGCCCCGGCACCGACACCAACCGCAACTGGGGCTACAAGTGGGGCTGCTGCGGCGGCTCGTCGGGCTCGACGTCCAGCGAGACCTACCGCGGCACGGCGGCGTTCTCCGCGCCCGAGACCCGGGCCGTCTCGAACTGGGTGAACTCCCGCGTGGTCGGCGGCGTCCAGCAGATCAAGACGCACATCGACTTCCACACCTACTCCGAGCTGGTGCTGTGGCCGTTCGGCTACACCTACGACCGGACCGCGCCCGGGCTCACCGCCGCCGAGGCCACGAAGTTCGAGACGCTCGGCCGGCAGATGGCGGCGACCAACGGCTACACGCCGCAGCAGTCCAGCGACCTCTACATCACCGATGGCAGCGTCAACGACTGGATGTGGGCGACGCACAAGATCTGGAGCTTCACCTTCGAGATGTACCCGAAGGGCAGCAGCCCGGGCTTCTACCCGCGTGACACCCAGATCGTCCCGCAGACCACGCGCAACGACAAAGCCGTCGACATCCTGATCAACGCGGCTATCACGGGCTGAGCCCCATGGTGCTTTCCGGGGGTTCCGGGTGGCGGAGCCCCCGGCCCGAGGCGAAGCCTCGGATGTCACAGCGGGGCGGTTTAGGGTCTGTGGCATGCCTCTGTTCTCGTTCGAAGGGCTCAGCCCGCAGGTCCACCCGGACGCCTGGATCGCCCCCACCGCCACCCTCATCGGCGACGTCGTCGTCGAAAAGGACGCCTCGATCTGGTTCGGCGCGGTGATCCGGGCCGACTTCGGCCGGATCGTCATCCGCGAGGGCGCCAACATCCAGGACAACTCGGTGATCCACGTCAACGACGGCGTCTGCGAAGTCGGCAAGAACGTCACCGTGGGCCACCAGTGCCTGGTGCACGACTGCACGATCGAGGAGCAGGCGCTGATCGGCAACGGCTCGACGGTGCTCGACAAGGCGAAGATCGGCGCGCGGGCGCTGGTCGCGGCCGGCGCGACGGTCACCCCGGCGACGGAGGTCCCGCCGGAGGTCATCGCGATGGGCAGCCCGGCGAAGAAGTTCGTCCCGCTGACCGACTCGGCGCGCATGTGGGTCGAGCACAACGCGGCGATCTACCAGGAGCTGGCGCGCCGGCACCGGGCGGGCACAAAGCCGGTTTGACCCTCCAGTAGCTGGAGACTCTAGCTTCAGGGCATGGCTCCGAAGAAACTCACCCACCAGGTCACCCTCGAGCTTTCCGCGGGCAACGCCCCGGTCGTCGACCTCGGCAAGATGCTGGGGCAGACCGGGGTCAACCTCGTCGAGATCAAGAAGGCCTACGACGCGTCGACGGCCGCCCAGCGCGGCGACATCGTGCCGGTGGTCGTCTCGGTGTTCGAAGACCGCTCGTTCGCGCTGCGGCTCAAGACGCCGCCGACGTCGTTCCTCATCAAGAAAGCGTTGGGGGACAAGGGTTCCTCGCGGCCCGGGCACGAGGTCGCGGGAAAGATCACGACGCAGCAGCTGCGCGAGATCGCCGAACGGAAGCTGCCGGACCTGAACACGTCCGACGTCGAGAGGGCGATGCGCACGATCGCGGGCACCGCCCGGTCCATGGGCGTCGCGGTAGTGGACTGAGGTGCGTGGGCACGGACTAGGCTCTTACGCGCAGCAGCGACTGGCGCCATCGAGGTGGAGCACCACCGGGAAGCGACGACGAGGCCGGCACCGCGCGCCTGGGTGAAGGCCACTCCAGAGCCGGAGTACGCCATGACACACCAGCCGAAACTGAACGCACTCGCCGCCGCCGACCCCGCCATCGCCGGGCTCGTGGAGGACGAGGCGAAGCGCCAGCACGACAAGATCCGCCTGATCGCCTCGGAGAACTACGTCTCGCAGGCCGTGCTCGAAGCGACCGGCACCGTGCTCACCAACAAATACTCCGAGGGGTACGCGGGCAAGCGCTACTACGAGGGCCAGCAGTTCATCGACCAGGTCGAGCAACTGGCCATCGAACGGGCGAAGGCCGTGTTCGGCGCCGACCACGCGAACGTCCAGCCGTACTCCGGTTCTCCGGCGAACCTGGCCGTGTACCTGGCTTTCGCGCAGCCGGGCGACACCGTGCTCGGCATGGCGCTGCCGGACGGCGGCCACCTCACGCACGGCTGGAGCGTCTCCGCGACCGGCAAGTGGTTCAACCCGGTCCGCTACGGCGTCGCCAAGGAGACCGGCCGCGTCGACCTCGACCAGGTGCGCGACCTCGCGCGCCGGCACCGGCCGAAGCTGATCTTCGCCGGCGGCACGGCGATCCCGCGCACGATCGACTTCCCGGCGTTCGCCGAGATCGCCGCCGAGGTGGACGCGGTGCTCGTCGCCGACATCGCGCACATCGCCGGGCTCGTCGCGGGCGGCGCGCACCCGTCGCCGGTCGGGCACGCGCAGGTCATCACGACGACGACGCACAAGACCCTCCGCGGCCCGCGCGGCGCGATGATCCTTTCCGACGCCGACCACGCGAAGGCCGTGGACAAGGCGGTGTTCCCGGGTCTGCAGGGCGGTCCGCACAACCACACGACGGCCGCGATCGCCGTCGCGCTCGGGGAAGCGCAGCGCCCGGACTTCAGCGAGTACGCGCACACGATCGTCGCGAACGCCCGCGCGCTGGCCGACGCGCTGCTCGCCTGCGGTTACGACCTGGTGTCCGGCGGCACGGACAACCACCTGCTGCTGATCGACCTGACGAACAAGGGGGTGGCGGGCAAGCCGGCCGCGCAGGCCCTGGACCGCGCCGGGATCGAGCTGAACTACAACACGGTGCCGTTCGACCCGCGCAAGCCGTTCGACCCGTCCGGCATCCGGCTCGGCACGTCGGCGATCACGACCCGCGGTCTGCGCCCGCAGCACCAGGTGCAGGTGGCGGAGTGGATCGACCGGACGATCACCGCGGCGGCCAGTTCCGACGAGTCCTCGCTGGACACGATCGCGGCCGAGATCCGCGAGTTCCTGGCGCCGTTCCCGATCCCGGGCTACTCCGCCTGACGCTCGTTCGCCCGAAGGCCACCTCCGCGGCTCGGAGGTGGCCTTCGGCGCGTCCGGGGGCTGGAGACGCGGCTCACAGAAAACTTGGTTGCATCATACAAGCTTCAGCGGAATACTTGACCGAGGCAAGTAGTTGAGAGGTACAAGCAACTACGGTGAAGGCTTACCCAGGGAGACCACCATGAGCGACACCACCACGGCGGAAGGAGCGGCCGCTACGAACGGCAAACTGTCCCACCGCCAGATCCTGACCGTCCTGTCCGGGCTGATGCTCGGCATGTTCCTCGCCGCGCTCGACCAGACGATCGTCTCGTCGTCGATGCGCACCATCGCCGACGAACTGCACGGCCTGTCCCTGCAGGCGTGGGCGACCACCGCCTACCTGATCACCGCGACGCTCTCGACGCCGCTGTACGGCAAGCTGTCCGACCTCTACGGCCGCAAGCCCATGTACCTGACGGCGATCTCGCTGTTCCTGGTCGGCTCGCTGGCCAGCGGCATGGCCACGTCGATGTACGAGCTCGCCGCGTTCCGCGCCTTCCAGGGCCTCGGCGCCGGTGGCCTGATGTCGCTGGCTCTCGCGATCATCACCGACATCACCGCGCCCCGTGAGCGCAGCAAGTACCAGGGCTACTTCATGGCCGTCTTCGGTGTGTCTAGCGTCCTGGGCCCGGTCGTCGGCGGCTTCTTCGCCGGGGTCGACTCCTTCGCGGGCATCACCGGCTGGCGCTGGGTCTTCCTGGTCAACGTCCCGATCGCGCTGGCCGCGCTGGTCGTCGTCACCAAGGTGCTGAACCTCCCGCACACCCGCGTGGACCAGAAGGTCGACTACTGGGGTGCCGTCGCGCTGGCCACCGGCCTGGTGCCGCTGCTGATCGTCGCCGAGCAGGGCCGCGAGTGGGGCTGGGGATCCGCCGCCTCGATCGCCATGTACGTCGTCGGCGGGCTGGGCGTGGCCGCGTTCGTCTGGATCGAACGCCGCATGGGCGACGCCGCCCTGCTGCCGCTGCGCCTGTTCAAGCGCCCGGTGTTCCGGATGGCCACGCTGGTCACCGTCGTGCAGGGCGCCGGGATGTTCGGCGCGATGATGTCACTGCCGCTGTACCTGCAGATCGTCAAGGGCGCGACGCCCACCCAGGCCGGCCTGCAGATGCTCCCGCTGACGCTGGGCATCATGGTCGCCAGCCTGACCAGCGGCCGCCTGATCTCCAAGACCGGGCGCTACAAGATGTTCGCCGTGGCCGGGATCGGCCTGATGGCGGCGGCGCTGTTCGCGCTGTCCACGATCACCGTCGACAGCTCGCTGGCCCTGGTCATGGTGATCGCCTTCGTGATCGGCCTCGGCCTCGGCGCCTCGATGCAGACGCTGGTGCTGGCCGCGACCAACGACGTCCGCCCGCAGGACATCGGCGTCGCCACCTCGGCGGCGACGTTCTTCCGGCAGATCGGCGGCACGGCGGGCACCGCGGTGTTCCTGTCGATCCTGTTCGGCACGGTCGGCGACCGGATCGCGAACGCCATCCGCTCGGCGATGACCACGCCGGCCTACGTGTCGGCGCTGGCGCAGCACCCGGAGTTCGCGAAGCAGATGCAGAGCGGCCTGGACGTCAACGACACGTCGTTCCTGTCCACGCTCGACCCGACGCTGGCCCGGCCGATCCTGCAGGGCTTCGCCGAGTCGATGAGCACGGTGTTCCTGGTCGGCGGGATCGTGCTGACCGTCGGGTTCGCCCTGGTGTGGTTCCTCAAGGAGAAGCCGCTCTCGGACAAGTCGGCGATGGAGCAGCGCGCGGACGCCGAGGCGGAGGCGGCTCCGGCCCTCGCCCTCGCGCACTGACCGCGTGAAAACGGCCCCTCGGGAGATCCCGGGGGGCCTTTTTCACGTGCGGGCTAGTGGGCCGGCCCGCCGTTGGCCGCTTCCTTGGCCAGGCGGTCGGTCTCGCGCTCGTACGAGCGGCCGATCTCCGCCTCGGCCTCGGTGCGGCCGACCCAGGACGAGCCTTCGACGCTCTTGCCCGGCTCGAGGTCCTTGTACACCTCGAAGAAGTGCTGGATCTCCAGCCGGTGGAACTCGTTCATGTGGTGGATGTCGCGCAGGTGCTCGAGGCGCGGGTCGTTCGACGGGACGGCGATGACCTTGTCGTCCGGGCCCTTTTCGTCGGTCATCCGGAACATGCCGATCGCGCGGCAGCGGATCAGGCAGCCCGGGAAGGTGGGCTCCTGGACGAGCACCATCACGTCCAGGGGGTCGCCGTCCTGGCCGAGGGTGTCGTCGATGAAGCCGTAGTCGGCCGGGTACTGCGTGGCCGTGAACAGGGTCCGGTCCAGCTTGATGCGGCCGGTCTTGTGGTCGACCTCGTACTTGTTGCGCTCCCCTTTGGGGATTTCGATCGTGACGTCGAACTCCACGGCGTCCTCGCTGCTTCTTTATAGATCTCGGCGTGCCCGCACGTCGCGGGCGGCAACCTTAATGACTGTCTTGGCGTCTCCTAGTGTGGACTACGCCGCGGCGCGGGGTCGCATCGATGTCGGCCACGCGGCATGTGAGCTTGGCCCCTTCCGGGGCAGGTGAGAAGGAGTGGTGGGTGCCGGAAAACGACCAGCCGATGTGGCCTTCGTCGGACGAAGACCGCTCGTCGTCGGGCGCGCGGAAGACCACTCCGATGTCCCTGCCCGATCCGCCGGAGAGCGCTTCGGAAGAGCGTGGCGTGCCCAACGTCACAGGCAGTGAGGCGCCGAAGGGATCGTGGTTCGCGCCGAACGTCGAGCCCGAGCCGATCCCGGGGCTGAACGCGCCCGCCGAGGAGCAGCCGCCGCCACCGCCGCCCCCGGTCAAGCAGGACCTGGCCGACCGGCTCGGCTCGCGCGAGCCGAAGCAGAAGCCGGCCGAGCCCGCGCCCGCACCTGAGCCCGACCCGGCGCCGGAGCCGGCGCAGGTCGCGGAGAGCACGCAGTACATCGAGGTGAAGAAGTCCGAGCCGGTCGCCGAAAGCACCCAGTACATCGCGGCGAAACCGGACACCCAGAGCACGCAGCAGATGGAGCCGCAGAAGGCGCCGTGGGTGCCCGTCGAGCGCAACGTCTGGCCCGGTGAGCAGCAGGATCGTCACGACGAGCCCGAGGCCGGCAAGTCCGAAGCGCAGCCGTGGCGTGAGGAGCTGCAGCTGTGGCGCGAGGAGCAGCAGCGCCGCGAAGAGCAGCTGAAGCGCTCGGAGCCGCCGCGCCGTGAGGAGCCCCCGCAGCAGCGCGCCGACGCGCCCTGGGCGCAGCGCCTCGACGTGCCGGACGACCGCGTCGCCGAACCGGACGTCCGCCGTCCGGGGCTGCCGCCCGAGCCGCCGCGCGGGGTCGTCCCGCCGGCGTCCGCCGGATCGCTGGCCCGGCCGATGCGGATCGAGCCGGACGGGCAGCGGTTCGACGCCGAGGCGACCGTCGGGATCGAGCGGCCCACCCAGTTCCCCGGGGCCTTCCAGCAGCAGCCGCAACCGCGCGTCGAGCCGCCCGCGGCGCCGCCGCCCCCGGCCGAGCCCGCTGCTTCTGCCGCGGAGGAACCGCCGAAGAAGAAGCGGCGCAAGGGCAAGATCATCGCGCTCGTCGCCGTCGTCCTGCTGCTGCTGGCCGGCGGCGGGGTCGCCGCCGCGATGCCGAAGGTGTCGAACCGCCTCGGCCTGCCGTGGGCGCCGAACGCGCCGAAGGGCGACAGCCCGGATCCCGCCGCCGCCACGCGCCAGCTGCAGGGGCCGGCCACGTCCGGGCAGGCGCCGACCGCCAACGGCGTCAAGTCCGTGCTGACCGGGCCGGCCGGGAACAGCGCGCTCGGCCAGCTCAACGGCAGCGTCGTCGACCCGGTGAGCGGCACCACGCTGTGGGACCACAGCGCGGCGTCGGCGGTGACCCCCGCGTCGACGACGAAGGTGCTCACCACCGCGGCCGCGCTGCTCGCGCTGGACCCGACCACGCGGCTGTCGACGAAGATCGTCCAGGGCGCCGACCCGGGCACCGTGATCCTGGTCGGCGGCGGCGACGTCACGCTCACTTCGCTGCCGCTGGGCACCGAGTCGCCGTTGTACCCGGGCGCCGCGCACGTCGACGACCTCGTCGCGCAGGTGAAGAAGGCCAACCCGAACGTGAAGAAGGTGCAGGTCGACCTGAGCCTCTTCAAGGGCGCGACGACCGCGCCGGGCTGGGCCGCGGGTGACGCGCCCTCGACGTTCGCCACGCAGATCGGGTCCGTGATGGCCGACGCCGGCCGGCTGGACCCGAAGAACAACACCTCCATGCGCGTGGCCAACGCGGGCAGCGCGCTGGCGTCGACGATCGCGTCGAAGCTCAGCGCGTCGGGCGGCGGCCAGGCGGCCGCGCCGAAGGACGCGAAGGTGCTCGCCGAGGTCAAGTCGGCGCCGCTGACCGAGCTGGTCTCCGACACGATGGAGCTGTCCGACGACGTCCTCGCCGAGGCCCTCGCCCGCCAGGTGGCGCTGGCCACCGGCCAGGAGGCGACCTTCGCCGGCGGCGCCGCGGCGACGATCAAGGTGCTCAAGGACCACGGCTTCGACACGACCGGCGTCAAGCTCTCCGACGGCAGCGGTATCTCGACGGAGAACAAGATCCCGGCGAAGCTGCTGACCCAGCTCATGGCGGCCGCGGCGGCGCCGGAGGGCAAGAACCCGAACACCGCGAAGCTGCGCGCGATGCTGGCCGGCCTCCCGGTGGCCGGCGGGTCCGGCACCCTCGCGGACAAGCGGTTCGAGACGCCGGCGTCGCAGGCCGGCCGCGGCTGGGTGCGGGCGAAGACGGGCACGCTCACGGGGGTGAACACGCTGGCCGGGCTGGTCCTCGACCAGGACGGCCGGGTGCTGGTGTTCGCGTTCATGTCCAACGGTTCGGACCAGCAGCCGGGCCGGGACGCCATCGACGCGTTGGCCACGAGCCTGCGCAAGTGCGGCTGCTCGTAGCCGGGCGGTCGGCGGAGGCCGCCGGCGGTGCTCGTGACCGCGGACGCCGAACCGTACGAAGATCGTGGCCGTAAACCCACGTCGGCCAGGTAGCGTCGGAAGGGTGAGTCAGGAAACCGAGACCCGGCCCATGGTCGACTGGGCGCTCGCCGCGCAGACCGGTGCGTTGCTCGTGCGCGGTGGTCCGCAGGTTCCGAGAGAAGAGGCCGAGGCGGCCGTCGCCGACCTGCGTGAGCTGACCATGGCGGCCGAAGGGCACGTCCGGGAGCTGACGAACCTGGGTCTCGACCTGCCGCTGCTGCCCGGTGAAGTCGTCGACCGCCCCGGCTGGGTGCGGTCGGCCGCGGCCGGGCTGGACGCGCTCACCGGGCGTGCGCTGCCTCAGCAAGGCGGCCCCTTCGGGCCGATCCTGGCCGGTGGCGCCGGCGTGCAGACCGGGCTGGTGCTCGCCTTCCTGGCCAGCCGCGTGCTCGGCCAGTACGACCCCTTCGGCGGCCCCGACCGGGAAGGACGGCTGCTGCTGGTCGCGCCCAACGTCGTCGCCGCCGAGCGGGCGATGGACGTGCCCGCCCACGACTTCCGGCTCTGGGTCTGCCTGCACGAATGCACCCACCGCCTGCAGTTCACCGCCGTCACCTGGCTGCGCGACTACTTCGCCGACGAGGTCGAGCGGCTCGTGTCCGGGCTCGCCGGCGGCGGCAGCGACAGCCTGGCCGACCTGGTCGGCCGGCTGCCCGAGGCGATCAAGCAGGGCCCGAAGCTGAACCTCGCCGAGCTGCTCCAGTCGCCGAAGGAGCGCGCGGTCTTCGACCGGCTGCTGGCGCTCTCGACGCTCCTGGAGGGCCACGCCGACTTCGTCATGGACGCCGTCGGCCCGCAGGTCGTGCCGAGCGTCGACACGATCCGCGCGCGGTTCAGCGCCCGGCGCAAGGGCGGCGGCGTCTTCGACCGGCTGCTGCGCGCGCTGCTCGGCGTCGACGCGAAGATCCGTCAGTACGAAGAAGGCGCGAAGTTCACGAAGCACGTCGTGGACGCGGTCGGCATGGAAGGGTTCAACGCCGTCTGGCGCTCGCCGAACACCCTGCCTTCGCGCGCCGAGATCGCCGACCCGGCCGCGTGGGTCCGGCGCCTGCACGGATGACCGGCAAGGCGGTCGCGGCCGTCCGGCGGGCCGTCCGCGAATTCCTCGAGACGGTAGAAGCGCCGGCCGAGCTGTGCGTCGCCGTCTCCGGCGGTGCCGACTCCCTCGCGCTCGCCGAGGCCACGGCGTACGTCGGGCACCATCGCGGCCACCGCGTCCGCGCGCTGGTCGTCGACCACGGCCTGCAGGATGGCTCGGCGAAGATCGCGCGTGACGCCGCCGAGGCCGCGAAGTCCCTCGGTGCCGACGAAGCCGAGGTGCGCCGCACCGAAGTCACCGGCCCCGGTGGCCCGGAAGCCGCCGCGCGCAAGGCCCGCTACCGGGCGCTGGCCGGCCACGACCTCGTCCTGCTCGGGCACACCCTCGACGACCAGGCCGAGACGGTCCTGCTCGGCCTGGGCCGCGGCTCCGGCGCCCGCAGCGTCGCCGGGATGCGGCCGCACGACCCGCCGTGGGGCCGTCCGCTGCTGGCGGTGCCGCGCGCGACGACCCGGGCCGCCTGCGCCGAGCTCGGCGTCGAACCCTGGGACGACCCGCACAACGCCGAGCCGCGCTTCACCCGGGTCCGGCTGCGCACCGAGGTCCTGCCGTTGCTGGAAGACGTCCTCAACGGCGGCGTCGCCGGCGCTTTGGCCCGCACGGCCGCGCAGCTGCGTGAGGACAGCGAGGCGTTGGACACATCGGCGGACCGGATCTTCACCCGTGCGGGCGGTCCCGACGGACTGGATGTCGCAGTGCTGGCGGCCGAGCCCGCGGCCCTGCGCCGGCGGGTTCTCCGCAGGTGGCTGCTGGCCTCGGGCGTGCGCGAACTCACCGACGCGCACCTCCGGGCGGTCGACGCGCTGGTCGCCCGGTGGCGTGGTCAGGGCGGCGTCTGGTTACCGGGCAACTTGGAAGCGCGCCGGGCGCATGGCAGGCTCTGCGTCATCTCCCAACCCACCACCCGAGGGGAATGACCCGTGTACGAGGGCGAAATCGCCTCCGTGCTCGTCACCGAGCAGCAGATCCAGGACAAGATCGCGGAGCTGTCGGCGCAGATCGCCGCCGACTATCCGGCCAACGGGCAGGGTGAACTCCTGCTGGTGGGTGTCCTGAAGGGCGCGGTCATGTTCATGACCGACTTCGCCCGTGCGCTGCCGCTGCCGACGCAGCTGGAATTCATGGCCGTCTCCTCCTACGGTTCCGCGACGTCGTCGTCCGGCGTCGTGCGGATCCTCAAGGACCTCGACCGCGACATCGCGGGCCGGGACGTGCTGATCGTCGAGGACATCGTCGACTCCGGCCTGACGCTGTCGTGGCTGCTGAAGAACCTCGCCAGCCGCAACCCGGCGTCGCTCGAGGTCGTTTCGCTGCTGCGCAAGCCGGAGGCGGTCAAGGTGGACGTCCCGGTGAAGTACATCGGCTTCGACATCCCCAACG
Organism: Amycolatopsis camponoti; assembly: GCF_902497555.1. Lineage (NCBI taxonomy): Bacteria > Bacillati > Actinomycetota > Actinomycetes > Pseudonocardiales > Pseudonocardiaceae > Amycolatopsis > Amycolatopsis camponoti. Next base: position 301,674 of record NZ_CABVGP010000003.1, on the reverse strand, counting down.
AGTTCGTCGTGGGCTACGGCCTGGACTACGCCGAGCGGTACCGGGACCTGCCCTACATCGGGACGCTGGACCCGAAGGTCTACACGGCGTAGTTCACCGCGAGCTTTACGGGGGCTCCGGGTGGCGGAGCCCCCGGCCCGGGGCGAAGCCCCGGTTTGTCACCGACCGTTCACCGCAACTACCGGATTCGCGGAACCCCGGTGGCGAAGTTTGCGTCATAGGCTCTGATCACGTGCGTTAACCTATGCGAAGACCATTCGTGCCCGCGGTGACCGGGTCGGGGGAACGGGAGAGAGCTCAGATGGGGAACAGCAGCGCTGCCGACGCGAACGCCTTCAAGGCAGCGGCCGCGGCGGGCCAGGTCGGGATCGACCCCGACGCCGCGCAGACCGTGCTGAACAAGATCCGCACCGGCAAGGACGCGGTGGAAGCCCTGCTCAGCGGAGCGGGCACCCTCGCCCAGCCGCCGAAGCTCGGCGACAACCCGGTCGGCAACGCCATGGCCGCCAAGTTCGTCCAGCGCGCCGACGGCGGGAACGACTCGTACGCCTCCGCGCTGCAGAACCTGCTCGACCAGTACACCGCCGCCGAGGAGGGCATCGTCACGGCGATGTCCCGGTACCACGAGATCGACCAGGCCGCGGCCGACCCGTTCCGCAACGCCTGAGCCCGAGGGGGATTTCGCAATCATGGCTCCGAACCACAGCGACCAGCCGGCGACGACCACTTCGGGTGCTGCCAACCCGGGATCGCTCGTCCCGCTCGGCGACAACGCGTCGTCGCAGAACATCGTCGACAACGCCCGCGGCACCGCCGGCGGCTTCGACATGGGCAGCGACCGCGCGATCGCCAACCCGCCGAACTGGAACGCGCAGGAAAGCCAGCAGCTCTACGCCGGTGCGGTCAACAACAACGACCCCGGCACGGCCGAAGCGACCGGGCAGGCCTGGTCGCACCACGGCACCGAGCTGAAGCAGGCGTCCGACCACCTCTACAACGCGATCTCCGAGCTGGGCAACGCGTGGGTCGGCCGGGGTGCCGCGGGCGCGCAGGGCGCGCTGGTGGCCATCGCCAACTCGGGCTCGCAGGCGTCCGAGGCCGCGCACACGATGTCCGACCGGCTCGCCCGGCAGGCCTCGGCGGCCGCCGAGGTCAAGAAGATGCCGGCCCCCAAGGACTACGACCCCAAGCAGTCCATGGCGGCCGCGCTGGCCGGCGGCCCGGCGGCGCTGATCGCCGACCAGAAGGCGCAGGCCGACGCGGCCAACGACGTCAAGGCGCAGCAGGTCGCGTTCTTCAACGCCTACACCAAGTCGATGAGCGAGGTCGACAGCTCGACCCCGAGCTTCGGCCCGGAGTCGCTCGGCATGAAGCCGACCGGTTCGCACAACTCGGTGTCGTTCGGCGGCATCAGCTCTGTCGGCAGCACCGGCCCGGTCCAGGGCCTGTCCGGCGCGGGCGGCGCGGTGTTCGCGTCCAGCGGCTCGGGCTTCGGCGGCCCCGGCGGCGCGTTCGACGCGCAGCACGCGGGAGTCGGCCCGAACGGCGTCCACGGCGCCGGTGCGGCGGGCTTCGGCCACGACGCGGCGGCCCTCGGCGGCGACGGCTCGGTCCCGGGTGCGGGCACCGGCGCGAACCCGGGGACGGGGACGAGCACGGGCGCGGGCCACGTCGGCTCGGGTGCCGGGCAGCCGGGTGGCAGCAACCCGCTGAGCAAGATCGGCATGGGCCTCGGCCTCGGCGGTGCCGCCGGCGGCCTCGGCGCGCTGGCTTCCCGCGCGCTGGGCAAGGGCAACCGGTCCGGCGCGAAGGCCGAGAACGAGACGTCGCTCGCTTCGGCCGACGGCCAGGGGCAGAGCGCCGCGTCGGCTCAGGCGCCGCAGCAGGGCCTCGTCTCGTCGGCGGGCACCATCGGCGGGCAGCAGGCTCCGCCGCCGATGAACCCGGGCGGCATGGGCGGCATGGCTCCGCACGGCGCTCAGGGCGAGCAGGACGAGGAGCACACGCACGCGTCGTTCCTCATCGAGGCGGACCCGGACGCTGCCTTCGGCGCGAACCAGGCGACCCCGCCGCCGGTCATCGGCGCGTGGTCCGAGGACGACGAAGACCGCTGATCCTTTTCGGGCCGGGCACGCCGACAGCGTGTCCGGCCCGGTTTCTCTTGGGGGTGGCTCGATGCCGAACGCTGAGCTGCTCACCCCGATCGAGGTGGACTTCCTGTGGGAGTCCGCCGGGCTGGGCGAGCTGCCGTACCCGCTGCGCATCCGTTCGCACGGCGAGACCGTGGACGAGCGGTCCCTCCTGCGCCGGCGCACGTTGGAAGGGCTGACTGCGCGCGGCTTGGCCGACGGACGCGGCCGGCCGGAACCGCACGTCGAGGACTACTTCGGCGTGCTGGCGCAGTCCGAGCTGAGCCTGGACGCGGTCCAGCTGATCGCCCCGGACGCCGAACCGCTGCTGGCGATCGCCGGCGTGCTGGGCGGTCAGGGGCTGCTGGCGGTGCAGGACACGCGGGGGCTGCACCTGCAGCCGTGCCCGGTGGACGGGCTGGCGAGCGCGATCGTCTCGCTGCTGCCCGGTGCCCCGCGCGGTTCGGAGAAGTCCGTCACGGTCCCGCTGGAGCAGCTGGTCGGGGCCCATGGCGTCGATTTCCTGTCCCGCCGCGGCAACGGCGACGAGCGCTCGTCGGCCGACGAGGACCGCAAGGCGCTGGCGAAGCTGCACGCCCAGCCGAGGCTGCGCGGCGGCCAGATCGCGGCGAACGCGCGGTCCCGCATGGGCGGCCGCACGCGGACGCCGGTGCTGAGCTGGTTCGACACGGAGACGGGCCGCTACTTCACGCAGGCGAGCCGCGGCCGCGACGGCCGTGACTGGATCACCATCGCCCCGGCCGACGCGGCGACGCTGCGCCACCGGCTCGGCGAGATGCTCGCGGGAGCGACGACGACCAGCTCGGTCTGACGCCTCTCCGTTCCCGCGCCGGGCGGCCTCTGCCAAGATCGGGCTCCGGTTTCTCCGTGCGTGCCCGGCCGCCGACCCTTTTTTGTCGGTGGTGCGGGCTACGCTGAGCAAGAGTCCGATCCGGGAGAGTAGTGATGCAAGAGTTCTTCTCGCCGCTCGCGTTCGACTTCCTCTGGGAGTCGGCGCAGGTCGGGGAGCTGCCGTACCCGCTGCTGGTCAAGTCGCACGGCGCGACCGAAGACGAGCGCGTCTCGCTGCGCCACCGCGTCGACGCCGAGCTGAAGGCCCGCGGCATCCGTGAAGCACGCGGCAGGCTCGCGCCACCGATCGAGGACGCGCTGCACCTGCTCGCCTTCGCGCCGCTGACCATCGACGCCCTGCACATCCCGCAGTTCGAGGCGCCCACCGTCGGCGTCCTCGCGGCGGCCGACGACACCCAGGGCGTCCTCGCGGTCCAGGACGCCGACGGCATCTGGCTGCGGGACGTCCCGCCGGACGGCCTGGTCTCCGCCGTCGTCGGGGTGCTCCCGGCCGGGCCGCGCGGGAGCGAGGCGTCGGTCACACTTCCGCTGGACGACGCCCTGCGGACGGCGCCGATCCGGGTGCCCGTGTCCCTGCCGTCGAACCCGGCCGAGGAGCGGGGGAAGGCGCGCCGGACACCGCTGAGCGAACGCGTCACGGCCGATCCGCGGGAGGCCTACGGCCGCATCTCCGGGCAGCCGCGGCAGCGCGGCGGTCAGCTGGCAGCGAACAGCCGTTCGCAGGTCGGGGCCAAGCAACGGTCCCGGGTGCTGGCCTGGTTCGACACCGCGACCGGGCGCTACCTCAGCCTCTCCCGCGCAGGTACGGACGGCCGCGAGTGGGTCACGGTCGCCCCGGCCGACCCGGCCACGCTGCGGACCCGGCTGGGCGAGATGGTGAACAGTGTGTCGGACGGCACGCGATAGCGTGACCGGTGTGGACGCCGGGCGGGAACCCGGGCGCGCTATCGCCCGTTGACCTGCGAGAGGCTCACAGGGGATGAACGCGGCAGCGGACGGTACCCTGATGGGACGGGTGTCCAAGGCACCACGGGTTTGTCAAGATCGTGATGGCGGGTATCACAGGAGCCGCCCAACCAGGGAGGGTCGAGGCCACCAGGGCCGAGTCGTATGAACCGGAAGAGCGTGCTCAGGAACCCACTGCTGTGGATCGTCGCGGGGTTGCTGGCGTTGTTCGCGTACAACACGATCTTCGACAGTGATCGTGGGTACACCCAGGCACCCATCTCGGTGGCGAACTCCCAGATCTCCTCGAACAACGTCAAGGAAGCCAGCCTCGAGGACAAGGAACAGCAGCTCAAACTGCTGCTGAACAAGCCTGTCGACGTGGACGGCCAGCAGGTCACCCAGATCATTTCGCAGTACCCCTCGGACGCCACCCGCCCGATCTACGACTCGTTGATCGCGGCGAAGAACGGCGGCCAGCCGATCAAGTTCACCACCAAGGTGACCCAGCAGGGCGTGCTGACCCAGATCCTCATCTTCGCCATCCCGCTGGCCCTCGTGCTGGGCCTGCTGATGTGGATGATGAACAACGCCCAGGGTGGCGGCAACCGCGTCCTCAACTTCGGCAAGTCCAAGGCCAAGCAGCTGAACAAGGACATGCCCAAGACGACCTTCGGGGACGTCGCGGGCGCCGACGAGGCCGTCGAAGAGCTGTACGAGATCAAGGACTTCCTGCAGAACCCGGCGCGCTACCAAGCGTTGGGCGCGAAGATCCCGAAGGGCGTGCTGCTCTACGGGCCGCCCGGTACCGGCAAGACGCTGCTCGCGCGGGCCGTCGCCGGCGAGGCGGGCGTGCCGTTCTACACGATCTCCGGCTCGGACTTCGTCGAGATGTTCGTCGGTGTCGGTGCGTCGCGCGTCCGTGACCTGTTCGAACAGGCCAAGCAGAACGCGCCCTGCATCATCTTCGTCGACGAGATCGACGCGGTCGGCCGCCAGCGCGGCGCCGGCCTCGGCGGCGGGCACGACGAGCGCGAGCAGACGCTGAACCAGCTGCTCGTCGAGATGGACGGCTTCGACGCCCGCGGCGGCATCATCCTGATCGCGGCGACCAACCGGCCCGACATCCTCGACCCCGCGCTGCTGCGCCCGGGCCGCTTCGACCGGCAGATCCCGGTCTCCGCGCCCGACCTGCGCGGCCGCAAGGCGATCCTCGAGGTGCACTCCAAGGGCAAGCCGATCGCCCAGGGCACCGACCTGACCAGCCTGGCCAAGCGGACCGTCGGCATGTCCGGCGCCGACCTGGCGAACGTGCTGAACGAGGCCGCCCTGCTCACCGCCCGCAAGAACGGGCACGTGATCGGCGACGTCGAGCTCGAGGAATCGGTCGACCGCGTCGTCGGCGGCCCCGCTCGCAAGAGCCGGATCATCTCCGAGAAGGAGAAGAAGATCACGGCCTACCACGAGGGCGGGCACGCGCTCGCCGCGTGGGCGATGCCGGACATCGAGCCGGTCTACAAGCTGACGATCCTGCCGCGCGGCCGGACGGGCGGGCACGCGCTGCTCGTCCCGGAGGACGACAAGGACCTGATGACCCGCTCCGAGATGATCGGGCGGCTGGTCTTCGCGATGGGTGGCCGCACGGCGGAGGAGCTCGTCTTCCACGAGCCCACCACCGGCGCGTCGTCGGACATCGAGCAGGCGACGAAGATCGCCCGCGCGATGGTCACCGAGTACGGCATGAGCGCCCGGCTCGGCGCGGTCAAGTACGGCCAGGAGCAGGGCGACCCGTTCCTCGGCCGCTCGGCCGGCCGCCAGGCGGACTACTCGCTCGAGGTGGCGCACGAGATCGACGAGGAGGTGCGCAAGCTCATCGAGACGGCGCACACCGAGGCGTGGCACGTGCTCAACACCTACCGCGACGTGCTCGACGAGCTGGTCATCGAGCTCCTGGAGAAGGAGACGCTGACCCGTAAGGACCTGGAGCGGATCTTCGCGACGGTCGAGAAGCGCCCGCACATCACCGTGTTCAACGAGTTCGGTGAGCGGACGCCGTCGGACAAGCCGCCGATCAAGACCCCGGGCGAGCTGGCGATGGAACGCGGCGAGCCGTGGCCTCCGCCGGAGAAGGAGAAGCCGGTCCTGAAGCCGGAGCCGACCCCGGTCGGCACCGCCCAGGGCGCGGGCGACCTGCCGGGCGGTCCGCCGTACCCGGCGCCGGTCGATCCCAACGCCAACCCGTACGCCCCGCCGCCGCCGGGCTCCTACCCGAACGGTGGCCGTCCCTACAGCGGCCCGAACGGCGGCGCCAACGGCACGGCGCACTGGCCCCAGGCCGGCGGCCCGCAGGCGGGCGGCTACCAGGGTGGTCCGGCGGGCCAGAGCGGTCCCCCGAACTACGGTGCCCCTCCGGGCTGGACGCCCGCGACCTCGCCGGGCGGTCAGCCGGGCCAGTCGTGGCGGCCCGGTGGTGACGAACGCCCTCGCGAGCACGGCTGGTTCGCCGATCAAGCGGGCAACCAGCAGAGCGAGGGGGAGCGCCGTGACCCTGATGGACCCGAAAAGTCCCAGTGACGCCGACCGCCCGGTCTTCGACCAGGACCGGGCGGAGAAGGCGATCCGCGAGCTCCTCTTGGCCTGCGGCGAAGACCCGGAGCGGGACGGTCTGAAGGACACTCCCGCCCGGGTCGCCCGGGCGTACCAGGAAATGTTCGCCGGGCTGTACATCGAGCCGGACTCGGTTCTGGACAAGACGTTCGACGAGTCGCACGAGGAACTCGTGCTGGTCACGGACATCCCGATGTACAGCCAGTGTGAACACCACCTCGTGCCCTTCCATGGCGTCGCGCACGTCGGGTACATCCCGAACGCCGCCGGGAAGGTCACCGGGCTCTCCAAGCTCGCCCGGCTCGTCGACCTCTACGCCAAGCGCCCGCAGGTTCAGGAGCGCCTGACATCCCAGGTCGCCGACGCCCTCGTGCGGAAGCTCGAACCGCGCGGTGTCATCGTCGTGATCGAGGCCGAGCACCTCTGCATGGCCATGCGCGGCATCCGGAAGCCGGGCGCGCGCACGACCACCTCCGCCGTGCGGGGACAGCTGAAGAACTCCCCGTCGTCGCGGGCGGAGGCGCTCGACCTGATCAGGGCGCGCCGGTGAGCGTGGGGCTTCCCGCTCCCGGCCGGTGCGTCGTGATGGGCGTGCTGAACGTGACGCCGGATTCCTTTTCGGACGGTGGCCGGTACCTCGGGCTCGACCAGGCGCTGGAGCACGCCCGCGCGATGTGGGCGCGTGGTGCCGACCTGATCGACGTCGGCGGTGAGTCGACCCGGCCGGGTGCGGCGCGGGTCGACGCCGAGACCGAGCTGGCACGCATCATCCCGGTGATCCGCACCCTCGCCGGCGAGGGTATCCACCTTTCGGTCGACACGACGCGCGCTTCCGTCGCCGCCGCGGCGCTCGACGCCGGGGCGAAGGTGGTCAACGACGTCTCGGGCGGGCTGGCCGATCCGGACATGGCGCGCGTCGCCGCGGAGTCCGGGGCGCCGTGGGTGCTGATGCACTGGCGCGGGCACAGCCGGGACATGCAGGCGCTCGCCGAATACGACGATGTCGTGGCCGACGTCCGCGCCGAGCTGCTGTCCAGAGTGGACGAAGCGCTCGCGGCGGGGGTCGCCGAGAGCGCGATCGTGCTGGATCCCGGGCTGGGCTTCGCGAAGAACGCGGAGCACGACTGGGCGTTGCTACGCGGCCTGGATTCGCTGCTGTCCCTGGGTTTCCCGGTGCTCGTCGGTGCTTCGCGCAAACGTTTTCTCGGCCGCTTGCTGTCCGAAAAGGACGGTACGCCGCGTCCGCCGGACGGCCGTGAGGACGCCACCGCCGCCATCTCGGCGCTCGCCGCGGCCGCGGGCGCGTGGGGCGTGCGGGTGCACGAGGTCGGGGCGTCGCTGGACGCGGTCGCCGTGGCCGCCGCGTGGTGGAAGGGTTCGCCGGATGTCTGACCGGATCACGCTGACCGGCCTGCGGGTGTTCGGCCGCCACGGCGTTTTCGAGCACGAGAAGCGGGACGGGCAGGAGTTCGTCGTCGACATCACGGTGTGGCTGGACCTCGGGCCCGCCGCCGCGTCGGACGACCTGACCAAGACCCTGCACTACGGCGAGCTGGCCGAGCTGGCGGCGGGGATCGTCGCGGGCGAGCCGTACGACCTCATCGAGAGCGTCGCGGGCAAGATCGCCGACGAGGTCATGCGCGACGAGCGGCTGCGCGCGGTCGAGGTGACGGTGCACAAGCCGTCCGCGCCGATCCCGCTGACCTTCGACGACGTGGCCGTCACGGTCCGGCGCGACCGATGAGCCGGGCCGTCCTTTCGCTGGGCTCGAACCTCGGCGACCGGCTCGGCTTCCTGCAGCTGGCGCTCGACGCCGTGCGGCCCGCGCTGGTCGCGGTGTCGAGCGTGTACGAGACCAAGGCGTGGGGCGTCGAGGACCAGCCGGACTTCCTGAACGCGGTCTGCGTCGTCGACGACCCGGTGCGCGATCACTGGGCGTGGCTGCGCGCGGGCCAGGCGGCCGAGCGGGCCGCGGGCCGGGTGCGCGAGCTGCGCTGGGGACCGCGGACGCTGGACGTCGACGTGGTCACCGTCGAGGGCGTGACGTCCGGCGACCCGGAGCTGCTGCTGCCCCACCCGGGGACGCCGGACCGCGCGAGCGTGCTGGTGCCGTGGGTGGAGATCGAGCCGGCCGCGGTGCTGCCGGGGCACGGCCCGATCGCGGCGCTGCTGGCCGCGCGCCCCGAGGACGACCTGGCGTCGGTCCGCCGCACGGACTTCGAGCTGCGCTGAACATGACCTATCGATGAACCGGGGGTGTCCGTTACCCCTCACCCCCGGCCGGTCGCCGAGCTGTTGTTCTTGTGCGGTCAGCCGCGCAGCGCCTCGATCATGAACCGCACCGCGGGCTGGGCCGTCGGGACCGGCGGCCAGCCGTTGATGATCGCCAGCAGCTGCCAATAGCGTTCGGCCCGCGGGTCGCCGCTCGTCGCGAACCGGTCCGCCATCTCCGCGCGGAACTCCGCTGAAGCCGGGTCCTGGTCCGGCCCGGCCGTCGCCGCCGCGATCTCGGCCGCAAGCGTTTGCCCCGCCTCCGACGTCGGCGATTCCCCGGCTGTCACGGCCGCTTCCGCGCGAGAGACCCAGCCTGGCCAGTTCTGCTGCCAGGCGTCCGCCGGCTGCTCGAACTCGCCGTCGCGGATCTGCCGGGCCTGGGTTTCGCTCATGCCGCGGATCAGCGCCCGGAAGTCCGGGTCCTGGACCAGCTCGGCGAACTCGATCCAGGCCTCGAGCTGCTCGGGCGACGGATCGTCGGGCAGCTCCGGCTTCCCCGCGCGCATGCGCCGGTAGAACTCCTCGTTGATCTCCAGCCCGGAGACCATCTCGTCCCAGAACTCGTCGACCAGCCGCTTGCGCTCTTCGTCGGACATCGACGCGAGACGGTTCATCAGGTTCACTTCCTCCAGCTCGGAATCACGCTTGGCCACCGCGCGCAGCACCGCCCGGCGCAGCCGCAGCCGCCGGATCTGCTCGTCCAGCGCCTCGACGTGCCGGGTCGCCAGCTCGCCGACGGTCGCCGACCGCGTCAAGGCCGCGGAGACGTCGACGAGGCCGAGGCCCAGCTCCCGCAGCGTGCGGACGAGCTCGAGCCGGGCCATCGCCGCGGCGTCGTAGAGCCGGTAGCCGGCGTCCGTCCGGTCGGTCGGGGGCAGCAGGCCCTCGTCCGAGTAGAAGCGGATGGTCTTGACGGGCAGGCCGGTCCGCCGGGCCAGCTCGCCGATGGTGAAGGTCGCGGTGGTGCCCACAAGACGCATGGTGAACTCTCCAGTCGGGGGAGAGTCAAGGGTAGTGCGAAGCTTCGGGTGGCCGAGCTGGGTACGGTTGAACCATGCACTTCACCCGGCCCCGCGACCTGGTGGTGGCCTTCGTGCTCGGCCTGGTCCTCGGCTACCTGCTCTTCCTGGTGGCGTACGGCTCGCTGCCCCAGTTGCCGACGTTCGCCGGCGTCACCTTCGCCGTGCTGGCCGTGGTCGAGGGCGGGCTCGCGCTGTCCATCCGCTCCCGGATCAAGAACGGCCGCGTCGTCGCCGCGATCGGGATCGCCCGATCGGTGGCCCTCGCGAAGGCTTCGTCGCTCGCCGGGGCGTTCATGGGCGGCGCCTGGCTGGCCGCGCTCGCGTACCTCATCCCGCGACGTGACGAACTCGTCGCGGCGGTGCTCGACACCCGCGCCGGCGTGGTCGGCGTGGCGTCCTCCGCGGCCCTGGTAGCAGCGGGTTTGTGGCTCGAGCACTGCTGCCGGACCCCGCGCGACCAGGACCGTGAGCGCACGCGCGGAATGACCGGTTAGCGCTGGATTCCCACCGCTCGCGGGACCGAGTAGGTCTCGTTCGGATTACGAGCAGGTACGGTGTCAGGCATGACCGGCGTGGGTGACGACTCGCGCGGCCGCCTACTGGGCAGGCCGTGGCTCGTCGTCGGATTCGTCCTCGCCATCGGAGCCACCCTCGCACTGGTGCTCAGCGATGATCTCCGCTATCTCCGGCTCGGGATCGTCGCCGCCCTCTGGGCTGCCCTGATCGGCGCTTTTCTCGCCGTGAAGTACCGCAAGCACGCGGCACAGAGCGAGGACGCGGTTTCCGAGGCGCAGGCTGTGTACGAGCTGGAGCTGGAACGCGAGATCGCGGCCCGGCGTGAATTCGAGCTGGAGGTGGAGGCGGAGAACCGCAGCGAGTCCGACTCCCGCGGCCGCGAGGAACTGGAGGCGCTGCGCCTCGAGGTGTCCGCGCTGCGCGACAGCCTCCAGTCGCTGTTCGGCGGCGAGGTGCTGCTCGAACGCGTCGCGCTGACCGCGCAGGCGACCCGGATGCGCAAGCTGTCCGACGACAACCGGATGATCCCCGACCCCGCGCCGAAGAAGAAGCCGGCGCAGCTGATGTCCGGGAAGAAGCCGGCCGAGCAGGGTGAGCGGCCGACCGAGCTGATCGACCGCGTGCTCGACGAGCGCCGCCGGAAGGCGTCGAACGGGAAGCCCGCGAACGGCAAGGGCCTCGGCAAGGGCAAGGGCTTCGGCGGCAAGCCGGCCCCGAAGGCCCCGGCGAACGTCAACGTGCAGAGCACCCAGCAGATGGCCCGGCCGAAGCCGTTGAGCGACCGCCGTCCGCCGGTGCCGTCCGTCGATCCGGCGCTGAACGCCGCGCAGCGCGAGCTGAAGGCCGCCGAGCTGCGCGCCGAAGCGGCCCGCCGCCAGGCCGAGTCGCAGCCCATGCGGCTGCCGAACCCGGACGAGGTCGCGAAGCAGCCCGAGCGCCGTCCCGAGGCCGCCGCCGAGCCGACGCGCCAGGTGCCGCGGCCCGACCCCAAGACCGAGATCCGCCGTGCCCCGGAGCCGAAGACGGAGATCCGCCGTCCCGAGCCGCCGCCCGCGCGCCGCGCGGAGCTGTCGCGGCCGGCGATGCGGCCGGCCGAGGTGTCGCGTTCGGACCTGCCGCGGGTCGACCCGGCCCGCCCTGCCGTGCGGCCGGGCGAGGTGTCGCGGTCGGACATCCCGCGCGTCGAGCGGTCGATGCCGGAGATCCCCCGGGTGGAGATGTCGCGCCCCGACATCCCGCGCGTCGAGATGTCGCGCCCGGACATTCCGCGCGTGGAACGGTCGATGACCAACATTCCGCGCGTGGAACGGTCGATGACCGACATTCCGCGGGTCGAGCGGTCGATGCCCGCCATTCCGCGGGTGGAGATGTCGCGTCCGGACATTCCGCGCGTCGAGATGTCGCGGTCGGACCTGCCCCGCGTCGGCGGCCAGCCGAACGGTGCGCGCCCCGAGCCGCGCAAGGCGCCCGAGCCGCCGCGGCCCGCGCCGCCCCGCCCGGCACCGCCGGTGAAGCCGTCGGAGATGTCCCGGTCGGACCTCCGGCCGGTGACCGACCTGAGCGCGGCCTTCCAGAACCGCGACGACTTCGCCGAGCGGCAGCGGCCGAACCGGCCGAAGCCGCCCGAGCCGAAGGCCCCGCCGATGCCGAGGGACGCCTCCGCGTCGCGTCGCGACCTTCCCCCGGTCGTCCCGCCGACGACACCGGTGCCGAACACCAGCCCGGCGCAGCGGCAGCCGTCGCGCACGAACCTGCCCCCGGTGGTGCCGCCGACCACGCCGGTCCCGGCCGCCGACGGCCGCCGTCCGTCGCGGCTGGAGCAGTTCTCGCGGGCGGACATGTCGCCGATCCTCGACGAGCCGGCCTCCCGGCACGGGGGCTCGCACCGCGCGCCCGCCGACGCCGCGAAGGCGGACGCGCCGATGGTGAACCCGACGCTCCCGGAGTCGGTCCGCGACTACCAGGGCCGCTCGGGTGGCCGTCGCCGCAAGCCGGACGAGTCGCAGCAGATGCCGGCGGTGCCCGCCCCCGAGCCCACGGGCGGCGGCCGTCGCCGTCGTCCGGACGGCGAGCCCCCGGCGTGGGAAGGCATGGTCGCCGAGCGGGCGTCGATGTCGCGCCGCAACATGACCCCGGTCGACCCGGCGGACGTGGAGCAGCACAACGGCAACGGCCACAACGGCGGCGCCCACAACGGCAACAGTCACAACGGCAACGGCCACAACGGCGCGAGCAACGGTCACGCCCGCAACGGCCACCGGTCGCCCGAGGCACCGCCGCCACCGGGCAGCGGTTCGCACACGGCGGGCCGGTCGGTGAGCGAGCTGCTGGCGGCGAACGGCGGCACGGGCTCGACGCCCCGCCGCCGCCGTCGCGCGGAAGACTGAGCCCGGCCGGGCCGCGGGACGCGCCGTGTGTGCCAGGTGGCGTTTCTCTTCCTGTCCGGTCTGCGTAGGGTGACCGGCTGTGAGCGGAACCCTCTCGCCCGCGACGGGACTTGATCGCGGACGGCGGCCTCGCCGGATCACCGTGCTGCTGCCGGTGCTCGGGCTGCTGGTCGTCGCCTTGTGCGGCCTGGTCCTGTTCGCCGTGGCCACGGCGCGGGTCGGACCCCTCGCCGTCACCATCGGCGTCCTCGCCGCCCTCGTACCGGTCGCGGGCGTGGTCGCCGGGTTCCTCTGGGTCGACCGCTGGGAGCCCGAACCGGCCAAGTTCCTGCTGCTCGCCTTCGCCTGGGGCGCCTGCATCGCGACGATCACCGCGCTGCTCATCAACACGACCGCCGAAGCCGTCGGGGACGAGCTGCTCGGCAAGGGCAGCGGCAACACCGTCGCCGCCCTGGTCTCCGCGCCCATCGTCGAGGAGGCCGCGAAGGCGCTCTTCGTCGTCCTCATCCTCTGGCGCCGGTCCAGCGAGTTCGACGGCGTCGTGGACGGGGTCGTCTACGCCGGCTTCAGCGCCGCCGGCTTCGCGTTCACCGAGAACATCTACTACTTCGGCCGGGCCTTCAACGACTACGGCTTCGGCGACGGGCACAGCCAGGGCGTCATCACGGCGTTCTTCCTCCGCGGTGTCCTCGCGCCGTTCACGCACCCGCTGTTCGCCGTGCTGACCGGCATCGGCATCGGTATCGCCGCGCGGACCACCACGAAGTACCTGAAGGTCCTCGCGCCGCTCGCCGGCTACCTGGCCGCCGTCTGCCTGCACGCGCTGTGGAACAGCGCCGCGCTGCTCGGCGGGTCGAAGTTCCTCACCGTCTACTTCCTGATCATGTTGCCGCTCTTCCTCGGCGTGGTCTACCTGGTCGTCCTCCAGAGACGGCGTGAGCAGCGGATCATCGCGACCGCCCTGCCGCACATGGCCGCGGCGCGCTGGATCGCGCCGTCGGAGGTCGACCTGCTGGCCAGCCTGCCCGGCCGCCGGGCCTGGCGGCGACAGGCGAAGCGCCAGTCCGGCAAACAGGCCGCCAAAGCCGTCGCCGTCTACCAGGCGAGCGTGACCGAGCTCGCCTTCCTGGACCGGCGGGAGCTCACCACCGACGTCGACCGGCAACGGCAGCAGGAGCTGCTGCACACGTTGAAGGCCGCTCGGGCGGAGGCGACGCGCCTCGCCCAGGAAGCTCCGCAAGGGTGACCCGGTCCGGGTGAAGCTGGTCACCCGGGTTCAACGCCACGCGCTCAATCGAGTTAGTCTCGCGCCGTTCGTCCGGTACCCGGAACGGGACTGGAACGAGAGCAGAGGGAGTCTGCCCGCCATGAGCGTCCACAGGCGCACGCCATGAATAGGCCCGCTCGTCTCGCGGTCGGTGTCGTTTCCGCCGGCCGCGTGGGCAGTGTGCTCGGCGCCGCGCTGGCCCGGGCGGGGCACACCGTGGTCGCCGCGTCGGGGCTGTCCGCCGCGTCGCTGGCCCGTGCCGAACGCCTCCTCCCCGACGTGCCGCTGCTGCCGCCCGACGAAACCGTCCGCGCGGCGGACCTGGTGATCCTCGCCCTCCCCGACGACGCGCTGGCCGGGATGGTCCGCGGGCTCGTCGCGACCGGGTCGCTCCGGCCCGGGCAGATCGTCGTGCACACCTCCGGCGCCCAGGGCATCGACGTGCTGGCGCCCGCCGCCGAGGCCGGCGCGCTGCCGCTGGCGCTGCACCCGGTGATGACGTTCACCGGCCGCGAGGAGGACCTCGAGCGGCTGGCGGCGTGCAGCATCGGCGTCACGGCGGCGGCCGGCGACGACGCTGCGTGGAGCGTCGGCGAGGCCCTCGCGGTCGAGATGGGGGCCGAGCCGGTGCGCATCCCCGACTCCGTGCGAGCGCTCTACCACGCAGCGTTGACCCATGGCGCGAACCACCTGATGACGCTGGTCGCCGACTGCGCGGAAATGTTGCGGGAAGCGGGAATCGGGCATTCCGAACGCCTGGTGGCGCCACTGCTTTCGGCGGCGTTGGATAATGTTCTCCGACACGGCGACCGCGCGCTCACGGGCCCGGTCGCGCGTGGCGACACCGGTACCGTCCGCAAGCACCTCGCGGTGCTGGCGGACCGGGCGCCGGACGTGGCGCCGGCCTACCGCGCACTGGCCAAGCGCACGGTGGCGCGTTCCTCGGCTGCCGGGCTGCTGGACACCGCGGCCGCCAAGGACCTCACCGAACTCCTCGACGATCCCGCCGAAGGGCACCAAGACCAGTGACCACACCGAAATTCAGCCGCGGCACGCTGAACACGTTCGCGTCGCCCGAGCAGATGAGCCAGGTCAGCAAGGCCCTGCACGGCGTCGGCCGCAAGCTGGCGCTCGTGCCGACCATGGGCGCGCTGCACGCCGGGCACCGCGAGCTGATCCGCCGCGCGAAGCGGCTGCCGAACAACGTCGTGGCGACCTCGATCTTCGTCAACCCGCTGCAGTTCGGCGAGGGCGAGGACTTCGAGGCGTACCCGCGGCCGCTCGACGCCGATCTGGCCGTGCTGACCGAGGACGGCGTCGAAATCGCGTTCACGCCCAGCGCCGACGCCCTCTACGGCGAAGGCGCCGTCGTGACCGTGCACCCGGGCCCGCTCGGAGACGAGCTGGAGGGCCTTGTCCGGCCCGGCCACTTCGCCGGCGTGCTCACCGTCGTGGCGAAGCTGTTCAACCTGCTTCGCCCGGACTACGCGCTCTTCGGTGAGAAGGACTACCAGCAGCTGGTCCTGATCAAGCGGATGGTGCGCGACCTGAACATCGACACGCACGTCATGGGCGTGCCGACGGTGCGGGAGCGCGGCGGGCTGGCGCTGTCGTCGCGCAACGTCTATCTGACGCCCGAACAGCGTGAAGACGCCGTCGTCCTGTCGGCCGCCCTCACCGCGGGGGCGTTCGTCGGGCGCGACGGTGCCGACGCGGTCCTCGAGACCGCGTGGAAGACCCTGGCCGCGCGGCCCGCGGTCGAGGTGGATTACCTGGAGTTGAGGGGAACCGACCTCGGGCCCGCGCCCGTCGACGGTGAGGCACGACTGTTGATCGCGGCCCGGGTGGGGAGTACCCGGCTGATCGACAACGTTCCGGTGTTGCTCGGTGCTTCGGTAGATCACCCAGCGCAGCCGGAGCGGGACGCAGGGGAATAGGAGTCCACTATGTACCGCACGATGCTCAAGTCGAAGATCCACCGCGTCACCGTGACCCAGGCCGACCTGCACTACGTCGGCTCGGTGACGGTCGACGAGGACCTGATGGAGGCCGCGGACCTGCTGCCGGGGGAACAGGTGTCCATTGTGGACGTCACCAACGGCGCGCGGCTGGAGACCTACGTCATCAAGGGTGAGCGCGGTACCGGCGTGCTCGGCATCAACGGCGCCGCGGCGCACCTGGTGCACCCGGGCGACCTGGTGATCCTCATTTCGTACGGCCAGATGGACGACGCCGAAGCCGCGACGTACGAGCCACGCGTGGTGTTCGTCGACGCGGACAACCGGATCGTCCACCGGCACGCCGATCCGGGCTACGCGCCCGAGGGCTCGGGGCTGCTGTCCGGCACGGTGACGCTGCCGCCGGAAGAGGAGACGGCGGTGTTCCCGGTCGCGGAGACGGCGGACGCCCGCCGCCTCGACGCGCTGCTGCACGCGGAAAGCTGACCCGCTTGCTGCTCACCGTCGACGTCGGCAACACGAACATCGTGTTGGGGCTGTACTCCGGCACCGAACTCGTCGGGGACTGGCGCATGCGCACGGACGCGCGCATGACGGCCGACGAGCTGGCGTTGACGGTGCGCGGCCTGCTGGGCCCGCACGCGGACGCGGTGACGGGCATCAGCGCGCTGTCGACGGTGCCGGCGGTGCTGCGCGAGCTGCGGGTGATGCTTTCGCGCTACTACGACCGGGTCCCGAAGATCGTGGTGGAGCCGGGCGTCCGCACGGGCGTGGCCCTGCTGGTGGACAACCCGAAGGAGGTGGGCGCGGACCGGCTGATGAACACGCTGGCCGCGCACCACCTCCACGATTCGGCGTGCGTGGTCGTCGACTTCGGGACGTCGACCAACGTGGACGCCATTTCCGCCCGGGGCGAGTTCCTGGGCGGGGCGTTCGCGCCGGGCATCGAGATTTCGGTGGACGCGCTGGCGTTGCGCGCGGCGGCGTTGCGGAAGGTCGAGCTGGTGCCGCCGCGGTCGGTGATCGGGAAGAACACCGTGGAGTGCCTGCAGTCGGGGATCCTGTACGGCTTCGCCGGCCAGGTCGACGGGCTGGTCCGGCGGATCGTCCGGGAGCTGTCGCCGAACGGCACGGAACCGGTGGCGGTCCTGGCGACCGGTGGCTTGGCGCCCCTGGTGATCAGCGAGTCGGAGACGATCACCGAGCACGTGCCGGACTTGACGCTGCTCGGCTTGCGGCTGGTGTTCGAGCGGAACATCCGGTCCTGACGGCTAGTCGCGAGCCAGCCGGCGTCGCTCCAGCAGGTAGCCCAGCGCGGTGATGCCCAACGCCGGGAAAGCCACCACGGCCTGGGGGAACTTGGCCGTCCCCGGCGGGTCCACCGCCTTCGAACCCGGATAGGCCAGCGCGGAGATCTGCGTCAGCCAGTACAGGGATGCCAGGACCGCCCCCGCGTCGAGGCTCTCCCGGGTCGGGCGGCGCCACAGCTGCCAGAGGCTGGTGGTCCCGAGCGCGAGCCCGAGGCTCATCGTCTGGCCGTTGTGGAACTTCGCGTGCGGTGGCCAAGCGGGGTTCTTGACGTGCGTTTCGTTCCAGTCGGCGCGGTACGGGCCCACGGCCGTCACCAATGACACCAGCGAGATCAGGGTCCGCCCCAGTGATTTCCTGCTCATCACACCAGTGTCGAACCTCGAGCTTGATCGAGGTCAATGCGTGGTGACGAAAAATGTCTCACCGGCGTCGCGCGCGGAGAGCCCAGGTGATCAGGGGCAGGTCGAACTCGCCGTCCGCCGTCGCCGGATTCGCCGACAGGAACTCGCGCATCCGCGTCAGCATCGCCGACGACTCGTCCGGCGCCGAGACGATCACCATCGAATACGTCCCGATCGTTTCCAGCAGGCTCTCCGCCGTCCGCCGTTGCACATGGCGAAACCGATCGCTTTCGAACGCGGCGAACTCCGGGTGCGCCATCTCTCGCAAATCGTCCGTCCGGGCCGGCTTCCGGGCCCCATCGCGGCCGAGTGAGGTGAACTGCTCGACCCACGGCACCGAATCGTCTTCGTAGTTCCACATCGGCACCAGCACGCCGCCCGGGCGCAGCACGCGCGCGATCTCCGTCATCGCCGCCGGCACGTCGAACCAATGGAACGCCTGGCCGACGAAAACCGCGTCGACTCCGGCGTCGGGCAACGGGATCCGTTCCGCCCGGCCCTCCAGAGACGCCGCCCCGGGCACGGTCCGCGCCAGTTCGGCGCGCATTTCCGGGTCGGGTTCGACCGCCGTGACGTCGAGTCCGAGCTCGGCCAGGCCGAGGGTGAGCTTGCCCGTTCCGGCACCCAGGTCGAGCACCCGGCGCGGCGTTCCGGTCGCGCCCGAAAGGCCCCATTCGATCGCTTCCCGCGGGTAGCCGGGCCGGTGCTCGGCGTACGCGGCCGCTCGGCTGCCGAAGGAAGAAGCACGCTGGGCGTGCGTGGGGTCACTCACCGGGCCAGGTTACCGATCCGGCCGGAAGCGGGCCGACCTTCGAGCGGCGAGCAACCGTTGCCGCGAAAGCCATCGGCCGTGACTGTAGCCGGATCGCTAACGAACGACGCGGTATGGACGGAAAGGAAAGGTAATCCGGTTGGCGTAGCGCTCAGCCGGGTTCGTACCCTAGGGCCATGACCGAAAAGCCCCCTCCCACCAGCGAGCCCGCCGAAGACGAACTGCCCGAGCAGATGCGGGTGCGCCGGGAGAAGCGCGACCGGATCCTCGCGGAGGGTATCGATCCCTACCCGGTCGAGGTACCCCGCACGCACTCGCTGGCCGAGGTGCGCGCCGCGCATGAAGGGCTGCCCGTCGACACCGCCACCGGCGAGACCGTGGGCGTCACCGGCCGGGTGATGTTCCTGCGCAACACGGGCAAGCTGTGCTTCGCCAGCCTCCGCGAGGGTGACGGCACCGAGCTGCAGGCCATGATCAGCCTGGCGAAGGTCGGCGAGGACGCGCTGGCCGCGTGGAAGTCCGACGTCGACCTCGGCGACCACGTGTTCGTGCAGGGTGAGGTCATCACGTCCAAGCGCGGCGAGCTGTCCGTGATGGCCGACGCCTGGCGCATCACGTCGAAGGCGCTGCGCCCGCTGCCGAACGCCTTCAAGGACCTGGCCGAGGAGACGCGGATCCGCCAGCGCTACGTCGACCTCATCATGCGCCCGCGCGCGCGGGACGTCGTGCGCACGCGCGCCGGCGTGGTCCGTTCGCTGCGGGAGTCGTTCCACCGCCGCGGGTTCACCGAGGTCGAGACGCCGATGCTGCAGACGCTGCACGGCGGCGCCGCGGCCCGCCCGTTCGTCACGCACTCGAACGCGTTCGACATGGAGCTCTTCCTGCGGATCGCGCCGGAGCTCTACCTCAAGCGCTGCGTCGTCGGCGGCATCGAGAAGGTCTTCGAGATCAACCGCAACTTCCGGAACGAGGGCAGCGACTCCTCGCACTCGCCGGAGTTCGCGATGCTCGAGTACTACGAGGCCTACGCCACTTACGACACGAATGCGGTGATGACGCGGGAGCTGATCCAGGAGGCCGCGCAAGCGGTGCTGGACACCCAGGTCATCACCCTGCCCGACGGTTCGGAGTACGACCTGTCCGGCGAATGGACCACACTCGGAATGTACGAGTCGTTGTCCGATTCCCTCGGCGAAGAGGTGACGCCGGAGACGCCCGCCGCCAAACTGCACGGATTCGCGCAGGCCAGGGGCCTGGAAGTGGATCCGAAGCTGGGTCACGGGAAGCTGGTCGAGGAACTGTGGGAGCACCTCGTCGGAGATCACCTGCACGCTCCCACGTTTGTCCGTGATTTTCCGCTGGAGACGTCCCCATTGACGAGGCAGCACCGCTCGCGGGCCGGGGTGGCCGAGAAGTGGGACCTCTACGTGCGCGGATTCGAACTCGCCACCGGATACTCCGAGCTGGTCGATCCGGTCGTCGAACGGGAACGGCTCACCGAACAGTCGCTGCTGGCCGCGCAGGGCGATAGCGAAGCCATGCGCCTCGACGAGGATTTCCTGAGGGCCCTGGAGTACGGAATGCCGCCGAGCGGTGGCGTCGGAATGGGGATCGACCGGCTCCTCATGGCGCTGACCGGTCTCGGTATCCGGGAGACGATCCTCTTCCCGCTCGTGCGTCCCGAATAACCCGGCGGTGTCGTTTACCGCAATGAGATTTGCGCTGTCCTCCAGAAGCGGGTACTAATGTTCTAGACAAAGACTTCTGTCCCGGGGCTCGCCCCGTAACCAGATCATTGAGCAAGTCCCCGCAGGAGGAATCGGATGGCACAGAAGGTGCTCGTCTCGCTGGTCGACGACCTCGACGGCAGTGAGGCGGAAGAGACCGTCGAGTTCGGTTTGGACGGCGTGAGCTACCAGATCGACCTCTCCTCGGATAACGCCGAGGAGCTGCGGGACGCCCTCGCCCAGTATGTCGAGCACGCGCGTCGCGCGGGTGGCCGCAAGCGCGCTTCGGTTCGCCCGGTCGCGGGCAAGGGCTCGGCCCGGCCGGCCGCTGTCGACCGTGAGCAGAACCAGGCCATTCGGTCGTGGGCGCGCAAGAACGGTTACGCCGTTTCGGACCGGGGCCGGATCCCGTCCGAGGTCGTCGAGGCGTACCACAAGAAGAACTGAGGATCCTTCGCCTCTCACCCGGTGTCCGCAGGTCACCGGGCGGGGCCGGGAACTCCTCCACGCGGGGTTTCAGTCGAAGCCGCCGGGCGAATTCGCCCGGCGGCTTTCTTCATGTCCGATCGTTGTCCGGTGCGTGTTCGCGGTCCGCCCGGGTCGTGCGGGCGTACTCGGCCGGCGGTTGACCCGTCACGGTGTGAAAATCGCGGATGAAGTGCGACTGGTCGCTATAGCCCAGTCGAACCGCCAGACCGGCGTAATCCGGATCCCCTTCCGCGGCGATCCGCTGTGCCGCGTCGTTGAGGCGGTATATCCGGATCGCCCACTTGGGTGTGCAGCCGACGTGTTCGGTGAACAACCGCTGCACGGACCGGGTGGTTAGTCCAGTATCCGCGCACAGTTGCGCCACCCGGGTAATTCCCGGATCGCGTGCGATTGATTCCACGGCCTCGGCGGCGCGTCGCGCGGACGTCGACAGGCTGGTGGGTTTTGCGATCAGCAAGTTGTCGATCGCGCGGACCATTTGCACGTCATCGGTGGCGGTCCGCACCGATTCCGCGGCTTCGATCGCCGTCGGACCGAAAACGTCGGCGAGCGGGACAGCGCGGTCGGTGATGTCACTCACCGGGCCGCCGAGGAACGCGCGGAAGCACCCGGGCCGGAAACGCACACCCAAGCCTTGGACGCGGCCTTCGAGGCGGTGGGAAAAGACGTCGTGGGCCGGGCCGTACACGCCGGACGCACCGGGGAAGAACGCCGCGTGCACCGCGAGGTTCGGCAGGACGCGCTGTTCGTGGGGTGGTTTGCCGCGCAGGTCCCAGCGCAGCACCCAGTGGTATTCGACGAGGTCCGCCAGCTCGGGGGCGGGCGGATGCCTGGTCAGCGTGAACATCGTGCGCGCGGTGGCCTCGGCCACGATGCCGCGCGGGATCCGGTGCTCGCCCACGGCGTCCACGGTAGCTGTCGCGTTCTTTCAAGACGGCTGCGCCGGCGGGCGGATTGGATCGCGGGATGACTGCCGAGCTGATGCGGCCCGCCGCGGCCGAGTTCCTGCGGGTCGCCCACGCCGTGGCCGACCTGTCCGCCCCGACGCCGTGCGCCGGCTACGACGTCCGCGGGCTGCTGAACCACCTTCTGTATTGGGGCCCGTGGCTGGTCGCCGCGGGACGCCGCGAGGAGCCGCCATCTCCGTCGGCGGCCGAAGTCGTCACCGAGGATTGGCGGGCGGCGCTGGAGAAGCAGACGGAGACGCTCGTGGACGTGTTCGGGACGCCATCGGCGTGGACGGGCATGACGGCGCTGGGGACGACCCGCCTCCCGGCGCCGGTGGTCGGCGACATGGTGCTGGGCGAATTCGTTCTGCACGGCTGGGACCTGGCCCGGGCGAGCGGCCAGGAGCTCCGCTGCGCCCCCGAGGCGGCGACGGCGGTGTACGAGTCCGCGGTGGCCATGGGCGAGCAGGCGCGCTCGATGGGGGTCTACGGGCCGGCGGTGGCGGTACCCGCGGACGCCCCGGTGCTGGAGCGGGCGCTGGGGGCCTCGGGGCGGGACCCGCGGTGGACGCGCTCTCGCTGAGGGTTGTCCACAGGCCGGCTGGGATGTGGACAGCTTCGGCGCTTGAGTGGCGATCCGGCGGGTTTGTCGCAGGTCGCCGATAGAATGGAGTCGGGGTCGCCCCCCTGGGAGGGGCGGGGACTGTCCGGTGAGGCGGGGGCTGTCCTCGCCAGCCGGCTACCGGGCACAGGTGCGCGGGCAGCCGTCGCACTCCGGCTCTGCCGGGAGCAAGTACGAGAAGCAGCAGCTCTCCCTCCGCCGCGTCCACCCTCCGTCCACCCAGTGCAACGTCGACGCCGACGTCAGCGGCGGGTACCGCGAGTCGAGCACCAGGGCCGCGTCCGCGACGCCCGCCCCCTCCGCCTCCGGGGTGCCGCCCGCTCGGCCGGCTCCCCACAGGGCGTTCTCCAGCGCGTCGGTCGCCGCGGCCCAGAGGGTGCGGCGGCCGAAGCGGCTTTGGGGCCCGTAGGCCTGGACGAACCGGGCCGCGTGGGCCGTGTAGCGGGCCCGGAGGACCGCCGCCAGGGCTCGCTCGTCGCGGACCACCGTCGCTCCGGGCGCCGCCGAGGCCGGGTCGGTCGGCAGGCAGCAGAACCCGTCGGCGAGCACCGCCAGGTCGTCCGGGTACGGCTGACCCGCTCCGACGCGGAACGCCAGGTCTTCGGGGCGGAGTGAAGGCACCCGCCGCTCGTGGTGCAGCAGCAGCGCGCCCACCTGGGCCGGGATGTGCAGGTACCACGCGACCAGGTACGCGTCGACGGTCCTGGGTGGCGCCTCGCCGTACTCGCGCGCCAGCCAACCGGCCAGCCGTGTGCGCCACTCGTCGAAGGACCAGGCCAGGGCCGTCGAGCAGCGGATCCAGCCTTCGGGGACGTCCCGCCGCAGGTCGAGCCGTCGCAGGGAGGGCGCGAGGACGTCCGTCTCGCGGGTGCTCGGCTGGGTCAACGACGTCCTCCTTAGGTCTGCCTAACCTAACAGGACTCCGCCGATCGGGTGGCTGTCGCCCCGGTCACTCCCAGGTTGCGGACCTGTTCGCGGTGAGCGGACACCGCGCGGATGGCGGAATCCGAGTGGCCACTCGCACGTTGGGCTTGACGTAAAGGTGCAGGGCAACCTGATGATGGAAGCACCCGGAAGACCCCACGTCCGGGTGCGGGAAAGACCCAGAACAGCCGTAGTGGTACGCCAGCGCGACCGCTTGGCTACTAGAGTGGTCTCACGGTGCTGAATCCATCGCGGTGAAAGCACGATGGAAACGGGCCGCCGGCGCAGCAGTCGAGGGAGTGCACATGTTTGAGAGGTTCACCGACCGCGCGAGGCGGGTGGTCGTCCTGGCTCAAGAAGAGGCCAGGATGCTCAACCACAACTACATCGGCACCGAGCACATCCTCCTGGGTCTGATCCACGAGGGTGAGGGTGTCGCCGCCAAGGCGCTGGAGTCGCTGGGCATCGCCCTGGAGGGCGTGCGCCAGCAGGTCGAAGAGATCATCGGCCAGGGCCAGCAGGCGCCGAGCGGGCACATCCCGTTCACGCCGCGGGCGAAGAAGGTGCTGGAGCTGTCGCTGCGCGAAGCGCTGCAGCTCGGCCACAACTACATCGGTACCGAGCACATCCTGCTGGGCCTGATCCGCGAGGGCGAAGGCGTCGCCGCGCAGGTGCTGGTCAAGCTGGGTGCGGACCTGAACCGCGTCCGCCAGCAGGTGCTGCAGCTGCTCTCGGGCTACCAGGGCAAGGAGTCCACCGAAACCGGTTCCGGCGGCCGTGGTGAAGGCACCCCGTCGTCGTCGCTGGTGCTGGACCAGTTCGGCCGCAACATGACCGTGCTCGCCCGCGAGGGCAAGCTCGACCCGGTCATCGGGCGCGGCAAGGAGATCGAGCGGGTCATGCAGGTCCTGTCCCGCCGGACCAAGAACAACCCGGTGCTCATCGGCGAGCCCGGCGTCGGCAAGACCGCCGTCGTCGAGGGTCTCGCGCAGAGCATCGTCAAGGGCGAGGTGCCCGAGACGCTCAAGGACAAGCAGCTCTACACGCTGGACCTGGGCTCCCTGGTCGCCGGCTCCCGCTACCGCGGTGACTTCGAAGAGCGCCTGAAGAAGGTGCTCAAGGAGATCAAGACCCGCGGCGACATCATCCTGTTCATCGACGAGCTGCACACGCTGGTCGGGGCGGGTGCCGCCGAGGGTGCGATCGACGCGGCTTCGATCCTGAAGCCGATGCTCGCCCGCGGTGAGCTGCAGACGATCGGCGCGACCACGCTCGAGGAGTACCGCAAGTACATCGAGAAGGACGCCGCCCTCGAGCGCCGGTTCCAGCCGATCCAGGTCGGCGAGCCGTCGCTGGAGCACACGATCGAGATCCTCAAGGGCCTGCGCGACCGGTACGAGGCGCACCACCGCGTCTCGATCACCGACTCGGCGCTGGTCGCCGCCGCGACCCTGGCGGACCGGTACATCAACGACCGGTTCCTCCCGGACAAGGCGATCGACCTGATCGACGAGGCCGGCGCCCGGATGCGCATCCGCCGGATGACCGCGCCGCCGGACCTGCGCGAGTTCGACGAGAAGATCGCGAACGTCCGCCGCGACAAGGAGTCCGCGATCGACGCGCAGGACTTCGAGCGGGCCGCCCGCCTGCGTGACGAGGAGAAGACCCTCCTCGGCCAGAAGGGCGAGCGGGAGAAGCAGTGGAAGGACGGCGACCTCGACGTCGTCGCCGAGGTCGACGACGAGCAGATCGCGGAGGTGCTGGCCAACTGGACCGGTATCCCGGTGTTCAAGCTGACCGAGGAGGAGACCACCCGGCTGCTGCGCATGGAGGACGAGCTCCACAAGCGCATCATCGGCCAGGAGGACGCGGTCAAGGCCGTCTCGCAGGCGATCCGCCGTACGCGTGCCGGTCTGAAGGACCCGAAGCGCCCGTCGGGCTCGTTCATCTTCGCCGGCCCGTCCGGTGTCGGTAAGACCGAGCTGTCGAAGGCGCTGGCGGCGTTCCTGTTCGGCGAGGACGACGCGCTCATCCAGATCGACATGGGCGAGTTCCACGACCGCTACACCGCGTCGCGGCTCTTCGGTGCCCCTCCGGGCTACGTGGGCTACGAAGAGGGTGGCCAGCTGACGGAGAAGGTGCGTCGCAAGCCGTTCTCGGTGGTCCTGTTCGACGAGATCGAGAAGGCGCACCAGGAGATCTACAACACGCTGCTGCAGGTGCTGGAAGACGGCCGCCTGACCGATGGTCAGGGTCGCACGGTCGACTTCAAGAACACGGTCCTCATCTTCACGTCCAACCTGGGCACGTCGGACATCTCGAAGTCCGTCTCGCTCGGGTTCGCCGGGTCCAACGACACCGGCACCCGGTACGAGAAGATGAAGCAGAAGGTCAACGAGGAAATGAAGAAGCATTTCCGCCCGGAGTTCCTGAACCGGATCGATGACATCATCGTGTTCCACCAGCTGACGCAGGACCAGATCATCATGATGGTCGACCTGATGATCGGCCGCGTGGAGAAGCAGCTCAAGGCCAAGGACATGGAGCTGGAGCTGACGGCGAAGGCCAAGGCCCTGCTGGCCAAGCGCGGCTTCGACCCGGTGCTGGGCGCGCGGCCGCTGCGTCGCACGATTCAGCGCGAGATCGAGGACCAGCTGTCGGAGAAGATCCTCTTCGGCGAGGTCGAGCCCAGCCAGATCATCCTGGTCGACGTCGAGGGCTGGAGCGGCAACCCCGAGGACAAGGACGACCAGGCCCGGTTCACCTTCCGCGGTGAGCGCAAGCCGTCGTCGGTCCCGGACGCCCCGCCGGTCAGCATCGGCGCGGGCCACGAAGAGCAGGGCGGCGAAGCCGAGAACGAGTGATCGGCTGAGTGGTTCGTAGGAAGGGCGGTTCCCCGGAAGGGGAGCCGCCCTTTTTGCTTGTGTCCGACGCACCGAAAGCCGGGTCGGGGTCCGTGAGACGATGCCGGGCGGAGCTTGGGAGGGTATCCGCGTGGACGTGCTGTCGATCGACTTCGGGACCTCCAGCACCGTCGCTGTCCTCTCCGCCTTCGGGCGCGGGCCGCGGGCCGTCGAGGTCGATGGGTCCGTCACCATGTCCTCCGCCGTCTTCGTCAACGATGACGGCCTGCTCGTGGTCGGGCAGGATGCCGAACGGCGGGCGCGGCTCGATCCCAGCCGGTTCGAGCCCAACCCCAAGCGGCGCATCGACGAAGGCACCCTGCGGCTCGGCGATTCCACAGTGGAGGTCACCGACGCCTTCGCCGCCGTCCTGCGCAGGGTCGGGGAGGAAGCCGAACGGCAGCTCGGCCGGCCGCCCGGGCAGACGCGGATCTCGCACCCCGCCGGCTGGGGTGCCACCCGGCAGGACGCGATCCGCACCGCCGCAGCCAAAGCCGGGTTCGGTGATGTCCGGCTGGTACCCGAGCCCGTGGCGGCGGCCGCGCACTACGCGAGCATCGGCCATCGCAACACCGGCCCCATCGGCGTCTACGACCTCGGCGCCGGCACCTTCGACTGCGCCGTCGTCGGCGTTTCCCGGCAGGGCTTCGCCGTGCTCGCCGAAGGGGGCCTGCCCGACCTCGGCAGCCTCGACATCGACCAGGCGCTGCTCGTGCACATCGGCCGCTCGGTCTCGCACGCCGATCCCGCGCAGTGGCAACGGCTTCTGCGTCCGCAGTCCACCGCCGACCGCCGCACCCGGCGCGCGTTGCTGCAGGATGTCCGTGACGCCAAGGAAAGTCTTTCCCGCCACACCCAGACCCACGTGCCGATGCCCGAGCCGTTCGGTGACGTCCTGGTCAGCCGCGACGAGCTCGAAGCGCTCGTGCGGCCCAGCCTGCTGCGCAGCGCCGAACTGCTCGCCGCGACGATCCACCGCGCCGGCCTGACCCCCGCGCAGCTCGGCGGCGTCTACCTCGTCGGCGGGCCGAGCCGGATGCCGTTGCTGGCCACGCTGCTCGGGCGCCAGCTCGGCGTCACGCCGACCACGCAGGACCAGCCCGAAACCGCCGTCGCGTTCGGCCTCCACCACGTTCCCCTCAGCACCACCGCCGATCTCACCGTGCCCGCCTTCGCGCCGGTCCGGCCGCCCGTGACGCCGCCGCGGCCGCAGCCCTGGCAGCAGCAACCGCCTCCTCGGTACGCGCCGCCGTCGCCGGAGCCGAAGAAGACCACGAAGCCGTGGCTAATCGCGCTCGCCGTGCTCGTGGTCGTCGCCGTCGTGGTGACGGTCGTCGTGCTGGTCACCACGAGCGGCTCCGCCGCTGAGTCCACTGTGGACTGCACGACCACGGCTCAGCGCGACCAGGCCGGGTTCACCCCGTGCCTGCGCTCGCTGGCCGGCACCGTCCCGGACCGCGCCACCTGCCGGACCGCCGACTCCGTGGCCCGGTTGGTGCACGCCCAGACGGCCGTCACCTGCGGGTTCGGCCAGGGCGCCGCCGTGAGCTACTACCAGGGCGTGACCGTCGACGAGATCGAGGCGGGCGCGAAGCTGCAGATGGGCGACGGCACCGTCGAGCGCGGCACCTGGGACGGCGGCGGGCTGCACGGCCGGTACGTCGCCGGGGTCGGCAGCGCCACGGGGATCGTGCTCTTCGGCGCCGACGACCGCCGGGCGGCCGGGCTCTACGTCTCGATCGACCGCGGGCGCCGGACCCCGGACCTCGTCGCCTACTTCACCGGAGAGCTCAAACCGGCCTGACGGCTCACCAGGCCTGGTCCATCCGCGGGCCCTGGCGGTAGAAGTCCTCGTCCGTCACCGGGCCCGGCGGCGGTGCGACGGCCGGTGCTTCGGTCGAACGGTTCTTCAGCACCGCGCCGGTCCGCTCTTCGTGTCGGGGGATGGCAGGCGGCGGCGCCGGTTCGAACCGCATCCGCCAGCGCAGCCGGTCCATCAGGTAGCCACCGCTGCCCAAGGGCGCCAGCAGTTGCCCGGTCCGCTTCGCCGAGTCGCGCTGCGCCTCGACGTAGGTGCGCAGGACGGCGTCGGCGATCTCGTCCGGCGACATCCGCGACACGGCGTCGGTGAGCTGAAGCTGGGTCAGCACGCCGTCGGTGTTGACCGAGAGCGAGACGGCGCCGTCGGCGGACGTCGCCGTCGACGACAGCGCGGACAGCTCGCCCAGGAGCGCATCGCGGTCCGGTTTCGCCGGGTGGTCGGCCATTCGATCATGTAAACACCGTTCAGCTGTCCGGCGGAGGGATTCGCGAGCGGTGTGCCGCAGATCACCGGCGCGTCGCCGTACCGCCGAACGGGCGAACCTCGTACCTGCCCGGGGTGGCCGGCGCTCTTACCTGCATGAGCACCGTCACGAAGCCTCGCGCGCCGAGCGTGCGGCGGCAGCTGCGCGAAGCGAAACGCTTCTCCTGGACCGGGTTCGGCGTCACGGTCGCGGCGTCGCTGCTCGGCGCGCTCGTCCCGGCGGCGATCGGCGCCGGCCCGGACGCGACACTGGTTTCGACGCTGGTCGTCACCGTGCTGGCGGCCGGCGGGTTCACCGCCAAGGACGGCAGCGCGGCCCGCGGGATCAAGGCGATCGCGATCGTGCTGCTGGCCGTGGGCGCTTTGGTCCTGACCGTCACCGGGGTGACGGTGCTCGACGTCGTTCGCGGCCGCCCGGCGACGTTCCCGGTGGTGCCGGCCGGGGACCCGGCGGCGCTGCTGGTCCCGCAGTCGGTCGCCTGCGGCACGACACCGGTGCACACGACGACGACCTGCACGGTGGCGGTCCGCAGCGTCGGCGCGGCCCCGCTGCGGGTGAGCGGGACCGACCTGGACAGCGAGGAGTTCGCGGTGGACGCGAGCGCGTGCGTCAGCGCCGAGGTGGCGCCGGGCAGGCGCTGCACCCTGGTCGTGAGCTTCACCCCGGCGTGGAGCGGCGATCGGGTGGCAGACCTGACGGTCCACCACAACGTCCCGGGCCCGTCGGCGTTCGTGGAGCTCACCGGCCGCGGCGGTTAGCCGCGGACGAACCGGATCCGCGCGGGCCAGGCCACCACCAGCTGCAGCAGCACGGAAACCGCCGCCAGCAGCGGGATCCGGTAGCCGCCGAGCGCTTCGGTCACGTTGAAGACGACCAGGAAGGCCAACGGCGCCAGCATCGCGGTCAGCACCACCGGCAGCTGGGGCCGGATCCGTGTCACGCTCACCAGGAGCAGCGCGATCAACGCCGAGCCGGCCATGGTCGCCCAGAAGACGAGCAAGCCGAGGAACCACTGCCCGAACATGCAGAAGCCCTCGATGGCGTCCGCGCACATCTGCTCGTAGCTGCCGGACACCGCGACCCAGAACCAGCCGGTGGCGGCGCCGCCGAGCGCGCTCGTCACGCTCGCCGCGACGAGCGCCCGCGGATCGGCCTGCAGCGTGGTCAATGCTCCGCGCCCGCGCTGACCGCGAGGTCCGTCGTCGTCCGCAAAGCCGTGTCCACCAGCGCTTCCAGCGCGTCGGCGATGCGGTCGACCCCCAGCGACGGCACCGCCTTGCCGGACGCCGCCACCTGTTCGGGGCTGAACGGGACGTGCACGAACCCGCCGCGCACGTCCGGCCGGGCCGAGAGCAGGTGCATCAGCCCGTAGAAGACCTGGTTGCACACGTACGTCCCGGCGGTGTGGGACACCGAAGCCGGCACGCCCGCCGCGCGGATCGCCGCCACGCACGCCTTCACCGGCAACGTCGTGAAGTACGCCGCCGGTCCGTCCGGGACCACCGGGACGTCCACCGGCCGCGCGCCCGCGTTGTCGGGGATGCGGGCGTCGATCAGGTTGACCGCGACGCGCTCCGGCGTCACGTCGGGGCGGCCGCCCGCCTGGCCCACGCACACCACCAGCGACGGCCGGTGCTCCTCCACCGCGCGTCGCAAAGTGGGCAGCGACGCGGCGAACTCGCACGGCAGCTCCACCGCGGCGATGTCGTCCCGGCGCGCGCCGAGCAGCGAAACCGCCTGCCACGACGGGTTCACCGGCTCGCCGCCGAACGGCGCGAACCCCGTCATCAGCACCCTGGCCATGCACCCTCCCGAAACGCCGTGAAGGCCACCCTACGACGCGGGGTGGCCTTCACGAAGGGATCAACTCAGGCGGCGGGCTTCAGGCCACCAGGGAAGAGGTACTGGTCGGCGGGCTTACCGGCCCCGTACACCCAGGCGTCGAAGAACCCCTGGAGGTTCTTGTGCGCGACCTTCTCGGTGTACTGCTGGAACTCCTGCATGCTCGCGTTCCCGTCCCGGTGCAGCGACGGCCAGGTCCTGAGGACCCGGTCGAACGCGGCCTGCCCGACGTAGTTGCGCAGCGCGTGCAGCATCATCGGGCCCTTCGAGTACACGTACGTGAACTCGTTGCCGGCGCCCATGTCGTACAGCTTGCCGTTCCAGAAGTTCGCGGAAGCCTTCTTGACGTCGTCCGCGTACTGCTTGTTCAGGTCGACGCCCTCCTTGCCCTCGTCCCAGAGCCACGTCGCGTACGACGCGAAGCACTCGTTGAGGCAGACGTCGCGCCAGTGCGAAACGGCCACCGAGTCGCCGTACCACTGGTGGGCGTTCTCGTGGACGATCGTCGGGACCGTGCCGGCCCAGCCTGCGGAGTAGATCGGCCGGCTCATCGTCTCCAGCGAGAAGCCGATCTGCTCGTTGAGGAAGATGCCGCCCGCCGCGTCGATCGGGTACTTGCCGAACTTCGACTCGAGGAAGTCGAGGATCTCCGGCAGCCGCGCCTCGGCCTGCTTCGTCGAGTCGGGGACGCCCGGGGCGAACGCGCTGACGACCGGGGTGCCGTCCTTGCGCTTCTGCCGGTCGAAGGTCCACTTGTCGATCGCGACCGTCGTCATGTACGGCACGATCGGCGTTTCCTCGGCCCAGACGTGCGTGGTGCCGCCCGGTGCCTTGAACGACGGCTTCTCGCGGCCGTTGGCGATCACACCCCACTCGTCGGGCACGGTGATCGCGAGGTGGAACGTGGCCTTGTCGAGCGGGGTGTCGTTGACCGGGTACCAGGTCGTGGCCGACTTCGGCTCGCCGGCGACGAACGCGCCGCCCGCCTGGGCGTACTGCCAGCCGTTGTTGCCGAGCGACGGGTCGTTGATCGGCGCGGGCACCCCGTGGTAGTCGATCTTGACCTCGAAGTGCTCGCCGCGCCGCAGCGACCGCGACGGCGTGACGACCAGCTCGTGGTCGCCGGTCCGGCTGAACTTCGCGCCGCGGCCGTCGACCTTCACCGAGTCGACGGTCAGGCCGCGGAAGTCGAGGTTGAACGAGCTGAGCGACTGCGTGGCCCGGGCGGAGATGTCCTGCGCGCCCTTGAGCTGGTGCGACGCGGGGTCGTAGCTCACCTTCAGGTTGTAGTCGGCGACGTCGTAGCCGCCGTTGCCGTCCTGCGGGTAGTAGCTGTCGCCGGCGCCGTCGCTGCCCGGCTTCGCGCCCCAGTCGTTCCCGGCGGCGGCGACCCCGCTGCTCAAGCAGATGCCGGTGAGCAGCGCGGCGGCGAGCACGACCGGTTTCTGTCCCCTCATGAACGCTCCTGTCTGGGGGTGGACGTGGAATCGCAACGTATCGCCACGAACGTGCCGCCGGGCGGTCTGACGTCGTATTTGTCCGGAAAGTCAACACTTCCGTCGGTGCCGGTCCGGCCATCCGCCCCCGGCGCCCGGGTGCGGTCTGGAAAGCTGGACGCATGCGCGTCGCGCTGCTGGGCCCGTTGCGGGCGACCGATGACGAAGGCACGCCGATCGACATCGGCGGGGCCCGCCTCCGCATGCTCCTGGCCAGGCTCGCGCTGGACGCCGGGCGCGCGGTCCCGGCCGACGCGCTCGTCGACGGTCTCTGGGGTGCCGAACCGCCGGCCGACGCCGCCAACGCGCTGCAGTCGCTGGTCTCGCGGCTGCGCAAGGCGCTGCCGGTGGCCGTCGAGTCGGGCCCGGGCGGCTACCGGCTCGCCGTGGCCCGTGAAGACGTCGACGCCGAACGCTTCGAACGGCTCGCCGCCGGCGGCCGCCGGGAGCTCGCCGCGGGCCGGGACGCGCACGCGGCCGAGCTGCTGACTGAAGCCCTCGCGCTCTGGCAGGGCGGTGCGCTCGCCGACGTCCTCGACGCGCCGTTCGCGCCCGCGCCCGCCCGCCGCCTCACCGACCTGCGGGCCGAGGCGATCGAAGACCGGTTCGAAGCGCTGATCCGGCTGGGCGAGCACGCCGGGGTCCTCGCCGACCTGGCCGCCGCGGCCGACGCCGACCCGCTGCGCGAACGGCTGGCCGGGCTGCGGATCCGGGCGCTCTGCGCGGCCGGGCGGCAGTCGGAGGCGCTGGGCGTCTACACCGGGATCCGCCGCACCCTGGCCGACCAGCTCGGCGTCGACCCCTCGGCCGAGCTGCAGGAGATCCACCTCGCCGCACTGCGCGGCGAGTTCGCGCCGCCGGCCCCGGTGACCGACCGGCTGCCGACCCGGCTGACCACGTTCATCGGCCGCGACGACGAGCTCAAGCTGCTGGCCGAGCTGCTCGGTGGCGCCCGGCTGGTCACCCTGATCGGCCCGGGCGGGGCGGGCAAGACCCGGCTGGCCACCGAGTCCGCGTCACGGCACCCGGCGCACGCCCGCGGGCGCGTGTGGTTCGTGCCGCTGGCCGGCGTCCGCGACCCGGGCGACGTCGTCGGCGCGGTGGCCGGCGCGCTGGAGGTGCGGGACATCCGCAGCGCCGACACCGAGGTGCGGCGGCGGCCGGACCTGCTCGGCCACGCCGTCGAGGTGCTGGCCGGCGGGGAAGCGCTGCTGGTGCTGGACAACTGCGAGCACGTCATCGACGCGGCCGCGACGCTGGCCGACGAGCTGCTGAGCCGGGCGCCCGGGCTGCGGATCCTCGCGACCAGCCGGGAGCCGCTGGCCATCACCGGCGAGGCGCTGTGCCCGCTCGGGCCGCTGCCCGTGCCGGCCGAACGCGCGGCGCCCGCCGAAGCCGCCGAGCTGGACTCGACGCGGCTGTTCCTCGACCGCGCGAGCGCGGTCCGCCCGGACTTCGTGCTCGACGAGTCCACTGTGGACGACGTCGGGCAGATCTGCCGCCGGCTGGACGGGATGCCGCTCGCGCTGGAGCTGGCCGCCGCGCGGCTGCGGTCGATGACGCCGGCCCAGATCGCCGCCAGGCTCGACGACCGGTTCCGGCTGCTGACCTCGGGCAGCCGCACCGCGCTGCCGCGGCAGCGGACGCTGCGCGCCGTCGTCGAGTGGAGCTGGGACCTGCTCACCGAACCGGAGCTGGTGCTCGCGCGGCGGCTCGCGGTGTTCCCCAGCGGTGCGCCGATGGACGCCGTCGAGCGGGTCTGCGCGGACGAGCTGCTGCCCGCCGCCGACGTCCCGTACGTGCTCGGCACGCTCGTCGAGAAGTCCATCGTGGACACCGTGAACCGCGGTGGCGAGCCGCGGTACCGGATGCTGGAGACCCTGCGGGCCTACGCCGGCGAGCGGCTCGCCGAGTCCGGCGAGCAGGCCGCGTTCCAGCGTGCGATGGCCCGCTACTACGTCGGCCTGGCCGAATGGGCGGAACCGTTGCTGCGCACCGGCGAGCAGCTGTCCGCGATCGACGTCTACGAGGCGGAGTCGGCCAACCTGACCGGCGCCCTGCGCACGGCCATCGAGATGTCCGATGTGGACACTTCGGTGCGGTTGCTCAACGGGATGTTCTGGTACTTCACCATTCTCGGGCAGGGCGAGCGGGCCGAGGAGTTCATCGACGCGGTGCTCGCCTTCGGCGACCGGCTGCCGCCGGACGTCAACGCGGCCTACCGCGCGATCGCGCGGCTGTTCCACCAGGTGCCGTCCCGGCTCCCGCTCGAAGGCGTCCACGAGCTGGTCGACGAGTGCGTCCGCACCGGTGCCGTGGGGAAGTACCCGGGCCTGGCCGTGGCGCTGCCGATGCTGGCCTTCCTCGGCGGCGACCGCGAGCTGGCGATGCGGGAGGTGCACCGCGCGCAGGCCGACGACGACACCTGGATCCGCTCGGGCGGCCACTGGGTGGAGAGCTTCCTGCTCGACGACACCGGGGACGTCGAGGGCGCGGACCGGGCCCGTGACCGCGCGTACGCGGGGTTCCGCGAGGTCGGCGACCGCTGGGGCACGGCGATGACGTTGAGCTTCAAGGCGAACGCGCTGTCCCAGGCCGGCTCGGGCGAGAGCGCGATCGAGGTGTACCAGCAAGGGCTGGCGCTGTCGATGGAGCTGCGGTCGCACGAGGACGTCGTGCAGCACTGGTGGCGCCTGGCCGTCGAGCGTGCCCGCCTCGGGGACCTCGAGGGCGCGTGGCGTGACCAGGAGGCCGCCGAGCGCTACGGGCGGGGGAACGAGAACCCCCAGCAGCGGGCGTTCCTGATGTTCGGCCGGATCGAGTTGTGCCTGCGCGGCGGGCAGCTGGCCGAAGCGCGCGCGGCGCTCACCCAGCTCCGGGCGCTGACGTGGGAAGTCGCCTTCCCCGAGGGCATGGGCGAGGAGTGGGTCGGCGCGTTCGAAGGGCGGCTCGCGCTGGCCGAGCACCGGCCGGACGCGGCCGAGGCGCACTTGACCAAGGCCATCTCCGCGACCGGCGACCGCGGTGACATGCCGGACCTCGCCGGCGCGGTGGAGCTGCTGGCCCTCGTGCGCCACCAGCAGGGCCGGCCGGTGGAGGCGGCCCGCATGCTGGGCGCGTCGGCGCTGATCCGAGGCCGGTTCGACCTCGGCAGCCCGGAGGTGCGCGAGCTGATCGCCCAGCTGCGCGCGGAGCTTTCCGACGCGCGGTACGAGGAGCTGATCGCCGAGGCTCGCGCGATGTCCAAAGAGGACGCCATCGCCGGGCTGAAGACCCCTACCGCAAATGGTCGTGAGTGAGAAACAGTGTTAGAACACTGTTTCTCACTCACGACCTCCCCCTGGCGCGGGACACCCCCGTGCCCCCGCGCCTCAGACCCGCCGGCGGTAGGCCCAGGTGGCCAGCGGGAAGAACACGATCACGGCACCGGCCATCCAGGCGAGCGCCCCGGCCAGCGGACCGGCGACGGCGCCGCCGTTCATCAGGCCGCGCAGCGCGTTCGCCATCAGGCTCACCGGGCTGATGTCCGCCCACGCCTTCAACCAGCCCGGCATGGTGCTGGTGCTGACGAACACGTTGCTGCCGAACGTCAGCGGCATGATGAAGACGAACATCAGCGCCGTCGCCGCGCCCGGTGACTTCATCACCATGCCGACGAACACCGAGCCCCAGCAGAAGCACAGCCCGAACGCCAGCGCGAGCAGGATCGCCACGGCGAACTCGCCGGGGCTGGTGGCGATCCGGTAGCCCATGATCGTCGCCACGACCATCAGCACGGTCAGGCAGACCACGTAGCGGACGATGTCGGCCAGCACCGCGCCGATCAGCGGTGCCGACCGGGCGATCGGCATGCTGCGGAACCGGTCGAAGACGCCCTTGGTGATGTCGGTGTTGAGGTTCGTGCCGACCGTGAGGCAGGCCTGCAGGATGTTCATCACCATGATGCCCGGCACGACCATCTGCAGGTACGCGTCGGTCGACCCGGACAGCGCGCCACCGAACAGGTAGACGAACATGACCAGGAAGATGATCGGCATCAGCGTGACGTCGGCCAGCTGTTCCGGGTTCTTGCGGATCTTCAGGACGCCGCGCCAGGCCAGCGAAAGCGCGTGCTGGAAACCCTTGGCGGGGCTGATGTGCCGCGGCGGGGCCGGGCGGTCGAGCGCCAGCGTCGTCATGCCAGGCTCCCTTCGAGGTCGCGGGTGGTGTCTTCGGTCGGCTCGTCGGCGGTGTGCCCGGTCAGGGCGAGGAACACCTCGTCGAGGCTGGGCAGCCGCAGCGCCAGCTCGTCCGCGGTGATCCCGGCTTCGTCCAGCTTGCGGACCAGGGTGGACAGCAGCACCGGGTCGTTGACCGGCGCGGTCAGCAGCCCGCTGGCGTCGTCCCGGGTCGGCTTGACGCCGGACAGGTCGCCGAGGATCCGGTGGACGGCGTCCATGTCGGACAGCTGGGTCGGCCGGACCTGCAGCGTCTGCCCGCCGACGCGGCGCTTGAGCTCGTCGGCGCGGCCGTCGGCCACGACGCGGCCGTGGTCGAACACGGTGATCTTGTCGGCCAGCTGGTCGGCCTCTTCGAGGTACTGCGTGGTCAGCAGCACCGTCGCGCCCTCGGCGACGAGGTTGCGGACGACGTCCCAGACCTCGTTGCGGGCGTGCGGGTCGAGCCCGGTGGTGGGCTCGTCGAGGTAGAGCACCTCGGGCCGGCCGACGAGGCTGGCGGCCAGGTCGATCCGCCGCCGCATGCCGCCCGAGTACGTCCGGATCGGCCGCTTGGCCGCGGGCGTCAGCTCGAACCGCTCGATCAGCTCGGTGGCCCGCGTCTTGGCGTGGGCCCGGGACAGGCCGTAGAGCCGGCTGATGAGCATCAGGTTCTCGATGCCGTTGAGGTCCTCGTCGACCGAGGCGTACTGCCCGGTCAACCCGATCAGGCTGCGGACCCGCACCGGGTCGGTGACGACGTCGAAGCCCCCGACGGTGGCTCTGCCGGAGTCGGGTTTCATCAACGTCGCCAGGATGCGGATCGCGGTCGTCTTGCCCGCGCCGTTGGGCCCGAGCACCCCGACCACCTGGCCGTAGGGGACCTCGAGGTCCACCCCGTCGAGCGCCTTGGTGTCCCCGAAGTGTTTGACCAGGCCCTCGGCCTGGATCGCGTGCGACATGGGCGTTCCTCCTTCGCTGTCGCTGGTGAGCTTCACTGTGGCCGGGTCCGCTGGCAGCGCACGCACAGCGCGCTGGCAGCGGCTGGCAGGCGCTGGTGGAGATCTTGTGGAGGAGTTGTCGGCGCCCGGGCCGGGTGGCGGGCACGTCGGCATACTCGGCACATGACCGTTGCGGAAGAGACGCGGGTCCGGCGGAAGAACCCGCTGGTCACGGCCCTGCTGGTGGTGCCGCTGGTGCTGCTGGCGGCCCTGGTCGCGCTGCGCCTGATCGGCTACGACGGCGACTGGTACACCCTCGTCGCGTTGGCACTGACGCCGTACGTGGCGGCCGCGGGTGCGCTGCTCGGCGGGCTCGCACTGGCGCTGCGGCGCTGGTGGGTCGGCGGGACCGCGCTGGTGCTGGCCATCGCGCTGGCCGTCCTCGTGCTGCCGCGGCTGGCGGCGAGCGACCAGCGTGAAGTGCACGGAAAGACACTGCGCGTGCTCGCGTCGAACCTGCTCTACGGCCAGGCGGACCCGAAGGCCGTCGTCGACCTGGTGCGCGAGCAGCGGATCGACGTGCTGAACCTGGTCGAGCTGACACCTCGCGCGGTCGACGGCCTGACCGCGGCCGGGCTGTTCCAGGCCCTCCCGTACCGGGTGCTGCACCCGGCGCCGGGCGCGTTCGGCTCGGGGATCGTGTCGCGCTTCCCGCTGAAGGAGGTCAACCTGACGGGTGATTCGGCGGCCAAGCAGCCGGGCGCCCAGGCCGACCTCGGCGACGGCGTGGTGGCCGAGATCGTCGCGGTCCACCCGATCTCCCCGGACGTCGACACCCCGCAGTGGGAGCGCGAGATCAAGGACCTCTCCCGCGCGGCCGGCGAGCACGGCCTGCGCATCCTGGCGGGCGACTTCAACGCGACGCTGGACCACGCGGCGTTCCGCACGGTGCTGTCCCGCGGCTACAACGACGCGGCGGAGGAGCACGGCTCGGGGTTGACGCCGACGTGGCCGTCGTCCTCGCCGGTGGTGACGATCGACCACGTGGTGGTCGACAACCGGGCCGCGGTCCAGGACTACCGGGTGTTCGACGTCGCGGGTAGCGACCACCGGGCGGTGTTCGCCGAAGTCCGCCTGCCGTGACGCCGTTCCTGGCAGGGTGACCGGCATGCGAAGACTCGTGTTCGCCCTCGTCCTGCTGGCCGCCGCCTGCGGGCAGTCCACCGCGGCCCCGGCGGACGACGGCCCGAAGAGCGCACTCGGGTTCGCGGCGCACGCTGGAGCGGTGGAGTTCCCGTCCGACACCGACTGGATCCCCACGACCGGCGGGCTGAACGCCCTGGTCCCGCTGAACAGCTGTGTGCTCGGCATCGGCGACTACGCGACCGGCAACCGCATGCTCAACGCGAACTGGACCGGCGGCGCGGACTGCACGACGTTGCGGATCGGCCCGATCGGCGGCGGGCTGCCGGCGGTGGCCGCGGTGGCGGGTCCGGCCGGCTCGGTGCTCGGGGCCGGCGCGAAGTTCTCGCACCGGGACGCCGGCGGAACCGTCACCGAGCTCGGTGAGCTGCGCGGCCGGCGGGAGGTGCGGGGGCTGGCGCGTTCGGGCGCCAACCTGGTGGCGGTCGGGACGGCGTTCCTGGACGGGCGGACGACCCGGCCGGTGGCCTGGGTGTCGGACGACGGAGGCAAGACGGAACGCACGGTCGTCATGCCGCTCGCCGAGGGGGTGACCGGGGCGAACGGGCCGTGGTCGGTGGCGGCCGCCGGGCCGGAGCTGCTCGCGGCCGGTTATTCGAACCCGCGGCTGCAGCTCTGGGCCTCGCACGACGGCGGCGGCAGCTGGACGGTGTCGGAGCTCGCGACGCCGTCGGACGAGACGCTGGTGTACGGGATCCTGCCGGTCGCCGGGCAGTGGATGCTCTACGGCGAGACGACGAACGGCTACGCGCAGCAGCCCTTCGTGGTCACCGGGAAGCCGGGCGCCTGGTCCACAGTGGACACGCCGGGCCCCGGGGGAATCGTGGCGGGCACGCTGGACGGGCGCGGCAACCTGGTGCTGGCCGCGCGGACGATCGAACCGAACCGCGGCGACCAGCGCCCGCGCTCCTGCTCGGCCGTGCTGGCGCGCGACGGTCAGGGCTGGCAGCGCGGCGAGCTGGGCTGCGCGGAGTGGCCGGTGCGGGTGGCCACGACACTGGCCGACGGCCGGGTCATGCTCGCCGGGAACCGCGACCTGTGGCTGCGACCGTCGTGAGTGAGAAACAGTGTTCTAACCCAGTTTCTCACTCACGAGGGCTTGCAGTGTTTCCAGTGCCCCGGCCGCGATCGACACCCCGCGGCCGTGGCGGATCTGCGGCTCCCGCGGGTTGATGCGGATCAGCGCGCCGCTCGCCGCGCTCGCCAGCTCGGCGTAGCGGCGGACCGTCGGGACCGCCTGGCCCGCGCCCAGCTCCACCACCACGAGGTCACGCGCGGTCCGGCGCCACGCCGTCAGCTCGTCGAGCTGGGCCTGGCTGCGGTCCGGGACCCAGTCGAAGTCGCCGAACATGAGGATGTTGGGGCGCGCGAGCCCGCCGCACCGCGGGCACGACGGCAACGGCGGCACGGCTCGCAGGGTTTCGGTGTCCAGCACGACGTCGACGTCGGCGGGCCAGATGTCCGACGTGCACCCGGAAAGGCACTGGAGGTGGTGGATCGAGCCGTGCGCCTCGGCGACGTGCTCGAAGCCCGCCTTCTGGAACTGGCCGTCCACATTGGATGTGAAGACGCGCACGGACGGGGCGAAGCCGAGCAACAGCCGGAAACCCTCGTGCGGCACGGTCTTTCGATAAAGCGAAAGCCGGTGGCCGTAGAAGCCCCAGGCCAGCTCGGGGTCGTCGGCGAAGTGCCGCGGGTCGGCCAGCTCCTCGAACCGCAGGCCGAGGCGGGCGTACGGCGGGTACGCGCGCCAGAACCCCTCGCCGCCGCGGAAGTCCGGCAGCCCGGAGTCGACGCCCATCCCGGCGCCGGCGCAGATCAGCAGCGCGCCGGCGCCGTCCAGGAGCTCCGCGGCCCGCTCGAGAGCGTCACTCACCCGGCTGCGAACCGAGGACGACCTCGAACTCGAGCAGGTTCGCCCCGGTGGACACGGGCTTGGCGCGCTCGCCCGAGTGCGCGGCCGCGGCCGGGCCGCCCTTCGCCCACGCCTGGTACGCCTCCTCGGTCTCCCACTTCGTGTAGACGAAGTAGCGCGTCTCGCCGGAAACCGGGCGCAGCAGCTCGAACCCGAGGAAGCCCGGCTGCTGGTCGACGGAGTGCATCCGCGCGGCGAACCGCTTCTCCAGCTCGGCGCCGGCGCCTTCGGGGACCTCGATCGCGTTGATCTTCACGACACTCATGGCTCCCAGAGTAGTTGGCCTGGCACTGTGACCCGTGCCACTGTGGAGGGCATGGGGAGTACTGAGCGCGACCTCGCGACCGACCTCGCCCGGATCATCCGCGCCACCGCCGACGAAGTCGCGGACGGCCAGGGCAACGAGCTGATCGAGCGGGTGACCGGCCACCTGGGGGCACCGCTGCCGGAGGTGGTGGTCGTGACCCGCAACTGGCCGATGTGGGAGCACGCCAACATCCAGCGGGGAGTCGACGCCTACCTCGCCGAGCACGGCACGGCCGTGGGCTGGTTCGGCATCGCGGGCGGCCAGCGCACGCACGAGGACCTGATCGGGATGCTCGCCACCGCGCGCAGCAAGGGGATGTACGACCTCGGCTCGGTGGACTACACCACCACGGCGACCGGCCCGCACGACGCGACCGAAGCCGTCCAGCTGGGGCTGGTCGGCACGAGCGCGCCGGACGGTGAGCCGGTGCTGCTCGCCATTCGCGGGGCGACCCCGCAGTGGGGGCTCGAGCAGTGCCGGCTGGAGGTCCTCGCGACGTCTCGCGCGATCGCCACCGAAGTGCGCGACCGCGTCGAGCGGCTGATGGCCGAGCACGACCTCCTGCGGGGGCAGGTGGTGGCCTTCGGCACCAGTGAGCACCGCGCGAACGAGCTGCTCACGTTCCTCCCGCGGCCGACGTTGACCGGCGAGGAGGTCGTGCTGCCGGACGGCGTGCTCGACGCGATCGAGCGGCACACGGTCGGCATCGCGGAACACGGCGAGCGGCTGCTGGCCGCGGGGCAGCACCTCAAGCGCGGCCTGCTGCTGCACGGCCCGCCCGGAACCGGCAAGACGCACACGGTCCGCTACCTGATGGGCCGCCTGCCGGACACGACGGTGATCATCCTGACCGGCACGGCGATGCGGTTCGTGGGCAAGGCCGCGGAGCTGGCCCGCCGGCTGCAGCCGAGCGTGGTCGTGCTGGAGGACGTCGACCTGATCGCGCAGGACCGCAGCTACGGACCGATGGTCCAGCCCCTGCTGTTCACGCTGCTCGACGCGATGGACGGCGTGGGCGGCGACGCGGACGTGACGTTCCTGCTGACGACCAACCGGGCGGGCGAGCTGGAGAAGGCGCTGGCCGACCGCCCGGGCCGGGTGGATCTGGCGGTGGAGATCCCGTTGCCGGACGCGACCGGTCGCGAGGCGCTGCTCCGGCTGTACGCACGGGGGTTGAAGCTGACGGCGGACCTGGCCCCGATCGTGGCGGCGACGGAGGGGGTGACGGCGTCGTTCGCGAAGGAGCTGCTGAGGCGGGCATCGCTGCTGGCGCTGGCTTCCCGCCCGGAGGAGGACGTCGTCGTGGGCGACGAGGAGCTGGGGACGGCGCTGCGGGAGATGCAGGAAGCGCACAGCGCCTTGACGCGGTCGTTGCTGGGCAGCTCAGCTGCGCAGTGATGGCCGGGGCGAAGCAGCCCGATAAGAATGTCTCACCGCAGCTCGGATCCACGAAGGTGATGACCCTCGGTCCCCATTCAGTTCGCGCCAGATCGACGCTCGCCAGCTCGTTGTGGCTCTGTGGGAGCTGTGCGTGGCGGAGAAGCTGCAACAAACGGCGTTGAGGGGACTGAAGATGGAACAGGCTGTGATCGCTGAGCTCAGTCGTGCCCGGTCACGGTTCGACAAGGCCGTTCCCGATCTCCAGCAGATGCGGAACGGTTTGCTGCACTTCGACGAGTGGACCCGCGGGTCCGGTGATGGGCCACAGAAGAAGGAAGTGAAGGCTGGGGCGGATCCGAGGATCGTGGCGAGCAGGTACTCGCGCTTCGGTTACGATCCGGCGAAGGACGAGATCGAGTTCGGTCCGTACTCTTTCCAGGTAGCTGCCGCGGTCGAAGCAGCAAAGGACCTTTTTCGCGCCATTCACCACGCCGCGCAAGCTGTCGATTTGCGTGCGGCAGCTGACTTGCGGACCCGGACCGTCGAAGCAGTCGCTGCGTCAGGCATCGCGGCCGAAGGCGCTCTTCGGGTGTCGCCTGGTGCGGATACCAGAGTCTGGGTGTCACTGACCGACGCCACTGCCGAACCTGCTCGCGGCGCCTTGGCTGAAGAGGTGATCAGCGTTCTTGCTGCGGCGAAGCTGCAGCTCCTGTCGTTCAGGGAACCGCAGAGCGACAATCCAGCCGAGCGTCTTTGCGCCGGCGAGTCGTTGTACGTGGCGCCCGTCAAACCGGGGCCTTGACGCGGTCGTTGCTGGGCAGCTCAGCTGCGCAGTGACCCGGGGAAGAGGTCCGCGTCCGCGGGGAGTTTCGTCCCTCGGAACCACTCGTCGAAGAACGCCTTCAAGTTCTGCCCGCTGACCTGCGTGGCCATCTTCTCGAAGTCCGCCCACGACGCGTTGCCGTGGCGGTAGCGGGACGGCCACTCGTGCAGGAGGCGGTCGAACGCCGGGTCGCCGATCTGGCGGCGCAAGGCGTGCAGCGCCAGGATTCCCTTGTTGTACACGCCCTCGAACTCGTGGCCCTGGCCCATGCCGACCAGCTTCTGGTCCCAGAAGTCCGTGCTGCCGCGGGTGATCTCGATCGCCGCGCGGTAGCGGTCGTCCAGGCTCTGGCCCTCGCGCTCGGCCCACAGCCACTGCGCGTACGACGCGAAGCACTCGTTCAGGCAGATGTCCGACCAGCTCTTCAACGACACCGAGTCGCCGAACCACTCGTGCGCGTTCTCGTGGACCAGCGTCGGCAGGTCGGCCCACTTCGCGTATGTCGGGCGGGTCTGCGTCTCCAGGGAAAAATGGACGTCCTCGTTCAGGAAGATCCCGCCCGCCGCCGACTGCGGGTACGGGCCGAACTTGCCGCTCAGGAAGCCGAGCACCTCGGGGAGGCGGTCGCCGATCGCGCGGCGGTCCTCGGTGCCGGGCGCGTACCCCGTGACGACCGGGGTGCCGTCCGGCAATGTCGACCTGTCGACGCTGAACTTGCCGATCGAGATCGTCGTCAGGTAGCTCGCCACCGGGTTCGGCTCGGTCCACGTCCCCGGCGGGCCCTCGCGGCCGTTCGAAAGCACCGTCCAGCCGGCCGGGACGTGCGCGGTGAGCGTGAACGTCGCCTTGTCGCGCGGGGTCTCGTTCACCGGGTACCAAAACGCCGCCGAATGCGGCTCGCCGACCATGTACGCGCCGCCGTCGGCCGAGTGCTGCCAGCCGTTCTCGCTGCCGCCGTCGTGCGGGGTCTTCGCCGGGTCGCCGCCGTAGCGGACGCGCGTGCGGAACGTCGTCCCCGCGCGGATCGGCGCGGCCGGCGTGATGACCAGCTCGAACGCCTTCTCGCGGGTGAAGCGGGCCGGCTGCCCGTCGACCTCGACGCTGTGGACGTCGAGCCCGCGCAGGTCGAGGTCGAACCGGCCGAGGTCTTCGGTGGCCTTCGCGGTGACCGTCGTGTCTCCGTCGAGGTGGCCGCTCGGCGGGTCGTAGGTCGCGTCGACGTGGTAATTCAGCGCGTCGTACCCGCCGTTGCCGTCGTCCGGGTAATACGGATCACCGGCGCCAGGCGCCCCCGCCACCGGGTGTATCGGAGCAGGCGGTGGCGGTGCCGTGACGGCGTCACCGCTGCAGGCCGCGGCGACGATCACCGCGGCGCAGACGGCGAGGGCAGCGAGTCGGCGGCGCATGCCCACCACCATAGGTGATGGATTGCGATCACTTGGTCACGTTCCGCACCTGCGGTTTTGTGGTTAGGTGGCCGCGTGCTCTGTTTCGGCGGCACCGGCGTGCCGATCGTTCTGCTCCACGGACTTATGGGCCGCGCGCGGACGTGGTCGCGCGTCGCGGAGTGGCTCCGGCCCTACGGCGCGGTGTACGGCCTCGACGCCCGCGGCCACGGCAGCGCGCCGCGCGTCGGGCCCTGGACGACCGAGCGGTTCACCGACGACGTCGCCGACGCGCTGCGGACGCTCGACGCCGGCCCGGCGGTGCTCATCGGGCACTCGATGGGCGGCCTGCACGCGTGGACGACCGCCGCGAAGTACCCGGAGCTCGTGCGCGCGGTCGTGTCCGAGGACTTCGCGCCGGACCAGCGCGGCCGGACCGTCGAGACGTGGCGCGGGTACTTCGAGAGCTGGCCGGTGCCGTTCAAGTCCCTCGACCACGTCCGCGAGTTCTTCGGCGCCGCGGGCGACTACTTCGCCGACTGCGTCGAGGAGCGCGAGGACGGCTTCCACCTCGTCGCCGACCTCGAAGACCTCTACGTCATCGCCGCCGAATGGGGCCGCCGCGACTACTGGGACGTCGTGGCCGCGATCCGCTGCCCGCTGCTGCTGGTCGAGGGCGAGCACACGGCGATGCCGCCCGGTCAGCAAGCCGAAGTCGCGGCCCGGGTCCCGGGGGCGACGCACCTGGTGGTCCCGGGATCGGCCCACCTGCCGCACGACGAAGCCCCGGAGATCTACCGGGGTGCCGTCGAAGCCTTCCTGAGCCAGGTCCTGGCTCGCTAGGCGCGAGACAGGTCGGCTCGCCAGGCGGCCGTGGAGCGGTCGGACGGGACGATCAGCGGCCAGACGTCCGCGCCGAGGAAGCCGGTCTCGTCCGCCGCCTTCGTCGCGGTGCACGTGTGGCGCGGCAGCCCGGCCTGAACGGACAAAGCGGCCACGGCGTCCTTTGTGGACTTACC
This sequence comes from Amycolatopsis camponoti, assembly GCF_902497555.1. Classification (NCBI taxonomy): domain Bacteria; kingdom Bacillati; phylum Actinomycetota; class Actinomycetes; order Pseudonocardiales; family Pseudonocardiaceae; genus Amycolatopsis; species Amycolatopsis camponoti. The sequence continues at coordinate 256,787 of NZ_CABVGP010000003.1, read as the reverse complement.
GAACACGCCGTCGGTCGGCACGTCGTACCCGGACGCGCGCAGGAACCGCTGGGCCCGCTGCACCTGACGGCCCGTGTCGCCCGGCTTCAGCAGCGGCCACTCGGCCTCGGCGCGCGCCACCGGGACGCCGAGGACGCGGCCCACCGCCGTCCGCAGCTCCGGCAGCCGGTTGTACAGCACCTGGCCGGGGCACTCGGTCGAGTTGAAGTCGCGGTGGCCCTTGATGAACTCGGGCGCGATGCCGTACTGGTGCGCGATGTAGGCGACCAGGTTCACCAGCGAGTTCCACAGCGCCTGCGGCACGTCCACCGTGCTGTACAGGCCCTCGTTCTCGATGCCGATGACCTCGCTGTTGTGGTTGCCGACGTTCGCGCCCTGGACGTGCTGGGTGCCGCCGCGCAGGATTTCCAGGCTGCGGTGCCTGCCTTCGGTGACGTACCCGCCGCGGCTGTTCGTGAACTGCTGGCCGCTGTCGATCCAGCCGTTCTTGTCCATGTGCAGGTCCTGGATGAACCTCGCGACGTAGAACGCGCGAGCCAGGGAGAAGTCGTTGTTCATCGGCGGATCGACGGCATGGTGCACGACGATGTACGTCGGCTTGTGGTTCTCCACCACGATCGGGCCGGTGGCGGGCCGCGCGCCCCACTCGGAGGTCGGGTGGATCGTCGGCGTCGGCACGGCCGCCGAGGCCGTACCCGTGGTCGTCATCCCCAGTGCGCCGGCCGCGGTCGCGGTCGCCCCCGCCTTGAGCAGGGTCCGGCGGTCTACGTGGACCATCCGGAAAAGGTAGCTCCGCAGCGCGCCGATGACAACTATTGACCAACTTTTGTTGTAGCGCGTTAGTGTTCGCCCGGCAGTGCGAAGAGCCCGCCGCTGGTCTGTTCGAGCAGGCCGTCGGCGAGCAGGGAGTCCAGGCAGCGGTCGCGCTGGCCGCCGTCGTGCCACACGAGGTCGAGCCGGGCCTTCTCCACCGGGCCCTCGGAACCGCGCAGGACGTCGAGCAGCAGCCCGCGGACCTGGCGGTCGGTGCCGGCGAACTTCTGCACGGGCTTGGCCGGGCCGGCGTACTCGGGGCGGCCGGCGAGCTGCCACGCGCATTCGTCGTAGACCGGGCAGTCGGCGCACCGCGGGCTTCGCGCGGTGCAGATCAGCGCGCCGAGCTCCATGATCGCCGCGGAGAACTTCGCGGCGGGCGCGTCTTCGGCGGGCAGCAGGGCCTCGACGTCGTTCATGTCCCGCGTGTTCGACGCGGGCCCGGCGTCCCCGGCCCCGTGCACGGCCCGCGCGACGACGCGCCGCACGTTCGTGTCGACGACCGGCGCACGCCGCCCGTAGGCGAACGCGGCGACCGCGCGCGCGGTGTAGGCGCCGATCCCGGGCAGCGCGAGCAGGGTGTCCACATCGGACGGGACGACGTCCCCGTGGTCGCGCGCGATCACCCCGGCGGCTTCGTGGAGCCGCAGGGCGCGCCGCGGGTAGCCGAGCTTGCCCCAGGCCCGCACGACCTCACCCTGCGACGACGCGGCCAGCGCGGACGGAACCGGCCACCGCGCCATCCATTCGTGCCAGATCGGCTGCACGCGCGCGACCGGCGTCTGCTGCAGCATGATCTCGCTGACGAGCACGCCCCAGGCCGAGCACTCCGGCTCGCGCCAGGGCAGGTCCCGGCCGTGCGCGGAGAACCAGTCGAGCAGTACGTCAGCGTCCACAGCCACGCCGCTGAGGTTAACCCCAGGCGGTCAGCCGGCCTTCAGGCCGGGGAGCAGGACGCCGAACAGGCTCGTGACCAGCGGTGCGAGAATCCCGAACGCGGCCGCCAGGGTCTTGGTGAGAGGCGCGTCGACTCCGGCCAGCTCCCGCAGGCGCGCTCGCCCGTCCGCCCAGTCCTCGGTCGGGCGCGCGTCGGCGGGAACGGGGTAGACCGCCTCTACCAGTGCGACGGCGTGGTCGCGCCACCGCAGATGAGCCGGGACGTAGATCAGGGTGACGATCGCCGTCACGCCGGCGCCGTAGAGCAGCACCGTGGTGGCCGGGAACACTTCGGGCTTCATGCCCTCGGTCAGGTAGGCCTTCCGCAGCAACGCGGTGTTGACCAACCCGGTCGAGGCGATGAAGCTCAGGGCGGTCAGGCACCGGCCGAGCTCGGTCTTGAGCGAAACGACCTGGACCAGGACGTCGCCCGGCTTCCCCCGCAGGAGAGCGGTGTCTAATTGCCGTAGCCGGGTGTGCACGAACCACACGGTGAGCACCGAGGGCGCGGCGGCGACCTCCGCCACCGCGTACAGCGGCGGCATCACCCGCCGCACGGTTTCGAGCCCGCCGGGCGGACCGTGGCCGCTCAGCGCGAAGAGCACGACTCCGCAGACGGCCAGGTAGGCGACGAGCGACATCACGAGTGACGCCCGGGAGAGCGGTCGTACCAGCCGCACAGTTCGCAGGAACACGAACGCATAGCCGATCACGCCGATCGACGCGAACGTCGACCAGGCGAGGAACTCCGGCGCGCGGGCCTGAGCCGCGTGCCCGCCCGCACCCAGGCCGAGCTGGAACGACTCCAGGACGAGAATCAGCCCGGCCAGCGCGGCGATCGTGCTCACTGCGGGCCGGACCTGGTGAGTCAGGGGCATACCGACATGAGTCCGGCGGACCCCGCCGGGATACGCCCTACTTGACCTCGGTGAGCTTCCCGGTCTTGACGTCGTAGACGAAGCCGCGGACGTTCTCCGTGTGCGGCAGGTAAGCACTCCGCCGCACCCGCTCCACCGACGTCCGGACGCTGTTCTCCACGTTGCGGAACGCCTCCACCGCCCACGTCGGCCGCAGCCCGGTCGCTTCCTCGAGCTCGTCCTTGAAGTCGTCCTCGGTGACCATCGAGAGGCCGCACTCGGTGTGCTGGACGATCAGGACCTCGCGCGTGCCCAGCTTGCGCTGGGACAGGGCCAGCGAGCGGATCATGTCGTCGGTCACCACGCCGCCCGCGTTGCGCAGGACGTGCGACTCACCCTGCAGCAGCCCGAAGAGCTTGAACACCCGGATCCGGGCGTCCATGCAGGTCAGGACGGCGACCTGCAGCGACGGCTTGGCCGACGACCGGTCGCCCGGCGTCACTTCGCCCAGTTCCTGGTTGCGCTTGAGCAGTACGTCGATCGAGGTCATCGGTCACCTTCCGGCCAGTGGCCCCGCCACGCGGGCTTGCCACTCCATTTGACCTGGTGAGTACCCCTTCGGGCAATGCACTACGAGCTATGTCACGGGTCAGCCCCCGAACCAGGGCTCCTCGACCGTCCTAGGGGGTGCGGACGTGCGCCCGATGCGCAGCTCGGTCGGCAGCGTGATGACCTTCGGCGCGCTCCGCTCGCCCGAGCTGAGCAGCAGCCGGCCCGCCGTCTTGCCCTTCTCGAGCACCGGCTGGTGCACGGTGGTGAGCCCGATCCGCTCGGCCTCCGAGATGCCGTCGAAACCGGTGACGGTCAGGTCCTGCGGCACCCGCAGCCCCCGCCGGTCGGCCTCGGCCATGGCGCCGAGCGCGAGGATGTCCGAGGTGCAGATCACGGCCGTGATCTGCGGGTACGCGTCCAGGAGCTGGCGGGCCGCGGACGCGCCGTCGTCCACCGTGTGGTCGAAGCGCTCGACCACCGGGACACCGGCCCAGTCGACGCCGGCCGCCGAAAACGCCACCGCGAGGGCTTCGAGCCGGGTGCGCTGGACGTGGAAGTGCGCGCCGCTCTGGCGCGCCGGGGAGACGAAGTCGTCGTTGCGCTCGCGGGCCAGCCGCATGCAGATCACGCCGACCTGCCGGTGGCCGAGGCCGACCAGGTGCTCGGCGATCTTGCCGACGGCGGCGGCGTCGTCCGGGCCGACGCGGTCGATGCCCTCGATGCTCGGCTGGTCGATGATCACCGTCGGCACCGGGCGTTCCAGCACGGCGGCCAGGCTCGGGTCGTCGTCGGGCACGGAGTAGACGACGAAGCCGTCGACGCCCGCGCGGTGCACCGCGGCGACGTCCTCACGGCCCGGGCTCGCCGGCACCAGGTGGAGGCCGACACCGGCGTCTTCGCAGGCCAGGGCCAGTCCTTCGAGCACGCCGACGGCGGCGGGGTCGCGGAAAGCGTAGGAGAGGTTCTCGGTGAGCAGCAGCCCGACGGCACCGGCCCGGCGGGTGCGCAGCGAGCGGGCGACGGGGTCGGGACCGGGGTAGCCGAGGCGGCGGGCGGTCTCGAGGACGCGGCGCCGCAGTTCAGGGGACAGCTGGTCCGGCCGGTTGTAGGCGTTGGACACCGTGGTCCTGGACACACCGAGCTCCGCCGCGAGCGACGCCAGCGTCGCCTGCCTCCGGGTGCGAATAGGACGTCCCATCAGCAAACCGTAACGGTTCAGAAGGAATTCATGAAGAGACACCCCGGGTGGTCGATGTCTCGATCCGCATGCACGAAGACGCATACACCAAACCGAGCGCGGATGGCCAGGAAGTCATCCGGATGGGGTAAGGTGAATCTGACAACGGTTTCCATTAGCGTCTGCAGGAGTCCTTGAGATGAGTTCCCGCCGCACCAGGAGCGTGCTCGCCGCCGCTTCGGCCCTGTCCGTGCTCGTCCTGGCCGGGTGCTCCGGTGGAACGTCCGGCTCCGACGGCGGCTCGCAGTCCGGCGGCTCGGGGAAGATCAAGGTCGTCGCCTCGACGGACGTCTGGGGCAGCGTCGTGAACGCCGTCGGCGGCGACAAGGTGGAGGTCAAGTCGATCATCCACGACCCGTCGGCCGACCCGCACTCCTACGAGACGACGGCTGACGACGCGCTGGCGGCGAAGGACGCGAAGCTGCTGCTGTCCAACGGCGGCGGCTACGACGAGTTCTTCGACAAGCTGACCGCGCAGGCCGGCGACGCGAAGAAGCTCGTCGCCTACGACATCGCCGCGACCGGCGACGAGAACGAGCACGTCTGGTACGACCTGCCCGGCGTCGACAAGGTCGCCGACCAGGTCGCGGCGCAGCTCGGGGAGCTGGAGCCGGCGTCGAAGCAGGCGTTCGCCGACAACGCGACGGCGTTCAAGGCGAAGGTCGACGCGCTGGAGAAGCGCCTCGGCGAGCTGGGCGCGTCGCACCCGGGCACGAAGGTCGTCGTCACCGAGCCGGTGGCGCACTACCTGCTCGAGAGCGCGAAGCTGACGGACGCGACGCCGAAGGCCTTCTCGGACGCCGTCGAGAACGACACCGACGTCCCGGCCGGCGCGGTCAACGAGTACAAGCAGCTCATCGCCACCAAGCAGGTGAAGGCGCTGATCAACAACGCGCAGACGGTCACGCCGCTGACCCAGGACGTCGTCGGCCAGGCGAAGGCCGCCGGGATCGGCGTCGTCGACGTGACCGAGACGCTGCCGCAGGGTGTGACCGACTACATTGGCTGGATGACCGGGGAAGTAGACGCGCTGGCAGGAGCGTTGAAGTAGCCATGCCTCCTCTCTCCGTCTCCGACGACGTACGCCCCGCGGTCCGGGTCCGCGGGGCGGGGCTCGCGTTCGGTCCCCGGACCCTCTGGTCGGGGCTGGACCTCGTCGTCGAGCCGGGCGAGTTCCTCGCCGTGCTCGGCCCCAACGGCTCCGGCAAGAGCAGCCTGCTCAAGGCGCTGCTCGGCATGCAGGGCCTGTCGGCGGGCACGGTCGAGATCGCCGGCGGCCGCCCGGGCGGCGCGAACCGCAAGGTCGGCTACATCCCGCAGCAGCGCGCGATCGACGAGTCGCTGACGCTGCGCGGCGTCGACCTGGTCGGGCTGGGCCTCGACGGCCACCGCTGGGGCCCCGGCCTGTTCGGCATGGCCGCGCGTCGCCGCCGGGTTTCCGAAGCCATCGAAGCGGTGGGTGCGACTCGGTTTGCGAAGCAGCCCGTCGGGCGGTTGTCCGGCGGCGAGCAGCAGCGGCTGCGGGTGGCGCAGGCCCTGGTCGGCGACCCCGAGGTGCTGCTCTGCGACGAGCCGCTGCTGTCACTGGACCTCGCGCACCAGCGCGCGATCAGCGAGCTGATCGACTCCCGGCGGCGCACGGCCGGGACCGCGGTGCTGTTCGTGACGCACGAGATCAACCCGGTGCTGCCGTTCGTCGACCGGGTGCTGTACCTGGTCAACGGCTCGTTCCGGATCGGCAAGCCGGACGAGGTCATGACCACCGGCACGCTGTCGGAGCTGTACGGCACCCGCGTCGAGGTGCTGAAGGTGGGCGGCCAGATCCACATCGCGGGCGCGCAGAGCGCGTTGTGCGAGGACGAGCCGCACCACCACGAACACGACCTCGAAGAACAAGTGGGCTGAGTCTTGGACCTGTTCGACTTCGGCAAGACGTGGGAGCTGATCACCGAGCTGGACGGAGTCCAGACGGCGCTGCTCGCGGCCGCGATCCTCGGCCTGGTGGCGGGGGTGCTCGGTCCGCTGATCGTGATGCGGCGGATGTCGTTCGCGGTGCACGGGACGTCCGAGCTGGCGTTCACCGGCGGCGCGGCGGCCCTGCTGCTCGGCATCGGCGTCGAGTACGGCGCGCTGATCGGCGCGGTGGTGGCGGCCCTGCTGCTGGGCATCCTCGGCGCGCGTGACGCGGACCGCGACTCGGTGATCGGCGTGATCCTGTCGTTCGGGCTCGGCATGGGCGTGCTGTTCCTGTCGTTCTACAAAGGACGGTCCGGGAACAAGTTCGGCATTCTCACGGGCCAGATCATCACGATCGACTCGACGAACCTGACGTTGTTCGTGGTGTCGTCGGTGGTCGTGCTGGCGGTGCTGGCGGTGGTGTACCGGCCGTTGCTGTTCGCTTCGGTGGACCGGAACGTGGCGGTGGCGCGCGGGGTGCCCGTCAAGACGCTGACCGTGGTGTTCGCGCTGCTGGTGGGTGTTTCGACCGCGTTGAGCGTGAAGGTGGTCGGCTCGCTGCTGGTGGTGGCGCTGATGGTGACGCCCGCCGCGGCGGCCGCGCGCGTGACGGCGTCACCGTGGAAGGCGACGGTGCTGTCGGTGGTGTTCGCCGAGGTGGCGGCGATCGGCGGGATCGTGCTGTCCCTGGCCCCGGGGCTGCCGGTGAGCGCGTTCGTGACGGCGATTTCGTTCTTGATCTACGTGATCTGCCGGATCATCGCCTGGCAGCGGGACCGCCGGACGCGGGTGAGCGCGGTGGAGCCGGCGCTCGTCGCGGCGGCCTAACCCAGCATCAGCAGGACCTGCAGCTCACCCACCACGAACCCGATCACCCCGCCGACCGCGATGAGCTTCCACTCGTCCTGCCGGAACGCCGGCCGCAGCAGTCCCTCGAACTCCAACGGCGTCAACGCCAGCATCCGCTGCTCGATCATCTTCGCGACGTCCATCGCCTCGGTCAGGTACCCCTCGGCGTACCGGGCCGTGTCCGGCAGCTGCTCCAGCGCCTTCCGCGCCGCCGCGTGCTTCATCTCCCGCAGCCGCGTGCCGCCCACCGCGAAGGACAACGGCATCTGCCTGTCCACCGCCGAGGACACCATCTGCTCCACCAGCGCCGCCAGCCGGTCGGCGCGGGGGCCGCGCAGCACCGCGTCCAGGAGGTTCTGGACCGTCAGGACCTCGGTCGCGATCAGCTCGCCGTACTGGCGCGCCACCTCCGCGCGCCGTCGCTGGAACTTGCCCTGGAAGATCACGCGCCCCACGCGGACCGGCTCGCGGGGGACGAAGATCAGCTTGATCGCCAGCCAGTCCGTGCACAGCCCGATCACGCCGCCGAACGCCGGGAGCACCCACGGCTCGCGCGTGAACGCCCACACGATCGTCTGCACCAGGCCGAGCCCGAAACCGAAGTAGATGCCCATCCGCGCGATGAACGCCATCTCCGGGCGGGACGTCTCGCGGATCAGCCGGACCAGCAGCGCCTTGTCCCGCGTCAGCCGCTGGACCGTCATGTGCTGGACGTCGAGGACCTCGTCGAGGTTCTCGCGGACGTCGTCGAGGAACTCGCGCACCAGCTTCGGCGCCGACGCCTGGACCTGCTTGATCAGCATCTCCTGGGCCAGTGTCGGCATGACCTCCCACAGCCGCGGGTGGTGCTCGGCGAGGACCTCGCGCGCGATGTGGTCGACCGCGCGCAGCAGCGGCTGCTCCAGCTCGCTCGTGATGATCACCGGGTCGATCCGGCCGAGCACCTCGCGCAGGTCGAGCAGGTTCGCCGTCAGCAGCTCGGTCGCCACCGCCGCCATCCGGCCGCCGTGCTTCGGGACGACGCCCTGCCAGCCGAGCAGCGGCGGGATCCCGAGGAAGTCCAGCGGCCGGAACATCATCTCGATGGCGACGCGCTTGGTGACGTACCCGATCAGCGCCGCGATGAACGGCATCGCCGCGTACAGCGGCCAGTGCAGGGCGAGGTCGTCCAGGACAGCGTCCATCCCGACCTCCCTCGCACACCCGAGAGCGAAACCGTACCGGCTACCCGAGCAGCGCGAGCACCTGCAGTTCTCCGACGAGCCCGCCGATCACCGCGCCGACCGCGATGAGCTTCCACTCGTCCTGCCGGAACGCCGGCCGCAGCAGCTGCTCGAACTCCAGCGCGCTCAGCTTCTTCATCCGGTCGACGATCGTGTTCCGCACGTCGAGCGCGTTGATCGCGTACTTCTCGGCGTACCGGATCGTCTCCGGGACGCGCTCCGCGGCCTTCGCCGCCGCCGTCTGCTTCATCTCCTGGAACTTCCGCGTCCCGACGGCGATGGCGACGAACGGCTTGACGACGCTCGCCTGCGCGTCGATCGTCTTCTGCACCTCGCGGGTGATCATCGCGAACAGCTTGTCGGACTTCGGCCCGCGCAGCACCGCTTCCAGCAGGTGGGGAATGGTGATGATCTCGCGCGCGATCATGTCGCCGTAGTCGGCGGCGACCTGGTCGCGGCGCTTCTGGAAGATGCCCTGCCAGGTGTAGAGCCCGAAGAACCGGCGCGGCTCGCGCGGCAGGAAGATCATCTTCAGGGCCAGCCAGTCGGTGAGCCAGCCGATGCCGAGGCCGAACAGCGGCAGCACGATCGGCGACTTCGTCAGCGCCCACACCACGAGCTGCACGCAGCCGAGGACGAACCCGAACCCGATCCCGGAGCGGGCGATGAACCGCATCTCGGGGCGGGAGATGTCGCGGATCAGCCGGTTGAGCAGCGCCTTGTCGCGGACGAGGTTCGTCACGACCATGTGCTGGAGGTCGAGGACGTCCTCGATGTTGTCGGCGATCTCCCGCATGATCTTGGTGATCGCCTTGGGTGCCTCGGCCTGGACGCGCTTGAGCAGCAGCTGCTGAGCGCCGTTCGGCAGCACCTCCCACAGCCGCGGCTGGTAGGTCTCCATGACTTCGCGGGTGACCTCCTCGACGACCCGCAGCAGCGGCTGCTCGATCTCCTTCGCGACCTGCTCCGGGTCGAGCCGGGCGAAGATCTCCTTGGGGTCGACGAGGTTCGTCGTCAGCATCGTGGTGGCCGTCGCGGCCATGCGTTCGGCGTTCGCCGGCAGCACACCCTGCCAGCCGAGGAACGGCTTGACGCCGACGAACTCCACCGGCTTGAACATCATCTCGATGGCGACGCGCTTGGTGACGTAGCCGATCAGCGCCGCGATGAACGGCATGGTGACGTACACCTGCCAGTGCGTGCCGAAGTCCACCCGCGCACGCTATCGGCCCGTGATCAGTGCAGCAGGAGCAGCACCTGGAGTTCACCCACCAGCCCGCCGATCACCGCGCCGACCGCGATGAGCTTCCATTCGTCCTGCTTGAAGGCCGGACGCAGGATGCCTTCGAACTCGAGCGGCGTCAGCTGCTGCATCTTTTCGACGATCGTGTTGCGGACGTCGAGCGCGCCGGTCGCGTAGCTCTCGACGTGTTTCACCGTTTCGGGGAGGTAGGCGATGGCCTTCTCGGCGGCCGCGCGCTTCATCTCCTGGTACTGCTTGCCGCCCATGGTCAGCGCGACCAGCGGCTTGGCGATGCTCGCCTGCGCGTCGATCGTGCGCTGCACCTCGCGAGTGACCAGCGCGAACAGCTTGTCCGCGCGCGGACCGGTGAGCACGGCCTCCATCACGTTCCGCACGGTCAGGACCTCGTCGGCGATCAGCGCGCCGTAGTCGGCGGCGACCTCCTGACGGCGTTTCTGGAACATGCCCTGCCAGCGGAAGAAGCCGAACCCGCGGGGCTCGCGCGGGTAGAAGATCATCTTGAGGGCCAGCCAGTCCGTGACGAAGCCCGTGACGAAACCGAAGATCGGCATGATCAGCGGCTCCTTCGTCAGCGCCCAGGCGACGAACTGGACGAGCCCGATCACGAACCCGAACCAGATGCCCGAGCGCGCGATGAACTTGAACTCGGGCGCGGCGACCTCGCGGATCAGCCGGCACGTCAGCGACTTGTCGCGGACCATCGCGCCGATCAGCATGTCGTTGACGTCGAGGACGTCGTCGATGTTGGTCGAGACCTCCCGCAGCAGCCGCTTGACGACCTCGGGGGCCTGCGCGCGGACCTGGTCGACGAGCATGCGCTGCGTTCGCGCGGGCAGCAGCTCCCAGAGCCGTGGCTGGTAGGTCTCCATGACCTCCCGCGTGACGTCTTCGACGGCCTTGAGCAGGGGCGCTTCGAGCTCTTTGACCATTTCCTCCGGGTCGAGCCGCGAGAAGATCTCCTGCGGGTCGACGAGGTTGCGGGTCAGCAGATCGACGGCGGTGGTGGCCATCCGCCGCGCGTTCGCCGGGATCACGCCCTGCCAGCCGAGGAACGGCCTGATGCCGCGGAACTCGAGGGGCCGGAACATCATCTCGATGGCGACGCGCTTGGTGAGGTAGCCGATCAGGGCGGCGATGAGCGGCATGGTGGCGTAGACGTGCCAGTGCTCGCCGATGTCCGCGAGGACTGCCTGTATGTCCACAGTGGCCTCCTCGCGTCAACCGCTGGTCAACGGACGTCAGGATGCCATGTGTTACCGGGGGTTCCCAAATTCGTGATGCATCCGTTTGGCGGTACGTCCTGAAGGTCCCTTGCTCATTAAGGTGGCCCGATGGTCGCGCCCGAGAAGCCCCACTCCGCCCCGAAGACCGCCCAGTTCGCCGTGGGTGTCCGCGGCTACAACCAGCGTCAGGTCGACGAACGCGTCGCCGAGCTGAGCAAGAACCTGCGTGAGACGTCCCGCAGCCGCGACGAAGCCGTCGCGACGTCGTCGGACCTCTCCAAGGCTCTCGCGTATGCGCAGAAGGAGCTGGCCGAGACGAAGGCCGCCCTGGCCAGGATGAGCTCGAGCCCGTCCGGCGCCGGCGCCATGGCCGAGCGCGTCCGGATGATGATGCAGCTGGCCGAGGAGGAGATCGCCGACCTCCGCTCGGCGGCGGAGGCGGACGCGGCGTCGACCCGCGACCAGGCCGACAAGTACGCGCACGAGACCCGCCGCACGGCCGACAAGCTGGCGAAGGACGCGGAGGAAGAGCGCGCGCGCCTGCGGTCCGAGGCGAAGGGCGAGATCGAGAAGCTGAACGCGGCGGCGGGCGCGAAGAGGGTCGAGCTGGCGGCGGCGGCCGAGCGGGCGCGCAAGGAAGCGGACGCGGCGGCGGAGGCCGCGGCGGCGGAGGCTCGCGCCGCGGCGGACCGCAAGGCCGCGGAGGAGCTGGCCGCGCGGAAGAAGGCGTTCGACGAGGAAAACGCCCGGAAGAAGCAGGAGACCGAGGCGGCGCTGGCGTCGGCCCGGTCGCAGCAGGCGACGGCGGATCAGAACCGGAAGCTGGCGCTGGACCTGCGGACGAAGGTCGCCGAGCGGATCGCGGCGACGGATGTGGCGGTCCAGGAGGCCATGCGGCTGCTGGCGCCGGTGGAGGAAGCTCCCGCCACCGCGAACGGGGACCGGAAGCCGACGCCGGCTCCGGCGTCAGCCCCTGCTCCTGCCGCGAAGGCTCCCGCCGCTCCCGCGAAGGCCTGACGCTCCACCCAGACGCCGGCGCCTCCCGGATCCTCGGGAGGCGCCGGGCCAAACTCACACAAATCCCCCGGCCGGGTAGGTGGCCGAAGCTCGTCGGTGGCTGGCAGTCTGCACTGCAGCTGCTTGATCACCCACGAGACGGGACCCACGCATGATCCTCGAGACCGAGCGGGCCGCCGTCTGCGCCTATGCGCGCCGGATGGTCGGGGACGGCCTGGTCGTCGGTACCTCCGGGAACGTCTCCGTGCGGGCCGGGGATCTCGTCGCCGTCACCCCGACCGGCGTGCCCTACTCCAGCATGAACCCGGCCGATGTCGTCGTCGTCGATCTCGGGGGCCAGGTCGTCGACGGCTCGCTCACGCCGACCAGTGAGCTGCCCGTGCACCTGTCCGTCTACTGGGACGTGCGCGATCCCGACCGCGAGCCCGTCACCGCCGTCGTCCACACGCACTCGCCGCACGCCACCGCCGTTTCGACGCTCGTGCGCGAGGTGCCGCCGATCCACTACATCGTCGCCACGATCGGCCCCTCGGTGCGCGTCGCGCGCTACGCCACCTACGGCACCCCCGAGCTCGCGGCGGCCGTCCTCGAGGCCCTGGAGGGGCGCCGCGGCTGCCTGATGGCCAACCACGGCACCCTCACCTACGGCGACGGCCTCGAAGCCGCCTACCACCGGGCCCAGCAGCTCGAGTGGGCCTGCCGGGTGTGGCTGCTCGCGCAGAGCGCCGGCCGGCCGAGCCTGCTGCCGCCGCCCGAGGTGGCCAAGGTCGTCGACCGGCTGCGCGGCTACGGCCAGAACTAGGACGCCATCGCGTCGACGGCGTGGACCGCTTCCAGCAGCTCCGCCACCGTCGGGTCGTCGACCGCTTCCTTGATGCACTGCCACAGCTGGAGGTTCGCCGTCGCCCAGCGCGAGTACGTCGCCGCCGCCTCGGGGTTGTAGAAGTAGTACCCCTCGTCGTGGACGTCGCACTGCTCGCCGACGATCTTGTGCGCCAGCTCGCGCAGGCTCAGCCCGTTCTCGCGCAGGTACCGGTGCGCGAGCACCACCGGCGTCACCGGCAGCGCCTTGAACAGCGTGTCCGCGTCGCTCAGGGCCTGCGCCTCCAGCGAAATGTCGCGGCCGCGGGTGGCCATTTCGGCTTCGTCGACGATCGCGTCGATCCAGCGCGCCACTCGCGGGGGGACCTCGCACTCCGCGAGGATCTCCAGCCGCAGGCTCCGGCCCGCCGCCGCGGGCGAGTTGCGGAGCACCAGGTAGTTGACGTCGTGCACCAGTGCCGCGACCTCGACGACGGCGCGGTCCGCCCCGTTGTGCTCGGCGAAACCGGCCGCCTTCGCGCGGACGAAGCTCACGTGGTGCCAGCCGTGGAACTGCAGCCGTTCGGCATATCGGCGGCACAGCCGGTGAACCCGGTTTTCGACGGCGTCGATGATCACATGGTCGATCGTGCTTTCCTGCGTGCGCATACACCTCTCCGATCCCGGCCGTGGTGTTCAGACGGGTGGAGTAATGGTAAGCGCCGCTGACGCCGGTGTGTAGCTAGATGCGGTCGGCCAATTCCCCCAATCGGACCTCTACCGGAACGTGACGATGGCCGATTCCCGTGGCGGGATCGAAAGAAAGGCTGAAACTGCTCACCGGGCGTGATTTCACGAGGAAAGTCATCGTGCCGTCGGCCGCTTCGGGGATGCGGTGGAACTCGTCGGCCAGCATGGTGATGCTGGTGCCGGCCCGGCACACGGTGCTGCGCCGCCGTCGCGCGGAACTGATCAAGCCGGTGCCGGCTTCGATCGTCGTCTCGTACCTCTCGTGGCGGTAGTCACCCCGGAGAATGGTGGTGCAGAAGTGGTACCTGTGGTTGTGCACGGAATCCGCGTACCCCTCCCGCCAGTCCTCCTGCGCCTTGTATTCGTGCAGCCAGAAGGAAAACGGGTCGGACGGCGAATCGAGCAGGCACCAGGCGAAGTGGGTCGTCGTTTCCCGGGACGAGCGCAGCACTTTCCCGGCTTCCGCGGTGGACAGCGCGCGAAGCTGCGAGCGCAGTTCCTCGCGCAGGCCGGACTGGGCGGCCCACGGGCGGAACCACTCGTCGACGGCGCGCCAGTCCGCGGCGAGCGGGTACCGGGCCGTTCGCAGGCGCGTGGCCAGTTCGGACAGGGGGGACAGGCGGGTGAGCAAGGTCAGCTCCCTAGCTCGGCGACTTCGGAGAACTCCGCGCGGAAGGCGTGGAACTTGCTTTCCAGCTCGTGGAACTGCTCCTCGGACAAGGGGGATCCGGTGATCTTTTCGAACAGCGCCAGGAAATCCGTCCGCGTGGTGGCGGACGTGATGCGGAAGTGGCGGCCGGTCCGGGACTGCGAGACGCGCACGAACTCGGCGCGCTCCATGTTGTAGAGGAAGGAACCTTCGGTGAACCGCAGGGTCCGCGGGTACAGCTTCGTGGCGCCGCGGACGTCGCTGTAGAGCGACACCCACACGCTGTCGTCGAACATCTCGAGCCGGTCCAGCGGCGGGTCGGCGACCACGGTGATGTCGACCTGCGCGCAGCGGCTGCGCGCCAGGAAGAGGCCGACGAGCCCGATCCGGATCTCTTCGTCGAGCCGGGTCTGGATCTGTTCGGAGTCGACGTCGCCGGCTTCGCGGCGCAGCAGGTAGCGGGCGCGCCCGCTGATCGCGCTGGCGTCACGCGGATCGGCGATGACGGCCCGCAGTTCGCGTTCCGTGCGGGAAAGCAGCAGGCGGGCGGCCGCGTGCCGCCCCGAAAAGCCGCGGAAGAAGTACTGCCGGGTCGCGTTGAGGTCGGCCATCAGCGCTCGGTTGAACGCGGGATCGGGGTCGGTGGTCGCCTCGAACACGTCGGTGGGGAAGAACTCCTTGTTCAGCGCGCGGTATTCGGAGCTCAGGTCCTCCAGCGCGCGCCGGCTTTCTTCGATCACCGGGGTCACCAGCGCCTTCTGCGAAGCGCTGGCGGTGATCAGGGTGGTGCCGAACCCCACGATCGCGGAGATCAGGGTGCCGGTGCCCAGCGACGTCACCAGGTTCTTCCCGGTGCCGGGGTCCATCAGGCCGGCGAGCCACAGGCTGAGGCCGGCGACGACGACGAGCACCGTGAGGAGCAAGCTCGTCCTGGTCCAGAAGATCTCCTGCAGTGGGGTACGGCGGCGGGATCCGCCTTCCGCGGCCACTTGCTTCACCTCCCTCGAGCCACCCGAACGGACGAATGCGTAAAGTGTCTGTTCGAGCGCGGGGAGTCACTTTACGCGCCTGACGGGACGTGCGAAATAAGAAGTTCGGGGGACAAGGATGACGGACAGACGTCACTCTCGGCAATAATTAACCAGGTGCGCGAGGTTTCCGAAAATCGCGGAAAACTGCCTCAAAGCGTGGCTGGGAGATCTTTTTCGTACCAGCCGGGACCGGGTTCGGCCGTCATCAGGAAATCCACGACGACCGGTGCGGGCGCCGGGTGGATCTCCGGGTGATCGCGCTCGCCGCGTGCGGTGTCCACCGGCCAGGCCAGTTTTTCCTCGCCGAGCGAAAACTCCCCGCCGGCACCCGTGCGGTTGCCGCGGGCGTCGAGACGGGCCCACCCGCCGTGCAGGTACACGGCATTCAGCCCGTGCAGCGCGGAGAGCTCCTGGTAGCAGAACCCGGCCGGGATCCCTTGTGCGCGCAGCAAAGCGGCGAGCAGGTGGGCCTTCGCGTAGCAGATCCCGACGCGCTCGCGCAGGACGTCCGACGCCCGCCACGTGACGCGGGTGTCGCCGGCGTCGATCACGTGGTCGACCTCGTCCCGGACGAAGAGGAAAGCGGCTTTCGCGCGCTCGACGGGATCTTCGCTCGCGGCCGCCAGAGCTTCGGCTCGCGCCCGGATGGCGGAGTGTTCGTGATCGACGACGGCGTCCGCGACGAGGTAGTCGCTCAGCCGAACGGACGTGGGCGACGGAACGGGACTCATCCGGCCATCGTGACAGGCTCGGCCATTCGGGCGAGAGTCATTTTCGGAGGCGGCAACGCTCCGCGTTCACCGATTACGGAACGTAGAAATCGGGCGGAAAGCCGGTCCAGCGCAGTTCGGCCGGAAGGTGGCTGAGGTCGTTGTACGTCAGCAGCGCCGCGGGCCGTCCGGGCGAGTACCGGATGACGGTGAGACCGGCGTTGGCGTGGTTGAGCGCGAGCCACCGCCACCGCGGCGCGTCCTGCGAAGCGCTCACGAGCCAGCCGACGAGGAAGTTGTGCGTGACGACGACGTCGTACCGCGGCTCGGCGGCGGGGACGGGTCCGGTGAACCGCCGCTCGGCCTCGGCCGCGAGTTCTTCGTCGGCCGGCGGGTGTTGGCGGGCGAAGGCCAGCAGGAGGTCTCCGGAGGTCTCGGGGAGTTCCTCGCGCCTGGGCAGGTAGGGGACGAAGTCGCCGGCCGCGCTTTCTTCGTGGACCGCGACTCCGGGCAGCTGGGCGGCGATGAGCTGGGCGGTCTGGGTCGCTCGGGGGAGCGGGCCGTGGTGGACGGCCGTGACGGGGACGTCGCGTAGGCGTCGGCCCAGCAGGACCGCCTGGCGCTGACCGGCTTCGGTGAGCGTGCCGTTCGGGCCGGCTTCGCCGTGGCGGGTGAGGAAGAGGAATCTCGTCGCGAGCATCAGGCGATGGGGACCAGCGTGCCTTCGGGGCCGTGGCTGGGCGCGAATTGCGCTACGAGCCGCATCGGCGCGGGGTGGGGCGGCAGGATCGTCGAGGCGAACGGGGTGATCGTGTAGTCGCGGCCGCTGTTGGTCTGGAGGTGGACGCTCACGTGGACGTTCCGGTCGGCGGGGATCTCGAACGAGACCGACCCCCAGGAGACGATGTACTGGCGGCCGTCGATGCTGGCTATGGGGGCGTACGCGCGGACCGTGTGGCCCAGGTGGGGGATTTCCACCGCCAGCAGGCGGCGGGGGCCGGTGTGGTGGTCGACGTACGGGATTACGCCGGGGAGTTTGGCCAGGTCGGGGGGCTCGGTCATAGGGGGATTGTCGCTGATCATGGTTGTCGGGTCTTGGGAACTGCCGCGTTCGTCAGAACTGGTAGTACAAGAACGGGCTGAATGTTCCTGTCGCTATCAGGATTGCCGCGTACAGCAGCCCTACCGTCATCACTCCGATGCGTAGCGCCGTCGCCGGCTTGCTTCGGGACGACTCCAGCAGGGGCCCGGTCACCGGGTGGGCCGGTAGCAGGAACACTGCCAGTGCGGCCAGGAGGAGGACCAGGCGCTGGTTCGTGAACGCCTCCTCGACTCCTGCTCCCAGGCCGTCGAAGTCGGGGATCAGCATGTGGCCGATCATCGACAGTGCGTGGCCCAGGTCCGGTGATCTGAAGAACACCCAGCCGAACACCACCAGGAGCATCGTCAACGCCCTGCGCAGGTAGCGCTTCCACCTCACCGCCGGGTCCAGGTCCAGGCCGAACCTGCGCTCGATCACCAGGAGCGCTCCGTGGTAGCAGCCCCACACCAGGAACGTCCACTGCGCGCCGTGCCAGAAGCCCGTCAGGACGAACACTATGCACAAGTTGCGATACGTGTGGGCGGCTCCGTTCCTGTTGCCGCCCAGAGGGATGTACACGTAGTCGCGGAACCAGCGGCTCAGGCTCATGTGCCAGCGGCGCCAGAACTCCGTGATCGTCACCGACGAGTACGGCCTCGCGAAGTTCTCCGGCAGCCTGAAGCCCAGCATGCGGCCCAAGCCGATCGCCATGTCCGAATAGCCCGAGAAGTCGAAGAACAGCTGGAGGGTGTAGCCGATCGCGCCCAGCCAGGCTGTTGCGAACGTCATCTGGTCGGGTGGCACCTTGAAACACGCCTCGACCAACGGGCTCAGGGAGTCGGCGATGATCGTCTTCTTGCACAGGCCGAGCGCGAACCTGGGGAAGCCCGCCGCGAGGTCGTCGAGGCGGTGGGAGCGCAGCTGGGGCAGCTGGTCCGCGATCTCCCGATAACGCACGATCGGGCCCGCCACCAGCTGCGGGAACATCGCGATGTACGCGGCGAACGACACCGGGTTGCGCAGCGCCTGGCGCTCGCCTCGGTAGATGTCGACCACGTACGAAATGTGGTGGAACGTGTAGAACGAGATGCCGATCGGCACCACCAGGCTCGCCACCGGCACACTGCCGCCGAACCAGTGCGCGACCGCCGCGATCTGCTGGGTCGCGAACCCGGCGTACTTCCAGATCAGCAGCACCGTGACGTCGAGCGACACCACCGCGATGAGGATCTTGCGCCGCCGGGCGCCGTTGATGTCGAACGGGTCCGGTGCCAGCAGCGGGCCGGCCAGGAAGTTGACGACCATGCAGCCGAGCAGCAGGAACACGAACGCGCCGGCGCCGATCGTGTAGAACAGCAGGCTGCCGACCGCGATGATGCCGTTCCGCCACGTCCGCGGGCACACCAGCACGGCGATGAGCACCGCCGGCATGAAGTACCACAGGAACAGTGGCGAAACGAACGACATCGGGTCCCCTCGAGTTATCCGACGGTGACCTTAACCCGAGTGGGTGGTGGTGTCAGACCCGACCGGCGACACGGCGGCGTCGCGCCACCTCGGCCAGCAGCACGCCCGCCGCCACCGACGCGTTGAGCGACTCCACGCCCGCCGCCATCGGGATCGACACCGTGGCGTCGCACGTCTCGCGGACCAGGCGCGACAGGCCACGGCCCTCCGAGCCCAGCACGATCACCAGCGGATCGGCGGCCAGGTTGAGGTCGTCGATCTCCACCGAGCCGTCCGCGTCCAGGCCGACCAGCATCAGGCCGTCGTTCGCCCACGACTTGAGCTGGCGGGTCAGGTTGGTCGCGACCGCGATCGGCAGCTTCGCCGCCGTGCCCGCGCTCGTGCGCCACGCCACCGCCGTCATGCCCGCGCTGCGCCGCTCCGGCAGCAGCACGCCGTGGGCGCCGAACGCGGCCGCCGAGCGGATCATCGCGCCCAGGTTCCGCGGGTCGGTGACGCCGTCGAGCGCGACGAACAGGGGCACCTCGCCCGAGTTGCGCGCCGCCGCCATCAGGTCGTCCGGGTGGGCGTACTCGAACGGCGGGACCTGCAGGCCCAAGCCCTGGTGCACGGCCCGGTTCGTCTTGCGGTCCAGCTCCTCGCGCGGGATCTCCAGGATCGAGATGCCCTTGTCGCCGGCCAGCCGGACGGCGTCGTTCACGCGGTCGTCGATCTCGATGTTCAGCGCGACGTACAACGCGGTCGCGGGGACGCCCGCGCGCAGCGCCTCGACCACCGGGTTGCGCCCGGCGATCAGCTCCGGCTTGTCGGCCTTCTTCTGCCGCGCCTGGTCGCGCTTGGCCTGGGCGTTGTTCTGGCGGTAGGCCTTGTGCCCGGGGCGGTCCTCCGCCTTCGGGGTCGGGCCCTTGCCCTCGAGGGCCTTGCGGCGCTGACCGCCCGAGCCGACGACGGCACCCTTCTTGGTGCCCGTCTTGCGGATCGCGCCCTGGCGCCGCGAGTTGCCTGCCATGGTGAAAGTTCCTTGCTTTGTAACGGGATCAGTCGGACTTGACTGTCCACTGAGGACCGTTGGGGGTGTCCTCCACCACGATGCCCGCCTGCTGGAGGCGGTCACGGGCGGCGTCCGCGCGGGCGAAGTCCTTCTCGGCGCGGGCCTGCTGGCGCTCGGCCAGAAGCCCTTCGACGATCCGGGACAGCGCGTCCTTGGTGGGCGAGTCGGAACCGCCCGCCTCCGACCAGCGCGCGGACAGCGGGTCGAGGCCCAGCACCTCGGTCATCGCGCGGACGGCCGCGGCGAATTCGAGTGCCTTGGAGGTGTCGCCCGCGTCGAGCGCGGCGTTACCGTCGCGCACCGTGTTGTGCACCACGGCGAACGCCTGCGGGGTGGCCAGGTCGTCGTTGAGCGCGTTCGCGAACGCCTCCGGGATCGTGCCCAGCGTCACCTCGCCGGACTGCGCGGCGCGACGCAGGAACGTCTCGATCCGCCGGTAGCCCTGCGCGGCTTCGGACAGCGCGCCTTCGGAGTACTCGATCGTCGACCGGTAGTGCGGCTGCACGAGGTAGTAGCGCAGCTCCGGCGCGCGGTAGCGCTCCAGCATCGACGGGATCGACACGGTGTTGCCGAGCGACTTCGACATCTTCTCGCCCGACATGGTCACCCAGGCGTTGTGCAGCCAGAACCGCGCGAAGGCGTCGCCGGCCGCGTTCGACTGGGCGCGCTCGTTCTCGTGGTGCGGGAAGACCAGGTCGATGCCGCCGCCGTGGATGTCGAACTCCGCGCCGAGGTACGACGTCGCCATCGCCGAGCACTCCAGGTGCCAGCCCGGCCGACCGTTGCCCCACGGCGTCGGCCACGACGGCTCGCCCGGCTTCGCGCTCTTCCACATGGTGAAGTCGCGCGGGTCGCGCTTGCCGCGGGTCGGCGTCTCGCCCTGCTGGACGTCCTCCAGCACCTGGCCGGACAGCTTGCCGTACTCGTCGAACGACTTGACCGAGAAGTAGACGTCGCCGTCCGCGACGTAGCCGTGGCCGCTCTCGATGAGGCGTTCCATCAGCTCGATCATCTGGGTGACGTGCCCGGTCGCGCGCGGGTTGACCGACGGCGGCAGGCAGCCCAGCTGCTCGTACGCGGTTTCGAAGGCGCGCTCGTGCGTCGCGCCCCACTCCCACCACGGCCGGCCGGCTTCGGCGGCCTTGGTGAGGATCTTGTCGTCGATGTCGGTGACGTTGCGGACCAGCAGCACGTCCAGTCCACTGTGGACGAGCCAGCGGCGCAGGACGTCGTAGTTCAGGACGCCGCGGACGTGCCCGATGTGCGGAACGCCCTGCACGGTGGCACCACACACGTAGATCGACGCCGTTCCGCTACGGACGGGGTGGAACTCCCGCACGCTCCGGGTCGCTGTGTCGAAAAGGTGAAGGGCCACCCTCAAAGGGTACGGGGTAGGCGTGAGCGAGGTCGCAGGCGGTTAGGCGACGCCGTGGGTGCGCAGGGCCGTGAGCAGGGCGTCCGGCCGGTCGACCGTGGGCAGCGGGTCGACCAGCGCGAACTCGCAGCCGAGCGCGCGGGCGCCGCCGTCGGCCTCCTCGCTGTCGCCGACCATCAGCGTCTCGGTGGCCGGGACGCCGAGCGCCTGCACGGCCTTGCGGAAGATCTCCAGCTCCGGCTTGATGGCGCCGACCTCGAACGACAGCACGAACTCGTCGACGTAGGCGTCCCACCCGCGGGCGGTGAAGGCCGGCCGGATGTCGAAGGCGATGTTGCTCAGCACGCCCACCTTGAGCCCGGCTTCGGAGGCGGCCTTGAGCGCGGCCTCGGTGTCCGGGTACGGCGTCCACTGGCTCGGCGTGATCAGCCGGTTGTAGAGGGCTTCGGCCTGGTCGGCGTGCGGGACGCCGGACTTCTTGAGGACCTCGAGGTAGACCTTCCGGTGCAGCCCGGGGTCGCGGTCGCGGTTGTGCCAGGCGTGCACGTGCTCGGCGTCGAGCTCGACGACCTGCCCGACGGGCGCGGTCATCCGGCGCATCAGCTCGGCCTGCGCCTCGATGTCGAGCGGCTCGCCATCGTGGTTCGTCAGTTCGGTGAGCCAGGACTCGTCCTGCTCGAGCCGGAACAACGTGCCGGAGAAGTCGAACAACACCGCGCTGATCGTCATGGGTTTCAGCCTAACGGGATCATCAGGCCGAATGCCCTGTGATGTGTTCGGGAACAAGCCGCACGAGCACGCGCACGACCTCCGGCGGCTCGGGCGGGAACTCGGTGCCGGTGTACTTGCGGGCCAGTTCGTCGTTCAGCTCGGCACCGCCTTCGACGGTGACCTCGGCGCGCCCGCGGATCTCGACGTAGTTCTCGGGATCGGCCAGGTCGAAGACGGAGAGCGAGACGCGCGGATCGCGCCGGATGTTGCGCTCCTTGCGCCGGCCCTGGACGGTCACGAAGACGACGGTGTCGCCGTCCCGCTTGGCCCAGACGACGGAGGTCTGCGGCGAGCCGTCGGCGTTCGTGGTGGCGACGACGGGGTAGTTGGTGCCGTCGAGGAGGGCCTTGGTGGCTTCGTTGAACATGGTCCGGACCCTATTTCACGTTGCCGGCGATCTTGTCGGTTTTCAGCCGGACGATCACGCGCTCGGTCTCGGGCCCTTCGGGTGGCGGGTCCTGGGCGAGGTACTTGTGGCTGAGGGTCTTCGGGAGGGCCTTGTCCGGGTCGGGCTCGATGGTGACCCGTCCGCGGAGCTGGGTGTGTCGGTACGGGTTTTCGGCGTCGCTGATCGAGACGCTCACGCGCGGGTCGCGGCGCAGGTTGCGGACCTTCCGGCGATCCTCGGTCGCGCTGAAGACGAGATCGCCGTCGTCGAGCCCGATCCAGACAACGGAGGTCTGCGGACCACCATCGGGATCCAGGGTGGCGACGGTGGCGAAGTTCTTCCCGTCGATCAGGGCGCGGACGGCGTCCGAGAGGGTGAGGGCCATATCACGCCGAACCGGCGCCGGCGTGGGGCTATTCCGCGGCCAGCAGCAGCGCCGTCGCGAAGGCCGCGATCCCCTCACCCCGCCCGGTCAGCCCCAAGCCGTCCGACGTCGTTCCCGACACGCTCACCGGGCCGCCCACCGCCTCCGACAGGACCTTCTGCGCCTCTTCGCGCCGCTTCCCCACCCGCGGCGCGTTCCCGACGATCTGGACCGAAGCGTTCCCCACCCGCCAGCCCGCCGCGGAGATCAACTCCCGGACCTCGACGAGCATGTCCGCCCCGTGAGCGCCGTCCATCCGGGGGTCGCCCGTGCCGAACACCGCGCCCAAGTCGCCCAACCCGGCCGCCGACAGCAGCGCGTCGCAGAGCGCGTGCGCGGCCACGTCGCCGTCCGAATGGCCCGCGCAGCCGTCCACTCCCGGCCACAGCAATCCCGCCATCCAGCACTCGCGGCCCGCCTCGACCGGGTGGACGTCGACCCCGTTGCCGATCCTCACAGCGTCTCCTCGTTCTTCGGTGCCGCCGCTATCGCCTCGGCCAGGGACAGTTCGAACTCGGTCGTGACGCGCATCGCGTCCGGGTGGCCGTCCACGAGAGCCGCGCCGGTCGTGTCCCACGGCGAAGCCGCCAGGAACGCCTCGAGCGTGTAGCCGATCGGCGTCTGGGCCGTGCGCAGCCGCGTCCGGTCCTCGGTTCCGACGATCAGGGACGAATCGGTCACCTTCACCGTGTCCGCCATCGGGAGCACCGGCACCACGACGGGGGAGTCACCGACCGCGTTCAGGACACCACGCACGGTTTCCGCAGGAATGAAGGCCCGCAGCGCGTCGTGGAGGAGTACAACTGTGTCACGGGCAAGATCGGGCTCGACGGTGGCGAAAGCCTCCCGGAGCGAGCCGGGCACGACCCGGCACGGGAGACCACGCTGTTCGAAGACACGGAGGGCCTCCGAAAACAACGAAGCACACCGCTGGGGGGCCGCCACGAGCACCAGATCGATCTCCGGTACTCCGAGCAGCCCCCGCACGGTGTGCGTGAGTAGCGCCTCACCATGGACCGGCGTGAGAGCGAGCTCTCCGTCGGAGGCATGATGTGCGACGGTCACGATCACGACGACGTTCATCGGTTCGCGATCGTAGAGGCACTCACCCGCCCGTCGGGCGAATGCCCTGGGCTCAGACCGTCGCGGTTTCCAGAACTTCGTCGAGGAGGACTTCAGCCTTGTCCTCGTCGGTGCCCTCCGCGAGCGCGAGCTCGCTGACCAGAATTTGCCGCGCCTTGGCGAGCATGCGCTTCTCGCCTGCCGAAAGCCCGCGGTCCTTCTCTCGCCGCCAGAGGTCGCGCACCACTTCGGCCACCTTGTTCACATCGCCGGAGGCGAGTTTCTCGAGGTTGGCCTTGTACCGACGAGACCAGTTCGTTGGCTCTTCGGTGTGCGGAGCACGCAGAACGTCGAAGACCTTGTCCAGTCCTTCTTGCCCGACGACATCGCGTACGCCTACGATCTCGGCGTTGTCAGCGGGCACGCGAACCGTGAGATCCCCTTGCGCGACCTTGAGGACGAGGTACTTCTTTTCCTCGCCCTTGATCACGCGGGTCTCGATGGCTTCGATGAGTGCGGCACCGTGGTGCGGGTAGACGACGGTCTCTCCGACCTTGAAAACCATGTGTCCTCTGCCCCTTTCGCTGACTCCATCCTATCACGGTCCGCCAGTGCCCACCTAGCGGGCCGGACTCGTCCTCGCAGGTCAGCGGCCTGGGCGGGGGTTGACAAACGTCCGACCCCCATGCTCACGCAGGTGGCCGGGGCGGGTGTCAACGGGCACAACGAATTCCTTTGTGGACGGTTGATCTTGGGCGCAACGCGGACCGGTTCGGTGCGGGAGATCGACCCCGGCTAGTCTTCGCGGGGACGAGGCCGTGAAAAGGGAAGGACTGCGACGTGAGGCTGCAGAATCGTCGCGTGCTCGGCGCGGGCGTGCTGGCGCTCGGTGCCGCGCTCGTGCTCGCCGGGTGCGGGGCCGGCCAGATCACTCAGACCGACTCGCAGCAGCCCGCCGTCAACGGCACGTATGCCCAGGTCAAGACCATTGTCCTGCGTGACGCCGCGGTGCAGTACCCGACTTCCGGCCCGGGCTACCCGGTCGGCGCGACCCCGGCGCTGACGCTGACGATCGTGAACCAGGGCGCCCAGGACGACTCGCTCGTCTCGGTGACGACCGAGGACGGCGCCCAGGCGACCATCGGCGGCTCGAAGGCCATCGTCGCCGGGCACTCCCTGGTGATCGGCCCGGACGACGCCGTCGAGTCCACCAACGAGGTGCAGACCACACCGCCGTCCTCTTCTTCGGAGACCCCGACCGCCACCGGCACCAGCTCCACGGGCACCAGCTCCACGGGCACCGCGACGTCGTCTTCGTCGGCCGAAACGCCGTCGACCAGCGCGACCCCGACCGCCGCCCCGGCGACCGTCGGCAAGGGCACCGTGACGCTGCCCGCGCTGAAGCAGCCGCTGTGGCCGGGCCAGACCATCAAGGTCACGTTCGTCTTCCAGGTCGCCGGCTCGGTCACCGTCGAGCTGCCCATCGCGGCGCCGGCGCACGTCAAGGAGTAGGTCCCCGGTTTTGTCGGTGGTCGCCGATAGCCTCGCGGGGTGAAGAAAGGGACCACCTACCGCTGCGCGAGCTGCGGGTACGAAGCGGCCAAGTGGCTGGGCCGGTGTCCGGAGTGCCAGGAATGGGGCTCGCTCGAGGAACGCGGCGCCCCGTCCAGGCCGGCCATCCAGCGCGTCGCCGCCGGAGCGCCGAGCGCACCCGCCCGGCCGATCGGCGAGGTCGACGTCGAAGCCGCGCGAGCCCGGCACACCGGCGTCTCCGAGCTCGATCGGGTGCTGGGCGGTGGCCTGGTGCCCGGCGCCGTGGTGCTGCTCGCGGGTGAGCCGGGCGTCGGCAAGTCGACCCTGCTGCTCGAAGTCGCCTACCAGTGGGCGAAAACCGTCGACCGGTCCCTGTACGTCACGGGCGAGGAGTCCGCGGGCCAGGTCCGGCTGCGCGCCGAACGCACGGGCAACGTCCACGACCGCATGTACCTGGCCGCCGAGAGCGACCTCGCGGCCATCCTCGGGCACGTCGACGACGTCAAGCCGGGCATGCTGATCGTCGACTCGGTGCAGACGATGGCCTCCCCGGCGGTCGAGGGCTCACCGGGCGGGGTGACGCAGGTCCGCGCGGTGACGTCCGGGCTGGTCGCGCTGGCCAAGGAACGCGGGCTGCCGGTCGTGCTGGTGGGTCACGTCACGAAGGACGGCTCGGTGGCCGGCCCGCGCGTGCTGGAGCACCTGGTGGACGTGGTGCTGCAGTTCGAGGGCGACAAGCACTCGACGCTGCGGATGCTGCGCGGCATCAAGAACCGGTTCGGCGCGTCCGACGAGATCGGCTGCTTCGAGCTGCAGGAAGAAGGCATCGTCGGGGTGCCGGACCCGTCCGGGCTGTTCATCAGCCGCACGGCGGAGCCGGTGCCGGGCACGGCGATCACGGTGTCGATGGAAGGCAAGCGGCCGCTGCTGGGCGAGGTGCAGGCGCTGGTGTCGTCGACGTCGGCGCCCCAGCCGAGGCGCGCGGTGAGCGGGCTCGACTCGGCTCGGGTGGCGATGGTCCTGGCGGTGCTGGAGAAGCGCGGTGGCCTGAAGCTCGGCGACAAGGACGTCTACACGGCCACGGTCGGCGGCATGAAGATCACCGAGCCGGGCATCGACCTGGCCCTGGTGCTCGCGCTGACGTCGTCGTTCGAGGACGTCGCGCTGTCGCCGCGGCTGGTGTCGGTGGGCGAGGTCGGGCTGGCCGGCGAGATCCGCCGGGTGCCGAGCGTCACGCGCCGCCTGGCGGAGGCCGCCCGGCTCGGGTTCACGCACGCGCTGGTGCCCCCGGACTCCGGGAAACCGCCGGCCGGGATCCGGGTCTTGGAGGTGGCCAACGTCGCGGACGCGCTGAACGCGGCCAGCCACGCCCGCTGATCATCCGGCGGTCCGGGTGATCGCGAAGGAGTACAGCGTCTCCTGGACCTGGAGCAGCTGCGGAGGCAGCGGCGCCGAGATGACGGTCGTCGTGGCCTGCGGAGCCCCGATGTCGCTCGACGAGGTCGGCCCACCCGTGGTGCCGCTCGACGGGGGCCGGTTCTTGGACGTGCTGACGGCCACCTCGCTGCGGGGGGTGACCGGCGTGAACATGGGGCCGGCGTCCCAGGCCAGCAGCTGCGCCGTCGCCGGTTCGAGGAAGACCCGCTGGCCCGAGTCCTTCGCGATGAGGACCGTGGCGGTCCGGCCGTCCGAGGTGTGTCCCGGTGTCACGAACGCGCCGGTGATCTCGGCGAACGCGTCGCGCAGCCCGAACCGGATGTCCTTCCGGACCAGGCCCGTCTCCAGCACGCTGCGCACCATGGCGAGTGACTCCGTGGCGGTGTGGGCTTTCCCGGAGTCGTGGAAGCTGATGGTGTCCAAGCCCAGTCGCTTGACCAGCTTCCGGCGGTCGGGCGTGAGCGAGGCGATGAAGGCCGCGTCCGGCGTCAGCCAGTTCTGGAACGGCGTGTTCCAAGTCGGATTCATCGTCCCGCCCGCGTTCGGGGAGCCGGGGAACGAGCCGCCGCGGCCGTACTCGTCGAAGGGCGAAAGGTTCACCCGGACCTTCCGCTGTTCATCGGACGAGAGCCCGTAAACGGCACCGGTCCACTTCGTGCGCCGGTGCCAGATGCCGGTGGGGTCGGCCGGGATCCACAGCTCGACCGACTGCTGCATCTCCGCCGGGCGCCCCTCGAGGCTCTCCGGCAGCCATTGGAGTTTCTGCGCGTAGTGGAACTCGCCGGGTTCGAGCGGGCGGTCGAGGTCGGCGAGCGTCGCCGCGGGCTGGGCCGGCTCCGGGGCCGGCGTCCGCAGCGACGTCACGACCGCGAGCCCGCCCACCAGCGCGACGACGGCCGCGGCCACCGCGATCCACCGCCAGGTCCCGCGGCGGGGAGTGGCCGGTGGGGTCTCGTACGTCTCGGCCGCCGCCATGAGGGACGCGCGGGAGAGGGCCAGCCCGTCGTCTTCGTCGACGTCGTCGTGCAGGTCCGACAGTGCCGCGTCGAGTTCGGCGTCGGACCAGATCTTCCGGACGTTGTCTTCACGCAAGGTCCTGCACCTCCTCTTGAGCCGGGGCGTTCGTCCTGAGCCAGCGTCTGATCCGGTGCAACCGGGACCGGACGGTACCCGGCGGGATGCCGAGCGCTTCCGCGACCTCGGCCGGTTCGAGCCCGGCCCACGAGACGAGCAGCAGCGTGTCGCGGTCGGCGGGGCTGAGCTTGGCCAGCGCACCGGCGAGCTGGGCGGCCCGGACCTGGGCGTCGACCCGCTCGGCGACGCGACCGTCGTGGCCGGCGTGGCTGGTGTCGCCGGCGCGGGCGAGCCGCGCGGTCGCCTGCAGGCCGCGCAGCTCGGACCGGATGTGGTGGCGCAGCAGGTTGGTCGCGATGCCGTAGAGCCACGACCGCGCGGTGCCCAGCTCCGGCCGGTAGCTCTCGCGGCGCCGGAGCGCGACGAGGAAGGTCTCGGCGACGAGGTCGTTCGCCGGTTCGGCCCCGACCCGCCGGGCGAGGTACCGGCGCAAGGCCGCGGCATGGGCGTCGAAGAGCCGGCCGAACGCCGGCCCGGGCTCGGCTCCGCCCAGGTCAGGGCGGTCGTGCCCCCAGATCTCCGATCCCTCGTGGATCACCTGCATGCCCCCAGTTGCCCGCAGCCCCCGCGAGCGTTCACGGGCGAACCTACCTTTGTCGTGATCCATCCGGGGTGGGTGAGAGACGGCGGGCGAATTGTGCCGAGATCATGGCTCGGTGAGGCGTTGACTCACTGGCGCCACAACTGGGGAAGGATAGTCATGCGCAGATTCCGCCTGGGATTCGTCACGCTCGTCGCCACCCTCGGGCTCGTCGGCCTGCCCGCCGTTGCCCAAGCCACCACCGAAGCCGTCCTCAACATCCAGTACCAGGTCCAGCAGACCGGGTACTGGTGCGGGCCCGCCGCGACGCGGATCGCCATGTCCGCGCGGACCGGGAACCTGCCCAGCCAGGGCACGCTCGCCTCCCAGCTCGGCACCACCACCAACGGCACCGACTGGGTCGGGCAGGTCACCGGCGTCCTGAACTCCGACCTCGGCACCTCCTGGTACGAGACCAAGGAAATGCCGAACGACCCGCCCACCCAAGCCCAGCGCGACCTGCTCTGGCGGGACATCACCCTCGACATCAACAACGGCTACGCGATCGTCGCCAACATCGTCGCGCCCGCGAACAACCACCCGCCCGGCTACCCGAACTACACGATCTACCACTACTTCACGATCATCGGGTACGACAGCTCGGACATGACCGTCAAGATCGCCGACCCGGCGAGCTTCGGCGGGAACCAGATCTACTGGCTGAGCTTCAACCAGCTCGCGACGCTGATCCCGCCGAAGGGCTACTCCGCCTAGATCCCCAGCAGTCCCCAATAAACCGCCCAGGGGACGAACACCACGCCGCCGGCCAGGAGCACGCCGAGCCGCGGGGTTCGGTGCCGCCACCACGCCACCGCCGTGCCGATGGTGGCGGCCACCACGCCCAACGACAGCAGCTGCAGGGCCAGCCACGGCAACGGCCGTCCCGCGAGAACCGGGCCCAGGTTCCGGCCCAGCGTCACCTGGATCAGCACGTCCACGACCAGGAAACCCACCACCGTCAGCAACCCGGTCGCCGCCAGCCAGCGGGACGGGCGGGCCGCGCCCCTGCCCAGTCCGAAGCCGAACGCCACCAGCAAGAACACCAGGACGGCGAGCTGCAGCCACGTCGACTCGTACCAAGCCAACGGCGTGACCACGAAGCTCGGCCGGTCCTGCGGGGGCGGCGCGTCGGCGGAAGACGCGGCAGGCGGGTGGTTCACCCACGTGCCCACCAGTTCCAGGTACCCCGGCGCGTACCCGGGCAGCTTGTCGTAGCCGTCCGTGGTGCGGCGCAGCTGGTGCTGCGCGTCCGGGAACACCCGCAACGTGTAGTGCTGCAACGAATCCCGGAAGATCGGCACCGCTTCACCCGGCGGCGTCAGGACGTCCTTCGCGCCCCACAACCCGAGCACCGGCTGACGCAGGCTCTTCAGCACCGCCACCGGGTCGTAGTGCGCCTCCGGGAACACGCCGCCGCCGACGAGCTGACGCATCATCGTCGACGACGCCATCCGCACCATCGACCCGTCCATTCCCAAGCGCCGCAACTGGTTCTCGATCGCCCACGCCTGCTGCCGCGACGGTTCGACGCCGTTCGCCCCCAGCGTCACGACGAAGGCGACGTGCGCGGAACGAGACGCCGCCAGCGGCGCCACCCAGCCGCCTTCGCTCAACCCCCAGACGCCGACCCGCGACGGATCGACGTCCGCCCGCGTCCGCAGCACCTCCACCGCCGCCAAAGCGTCGTCCGCCAGTGTCGTATACGAGCGCGAGAACTGCGAGTAGCCCTCGGTGCGCTTGTCGTAGATCAGCGTCGCGATGCCTTGCCGCGCAAAGGCTACCGCCTGCTCGCGGTAGTCCTCCCGGCTGTGTGCCCCCGAGCCGTGGATCATCACCAGGCCCGGCAGTTTCGTCCCCCCGGGCGGTGCGACGACCGTGCCGTGCAACGTCACCCCGCCGTTTGTGAACGTCACGTCCGAGCTGTCCGCGGCGGACGCCGGTGGCGCCGAAAGAGCCAGGATCACCCCGGCCAGTAGTAGAGCCCCTCTTCGCATACGAGATCCCCTGTCATGTCATTCCCCTGGTTCCGGGAACGCGAGCAGGCGCACGAGCACGCGCCGCGCTTCCGGTGACCGGTCGTCCTCGGCTCGCCAGTACCGGCGGAACAGCTCCATGTAGTCGTCCCAGAACTGCTTCAGCTCCTCGGCGGTGAGCCAGGTGCCGCCACGCGCGTAGAACAGCGAGTCCGGCCAGTCGCCAGGCAGTTCCTCACGTGTTTCCGCGAACCGGTTGAGCTTCGCGAGGTCTTCCTCGAACCCCTGGCGCTGCATGTCGTCGAACAGCACCCGGGATTCGGCGCTCTGCTCGCTGCGGCGCGGCCAGCGGATGTCCCGCGGCCGCGTCCGCCACCACCGTTCCTTGCCCCGCGCGAGCTCCGGGACGTCCTCGACGAACCCGAACCGCGCCAGCTCCCGCAGGTGGTAGCTGGTCGCGCCGCTGTTCTCGCCCAGGGCTTGGGCGAGCTTCGTGGCTGTCGCCGGCCCGGCCGACAACACGCCGAGTATCCGGCGACGGAGCGGGTGCGTGACGGCCTTGAGGGCGTCCGGGTCGAGCTCTTCCGGTGGTGGAGCGCTGGTCATGATGTCACTGTAGCCGTGCAAAGAAAGTTGTGCAAAGAAATCTGTGCACGCGGGAATCCCAGATTGTCAGACCCGGGTCTTACTATCCGTGCCCATGTGGTTCCGAGGGGTCAGACGTCGTGGGTGAGCCGAACCTGCCCGCCCGGCAGATGGGGCGCCAGCTGAAGCGCATGCGCGAACGGCTCGGCATGACCCAGGACGAAGCCGGCGCGCCGCTGCGCATGTCGACCAGCAAGATGTCGCGGATCGAGATGGGGTACCTGCCGCCGTACCACGACTTCCGCGCGCTGCTGGACCGGTACAACGTCGTCGTTTCGGGCTGGGGCGAGTACATCTCCGCCTACGACCGCGCCAAGGAAAAGGGCTGGTGGCACCACTACGGCGTGGGCAACCGCGGGTTCCTGCCGATCGAGGCCGAGGCGAGCAAGGTGAAGGTCTTCCAGTTCGGTTACATCCCCGGACTGCTGCAGACCGAGGCGTACATGCGCGAGGTCTTCGCGGCGGGGCGGCGGCCGATGAAGCCGAAGGTGCTGGAAAACGAGGTCACCGTGCGACTGCTGCGGCAGCTGCGGCTCACCGACGCGCCCATCCTGAAGTACCACGCGATCATCGACGAGCACGCGATCCGGAAGCCGATCCTCGGACGGGCGGACCAGGAGGAGCAGCTGCGGCACCTGGTCGAGCGGGCTCGGCTGCCGAACGTGACGCTGCAGGTGGTGCCGGAAGATGTGGGTGCCTACGACGGGCAGTTCGGGAACCTCATCGTCGCGAGCTTCGAAGATGCCGAGGAGCCGGATATCGCCTACGTGGAGCACATCTTTGGCTCGATTCACGTGGAAAGGAGAGTGAGGTCTCCGCTGCTAAGCTGGCGTTCAAGGATTTCGCCGATCGGGCCTTGGATGCGGAGGATTCGATCGCGCTGATCGAACGGCTCTGAGCGGGGAGGCTGCGATGTCCACTGTAGACGCACGGTGGTTCAAGAGCAGCTACAGCGGCAGCGGCCAGGGCAGCGATTGTGTCGAGGTCGCGTGGCTGAAGAGCAGCTACAGCACCAGTGGCAACAACAGCAACTGTGTTGAGGTTGCGTCCGGTGCGCCGGTGGCCGTGCGGGACTCCAAGGCGCCCGATGCGGGAAACCTGCAGGTGAGCGCCGCCGCCTGGTCGGCTTTCCTCACCAAATCGGGTGATCGCTGAACTTCCGGAGCGTCTGCATCGACGGTCGCACGTAGAACATCCCCACCAGGAAACCCATGGTGGCGAAGGCGAGCGTCGAGAACGTCGTGAGCAGGTCCGGTGCCCGCAACCGCGGGTTGTCGTGCCACACCCGGAACACGATCGGGACCGCGAACGACCCGAGAATCAGCACGAGCGTCAGCACGTACGTGAACACGAGCGCGTTGCGCGCCGATGCCGCGCTGGCGACCACCAGGTAGTTCCCGCGCAGGCACCGGCGGCTGCTCAGCACCAGCACCGCGATCGCCAGCACGCCCAGCGGGGGCAGCACCGTCGCCGCCTTGCCGACCAGCGCGTCCGGGAAGGCGTGGCCGTGGACGATGCCCTGCAGGAACGTCGTGAGCCCGAAGAGCAGCACCATCGCGGCGATCATCGAGCACCCGACGACCACCGAGCCCCACCGCACGCGGTCGGCGAACCGGGGCGGCAGAGGCACGAACTCGACCTGTCCGAACGTTCCCTGCATCCACCACCTCCGAACGCCGTCAAGGCCACCTTACGGGCGTCGGACGCTCGCAAGGTGGCCTTGACGTCAGTTCGGACCGAAAGGGCTAGCCCGCCGCCAGCAAGTTGGCGCACCGGATCAGCCCGATGTGCGAATAGGCCTGCGGATGATTGCCGAGGGACCGTTCGGCGATGGGGTCGTACTGCTCGGGCAGCAGCCCCGTCGGGCCGGCGGCCGCGACGATCTGGTCGAACAGTTCCTGCGCCTCGGTGCGCCGCCCGGTGAGCAGGTACGCCTCGATCAGCCACGCCGCGCAGATGTGGAAGCCGCCCTCGCCGCCCGGGAGGCCGTCGTCGCGGCGGTAACGGTACACAGTGGACCCACTGCGCAGCTCCGCCTCGATCGCGGTCACCGTCTGCTGGAAGCGCTCGTCGGCCGGGTCGATCAGGCCGGTGAGCCCGACGAACAGCGACGCCGCGTCGAGGTCCGTGCCGTCGTAGGCCGTGGTGAAGGCCTGGACCTCGTCGTTCCAGCCGTGCTCGAGGACGTCGTTCTTGATCTCGTCGCGCAGGGTCGGCCACGCGCCCGGCACGCCCCGGCCGTACTGCTCGCCGAGCTTGACCGCGCGGTCGATGGTCACCCAGCACATGACGCGGGAGTAGACCCGGTGGCGCGGCACGTGCCGCTCCTCCCAGATCCCGTGGTCGGGCTCGTTCCAGCGCCGCGTCACGGCTTCCGCCATCGCGCGGACCATCTGCCAGTCCTCGTCGCGCAGCTCGCCGCGCGCCGTGGCCAGGGTGCCGACCAGCTCGACGACCGGGCCGAAGACGTCCAGCTGGACCTGGTGGTTCGCGAGGTTGCCGACGCGAACCGGGCGAGAACCGGCATAACCGGGCAGCGACTCGATGACCGCTTCCGCGCCGATCACGCCGCCGGACAGGGTGTACAGCGGGTGCAGCCGCTCGGGGCCGGCCAGCGTGGCGAGCACGCCGTGCAGCCACTTGAGGTAGCCCTCGGCCTCGTCGACCGAGCCCAGGTGCGCGAGCTCCCGCACGGTCATCGCGGCGTCGCGGATCCAGCAGTAGCGGTAGTCCCAGTTGCGGACGCCG
The DNA here is from genome assembly GCF_902497555.1 of Amycolatopsis camponoti. Taxonomy (NCBI): domain Bacteria; kingdom Bacillati; phylum Actinomycetota; class Actinomycetes; order Pseudonocardiales; family Pseudonocardiaceae; genus Amycolatopsis; species Amycolatopsis camponoti. Next base: position 223,250 of record NZ_CABVGP010000003.1, on the reverse strand, counting down.
CCGATCTCCTCCGGCAGCGACGACGTCGCCGCGGCGAGCACGCCGCCGGTGTCGGTGTTGACCAGGCCGCGCAGGGTCAGCGCCGAGCGCAGCACCAGGTCGGTCTGCACCTTCGGCAGCTGCAGCTTCGCCGTCCACTCGCTCCAGTAGCGGCCCGCGCGGTCGCGGCGTTCCACTTCGGACAGTTCGTGGTCGCCGAGGTCCGTGGTGCCGCAGCGCAGCTCCAGCACCACCGGCTTGGTCGGCGTCGGCTGCACGAGCGCCGTCGCGGTGTCGTGCAGGCCGTCGGAGGTGAGGGTCCACTCGACGCCCGGCGAGTAGAGCACGAACGGCTCCGACGTGCCGAGCACCCGTAGGCCGCCCTCGACGATCTCCAGCTTCACCGGCACACCGCCGAACTCCGGGCGCGGCGCGAACTTGACGCTCGCCACCGCCTCGCCCGAGATGACGCGGACGAGGTCCGTCCGGTGCTGAGGGCTCTCCGGCTCGAGGTAGTCGGTGACGAGCAGGCGCGACCAGCGCGTCTCGACCGTCATCGTGTTCGGCAGGTAGCGCTGGCCGAGCGGGAGGCCGTTGCGGTGCGGCTTGATGGAGAAGTGGCCCGCGCCCTCGCCGCCGAGCAGGTCGGCGAACACCGCGGGCGCGTCCGGGCCGGGGTGGCAGAGCCAGGTGAGCTTGGCGTCCGGCGTCAACAGCGCGACCGAGCGCTCGTTGGCCAGCATCGACAGCCGCTCGATCGGCGGCGCCGACTCGCCGTAGAGCCAGTTGCGCCGCTCTTCCAGCAGGAAGCCGAGGACCAGCGCGACGTCGACGGTGTCGGGCACGCGGTAGCCGGCCAGCGTCTCGCCGTCGCCGACCTTGATGCCCAGGTCGGGGCCGGAGAGGCGGGCGAAGGCCTTCTCGTCGGTGACGTCGTCGCCGAGGAAGATCGCCGCGGTGGCGCCGACCTGGTGGCGGAGGATGTCGAGCGCGCGTCCCTTGTCCGTCTGGACGACCGCGAGCTCGACCACCTCCTTGCCGTCGGTGGTCGACACGCCGTCCCATGTGGACGGTCCGGAGTGGACGGCCGCGAGCACGCGCCGGCCGGCCTCGTGCTCGGCGCGGCGCACGTGCACGGCGATGCTCGCCGGCTTGACCTCCAGGGACACGCCCGGGACGTCCAGCACGAGCTGTTCGAGCTCGGACTCGAGCCGCCGGTGCAGCTCCCGCGCCTTCTCGTCGAGGGCGTGGATGAAGCCGATGTCGAACTCCGAGCCGTGGCTGCCGACGAGGTTCACCTCGGACGGCAGCCGCGACAGCGTGGCGAGGTCACGCAGGGCGCGACCGGAGATGACCGCCGTGGTGGTCTCGTGCAGACCGGCGAGCGATCTGAGGGCCCCGACGGACTCGGGCAGCGGGCGTGCCTCGTCCGGGTTGAGCGTGATGGGTGCCAGCGTGCCGTCGTAGTCGCAAGCGACCAGCAGACGCGGAGTACGGGCGATCTGGACGATCGCGCGCCGCAACTCGGCGGGCAGGGCCTCGGCAGTCAACACTCCTCCTCGGGAGCTCGTGCATGGTCGGGACTATTTCAGTCGACCGCTTCGGCACCCAGAGCTTGGAGGAACGAGCGCGCCCATCGATCGACGTCATGAGTGAGGACCTGGCGACGCATGGCGCGCATCCGGCGACGGCCCTCAGCCGGGTCGAGCGTAATGGCAGCCACCAGAGCGTCCTTCACCCCGTCCAGGTCGTGGGGGTTGACGAGGAATGCGCTAGAGAGCTCGGCGGCCGCGCCGGCGAACTCGCTCAGCACGAGCGCGCCCCCGAGGTCGTGCCGGGCCGCGACGTACTCCTTGCAGACGAGGTTCATCCCGTCACGCAGCGGCGTCACGACCATGACGTCCGCCGCGGTGAAGAAGGCGGCCAGCTCGGTGCGGTCGACCGATTGGTGCAGGTAGTGGACGACCGGGTGGCCGACGCGGGAGAACTCGCCGTTGATCCGGCCGACCATCTGCTCGATCTCGCCGCGCATCCGCTGGTAGTGCTCGACGCGCTCGCGGCTGGGGGTGGCGAGCTGGACGAACGTGACGTCGTCCGGCTGCAGCCTGCCCTCGTGGAGCAGCTCGTGGAGCGCTTGCAGGCGCAGGTCGATGCCCTTGGTGTAGTCGAGGCGGTCGACGCCGAGCATCACGATCTTCGGGTTGCCGAGGTCGCGCCGCAGCTGCGCGGCCCGCTCCTGGACGCCCTTCGTGCGGGCGAGGGTGTCGAGGCCGGCGGCGTCGATGGAGATGGGGAAGGCGCCGACCCGGACGGTCCGGTCGCCGACCTGCATGGTGCCCGGCCGCGACCGGACACCGACCGCGCCGCGCGTCGACTCGAGGCCGATCAGCTGGCGGCACAGCCAGAGGAAGTTCTGCGCCCCGCCGGGGCGGTGGAAGCCGACGAGGTCGGCGCCGGTGAGGCCGCGGATGATCGCGGCGCGCCACGGCATCTGCATGAACAGCTCGACCGGCGGGAACGGGATGTGCAGGAAGAAGCCGATGCGCAGGTCCGGTCTGAGCTCGCGCAGCATCGCCGGCACCAGCTGGAGCTGGTAGTCCTGGATCCAGACGGTCGCGCCCGGTGCGGCGACCTCGGCGCTGGCCTTCGCGAACCGCTGGTTCACCTTGACGTAGCTGTTCCACCACACCCGGTCGAACACCGGGCGCTCGACGACGTCGTGGTAGAGCGGCCAGAGCGTCGCGTTGGAGAAGCCCTCGTAGTAGTCGCGGACCTCGTCGGCGCTCAGCGAGACGGGGTGCAGCACCAGGCCGTCGTCGTCGAACTCGTCGACGTCGACGTCCGGGATGCCCGGCCAGCCGACCCAAGCGCCCTTCCTCGACCGCAGGAACGGCTCGAGGGCCGACACCAGGCCACCCGGGCTCGCCGTCCACCGGCGCTCGCCGTCGGTGCTGCGTTCCAAGTCGACCGGTAGCCGGTTCGCCACCACGACGAAGTCGGCCTGGTTCCCGTTCTCCTTCTGGTCACTCACAGCTGCTGCTCCTCGCGTCCTGGGTCGCGGCCCCAGAGTGAAACCCTATCGCGTGACCGATGAACAGCCGGTGACCGTCGGGTTACTCCAAGCGTCGATCGGCCGCTTCGAGCGGACCAGCCATGCGTGGTCCGGCGAACCGGCGCTCGAGCCTGCCCAAGCCGGTCCGTACCGGTTGGGCGAGCCATTCGCCGAGTACCACGCCCGCTGCCAGCGCAAGCCCGATAGCGACGGCCGTCATGAGCGTCGAGATGTTCCCGCCGGGCTCGACCCCGATCTGATACAGACCACGGTAGGTCGAGAGGCCCGGAAGCAGGGGAGTGATCCCGGACACGGCGACCACCAGTGGAGTAACGCCGAGTCGTCGCGCGAGCACGCCACCGCAGAAACCGACGAGCGTCGCGGCGATCGCGGACGAGCTGACGCCGTCCAGCTCGGACAGCATGAGCGCGCCGTAGACGGCGGCGCCGATGGTGCCGGCGGCCGCCGCGACCAGCATCGCGCGCATCTTGGAGTAGGAGGCGAGCGCGAAGCAGGCGGAGGCGCCGGCCCCACCGAGCACGACGAGCGGCAGCTGCTGCGGCGTCGACCCGCTGACCTCGGGCAGCGGCGTCCGCGGCAGGCCGAGCATGACGGCGATCCGCAGGGCGAGCACGACCCCGGCGATCAGGCCGGCGGACATCAGCGCGGTCTCCATGGTGCGGCCGGCGGCGGTGACGTTGTAGCCGGTGATGGCGTCTTGGACGGCGGAGACGGTGGAGAGCCCGGACAGCAGCACGGTGACCGCGGCGGCGACGACGAGCGTCGGTTTGTCGGTGGTCAGGAGGTTGCTGCTGACGATGGCCATCGCCGAGAGGGTCGCGACCAGCCCGCCGATGACCTGCTGGAAGAAGAAGGGCAGCCCGTAGCGGTTGACGAGCCGTCCGATCCGGTCGATGACACCGCTGATGACGAACGCGACGAGCGCGATGTCGATGCCGCCCCCGAGCAGGATGGTGATGAAGGCGGCGACCCCGCCCCACGACAGCGTCGCGACCCAGCGCGGGTAGGGGTGCGTCGCCGAGGTGATCCGCTCCAGCTCGGTCTGCGCCTGCTCGGCCCCGACGTTCCCCCGGACGATCTGCCGGATGAGCTTCTCGGTCTCGGTCAGCCGGGTGTAGTCGAGACTCCGGCTCCGCACGACCCGCAGCGCGGTGACGGGCGAGAGGTCGGTGCCCCGGTGACAGGTGACGGTGATCGAGGTGAAGATGACATCGACCTCGCAGTGCGGCAACCCGAGAGCGGCGGCGATGGCGATGATCGTCGCGGTGACGTCCGAGGCCCCGGCGCCGCTGGACATCTGGACCTCACCGATGCGCAGGGAGAGGTCGAGGACGAAGTTGACGGTGGCCTCATCGGGCAGCTGGGGCCCCATGGCCTCATCGGCGTCGACGGCGGGGAACTCCCCGGTGGGGGCCTCGAGAACGTGCCAGGGGCGGCGCTTGAGGAGGTTGGGGCGGTGGGTTTTCGCTTGTTGCGGCGGACCTTCGAGGAGGGGCCATCTGGTCACGGTGCCCCCGTTGGTGCGCTCGTTGATCTTCAAGATCCACCTCCTCGCTCTACGTGTCCTTCCACGTGTCTCTACGTGTCTCTCCCGGACCATCGACGACAGTGTGTCGTTCGTTGCAGTGGCGTGCACCACGTGGCTCCATAGTGGCCTGGAGCTGGGGATCATGCCTCTCGAGAGGATCTTGCGGACAGCCCGATACACTGGTGCTGGCGCTTGGGCGCTAGGCCGCTATAGCTCAGCTGGTAGAGCATCTGTCTTGTAAACAGAAGGTCAGGGGTTCGAGCCCCCTTGGCGGCTCAAGAAGGCAAGCGTTTGACCTGCTCGTTTCGTCGGCGGGAAGGTCTACTGGTGATAGCGGGTCCACTTGGGGGCTCCGTTGCGTCTCCGTTTTCACTCGCGTGCCGAAACCGGCCCAACGAACGCGACCAGCTGCTCGGCATCAGACGGGCAGTGGACCGAAGCGATGACCGCCAGCGTGCGTGGACTTCATCCGAGGCGGGTTTGACCTGAGGTCCGATGCCCGTGTGGTCAGAGTCGTGGGTGCCCGCGTGATCTGATGCAGTATCAATCGCCGATGTGTGCTCGACGCTCAACCGGCTCACCGAGCCTCCGGTTCGTCCTGCTGCGCGTCTGGGACGGCGGCGTCCGTGGTGCGACGACATCGGCGCCGGCAGAGCCGGAAGCTGGCCCAGACGATCCCGCCTGCTCGGCGCCCGCTACTCGTCCCTATGGCACCGGACAAATCGATCTTGGAGGGGAGCACTCGGTTTGCCGGCTCTCTCCCATCAAGGGCGTAGGTCGATTTGACGCGTCGTTGCCGGGATAGGAGCCGAGGCCTTCCGGCGGTGGAGCGCCGTGGCCTTCCAATCGAGGAACCTCGACGCGCCTGACGCTACCCCCACCAGACGGGTTCAGCCGCACAAATATGATCGCCGACTGCCACTCGATGGCCTCCGCTTGAAAGTCGTTAGCCAGCGGCTTGAGGCCCGGTCCTCGTCTAGGACCAGTGCGGTGAGGCCCGCTCCTGCTTGCCGTGGTTTTCCGCCGCTGCCCGCGGCATCGCCGCCGAAGCGGCTTCCGGAACCTGACGTTCGTTCGCCGCGTCGTGATCACAGATCAGGCATCGAGCGCCGGCACCCACGTTACGAGGAGACTCACGAGTTGGTGGTCGTGTCTCTGCCCGCGGTCGGTCGATGCCACCAGACCCGGTGACAGCCCCCCGGATCATGGGTTCGATTGGGGGTGCAAGTCATGCCGGGCCTGGTGACCACAACTCCTTGATCTGGAACTACGAAAAAGGTACGGGGAGAGCTGGCGGGTGAACGCGGAGGGGGGACGTACGCGCACCCGGGCGGCGTGATCGAGCTTGACCGCAACTAGCGGCGTCGCGTCAGCCCGATCACGGCGAGCGCAAGCCCCATGGTTCCTCCGAAACCGATACCCCCGGTGATCACCGCCGCTGCCGCCCCCTGGCCGCTGAGCCAACCGAGCACACCGGTTCCGGTGCCGATGAGCAACGCGACGACGGCGCTCAAGGCGAGCCACACAACGAGCCAGGGGTCGTGGGACGGGGGTTGGACGGACATGGTGATCCTCCTGGATCCCTCGAAGTGACTCGTAGCAGCATGTCAGACTCTGTAAGAAGTTGTAAACCTCGGGAGGTCAGGTAGCGTATGGGGGTCATACGGAACGATCAAGTGGGAGAGATGTCTAACCCCAGTGGCCGCGGTGATGATCTTGGCGAGACGTGGCGGCAGCTGCACGGCGCCTTGGAGCGCCTTCGTTTGGAGGCGGGCATGCCCAGCACGCGAGCAGTCGCGGAGGGCGTAAGAAACCGTGGAACAGAACTTAGTCATACGACGATAGCGCAAATATTCAGTGGTTCGCGTGTGCCGCGTTGGGGTGCCCTCAAGGCGGTTGTCGAGTTCCTTGGAGGAGCGGAAGAAGAGTTCCGACAGCTGTGGATATCTGCAAAAGGTGGCGATGATGCCACAGATGATTATCTGCGAAATTACCGCGAATTTGTGCGCATGGAATATGGTCGAACAACCGTTCCAAACTTTGCAGAAAGACAGCGCGCGCAGCTTCGTGACATCTTTGTGGCGCCGTTGTTCTCAAAGGGCGAGGGCGACAGCAGGGACGGATCAGTTTATCTTGATGATCTCCAGTCGACAGTTTCGGCGCCGGGTTCAAAGACGGTATTGCTAGCGGATCAGGGCGCTGGCAAGACGATGACGTGCCGCTTCCTGATGTTGCAGCACGCTGGTCTGGATAGCTCCTTCGTTCCGTTCTATCTGTCTGGTCGAGAATTCTTTGATCTTTCCTTGCCTCTTGTCGATCTTGTCGAGGCGTCTCTACTTCGAGTTATGCCATTGCGTCCGCCAAATAATTTTGTGCAGGGGTTGCTCGTTAAAGGTTCGGCGTTGATAATTATCGACGGCCTAGACGAGGTGTCTGATTTGGCGGTGCGAAGGACCTTGTCTTCGCAGATTGAGTCTTTCTGCAACGTCTATCCGATGACGCGTGTCCTGGTTACTTCACGATTGACTGACTATGGTGTCGTTCGGCTGGACCCGGCATTATTTCTCGAGTATAGAATACTTCCTTTGAGTCGTATGCAGGCTGGCGACCTTGTAAATCGGATATTTGCCCTGGATGATGCAGGTCATCCTGGCAAGCTGACTGCGGCGGAGTTCTTTGGTCTTATTGACCGAGTCACGGATATTTGGCGGACGCCGCTGCTCTTGTCGCACGCGGCAGCTCTCTCAGGGAGACTTCCTTCTGGGGAATTTCGATATCACTGCGCCGAAATCGTCAACAAGGTGGTGGAGCTAGCGACGTTCGACTGGGACGTTGTTCGCGGTATTCAAACCGCTGCCCTGAGCCGCTATCTCGTTCGCCGGGTCCTCGAAGATCTTGCTTTGTGGTACGCAAAACGTGGTGGTCAGGCTGTCGCATTAAGTCAAGTCAGTGATTATATAAGTGATACCGTTGCTGAAGCCGAGGGGCGTCGCGGATGGGCGCTTGTCGACAATCTTGTGGAGTATTTTTCTGGTCGAGCAAATGTGATTAGTGTAGTAGGTGTCAATGATGTCGGTGATGAGCTGTACTCGTTCACCCATACTGCAATTCTTGCTCACATGGCGGCTTCTCGTATAGTTCGTGAAGATCGCAATCCGAATGTGATTGCGCGATTCCTCGTCGAAAATTTGCAGTTGGAGCTACCGGCATCGGTGTTGGTCTTTGTGCTGCAAATTTTTGATGACAGCGTGATGCGCGGCGGCGAAATTCTTTTTGCTGAAATGGCTGACATTATCGCCCGGCTGCCGCCTGGTGAGGATGGTAATCTGGGAGCCATGCTGCTGGCAGCGTCTCGCTTTGTAAGGATGTCGAATCCTTCTGTTCTCAAATCGATCGCTAAAAGGATTACTCCAGCCGGCGCGGTCGTCGAGGGCTACTCTTTGCCTGAGGTTATCGAAAAGCTGGAACTATTACCGGGGCAGGCTGAACGCTGGCTTGATAGTGGAGAGATCGCAGCATCTATTAACGGTGTGCACCCCGGTGGTCGATATGCATTTAAAGATGTACTAATTCTGGCGGTCGCAGTGCGCCTTTGGGATTTGGGAGTTCGCGAGGATAAGATACGAGACGTCCTGAATTTCCTGAGGCAGATGCCATTGGAGCAGATAAGGAGCTCGTTTCTAATCGGAGATAGTTCGGGAATTCACGTAATGAAACCAATGCTGGCAATGTCTGCGGTTAAACGAGGTCAAGGTTTTTTCGGTATCGACCTCGAGCTCGTTGCAAAAAACGTGGGTGAGCGGCTCGCGTGAACCCGACCGAGGTGGCGTGCGATGCCAGCCCCGGCCGGCTCATCCATGCCAGCTTGCGCTTTTGTCAGCCATGCACGGCCTTCCTCCTCGACCGCGGACTGGTCGGCGGTGTGCAGCAGCGCGCGAACCCGTGCCAGCGGGCGTGTTGCGTCTCGTCGTCGAACAACCAGCTGGTACGCCACGACCGGCTCGCCGACCCCGGCCAGGGACACCTTGCCCTCGCCGTCGTTGCCGAGGCCCGGCGGTTCTAGCAGCGGGGCGACGTCGTCCTGCTGTACCCGGTGCCCTCGTAGCTCTCGTCTAGGTAGGACAACAGGTGGACCAGGGCGTCGTCGTAGCCGCCCAGCTCGCTGGCGCGGTTGTCGAGCAGGTTGATCCGGCGCGGTCTAGTCGTCGCAGGTGGTGACCTCCCACCGCGCCGTCGTGCGCCGCTCCCGCCGGATCGCCTCGAAAGCGTGGTTCCCCGCCAAGATCACCCACCAGCTGTCGCCGGTCTGCCGGACCGCCAGCGCCCGATACTGGCCGTTGATCGACTCGCGGACCTTCCCGACGTCGCCGCGATTGGTGTTTCCCTGGGGTCTTCGTCAGCTCGCCGAGCGGGATGTCTCTAGTCGCGACGTACGTTCTGCTCACCGGCCACCCCCTTGCTCGAGATTAGGTCCCCGGGCCGGCGGGGTGCCATCCGGCGGCTCTGAGGTTCGTGGTGCGTCGCGAGGTCGGCGGCGACGTGGGCGCGGTGCTTGGCGAAGTGGCGACGCAGCTGGCATCGGGGCCAATGAGACCAGCCCCAGGCGACCGACACCTACACGTTCGCAGCCAGGTATGGCCACACCGCAGCCCAGAGAAAGTGCAGGTCAAGGAGGTCGTGGCCTCGATTGCGTTATGCGGGTAAGGTGGAAAAAATGCCTCGGCCGACTACTGAACGTGTGGTGTGGTCGACACACCGCGTCAATAGGACCAATTCGGGGCACTGGGCTTTACATTCACTCCGCTTTGTGTATCAGCCAGGAGCACGGAACCCCGCCTGTGCCTGTCCTGAAAGCCGAGCCCAGCGGTTTCCAGGTCAGGTCGAGTGGAGACACTGTGTTGGCCTGGATCCTCGGCGGCTACGCCGTGCTGTTCCTGCTACTACTCGGTTGCGCCGGCTTCGTGGCCCTGTTCGTGAACGACCCGGACAAACGCGCGGATGCCTACAAGGTGCTCAAGTTGTTGACCGGCATCGTGCTCGGTTCCGGTGGCGCGGGCGGTCTCGTCGGTCTGCTGCTCAAGCTGCACGAGATGGGTGTCATCTGACCCGTTGGTCGGACGCGGTCGGCTACCCAGCCCCTCCAGGTAGCCACCCGCGTCCGTTGAGGCTGACAAAGTCTTCACCGGCACGGTAGCCTTGCCCAAAGGCCAGGGCGCGGTCATCGCGCGCCCGCTGCTGTATGGCGGTGGCTTCGCCGAAGCTCGACGCGATGGCCAGGCCGGGTGAGCTGGCCGGGTCGAAGAACAAAATATTGCACGATCAAATAGGTACACTGCACCGACAGAACGAGCGAAGTCGCTTGGGCGACGACGGCGGCCATGTCAGCCAGGACGTGCGTGTGGTCGGGCAACGCGGCCAGGATTTCGAGGAGCGTGTCGAAGCTGATTTCGGGCGAGGTGGCAGCTTGCTCGAGAGCGCGCAGGGGCGGAGCGGGTTGCTCGACGCGCACGGCCACCCGGACAGCTGCAACTAGCAAGCCCGGACGACGCACGCACAGCGACACCAAATTTCCTCAGCTCGAGGCAGCACGACGCCGGCGCCCAGGTGCGCCTGGGCGCCGGCGGGCTCGAAGCTCTAGAGCATCCCCGCTTCGTGGAGCTTCCAGAGGATGGTGGCGAGTTTGACGGCGAGCCAGCTCAGCCGTCGCAGCACCTTGTGGGCCTGCACGCGCTGGGTCTCCGTGGGGCGCCGAGAGGGCGATGTGTGTGGCGTATGCGATCAACACCGCGAGGTAGACAGCGCAGCTGCCCAAAATCCAAGCCCACATGGCTTGTATCCCTTCAATTCTCATTGAAGGGGGGTCGGCGGGCCACCTTGTGGCAGCAGCAGGGAGCGCCGACCCTATGTTCCAACGAGCGCCCTCCTGGAAAGTTCCCGGGCCCCGGGAGAAGCTGGGATTAAGCGGCCTTCCGCAGGTCAGACGCAGTCCTGCCACCGGAGGAGAAAATCGTTGAAACTCGCAGTGAGCGTTTCGCGACTCCATGACCACTCAGTCAGTAGAAGGCTGCTCAACCCGCGCAGCCGGTGAGACCGGAGGAAGTCGTCATGACGCTTGAGATCGTGGTCGCTGCGGGAGCGGCGGCGCGCTGTGCGCTGTCGCTCGCCCAGGCAGTGGCCTACCGGCACCGGTCGCGGGCACGTGCTGAACTGCTGACTGCGGCGGCGTCGCTGCCGGCCGGTTCCGAAATCGCTGAACAGACTGCCGGGGGCGACTGGTGGAGTGTCATCGTCTGCGGTGGGAAGCCCGCATGACTGGTGAAAGCTTGGCACTCCGACTCGGCTTGGATCCGGACGTGGGTCCGCGCGAACTGCTACGTGCCAAGGCGGCCTTGTTCGAAGACCAGTGCCCGCTCTGGAGCCCAGGAGGCGTCGAGCGGCGCAACCTCGAGGCGGGAAAGGTGGTGCTTTCGTACGAGCTCAGCCGCCCAAGCCTCGTCAACCACGGACCGGTCGGGACGCCGCCGGAGCCGATCTCCTTGACCGAGGCATTTCGGATGTGGGCGCCCGGCTTGATCCGGTTCGCCAGAACGATCGCGGTAGAGCGAGGACTGCCGGAATCGTATGCGGGCGCCGAGGACGTGGTGCAGCAGACGTTCGAGGCGGCATCGAAGATTGAGTGGGACTCGATCGTCTGGCAGCGTGCATGGCTGTACACCGTGGTGTTGCGGAAGGTCGTCGCTGAAGCCGACCGTTACAGCCGCGCCCGCGATGGGTTTGCGGAAGGACGCGGAATTCGGACGTGGTCCTCGCTCGTCCCGGAGTCGTCGGTCGAGACCCACCTCGACGTGCGGCTGGTGCATGACCTGCTGGTGCAGATGCCGACGCAACGCAAGCGGATCGCTTACTTGAACTTGTTCGAGGGGTACAGGCCTGTCGAGATTGCGGAGATCCTCGAGATCAGTGCTTCCAACGTCCGGAACGTCCTCAGTCGGGTTCGCGAAGATCTCAGCGAGCACGTGTCCTATCCAACGAACCGGCACGCCGTCGGCGACGAGAGGCGCTCGCTGCATGTTGATGGGAAGCGCATTTATGCGAGTGATCGGCGGAGGGTGCGCAGGATCGCGCTGGTGGCGGCGGTGATCGTCGTCGTTCTGGTGCTGGGAGGTCTGCTCGGCCTCGTTCTGTAGCTGAGGTTGTCGAGGGCTGGGCGGCGGTTGATGTGCAGGTTCTCCCACGACCGCCGCCCAGACAGCCACATTGCACAACGCCGGGCAACGTTGCGGCCCCTTTGGCCGTGCTGCGCGAAGCCGACTCGGCGCGGCCTGAGAGTCAACTCCACTCGTTGCGGCAGCGAACGGCAATGGGGGCTAGCGGCCATGAGCGGTGAGGTCGCCGGGCGGGTTGATCACCGCTTGGTCGTGCTGCCAGCACAGCAGACGCACTCGAGGTCGCCGGCCGGGCAGGCGCTCGCCGGAGACAGCCGGCCGGCCGCAGATCCAGCACACACCCTCGGCCGCGGGAATCCGCTGAACACCTATCTCTCGACGAGCGATCGTGCTCATGATCGGCATCGTCTCGCTGGGCAACGTGCCCGCGCGACCTCTGTCACCTGTTCGGGTGCCCAACGCCGTGTCACGTCCCTGCGCGGCTCACGATCATCACCGGTGGACCGATGGACCGGGTAGTGCACTCCTTTACGCGCCCCGCCCGCTCCGCCGCAGGCAAGGCGAGGCTCCGACCGAGGACCAGCAACCCGCCGTGCCGCCGGAAGCGGTGTCCACTCTTTCGTGTGATTGAACCTCGCGAATTGCGGCGCCGTGGCGTGATGAGGGTGATGGGCGCAGGTGCTGAATGTGCCCCGGTCCCTGAACTGGAAGGAGTCGCCGGTGTCGTACCTGGTGACCGCGGTCGCCGCTATCGCCGCGTCGCAGGTCCGGTTCGATGCGGACGACGAGGTAGGCGACAACCTCCTGCGGAGTCGCGGGCTCGGTGGCCGTGGCCTGCGCCAGCCGGACGGCGGTGATCTGCTCGGTCACGCCCAGGCGCTGCTGGTGACCGACTACTTCACCCTCGACCCGACGACGAAGGCGACCCGCGATCCGGCCGTCGTCAAGTCCGCGCTGCGCCGGGCCTGGAACGCCTGCGCCAGCGTGCCCTGCTCGAAGTGCGGCGTCGCGGCGGGGCAGTACTGCCGGAACAGGACGCGGGGAACCTGGTGGGTCACCCGGTTTCACCGGCCCCGCCAGGACGCTGCGGGCGCGACGCGCATCCTGGCCAAGGTCTGGATTCACGGGCTCAGCTGGGCGAAGGGGAACGGGACGTTCGCCTGGGACGACCGCGCCGTGCCGACGATGTAGCCGGGCGAGAGCCGAAGCAGCAGCTGGGCCCCGGATTCCTGGGTGACGATGCAGTTCAGCAGGATGTTCCTCGCCCTGGACAGTCAGGTTCGGGGTGGTGGGTAGCGGTCTCCGGTGCCCGGTCTGGACCGGGCACCGGAGACCAAGCCGCCTCGGATGCTCGGCGTGGGGTTCGCTCCGAGGGCTTCGCCGCCTGAGCGCGGATCGTCATCGATGACCAGTTGATGCTGATGGGGCGAGGCCAAGAACCAAGCGCAATCTCGGTCTGCAGTCGCTGAACGCCGAGACGGTGATGCTGGTTGCCGAGCGGGATAGCCGCGAGGAGATCGTGTTCGACGGGAAGACGCTGCCGCTACTGCCGCACGCGCTGCGCGGGTTCGAGGAGATGGCCACCGGCGCGCTGACCGCGTCGATCATGGCCGACGGGTGGCGGCGTGCCGGCCGGAAGCTAGCTCTCGTCCCGGCTTCAGCTGTCGAAGCCGATCGCGAACGACGTGCGCGACCTGATGAAGAAGCTGGCGACGGGGAACGCGAAGCTCGTCGTCGGCGAACCGGAGGTCGTCGAGCAGGCGCCGGTGATGCCGATGCTGAGCCGCGCCCTGTAAATCGAACGTCAGCGAGGCCCCACACCCGAGCGTGGTGTGGGGCCTCGCTGACGTTTCTCGAGGTCGAACACGCCTTCGACCGTGCGCCACCGGCGGTTGATGCCCCGGCACGACCTCACTCAAGGGGTCTGCGGGACAGCGAGCGTCGCGTACGGCAGCGGGCGCTCGCTGTCCAACCGGGAGAGGATCAAGGAAGCGGCGTAGTTGCCCTCCTGGCGAGCCTCCTTGAGCAGGATGCGAGCGGCGTCGTCCGGGGTGGCCTCGTTCTCGGTGTTCGTCGACAGAAGGTGGTATGCGCGCCGAACGAGAGGGTGGCCCGCCCTGCTCTTGTCGTTGATCAAGTCCAGACCGTGCCCCGGGTACTGAGCTTGGATGCCCTTGAGCTTCTCAAGGGCATCGTGTGGGTCACCTTCGATGATCGCGTCCTTGAAGGCCTCAACAGCTTGTTCGATGTTGCCGCTCGCCAGGTGTTTTTGCCCCAGGGTCAGCGCATGGTTCGCGCGTCTGCTCGACTTGTGCACCCAGTCTGTCGGAAGTGGACTGTTTCTCGTGCGGTTAGCGAGCTGACTTGCCGGGTCCAGGGTGCTCCACCTGTTGATTCGCTTGCTCGGCCCGGTGGGTTTTCCGTGGAGGGCGAGGAGCTCGGCAACCGTCCTCTGCCTCTGGTCCGGTTCTGGTGTTGAGCGTTTCGTCAACCCGAGCAGTTCGCCCACAGTCTTTTGCCCCTCTGGCACGGGCACGTGCGGGGTGCGGCGCACAGCGGCCAGAAACTCGCCGACAGTTTCAGCCGTCCTAAGCTGGGAAGGCTCGGCCTTCGCCTCGTTGTCGAACGGGTTGCCGAACGGCGCGAGGATGCTCTTGAAGGGATCCACAGGCATCGTGGTGCCGTCGGCAGGGAGATTCTCGGCCGGTATCACTTCCAACACCTCGGTACGCGGCCACTCGATGGCGTCCTCCTGGTCAAGCGCTTCCGCGCCGGACTCGGAGGCCACCCGGGTGGCTGCAGTTGCGGCTACGGCTACGGCCGACGGTGTGAACTCGGTGAACAGCTCTGCCCAGGCTGGGATGACCGAGGTCGGATCGGCGAGAAACTGCTCGTGCCTCTCTGTGAACAGCTCTGCCCAGGCTGGGATGACCGAGGTTGGGTCGGTGAGGAACTGCTCGTACATCTCTTCGACGAGCCATTGGTTGACCCCGAAGTCGGTGTCGGGCTTGGCTTTAGCGTCGAGGGGAACCTTCACCGCGTCTTCCTTAGTCACGACAGCGATGTCGGTGCCGTCGGGTTCCACGGTTACCGCGTCGGCACTGAAGGTCTCGCCGTCGTCGTTCCGCTTGCTCTCGCTGGATGACGCGTTCATTGGTGGGCTGTCGTTGGTCCGGCTTGGTGCTGACGGCTGTGCTTCGTCGACGGCGCCGGGTTCGACAGCTGCGGCTTCTGCTTCTCGATGCTCCGCCGCGGTGAGGGCAGGGTCCGGAGACGGTTCCGCGGTGATGGCGTTGTGCCAGTCGAAGGCCTGGACATATAGCTGTTCGATCTTGTCGCGGAGCGGGCGTCCGTCCCCGTCTCGGAGTCGGCCGAGCGCTATGAGCGCCTCGACCACGCCGATCATGACGGCCCGGTTGGGCAGTTCCGGCTTGATGAGGATGCCGTGCACCCGGGTGTGCGACGGCGAGGGCCAGTCGCCGTCAGGATCAACCTCGCTTCGGGCTTTCAGCCACGCTGCGATCCGGTAGCTGCTGTGGTGCCCGGTGAACGCGTGGAGTCGGTGCAGCTCGTCGTTCAGCTCACGCAGCGGGCCGGCGGGTAGGTCAGGTCTTCGCCACTTGCCCACGGCTCTCCTCGGTGCGCCTCTAGCAGCATGCGGAAGGCAGTGTAAAGCGCCATAAATGATCACTCTTTGCAGGGCCTGTTCAGGTGCCCTGCTGTACGGCCGAAAATCGGGCGAAAACTCTTTATTCAGGCATGGCGTGTTGTAAAGGATCAGCATTTTGATGGGTTGAGCTGCGTAGACGTTCTGCATCACCTCGCGCCGGTCGGGCTTGCGAGGGCAGGCAAACTCGGAGGACGACGGCGATGGGTAACTGGCTGTGGATCGGCTCGTCGATCGCAGCGGTGGGGGCCACGGTGACGCGATGCGTGCTGGCCAAGATCCGCGCGGAGAGCCGGCGTCGAACGCTCGAGGTCACCTTGGAGAACGCGACGCCGACCGAGCGTGTGGCGATACTTCGCGCCTTGCGTGACTGGGAAGGACGGGAGCGAAGGTGATGCGCGGTCGCGCCCCTGAGGCGTAACGCGACTGCTCCCTGAGCGTCTTTCCAGGTAGCGGCTTCACCGCGGCTGGCACGTCGGCGGGCTTCCCCCACCCGCCGTCGTACCGGTTCTCAGCTTCGGCGGAGGGTTACAGGGCCTCAGAGTGCGTCGCGCGGTTCGCTCGCTTCCCGGCGGATCCGGCGGACGTAGGCGGGCGCCTCGCCCCGGCGAACCTCATCGGGGCTGCGTTTCACGATCTCGTGCATCGCCCAGTACGACCCTGGCATGGGCTCGATGGCCGCGAGTTTGGCAGCCTGGCCCTGCTCGGACGCCGGCACCGGCGGATGCCCCGGGTTCTCCATCTCGTCCACGTCGAGCACCTTACGCGGCTGGCTGACGAAACCGCTGGTCAGCCGGTTCGCACTGTGTCGTCCTGCTCGTGCGAGGTTCGCTCACAGACGTTCGCCGGGGACGGGGAGGGTTCTTGGCCGGGGATGTAGCCGAGGGCGGCGGCCAGCTGATCGCCCGGATCCTCCGCTCGCTGTGCGCGAGCCTGCTGCGCGTCGCGGCGGCCAGCGGCTCCTCGACCATGCGGGCCCACGCCGCCGCGCTGCGGCCGATCGCGACGACGATCCACCCGCACTCCGCCCGGCACTTCTACGCCCGCGTCGCCCAAGCGAACGGCGTGCACATCCGCCAGATCGCCGCCAACCTCGGCCACTCGTCCGTCGCGGTCACCGAGGCCTACCTCGCCGCTGCCGACACGCTGGAGAACTCCGCCGCGCCAGTGCTGGCCGACCTCATCACCGCCGGTGAGGAACTCGTGCTCTTCCCGTCCGCTGCCGACACGACGACGGCATGACCATCGAGAAGGACAGCGTCCCCAGTGTGGTCAAAAGCTGGACAGTTTCGTGACAACCCGCGTCTGCCGGCCGGCGGCGGCCCGAGGTGCGTTTCCACCTCGGCTCGTCGTCGGCGGGAGGACGGCGGCACACATCACTGCTGGGGGCGGATCCCGTCCAGGTAGCGGCTGCCACCTTGCGGGTGCTTCTCCAGTTGCCGGTCACGGACTTCCTCCTGCACGAGCCGGAAGAGATCCTCGATGGCGTTGGCCTTTGACTTGTGCGGCCTGTCCGAGTGTGAGGCGAAGACCTCTTGGTAGATGAAGGTCCCGTCGGGCAAGCACACGGGCACCCACTTGAAGTCCGCGGTTTGCGGGCCGCCGTGGATGTTGCCGGCGAAGAACGGGTTGGCGATGTCGGAGGGCACCACCGGAGTACCGATGCCAGCCACCCCGTACTCGTGCAGCACCTTGGTGCCGAAGGCCTCGCGCTTCACCCGCAGGTCGGGGCGGCCCGCGGTCGGCATGTGCCCCAGGTGCTTCTCGATCTCGCGCTCCAGGACCTGCCGGGACCGGGTCTGCGGCGGCGGCACGAGCATGCGTCCATCCTCGACGAGCTCGGCCAGTCCGATCTGGTCCCGCGGGTCGCTCTTCGGGAGCATCGCCACCTGATGGGAGGAGTACAGGTAGCGGGTGGTCAGCTTCCGGGCCGTGGGTGATCCCTTGGTCGGTGGCATGCCGACCACGAAGTCCAGCGCGTGCCCGGCCAAGGCCGCGAGCACGACGCTCTCGAACCGGTCGACTGCCCGGTCTTCCTCGCTCAGCGGCCTCGACCGCACCCGGACACCGAGCTGACTGCGCTCCAGGCGAGCTTCCACGCTGGCCATGAAGAACACGTGCTGAGGCAGATAGCGTATGCGGAGCGTGTCGTCGCGCAGCCTGTTGATCGAGTTGTACTCGAACACCATCAGCCGCGCGCGCTCCAGCAGCTCCTGCGCGAAGGGATCGCTCGCCAGCCGCTGGACATCGCCCTCCTTGACGAACAGCCGTCGCCCGTCGACGTTGCGGTTGAGGGATTTCTCCAGGTTTTTGATGTTGTCGGAGACCGCTTGCCGCGTGATGCCCAGTTCGTCAGCAGCCTTCAAGTAAGTGCCCACCTCGGCCAGCGCAACGAAACTGAGCAACTGCGGAAAAGTGGACGCCGTCTTCTGGTCGGAACTGTCCAGTATCGACTTCTTCCGGCCGTTGTCATTGCTGGCCGCGGCCACCACGGAAATGATGTCTGTACTGTCTGGTTCGCCCGAAGGCCCAGGTCTCAGGAGGTCTGGGCCTGCACCGTTGCTCTGTGTCATCCGAGCACCTTGCGCCTTGCAAGCTGATCTGACTGCGCCCAGATGGGTGAAGTTGCATACCAATGCTCGTTACTTTTCTTGCAGCACAACCGTGATTTGAGTTGCGTAACACGTTAGAAGAATTGCACCCGGATGGCGCTAGCAGAACTGCACCACGTAAGCTTTTTCCGTATTGCGAAATTTTGAGGTATGCCTGTAACCTCTGATTTACCCGACCCCCATTTTAAGAGCGGAACTCCTGGTCAGAGGAGTTCCGCTCGGGTGTCGGCCAACCAAGAGGGAGCGCCTCATGAAGCAGCCGACAACCCCCAAGGGTAGGTCGAAGAAGCGCATCGCACGAGTCCCCGAACGCCCCCATTTTCAGGAGCTCGTGGCTCTGCAGGGCCTGTGGACCCTGCAGAGCATGGTTCTGCCGGGCAACGCGTCCGCCCTCGTCGCGTGCGTTCCGCTGGCCTACGTGATCGCCTATCTGGCCCGCCGGCGTCACGGCCGCGTTCCGACGCTGCTGAGCCAGTTCGCCACCTACATCCAGCTGTACCTGGCCGAGGCGGGCCTGAGCCAGGCCCACTGGGTGGCCGGGGGCGGCGCCGCGATCACCCAGAAGCTCGTCATCATGACGCTGCTGGGCGCTCTGCTGGGCGGGCAGGAAGTGGCGAGCCGACGCCGGGCCAACCGACAGGACGCGGCGGAGCCCGAGGACGGCGGCCGGCCGGCGCCGGGCGCGCCGACCATCGTGATGACCACGCCGGCGCGCGTACGCCCCCGGCGCCCGCGTGGCACCACCAAGCCGCGCCGGCCGCGGCGCACGCCGCGCCGAGTGGCGGGCCGCCCCGGCATCCCGCCGCGGGAGAACACCCGGCCGCGGCCGCGGCCCGCCGCCCCTCACGGTCCCAAGCCGAAGAAAGCCAAGCTGGCCGGTGACGCCACGGCGCGCACCGCGAAGAAGAAGAGGAAGTAGCGACATGCGCGTGCACGTGGACGTGGACAACGAGTTCGACGAGACCAGCGCCGACGCCTGGCGCGACGAGCAGTTCGACCAGCGGATGGGCGACCTCGGAGAGGACATCCGGCAGCGGATCTACCAGGGGTTGTGGGACGTCTGCATCATCGGCGGCGTCGCCCTCGACCTCGGGGAGATCGCCGGCCGAGGCTGGCTCTGGCGCGAGCACCGCGGCTGCGACCCCGACGACGAGTTCGCTGCCATGGTGCGCAGGCTGGCCCGGCGATCGCCGACCGCCGTGGAAGAGCGGATCGTGCTCGAGCGGGTGCAAGACAGGTTCGCGCTGAAGCAGGCGAAGATCGAGCTGCTCGCGGCCAGCGTCAAGGACGCCGGGGGGCTCTTCGGCGTCGCTATGTCCACCGACCTGATCTGCGGCTCCCGGATCACGATGGTGATGGCCGAGCTCGAGCGCATCGATCTCTGAGTTCACCTGGTGCGTGACAGGGCCGCTCCGGCACAGACTGCCGGAGCGGCCCTTGTCGTGAATCTTCCCGCAGCGGTGGTGCTCACGGCGACGCCGACCGCGCCGTTGGCTCGACGTCGACGAGCTCCGGGATGTCCTTCCGCGTCTGCGACCCGATCGCCCGCTGGGATTGCCCGCCGCCATTGGGTAGGCCGCCCTGCGAGGCCGTGGCGAGGGGGTTGCCGGTCGGCGCCGGCCTAAGACCTCGATAGCAGCGCGGGTGCGCTGGGTGAGGAGACGGGATCGATGGCAGGCAACAACTCCCCGGGGCCGGGGCAGCCGTTCACGGTGCGGACCGCGCTGGTGATGTTCATGGCGCTGGTGGTGGCGGTCGTGGCGGGCGCGCTGTTCTACAGCGCGGTCCACTCGGCCGGGCTGGCGGTGATCACCGGCGGCGCGGCGTTCGCGGGCGCCTGGCGGTTCTTCGACTGGCTGATCCGGTGACCGCTCGGCCGGTCCAGGGCGGCCGGCCATCGCTGATCTGCTGGCGGGACCGGCCTGGTGCGCAGGCCGGTCCCGCCAGCCGCATTCAGGGCAGGTGCCGGGCGAGCAACAGCAGGACGCCGAACAGCAGGATGCCCACGCCGCCGCTGGTGAAGGCGAACGAGAACCCGGACCAAGAGCCGACCGCGGCCAGCGCCTCCGGCTCGCGGGAGACGAGTCGAGCCGGAGCACCGGCGGGGCGCGCGGGGGCGCGCCGAGCCGATCGCCGCTGCCGCACCGATCGGTGCCGTCGCCGTGTCCCGCTGAAGGGTCTCCAGCGTGGTCGGCGCCGCGCGGCCGGTGTGTCCACTGAGGACACCCGATGCTCGGGTTGGTTCCGTTTTCCGCACGTGAGGGCCGGTCGTGGAGTGCCGAGCGGGCCCCGCTCGATCGCTTTCCAGCTACCCGCGCCCGTGAGGCGCACGAGCCAGTTCCTGGCCAACAGGTCGGTGTAGAACAAGGTCGTGCTCCGCCAGAACGCCACCTCCTCGTGCGCGGTGCCCGGCTCCTCCCGCGGCAAGGTGATCGCCGAGACCGGGAACGCGCTGATATCGGTCAGCTCGTCGGCGATCCCGCTGGAGGACACCGCCAGGCTGCACGCCAGCAGCAGCGCGACGGGTGTGTCCTCGTCGGTGCGGTCGAACCCGAGCTCGACGATCGAGCGCGCCACGTCCGGGCGCAGGTCGACGAACACGCCCTGGTACACCATCTTGTTGAGCAGCGTCACGGCCCAGGTCCGGTAGCGGGGAACGTGCGCGCTCAACCGCAGGTGGTAGGCGAACGTGGCGACTTCGCGGCAGGAGATACGGTCCTCGGCCGCCGCGTTCGGCGGCCACACCCACGGCAGCTGGGTGTAGATCGACAGTGAAGAGTGGTCACCGAGGACGCGGTCGCAGCCGCCGACGAGCTTCATCCAGGTGTCCGGCTCGATGTCCGGCAGCTCGTCGCCGACCGCCGAGCGCACGACGTCCAGGACGACCTCGTCGGTGTCCGGGCCGCCGCGGGCGGCAGCGGCCTCGTCCGGGTCGGCGGCGAGCCGCTGCAGCTGGGTGCGCAGCCGCTTGTGCACCCGGTCCGGTGTGAGCGCCTGGTAGGCCTGGGCCACGGGCGTGCCGAGGCTCGACTGGTCCAGCAGCTGGTCGAACTCGGCGTCTAGCTCGTCCTCTACGCGGTCGTTCGGCTCCTTCGCGCACATGTACGACACGGTGGGCCTCCATTCCTGCGTGCGGTCGCCGCGACGGTTCCCGGCCGGAACGTCCTGGTCGGGCATTACGGCCTCCCCTGGTCGTCGTCATCACGCATGTTCTTGCGGTGGGTGTGCAGGCGGCGCTCGACCGCCTTGGGGGTGAGGTCGACCGCGGTGGCGGCTTCGGCCTGGGTCTGCCCCAGGTAGGAGCGCCGCAGCAGCACCTCTTGGATCTTCGGGTCCTTCACCTGCGCCATGGCGCGGGCCGCCGAGTCGCGCAGCACGACCGCGTCGGCCGGGTCGACCGACGTGTCCGCGATCCGCTGGAGCAGGTCCTCGCCCTCCTCGTCGGCTTCGGCCGGCGAGGACAGCATCGCCTCGGCGAGCACCTTGTCCTTCCACCACTTGTTGCAGAACGAGGCGAAGCAGCAGGCGCACGCGCCGACGAAGTACGTCCCGGAGCTGGCGCCCTTCTGCGGGTCCCAGTTGCCCTTGCGCAGGCCGTAGTTCAGGAAGAACTGGACCCCGCCCTGCATCGCGTCGGTGCCGATGATCGAGTCGATCGCGAAGGCCTCCTGCTCCTCCAGCGTCCACTCGCTCGCCGCGGCCCGGGCCTGTTTGATGATCGGCCGCCGGAACTTCAGGCACTCGTCGAAGATGTGGCCGCTGCCGATCCAGTGCCGCATGATCGGGAACGCGTACCCGACGAGCCGGTGCGCCATCTTCCCGAACAACCGCTCGAACCGCGGCCCGGTGAACTGCTCGGCCCGCAGGATCTCCAGGATCCGGGCCTCCGCGGCCCGCTGGGCAGCGGGGTCGCCGGCAGTGCTCCCGCCGTGGGCCGCCAGTTCGGCCTCGACCTGGGCGAGGATCCCTTCCGGCAGCTCGACCAGCGAGGGCGCTCTGTCCGGGGCCGGATCCTCCGTCGGCGGCAGCTCCGAATTCATCGTCTGGCTCCCTCAGTAGGCGGATCCCCGACGCCCCAGTTCGTCGAGGTCTGACACTTCTCGTTGTAGGCAGCAACGCTGGAACACCCCCCACGGCTCCTCAAGATTTTTCCTGCGCCGCCGTCCCAGTAACCGAATCGGCTGTGTTCTCGCAGCTCCACACGCACTGGAAGATCGAATACGTGTGCGGGATTCGGGGTCGCAGGCGACGCCACGATGAGGCTCTGCTCGACGGATAAGGCGAGGCGATCGCGAACGACGCGCGGTTCCCGTGTGCTCGCGGCAGTTCGGGCTCGGTGAGACAAGGCGCTGCCGGGTACCAGGCAAAACAGCCGCTGAACGGTGAACCGCGTCCGTTCATCGAGCGCGGTCAGCACAGCCGAACTCCCATTTCCTTCGACCGCTCGGCGATTGCCGACCGCTTTTCGACCGTCCGTGACCGGTTGCCGAACGGGGCCGGAAGAGCCGGGACCAGCGGTGGTGTTGCGCTCTAGATTCGGCGTGACGTCGGCGACGCATGGGCGCGGGCGACCCCGGGGCAGGCACCCCGGAGCCGCCGGTGCGCCTCGTCGACGTCGATCCGTACGTCTTCCCGGACGGTGGCAGCTCGGTGAAAAGCAGCCGGCCGGGAGGGCCCGACATCGAGAGGAACGTGGTGACCCTACGACGAGAAAAGAGCCGGTTGCCAGGGCTGGACGCTGACCCGTACCTGTCGCGCGTCCGGCGGCCCCCCGGCCTGGACGAGCGGTCCGGCGAACGGCGGCAGCTGCCCACCCTCGCTGGTCAGCAAGCGACTAGCCCGGCCGAAGCCTTAGCCGTTGCGAGGCCGAGATGACCGGTGAGGGGCCGCAGAGCCTCCCGGGCGGTGCTGGCGATGACGAGACGGCGGCGCCGACGGACCCTGATGTCCGCTGGGGGCGCCGGGCTCGGCGGACGGTGGCGATCTCGCAGATCGTCATCGCGATCGCCCAGGTGGTCGACGTGGTGGTGAAGATCTTCAGCTAACCCGTGGAGGTGGCATGAACGCGTCGGTTCGTCCCCAAGTCCAGGGACGAACCGACGCCCTGCCTCCCATATTCAGGTGAGGTCGGCCGACAGGCCCCGCTTCAGGACGTAGCGCACGGTGTTCTCCATCGACAACGATGCTGAGATGATCAGTTCGTCGGCGACGCCCAGGCGGTCATCGGGCACGTACCAGCCGCGCATGTCCTCCGGCGTGAACTCGACGGCCTGGGGACGGCCGGTGTGGCGTCGCACGGTCTCCGCGAAGGGCACGTCGAGGTAGAAGAAGGTGCTGCAGCCGCGGTGGTCGGCGGCGAGCTGGCGCAGCATCGGCCCGTAGCGGGCCGTGCTGAGGATGCCTTCGAGGATGACATGGTAGCCGGCGTCCAGGCTGAATCGGCAGATCGTCGCGATGAGCGCGATGTTCAGCCCGCCGGGGACGTCGTGCTCGCGCAGCACGACCCGGCGCAGTGATTCCTCCCCTGCCGCGATTCACGCCAAGAGGTAACCGAGGATCAAGAAGCCGATCCCCACGGTCGCTCCGCCGGCCGAGCCACCGGTCACCAGGGCTTTCGTCCAGGACGCGTGCGTGAGCCGCAGCACGCATCCGGTTCCCAGGGCCACGATGAAAGCCGTCAGCAGCAGCACGAGGACCAGCAGGAACTTGATGCCGGTCGGGTACGCCAACAGCTCTACCGCGCTCGATTGGGTGACCTCCGCCAGCACACCGGGCAGCTGGCGGAGCTTGTCGTTGATCATGAAAAGCAGCGCGAGGATGGGCATAACCGGTCCTTCCAGTAGTCCCGCGCCGACAACGAGGGACTGGATCACCAGGA
Source organism: Amycolatopsis camponoti (assembly GCF_902497555.1). NCBI lineage: Bacteria > Bacillati > Actinomycetota > Actinomycetes > Pseudonocardiales > Pseudonocardiaceae > Amycolatopsis > Amycolatopsis camponoti. Next base: position 199,347 of record NZ_CABVGP010000003.1, on the reverse strand, counting down.
GTTCGTCATGCCGATACGGCGCCCTCGCTGACGGCGCATGACCAACCCTGGTATGTCAACAAAGTTGACGAGGACGGGTTAGCTCAAGGACGTCCGACACAGAGTGACGTGAGCGAGACGATTCCTGCTCGCTCACTGGACTGCGAAATGCGCTCGGGCGCAGGGAACCCCACGAAGAACCCGAGGAAGCAGTACTTGAAAACCTGTAGCCATTTGAAGAAGGCGCTGCGACCTGGCTGCAGGCAGAGGGTCCACGAGTCACGCCTGAAGCGCCTCTTCGTTGCCTTCGACGGTCGACCCACGGTGGACATGATACCGACTTTAGTCCGGTGAAGGGTCATGCAGATGGCCCGCGACGTCGCGAGCTTCACCGCGGCCGAGGCCGACCAGTTGCGCCGCGCGATGGGCGCGAAACGCTCGGACGCGAAGATGAAGGCCTTGATGGGCCGGTTCTTCGCCGGGTGCGCGGCCAACGGCATCGACCGCGAGCTGGCGACGCGGATCTTCGAGCAGATCCACGCCTTCAGCGGGTACGGCTTCCCCGAAGCCCACTCGATGTCCTTCGCGCTGCTGGTCTACGCCTCGGCGTGGTTCAAGCGCTACTACCCGGCGGCGTTCTGCGCCGGGCTGCTGCGCGCGCAGCCGATGGGCTTCTACTCCCCGCTGTCCCTCGTGGCTGACGCACGGTGGCACGGCGTGGTCACCCGCGAGCCGGACATCAACGCCAGCCTCGTGCACGCGGCGTTGGAACCGGGTCCGGCGGCGACGGGCGGGGTGGCGCTGCGGCTCGGGCTGGCCGCGGTCCGGCAGGTCGGGGCTGATGTCGCCGAGACGATCGTCGCCGAGCGCGAGGCCTCCGGCCCCTACGGGAGCATCGGCGACCTGACCGAGCGGGATTCGACATCGAATCCATCATGGATCCGCAGTATCTGAGTAGGCAGGGACGTCGACGCGGCGCAGGAGTTCAGGAGTTCGGGCCCGCCGCGGTCTTGGCCGAGATCCGCACCATGCTTGCCGAGATGGCCGCGGAAGAGTTGAGTGACGCTGAGGCCGCTCATGCCCGGCGGTATCTCGCGGATGAGCCACAGCCGCGGACGTTTATTTCCGAGCGTCGACCGGACCGCGCGAAGATGCCGACGGCCTTGATGCAGGTGTTCGGCGAGAAGGATGTCCCAAGCATCTAGGCGCCGCAGGGGTGCTGCAAGTCTGTGCGACCGGCATCACCCCAGTAGAGCCATCCGATTGCAGCGCAGGTCTTCACCCACCCCCGACCAATTCGTTTGGCAGGGCACTACGGCAAACGGATTGGCTCATCGGTGTTCCGGTGCGGGGCGTGCAACTGTCGTTCGCGCGCCCCGCACCGGGTTCTACCTCTTGGACGCGGCTACCTTCTTGCGCGGACGTCGCGTTCGCGTGGGCGCCGGGACAGGAGGAGCGGTCGTGGCCTGCTCGTAGGCTTCGATGATTTCCGTCGAGAGCCTGCCTCGATCTGACACGTTGTGGCCGTTCTCCTTGGCCCAAGTGCGGATCGCTGTCGACCGCTCGCGGTCTGCGGCTGCGCTGGGTGGTGCAGTGGCCTTCGTGCGCTTGCGTCCGCCGGTGCGCCGTGCCGCCTCGACGTAGCGAGCGAGTTCCTCGCGTAGCGCTGTTGCGTTGTCGTCGGACAGATCGATTTCGTACTCAACACCGTCCAGCGCAAACTTGACGGCCTGTGTCGCCGGAGTGCCGTCGATGTCGTCGAGTAGTTCGACTTTAACTTTCTGAGCCACAATGCCTCTTCGATGTGGTTGAACGTGGTCTGTGACAATGTCGAATATAGCGTACGCGGAATGAAAGTTGTACATGAACGGCGAACAAATGCGTGGGCGCTGCCATGGGTGGGCATGACCGGTCGAGAAATTTCGGTACGTCTCACGTTTTCTGCTTGAAAATGGCGCGAGACAGATTTACGGTCCGTGTGTTGGACCCGTAGCGCCTAGGGCGCGGATTGCGGCGCTACGCCTGGGCGCGGTCTCACTTGGAGGGTTCGTCAACGCCAGGCGCCCCGGGTTGGGCCGCCGTCCCATGGATGTGATCTGGCTGATTCAAACGTCACTTAGCGCGGCAGTGCCACTAGGCGGCCGTGCGAAGGGGGTAATCGAATGAGGTTTCGCACGCTATGGACTGCATTGGCCGACGGCGAACCCGGCATCATCCTCGGCACGTCATTGCTGGTGGCGGCGCTCATTGGGGTCGGATTGCTGATCGGCCGCCAAGTAGTGTCGTCACGCAATGTGACTGCCGACCCCGATCACCCGACGGTGTGGCAGTTGATGCGACAGCAGCCGCGCAACCACGATGAATGGTTGCGCCAACGCGTCGAGGCGTACCGAGCAGAATGCCACTCGAAGACTGACGGGTGCACACCCGATCGTACCGCCGAGCAAGCGATCGACGATCAGTTCATCGCGCTGGTGAACGCGGACGATTGGCCGACGGTCGCCGACCACGCCGCTGCTGTCGCGCAGTCAGGCGAGATGGCTCCGCATCCGCGGCATCCCATTGCAATACCCGGCACATGCCGACCGGCTGGTGGCAGGGTTGCCGGTCGCCTGTCGACGCAGTTGCAGCCTCGCGCACGTCTTCAGCGTCATTATTGCGCGGAGTACTGGCTGCAGGGGCAGATTCCGGCGTGACAGAAAGTTGCAGCTGGAACTCGGGGGCCGCCCTGGGGTGCTGCAGGTCGGCGCGTCGCGCCAAGTGAAAGCTGGCTCAACTCACGAGTTATTCCAACGTCGGTGTATCGACGTCCCAGCTCGGCCCGCGCCGAGTGCTGGCGACGTCGAGCGAATCGGTACCTGTTTGTCGAGTTATCGACAAAGAAGGCTGTCTGGACTGCTCACCTAGACGAAGCGTGGGCGCTGTCCTCGCTCCGGAGTTTGTTTCGAACTTCCCTGAAACAGAACGAGGCGGTGGCACACTGTGTCCGGCGAAGCGGAGGGGCGGCGGCGCGCAGAGTTGGAATCGAGACACGAAGCCTTGAGCATCCGGTCGCTCATCTCGCGGCAGCGCCGGTCTGTTCGGGCCGAGGGTCTCGATCACGGCGGGCAGCTCGTGGCGGGCGACATCGAGGATGCTGCGACTGAGGAACTCCGCGGCCGGGAGCCGCTCGGAGCGGCCGTGGTGCAGCCAGTCGAACACGACGACGTCCCAGCCGTCCTCGGCGAGGAAACGGGCGTAGCGCTCCCACACCCAGCCGGCCTCGTTGCCACCGTGGACCAGAACCACCGGAGCCCGCCGGACGTCGGAACCGCCCACGGCGTAGCGGGTGATCGCCACCCCCTGGTGGGCGTGGTGGGCCTGGGTCACAGGCGGAGGACTGTCGTTGCCGAGCCGCCGACGTCGACCAGGCCACCCGTACCGACCAGCTCCGCCAGGAACGGGCCGGTGGCCGGCACCTCACCGTCCGCGTCGACTGCTCGGCCTGCCCGAGCGCCTGACGGCTACCTGTGGGTCGATATCGCCGGCCACGAGGCCGTTACCGACACCGCCGGGCGCAGAATCACCATCTGGCTCCCCGGGGTGGCCCGATGAAGTCGCCCTTCCCCGCACCGACCGCTTTCCGTACCGGCTGTATCGGCATCTCTCCGATCTCGAAGCCTGGACCAGCGACTACAGCTCGTGATTGCGAGGCCGAAGAGCCAGGCACTACGCTGACGCGGCTGCCGGATCGGGGCCGCGCTATTCACGTCTTCCCCCGTAGGCTCGCCGGGAAAGTGCGTCACCCCACTCCGGAAGAGGAACTCGTGACCGACCTCGGTTTTGATTTTACGGCCGACAGCCTCCTGAGGGATGTGGACGATCTCTTCCATCCGCAGCGCACGGTGAACAGCGTGAACGAGCTGTGCGCGCTCTTCACGTTCTGCCTAACCAAGCTCGGCGAGGACACCACCCGGCTGTCGACCGAGTTGGGATCTGCGGGCCGAATCGAGCAGGCCCGTCTGATCCACGCGCTCACCGACACCTACGCCGCGCTGGGCGTGCATCTGTCCGCCCTCGGCACCGTGCTGATTGACGACATCGATCTCACCACGACGTTCGTCGAGGCGTTCGAACCTGCCCGCCTGGCCGGCGAGCAGCTCACGTCCCTCGCCGGGAAGCTCGATCCCGGGTGGTGTCTCCTGCCGCTGACCGACGACCAGCGACTTCACGCACCCTGCCGACCCGGTCAGTTCGCCGAGAAAACACGTTATCCCTTCACTCCTGAGGAGAAACGTGCGTACACCATCAGCTTTCTTTTTACGGCCAGCAGACTCCTGGGGGATGTGGAAGACATCCACCATCCGCAGCGCACGGTGAACAGCGTGAACGAGCTGTGCGCACTCTTGACGTACTGCCTCACCAAGCTCGGCGAGGACACCACCAAGGTGTCGACCGAGCTGGGATCTGCGGGCCGGATCGAGCAGGCCCGTCTGGTCCACGCGCTCACCGACACCTATACCGCGCTGGGCGTGCATCTGTCCGCCCTCGGCACCGTGCTCATTGACGACATCGATCTCACCACGACGTTCGTCGACGCGTTCGAAACCGCCTGCCTGGCCGGCGAGCAGCTCACGTCCCTCGCCGAGAAGCTCGACCCGGCCGGTCTCTCCCGCATCTGAACGACCAACGAGGACCCCAGTGGCCGATGGAGCCGGGCTCCTTCGCGCCGAAGGCGCTGAACGATCTGGTGGTCATGGCGGGCCTTCGCGAGGGGCGTCGGGTGGGCGGCGGTGAGTGCGTCGATCGGGTCGGTCTCGGGTGTTGGTTCCCGTCGGGTCATTGCCCCCGGCGGCCGGGGGCACGGCACTGCGGCCGAGTACAACTCGGCGACCGCCCCGCGATGGACCAGGTGCCCGGCGACCACCTGACGCACGGCGGCGGGCCTAGGACGTGGGGCGGACCAGCCGATGTCGCAGAACGTAGGCGGTAATCTCGGATCGGTTGCGGGTGTGCAGCTTGGTGTTGATGTGCCGGATGTGTTGTTCGATAGTGCGCTCGGACAGGACCAGCTTCGCGGCGATCTCGCCGTTTGTCTTGCCCTCGGCCACCAGATCGGCGACCTCTCGTTCCCGATCCGAAAGCACACTATGCAACGGGCCCGCTTGCGAGAGATTTTTCGTGCTCAAGTTCAGGGTCACCAGGTCGATGGGCTCGTCGGATAGAGCCAGTTTGAACGACTTCGCGGACTTCATCGCGTGGCCCGCCGCGACCAGATCCTCGAAGAGGCCGTCGCCCAGCTTTTTGCGTGCGATCGAGACGATCTGCTGCTGGACGCGCAGGAAGGTCCGCATCCCGGCCACATTGGCTTGGGTGGTCGCCTGCTCTCGGTCCGCGCCGCCGAGCAGTACCGCACCGCGTTCTATGTTGCCGTCCTTGAGCGCGCACAGGGCCAGCAGCCAGAGCGCCCAGATCCGGCCCCACCTGTCGCCGATCTCGAGCAGGATGGTGAGCGCTTCCTGCGCTAGGCGGGTCGCCGCGGCAGCGTCATCGCCGTGCATCAGCTCGGCCACGGCGAGGCCCCACAGCCCCCAGGCGATGCACAACGGTGACTGGGCGGCCTGGGCTGTGGCCAGGACGCGCCGATTCACGGTGAACGCGGTGTCCTTGTCGAGGTCGAACGCTGCGACGATCCCTTGAAACGACGCCGGCATGAACGCTTCACCGGGATTGCCCTCGCGTTGCAGTGCGGTCTCCGCTCGTGCCAGCAGGTCGATGGCGCTGCGTGCGTGCGTGGCGTCTGGTGCGGTGAGCCCGAGCAGGGTGCCGCGGGCGTAGAGCACGGACCCGGAAGTTTCCCAGCAATCCAGCTGCGTGGCCGCCTTCTCGATCTGGTTCAGCAGGGAGTCGGCGAGCGCCCGCTGACCTTTCATCACCGCCACCCAGAGCGTGATCGATAGCGCGGCGATCTGGCTCTGACTCGGTTCGGGGGGATGCTGGGCCAGGCCGGCCTCCAGCATCTGGAGGATCTCCTGAAGACGGCCATCGAAGACCAGCGCCCGCGTGGCTGCGGTGTTGAGCGCCAGGATTAGCCCCAGCGGCGCGGTATCCGGACGGTCCAGCAGACTTTGCTGGGCTGAGCGGATGTTCGGCCGGTCGAGGGCGACAGATCGCATCACGATCGGTTCGCGCGGGCCGAACCAGCTCCGGCGGGCTCGGGCGCTGGCTTCGAGGAAGTGATTGGCGTGAGCCTGGTCGAGCCGGGCGACGTCGACCTTGTCGGCCTGCAGGCGCTGCTGCGCGAACTCGCGCAGCACTTCCACCATCTTGCACCGTTTGCGGCCGTCGAGATTTGCCGCCACCAGCAGTGATCGCCTGATCAGGCGGGGGATCGCGCGTTCGATGTCGGCGGTGTCGATGTCGAACCGGGCCACCACTGCGACGGCGGCATCGAGGTCGAATCCCCCGCGGAAAACGGACAGCAGGGCGAAAACCTGTCGCTCGGTGGCGTTCAGCAGTTCGTAGGACCGGCTGATGCTGTCTGCCATGGTGCGGTGGTGTCGTTGCTCGGAGGTGCCGTCCACGAGTACAGGCAGAAGATTCTCGGCCTTGGCGCGGTCGACCAGCTTGTGCAGCGTCAGCACATCCAGCTGACCTGCAGCCAGTTCGACAGCCAACGGGATGCCGTCGGTCGCCTCGCACAGCCGCCGGACCAGAGGGTATTCCTCCGGCGCGATCGGCTCGCCGAGCGCTGCGGCTCGGTCGACGAAGATTTCCAGGGCGTCGTCGACTCCCAGCGGCGGGACGGTCACTTCCCACTCGCCGACACTGCCGAGACGCACCTGGGAGGTCGTCACCACGTACAGCTGCCGAGCCGAGTGCAACAGGAGGTTGAGCAGCCGCGGCAGCGGGCCATCACCGGCCAGCTGCTCGCAGTTGTCCAGTAGTAGCAGGGCCCGTTTGTGCTCAAAGTGCGTGATCAACCGGGCCAGGGCTGATTCGGGCTCGTGGTCGGCTCCCAGTACCCGATGTGCGATCGTCGATGCGACCGCCTCCGCCGAGGGGGGCACGTGAGCGAGCCGGACCATGGTGATGCCATCCGGATACGCTTTGGCGTCGTGCAGGTCGCCGGCCAGGTGTTCCAGTAGTCGGGACTTGCCTACGCCACCGATTCCGCGCAGCGTGACCAGGCGCTTTCCCTCGTGCAGGAGGAGATTCCGCGCTGCCTGGATCTCTGCCTCGCGCCCGACGAACGAGGTCATGTCGGCGGGTACCACGCCGTCGTAACCCAGCAGGTCGAATTCGTCGCCTCCGCCTGCCGCCTGCCCGTTCATACCAGGTCTCCCCGTCGATCTCCGCCGCTGGCGTGCGAGACCTTCTGCCCCGGTACCGCCATTCCGCGCGCGTCGTGCGCGTCAGCGCAGCGAAGACTGATACGCCCCGTTACACGCCTCGCTGCCGCCGGCGCCGCTTGCTGCGTTCACCCACGAATTCGGTCATGCTTTCACTGATCGCGTGTCGACTAATTCGACCGCTGACCAGCGTTGACAGGTAGTCGGCAACCGTGCCTGACCCTAACTGACAACGTCAGCGTGAGAACATGGTGAATTTCTCCCAGATCGTCGGCCGTGATCAAATTAGCTCGAATGGACTAGTTGAACGTTACCTAGAGTGGCCGCGGTGACGAAGTGTTGTTACCTCGGCGAACGAGCGTTGCCCAGGGCTTGGAGACTCAAGATGGCGGGCGGATCTTGCCGACCAGCGATTTCGGTGGTCGGCCGCGTAGGGGCTCGGTGCAGAGAACACGGACAACCCCGAGCAGTAGCCGACGCCAACGCCCGAGAGTCTCGCCGCCAAGTCGCACGGGGCGGATCTGGAGCAGCTGCTGCGCGCGTGGTTTGAGCAACATGGCGGCCGCGCGGCCGCCTGACGTCTGCAGGTTGCTCCGGGTCGGGAGCAGGGCCGCCCATCGCCGAGGTCGAGCTGTGGTTCGACGAGCACACGCCGCAGGTCAGGGCCTGCATCGCGCACGAGATGTGCTTTCCTCCGCGCCGGACATCTGACGGCACGTGACCATCTGGCTGGCAGCTCGGGCGGTGCTGCTACTCGTCGGGGTCCTTGCCCGGCGGCGGGGCCGGCAGCGCGGTGGTGAGCGAGCCGAGATCGACCTCCAGGGCGTGCGCCAGGCGTCCAGCAATCAGCAGGCTGGGGTTGACCTCGCCGCGCTCGACCTGCCCGATGTAGCTCCAATGCACCCGGGAGCGGCGTCCGAGCCGTTCCAGGCTCCATTTCGGCGTTTTTGCCAGGCGGGCAGCGCGTAACCGCTCACCGAAGGCGCGGGCGAAGTCAGAAGGTTGGGGCACGGCGAATGACTATCGACATTAGGTCTTTCAACACCAGAAGTGATAGACCTAATGTCAATCAACACTATGTCTATAGTCATCATTATGATCAGCACGACGCCTCCGAAACCCACCCGGCTACCGTGGCTACCTGCTGGCTCGCTGCCGCCCGGCTCCGCCACGAAGCGGCGCTGCCCGGAGGACGCCGGGCCTGCGAGTCCGCTCACGTCGTCCACCTGATCCCCTGCCGCCCGCGGCCACCCTCGCCGAGCCAGCGATAGTGGCTGCGCTATGCGGACTGCAGGTCGGGCTCGGGATGGCTGAGGTCGCCGAACGGCTCACGGAAGTGCCGTGCTCCGCCTGCCTGCTGCGCGATCATCGCCAAGTCAAGAAGGAGCCGTACATGCCCGTCGGCAACGACAGCCCTCCGCCTGTGACCCAGGCCCACCACGTCCACCAGGGGGTGGCGATCACCCGCTACGCCGTGGGCGGTTCCGACGTCCGGCGGGCTCCGGTGGTTCTGGTCCACGGTGGCAACGAGGCCGGCTGGGTGTGGGAGCGCTACGCCCGTTTCCTCGCCGAGGACGGCTGGGACGTCGTCGTGTTCGACTGGCTGCACCACGGCCGCTCCGAGCGGCTCCCGGCCGCGGAGTTCCTCAGTCGCAGCATCCTCGATGTCGCCCGCCACGAGCTGCCCGCCGGAATCGAGACCCTCGGCCCGAACAGACCGGCACCGATCCTGGTCGGGCACTCGATGGGCGCGCTCGCCGTGCTCGCCTTCGCCGCGGCCGCGCCGGTGCGGGCGGTGGCACTGCTTGCACCCACATGCCCGGCCCACGTTCACGCCGAGCCGCTGGTCGTTCCGGTGGATTCCGGCGTGCCGTTCCCGCCGCCGCCCCTGGACATGGCCCGGGAGATGTTCTTCACCGGCCTGGGCGAGGCCGAAGCCGCGCAGTGCTACGCCCGGCTGGAGCCGGAGTCACCGCGGGCGGTCCTGGAGGCAACCCGCGGGATGCTTCGTCCCGACCTGGACGCGGTGACCGTCCCAGGGCTGGTCTTGGCCGCTGAGCTGGACCGGCTCACCTCGCCGGTAGTCGCGCGGCGGCTGGCGGCGCTGCTGAGCGCCGAGTACGCGGTCGTTCCTGCGGTCGGGCACTGCGGCCTTCTGCTGGCCGAGGATGGCTGGCGCGTCGGGGCGCAGCTCCTGCGGACATTCGTCCGCGCCCATGGAGAAACGCCCACAGCCACATAATCGGCGAGCACGCCCGCCGCACTATGCGTGGAACCACGCATTCCGCCCGACCTTAGTACGCCCTTTGTCGGCGGCCGGTACGCACCCGACCTGCTTCGCTCACCTGCGTGCCGGTTTTGTCAATCCGTGAAAACGCGAGTTGTACTACCGTTTACGCAGGCGAGATTAATCGTCGATGCGGTGTGCGGTTTGACGGAGGGTCGCTGGTCAGTGGCTGATACCGTCAGGCAACGTTTTGAACTGAAATGACTACTGAGTGTTTCTGATTTGTGAAACTCTGTGTGGTTGCATGCGTGGAACCACTTGCCTTCCTGTCGTAGTGGTACGCATTTTCCGAAAATGCGTACCACTTGAGCGTTGACGGACAGAAATCCTGACCTAGTGTTTCGGGTGTCGACGGGAACGCTGAATGCCCGCCTCCTTCGCAGGGCAGGCGGACCCACCTCAACCCGGCAGGGAAATCTGGGACGAGTGAGGGAAACCCGCGACAGGGGAGCACGAAGGGGTGAATATGAGCAGGCGAGACAGCGTAGGACTCCCGGTCCATCCTGGCGCACTCGACCGGCTCGGCGTCATCGCAAGGGGGCGCAACACTCACGTGCGGGGGATCCCTCCTACTGGCCGCCAGCGGCCAGTAGGGATCCAGTCGGAGGAGCGCACGCTCTGGGCAGGGGCGCGCGCTATTCGGCGAACGGCCGGGATTCGGGATGTCGGCGGTAGAAGAGGCAGTCGCCCGGTCGAACCCGTTCACGCCGCTGAAGGGGATCGGCCGGATTGGCTCCACATGCCGGAGCCGCACGGTGGTGCGGCGGAGAAGAGGTACACCATCATGATCCACTTCGACGTGCGCGCGGACCTGGGCCTGGACCTGCAGCACCGGGCCGCCATCCTGACCCGGATTGTGCGCGGCAGCCCGTCCTTCACCGGCGCGCTGCGCTGGTGGCTGGGATTCGACCTGGTCCGGAACTCGAGCGAGCCCGATGCCGAGCACGAACTCGGCGAGCGCGACGCGTTGTTGCTGGACGCGCCGCCCGGGACGCCCGCGCTGATCTGCAAGGGTTACCTCGTCTCCCCGTTCCGCAGCGTCCAGCTACGCCTGGCCAAGGTGACCGCGCTGGTCCACATCTCCGTCCCCGGGCTGGATTTGCAGCAGAAGGCCGCGCCGCACGACGCGACCGTTCCGCTGGGGAAGTTGCTGCTCGACGCCAACCGCCACGCCCACTACGCCTACCGTCTCGACGGCCCTCCCATCGACGACCAACCGGGGCTGCGTTCGCGCGCGACGCTGCTGCGCGCCGGCCGCCCGGTCGCGCTTCTCACTCGCTGCGACCGGACCCCCGCCGATCTGCCCGGCTACGTCCAGGCGCCGATCCGGATAGGGCTGGCCTCGTGACCGGTCTGCGGCGGCGGTTTCCCTGGGTCCGGCTAGGCCGCCTCGGCCTCGGCACCGTTGCGATGGGCGTCGGGATCGCGTTGCTGGTCGCCAGCCGGCTGGGCGTGACCCCGATGGACGGTCTGCACCTGGCGATCGCGCACGCCTGCGGCTGGGACCTCGGCCGCGGCATCCTGCTCACCCAGGCGTTCCTGCTCCTCACGTTCATCCCGCTGCGCATTCGGCCCGGGGTCGCCACGATCGTCGGCTTCATCGTGCCTGCCTTCACCGCTGACGCCGTTCTCGCACTGCTGCCGACCCTGGCCAACCTCGCCGAGCAGCTGGCCGCGCTGGCCGTCGGCGGAGTCCTGTTCTGCGCCGGGGTCGCGATCTACCTGCTCAGCCGGCTCGGCCAGCTGCCACGCGACGGCTTAATGCTCGCCCTCGGCGGTGACCGGAACGTGGCCGGCCGTAACAGTCGACGCCTGGCGCTGTCGCGGATCGGCATCGACAGCGTCTTCGTCGGGCTTGCCACCCTGATTCTTGGCCCCTCGAACGCGGTCCACGCTGGCATCCTGAGCGTCGGCACCCTCGCGCTCGCCGTGCTCTGCGGTCCCATGATCGCTCGCGGCCTCATCGTAATCGCCCGTGTTCCCGGTTTCTCGCCCCAACCCGTGCGGACTTCGCCACGTCATGGAACCGATCGTCGCCGGCCCGTGGACCGCGCCAAACACCGGCGGCGACCGGGTCCACCCCAAACCGCTCCAGTCATCTAGCCAGACCGGAAAACACCCGCACACGCATAGGAGACGAACATGACTCAAGTCAAGCCGCACAACGACATCCGGATCACTACCGGGAAACTCGGCGAGCCCGTCATGGGACCACAGCGTCAGCAGCTCACCGTCGCGGTGCACTCCGGCCTGGCCCCGATCCGGTCCCTGTCGTCCGGGTTTGTGCGCATGCCCGGCGGCCACCACGCACTACCGCACATCCACGCCGACTCCGAGATTCAGGTCTACGTCGTCCGCGGCAGGATCGCCTCCCTGGTCGGCCCCGAGATGACGCCGACCGTGCACGGCCCCGGATCCCTGATCTACATCGCGCCGGGAGTGGAGCACGTGGGCGTGAACCTCGATCCGCACGAGCCCGCCGACTTGGTGGAGTTCCGCACCGATCCGGCGTTCAACGAGGACGTAGTCCCCATTGCCGGCCTCGACGCGCTCGCCGACACCCGCGTCACCCAGCTGCGCCGCCACTACCTGCTCGGCCGCTGCGACGAGCAGCTCGCCCTCCCATCCGTGCACGCCGTGACCCGCTGAGACCCACGGCCACCCACAGGCGCCCGCACCGTCTCGTGCGGGCAGCGGAAAACCCACCGCGGCCATCGCCGCATCAACCGAAAGGAACCGTCATGCAGAACAACCAGATCGTCCGGGCCATCCTCGCCGGAACATTCATCGTCGCCGGGATCGTCGCCGGAGCGGGCGCCGCCTCCGCCGCGACAACGCACCAGTCCGCTGCCGTCTCGGTTGGCCCCGACACCCGCGAAGGGTCGATCACCGACGCATTCGCCGCCGGGGCGCCGGCAGTGGCTCCCGACGGCACCCGAATCTGGTAGTAGAGCCCAGCTGTCCCGCTGGAACCTCGGGGCACAGCTCTCCCGCAGGTCGCGGCCAGGGCGCATCGAACATCTAGCGAATTCTGTCGCGCAATCCGCACTTCTGTTGGCGATAAATGATGCCCATAATCGGGTTTGCGATAAGGCGGGAAATTCGACCAGTTGCCCTTGGCTTTAATCGTTTCTCTGGGCAGCGTGGACGACATCAGCACTCACAGGCGCTGATCGTGGGGATCATCCAGCTAGTCCTGGGCTCGCGAAGGCCGTCAGGTTGGGGAATCTGGCAGTACGGCGTTCGCCCCGAAATGGAATTCAGGCGCATTTGTCTCGCGCATCCACATCGTGGCCGGTCCGGGTGATGGCTCCCTGCGACTTTCATTCCAAGAGAGTTCACAAGGAGATTCAATGTCATTGACTCGAATAGTGAGAACCGGGCTGATCGCCGTTGCCGCGGTCGCGAGCCTGGTCGGCGGGACAGGGCCCGCGTCGGCGTCCTACAGTTCGGCTGTCGCTTCCGGACCGGGCGGCACCCGCATCGCCGCGCTGCCGGGTACTCGCGAAGGAGCGGCGCCGCACGCCACCGCCGCGGTGAACGCCGCCCGAGCGGCCGCGGCAGCCGCACTGCCGGCGAGTTACATCGCTGGCGACGGAGTGCGCATTCGGACAGGCCCCGGTACGAACTACCGCATTGTCGGCCTCGGCTACTACGGCCAGCGATTCGTGCCCTACTGCTTCCGCACGAATCCCACCATGGCCGGCGTGTGGGTCTGGGGGCAGGTCAACTCCGGGCCGATCGGCTATGTGCACTCGTCCTACCTGCACATCGGCAACTGGAACATCGTCGGTCTCTGCGGCTGACCCGCGACCGCGTCGATGGGCTCGCGCCGCGCTCGTAGTGCGAGCCCATCGACGCCTGCCGGCCAGCGCTGGTGCCGAGTCCGCTGCGGTCCATGGTCCACCGCCTACGGCAGGTCACCTCGGGGCTCGTGAGCCGGCGGCCACCTCTCCCCACGTCGATGGTGGCCGCCTCCCGGGAGGCGGCCGGCGAATCCACCCTCCACCGCCGGCCGTCTCCCACCCCCTTCGCTCAACGAAAGTGCAGCCATGACCGAATCACGCGGCCACGCCACCTCACCGCAGTCGCTGACGCGACCCACTAGATCCGTGCTCACCGCGGCGGCGGCGTCGCGCGAGCTAGTGCTCGTTCTGCGCCCCAGGCCGCGGACTGCGGGCGTCGCCGGGAGGCACCTGCAGGCCGTGAGCGCAGGGGCTCGTCTGCGCGGCGTCGTTGCCGCGGGTGGCTTCAGTCACCGGCGAGGACCATCACGAGTGCCCTGCCGAACAGGCATGGCCCGAACGGCACCGTGGAGTGGCCCCGTTCGTCGCCACCGGGCGCCGCCTCCGCCGCAACGACCGCCCAGTCCGTCTCGGCCGCCGCGCTCAGTCCGGACACCCGCGATGGCTCGATCACCGCCGCATCCCCCCAGGGGCGCGGCGGTAGCGGCGCCCGACGGCACCCGGATCTGGTGATAGCGGCCGGAGCCAATTGCTGCCGCGAGCCGAATCTCTCTCGCCGGTCGCCGCCGGAACATTTACGCCGGCAAGGTACGTCACGCAATCCGCGTGTCGGATGGCAATAAATGTTGCCCTTAATCGGATGGCTTGACAAAACTAAATATCCGTCCTGGGTCCCTTGACTTCGGTTGTTTTCTTGGGCAGCGTGGACGGCATCAGCAAACACGGGCGCTGATCGTGGGGTCACCACAGCAACACCGAGCCTCTGCATGTGTCGACAGGTTGGGGAACCTGGCAGCTCGATGCACGTGATCGACGATGTATTGCCATTCTTATCCGCGGAGAGCAAAAATCAGTTCTCCGTGAACCGTCGGCTCGGGTGGGACTCCTCGAATTTCGGACAAGAAATTCCATCAGAGGAGCACAAATGATGTTGTCTCAACGAGTCCGTCTCGGGATCCTCGGCGCCGTCGCGGCGGCGACGGTGGTCGGGAGCGCCGGTCTGGCCGAGGCGGCCACCGCCCACGCGCCGGCGACGTCGCCCGCCTCGCCCAGCGCGAACCGTGACGTCGGGGTCCCGAGCGAGATCGATTCCTCGGCGCCGGCGATCGCACCGGACGGCACCCGGATCTGGGGGCTGACGGCCCTCCCGTTCGGCGGGCACCCCACCCGTGCCAAGGGCATGACACAGGACGGGCGGGCGCTGACGACGCAGAGCTCGATCGAGGTCGACATCCTCGCCTCGGGCGCCCGGCTCCGCAGTTCGGTGCCCAGCGGTTCCGTGATCGCTCTGGCCTACCCCGGCCAGACCGCCTGGGGAGGTTGCCAGATCCCCGGTCGCGACGGCTGGGTGTGGGGCTGGCTGACCGTTCAGACCTCGGCCGGCTGGCGATCCGGCTGGATGCGCCACGACCTGTGGTCGATCACCCAGCACACCTACCCGGGCGGCGGTTCGGATCCGAGCAGCCTGCCCTGGTGCTGAACCCGCAAAGGTCGATGACCCACCGGCAATGGTGACATCACCTCTGGGCTCGTGAGCCCGGCGGCCGCCTCTCCCCACGTCGATGGTGGCCGCCTTCCCCGGGAGGCGGCCGGCGAAATTCACCCACCACCGCCGGCCGTTTCCCCTCACCCCTTCCCACGAAAGCGCAGTCATGAACCAGCCTCGCAGCCACCCCGGTATCGCGCAGCACCCGCGGACGCCGCACACCGGATCCGGCCTCGCCGCACCTGACGCGTCGCGGCAGCCGACGTCGGCCCAACGCCCCGTGCTGCGCGTCGCTCGGGTGAGGGCGCGGCACTTGCAGGTCGTGCGCCCGCGGACGGAGTCGCGAGGCCCCGTCGTTGCGGTCGGCTCAGCCGCCGGTCAGGATCATGACCAGTGCGCCGCCGAACAGGCATGGCCCGAACGGCACCGTGGAACTAGCCCGCGTGGCGCCGCGGTGGGCGCCGGGGACGACGAGCAACAGCAACGCCAGTCCGGACGCCACCACCAGCGCACCTGCCACCTGCGGCCAGCCAGTCCAGCCGGTCACGGCTCCGACGACGGCCGCGACGACGATGTCCCCGGCCCCGACACCGCCCCGGGTCAGCACGGCCAGCACCAGGACCAGACCGCCGGCGGCCAGCAGAGCGCCGACAGCACGCACCCCGGGTCCCAGGTCGCGATGAGCCAGGCACACGACCCCGAAACCGGCGACCACGCCCGCCAGCTGAGGCACGGCCAGCCGCCGCGGGAGGCGGTGCTCGCACCAGTCGACGACGGCCAACGGCAGGCCGAGCACCGCCGCGAACCCGTACACCGCGAACTCGCCGTGATCACCGACCCGCCACGCCAACAGCGCCAGCAGCACCGCAGTGATCACCGCACCCAGCCACCACGAACCAGCGATCTCACGCGTGTCCCGCAACAGCCGACGAGTGGCGCCGCTCGCGGCAGCGCCGAGCCCGAGCCCGAGGACGGCAGCTCCGATGACCCACCACAGGCCGAACGCCGACAGCTGCATGACCCCTCCTGCTCGCGCCTGATCACTCTGCCCGCCATCTTGCCTGGTCGCACCGTCGTCCCGCTCGTGCGCAACCGGAGGGGGAGCGCACCGACGCGCGACCGCCGGCGCCTCATCGCCGTCACCGTTGCGGTACTCGGGTTCGCTGTGAGCGCCTGCAGCTCGGGCAGCGCCGACGCTCCGACATCGTCGGCAAACACCCCGACGGCCGGGGCTGCGACAGTCACCACCGCGTCGCCTGCCGGCACGGCCAAGCAGAAGGCGGTCGATGCCTACCTGGGTATGTGGCGCGACGTCGCCGCCGTCGCGACGACGTCGGACTGGCGGTCGCCGCGACTGGCCGAGCACGCCACCGGCGACGCGCTCTCGGTGCTGTCGCGTCAGCTCTACGCCGATCACTACAACGGCCTGATCAGCAAAGGCGCCCCGAGTAATTCCCCGGTCGCCCAGTCCGTCGACTCACCGTACGAGCCGAAAACGGTCGTGATCCGCGACTGCTCGGACGCGACCACCTGGTTGAAGTTCCGGGCGGAAACCGGACAGCCTGCCGACGACGAACCCGGCGGCAAACACCGGATCGATGCCGAAGTCAAGCTGGGCGCCGACGGTGCGTGGCGGGTGGCCCGGTTCGCCGTGGAAGGAACCGGATCATGCTGACCGCCGCCCGCAGGTTGGGCATCGTCGCCGCGTCGGCGTCGGCGGTGATGCTGATGAGCGTCGCGCCCGCGGTCGCGGGGGATTGGTACGGCGACGTCGACTGTGGACAGAGCTCCTACCCCGGCTGCGAGCTCGGCGCGGGCCAACGCACTCATGACGCGCCGGCACCCCGGCCCGATCCTCACCCCGGCGCGCCGGCGCCGAGAGGCGGGCAGCGCGACACGCTTTCGCCGCCGGGCGACCGGATTGTCGGGGGCGAGGACACCCGGGCGGCGTGCTCGTATGTCCGAAGCGACTACCAGCCACCGGCGGACGGAATCCAGACTGCGAGCCAACGCCTCCGCCGATCGAGGGTCGACGGCATCCAGTTGGTGGGCCTGTCTCAGGTCCGCTCGTCAGGCGTTCGGCTGGTACAGGAGCCTGGTCGGGGCGGGGCGTGGTACGTCTACCGCTGCTCCGGGCCGGGCTCGCGCGATGCGCTGTTCAGGGCGCCGGTGTGGATCGCCGACGGACAAGCCGCCGGCGCGGCCCCGCTGCCCTCGCCGCAGCAGCTGGCCGAGCAGGCCCGCTCGCAGCTGCGACTGCCCAGCCCGGTGATCGCGTCCAGCCCGGCCGGCACGCAGCTGGTCCGGCTACCGACGTGGCTGTGGCTGGACCGGGCGATGTGGCAGCCACACTCGGCGACGGCAGCAGTGCCCGCGGTGTCGGTCACCGCGACCGCCACCCCGACCTCGGTGTCCTGGTCCACCGGCGACGGAACCACCGTGACCTGCGCCGGTCCTGGAACCCCGTTCCCCGCAGGCGGTGCCGCGCAGGCCGCATCGCCCGATTGCGGACACACCTACCAGAGGTCCTCGGCAGGCATCCCCGGCGAGCGGTTCCCGATCACCGCGACGGTGTCGTGGCGCATCACCTGGGCCGGCGCAGGCGCTACAGGCGCCTTCCCGGACCTGACCACCACCGCCGCCGCCTCGCTGCGGGTCGCCGAAGCACAGGCGCTCGGCACCGGATAGATCCAGCCCGCTGTCCTCGCACCACATTCGTTTCCTGACCCCGATTTCGCGTACATCGCCGATGGCGCGGTACGGGGCGAGCGGCACCTTGGAGGGCTCCCGTGGCCAGCACCGACACTCCCGCACGCGGCCAGACGCCCGCTGGTGCATCCATGCAGGCGTCGTGGCTGGGCCGTACCGGCGAACCTGCCGCACCGACATCCGGGCGCGGCCCGCGGAAAAAGCCGCACCTGGTTGCCGGGTTGCTGCTGGTCGTGTTCTGCACCGGCGGAACCGTCTGGTGGACCACCAGCACCCAGGACCGAACGCCGACCTTGGCCGTGGCCAGGCCCGTCACCGTCGGGCACGTGCTGACCAGCGCGGACCTCCGCATCGTTGACGTGGCCGCGGCGCCGGGCCTCGCACTTGTCCCGGCCGAGGACGCTGCGACCGTCTTGGGCCGTCCGATGGCGACCGCCCTCGGGCCCGGAGCCCTGCTGACCCCGGATGCCGTCGGCGCCGCCCGGCTGCCCGCACCCGGCCGCGCGATCGTCGCGGTCGGGGTGAAGCCCGGGCAGTTCCCGCCTAACCTGACCGCCGGCGACCCGATCTCCGTGATCGTTACCGCCGCTGCGACTCAGCCCACGGCCACCGTTGTGGCGCCGGTGGTGGGAGCGACCTGGCGCGCCACCGTGGTCGGCGTCGCACCCGCGGGCATGGACCAGACCACCGTGGTCTCGCTCGACCTCACCGCGACCGACGCCGTGGCGCTGGCTCAAGCGCCGGCCGGTCAGCTCGCCGTGGTGCTGCAGCCCGCGGGCGGTGACCGCTGATGCTGATCGCCTTGTGCTCGGTCCACGGCTCGCCGGGGGTGACCACCCTGGCCGTCGCCCTCGCCACGCACTGGCCCGACCTGGCAGACACCCGCCGGCTGATCGCCGAGATCGACCCAGCCGGCGGCGACCTGGCGATCCGGTTGCGGGTTCCGACCACCCCCGGACTGGCCAGCCTCGCCGCCACCGCACGCCGGCACCCTCGACCCGAGGTGGTGTGGGACCACACCCACGTGCTGCCCGGTGGTACGCGAGTGCTGATCGCCCCGCCCGGCAGCGGGCACGCGCGCGCCGCCCTGCACCTCCTGACCAGCGCCCAGCCGCAGCTGCTGCCCGCGGCCGCCCGCGAACCCGGCGTAGCAGTACTGGCCGACTGCGGCCGGGTCGATCCCGGCACACCAGCCGAAGCGATCGCGCGCCAAGCGGACGCACTCATCCTGCTCAGCGGCACTCACGGCGAGGACCTCGCCCACACCGCGGCACGGCTGGGGGAGCTAAGCCGCTGGACGCCACGGCCCGGACTGCTGCTCACCGGCGAGGGCTACCCGACCGCCGAGGTCGAGCGCGAGCTGGGCGTGCCGACCATCGGGCGCCTTCCTCACGATCCGACGGCCGCAGCTGCTCTGACCGGCCATGCAGCGCCATCCGGGCGTCGCCGCCGAACCGGCGGACTGGCCCGCCACGTCGCCGCGCTCGCTCGCGCTCTCGCCGCCCCGAGCGCCGCAGCCCCACCGCCAACTGCCGTCGACACGCGCAGCGCAGACGCACCATCGCCAGACCCCGGCGCCCGCGGCGGCAGCGCGACCGCTCCACCGCCGCGCACCGACCTGGCTCCTGGACACCAGGAGCCACCGGCAGGTGACCTTTCCCGGGGCGGTCGCCCGTCGCACCCGACCGTCACGGAGCCACACACATGACCGCGAGCAGGAACCCCACGCCCCCGTCTCCGCCCCCGTCCATGGCCGCGCAGCGGCTCCGCACGCGACTGCGGCACGCACTCACCACCGACCTGCCTGCACGTATCGAGGCGATGACCCGCCCGGGCGAGGGCCCGCTGCCGCTTGCGCGGCGGCGGGAGATCGGCCGCGAGGTCCTGGCCGGCGCCCTCGCTGCGCACAGCGAGGCCGAGCTGGTCGCCGGCCGGGAACTGGCGGACTCCGGCACCGAGGCGCGGCTTGTCGAGCAGGTGCTGGATGAAGTGTTCGGGCTCGGCGGCCTGCAGCCGCTGCTGGCCGACCCGCAGGTGGAGACCATCGCGGTCAATCGCCACGACCGGGTGTTCGTCCAGTACGCCGACGGCCGCCGCGTCCAAGCCGCTCCCGTGGCCGCCTCCAACGACGAACTGACCGACCTGATCCGCACCCTAGCCGCCCGTGCGTCCTCGGAGGAGCGCCGCTTCGACCGCGGCTCACCCGCCCTGAACCTGCAACTGCCCGGAGGCGAGCGGCTCTTCGCGGTGCTCGGGCTGACCGCCGGCGGATTGACGGCGTGCACCATCCGCCGGCACGGCTACCTCACCGCCACCCTCGCCCGGCTGCGCCGCCGCGGCACCCTCGACGCCGGATTGGAGCGATTCCTGCGCGCGCTGGTCCGAGCACGCAAGAACGTGCTGATCACCGGCGGCACCGGCGCCGGGAAGACGACCATGTTGCGGGCCCTGGCCGGGGAGATGGATCCGCTGGAGCGGCTGGTGACCATCGAGGACGCCTTCGAACTGGGACTCGGGCTGGACCCCGCACGGCACGCCGACGTCACCGCGCTGCAAGCCCGCGAACCCAACGTCGAGGGCGAGGGCGCCATCGATCAGGCCGAGCTGGTCCGCTGGGGCCTGCGGATGAGTCCGGACCGGGTGATCGTCGGGGAGATCCGCGGGCCCGAGGTCATCCCGATGTGCAACGCCATGTCCCAGGGCAACGACGGCTCCATGGCCACCCTGCACGCGAGCAGCTCGAAGATCGCGTTCACGCGACTCGCTTCCTACGCCGCGCAGGGCCCGGAGCGGCTGCCGCTGGAAGCCACCGCGCTGCTCGTGGCGAGCGCAGTGCACTTCGTCGTGCACCTGGACCGCGCGGCCGACCGGACGACGCGGGTGATCGCCTCGGTCCGCGAGGTGGTCGACGCCGAGGCCGGGACGGTGATCTCCAACGAGGTCTACCGCCGCGGCCCCGACCGCCGAGCAGTGCCGGTCGCCGGGGCGCTGCGCACCGACACCCTCGACGACCTGGTCGCGGCCGGATTCGACCCGGACCTGCTCAGCCGCCCAGAGGGCTGGTGGACGCCATGAGCATCGACCTCACCTGGAGTGCCGGCGCCGCGCTGGGGCTGGGGACGGCCGCCGGCGTGCTGCTGATCGTTGCCGCCTGGCGCCCCGCCGCGGCCACGTCGGCACACTCACCCGGTGCGAGGCTGGTCCAGGCCTTTCGCAGGCAGGCCGGTGACCGGCGGGCACTCGCGCGACTGACGACGGTGGTCGCCGTGAGCGCCGGAACGGGATTGGTGACCGGATGGGTGGCCGGGGCGGCGCTGGCCGGCACGGCGGTGTGGTTCCTGCCCCGGCTGGTCGGCCCGGACCGCGCCCACGCCCGCCGGATCGCCCGGATCGAGGCGATCGCCTCGTGGACGGAGATGCTGCGCGACGTGCTCTCGGCCGCAGCCGGGCTCGAGCAAGCCATCCTCGTCACCGCCCCGCTCACCCCCGCCCCGATCCGCGCCGAGGTCGCCACGCTCACCGCGCGGCTGGGCAGCGGGCAGCGGCTGGCGCCGGCACTGCGCGCGGTGGCGCGTGAGCTGAACGACCCGACCGCCGACCTCGTCCTCGCCGCGTTGATCCTCGCCGCCGAGCGCCAGGCCCGCCAGCTCGGCGACTTGCTCGGCTCGCTGGCGACCACCGCCCGCGGGCAGGCCGCGATGCGGATGCGGGTGGAGGCAGGACGAGCTCGGACGCGCACGTCGGTGCGGCTCATCGTCGCCACCACCGTCGCGTTCGCTGCCGCAGTCGTGGTGGGCAACCGCGCCTACCTCGACGTCTACGACACCGCCACCGGCCAAGCGGTCCTGCTCGCCATCGGCGGTTTGTTCGCCACCGGGTTCGCCTGGCTCGCCCGCATCGCCGCCGGCAAGAGACAAGCGAGGGTGCTGGCGTTGGATGCCCCCGCTACGACACCCGCCAGCGACGGTGCCCAGGCCATCGCCGGGGAAGGCGAGCAGCCATGATTCCCGCACTCTTCTTCGGCGCTGGCGCCGGCGCCGGGTTGTGGCTGCTGCTGACCTGGGTCCTGCCGCCGCGCCCGGCATTGAGTGACCGGCTCGCCCAGGCCAGCACCCATGCGTCGGCCGCGCCGATCCCAGCCGCAGACGAGGTTCCCTGGCCCGCCCGGTGGGGCCGGATATTCGTGCCAGGCCTGCGAATGCTCGGCCCGCCCGGCGCCGCGATCGAGAATGATCTGCGGATCACCGGCCGCGATGCCGACACCCACCTCGCCGCGACGGCGCTACTCACCCTGGCCGGCCTGCTGATGCCGTGGCCGGCGCAGGCCCTGCTAGCCCTGGCCGGGCTGTCGGCAGGGGTGCAGGCACCCCTGCTGGTCGGGCTTGTCCTTGCCGGGCTCGGCTTCCTGATCCCTGATCTCGACGTCCGCGCGAAGGCCACCCGGCTGCGACGGGA
Source organism: Amycolatopsis camponoti (assembly GCF_902497555.1). Lineage (NCBI taxonomy): Bacteria > Bacillati > Actinomycetota > Actinomycetes > Pseudonocardiales > Pseudonocardiaceae > Amycolatopsis > Amycolatopsis camponoti. The sequence continues at coordinate 177,135 of NZ_CABVGP010000003.1, read as the reverse complement.
GTTCCGCGCCGCGCTCTCGGCGTTCCTCGATCTCGTCGGGATCACCCTCGCCGGCGGCGCCGGCGTCGAGGCCGCCCTCACCGACGCCGCCGCCGTCGGAACAGGACCGGCGTTCGGCAAGATCCGCCGTGCGCTGCGTGCCGCGCAACTGACCCGCACCACACCCTGGGAGACGCTGCGCCGCCTCGGTGAGGAACTCGGCATCGCCGAACTGGCCGAACTCGCCGCGTCGATCTCCCTGGCCGGCACCGAAGGCGCCCGGGTACGGGCATCCCTCACGGCGAAGGCACAAGCACTGCGAACCCATCAAGTCACCGACGCCGAAACCGACGCCCACTCCGCCACCGAACGGATGGCGTTGCCAACAACCCTGTTGTTCCTCGGCTTCCTCGGATTCATCGCCTACCCAGCGATAGTCCAAGTCCTCAACGGACTTTAACCGCGAACCCGGCCGCCGACTGCAACCGACGAAAAGCATTGCCCGACAACCGAAGGAGGTTGATGCCATGGTGCACTTCATTCGCAACGCCTGGGAATTGGTGCGCGCGCGTGTCACGCTGTTGCGCGCCGATCCGGAGCGAGGAGAGATCACCACCACGGTCATCGTCACCGCCTTGATGGCCATCGCCGCGATCGTCATCGTCGCGATCATCGTCGCCAAGCTCACCGCCAAGGCGGAGTCGATCGACTTGGGGCTCGGCCGATGATGCTCGCCTCGCCCCCCGCAGCCCTCCGCACTGGTACGCAATCGCGAGATCGCGTACGACAGCTGTGGACGCGCCTGCGGCAGGCGGCGCGCGGGGACCGCGGCGAGGTCACCGTCGAACTGGTCATCGCGACTCCGCTGCTGCTGCTAACCCTCCTGACGATCATCCAGCTCGCGGTGTGGTCGCACGCCACGCACGTCGCCCAGGCCGCCGCTTCCGAGGCGCTGGCCGCCGCCCGCACCCAGGACGGCACCACCGGCACCGGGCTGGCAGCCGCCCGGGGCCTGCTCGACGACCTCGCCGACGGCCCGCTGCGTGACCCCGTTCTCGACGTGTCGCGCGGCGCGCAGATGGTGTCGGTGAGTATCCGCGGCGAGGCCGCCGGTGTCCTGCCCGGCGTGCACTTGCCGGTGCACGCCGAAGTCTCCGGCGCCATCGAGCGTTTCGTGCCGGACCTACCCGCCGCCGCTCCCTGACATTCCCTCGAAACCAGGACATCCGGTCCCAGGGCCGAAAGGACACCCGATGACGCGCCACACACCGCCCCGACCGGCCACCCCCGTGATCACGGGCTTATTCCCCGACGGGCCGGATTCCGTGCTCGTGAACCCCGCCGTCTCCGATCGGCGATGGCGCACCGAGTATGCGCGCGCAGGGCTGACTTTCCGCATTGTCCTCACTGGACTTCTCGGTACGGCCCTCGCAGTACTCGGCGGTCTTGCGGCTAGTTCCGGCGGAGGCGCCGTAGCGGGCGACGTCGTGGCTTTCGGAGTCCTCACCGTCGGCGCGAGCGTGGTGATCGGCCGGCACCGAGCCACCCGGCTGCTGGTCGATCACCGGCACGGCGCGGCGAGCCCGTGCCGTCTCGACCGCACGCGCGGCGAGTTCTTTATGCGTAGCCGTGACTTCGCCGACCTCGGCTGTCCGGGCGCAGCGGCGGTGCGGGAGCTGATCTGCGGTGTGGACGAACTGCATCGCAGCCCGGCGAGAGGCTGGTTCGGCCCCGAACTGTGTCGCGAGGTGCATAGAGTGGTGTGGGAATCCTTGTCTGTGCTCGAGCGCACCCGGGAGGCCCGCACGCTGGCGAGCGAACTCGCGCGCGACCCCGATACCGAGGTCGGTGACCTGGCCGCCGCGGCGCGCGAGGCTATCGCCGTGATCGACGCCGGCCTGGCCGAGGTCGTGGGGCACATGCGCGGCTGCCTCGCCTTGTCGCGGGCGTGGGAAGCGAAACTCCGCCACGCCGAGCTCGCCACCCGCACTGACCGCACACTTTCCACCGTGCCCGGACATGACCACGTCCTGGCCCTTGGACGGGCGGCAGAAGCGTTGCCGCGGACCCTGCACGCCTTCCTCACCGCTGCTCGCGATCTCACGGGAGCCGGACCGTTCCCCTGGGAACGGCCGGCCTCGTCGTGGCTGCAGGTCCCGGGCAGCCACGACGGCAGGGGAGGAGCCGCGACCGCTCGTCGCAAGCGGTTCCGCCGCGACGGACCAGATGAGACGAAGCTGCCGTGACCACGCAGGCTCCGGGACGCGCGCCGGCGCGACGGTGGTGGTGTGCCGAGCGTGGTTCGGTGACCGTCGAGGCCGTGCTGTTCGCCCCGCTGCTGGTCATGGTCGTGGTGTTCGTGGCCGTGGTGGTGCACCGCGGCGTCGATGCCCGGCTGCGGCTCGACGACGCCGCGCACCAAGCGGCCCGCGCCGCCACACTGCAACGCAGCGCCCCTGCCGCCGTCACCGCCGCGCGCGAGACCGCAGGCGCTGCGCTCGCGCACGCCGGAGTGGTGTGCCGCGACCTGGTCACCACGATGTCGGGCACCCTGGCCCCGGCCGCGACGATCACGGTCAGCGTGCGCTGCACCGTCGACCTCAGCCAGGCCCTGCTCCTCAGACTGCCTGGCGGGAAGACCCTGGAATCGACCGCCAGCGAGGTGGTCGACGCCTACCGCTCGGCCCCCGCGATCGGAGCGAGGCCATGACCGGTCGCCGAAATAAAGGCCGGTGGGGTGTGTGGTGGCGCGCCGAGCGGGGCCAGGTGTCGGCCTTCGCGCTGGTGCTGCTGATCGGGCTGCTCGCGCTGGCCGGCCTGAGCCTGGATGGCGGCCTCGCGCTGGCGAGCAAGGTCCGCGCCGGCGGGCAAGCCGAGTCCGCCGCCCGGGCCGGCGCTCAAGGCCTCGACCTCGCCGCCTACCGCGCCACCGGCGCCTTCCGGCTCGATCCCGTCCTGGCCCGGGAGCTCGCGCAGCGGTATCTGGCGAACATCGGCGCCACCGGCACCGTCGCGGTCGCCGGGAACACCGTCACCGTCGAGGTCACCGCCACCTATCGCACCCAGCTGCTGTCCCTGATCGGTGTCAAGGACATCCACACCCACGGGCACGCCACCGCCCACCCGCAGCGCGGGATCACCGGCATCGAGCCCTGACCCGCGAGCGAGCAGCAGGACAAGGAGACAGGCATGGTCACCTCGGAAGACGAGATCACCCGCCGCATCGAGCAACGAGATTCCCAACGCAGCACCCGACGGGCCCACGCGGCCACCCTCGTGGGCAAGCTGGCCCGCCAGCACACCGAGCTGGCCGGCCAGCTCGCCGAGCTCGAACGCGAACTCGGGACTGTCCTGACCGAGGCCGGCGACGTCATCGACGTGGCTGAGCTGGCACAGGTCACCGACGTCTCCCTCGCCGATCTCACCCGCTGGCTAGACCGGTCAGCCAAGCCGGCCCGCGGCGGCAAGCGCACGCGTGTGAAGTCCCGCGCCGCTGCCGGCCCGGCGATAGCCGCCGAGCCACGTGCCTCACGGGCGGCGCCACCGGCCCCGACCGCGTCCGGCGACATCACCGGCGCCGCGGTCGGGTCGGCGAGCAGCTGATGGTCGGCCCAACGCGGGTGGCACGCACCGTCCGGCTGCTGGTCCTGGGCGTGCGAGGGCTGCTCGCGCTCGGGCTGCTGGCTGCGCTGGTGGCCGGGCTGCCCTGGGCGCTCGTCTACGGCGTCGGGTGGCCACTGCCGGACCACCTGCCGAGCCTGGACGAACTCGGGTCCGTGCTGATGGCCCCGATGTCGACAACGCTGCTCCTCGACAGTCTCGCGTGCCTGCTGTGGGTGCTGTGGCTGGTGTTCGTCCTCGACGTCGCGGCCTGCGCCCTCGACGTCGCCCGAGGTGCGCGGTGGCCGCACGTACGCCGACAGGCAGGGCCGGTGCGGCGCGTCGCGACGGTGCTCGTCGGGGCCCTGCTCGTGGCCATGCTGGGCCGCACCGCTACCGCAGCACCAGCGGCCCTGCCCGAGGCCGGCCCGTCTAGCGGGGCCGCGCCGGCGGCCGCGAGCCGCCCCAGCACGATGCCGTTCGCCGACCAACACCCTGCCAGCCGGCCTGCACTTGCGGCCCAGCCGGGTACCGAACAGGTCCGGCCGCCGCAGGACGGCGTGCACGACTCACTGTGGCGCATCGCGCAACGCTGCCTCGGCGACGGGGACCGCTGGCCCGAGATCTGGTCACTCAACCGGGGCAACACCCAGCCCGGTGGCCGCGTGCTGAGCTCACCGAACCTGATCCACCCCGGCGACCTCCTCCACATCCCCGCGCCCGGCCCCGTGGCCGCCCCTGCCGTCCCGCCGCCCCCTCCCCGCGCCGTACCAGCACCCTTCACCGAACCGGCGCCCGCGGCGCCGGGCACGACCACCTCACCGCCTCCAGTGCCGGTGCCCTCTGGCCTGAATGTCGGTACGGACACGGCAACGGGCCACTCGGGTTGGGGCGCGGTGACATGGGGCGGCGGTGAGGTCTTCGTCAGCCTCGGCCTCGCCGCCGCGGTCAGTTCTCTGCTCGTGCTCGCTCGGCGCCGTCGCCAGGCCCACTACCGGTCGAGTAGCGGCCGCGGCGAGGACGGCGTACCGGTATCGCCGGTGGTGTATCAGCTGCGGCTAGCTCATCTGCGCGCACGCCACCACGACGAAGACACGGCCCTGGCCGTCGACGGGCTGCCCGACGACACCGGCGCTGCCGACGCCGACATCCCTGTGCTGCCGCGCCGCCGACGTCGTCCCGTTTACCGGGGCGACGAGGGCCCGGCGCAGGTGCGGCCCGCACATCGCCGTCGTGTGGTCACTGCAGCGGCCGTCGGTACCCGCACAGGACCGGAGACGCCGTCGTGGGCGGTCGACATCGCCCTCGACGCGACCGCACCGCACACCGATGCCGGGGGCACCGACGGCACAGCGGGCGAGGCCACCCACGTCGCACTCGACCTGGCCCGTGTGCACGGCCTCGGCCTCATCGGGCCCGGCGGCTACGCCGCGACGCGCGCACTGCTGCTGTCCATCCTCACCACCGCACGCGCCGGAACATCGGCACCGAGAGTGCTGGTGCCCACCGCCGACTTGGCCCGCCTGCTGGGCGTGCCGGCGCCTCGTGCGGGCCTGCCGCAGGCGCTCACCGTGGTGACCGATCTGGACACCACGTTGGCCGCCCTCGACACCCCAGAACCGCCGCCCCGGCCCGCCATCCTGATCGCGACACCACCCCGCGAACCGAAACAGCAGGCGCGGCTGCAACACCTGCTCGACAATGGCGCCCAACACGGCGTCACGGCCCTGCTGCTGGGTCAATGGCGCCCCGGGGTGACCGCCTATGTCACCGCCACCGGAATCATCTCCGCGACCGATCCCGGGCTCGGCGAACCCTTGCGCGGTACACGCAGCTTCACTCTGCCCGAGACCGCCACCCGCGAGCTGCTGCGCTTCTGTCACACCACGCAAGCGGCCGACCCTCGCGATGCTGCGAACAACGACACTGAGCCATACAGTGGGAAACCAGTGCCCGAGCGGTCGGCGACATCACCACAGGCCGCGCCAGCGCAGCCGGAAGCCAGCGGCGATAACTCCTCTGGCCGCCTGGAAATCACCGCTGGCCGGCACGTGCCCGAACCCGCCATCGCCGGCCCCGCAATAGCTGGCCGCGAATCCCGCCCGCTACCGAGGACTGAGCGCGCGCAGGCACCGAGACTCGCATCGCTGAGACTGGCAGTCTTCGGCACGCCGGCCCTGCACTGGCGACCCCACCCGGCTCGACCCGACTCCGACACGCGAGACCTGTCCGGAGAACTGAGCAGCCGGCCGGTCGAACTGCTGGTGTACCTCGCCGTACACCCCGGCGGAGCATCCCGGGACGGCATCGTCGACGCTCTCTGGCCGGACCAGCCGCCCCGCAACCCCGCCAGCGTCCTGCGTACCGTTATCTCCCGGGTCCGCCGCACACTCGACGCTGCCACCCTCGGCGCAGCCGGAAACCCGATCCACGCCGAACACGGCCACTACCGGCTCGACCCGGCCGTCGTCGAAGTCGATTACTGGGACTTCGCCGACGCGGTCACCGCCCGCCGCGCCGCCACCACACCCGCGCAGCGCACCGGCGCCTACGAGGCCATCGTGGCGCACTACGGCGGATCCCTGGCCGAGGGCCTGGACGCCGAGTGGCTCGTCGCCTCCCGGGAAGCCACCCGCCGCGACGCCCTCGAAGCCGTCGCCGCACTCGCGCGCGCCCGGGTCGCCGACGACCCGGACTACACCCTCGACCTCCTCGAAACCGCGCGCGCGTTCGACCCGCACAACGAACTGCTCTACCGCGACATCATGCGCATGCAACACGCGCTGAGCCGACACGACGAAATCTCCCGGACACTCACCCTCTTGCGGACCCGACTGGCAGAAATCGGACTCACACCCACCGCGGACACCGTCACCCTCGCCCGCCGGCTACGCGAACGCGAGACCGGAATACCCCTCGGCGAACCATCGCCCCGATTCACGGCACGATGAATGAACACGCCGACGTCTCGCGCACACGCGCGTCCGCGCCGTCGCCAACGATGCATAACTCGTTCCGAAGAGAGGCAATTCGCGGGAACAGCGAAATACCTCGGTATTGTGCCGCGACCTCTCCTGTGTCGATGCTAGCGTCGACTGTGGCAGCACAATCGTCGACGCCGAAGAAAAAGAATCCTGTGCGCACGCTCCATCTGTTCGCCGCAATGGCGTCACCGGTCCGCATCGAGCGTACTGCGCAACTACCGCACGCCGCGACAACGGCTCCGGATCGCGCGAGCGGTCACGGCATCGACCGCGACGCCAGTGCCCCCGGTGGCGATCGGAACAATCACTCGTGGACACCCACTGCCACGGCCGCACGCAAAGAGGATGCAGAGAGTGGTTGCCGAGCGGGGTTCCGTCCCGACTGCCGATCCGTGTCGCACTCCGCTATCCGCCTAAGCCGGATCCTCTCGTGTTACCCGTTATCGCAGCTCAGGGCAACCGTCGGGGGATCCGTCGGTATCCCAGACTCGCTTGACACCAAGCAGGTAAGCACATCAGGCCCGGCGGTGGTGCCATGCTGCCTCATCATCGTCTTCACCCGTCTCGCCAGAGCGTGCCAGTCACCTTCGGCAATCCCCTCCTCCTATTTATATTTTCTCAATGAAGTCGATTCATTCGCGGTGTCGTTTTGGGCCGGCGTCGACGTTCTTCAATCTGGTGACACCTGCCTGACCTGCGCAAACGTCCCGGGAATTCCATTGTTGTCGGCAAATTCCCTGGAATTGACCCCGGAAACCTATTGTGCGGGCAGCCGGGATCGAGCTACGTTTGTTGCGTCACCGGAGAAACGAAATCGAAAAACATTCGCCCGGCACGGCCGCAGGTTATCGATTCGGGAACCGGTAATTCACGATTGGGGACCGCTGTGTGCATCATCGAAAACGACGACGTGACCACGAATGACGACAGCACCGTGCCCCACCCGCTGCGAAAGGACCCGACACGATGACCACGCCAGCCACGACTCCGGCCCCGGCAAGTGCGCCCGCCGCGTCCGGCGCGGCCGCCCGGCTCCGCAACGGCGAACTTCGGCGCATGGTGGCCGAACAGCTCGCCAGCGAACCCGCCGCCGAACTCACCCCCGGGGCCATCGCACGCAAGCTCGGCCATTCGTCCGGCGCTGTTGGCAACGCACTGGCCAAGTTGGACGCTGACGGCGCGGCAGAACGCGTAGGCGTCAGCCCCGCCACCTACCGCGCGACGCCCAAAACCGCCGATGCCGCGACAAAGGCGACCGTTTCCCCACCGACCACCCCGCCACCGACCACACCATCAGCCCCCGCTGAGCCGCCCTTGGTGACCGGTCCGGTGCGCCGCCCGAACGGGCAGATGTACCACCCGCGCAAACTGTCGAACCTGCCGGACGTCACCGCGCTGCAGCGGCTACGCACGGCCGGGGTGGCCGCGCTCATGTACGGCCCGCCCGGGACGGGCAAAACCTCGGTTGTCGAGGCAGCGTTCCCCGACATCGTGACCGTGCAGGGCGACAGCGACACCATTGTCGACGACTTCGTGGGTTCTTACGTGCCGACACCGGACGGAAGTTTCGAGTTCGTGGACGGCCCGCTGGTGACCGCGATGCGCGAGGGACGCGCGTTGTTCATCGACGACGCCACCCTCATTCCGCCGCCCGTGCTGGCCGTGGTGTACCCCGCGATGGACGGCCGCCGCCAGGTCACGGTCAAGGCGAACAAAGGCGAAGTGGTCAACGCTGCCCCCGGGTTCTACGTCGTGGCAGGACACAACCCGGGCGTGCACGGGGCCATCCTGTCCGACGCGCTGTCGTCCCGGTTCGCCGCGCAGATCCACGTGTCCACCGACTACGACCTCGCCACCAAACTCAAGATCGAACCCAAAGCGGTACGCGTGGCCAAAAACCTCGCGCTAAAGCAGGAGAAGGGCGACATCGGATGGGCGCCGCAGCTGCGTGAGCTGATCGCGTTCGGCCGCATCGCCGACGCTCTCGGTACGAAGGCCGCCGCCGGGAACCTCATCGGAGTCGCGCCCGACGAGGACCGCGACATCGTCGCCGAGGCGGTCCGCAGCGTGTTCGGTCCCGACATCGCGCCGCTGTCGCTGGGGCCGCAGATCTGACACCGCGCCCACCACCCCGACGACCACGCCGACATCGCGAAAGGACGCCCCGATGACCGCGCACGTAGCCCCGCCCGCAGCCACCCCCACCGCCGTGTTCCCCGCCCCGACCGGGTGGCTGAGCATGTCCGCCGCGTTCGGGGACGAGGTCCCCGCCATCGCCGACCGCGACGACCTCGTGGTCACCGTCGCCCCGGGGGCGGGGCACGGCGCGCCGGCATGCTTTTTCCCGGACCTCGCCACGATCGAGGTCGACGGCATCCACCTCGCCCCCGGGGTCGACCCGGCAACGGTCGCCCCGCACCGCATCGGTGACCGCAAGCGCTACCGCACCCTGTGGGGGTTGTTGACACACGAATGCGGGCACGCCGCCCACACACGATGGCGCGCACCTGACGACGCCCCGCCCGGAGCGGTAGCGGCGGCGGACCTGTTGGAAGAGTCCCGCATGGAAGCGCAACAGCTCCGGCGCCGCCCCGCAGACCGGTACTGGCTACGAGCTAGCACCATCAACCTGATCCTCGCCGACACCGACGCGAAGGATCCCGCGAAAGCGCTCACCATGTCCAAACCCAGCGCGGCACGGACGGCGGCGCTGCTGATGGCACGCGTGGACGGCGGAGTCCTCAACGCCCGCGAAACGGCCACCGTCGCGCGGACGGTCGAGTACATCCTCGGTGCCGACACCCTGGACACCCTGCGCGAAATCTGGCGAGAAGCACACCGCACCGCCGACGACGACGCCGACACGATGATCGAACTCGGGAGGCGCTGGTGCGCCGCCATCGGCACCGACCCCGACGACGCCGACCCGACGAGCCCGACCTGCGGCGACGGCGACCCGGGCGACGCTGACCGTGGGGACACCGGACCGTCACCGCTGGCCACGGCGGTCACCGACGCTGTCAGTGCCATCGCGGCAACGGTGAACGCCGACACCGCACCCACCGACCCGATCACCGAACGGCTGGAAGCCGCCGCCCGCGACGAGGCGGCCCGCGAGGCCGCTGCGCGCACCGCGCGCGCGGTGTTCTCCGGCGGTGGCAGCCGGACGGGCAGCACCGCCACCCGGGGCACCCGTGCCCCGAGCAGCGCCGAACGCGCCGCCGCGCACCACCTAGCCCGCACGTTGGACACCGCCGGAGTGCGGCAACGGGCCGAGACCAAGACGACCTCGGTCATCCCCCCGGGGCGGCTGCGGGTACGGGGGGCGGTGGCCGCGTCCGCGCAACGTGCGGCGGGCACGATACCCACCGCCGAACCGTTCATCCGCACCAACCGCACGACCGTGCCCACGCCACCACTTCGGCTTGGCATCGCGTGCGACGTGTCCGGCTCCATGAAAGCCTTCGCCGGACCGGTGGCCTCGGCCGCCTGGATTCTTGCCCACGCCGCCCACAACACCCGGGTGCCCGCCACCACGGCCACGGTGATCTTCGGGCGCTACGTCCGGCCGATCACCCACCCCGGAAGTCCGCCCCGCGCGGTGACGGAATTCGCCGCAAGTGACGGTGTGGAAGCGATCGACAAAGCGATCAACGCCCTCGACGGTGCCCTCAACCTCTCGCACGCCGACGCCGCACGGTTGCTGATCATCGTGACTGACACCTACATCGTCGACGCGACCTACCGCCGCAACGCCCAGAAACACCTCGTGCGATTGCGCGCGACCGGGTGCGCCGTGTTGTGGCTGACCCCCGAAGGTGCAGCGCCCCTGCCCGACCTGGTCGGGAGCGACCTCGTGCACACGCTCACCGATCCGACAACCACCGCGAGGGAAATCGGGCGCGGCGCCACCGCCGCGCTACGCGCCACCCGCTGAACCAGTCCCGGGGGCGGGCAACCACCCACCCCCGGGGATACCGACACCGCCAGGAGGCAACCGTGTTCGCCACCACGCATGCGACACCACCCGCCAACGTCGACTCCGTCCCCGACAAGACCGGACGCGCCGATGCCGTTACCGGACGTGCTGCGTTCTTCCTCGGCCGGGGCCACCGGTCAAACCCCATCGGACTTGTCTCCGTCGGTCACCGGGTGGCATGGAACGGGCACGCTGCCACCGTCTGCGCGGGTGGGGCACTCACCCCGGGCCCTGAACCCTGTGAACTGGGGACTTCCGCCGTCTCGACGCTGGCCGCCAGCCTCGCGACTCCGGTTACGGTTGACGGTTGGCACCTGTGGCGCCACGAGCGCCACGACCGAACCCCGGCCCAGTTGCGCGCCGACCTCGCCAACGAGTGACGCCTTGCATTGCCCCGCCGAGAAAACCCCGCCCGCGACTCCGGACCCGATCCGGCATTCCACACAGGACGGTCACCCGATGCCCGAGCCTCAACATGACCTGGTTTCCCCAGCGCCAACGACGACCGACGCGCCCGCGTCGCGGTGCGGCGACGTCGTCGACCACGCCGCAGGGCTTCCACGGACGCTGGAGGACAAATGCCCGACCTGTATCTTCCGGCCCGGCAACCTGATGCACCTCGCCGACGGCGCAAGGGACGACATGGTCCGGGCCGCGCTCGCGCGCGGTAGCTGGATCGTGTGCCACACGACCCTGCCCGACGCCGGAATCCCGAGGGGGCAGCAGGCGATCTGTCGAGGCTTCTGGGACGTGCATGCCCGCGACTCCTTCGGCTGCCGCCTCGCCAACGCCTTCGGCGGCCCAGTCGTCGTCTCGCTCCCTGCGGCACCCGACCAATTGCACTCCTGAGGACCACCTCAGCTCCACGACATCAAGGGACTTCTCCACCATGACAAGCACAACTGTTAACGCACTGGCCGAGCGGGCCGTCACTGTCGCCCGCCGCTACCGCGAGGCCGCGCCGCGCGAATTCGCCGAACGCCATGCCGTGCCCTCGCGATGGTCGCGGCGAACGTCGTCCGTGGCTAACCTCGCCTCCGCGCTCGGGATTCCCGCCGACACGATCCTCGTACGCGACGATCCGCAGCGCCGCTACGGCATCGACGCCAGCCTGACCCCCGGCGACCTCTACGAGATCGCCAGTGACAGCGGCCACCGCTGGCAGTTCATCCCCGACTTGACCGGATTCACTCCGTCATGGGGGTGGCTGCTGCTCGGTGCGTGCCCGCACTGCGAGGCACCGTCAGTGCCGGTCGCGCGCGTCGCCGGCCTCGCCGACCTCGGCGCGCACCTCGACCCCGAGTCCGAACATCACGGCACCGACACCGCACCTTTGGAATTCGACGGGGATCCCGGCCACCACTCGCACTGTCCTTATGCGACCCGCGCATAGAACACCGCACCGTGCACGATTGCTGAAAGGAATTTGGCGATGACATTCGACGGAACGCCCGCGCACGTCCCGCCTCTTATGGTCGGCCACTTCTATGAGTCCTCCTACACTGAAGTCTTCACCGGTATCGGCGAGGGAGCGCTTTTTCGCGGCTACCTCGGATCGGCGTGGCCGGACAGGGTGGCCGACCCGGCAACGGTCTTCACTCTCCCCGTGGGGCGCGAGTTCCTGACCGCCGCGACCGAGCCCGATTTCCTCACCGCATTCGACAATGTGGTCAAAGCGTGGCCGTTGTGCGGCTTTGGGTGCGCGGAGTCTGGTCGCGCCGATGAACTCGCGACGCTGGACCGGTGGTGGCGCTCCGACCTCTACGTACACAGCGCCTACACCCTCCACGGCGGCGATGTCCTATATCTGCCGCATGGCCGTCCGCAACGCGACGACAGCAACAACGACTGGCGACGCGTCCGCCTCAGCCGTGGCGGCGCGGAGGCCGTCGCCGTAGATCTCATACCCAGTAACGCTCAGGACACCTCGGTGGGCGCATCGAGCTGATCCGCGATCGGCCATCCAGAATTCCAGCTCGTTCAACCCGACCGCTGGTTTTCTATCCGCCCGGCTAGATTCAAAGATTCTCGGCCTCGTGCCGTATTCGAGGAGAACCGTGAAGAACAGGAAAACAAGACTCCTGTGGACCGTGCTTGCCGTGCTCCTGCCAGGTCCGTGGACTCCGGCGATCGTATTGGCCTACCTCCTCGGCCGTGGCGCTGAGCGCAACCAGGACGCCGACTGCGTCTACTGGGCACCGCCCCACCGGCCGCCCGATCCCTACGCCTGCGTCTCGGCCCCCACACCACTCAACCCCTACGCGCCACCACGATAAGGAAAGAACCGCCGATGTCGAGCTACACCGACTTCTACCTCGGACGCGGCGAGAAGGCCGACTGGATCGGGTCCCTACGGGGAGAGTGCTACCCCGAGAACTTCCTCGTCGTCGCACCCCTGCGGATGGCCCTCACCGCGACCGACGCACGCACCTTCCGCGCAGCGGTCACCAACACCCTCAACTGCTGGGAGGCCGAACACCTCGGGCAGGCCTACCACCGCGAGCTCGGCTGGCCGTGGCCCTGGTACAGCAGCCACACCAGCAGCTGGATCATCACCTTTGACTCCGACACCGAGGCGGTGTTTGTCACCGTCGGCGGCGGCATCCGGTGGCACCGCATCAACCCGCACGCCCCCCGCTTCCCCGAAGGCGAGGACCCGCTCGGGCCGCCTGACATCCACGCGTGGCTGCGTGATCCGGCCGCCCCGCCGTCGGTGCCGATGCCGCTGATGCGCGAGAAGCCCGCCGACATGCCGATCATCGGCGGTGACGCCCGATGACGTGTGCGACTACCCATGACTTCTACCTCGGACGCGGCCCGGACGCCGACCGGATCGCCTCGATCGACCTCAACCACTGCGCCTGCACCAGCCTTGCCGCCATCGAGGACGCGCGCACCGCGGACGAGTTCCGCCGGCGAGTCGAGCGCCTCGGCGACACGGTCCACCGGCACGAACTGGGCTACGTCACCAGCACGCCGTCGGCGTGGTGGCCATGGTTGTGGCCGACCAGCCACGGCACCGACCTCACCTACGCCTTCGACGGCGACGCCGTCTGGACCTGCCAGCGCGGACAGCGGTGGTCGGCCTGCGCGGGCCACTATGTCCCGCCGGGACCGGACGAGGCACCGGTGGTGTTCCCGCCCGGACGCGATAGCTGCGGCTACACCGGGGTCGATGCCGCCGACACGATCAGCCGCCGCTACGGGCCGATGCTGGGTCGAACCCACGGCGACCGAGTCGAGGAGCTGGGCATGCGGATCCTGGCCGACCTCACCCTGCCACCAGGGCCTGGAACACCCGTCGAACTCGCCGCGCTCCACTCGCGGCTGGCACCGGATCTGCGCTACGCCGTCACGGTCGACTCCTCCGCGGCGGAGCTGGAGATCGAGGTCTTCGGCTATCGCGGCGGCGGCCTGGCCAGCGACCTCGCCCGCGACGCACTGGCCAGCGTGCCCGCCCTCTACGGATGGACCGACCTCGACGGCGGGCCGCCGCGCTTCGGCGTGCGCGTGCTAATCGCCGACGACAACCGCAGCCGCTCGCATCTGATCCTGGCCAACCCGCACATCCACGCGATCCTCACCACCCACTGAGCTCAGCAGCAGCCCACAACAACGACCGGAGGACCCCCATGCCCCCGAACGACCCTGCACCCGGCTCACCCGCCAGCTGGAACGACTTTCTGGAGGAGCGTCACAGCACGACGAGGAGGCCGCAATGACTCCCCGCCGCACCGCAGCGAAGGCAGCGTCGCTGGAACCGTCCTGCCCCGACTGCTATGTCGGGATCGGCCAAGTCCATCTCGAGGGCTGCGACGTCGCTCGCTGCCTGGCCACCGGACAGCAGCGACTCGGCCATGCCCGATCGTGCCGCTGTCCCCGCGACGTCTGGACCGGTCGATGGCCCGGAGAGGCCGAGTGCGAAGAGTTCGGCTGGATGCGCGGCCCGGGACTGCCCGACCTCAACCGCCTGCTCACCACCGCCACCTGGGACCCGGTCGCGTGCCGCTGGACGCGCCCCGGCACACCGCGACCTGACTGCTGAAGGGACCACGACCATGACCACGCTCAACACGACCTCGGATATGTCCGCGGTCGGCGCCCTCGCCACCGGCGAGTCCTGGATCGAGCTGGTGCCCGCAGTGCACGGCGATCCGCGCCAAATCAGCTTCCCCGCCGTGATCGAGCCTCGCCGCCACCACGGCGTGTGGGTCCGGCCACGGCTGCGCCGCAACGTCGCGGAAGCGATGTGCGAGTGGCTCAACCTCGTCTACCCCACCGATCCCGACTGGTATCCGCTGGCCCGCTTCGAAGGTGACCTGCTGGTGGTGTTCACCGGCGATTCCGCGCACCACCGTCACGAGATTGCCGCCGAGGTCGACGGCCGATATCCGCTGGGGGAGCTGGGCCGCTGGTTCCTGTCCGGCCCGACCCGCGCGCGCCGCAGCCGGCGCTGCGGCGCGCGGCGCCATCCTCGCCAGCCGAGCGAGGGCGAAACCCTGGTCAGCTGCGACCCTCGCACGCACAGTCGCAACGTGTTCCCGGGACGTGTGGAAATTCCGGCCGACACCGGACGCTGCGTTGTGATCCTGCGGCCTGAGGTCGCCGACGCCGTGGCCGACTACTGCACCCGCGCGAATCAGGACCTCCCCGACGACTATCCGCTGGTCCACTTCGACGGCGACACCCTGGTCCACGTCCATCAGCACCTCCGGGCCCGCGAGGGCTATCTGCCCTGGCGGATCGAGCCCGGCGCGGATGGCACCTACCGCATCGACAGCGACGAGTGGATTTTCCGCATGGCGCCCAGAAAATCCGAAGGAATTCCGTTCTCCTTCCGGCTACACCAGCCCCGGCGCGGGACGTGGGCATGACCGCACCGAGATTTGTCGACGAGCGGGTCGCCACCAACGGTGAGCACCACATGCTCGAGCGGCTCTACCACCACGGCCCCGACACGCTGCGCGTCCAGGTCGTGCGAGACCTGCACTCGGCGGCGCGATCCCGCGCCATCACCGAACGCCTCGACCGCCGCCGCTGGGTCCTGCTGGCCGAGCTGCCCGCGCAGGACTGGTACTACGCCACCGCCGCCTGCACGCTGGCCACCACGACGAGTGTGCTCGGCGGCGTCGCGGGCCGCGTGCTGCAGCAAGCGCTGCGCACACACGTGGCGGGCACGGTGATCGGCGCTCACTTCGAGGACACCGCAGGAATCGACCTTCCGCAGTTGGCCGTCTGGCTGACCGCCGAGGTCACCGCGTTGCTGAGAGATCACCTAGATCCGGTATGGCAGCGGGTGCGGTGCGCGACCGTGGCCCGGCTGACGCCTCGGGAAATCCGAGTGAACCTCCACGGCCTCGATGCGTCCGGTGAATGCGAACGCTGGGAGCCCAGCGAGACAGACCAGCGGGTCCTCGATGACATCTGGCAGCTAGCTGAGCAGCACAACTGGCACCGAGGCGACGAGCGCCGCTTCGATCTCGTCTTGCACGTCGTCACCGGTCGATCTGCAGCACGGATGTTCGCGCTAGGAGAACGTCCAGGCACGATCTGCACCGAGCCTTAAGACGAGGATCGCGACGGTGTAGGTCATGGTGATGCCGACTTCAACCTGCGGACCCTGGGCCTGCGGCTGCTGAAGACCACCGTGAACTTCGACGATCCGAAGGCGTAGTTCAGCACTCCTCCACACAGATCACAACCTCGCGACCCCGTCTGCTCCTACTGGAGGCGGGGTCGCTTGACGCGTCCGGTTCGAACGGAAGCTGGCTGCATGGAAAGAGCTGAAGTTCAGTCAAGTCCACTGTAAGGCTTGAAGTACCCTGGAACAACGAAAATGAATCGGCCTTATCCGCTTGGTGTCAGGAAGTTCGTTCGGGCGGAACGTTTTAGTTCCGGCTTCAACGGGTCGCCGATCGTGACTTTAGATTAAGAGCTACGCTTCTGTGTGCGATCGTCTCTGCTGGCCCCGGCCAGGCCAGCAGGGGTATACACCGCGACCGGCTTGTAGAAGGCCGCGATTTCTTCCCAGCGACATGAATCTGTGGGTGCTCGCGTGCCTACATGCTGGTCACAGACGAGGAGAAGGTCGTGGACGTCTTTGGAATCGTCGCGTCGAGCGCGATGATCGTGCTTTTCTGTGCGGTCGTCGTCGTCGCGCTCGTGCGAAAGGCGCCTGTGATGGCTGTGCTCGCGCTCGTTGGCGCCTTCATGTTCGGCGTCCTCGCCCTCGAGCTGAAAGATCCCGAGATGGTCCGGGCAGCGGCCGAGTTCGTGGAGACGGTCTTCAAGGAGCTGTTTGAGTGATCGCTGGGGCGGCGGGCTCGCCGTCGGTCGCGAGGGTGTGGCCCTCGCACCGGAAAGTCTCGCCCATGTATTCCAAGACCGGCATGATCGTAGGGCCCTGCTCGAAGGCGGGCCACTCGCGGGGCCAGCCGTTGTCAAGGGCGGCGGATGAACCCGGCGCAGCGGCTCCACGCGGCGTCCCATTCGACGCCGAGCGCGTTGAGGCCGAGCTGCCGGGCTGCTACGCCCCGTCTTCCGGCGCCACCGAAGACGTCGGTGGCACGAGGCTCTTCGCTGTGAGTCAGGCATTGCCGGTAAGTCTGCGCGACCTTCCGGGGCTCACTTTGTGGACCCGTTACTGGCCTGCGCTGGTTGAGGTACTGGACTCGCCGCCCTCGGCCTCGGCGGTCGGAAGCTTCTCGGGCGACCTGGTCTTGTCGGTCACCGTTGGTGGCCTGCCGTACTCGAACACGAAGAGACCGAATTTGATCCTGATGTAGCCGTTGTCCTTCCCCTTGACCAGGTGAAGAGACGCGAGAGAGAGGGTGGAAAGTACGACCACCAAGACGATCATGCCGACGGAGATACCTGACAACTGAGGCCCCAAGCGACCGGCCAGAACCCGGAGCCTGCTCGCCGGCCTGTGGAGAGACCGCACTAATGAGGGGATCGCGAACAATGATGTCGGCGTCCACACGTGGCCAGGCTCCGGTAGCTCGCAGCTAGACAGGCCACGTTGCTCAGAAGTCGAGTGTCGGTTCTCCTATGTTGCCCGGACGTGGCACCACGGGTTGGGGCCAGTCCGCATCAGCATTACACGTATCTCCACATGATCGCCAGCTACGCCGCGTCTCGAACTAGCGTTCTTTCCTCGTTCAGCTAGTGACCGCCGCGAGGATCGCGCGGGCGGGGCCCGGCGGGATCGCGTTGCCGATCTGCTGCAACGCCTTAGTCCGAACGCCTGCCACGGGTAGGCCGCAGGGCGGGGCTGGAGGGCGGTGTCCACCGCGACCCGTGACGCGGACCGGCTACGAGTCAACTTCCGTCCTTACGGCGAGCGGAGTCGGCTTCTGGCCTTCTCGGTGATGGTTGAAGGGCTCGGGTTGAATCGGTGCCCGGCGAGTACGGGCGCGGTTACTCGGTGCCGTTGATCGTGATGGCCCCGGCCGCCCTTGGCTCGACGATTCTGTGGGGAAAAGCCCCGGGCGGAGAAGCCGGCCAGCCAGCCGACCGCCTCGGCCATCGAGACGAAACGCAGGGGCCGGGTCGTCGTCGGCCCGGGGGCCCTTAGCTAGTGGTCATCGGTGGGGTCACCTCCGTTCATGTCTTTCGTGACCCGCCGTTGCTGGCCAGCCAAACCTCGGCCGACCAACTCGCGCGCGCGTTCGAGACAATCGATCGGTGGTAATCGCCCGGTTGACCACCGGGAAAGCAGGCAGCTCCAGCTCGATATCGACGAGGTCGCCCGTCGTCGGCTGCAGCACCGACTTCTGCTCGGCCGTGGTCGGGGGTTTACCGGCTCGCCCGATACGCGGTCTCGGAAGCCCACGAACGCCCCAAGGGGCTTGTCGCGGCCGTTCAGAGTTGACGACGCGAGTAATGATCGCGGTGCTGCGCCCGCCGACGTCCCCTTGACCTACGGACGTGAGAAGGCCGCCGCCAACCGCATCGGTTGGCGGCGGCCCAGGGTGTACCGGCCGTCGTCGGCTTGGTGGTCTTACCCGGCGGAATCGGTGGTCGGCGACACGTCGACCTTGTCCGGGTTGATCTTGAACCGTTTCGGTGCCTCGCAAGTCTTGATCGCGTATCCGTCGGCGACCAGCTTCTCCAGGGCGTTGTTGACCGCGCCGCCCGAACGACTGAGCTCCTTGCCGATTTTGGCGGGCCCGAAATCCTCGTGCGGGTGCTCAGTCAGGTACTCCTCCACCATGGCGCGCAATCCACCCTTGGGCAGGCGAGTCTTGTCCGTTGAGGTCGTGCTCGCTGGCTCATCGCTCTCGACGTTCGTGTCCGGCACCGGCGCGACCGTAGCCGGATCGGGAGGCGGGGTGGCTGCGTCGACGTCCGTGCCAAGTCCATGGGGCGCAGCCGGGCTGCCCTTCACGATCTTCTCGTCGCTAGGCTGCTGACCGTCGGCATCCGATGCGTCCGTTGGCACCCCCGTCGTTGATTCGGGCTCATTCGAAGGATCGTCGCCCGGCACGGCATGCGTGTCGGTGGTGTCCGGCCGCGTGCCCGTTTCGTCGGTGCCGCTGCTGGGGTCGGGGCTCGCCGCCACATCCGTGGGGGTGTCGGTGGCATCTCCTGCGGGGGCGGCGTTGTCAGACACTGCCAGCGTCCAGGTGTCAGGGTTGCGGGGTCCGTCGCCTGCGGTGCGCACTGCGCTGCCGTCGCGGCCCCAGCTCGCCAGGACCTTCGCGGCGGTGGAACGGCCGACCCCGGCCGCTATCGCCAGCGCGGCGGTGGTGGCGCCGGGATTGTCGGCCAGTGCCGCGCGAACTTTGTCGTTGGCGGTCACTGCGGTCTGCTGTGCGTGCTGTTCGGGTACCGCCTGCAGGTGACGGTCGCTGTCGGTGACGTCGGTGGCAGCTGTGCGGGTCTTACGGTTCTTGGTGGACATGACGAACTCCATAGGCGTATCGCGGAATGGGTGGTCATGCCCCGGCCGGGGCGATGGCCCGCCGGTGCGCATCCGGTGTTTCGGGCCACAAGTCTATGAACGCTTCGTCTCTGCCTTCGTGTCAAGTGATTCATCGAAAAAATCGTCTCTTGTGGACAGTGCAACAGCGTCGATCGAGACATATTGGAAGCCTTTCGGTGATCGGTAGCGTGACCGCTTGACATCGACCTACGCACGGAGCCTCGATGGACCCCGTCATGAGCCGATCCGCGGCCCGTGTGTCGCCAAGAATGGAGCGTTCGTGGACAACGACCACACCGCACGCGTCGGCGCCGTGCTATCCACCCGGCGAGGACTCTGTCACAAGGCATAAGCAACGACGAGATGCATGATTCCCATGCAGGTCGCGACTCCGATGCGCTGTCCCGATGGATTCAGTGCGTTGCTCGTGACCTGCGTCGACATCGCCGACGGGCCTGACCTCGACCACAACGGCGACGTCGAGTTCCTAGACGGACACTTGATGACTGCCGTCCCCCAGCCCGACCACGCCCACGACGGTGACGTCATCCTTCTGCTGCACGAGCCGATAGCGAACCGCATGCGACCGACGATGCGATCATGGCGGAGACGGGCCTGCCTTACGCCACAACGGAGGATGCGGGTGTTCTTGCCGACCAGCTGGCTCGCCCCGTGCCATAGATAGAGACAACGACTGAACCGTGGCCGTCGGGCTCGCGGCAGCTGCGACGCCGCCCGAGTCCGGCGGCCACACCGATCCAGGTTCCAGCGCATACTTTTGGACGGCGTCTGTTTCCCAGTGATCAGCGCGCGGGGCGTGTGGCGCCCACGTAGTTATCGCCCGGATAGCGGTAGTTGCCGACCTGTACGGGTTTACCAAAGTCCGGTGCATTCACCATTTTGCCGCCTCCTATGTAGACGCCCACGTGCCGGATTCTCGACGGTGCGCCGTAGTAGACCAAGTCCCCCGGCAGCAGAGGCTGCCCCGCGGCGACTCGCGGCCCGGCTTGGTACTGCGCGTGCGCGGTGCGCGGCAGGGAGATCCCAGCCGCGTCGTACGCGGCCTTCGTCAGGCCCGAACAGTCGAACCCTTGATCCCCGTTCAGGGGGCCATTTCCGCCCCATTCGTACGGCAATCCTCGTTGCCCGCACGCGTAGTTGATCGCGGTCATCGCGGCGGCGGTGGCGGCCTCGACGGCGCCGCAGTCCCCGCTGCCGACCGTCGCAGGCGCGGGTTCGCAGCGGACACCGGACACGGCGGCGACAATCGCGCGTGCCTCGTCCTCGTGCTGGGCATAGGCGTTCGGGAATCCCGATCCCTGAACCGCTTGCGCTGCGTCGTTGACGCTCATGGTCTGCCAGTGGGGTGTGGCGATGAGGTGTTCGAAGAACGTCGATGCCGCGTACGCCGGCGTGGTGACCTGCTGCGGGCTGCCCCAGCCCATCGAGGGCCGCTGCTGGAAAAGCCCGAGTGAGTCCCGGTCGCCGTAACTCAAGTTGCGCAACCCGGATTCCTGCAGCGCAGCGGCAATCGCAACCACCCACCCGGACTCGGGCACCCCCATCTGCCTGCCCACCGCAACGACGGTGGCCGCGTTGCCCAGCTGTTCGGCGGTCTTCCCCGGCGCTGCTCCGGTCGCTGCCCCGCCGGGCGCGCACGTCAGCGGTCCTGCAGATGAGCCGCTGGAGAACACCTGGATGGCGACGCCGATGATCAGGCCGCCGACGAGCAGCGGGATGACGAAGACGAGGGCGGCGACACCGGCCCAGACCTTGCTTCCCATGGCAGGATCGCGCTCCTTTCCGTTGTCGACGACGAACGGCCGATGGCGTCCCTGCGCGCGGGACGGCGGCCGGTTGGCAGAACGGGGTCCGCGGCCTCGCGTCCGTTACCGCCTCGAGCGACGCCGGTTGGGGGTGGCCGGTGGTGGCACCGAGCTGGGCGGCGGCAGCCGGTACGGCGAGGCCGCCGCGGTCGCGTCGACGTCGTGCTCCCCGGCAGCGGGTGAGGCTGGGTCGGCCGGCGGTGGCGCCAGCCCGGGCCAGGCAGCGGGGAGGTCGGCGAGCCGGTATCGCGGGCCGGCGTGGTTCGCGGGAGCCGAGGTCAAGGGCAGCCACATCGCCTCAGCGGGGCTGGGGTGCGGGACGGCCGGGTCGAGCAGGTCGGCCGCTGCGGTGGCCACCGGCACCGCGGCCGGGTCGTCGAGGCCGGCGTGCACACGGGCGAGGGCGGTGCGAGCCCCGGCTTCACGGCGGGTCGTGGGCAGCCACACCAGCACCGGGGTCGCTATGCCAGTGGATTCAGCCAGCCGCGCGTAGCCGTGCAGCTTGCGGCCGACCTTGGTCAAGGACTCGGTGCCGGTGTCGAACTCCAGGAACCACTCCACCTCGCGCAGGGTTTTGTCGCGGCCGGCGCGCCAACGGCCGTAGCCGTCGGGGATGACGAGGTCGCCGAAATGTCGCGCGCAGCGGGACTCCGACCACCACGCCGCCAGGGCCTCCCCGGTGGAGGCGCGGGCGTAGCGGGTACGGGCGATCAGGGACGTAAAGAAGTTGTTCACGCCGATGGTGTGGGCGAGGCGTTGGTTGTGGGCGATGCCCATGGCACGGTCGTGCCGGTAGCCCAGCTCTTTGACCTCGAGGCCGTGTTCGGCGGCGAGCACAGCTGCCCCGGCCGGGCCGAGGACGTAGTGCATTCCGGCCGAGCCGATCTGTCGGAAGGGCTGGAACCGCGACACCGCGCGCCACAGATAGAGCTCGCGCAGCCGCTGACGGGCCGAGCGGTCGGACGGGAACGCGGCGTCCTGGATCTGGCTGATGGTCAGGACCCGATGCTCGTGGAGGAGTGCCAGCAGCCATTTGTCACGGGCGGTGAGCCGGGAGGCGAGCATCGCCTGATGCTCGACCGAGCTCGCGGCCAGAGCGGTGTGGCGGCCGGGCAGGTGGGCGCGCAAGGTGTGCTGGCGGGTCGTGGTCGTGATCACGAGCGCATCCTTCGAGGAGTTGTGAACAGGGTGTGGATAGCTCCTGTGGGCAGCTCGAACTCGGGTCCCGGACGGTCAGGGCCCTCGCTGCTGTGCCGGGCGGTTCCGTGTGGTGCGGCCGACAGCCGCGTCGTCTCAGAGTCAGGGGCGGGTCCGACGCGGGTCGGTCTTGGGCGGGCGGGTCGGCGGCACTCGCCACTCGGTCGGCGCGGACCGGGTCCTGGTGACGGCGGCATGGACGCGAATTCCGGGATCGCCGTGGTGGTCCGCGGTACGCCGCGCGCGTAGCGCGGCCCGGATCTCGCGTGCCCGCCCGGGAATGGGGTCGGGCAGGGGAGTGGTGGTCATGGTGAACGGTTCGGTCTCTTCGCCGCCGACGACCAGGCGGGTAGCGGTGTGGTAGACGCCGAGGTGGGACAGGTCGTGTTCGGACAGCCGTGGTGTGGTGTGGCGGGCGAGTTCACGGGCGTCCTCGGGGGAGGCGGAGAAGAAGATCTTGTTGCGGGCGTTGGTGGAGATGCCTTCCTTGAGTTCGCGGGGGAGCTGGCCAAGGTGCTGGTGGGCCAGGGTCATGCCGACCCGGAACCCGCGGGCTTCGGCGAGCATGTCTTCCATCGGGTAGGGCAGGTTGAGAAAGTTGTGGCACTCGTCGATCACGAGGCTTGCGTCGGGGCGCAGGCGCTGGGGAATACGGGCCCGCGCGGTGGTGGCCTGCCATGTCCGGGCGACGACGAGTGATCCGACGAGGCGGGTGGTTTCCTCACCGAGGGACCCTTTCGGGATTCGGACCAGGCAGATCCCGCCGTCGTTGAGGACCTGGGCCATGTCGACGGTGGAGCGCCCGCCGGCGATGGCCGCTTTCACGAAGGGCCGCAGCAGGAACGCGCGCAGCTTGTTCATCAGCGGGGAGGTGACCTGAGAGCGGGAGCTGTCGGTGAGCTCGTCGTACCACTGCCAGAACCCGGTGAGGATCGGGTCGGCCAGGCCGGTGGTGATCCGGGATCGGAACGCCTCGCTTGTCAGCAGCGTGGGCAGGTCGGCCAGGGTCGGGATGCCGTCCTGGGCGCGCAGGGTGAGGCAGGCGGCGCGCATGAGGTCGTCGGTGCGAGGGCCCCAGAACGCGGAGTAGACCCGCCGGAAGACGGAGACGAGGTTGTCGACCTCGCGGTCGGTCTCGCCGCCTTCCAGGACGTTCAGGCATGGTGGCCGGTGCAGGGAGTCGGCGTCGAAGAGCACGACCCGGTCTGCGGCCGACAGCGGAATCCGGTTGAGGGTGTCGGTAACCAGGTCGCCTTTGGGGTCGATGAGCACCAGTCCGCGGCCGGCGTCGATGTCGTCGAGGATGAGGTTGCCCAGCAGAGTCGACTTGCCCGAGCCGGTGGCGCCGATGACGTGCAGGTGGTGGCGGGCATCGGCGACCCGCAGCCCGACGGGGCGGGTGTGGCCGGTGTCGGCCTGGCCGAGGGGCTTGACCTGCGGGCCGGGGGTGGCGACCCCAGGTGGCGGAGCGACGGCTTTCGCACCGGCGCGTTCGACACCAGGGATCTCCGCGTCGGTGGGCAAGTGGGCGAGCGCGGCCAGTTCCGGCACCGAGAGCAGGTCGCCGCGGTCGATTCGGCGCTGGGCGAGAGTTTGGGCGGGGTGGTGCAGGCGGGTGCGGGTGTAGTGGTTGTGGTCGGTGTAGGCGGCGAACGCGGCCGCCAGCGCGTGGGCTCGGCCGCGCGCGGTGTCGCGGGCCTGGCGGAGGATCTCGTCGGTGGTGTCGGCGGGCAGGTCGGTGGCGACGGCGTAGCGGATGAGGGTCTCGTACTGGGAGCCGCGCTGTTTGCTCACGATGGCCTTGTTCTGGGCGGAGTACTCCAGCGACAGCTGCGGGTCTTGGCTGATGCGCCGCGCGTCGGTGGTCCGCCCGGAGCGGGATGCCTTCGCGCCCGGGGTGATCAGGTCGAGGAGCCGTCCGCCCAAGTGGCGGGAGGTGCCGTGGTGGACGCGGCGGGCGGCGCGGCGAGCGTGGGCGACGCGGCGGCCGGTGACGGGGCGGGCCAGGATCTGCACGCAGGCGCGCTCGTTGCGGCCGAGCCCGACGGGGGCGCCGAGCAGTCCACGGATCGGGTCGGCGTCGAAGGCGGTCCGGATCGGCAGCGACTCGGGCCGGGCCAGGCGCAGTTGCCCGCCGACGGTGATGCGTCGCTGCCCGGAGCCGAGGCCCGGGAACGGTGCGGTGGCCGGGCTGGTGCGGGTGTGCGAGCCGGGCCATGCTGCCTCGATGGCGCGTTCGACCAGGCTGGGTGGGATGACGCCCGGTACCCAGAACTGGATGGTGACGCCGTGCTCACCGAAGAGGTACTCCAGCGCCAGGTGTGGCTGGCCGGCCCACCATCTCCGCCACGCGGGCCGGAACAGCCCGACGAGGTTGGACCAGACCGCGGCTCCGCCGGCCGGGTCCACGCTCGGTGGCGCGAGCACGGTGATCCGGCGCGCGTCGGCCAGCAGCGCCCGGTGCCGGCGCACGAGCCGCCATCGGCGGAGGACGACCCGGCCGGTGGCGGCGAGCGCGACGGCGGGAACGATGACCGGACCCCAGACCAGTACCCACTCCCGCAGCGCGGCGAGCAGGACACCGGTGGCGCCGCCCGGGTCGCGCAGGTAGTCCCCGACCCAGCCCGCGTGCACGCCCGCGACCGCGAGGTGTGTGGTCACGGCTGACTCGCCTTCCGGGCAGTTGGGCCGGGAACGGCGGTCGCGCGGGGCCCGACGTCGACCTGGCCGACGGTGGCGGGCTCGATGTCGTCGACGTGCAGGTCTGAGTCGTCGTCCAGGGCCGGCGGGTGGCTGCCCGTTGGCCCGAGGTCGATGTAGGTCTCGGCGAGGGCGCCCTCGACGGCGTCGGGGTCGGCGGCAGCGAACTGTGCGAGCTCGGCGGGGTCGGTGGTGACCAGGAGGTTCTCCGCTGGCGACGCGAGCGTTTGGAACGCCACTCGCTGCGCGCCGGCCGCCAGCAGCCCCTGCCCGCGGTCGGCGGAGAGCAGGAACTGTCGTTCTCCGGCGGAGAGGTCGAAGGCTGCGGCGATCTCGTCGATGGCCTGAGGCGCCTGGCGCATCAGAATCTGGGTGGCGGCGTTGGCGACGATGGCTTTGCCGAGGTCGCTGCCGAGTACGTCGCCGGCGTCCTGGCTGGCGACGATCAGGCCACCCCAGTGTTTGCGCAGCGCCTTGGCCATTCGGAACAGGTAGCGGGCGCCCTCGGGCTGTTGCATCAGCAGCCACGCCTCGTCGACCACCACCAGCCGGGGTCGCCGGTGCGCGGGGTTGGATACCCGCTGCCACACCGCATCGAGTACGAGCAGCGTCCCGACCGCGCGGAGTTCGTCGGGCAGGTCGCGCAGCGAGAACACCACCAGGTGCCCGTCCGGTGCTGCGGAGGTCGGACCGCCGAATGGGGCGCTGAAGGCGCCGTCGACGAACGGGTGAAGCCGCGCGGCCAGGTCGCCCGCGATGGTGTCGCCGTGGTCGCCGGAGTCGGCGAGGACGTCGCGCAGGTCGGCCAACAACGGCGCGGGGCGGGTCCAGGTGCGCGAGTCTGCGGTGATCCCGACGCGGGCATAGGTGGCGGTGACCGCCGTGTCGAGCACCGCCCGTTCGGCCGGGGTGATCGCGGCGCCGAACAGGACGGCGAGCACGGTCTGCAGGAACAGGCTGCGCCGAGCCAGCGCATCCTGCGGCGCGGTGCGCCGCCCGCCGGGGTCGGTGTTGATGGGTAGGTCGAACGGGTTGAGCCGGACTCCGTTCACGCCGAGGTGCAGGTAGGTGCCGCCGACCTGAGCGGCGAGGCGGGCGTATTCGTCTTCTGGGTCGATGACGAACGCCTGCACGCCGGTGTAGAGGCTGCGCAGGGTCTCGAGTTTGACCAGGTAGCTTTTGCCGGATCCGGAGCGGCCGAGGACGACGGAGTTGTAGTTGTCGCAGGCGAACCGGTCCCAGTGCACCAGCCCTGACGAGCCGACGTTGTACCCGTACAACACGCCCGAAGGCGCGGCGGTGGTCGGGTCGGTCGGCGCGAGATCGGGGGAGGTGAACGGGTAGGACGCGGCGACGGCGGGGGTGTCGAACGTCCGCGTCAGCCCCAGGGAATCCAGGCCGAGCGGCAGGGTGGACACCCAGCCTTGCAGGGCACGGTAGGTGGCGGGTTTGGCGTCCATGAGCAGCGACGCGCACAGCGCCCGCAGCGCCGACACCTCCTCGGTCAGCGACGCTTCGTCGGGGGCGTGCACCGTCAGGTACAGCCCGAACTGGAAGAGGCGTCCCTCACCGCGGGCGATGCGCCGGGACAGTTCGGCGGCGTCCTCGGCGGCGGCGTCGAGATCGGGGTCGTCGAGCCGGTCGTGGCGGGCGTTGTAGCGGCGGGAGGACTCGAGCCGTCCGCGCTGGCGGCGCAGCCCGCTGGCGGCGGTGGCCGGGTCGACCGGTGCGACGTGCACCGACACGTCGAGGCGGGCCGGGTAGGTCAGCAGCGGCGCGAGCCACCCGGGATAGACCTCCTGCGGATATCCGGTGATCCCGAAGGAGGCGACGAACTCGTTGCCGACCTCCAGATGCCGGGCCGAGACCGACAGCGAGTCCGGGGTGAACGCGCCCGCCGACCCGCTGTGTGCACTGTGGTGTGTGGTGCGAGCCATGGGGTTACCTGCTCTCGATCTCGTCGTCGTAGTCGAAGTCGTCGTCCTCGGACAGCCACGGACCCGACCGCGCCGGCGACGCGGGGGATGTCGCCGGTCGCGGTCGAGCCGTGGGGGCCTCGGTGGCGGGTGGCGGGACCGGGGCGCGGTGCTGCGGCTCCTGGCGGTGCACAGACGGCAGCTCCGGGACGTCGGTGTCCGGGGTGGCGCCGTAGAGGTCGGTGAACGTCGTCGTGCTTGTGACGACGTCGTCGGCCGCGGCCAGCTGTGCCGAGGGCGGCAGAAAGGTGTCGGGATTGCACGCTGCGGCCAGCACCCCGGTCGCCGCGGCCGCATCCAGCGGGGTCACCACGATCCCGGCGGAGGACAGCAGCTCGGTGGCCTCGTCGAGACGGCGCACCAGTCGCTGCTCGGCTGCCTCCCGCACTCGGCCGTCCACCGGCTGCGTGCTGCGCCGGCGCCAGCGCAGCATGCTCGAGAAGGTCGGCGCGGGCGTCGTGCGTAGGGGTTCGCGCAGCACGAGCAGGACCTGCCGGCGCAGCAGATCGGCGTGGGTGGTGAGCTGGGCGAGGTAGTCGGCGTGATCGAGCGCTGCGGCCTCGAGCGCCGGGTGCGGCAACCCGCCGGCCCGGGCCCGCAGTTGCGCGATCTGCGGGGTGAGGTCGAGGCGTTCCGCGCGGACCAGGATCTGCACCGGCGCGGTCAGGCTGTGCAGATAGCGGGCGAACGAGGCGACCAGGGCCTCCTGCTCGCCCGGTGTCCGCAGGGAGAAGTTCACCGTCGAGCAGACCGCGATGAGGGCGAGCCCGTCGACGCCGAGGTCGACGATCCCGGCCCGCGCGCCGGTGTCGGCGACGCCGCTGGCGGGCAGTTGCAGCGCCACCGGCGACACCGATGCCGGACCAGTCAAGGCCGGGCGCCGCGTATGGCCCCGGGTTCGGGTTGGCGGTTGCTGCGCAGTCAGCCATGCCGGGGCCGGGCGCACGCCGTCGGGCGCGGCGACGCGATGGCGAGGGGAGAGGTGCTGGCGGATCGCGGCGAGAACGAGCTGGTCCAACGGGACTCCGTCCCGCTGTCCGAGGGCCAGCGCGGTGACGGCGATCCCGATCGGCGCCGCGACGATCAGGAACACCGGCAGCGGCAGCCACGAGCGGGTCAGCGAGTACAGGCCGGTCAGCAGCAGGCCGGCGACGGCGAGGATCCCGAGTTGCCGGGCGGTTAGCGGCCCCAACACGCGGTCCGGGCGGTTGACGTCGGCGGGGACACGCACAGGACTGGACACGACAAGGGTCCTCATTTCTTCTTCGGGGACGGGGACGGGGACGGGGACGGGGACGGGGTACGGCGCGGCCGCTTCGGCAGATCCAGCGGCAGCGGCAGCTGCACCCCGACCCGCTGCGGCGGCTTCGCCGCCGGTGGCGGTGTGGTCGCGCGATCGGGTGGCGGCGGTTTCGGTTGGCGGCGCACACCCAGCGGCAGCGGGTACTGGCTGGAGGCCAGTGGCCGGTTGCCGGTGTAGGCGTCGCGGGGGCGGCGCCGCGGGGCACGGGCGGTGCGGTTGATCCGCCCGGACGGGGTGATCAACCCGGGCCCGGCCTGCCGCGCCGGCGGCGGCGCGGGTGTGTCGGCGAGGGTGTGCCGGGGTGGGCGCGTCGCGGTGGGGCGCAGATAGATCGGCAGCATCCCGGTTTCGGGTGCGATCAGCGCGTTCGGCAGCGAGGCGGGTGGGCGGGCGTTGCGGTTGATCCGCCCGTCGGGGGTGAGCAGCCCGGTCTGGCGCACCGGCGCAGCGGGTGGCCGGTCGGCGAGGTCGTCGGCCAGCGACCGGCGCCCGACCCGGTCCGGGTCATAGCGGGTGGTGATCGGCAGCCCGAGCTGATCAGCCGAGAGTGCGTTCGGTAGCGACTCCGGCGGCAGCGCGCGCGGATTCGGCGCCACGCGGCGCCGCTCGCCCGACCCGCTCGCGGTGAACAGCGGCAGCTGGCCCGGGCCGGGCCGGCGGTCGCCGAGCGGCTCAGCCGGGGCGAGGTCACCCAGCCGCGGCGACCGCGGCGCACCCGGACGCGTCCGGCGGACTTGCATCGGGAGCATGAACTGGCCGGCGCGGGTGGAGGGCGGATCCATCGGCGGCGGGCCGCCCTGGCCGCCGCGACCGCGTGGCCCGGTCCCGCGTCCTCGACCACCACCGCCGCCGAGGGCGGCGGTGGCGCCGCTGAGCAGCCCCATCGTCTTGTAGGCGAGCACGCCGCGCACGACCCGTCCGAGCAGGGAAGGCCGGCCGGATCGCAGCGGGGCGAGGAACCAGAACGGGATCTTGATCAGCACATAGATCAGCGCGATGCACAGCAGCAGGTTCACCAGCGCCGAGGGGGTCGGGCCGAGGACGGTGAACCCGCCGGTGGCGAAGAAGATCCTCACCGTGACCACCAGCGTCAGCGACTGGCCGACCTGGATCGCCAGTACCCCGCCGTAGCCTTTCCACCAGAGGATGGCGATGCCTTCGGTGTGCGGGAGGGCGTGGCACATCAGCGCGATCGGCGCGGCGGCGATCAGCAGGATCGTCACGATGACCCGCACGGTGAATACGACGAGCAGCACCAGCAGCAGAGCTACCAGCACCAGGCCGAGCACGCCGAGGAACAGGCCGCCGCCGTGCAGCGACCCCTGCACCATGGTGATCAAGCTGCTGGTCATTGCCGCGGGATCGACGCCCTCGCCCAGCATGGCGGCGGAGAGCGCGTTGGCGATCTGGATGCCCTTGGTGGCCAGGAACAGCGACAGCGTCCCGGCGAGAAACCCGGCCACCAGGCGGGGCGCGAGTTCTTTGACGGTGTAGCGGGTCTGCAGGGTCTGGTAGGCCATGATGATCAGCCCGGCCAGCAGCACCAAGATCACGTAGGCGGTGAGCAGGATGTGCCACGACCCGGTCCACGCCGCGCCGAGCCCGGGCAGCTGATACGGCTCCGGGGTGGACAGCAGGGTCTTGCCGAGCAGGTCCAGCAGCGGGTTCAGCCCGGCCGCGACGATTGCGGCGAACATCGCGCTCGCGGCGACCACCATGCAGCCGGCGAAGTCGGTCAGCCCGCAGGTCGCAGCGTCTCCGGTTCCGTTCGGTATCGGTTGCTGGAGTGGGGTGCTCGGGGCGAGGGTCGAGGGCTGGGGGATGCAGTCCGGTCCCGCACACGGTCCCTCGAGCGAGGGTGCGCACCCGGGCAGCACCGAGCCGGGGAAGCACGACGGCCCCGGGTCGGGCAGCGTGGTGACCGGCGGCAGCGGCGTCGCCGGGACCGTCCCGGGCGGGCTTGCCGTGGGCAGGTGACAGGCCGGTTCCAGCGAACCGGGCGCGCAACCCGGGTTGGGCGGTAGCGGCAGGGGCGGCACCTGCTGCGGCGCGAGCTGGCCCGACGCCGCCGCCGGTGCCGGCGCGGGTGCGGCGTTGGCCGTGGCGAGCGCGCCGAGGGCCATCGCCAGTAGCGCAGCCAGAAGGATGAGGATCCGGCGTCGTCGAGGCCGGGCGGTCCTGCGGCGGTGCGTGTCGTCGGCCGGTTGGACTATGCGGCGGTTCGGCCGGGCAGGGGTGGCCATGGCTACAGCCCGCCGACGAGGGTCTTGAGGATCTCGACGACCAGCGGCGCCAGCGCGGCCAGGCCGAACCCGATACCGGCGGCCTTGAACGCGCCCTTGGCCTTCTCGACTTCCCCGGGGTTGTCGCCGGCCATCAGGTAGCGCAGCCCGCCGATCGTGAAGAACACCAGCGCGACACCGGCCAGGATGCCCATGATCCAGTTGCGGATGTTTCCCAGGACCTGATCCACGGTCTGGGCGAGCGCGACGTACTGGACCGTCTCCGCCCGCGCCGCCGGCCCACTCAGCAGCAGCGCTGGGACAAGGACTCCGACGAGGAGCACCGTTCGGCGGAGCCGCGGGCCGCGCCTCGCCCGTCCCGCGGGATGTGTGGTCGCGAGATGCGTGGCGGGCTCGGCGGAGCCTGGACAGCGGTCCCCGGCACGGCATGGTGTCGCCGTCGCGCGGGGTCCCGGTGTGGTCCGCGATCGCGACGTACGGGCTGGGGAGACCAGGCCTGGCAGGAGGGCGCGGCGGCGTGGGGAACGGTGACGACGGTGAGGTGGTGTCAGTCGCATGAGCGGACCTCCCGACGGGGATGTGCGGCCGGACCGGAACCGGCGCGGCGAGCACGGGGACGGCGGTCTGCGGTCACGCGGGTCCCGCATAAGGCAATGCGGGATTTCGGGTCAGGTGGAGACACCTGCGCGCTGACATCCGCCGCCGAATCAGCCGCCACCTTGGCTACGTTGCGTAACGTCGTGCGGTGGGTGGAGGCGGCTGGCGCAGTGGCGGGCGACGGGTTCGCCCGGCGCTGCGCCGGGTGCGCGGGAGCGGTGTCTTGTCGCTGGTCGGCCTGCGTTTCGAAGGTCGCGTCGTTCTGTTCGTTCAGGAAAGCGACGAGGCGGTGCTCGGCCCGGTTGCGCCGCTGTTGCGCTGCCTTGTAGCGCAGGCCGCGGGCGTGCGCGGCCTCGGCCAGCGGCACGTCACCGACGCGGGTTTCGGAGATCAGGTCCGCTTCTTCGGCGGTGACCGCGTCGGCCTGGACCGCTGCGGTGAGCACCAGATCCGGGTGCTTTTCCTGGCGCGGTGGCGGTGCGGAGCCGAACTCGAGATGGTCGGTCGGGACCGGGCACCCGATGGCCTCGCGCAACGCCAGCTGTCCCTCGCGGCGGGCCGCCCAATACAGGCGCGCGAGGATCGCCGGCCGGACCAGATCGACCTCGTGCAGCCCTTGCAGGAACCCGGTCAGGACGGCGGCGTTGAGGTCGTGGGTGTCGCCGGTGAACCGGTGCGTCACGAGCGCCCCGACGCGCAGCAGGACCGGCAGCGCCAGCCCGACACAGGCCACCGTCCAGGTGCCCCGCTCGGCGCGGGCTCGGGTGATCAGATACGCCCATGCCGCGTCCCGGGTGGATTGCGGGCAGTCATCGGCGAGCAGCAGGGTGCCGAGCTCGTCGAAGGGCACCGGACGCGGCGGCAGCCCCGGAATCTCGCGGCCGTCCACGCCGACCGGCTCCGGCCCGGTGACCAGCCACTCGAAGCTGGCACGCGCCATCGTGAACACATCCGGAGTGGTGACGAAATCAGGAGTGGCGCGCAGAGAGAACGCGGGCTTTTCATTGGCGCCTTCGAGAGAGGGAAAATCCATGACGGCTCCACGGGTAAGACGAATGTGCGGTGAGGCATCAGTGAGCCATTGGCTGCGCCTCAAAACCGCCTCAAAACCGCCTCGCAAGCGCGACAAAAGCGCCTCAAGTCCACGTATGTGAAAATTCACCTACCCGGCCGCGCTCGGTTCGCCGGTCCGAGCTCGAACGTCGAATCGTGTCGTCTCGTGTGCCTTGAGCTGGCGGTGAAGCGACAAATCATCGCCTAGCGTCTCAGCGCCTCTCCGTAACATTCCTCGTTGAGGCGCTTGCTGAAACGGGGGCAAAGAAACCGAGCCGGTTCGGGCTGGTGGTCGTGCCGTCGGCGGCCGCTGCTTTCCTGGCTGCCGCTAGCGTGTTGTGGCGCCGCGTTCTGGAAATCTTCCCTGGGTGGCGCTCCGGAAAATCGGTTGGTTCGTGTTGGTGGCTGTCTCCAAAACAACGATTTCTCGGTATTGCCTTATGACAGCACCAGCCAAGCCGGGCACGCCCACCCCGGCTGTTCGCGCCCCATGGAGGACTTCACATGGCCCAGCGCTCGCCGTCCCCGGACGGCCATCCCCGCCGCTGCGGGGACTCGACCCACCCGCCGCGCACCCGGCGCGGCGGTGACCGCGCTCCCTACCCCGGAGCCCGCACTCACCCCGCCACCGCGGGCCCCCGCACCACCGCCGTGAGCTCGCGACCGGAAGGCACGCCACCGCAGTCACGGCGGCGCACGAGCACCGCGTCGCCGGAGCCGACCCCGGCCTCGGTGTGGACGTGCGGACCCGACCCGATCGACGCCAACGTGACGTGGCCGGTGCCGATCGTGGAGCGCATCACGACCGCGTTCACCGCACCCGGCGCGCACGTCGTCCTCATCGGCGCCGGCGCCCCCTCGGCGGCGAGAGCGGCCACCGGCACCGGGGTCACGGTGGCGACCGGTGAACGTGTCCCGGCGCCGGTACGGGAGGCGGTCCGCGCCCTCGGCCGCACCGTCACCTCGACCGTCGTAGACACGCGCCCGGATGCCGCTGTCACGCCGTCGCGGCCGTTCTGGGCCGACCTCGTCCTCGACGCGGCGACACCCTCGGCCGCGCTCGCCGGCCCGGCGCCCGTCCCCGAGCGCGGTACCGCCTCCGGCAGCGGCGACGCGCCGGGGTCGTTGCCGGCGGGGTCGGTGGATCTGGTGCTCGCCGCGCTGCCCGCGCACGCGGCCGAGTGGGTGCCGCTCGACCGGCTCGCGCTGCTGGCGGCGGGCCTGTTGCGCTACGGCGGCATCTTCGCGGTGTATACGCACAGTGACGTGAACGGGGGTCGGTTGGTCGACCCGACCGGCGCGGTCGTCGCCGCTGCGCAGCACGCCGATCTGCTCTATCTGCAGCACATCGTCGCGCTGTACACCCCGGTCCGGTCCGGGCGTCTGCACGCCGCGCCGAGCCCGACGGTCGCCGCGGAATACGACCGCACCGCACACCGCGCGACGGTGCGCGGGCTGCCCGCACCGCACCTGCGCGCCCACAGCGACATCCAGCTCTTCGCCCAGCCCGCCAACCCCGCATCCCCGCCCCCGGACCCCGCAACCGGGGCACCCGCCGCGGAAGACGAGCCCGGCCACGGAGGCCTGCGGTGAGCACGCCGTCGCCCCGTTCGCACGCGGCCGCCGCGGCCGTTCCCGCTCCCGTCGAAAGGCAGTCCAATCATGTCCCACTCACATCCGTCCCGCCCGAACCCGAGCGCCACGGCTGGCCCCGTTTCTCCTGGCGGTGACGAACTCACGGTGCCGATTTCGCGTGCGCTCATCGACGCGCTGGACACCAGGACCCGCGCCGCGACACGTGAGGAGACGAGCGTCGGGGCGAGCGTGCCACCCGACCTCGGTGCCGCGGCCGATCCGGCAGGCGGCGGCGAGGTGCCGCTGTCGGTGTGGGTGACCGCGCAGACCTCCCCGGCCGCGCAGCGCAAGGGCCGCTACGTGCCCGACTCCACCGCGCACCCGGCCAAGATGCTCCCCGCCGTTGCCGCGCACGCGATCCGCCACTACACCGGTCCCGGAGACCTGGTGTTCGACCCGATGGCCGGGTCGGGCACGACGCTGGTCGAGGCGATCGACGCCGGGCGCCGCGCGGTCGGGGTGGAGTACGAACCGCACTGGGTCGACGTCGCCCGCGAGAACCTCGAGCTCGCGCGGAGGCGCGGCCACGACCACGACGCCGAGATCGTGCGCGGCGACGCCCGCCGGCTGCCGCAGCTGCTGCCCGAGAAGTACCGAGGGCAGGTCGCGCTTGTAGTCACCTCGCCGCCGTACGGGCCGTCGTTGCACGGGCAGGTCGTCACGGCGACGACGGATTCGCCGGACGGGAAAGTGCACAAGTACCACCACCGCTACGGCAACGCCCTGGACCGCGGGAACCTGGCCAACGTCGGCCACCACCGCCTGCTCGCGGGCTTCACCCGCATCCTCAGCGGCTGCGCCGCGGTGTTGCGCCCGGGCGGGCACATCGCGATCACCGTGCGCCCGTGGCGCGAACACTCCGAGCTGATCGACCTGCCCTCGCAGATCATCGCCTGCGGCCAAGCGGCCGGCCTGATCCCGGTCGAGCGGTGCGTCGCCCTGCTGGCCCGCGTCGCCGACACCGGCCTCGTTGCGCGGGGGTCGTTTTTCCAGCGCGACTTCATCCGCAAGCAACGCGAGCAAGGCCTGCCGCTGCACCTGATCGCACACGAGGACGTCGTCGTCCTCCGTGCGCCGTCGGCCCAGAGTT
The DNA here is from genome assembly GCF_902497555.1 of Amycolatopsis camponoti. Classification (NCBI taxonomy): domain Bacteria; kingdom Bacillati; phylum Actinomycetota; class Actinomycetes; order Pseudonocardiales; family Pseudonocardiaceae; genus Amycolatopsis; species Amycolatopsis camponoti. The sequence goes on along the minus strand of NZ_CABVGP010000003.1, from coordinate 142,047 downwards.
CGGCGGCGACTGCCCGCTACGGCCGCGGGGTGTCGGCGTGAGTGCCCGCGCGCGATGCACCGCCTGCGGGTGGACCGTTCACTGCCGGTGGCCCGATCCAGCGCGCCGCGCCGCCGACCGTCACCGCTGCCCGTCACGACGCTCGGAGCACGGGTCGCCGGACGCTGGCGGGCGAGCATGACTGCGGCGGCGAACGTCAGTGGCGCGCTCGCTCCCTCGCCGTTGCCGGCGGGCCGCCTCGGAGTGCGCGAGTCGGCAGCGTCGGCGGCCGGGTGGATATCGGCAGGCTGCTACCTCGCGGCGGTGGCCGGGGCGAATTGGGCCAGCACCTACCACGTGCTCGTCGCGGGACCGTTGGTCATTCCGCTCGGCGCGTGCGTGGCGGGTGCGGCGTTCACCGCCCGCGACGTCGTGCACGACGCGTTGGGTGTGGTGGGCGTGTTCGCGGCCATCGCCGCGGGAACGGTGCTCTCGGCGGCCGTGGCCACACCACGGATCGCGGTGGCCAGCGCGACCGCGTTTCTGCTCTCCGAGCTCACCGACTCGTGGCTGTATCGCCGGTGGCAGCCACGCGGGCAGGCGGCGGCGATCAGCGGGTCCAACCTCGGCGGGCTGGTCGTGGACAGCGTCGTGTTCGTGCCGTGCGCGTTCGGGACGCTGACCCTGCTGCCTGGCCAGCTCGCCGGGAAAGCACTCGCCACCCTCGCGGCGGTCACGGTCGCGATCGGGGTAGCGCGACGGCAGGGGGTGCGGTCGTGAAGTTCTATCTCGGCATCCATCAGCCGGCGTGGCTGGAACGCGATCTCGGGATCCCGCTGCTGGTGTCGCACCGGCGCCTGGCCGGCCGCCGAACCCTGCCCCGCGCGACCCACCCGTGGGCCGTGGACTCCGGCGGCTTCTCGGAACTGTCGCTGTACGGGCGGTGGCGTAGCGACGCGCGCAGCTACGTCGCGGCGGTCCGCCGCTACGCCGAGGAGATCGGCAACCTGGAGTGGGCGGCACCACAGGACTGGATGGTCGAGGCGGCGGTCCGGGCCCGTACCGGGCTGAGCGTGCGCGCCCACTTGCAGCGCACCGTCCGCAACTACCTGCAGCTGCGCGACCTGGCGCCGGAACTGCCGATCATCCCCATCGTCCAAGGGGATCAGGTCACCGATTACCACCGCTGTGCCGATTTGTACGAGCGTCACGGTGTCGATCTGGCGGCGCTGTCGCTCGTGGGCGTGGGCAGCGTGTGCCGGCGAAGTCACACGGGCGAGGTAGAGCGAATTGTGCGTTCGCTGCACGCACGCGGCCTGGTTCTGCACTGTTTCGGCGTCAAGATACTGGGGCTGGCGCGCTATGGCGAGGCGATCGCCTCGAGTGATTCGGCCGCGTGGAGTTTCAGCGGCCGGTACGTGGCGGGCTGCACTCCCAGTCATCGCAGCGAGGCCAACTGCCTGCGCTACGCGCTGGACTGGCACGCACGACTGCACCAGAGGATCACCGCTACGACCGTAGCTGGGCCGGTCCGATCAGACCCCGAGGCACGCGCGGGGACGGTCACGCGACGATCCCCGCAGCGTCGTCGCGGATACACCCATCCGGACACCGCCCGCCCTGCCTCTCGACCGGCGCACGGACGCGCCGACGACGTCGCGGGTAGTTCGCCGGGGAGAGGGGCGCGGCGATGAGCGCACCGTATGGCGGCGACGCCGCGCATTTCGTGGCGACCGAGGGGCCGGTGATCGGGTCGCTGTGCACTGGGCTGGCGGGTCTGGATCTCGGGGTCGCCGCGGTTCTCGGTGGCCGGATCGCGTGGTACAGCGAACTCGACCCGCACGCCGAGCGGATCCTCACCGCCCGCCTGCCGGGCGTGTCGAACCTGGGTGATCTGCGGGCGGTCGACTTCTCCGGCGTGGAGCGGGTGGACGTGCTCACCGCCGGGTTCCCCTGTCAGGACATCAGCGCGGCCGGTCGGCGCGCGGGTATCGAGAAAGGCGCTCGAAGTGGACTGTGGAGCAGCGTGTTGGACGCCGTTCGCGTTCTACGACCCAGCCTCGTCGTCGTGGAGAACGTCGCCGCCCTCCGCTGGAGAAACGGCGGGCTCGACCACGTTCTCGGCGGGCTGGCCGAAGCGAGGTATGACGCGGTCTGGCGTTGCGTACGAGCCAGCGACATCGGAGCCGCGCACCGGCGGGAGCGGGTGTTCGTGTGTGCCGTCCCCCGGCCGGGACGGGATGCGGATGATGCCGACGCCGCAGGCTCGCGACGGCGAACCGCGCGGTCCGGTCGATCCGGCGCGGCGCCGCGCGGGCGGGCATCAGGTCAACCTCAACGACGCCGTCGACTCGGTGATCCGCCCGGCACAGCTGCTGCCGACACCGACGGCGGCGGACTCGCGGTCAGCGGCGATCCAGACTGTGCTCAAACCGGGCCGACCGATCCCGGCCGGGTGCGTGACACTGACCGACTCGGTACGGCTGCTGCCGACGCCGACGGCGTCGGATGCGAAGAACTGCACCCACGACACCCACGACGGCGGACCGTCGCTTCCCGACCGGGCACGCTCCCTCACGACGCCGGACCTGGCACGCGAGGGAACCTGTTGCGCAAAAACAAATTCCGGGGGTCGTAGCTGTCTTTCCCCCGGAGCGTGGGGCGCTGTTGCCGACACCGACCGCGCACGACGGTTCTTCCAACGGAATCTCTGCTGCCTCACGCCAAGGAGGTCCGTCCCTCTTGGACACCCTACGCCTGCTGCCTACGCCCCGGGCGACCGACGGGACAAAGGGATGCCCCGCGCAACGCGGTTCGAAGGGCGACCTGATGCTGCCGTCGGTCGTCATCGCCGTCACCACACCCCGCCCGAGTACGAGTGCACGGAAGGAGGAGGGTGATCGTGCCACCTGCCCGCGTATCGCGCGCCCGCCGCGGCACACGCGCTGAACCGCCACCGGTCGAGTGGGGCGAGTACGCCGCCGCCGTGCACCGCTGGGAACTCATCACCGGCCGCCCCGCGCCCTACCCGACCCAGCCCGGCCGCCACGGACGCCCCGTCCTCGCACCCGCCTTCGTCGAATGGCTCATGGGCCTGCCCCCGGGCTGGGCCACCGCTGACCACCTCGACCTGCCCCGCACCGCCCAGTTGCGCGCCCTCGGCAACGGGGTCATGCCCCAACAAGCAGCCCATGCCCTGCGCCTGCTGCTCGCCGACCTCACCCACCTCAACCATCCGCCGGCCGGCGTACCGCTGCCGGTGCCCGCCCGCCCGAGAGGCACCGCTCGTCCGAGCACGGGCACGTCCCGCCCTGCAGACGCCGCGCGTGCGCGCCGCGCCGGCACCGGCGCGCGTCCCTGAACTCGCGGCGCCGCGGGGTGGTGAGCCGACCCGCCACCGGCCCGTCCCGCAGCGCCGCATTCCACCCGCTCCGCCCGGAAAAGGAGTTCTTGCTATGCCCGCCCGCAGCACAACGCGCCGACTCAGCCTCCTGCGCCGCTGGGCCCGCGCCATCGGTCATCGCCTGACGGTGCGGCACCAGCGGTCGCCGAACCGAACCGGGACCCGCCACCACGTCGGTGTGCCGCAGCACCCGGTGACGCGGCGGTCCGCCGAGGCACTCGCAGCCCTGATTCGCGCCGGCTGGAACGTCCACCACCCGCCGTATGGCTACACCACGATGACCGTTGGCGAGGCCGCGGCGAGCCGACGCGGCAACCCCCGCACGCGCCTCACCCCAGACCCGCGCCGGGCACTGGTGGTGCAGGCGATCTTCTACTGGCGCGCGGTCACCGGCCTGTCGGTCGAGCGCATCACCGCCCGCCTCGACGCCGACCCCGACCGCTACCCGCCGCCGGGCACGCACACCTCGTGGCCGCCCACCGGGGTCACCGCGATCCTCACCAACCTCAAGTACACCGGTTACCAAGCTGTCGGCACCCGCGACGAGCACGGAGCCCTGCGGCCCGCCGAGCACTGGGTGCTCTCTGATCTGCCCGCGCACCGCGCCCTGATCACCCCTGCGTTGTTCTGGGCGGCCCAAAGCCCGGCGACGAGCGTTCGGCGCATCCCGCACCGTCTGCTCACCCCGGACCACGACCACACCACCGGTCACAACCGGGAGGAGACACCGTGACCACCACCTCCCGCGCATCCGCCAGCCAACACGCCGCCACATCACACCCGAACAACCTGACCCCGTCGCGGCGCCGCCCACCCGCAACCCGCCGACCCGCACGCCCGCGCCGCGAGCGCTACCGCGGAGCACCGCGAGGCCGGTACCTCAGTCTCGGCGCTGGAGTACAAAGCCTGTGCACGCTTCTGCTCGCGTGCGACGGGGAGATCCCGCTGTTCGACGCCGCCCTCTTCGCCGACACGGGCTGGGAACCCAAACAGGTCTACGCCCAGCTCGACACCGCCCGACGCATCGGCGCGCGGGCAGGGATCCCGGTGCGGACGGTGTCTCAGGGCAACATCCGCCGCGACGCGCTCAACCCGGCGTCCCGGTTCGTCACCATGCCGTTGTTCGTCAAGAACCCCGACGGGTCGCGGGGAATGGCACGGCGCCAATGCACGAACGAGTACAAGATCCGGCCCTTGAAGAAGGCAGTGCGGGAGATTCTCGGCTACCCGCACCCGATCCGCGTACCACGCGGGGTGTTCGTCGATCAGGCCATCGGCATCTCGACGGATGAGTTCCACCGCGCCAAGGACTCCGACGTCAACTACACCCGCAACATCTTCCCCTCCTCGATCTGGGGATGTCGCGTTCGGACTGCCTCGTCTACCTGCGTGACCGGGGGCTGCGGGAGGTGGTGAAGAGTTCGTGTATCGGCTGCCCGTACTCGGGAAACTCGCGGGTTCGGTTCATTCGGGACACCGATCCCGGTGCGTGGGCGGACCTGGTCGAGTTCGACCGGGCGATCCGCAACGGCAGCCCACGCGCCACCGTCGAAGGCAAGCCGTTACGGGGCCAGTTCTTCATCCACCGGTCGCTGCGTCCACTCGCCGAAGTCGACCTCGACGCCACCCGCGGCCGATCCGGCGCCGAGGAAGACGATCCTGACGGCTGCTCCCCGTTCTCCTGCCGTAGCGGCGCCGAGGCGACCGTTCCGGGCCCGGTAGGACTCTCCATCCGTCAATCGGACGCCGTTCCGGCGGCCTGACAGTGCCACACACCGGTCGTCGGCGACGCCGACGACAACCCGTTGCCGGAAGCGCATCGGCGCGGGGGAACCGCCGCGCAGGAGAACCGCATTCCAGGCTCGCACTTGTCTGGCAGTGCCCAACCACGAGGAATATTGCCATGCACGGTCTCGACCGCCTCACTCACGTTGACCCCGACACCCCGCTACCCGCCACCGCCCGGGCACGCGCCTCCCAACAGCTGGGTCACCTGGGTGTCACTACCGACTTGATGACCGCCGCACGAGTCCTGAAGATCGGACGAACCACCGCGTACAAAGCCGCTCGGAACGGAACCTTCCCCGTTCCCGTCGTCCGGGCCGGCCGCCAGTACCGCGTCGTCGTAGCCCGACTGATCGAACTTCTCGGCCTGGACGAAGAGCCTCGTAGCTAGCGCTTCCCCTCGACGGCCTATCAGAGCGTCGATGGCCGCTGTCCGAACCGACCCACCGGATTGCGGAAGGAACGAATCCGATGAACCAAAAGAACTTCTCGGGAAGCACCTTCAAACGCTGCTCATGCAAAAACCCCACAACCGGCAGACGGCTCGGCACCGCGTGCCCGAAAATCAAGCGACGCAACGGAGCCTGGAGTTCCGATCACGGCACCTGGTTCTTCCAAGCCGAGCTTCCCCATCAGCACGACGGAACCCGGCGCACCCGCCGCCGCGGCGGATACGCCACCCAGACCGAAGCCCAAGGCCAACTGGACAAAATGGCTTCGCTGGTCAAGGCGGCCGAGCCCCACGGATCCACCGCGGTCACCAGGGTCGGTGACTTGATCGACAACAAGCTGCAGACCGGAGAACCCTTTCCTCCGCCGGCGGACATCGCCAAGCAACTTCATGCCGAGACCCAGAACCTCGGGAACATCCCCACCGTCGCCGAATGGCTCACGACCTGGCTTTCGCGACGAAAGAAGCTCCGTGGCGCAACCAAGCTCTCCTACAGCGGCCATATCCGCCTCTGGCTCGAACCTCACCTGGGCCACTACCGCCTCGACGCGCTGACGGTCGAACACATCGCCAGCATGTTCGACGCCATGACCGAACGCAACGAGGCGATCATCGCCGCCAAGGCCAGCGACGACCCTGAGATCCGCAAGAGCGTCCGCGGCGTGCGTGTCATGGGACCGGCCACGATGCAGCGGTACCGCGCGACCCTGCGCACCGCACTCAACGCTGCCATCCGCGATCCGAATATCAACATCACGTTCAACCCTGCAGCGTATGTCGAGCTTGACTCCGGAAAGCGACCCAAGGCGCTGCTGTGGACACCATCACGAGTTGAACGCTGGCAGCGCACCGGGCAGAAACCGTCACGGGTGATGGTGTGGACACCCGACCAGGTAGGACGTTTTCTGGACCACGCCGAGGGGCACCCGTACTACGTGCTGTTGCACCTGATCGCCTACCGGGGCCTGCGGCGCGGGGAGGCTTGCGGCCTGCCCTGGTGGGACGTCGACCTCGCCGCCGGATCGATCACCATCACTACCGCGTTTGTCCAGGTCGGCTGGAAGGCTGAATTCGGCGAGCCGAAGAGCGAAGCCTCGGGCCGCACCGTCGCCCTCGACAGCGCGAGTGTCGAGGTCCTGCGAGCCCAACGGCGACGTCAGGAAGCTCTGCGGCAGCTCGCGGGCGCCGATTGGGTGGAGCAGGGAATAGTCTGTACCGAACCCGACGGCAGGCCCTTGCAACCAGCAAAGCTCTCAGACGCCTTTCACGTCATCGCCGAGGCTGCCGGGCTGCCGCCTGTTCGCCTGCACGACCTGCGCCACGGTGCCGCCACCCTCATGCTCGCCGCAGGAGCCGACCTCAAGGTCGTACAGGAACTCCTCGGTCACTCCAGCATTACTATCACCGCCGACACCTACACCCACGTCCTGCCTGAACTCGCCCATCAAACCGCCGAAGCCGCAGCATCCATGGTGCCTCGCGGCAAGGAGCGCAAGCTGCTACCCGCGCCACCGCGACGGCCCGGCAACGCAGGCGGGCACCGGCGTTGACGGAGCTGTCGACGAGACGAGAAGGGCTGCTTATCCCAGCTTTTCCCTGAGCCTCCTGATCTCGGTCCGGCAAGCCTCTACCGGGGCGCCGGACTCCTCGTCCAGGGCGATCAGCAACTCACCGCACAGCGCGTCAGCGGCCTGGAAGTCTCCGTACTGCTCGTAGACCCGGGCGACGACCAGTCTGGCTTCGACCAGATGGCGGACTGCGCCGGTCTGCTCGAAGTAGACGATTGCGCGGTAGGCCGCGTCCTGGGCACCCCTCAGGTCGCCGGCGGCGAGGTACCCCTGGGCGAGGTAGGTCAGCGAGCGCGCGTGTCCGGCCCGGTCTCCGGCGGCGCCCATCTCCTCGACCGACTCCCGCAGCAGCGGGATAGCGCCCCGCGGATTCATGAGGGCGAGGTGGGCCTCGCCCAGCCGGCGGAGCCGCAGTGCGACGCTGCGCCGATCGCCACGCTGGCGGTCCAGCACGAGCGCATCGTTGAGGTCGTTGATCGCGTCCTGAATCCACCCGGCCGCGGTGAGCGCGCGGGCCCGCGTCGACAGCGTCATGGCCTGGGCCCAGGAATCGCCGGTGCTCTGGGCGAGCTCGACCGCCTCCTCGGCTTCGGCGTGCGCCTTCTGGTTCTCGCCGAGTGAGGTCAGGGCGAAGGCGGCGCGTGCGGTCACCACCGCGGCGAACGCGGTGCTGACGGTTCGCGCGGCGGCCTTGGCGCGGATCTGGGTCGTGGCGATGTCGTCGAAGCGGTAGCTCGTGCGCAGCGGGTCCCATACCGCCTCGGCAGCCTCGGCGACCAGTTCGTCGAGGCCGAGATCGGCGGCGGTTGCCAGCGCGGCCATGATGTTCTGGCGCTCGGTGTCGAACCACTCCTGCGCCAGAGCCGCCGACGGATGCCGCCGGTGGTCGGCGCGGCCGGTGGTGAAGACGGGGGTGTAGCGGCGGGCCGCGGTCTTGATGGTGTCGGCGGCCCCCGCGGCGCCCTCGACGTACCAGGCGATCATTCGACGCACCTGTTCGTCGCGGATGGCGATGCCGTCGACTTCGAGGCGTTGGCGCTCGGCGTGTTGGCGGACGCTGGGTCCCAGCGCGTAGCGTCCGGCGCCGGTGTCGGACACCACGTGCGCGCGAAACAGTTCGTGCATCGCGTCGTCAACCTGGTGGTGCGGTTGGTCGAGCGCGTCGGCGAGCACGGGGACGGTGAAATCCGGGCCGGGGTGGTCAGCCAGCAGCCGGTAGAGCTGCTGGGCGAGCGCGGGCAGGTCGTCGTAGACCACGGTCAGCAGGGCTCCCAGGGATGAGCCGCCGACGGTCAGGGTGTCGGCGGAACGGCGGGCGAGGACATCGACGAGGTCGGCCGGAGTCGTGTGCCGGCGCATCGCGAGGAACGCGGCGGCCAGGCACAACATCAGGGGATGTCCGCGGCACTGCGCCGCGAGCTCACGCCAGCGGGACTGAGTCGGTAGGGACGGGGCGTCGCGCTGGTAGGCGGCAAGCAACGCCGCGGCGTCGTCGGCAGGTAGTTCGGCCACCGGGTAGAGCGCGAAGCCGTCCACGATCAGTTCGCCGAGCAGCAGTGTACTGGTGGCGACGACGATGCTCGAGTCTCCGCCCGGGAGGAGAGCGCGGACGTCGGTGACGTCAACGACGTTGTCGATGAACGCGACGACCGGTGTGTTCTGCGTGCGCTGCTGGAAGGCTGCGCTGCGCTGGGCGAGGCTCGGCGGGATGCGTTCGGGGGCAACGCCGAGGGTGCGCAGCCACTCCGCCAGAACCTCGTGAGCGGTGACTGCGGGCCCGGGCCCGGACTGCAGGGTCGCGATCAGCGGCACGCTTCCAGCCGGTGGGTCGAGGCCGGCCAGCCACGTCGCCGCGAGCGCGGTCTTGCCGATGCCCGGCAGGCCGTGCAGCAGCACTCGCGTCTGCCCCGGCTCACTGACGTGTGCTTGCAGTGCGACGAGGAGGTCACTGCGATCCACCCAGATTCGAGGTGCGGCCAGCGGGAAACGGATCGACCTGGACGACGGCTGCCGGATCAACGCGACCGCCTCCCGCTCGGGCGAGCCGGTGCCCGTGTAGGCGCCGGACGGGTGCCTGTGCTTGAGGTGTTGCGGTACTCGCCGTAGTGCCGCCCCTCAAGGGCCAGACCGACCAGGTGCCGGTCGCCGGGGTGCAGCAGCGTCATCGCCTCGGCTTGGTGAATCCAAGCGGTAGCCACGATTTCCGCGCGTTGCATGGTGATAGACAGTTCAGCGCCGCGGTGAACGCCGCAGTCGAACAGGAAGTTGACACGCCCGCGGCCGTCCTGCTCGGGACGGAGCGGCACCGTGAACGTGGTGACCATCAGATCTCCCGGCGTCAGGTGCAGGCCGAGTTCCTCGTGCAGTTCGCGGACGCAGGTGTCGGCCGGAGATTCGCCGGGTTTGCCTCGTCCACCGGGTATTCGCCAGCAGGAGCCACCGTGTCGGGGCCTGACCAGCAACCACTGTCCCTCGGTGTTGGTGATCAGACCCCGAGCGCAGGTTGGGTGGCCGAACACCGGCCCTCGCCGGGCCGTCACGAGGCCGCCGTCACGGTCAACGGCTTCCGGGTCGGCGTGGGCACCGCTGCGCGCGTGTGCCGGCCATCGCGAAGGAGACAATCTAGAAGCGACATCTTCGGCAAGTCCTTACTCGGATTCCTCTGTAGACGGCGGGGCTGTCGTGGGTATCGCTGGTTGCGCGGCAGGAACGGCGCGGTCCAGGGCCGCGAGGGCGTCGCGGGCTTCCTCCAGCACCGGTCCGCCGAGATCGCGGAGGAGCTCGACCGCCTCGGTCAGGAAGCCGCGCGCCTGCTCGGGGCGGCCATGGTGTTCATCGACTTCGGCCAGGGCGAGCAGCACGTACGCCTCGTAGACCACCGAGCCGGAGCGGCGCAGTACCTCACGCGCGGCCAGCAGAAGCGCGATCGCGGCCTCGGGCCGGCCGAACTGCCCCTCGAGCCGGGCCTCGCTGATAGCGACGCGGGCGAGGTCTTTGTCGTCCCCGGCCGTGGACAAGATCTGCCGTGCTGCGGCCAGGTGTGGTCCCGCCTCGGCCGCGCGGCCGGCCTGCAGCAGGGCGTCGGCGATCCGGCGATGCCGGTTGGCTACGCCGCGGTCGATGCCGAGTTCGGCTTCGATATTCAGACTCGTGGTGAAGTGCGTGATCGCGGTGTCGACGTCGCCGCGGGCTTGCCACGCCCGCCCGAGTTGTTCCAGGGCTGCGGACTCGTTGCGGCGGTCGGCTGCTTCGCGTGCCAGCTCGATTGCGCGCAGGGTCTCCGCCTCGGCCGCGTCCGGTTGCCCGAGGTCCAAATAGGCCCGGCCACGCTGGTATCGCAGCCGGGATTCGGCGACGGTGTGCCCGCAGCGCTGGGCCGCGGTGATCCCGAGTTCGTGCGCGCGCAGCGCCTCCGGCAGGGGCTTGCGGTAGAGCATCGGTTCCCAGAGCGCCTCGCACAGCTGCCACGCCAGCTCGTCGTGCCGGTCGGCGGCAACCTCCTCCAGCACTGCCAGCACGTTCGGCAGTTCGCGGGCCAGCCAGTCCAGGGCTTTTCGGTCGGAGGTGAACGCCGGGGGTTCGCCGGACAGCTGCTCGGCGGTGGGGCCGACCCGCCAGCGCAGCGTCGCCGGGATTACGGCCAAGTTCGCCCGGGTCATCGCCTCCAGGTACCAAGCGCCGGCGCGGGCAATGACCTCGAGCCGGTGCTGTTCGGGTTGGGCGCGGGCGTGCAGCCGGACCAGGTCGTGGAAGCGGTACCGGTCGGGACCGACTTCTTGGAGCAGGCTCGCATCGACCAGCGCCTGCAGACCCACGCCGACCTCGTGTGCTGCCAGCTGGGTCACCGCGGCCGCGACGCCGATCCCGAACTCGGCCGCGGGAAGTTGCCCCAGCAGGCGGTACAGCTCGGCTTCGTAGGGCTGGAGGTAGTGGTAGGACCAGTCGAACAGGGTGGTTATTGAGTCCTCGGGGCTGGCAGGGATCGAGAGCGCGGCCAGCCGCGACCGCTCGTCCCGTAGCTGCGCCACGACCTCGGACACCGCCAAGTGCGATCGGGTGATCAGCCGGGCGGCCGCTACTCGCAGCGCGATCGGAAACCGCCCGCACAGCTGGGCCAGTTCTGCCACCGCGTCCGGCTCGGCCCCGGGACGGTCTCCGCCGACGAGCTTGGTCAGCAGCGCGACCGCTTTGGCCTGCGGCAGCGGCGGGACTTCGACCAGCTGCGCGCCGTCGCCGACCAGGCCGTCCAGCCGTATCCGGGTGGTGACGAGAACGACGCTGCGGATGGAGGTGGGGATCAGCGGCCGGACCTGCTCCGCCGAGGCGGCGTTGTCCACCAGCACCAGCAGCTGCAGCCGGCGCCGGGCGGTGATCGTCCGGTACCGGCCCAGCTGTTCGGCCAGGGTCGCCGGCACCTGCTCCGGCTGGACACCGAGGGCGCGCAGGAACCTGCCGAGGGCGTCGAAGGGTGTCAACGCGGTGTCGGGGGAGAAGCTGCGCAGATCGACGTAGAGCTGGCCGTCGGGAAAGCGGTGGGCGTGCTCGGTGGCCCACTTCACCGCCAACGCGGTCTTCCCGACGCCGCCGGGGCCGATCACCACCGCCACACTGGCCCCTGACCCCGCGCCTCGCGCGGCGTCCGCCACCAACTTGTCCAAGCCGGCGAGCTCGTCGGTGCGACTGACGAAATGTGTCGCGACTGGCGGAAGCTCGCGGGGACCGGCGGGCGGTGGATCTGCCGAGCGCGAGGACCCCATCGGTGCACCCGGTCCTGCACGGTTGTCCTGGCGTTCGTCACCGTGGTCGTCGTCTCCGGTGCCGGCGAGCCGGCTTCCGCCGGATGCCGCTGCTGCATGATCGGGCCTGCCGGTGTCGTTCATCGCGTCTCACTGCCTTCGGCCTGCGGGCGGGTGGAGAGCACGCGTGGGGCGGTGGCTGTGCCTATTCCGGATACGGCGTCCGGGGGCAGCGATTCGAGGTTGGCGCTGAAGCCGGGCGTCGGCGGGATCGCCTGGCTGGCGGGGTAGCCGGTGGGTGGCAGAGGGTGCAGCATCGGTCGAGAATCTCCTTCGTGCCAGGGAATTGCTGCGACGGTCGGCGGTTGCCGATGTCGGAGAGCGGTCAGGTGAGCAGCCCGGCGAGGATGCTTTCGGCGAGATGTCTGGCTCGGGCGCACGACTTCTCGATGGCTTCTCCGGCGGGGCCGTTGACCAGGACACTGAATCCCTGGCCCGGGGCGACGTCGACGATGCTGTGGCAGGAGGTGGCACTGCCGTCGCGTCCGGTGCTGAGGATCCATTGCGCGGCGGGGTAAGCGCCCACGGACGTCGGGGTGGGGGCGGGGGTGACTCCGGTGAGCAGCGGCAGTGGCCGGGATGCCGGGTAGAGGCGGAGTTCGGCCACACCGGTCAGCGGCGGCGCGGCGGATATACGGCACTGGGCTTGGGTTCCGGCGCCGATCAGGACGTTCTCGTGGCGTTCTTCTCGTCGAGTCAGCCCGAGGCGTTCGGTCAGCGCCACCGGGACCATCGAGCACGGCGCAGGGACGTAGCGGGTGAGGTCGAGCGGCCGGGCGGTGATCGGAACCGGGGGCGGTGTGGTGCCGGGCGGGGCGGTGTCGGTGGGGCCGGCGCACGCGGCCGCGGACAGGACGGCTGCGAGTCCGGTCAGCGCCATGCGCTGGCGCGAGCCGGACCGATGCGCGGCGCGCGAGCGTGTTCCGCGGGGGTGACGACGTCCGCGGCGGTCGTCCTGAGCGCGCGAGGCGGAGGCGGTCAGCAGTGGCAGTGGCAGAGTCATGATCAGGTCGTCTCGTGGTCAGGTGGCGGATAGGGGACGGTCAGCGGCAGCCGAGGGCGGCCAGGATGGTGCGGGTCGGCTGGTCGGCCGGAACGACGCCGAGGTCGCCGATCTCGGCCCGGTCCGGCGAGGGCCAGGAGTAGCCGGTGATGGCGAACCGCAGATCGGGCCCTCGGCGGGGCACGACGGTGATGGTGTCGGTGTGCAGGGACAGCAACCGGACCGCGGCGCGGCCGTAGTCAGTTCCGCCCAGACAGCCACCCCGGTAGTCGTCGAGCGAGGCACGGTAATCGGGAACGAGGGCGTCGCCCTGGCCGTAGCCGATGCCGGCCAGCCACAGCGCCAGCAGGAGCGGGATTCCGGTGAGCAGGTATCTGCGCGCCCACCCCGTCGGCAGTCGTCGCCACGACGCCAGCAACCACCCCACCCCGGTGCCACCGCCACCGCCGGCGAGGACGACGCCGAAGTACTGGGGGAACGGGACGTACACGGCGCCGCTCCAGGTCAGCAGACCGGAACCGATCGCGCAGTACAGCCCCCAGACGTTGGCTACGATGCGCCGCTCGGCCGGTTCGTGCACCGGAGATGGGGCGATAGTCATCGGCGGCTTCCCTGCGGTGTTGGAGGAAGGAGAACGAGCACGAGCCAGGACTCTGGTGGCGATGGGGTCATCGCAGCACCATGGACAGGGCGAACGTGGCGCCGAGGATGCGCCAGGCCAGGCGGATGACCGGGTCGATGGGACGGCGTCGGCACAGCCGGGCGGGACCGGCGGTGAGGCCGACGAGAACCGCGGCTGCGGTGCCGTACGCGGGCAGGAACTGGTCCAGGTGCAGCCGCACCGGCCAGCAGCCGTCGCTGCCTGGGCCTGGATAGGTGAGGCAGCGCCCGTCGAACACGAGCAACGCCAGCGCCGACACGCCGCAGGCGGCGCAGCCTACGCAGGCCAGCAGTATCAGGTGCTGCACGAGCCGGACGCTCGGCCTCACGTGAGTCATGGGGTCCGCCCGGTCGACGCCGCTGCGTTCGCGGTCAACAGCATCGTCTGCATTCCCGGGGCCGTCGACGGTGACGGTGTCTCCGCGGCGTCGCCCTCGTCGACCGTGCTGCGGAGCCGGAACGGAGCTATCGCCGCGTCGAAGGCGCGCGGGGCGGCGACCGCGATCGGGATGCCGGCATCGGCGAAGCGGGCGGCAACCCCGGCGATGTCGTTGTCCGGGTGTCCGGTGGTGAGCTGGGTGAGGGCCAGCCAGCTGCCGGGCGGGGCCGCGGTGAGCAGGGACAGGATCGTGGCGAGGGTGATGCCGGCGGGCCGCAGCAGACCGGTGGCGAGGATGCCGACCGGCGTGCCGGACGCGAGCAGCTCCGCTACCTCGGGCAGCTGCGGCAGGACGTGGTGCCGCTCGGCGGGCACGTGCAGCACGAGCGCCCGGTCGGCGGCGTCACCACCGTCGACGAGGTCGTGCAGGTGTCGGGTGATCGGGTCGTGCTCGAGCACCACGATGCGCGCCCGCGCGGCGTGCAGGCTCGCCAGGGTGGTGTGGCTGGCCCAGAGCGGCATCCCGCCGGTGCCCAGGATCAGAAAGTGCCCGGTGCCCTGGTCCAGCATCAGCTGGGCGGCGTCGTGGTCCCAGCGCGCAGCGGTGGCGGTTAGCTGTGGGAGCTTCGGGTGGGCGGCGACGAGGTCGGCAGCGAAGGCTCTGTCGGCGGCGGAGTTGATGCTGCCGCCGAGCAGGTAGTCGCCGACCGGGTCCCGGCGCGGGCTCTCGAGATCGACGCCCACTTTCTTGTGGTGCAGGCCGGTTGTGGTGGCGTTGCCGGGGGCGGTCACGGTCGGCCCTTCGCGCGCAGGGTGGTGATCACGAGGTCGCAGATCTGCTGGAGCGGGTCTCCGCAGGGGTCGGCGATGCCGCGTTTGCTGCTGCCCAGGTGCAGGCTGATGTCGACGGAGAGGGTGTCGGTAAGCCCGACGCTGGCCTGGCAGAACCCGATCGGCGGTGTCTGCCCGCGGGTGCTGGCGTTGGCGACGGCGGGCAACCCTTGCACCGGTGGGAGGGGCCGCCAGATCGCCGACTGGGGTTGGGTGTTGGTGTAGACGCCGCTGAGACCGGTGTGGGTGTTGCGGGTGTAGGAAACGCTGACGGTGCCACCGGTCGTGTGGTTGGACCACGTGCACGCCGGACCGACCGCGGCCAGGTCCTCCCGCGTGCCCGGGACCCGGACGCCGGTCGCCGTTTCGACCTGGTCGGGCGTGAGGGCGTCGGTGCAGGGGTCGCCGTCAAGCACGGTCGCCGGGAGAGGGGCGGTGACGGCGGGTGCGCCGCCGTACGGGACGGACGGCGACGACTCCGCCGGGACGGTTTGCGGGAGCGGCGCCGGCGACGCGCACGCCGCACACGCCAGCGTGGCAGCCGCAGCGACGCCGAGCCGGGTGATTGCGGTCGGCGTGCCGCCCGCCGCTGAAAATGCCGCGCCGGAGGCGATGCGCGTCATCGGCGAGTCCCCAGTGAGCTCGTTGCGGCGTCCGTGGGCAGGGTTCTCGTTTCAGGGACCACCGCCACAGCGGCCAGGAACAGCGATTCGGCGTGGCGACGGGCCTTTGCCGACTGGGCGGGGCGCCAGCCAGTGGTGTAGGTGATGCCGGGGTCGATGAGGTCGAGTCCCGAGAGGATGTGTCGGAGCTCTTCGGCGGTGCGGAGGTGACGCTGAGGAGCGTGTTTGTCGGCGTAGGCCTTACAGACTTCGCGCATCGACTCGGCCAGTGCGCGGTCGGTCGCGTCCTGCGGGTCCAGGCCGTCGACGGTCGCGTGGGAGACGATCACCAGGCTCCCCGCGGGAAGCCGGTCGGTGTAGTCCTGGACCGCGGCGGCCAGCTCGTCGGTGTCCTTGACGGTCTCGAGGACGCCGCAGAGGACCAGGCAAATCGGGTCCTGGGGAGCCAGCAGCCGTTGGGTGGCGTCGTCGAACAGGACCGTGCCCGGGACGAGGAGGGTCCCTGCGACGGCATCGATCTCGGGCCGCTTGTCGGCGAGCAGATCGAGGTGGGCGAGGACGATTTGGTCGTCGTCGACATACACCACACGGCCGGAGTCGTACGTGAGCACAGGATCGTGAACGGCGTCGACGTAAGGCAGCCCGGTACCGATGGCCAGAAACCGGCGCAGGCCTCGCTCCTCCGTCGCGAAGCGGACGGCCCGCTGGAGAAACGCACGTTCCTCCCGGTACACACACTGCAGGCTCGGCAGTGTTCGCTTCTGGTTGGCACACCAGGTCCGTTCCAGCGCGTAGTTGTGGTCTCCGCCGAGCAGGACGTTCTGGATCCGCGCCCGGCTGCGGCAACACAGGTCCGACGTCGACTCCCACTGCCGCGCCGCGATCCTCAACGCCACGTCCGAAGTGGACGGTAAACTCACCAGCAGCCGGTCGGTGACTCGCGGCAACTGGTTCTCGGACGGCGATGTGGACGCGCCGCAGGTGTGCGTGCTCGGTTGAGATAGGCCTGCGTGGGCGACCGTTCGACGATCAGCGCCCGTTCGCTGAGTCGGTTCGGCGGGGTCGCTCGGCGGCGTTGGCATCGCGGTCATCACTGTCTTTCGAAAGGAGCGGTCTCGACTTCGGCGGCCGGTGGTCAGGGACAGCCGGACCGGCGAAGATGGTCCGGGTGAGGCGGTCGGCGGGCACGGCGCCCTCACCGCCGAACTCACCTCGGACCAGAGACGGCCAGCCGTGGCCGGTCCGGCCGAAACGCAGGTCTGGGCCGATCCGGTCGCGCAACAGGATTGCGAATGCCATCACCAAGGCACCCAGCTGAACAGGAGAACGAGAAGCAACTCGCTGAGGACAGCCGTCTGCGCTTGACCACTACCGGGCGCGCCGTCATCGGGGCCGCCGGCGGGCACCAGGTCAGCACCGATCGCGCTGACGTCCGTGGCGGTTGCGAGGTCGCTCCGGTGCGGGCTCCGGAACTCCGGAGGGAACTCCGGTGGGCTGGTATAGACCGCGGCACCCGCGCAGGCAAGCTCGGCGGCGCGCCAGTCCCGAGACCCGAGGCTGGTGGGCGTCGGCGGCTCGCCGGCGGGGACGCAATGCGCCGCGATGATGAACGAGGCGTCGGTCATCTCGGTCCTTCGATCATGAACAGGGGGATCATCTGCCCGAGGTGGACGGCGTCTACGGCCGCAACACGCTGACCTCGGCCTCGCCGCTCGGCGGGACGGCCGCGGGCGGATGGCGACGCATCGGATAGACGAACAGCTGGCCGCTGCCGGGGACCTCGGCCGGGTCGCCGGTGTGGAAGCCGAGGCGGGCGTAGAGGCGAGCGGCGTTGCCGCTGCTGGCGTGCAGGTGGATCTCCGGAAAGCCACGCTGCCGGTCGGCCCAGTCGAGATAGTTCTTGACCAGACGGGTACCCATCCCTTCGCCGCGGGGATCGGCGGCGAGCAGTTCAAGGTGATGATGCGGCGCTTCGGACGTCGTTTCCCTGAATGTGCAGTCCAGAGCACGGAACCGGCCGTAGTGGACCCCGGTGATCGCGCGCAGCGCGGCGTCGTAGCCGGGCGACTCGGTGACAGGACCCCCGGAATGGATGCTCCACACGGCTGCGGCGTCCAGCCGGCCTCCTCGCCGGATGCCCTGGACGCGGCCGCCGCTGTCGAAGGCGGCGCGGATCACCATGGTGAACTGCTCACGCAGGAGCCGAGTCCGTGTCGCGATGTCGTCCGGCACGAGCCACCAGGTGATCTCGACCTCGGCGGCGAACACCCGAGCGATCAGCTCGGCGATCTCGGCTGCGTCGGACACGTGCAGGTCAACGATCTCGTCGGAGGGGGTCATCGGGTCGCCTCCGAGCCCGAGGTGGCCCTGGCCGCCGGGGGTGGCCGGTGCCAGAGGTTCCATCCGACTCCGGCCAGGAACACGACGAGGTAGCTGACCCGCATGATGGTCGGCGCCGGCGAGTCCGGCGCGACGCCGAGCAGCGTGTCGAGCTTGATCATCACCGTCACGGTCAGCGCGCCGATCAGGAGTGTCGCGGCCAACGCGGCGACTACCCTCCACACTCGTCGGGCCGGGCTGGCGGTTCGGTCGTCGTCGATGGCCGGGCCGAGCCCTGCAGCCGCGGCGACGATGCGAGATTCAGCGGTGCGGTGATGGCGCCGCAGGATGATCACGGTCGACAGCGCGGTGAAGCTCAGCAAGGCGAGGATCGCCACGGCCCCGCTGGTGCCGCCGAGATAGAACAGCACCTGTACCGGGTCGGCCCCGGTGACCCACACCGCGGCGATGGCGGCGAGCGCGAGGATGGTCTGGGCGACCGAGGCGGCGGTGGGGCTGCCGTGCTTCGTGCCGGTCCTCTCAAGTATCGCCGGGGCGGCGGAGTCGCGGGCCAGGCGAACGCAGTACAGCGACGTGGTGCCGTGGAAGCTGATTGCGCCGGCGAGAACGCTGGTGGCGAACAGGATCTGCAGGATCGCGGCGAACTGCGGGCCGAGGTTGGCCTCCGCGGTGCGGACGAACAGGCCGGCCGGGTCGGTCTGGGCGGCGGTGACCACGCCGTCGATGCCGAGGGTCACGCTCAGCCCGGCCGGAGTGAGGACGTAGAGCACGGTCAGGATCGCCAGGACGGTGATGGTCGCGCGGGCGACGCCGCTGTGGCGGCCGCGGGCGTGGTCGGCGTGGACCACGGTGAGCTCGGTGCCGATGTAGCCGAGGACGGCGAGCGCCAGTTGCGCGGCGATCACCGGGGTGCCGACGGTCAGCTGGTGGGGGTCCAGGGCGTCCAGCGGCCGGGTGCCGGTGGCCGGGTGGAGCCAGTTGGCGACGGTGGCCGCGCCGATCATCGCCACCTCACACGTCACCAGGACGACGAGCACCTGAGTGGGGGTCTTGAACTTCAGCAGCCCGAGCCAGCCCACCAGCGCCGCGGCGGCGATGGCGACGGCCTGCCAGGGCAGGGCGATGCCGAACAGGTCCGACAATGGCGTGCTCAGGACGGAGCCGATCAGCCCGTAGAGGCCCAGGGTGAGTGCGGTGTAGGCGACGACGGCGAGCCATCCGGCGCCGACGCCCACGGTTCGGCCGAGGCCGTTGCGGATCAGGGCGTAGAAGCCGCTGCTGGCGTCCTGGGATTCTTCATCGCACACGCGGGCGGCCGCCAGGTAGCCGTTGGAGAACAGGCCGTACACGAGGGCGATCAGCAGGAAGACCAGCGGGAAGTTGTTGCCGGTGACCGCGATCCCGACCGGGTCGACACCGGCGACCACGGTCAGTGGGGTCGCGGCGGCGATCACGCGTCCCGCGATGGACCAGGCGGAGAGTTTGTCGGAAGCGTCCAGCTCCCCGGGGATGGGCGAGGTTGAGCCGCGGCGAAGCGACATCGGGGCTCCTTGGGGCCGTTGGGATCGGATGAGCGTGGAAGCGGGAAGGTCAGAGCGGGGTGGCCAGACGTGCCAAGGTGGTGTTTAGCGCGCTGAACAGGGGCTGCAGCTCGGCGGGCAGCGGTGTAGCGTCCAGCCGCTGCCCGATGGCGAGGTCCATCTCGAGGGCGCGAGCATCGAGGCGCAAGGCCTTCAGTCCGTGCCAGAGCGCGATCGCCGGTTGCGGGATGGCGTCGTCGACAGTGACGTTGCGGCTCAGGTAATGCGGTGCCCACGCGGTTGCCAGCAGTTCGGTCATGACGCGTCGTGGCCGGGATCGCCACCGCCTCTTTTCGGCCGGGGCGGCCACTCCGGCGTCGACCAGCCGTTGCCAGACCATCGTGATGGCGCGGTGCTGCTGGGTGAGGTAGTGGAGCCAGGAGAGAGCGGGGCGCGGCGGCAGCGCACCCCTGATCGCCGTCAGCAGATCCTTGAGTGCGGGGTCATCATCGGACGTGGTGCCCACCGGCCGGATCCTCCCGCCGGCGTCGACGCCGATGTTCCCGTCGAAGTACAGCTCGAGCAGCAGCATGCACCCGACGACACAGGCGATCCGGTCGTCGTCGTGCACGAGGGGACGGTTGCTGTCCCGGCACCACGGTGCGGTCAACAGAACGGATGCCAGACGATCGGAACCGTGGTAGCGCGACACGGTGAAACGCAGCGCCTTCACGGGGGCTGGATCGAGTTGCGGCGGATAGGCAACCGCGGAGTGACCAGATTGCGTTGCTGGTGCTGCGGACAGCTGGGGAGCAGGCTCTGTTCCGGTCCTCGCGGCGTGGTGACCGCCCGCGCACTGAGGTTGAGCGGATCGCTGGACAGGGACCGGCGCTCGGCCGCCTCGCACGGTTCCAGCTGCGAGCGCGGGGAACTGCTGCGTCGCCGCCTCGGCGAAGGACTGCGCGCCGCAGGGGAGCGGCGGTTCGGGGATCGGCTGGACGGCGTGGCGTCCCAGGGCCCAGTCCATCGGATCGTGAGCGCTGTGCGGGGACCTCGTGGAGCTGGCGTCGGCGACGTTCGGGGTCATCGAACACCTCCTGCCGGAGAAGCCGCCCCAGCAGGTCGGCGCCCGACCGGATCAGGCATGGTCGCTGGCGCGGGCCGTGCGGCGTCGAGCGCGGGGCGTCGGCGTTGCGCACTCAGGCTGCCGCGCCGTCTGGTGACGCGCGTTTTCCTGAGCTCCGCATCGGCGCGTACGCGCCGGATAACGCCGAGGGAGAGCACGACCGTGACGAGAACACAGGCGAGGCCGGGAATGTGACCTGGACGGCGTGTCCCCGCGTGGGCGGCGTAGTGGACGGGCGTGTTGAGGCAGCGGCTATCCTCTGCCGGACCACCTGAAAGGCTGATTGCCAGCAACGGTGGGCGCTCCTCTGTGACCGGGTTTCCGCGGAATGGCTATGAATTCGGCAGTTATTTTCGTGGCAGCTGGCACGGGAGGGAATGAGTTGTTGCTCCAGCGGTGCTACACCGACGTCATCGCGTCCGTTACCATTTGGTGACCTTGTGCTCGGCGCGGATTCGCTGAGGTGACTCCGGATTGCGATCGCGAAGTGGAGTTTTCGTTAGCACGAGGGCATCGGTTCCACAGGTTAAGGGTGGACGCTCCCGGCCGGTCGTAACCGCGCCTTGAGATCGACGACTTGACCGGGAGCGCCGGCCCAGTGAACTGTTCGACGGTTCCCAGAACCTGCTCACCGGGCGGTGTGCGGTCACCGCCGCTGAGGTGACCGCACACCGACCCTCTCGTTGACCGACGGACTGAGAACTTCGACCCGGGAGGGGATGTCCTTCGGCTCACGCTGGAGAAGCGTGCAGGTTGCCTTCGGACGAGCTGGCCTTCAGCCGTGCCGGAGGCTGTCTTAGCGGATCGGTGTGCCGTGGGCCAAAACCGGCGCGTTGCCGCGCATGGCGTCGTCCAGTTCGTCCCTGAATTCCGACGCCGAGGTGGCGACGTCGGGGGTCGCGCCGCAGATCGCGGAGCCGCCGCGGCTGGTCGGCCCGGCGTTGTAGAGGACCCCGTCTTGCTCGACGACATTCGGCCCGCCGGAGTCGCCGTTGCAGTCGCCGCTGTCGCCCGCGGGGTTGCCGAGGCAGATGTCGCGCGAGGTGATGCCCGCGTCGACACACTTCTTGGCGGGGACGACCTTGCGGTTGAGCTCGTGGATCTGGGTCGGCAACTCGCCGTTGAAAACCTGCTCGGTGCCACCGAACCCGAGGGTGAAGACGGTCTCACCGGACCGGGGCTTCCGGGGCGCGATCGGCAGCGCGTAGCCGTTGACGTACTCGTCGGCCCGCAGGAGCGCGATGTCGTCGCTCTCGGGGCCCTGACCCCAGTTCCAGCCGGGGTGCACGTAGAAGACCGACGCTCCGACGACGGTGCCGCCGGCGGTCCGGTCGGGCGAACCGACCCGGACCCTGAACTTCTTATCCGCGGTCGGGATCGCCGCGCTCGTGGCGTCCAGCCCGTAGAACCGCATCAGCGCGGCCTTGAGCGCGGCCGGAGGGTCGGTCACGCAGTGCGCGGCGATCAAGAAGAAGCGGCCGTTCAGCTGCGCGGTGGTGCAGGTGAAATGATCCTTGATGTCGTGGGCGGGGGCGTCGTAGATGAGCGCGGCGAACGCCCCGGCCGGGTACTGCAGGGAGGGCGGGTGTCCTCCGACGATGTTCGGCTGTACCGGGCCCCCGGTCGGAGGAGGCGGCGCCGCCTCGGCCGAAGCAGCGACGCCGCTGAGGGTGAGGCCTATCGCGACGGCTGATGCCGCGATTGCGACGGCCCATCTGCTGAAACAGTGCAAGAAACTAGTTCCTTCGATTGAGTGCGTTTACCTGAGTGCTCGCTGCCTGTTCCAGGCAGCGCTTCCCCGTCTTCCGGCGGATTCAGAAGTTGAAACCGGGAACGGAGGAGTTCGATCGGCAGCCGCGCCGGTCTGCGAGTGAGCGTGAGGAGCGCGGACCGGACGGGACGAAACGCTCGTGTTACAGCCGACTGCCGCCCCGCGTACCGCTCGTCAGAGGCAGTGGCCGCGGCGGGGATGGGGCCGCGACCTCCACCACTCGCAATGCCGCAGAACACCTTGGCGCGCAGTTGACGGCCACGGTGTTCTGACGAAGGAACGTGCCGCCGCCTCGCTCACCCAATAGGTTGTTGGTAGGCAACGGTGCGTGCTCCTTCTGACAGAGGTTTGGTGTTGAGATGACCTCGAATGAGTGGCGGGGGTTAGTTTCGTGGTCCAGGCGTCGCATGGGAACAACGTGCTGCCACAGCCGTGCTACACCCAAGCCACCCTGCTTCGTTACCTATCAGTGATCTGACGAAGGTTTGGACATGACCCAGCTGCATTGGACCGGACGTGAAGCGGCGATCCTGCGCGCCGCGATGCGGATGACTCTTCGCGAATTCGCTTCCAGACTTGGCGTGGCAGCCACGACGGTGAGCGGCTGGGAAGCTCGCGGAGAAACCATCACGCCGGCACCCGTGTCGCAGGCGATCCTCGACACGGCCTTGGCCAGAGCCGGAGAGGACGGGCAGGAGCGTTTCGCGCAAGGAGTGCGTGAGCATCGGCAGGCGACCGCGCTGTCAAAG
Source organism: Amycolatopsis camponoti (assembly GCF_902497555.1). Lineage (NCBI taxonomy): Bacteria > Bacillati > Actinomycetota > Actinomycetes > Pseudonocardiales > Pseudonocardiaceae > Amycolatopsis > Amycolatopsis camponoti. Next base: position 119,063 of record NZ_CABVGP010000003.1, on the reverse strand, counting down.
GCGTCGGTTACTACCGTTGACAGCGCGCTGCCTGCCGACGTAAGTCTGGAGGTGCCGGGAGGCGAGTTCGACGCCTCGCTTGACGACACGGTGCGCACGATCGAGGAATTCGCGGCGAGGGACATGGCGACCAGGCGGTCGGTTCTCGTGGGGCTGTCGCTGCTGGCGGGTGAGCAGCTCGTCCAGCAGGTCCGCCGGTGGACGGCGTCGCTCCCGCTCGTGCAGGTGCAAGCCGATCAGCTCGGCGACCCGGAGATGGGAGGCTTGGAGCAGTCGGTGGTCTTCTTCCGACAATGGGATTCCTCCGGCCGCGGCGGGCTACACCGCAAGGCGGTGGTCGGTCAGCTGGTCGCGGTGGCCGAGGCCGCGAGCCAGCCGGCATCCCCAGCGACGCACCGGCGATTGCTGCAGGTGGTCGCCGAGCTGGCGCAGCTGGCCGGCTGGATGACCTACGACACTGGCGCTTTCGGGCTGGCCCAGCGCTATTACCTCCTCGCGCTCGACGCGTGCCGGCACGCGGGCGCCGCCGACCTCGGAGCCAAGATCATCGGCGACATGACGCAGATGTCGACGGCACTGGGGTGGTACGACGAAAGCCTGTCGCTGGTGCGTACGGCGGTCGCGACCCTGCCGCGCAACGGGAACGCGCTGGTCCGATCGGAGCTGTTCGGGCTCGAGGCGCGAGCCTGCGCGCAGCTCGGGCCCGCGGAGGCCTCATCAGCGCGGCGCGCGATCGACGCCTGCCTCGACACGTTCGACAACGCGTCATCGGACAAGCCGGATTGGGTTCACTACCTCAATCGCGCCGAGGCTGAGTGCCTGGCGGCCAATGCCTTCACCGAGCTGGCGCTGGCAGAACGGCGGCACGCGCTCTCGACCACCTACGCCGCTCAGGCTGAGCAGCATGTCGCCAACACCATCGACGCCCGCGGAGGAATCTACCTGCGCAGCCGGATCCTGGATGAACTCCGGCTGGGTCGAATCCGACTCGCTCAGCATGAGCCAGCGGAGGCAGCCCGGATCGGAATCAGTGCTCTGCGGCAGGCCAGTGAGATGCGGTCTACCGTGGTGACGAAGTGGTTGATTGGTCTGGCCGGTCCACTGAACAAGGACTACGGGGCCGTTGCGGAGGTCTCCGATTTCGTTGAAGCTCTGACTGCCTACGTTCAGGACTCCGCCCAGGGAGGGACTTCGTGACCGCTCCAGCCAGCGAAACGCCTACGTCGATCGACCAGGTCGCCGACCAGGCGGCGGGACTGAAGTCCACGTTGACCGACATCTACTCGAGCGTGTACGCCGAGCCGCCCTACTTCTGGGGTAAGGAGCACGCTCAGTTGTTCGCCGAACGCTTCGCAGCCCAGCGCCAGGCTCCGGGGTTCGATCTCGTGGTCGCCCGCGCCGGCGGCGACGTCGTCGGCTACGCGTTCGGCGTCACGCTGCAGCCGAACACTCCGTGGTGGACGACGGTGACGACGCCCGTCGACACTGAGCTGGTGACCGAGTGGCCTGGCCGGACGTTCGCGCTCGTCGAGCTGCTGGTGTCACGACCCTGGCGCCGGCGGGGTATCGCCAAGCGGCTGCACGATCGCCTGCTGGACGGACGACCTGAACAACGGGCCACGCTGACCGTGCTGCCCGACGCGCATCCTGCCCAGCACGCCTACCGTGCTTGGGGGTGGCACCGCGTGGCCCAGAAGTCCAACCCCTTGCCCGGCGCACCGACATTCGATGTAATGCTTAAAGATCTTCACGAAAGGCCGTATAACTCCGGCGGTCGCTAGCCGACGCGGCTCTGCGAATGGCTGGCAAGGCGTCTTTCTCGACTGCCCCTCCTTGCACTGGGGATCTCGACGTCTCCCAGCTTCGTCGCCGGACAACCCACGTTCTCGTACTCCTCCAGGTCAAGAACCCCAAGGCCTTGGTCACTATCCCAGCCCTCTAGTTGCAGGATCATCTGATCCTGCAAAAAGGGGTTGATGGCGAGATGGCGCAGGTTCGGCACGACAACCGTTCGCGACGGCGCGGACTCCAACGCGGTGAGCAGCTCGTCGAACGCACTGTGAGAACCGCAATTGAACTCCGAGAAAATTTGAGCCAGCGTCCAGCCGTGTCGATCCGCGAGGGCACGCATGCGCGCCTCCATCGCCTTGACCTTGCGGTCCGAAATCCTGCATGGAACTCGCATGTAGCCGTAGGCGACCTCTCCTAAGGGGCCGTACGGAACAGGCATTTCGGTAGGGTTGTTGTCGAAGTTGGTCACTCTGTCTCCGCCGTCTTCCCTCGTGCTCGGAAGGTCTCCGTCGTCGGGCTGTAAGCGCAGTGTGGGTGGCCCGGCTCGTCGGAGTGCCTGACCTGCACGATTGTGTGTTTCACTGGATGTCGTCGAGCAGACGTCGACAGTTGTCATAAACAGTCATGTGAGGAGACGCGATGCCGGGAGATACCGCCTTGGGTGCGGTGCTGCGGCAACTGCGTGTAACCCGGAATCTCACTCAGGGTTTTGTGGCCCGGCGTGCCGGGTGCGACCAGTCGCTCTTGTCGAAGATCGAATCAGGCCTACGCGCGCTGCCGCGCTGGTTAGCCATAGCGCTAGACGAGGTCTATCTGACAGGTTCGATGGTCACGGATCTGCTGCACAACGGCGACGTCACGAGTCACCTGACCGGCGGGCGGGTATCACCGGATGGATTGGTGTTGGTCCAGCTACCGGGAGGAGGTCCGCCGATGGCGGTATCGCGACGGCAGCTCCTGGCCACCGTTGGAGTGGGCTTGCTCGGCAGCTCGGCGGCCATCGCGCTCGAGCAGACTGTTTCGGCGCTGACGCCGACTCAGGGTCTGCTTGCCGACTACACTGCAGCGTTCGAGGGCTATCAGATTGCCGTCCGCACGATGGCGCCGACGCGGCTCATCGACGCTATGGCCGGGCGCGCCGTTGTGCTGGACCTACTGCGCCGACGCACTTCTGGCGCGCTGAGGCGAGCCTTTCTTGCCCTGCAGGGTCGCTACGCAGAGTCACTGAGTTGGCTCAACGAGGAGGCGGGACGGACGGAGGATGCGCTGTTTTGGCTCGACCGTGCGGGTGAATGGGCCCAGATCGGCGGTTGGAACGGCTTAGCCGGCTACACCTACGTCCGCCGGTCGATGCTGGTGCTCACAGCTGCGGATGACAGCGGCCGGGCAATCGAACTCGCCGAGACCGCGCTGGCCATGCCAGGCGTCCCTGCGCGCATCCGCGGCCTGGCGGCCAAGCAGGCCGCGTTCGGCCACGCCATCGCGCACAACGCCGACGCCAGTGCCCGCGCGCTGGATACCGCGATGGAACTGCTGGCTGCGGGCCACGACGAGAGTGCTGGCGAACTGGGCCAGCGAAGCGTTCCTGGCGACGACCTCTACGCAATCTTCCAGGCGACCTGCGCCGTCCATCTCGGTCGCGGTGAGCAGGCAATCGACGTCCTTCAGCCACGGCTGTCCCGACTGTCGGCGGCCTCGCCGCGGACTGCGGCGATCACTACCGGAAAGCTTGCCCACGCTTACGCGAACGTCGGTTTGCCGACTCAAGCAGCTCAGCTGGCCATGAACGCTCTCGAGCAGGCCAAAGCCATCGAGTCGCAGTCGACGTCGCGGGAAATTCGTCGCGCGCTGGTGCCGCTGCAGCAGTGGCACCGTCGGGACGACGTCGCCGAGTTGCTGCACCGGATGCCGCTGGGTGCCGTCAAGCTCGTTTGAGTCGACGCACTTCCAGTTGCGTTTCGTGCACACGCCCATCCGGGCCGCGGTGAACCTCGTAAGCGCCGGCACGCGGGCGGTCGCTGATCGCCGTGACCAGCTTGGCGCCCTCGAAGTGCAGCCCCGCACCGGCGTCAGTGGCATAGCCGGTGGTGATGCTGCCGTCGGCGAGTAGGTCGTGGAACTGTTCGCGCCGGTCGCCGTAATGCACTGAATTGGCGAATGGCAGGAGCCCGAGCCCGTCGTGATGCGGGCGCACTGGTCCGAAGGAGTCGGTGGTCGAAGCGCTGAACCAGCACAGCGAGCCGGCGGACTCACCGCCGAGTACAACGCCTTCTTCCCAGCACTCGCGTAGTACCTTGTCGAGACCGTGCGCGCGCCACACCGCGAGCAGATTCACCAAGCTGCCGCGGTCGCACCAGACGACGTCCTGAGCGCGGAGATGCTCAGAGACGTCCGTGACACTGGGACGGTCGAACAGCGCGAGAACGGAGAGCTCGACGTCATTCTCGGCGAAAGCCTGTTCGAACCGGGTGATCGTTTCGGCTTGGTCGCCGCCAGCCGTTGTGATTACGCACAGTTTCGGCGTCTTCGCCGGCTGCGCGAGTTCGATGGCGTAGCCGAAAACAGGGCCGGGAGCCCAAGGCTCGCGTGCGCGGTTCAGCCCCATGGACGTAGCGATGAGAGTAGGTTGACTGGCTGCCATAGGCACCCATGGTGCCGCATAGACGTGGTCATCCGCCTGGTGAATGAGCAGCGTCTGGCTAACCCGCGCGGCTCAGAGGTTTGCCCATCAGAGTTTGGTTTCGCGGACTGGCCGAACCAGCGGCCGAAATTGGTCCTGCCGAGCAATGTGTGGCGGTCGACGAGCAGGTCGATGCCGACGGTCAACCGCTGAGCAGGTTGCTGCCCGGCGGCGTGCGCGATGTCGGCGATCTGCGTGATTCGAGCGGTAGGAAGGGGCAGACGGGGCGGGGCCTTTAACAGCGGAAAGGCGAAGATCACGGCGGTCAACGTGGACGCGTTTGGCGTCGGATTGATGATTAGTTCCGGGGCAGGAGCGCTGTGGCCGCCGCGCGGGCGAGAATGCCCTGGCTAGTGGCGGAGAGGCCGAAGCGGTTCCAATGGAAGATCACCACGTGACTGATGATGGCCCGCAGGCCGCGGTCCAAGTGCCCGGCGGCGGCCGCATGACCGAGCCGTCCGCTAGCGGCGCACAACGCAGCGAGCCATGGCTCGGCGTGCGCTCCCGGCCCATCGGGGGCGAACAACGCGCTGTCGGCCAGGTCGGGGATCGACAGGAGCACACGCACGTTGTCCGCCAGCGTGTCGGTGCGCGCGGCGTCGGCTTCGGAAGGTGCGGGGCGCAGCCGTGCGACTCGGTCGAAGACGTCACCGCACTCGAAAGCGTCGAGCCCGGCGGTACGCATCAGTCCGCTTAGAAGCAGGATGGACAGTTCCCGGCGGCCGAGGCCGGGCGTGTCCTGGCGCAGATAGTCGAGCACGCCTGCACTGTCTGCGCAGAAGAGGTCGTGAACGCTGTCCATGGCGGTGGGGCCGCCAAAGGCGGCGGTCTCCGGCTCGTACATCGTCGGCCACCAGCGAGCAAGGACGCCGCTGCTGGTCAGTTCGTCGAGCGCACTGTCGACGGCCGCGGCGTCCGCGCGCAGCAGGCGCAGCCGCCAGCAGGGGTGTTTGCGCAGAAACCACCAGCCGGCCGTCGCGCCGTCGGCGCGGAGCCGGTCGAGGGCCGGGCCGAGAGTCGTCGCGCCGGCCGTCTCAGCGGCCGACCAGTCGGTGAACTGGACACGCACCTGGTACCAAGCGTCGTCAGCTCGTTTTTCCAACGATGCGAGTCCGGCGGCCTGGTAGGTCGCTACAGCGTCGTCGAGGTCGGCCAGACCCAGCGCGTGGCGGGTGGCGACGGCGGCTGGGTCGGCACCCGCGAGCACCGCCAGCACGGCTGCGTTGAGGCCGGTGGGCGGGGTCGTCTGGGGCGGGGTGGCTAGGTGATCAGCAGGCATGCGTCCCATCCTGTGTGAGGCGGCGTGCTGTGCCGCGCGGTCTCGAGTGCCAGGTCCACGCCGGCGCGTCCAGTGAGCAGTCCGTTCGCCTCGTCGCCAAGCGACCGCGTGTGCCTGGCGATTCGTTCGGCGAGCGCCGGAAGCCGTCGGGCGAGGGCAGGACTGCGGGCGTCAAGGCAGGCGCGGAAGGACGTCTGGAACACCCCGGCGATGCCGTGGCACAGACCCGGCTCGGTGATCCGGTCGAGCTGGGTGTCGGTCAGGCTCGCGGCCAGGGCGTTCTCGGCGGCTTCCTGACGCTGAGTGTCGCCAGTGGCCAAGGCGGCCAGCTGCTGGGCGCGGGCGATGCCGACCGTCCCGTAGCACCAGGAGGCCCGACCAGAACCGTTAAGGACCGGGCGGCCCGTGCGCAGCTCATCGCGGGTGATCCATTGCGGCCACCACGGTCCTTCCGGTCCGTCCTGGCGCCACCGATCGAACCACTGAGTGAGTGCGGCGATCGCGTAGTGCTGGCCGTCGACCACGCGGCAGCGCAAAGTGGCCAGGGCAATCAATGACAACAACCCTGCTGCACCGTGGGCCATGCCGAAGTTCGCGTGACCGCCAGGAGTCGGCAGGATCTCGTCCGGGTCGTGAGCCACCCACCAGCCCGGCAGCGCGACGCCGTCCTCGTGGCGAGGCCGCGTGACCAGAGTGACCACGTACCGCAGAATCCCGGCCAGCTCGTCGCTGTCAGGGTGACGGCGCAGCAGCAGAGCGCCGATGCCGGTGAGACCGTAGAACAGGTCGTATTCAGCGAACGTTGCGGCTTGGCTGCGGTCGATGCGGGTGGCGGCGGTGGCCAGCCGCCGGCGGGTCAGCCGCAGCACGTGCTCGTCCATCGTTTGGCTGGCCGCGTGGTAGCTGGGGTGGCGGCTGGCGGCGGCGTGCAGCAGGAACGCGACCGCGGGCGCCCCGTAGTACAGGCCGGTGTGGTCGGCGGCGTCGACCGGCCCCGCCGCCACCCGGCGGACGTGGGCCTGCGCCATGGTCCAGCTGCCGGTGCCGATCCAGGCGCGTTCGACGTGCAGCAGCGCCTCCGCGACCGCGCCGCGGGCCAGAGACTGACCGGCCACCTCGTCAAGGGTCAACGTCACCCCATCGTCCGAGCTCCGGTTCGGTTCGTGCGTCACCGGGCACCGGCCAGGGCGAGCAGACGCAGGGCGACGACGCGGGCAAGTCGGCCGGTGTCCTTCTCAAACGTCGGATCGACGCCGACGGCGCGGACGTGGTGCTCGTGCAGCAACGTCCGCAGCACTCCGCCAGGCTCTCGCCCCTGCTGGACAAGGGCGTCGTGGTAGGCGTGCAGCGCGGTGTCGCGAGCCCGCCAGGCGGTGCCGACCACGTCGCCACCCGACATCGCACGAACCGCGCGGTATTGCTGGTCAGGGTCGGCCAGCGTGAGCGCGTGGTCGCGCAGCTCACGGTCCAGCGGCCCTTGCTCCTGCGGTAGGCATCCCAGCAGTGCCCGGTACCCGGTCTGTGAGTCAGGTGCGAAGGTCCTGGCCAGGTGCGCCATTGACGTCGCTGCCAGCGCTTGGGCGGGAATCCCGGACACCTGCGCCGCGCTGAGCTGAGCGACAGCGGCTGCGGTGTCGGCGGCGAAGACCTGCTCCGCGGCGGTGCGCGCGGGGCCGTCGCCGTAGCGGGCGGGGTGCTGCGGCGCGGGGGCGAGCGTGAGCTGGCCGGGAAGCCCGCGGGAATCGAGGTCGGCCGCGAACGCGGCCAGCCGCGCAGCGACGGCGCCGTAGTGCCGCGGATCGGTCAGGCGCAAGAACACCGCGAGATGCTGGTCGGCCTCGGGCCGGATCATGTCGCGGTGCCGTCGCACCCACCACGACGCGACCAGGCTGTTCGAGTCACCGGCGTCGTGGAGTTCGGCGGCGAACCGGGGCAGGTGCGCGGTGAGGATCTCGTCGAAGCGTGCCGGGTTGCCGACGATCTGCGCGTGCACCAGGGCGGAGTCACCGGGCTGCAGGACGGCACCGGAAGCGGCGGTGGCGGGTAAGGGCCGGTCTGGCGGAGCGATAGCGGTCATCGGGATCAGCAGCTCTGCCGGTCGCCCGATCCACCCTTGCCCGTCCGGCGGGCCGTCTTCGTGCAATTCGACCCGGCCCGCTCGCGCCAGGCGGGAACGCAGCAGCGCGCGGTCGAGGGCCAGGTCGAGGTCTACGGGCAGGCGGAGCTCGCCGTGGACAAGCACCACCCGGGCCGGTACCCGCCATCGCTGCCGCCACGCCCGCAACGCCTCGTCATCATCTGCCGCAACGGGACGCACGGCCAGGTCGGTGTCGGAGAGGAGCCAGCGACCGGCGGCCAGGACCGAGCGGCGGTAGCGGATGCGAGGAACGTAGGGCAGAACCCGGGCGGCGCCGAGATCGAAGCCGCGAAACACCGCGCTGCGCGCGTCGGCGACCTCGGCGAGGAACCGGGCCAGCGGCGGGCTCTGCACCGAGGTGTCCAGCGCGTGCGGAATCCGAGGTACCACCCGCCGACCGGTGGAGAGCTGCACCAGATACAGCTGCTCGGCGTCGGCAGTGACCGCCAAGTCGTCCACCCCGATGGCGGTCAGGTCAGGGCGCATCGGATCGGGATGCTCCGACAGCGACACGACGTTGTCCAGCTGTGGCGGCACCCGCGCCACGTTCTCGTTGTGCGGTCGGCGCGGCGGGAACGACAGCTGCACGGCCACCACGTTCATGGCCGCCGTGGCCGGAACGTCCTGATGCGACGGAGACTGTGGTGCACTGTAGGTCGCGACCAGCCGGGCCTGGTCGACGTCGTCGAGCAGGTCGGCGAATCGGCCGGCCATGCTGGTGTACGCGCGGGGCGCGGCCATGACCTGCAACTGGAACTCGCCGCGGTCAATCGCCGCCGTCGATGTGGCATGGACGGCGACGCCCAATTCGATCCGTTGAGGCGGATTGGTGTCGGCGTGCTCCCCGACGGTCAGGGCCTCGACGTCGCTGTCGGTCAGTTCGATCTCCTGCGCTCCGGACAGGGTGGCCTGCTGGATCAGCGCGAGGAGGGCGGCGTCGCGGTCGGTCAGCGCACGCCACGCGGGCCGGGCTCGGGGTGCGCCGAGGTAGCCTGCCGGGTAGCCAAGGCCGGACTCGGCGATCAGGTCCCGCACCGGTACGAGCGCGCCGGGACCGTAGCGGGCGAGGAAGCGGGCCTGGTAGTCCAGCCATGCGGCCGTCCCGAACGGCTGTGTCGTGGTCTGCAGCAGCACGGTGGCGGCCTGCGTGGCCTCGTAGAGCACCCGCGCGGGCAGGGTGATCGCCGCGTCGAGGCGCACGTCAACGGCCAGTACATCGCGGGCATCGGGGACTAGGGCACGCATTCGGATCGCGATCGCCACGCGGATGTCCCGTACCTGATCAGGGTCCTCAACGCGGTTGTGCCGGGCGAGGTCGACGTTGAGCGCATCGAGGTCACGCAGGACCGCGGCGACGTCGTCGAGAGTGTCCGCTTCGGCCGCGCGCAAGGCATCGATCAGGTGGGACACGGTGTCGACGCTGGTCATCGGCGGCCGCAGGCTCGTGATCAGGGCGCCGGCGTTGACCAGGCCGTGCAGCAAGGCGTCGATCTTGCCGGGCGACGCGGACGGGAACTCGCCGGTCATACGATCGGCGAGGGTGTCGAAGCGGGTCGGCGCACCGGCCGCGGCCAGCGCGAACCGCACCGGGCGGGTGAGTCGCACCGAGGACTCCCGCAGCGGCCCGGGTGTAGCGGCACCGACCCCGGCCCGGCGATGCACGATCACCCGTTCATCGCGCACGATCCGCGCGTCGTCCACCACAACCGTCAGACGCCGGCGCAGGGCGGGATGCCGTTCGAGCCGGTCGATCAGCGCGGTGAGCCAGTCGCCGTCCACCCGTGCCACGGCCCGATGCCGCGTGCCTACGGCGGACCTCGCGGGACCGATGTCGACAATGCCGACGCCAGCGAACAGGCCGAACGGCGTCGACCGCCGCTGCCAGCGCAACAAGTAGGACGCCACAGACACCACGGCACGACGTAACTCCTTTACCGTGCCCCCGATGGCGCCGTCGCTGACGATGCGGTCGACGCGGGCGCCGAGGACGGGGCTAGCCAGCGCCACCGCGTCTCGCACCTCCGGGCGCGCCCACACTTTCGCCAGCCACGCGCGGCCTTCCTGCTCGACCGCGGCTGCGTCGGCCGGATTCAGCTGGGTCGGTGGGTCGAGGTCACCGGGGTCTGTGGTGACGCGGGCCAGGAGGATGCCGGCATGCTGGTAACGCGGGGACACGGTCATGGCGGTCGGCTTTCCTCACCTGGTCACGATCAAGGGCACCCTTTGCCGTCGGCGCCCGGGCCAGACCCGGACGCCGACGGCAGGGGGTGGATCAGTACGGGTCGTTGGAAAACGTGGTGCACGCGCTGGTGCTGCAGGTGCTGCCGCAGCCGTCGCTCGTGTCGCACATCGTGATCACGAGCTTCGTGGTGGACTCCACCACGCGCAGGTCCAGCTCGAACTCCGCGTCATCCACGGGGCCGGCCGAGGAGTCCGGGGACTCAACGTGCTCAAGTACCAGTGCTGCCGACATTCGATTCACTCCTTCACTTCTCGGGTTGTGCAGGGCGACCTGGTCACCGAGTGGCGTCGGCCGCCGGTGACCAGGAGATCGTGGCCACACCGTGCGTTTTGACCATCACGGCCGTGTCCTTGCCGAATTCGGGACGGTCGGCGCCGTTTGGCCAGTAGGTGAAGGTCGGCTCGACGGCGCGGGCCTGGCGATTCCACGCCTGGATCTGGTTGACCATCGCGGCGGCAGCAGCCTCACCGTGCGCGCCGTAGGCACGTGCGCCGAACTCCGCTTCGCCGCCTTCGGGAATGGGGCGGACAGCCAGGTAGGCGAACGAGTCACCGTGCACCATGCCGAAGGGGAACCAGCCCTTGCGTTCGGCGGCCAGGTCGGTGCCTTCGTCCACGGCCAGCTTGCAGAAGCCGGGCAGAGACACCGCGAGCCACAAGTGCAGGTCGGCGAAGGACACGCCGTGCTTGATCGTGACACCGGACCATGCCTCGGTGCGTTCGGTCGCCAGCACTCCGTCCAGCAGGTTCACCGCGTCCGGCACCTCTCCTTCGAAGCGCAGCTTGACGTGGTGACCGTTGCGGTCAGGTAGCAGGAAGACTCGCTCGTCGCGGGCGCCCTCGCCTTGCATCGCGACGAACCCGGCGACCTCGGACGACGTGCTCACCAGGTGGTCGCGCTCTCGGCGAAAGCCGATGACGCGGGTGATCCCGTTCATCCGCAATGGAACGACGATCGTGCCGCCCGCGGATAGGTGTTCCAGCCACGCTGGCGCCAGGTCCCAGGCCCCGACCGTCACCAGGATCGCGTCGAACGGTTCGTCCAGCCCCAGCAGCGGGTTCTCCGCGTCTGCGAGCACCACGTCGACCCGGTCGCTGTATCCGGTCTGCTTCAGCAGGTCGCGGGCGCGGTCGGTGACCTCCGCGTCGATGTCCACGCTGACCACCCGCCCCTGCGGACCGACGATCTCGGCCAGCAGAGCGGCATTAAAGCCACCGGATCCGATCTCCAGCACGCTCATGCCCGGACCGAGGGCGGCCTGCTCGATCATTCGGGCCTGGATGTAGGCCGCGCTGGTCGAGGAGATGACCACGCCGTCCGGGTCGCGCTTGATCGCGACCGAGTTGTCGACGTTATAGGTGACTTCCAGCGGTGTGCCCTCGACGACAAACAGGTGCCGGGGGACCGTGCGGAAGGCTCGCTCCACCAGCGGCGAGGTGATCATCTTGTTGGCGAGAAGCGTGTCAACCAGAGCATCGCGGAACGTCGCGGCGCTAGCGTCGTCGTGTCGGAGTGTGTTCACGTGGTTACTCTCTCAAAGAGGGGTGACAGTTTTGCGGCCTGCGCGCTCGGAAAGCTGGGGTGCGCCACGAGTGGGGGATGCGGTGTGCCCCGGGTCACGAAGCTTCCAGCGTCGCGACGGCCGACCGACCGGTGACAGTGGCACGTCTAAGTTTCGGGTCGCGGACGGACTGTCGGCTGCGAGCAAGTGCTGGTGGGCGATGGTCCACACGGAACAGGGATGGCGCCGGGGCTGGCGGCGGCCCGAGCACTCCGGGCACCGGCCGCGCTTGTCCGGCTGGTGTGCGGCCAGCAGGCTCCGCCACGCCTCAGTCAAGCGGGTGATCTCGGTGTTGGCGAGCGCGGCCTTGGACTGCTCATCGCCCTCGTGGCAGAGCCGGTCGAGGTAATCCAGCCGCCCGCACACTGCGCTCTGCAAGGCTGAGCTCAGAACTTCATCCACGGTCGGTCTCCTAGTCAGGGGAGTTGGATGGCCATGCATTCGTCCCGGGCGACGCAGAATTTGCGCCCTGCGGCCACAAGCGAGGGTGCAATTCCAGCGGGACCACGTCGCCGACTCGCAGCCGTGCGGTGTGCAAGCGATGGGCGGCGTCGTGGAAGTACGTGCAGGGCCAGAACCGGCCCGCGCACGTCGGACAGACCGCAGGTGCATCGGGTTCCGGCAGGTGCCGTGTCAGCTCGTTGATCGCCTCGGCAGCTCGCCCGGCCGGGCTGTCCGCCGCGACCATCACTCCGGCCATCGGCCGGATGTTCGCCCCCTCCATCGAGGTTCACGCCATTCCCTGTGGCCCGGTAGGCGTCTGCAGCTCCGGAAGACGGCGCCGCCCCAACCTCAGGTCGGTGATCAGGTCGTCGTAGGCGCGGCCCAGCTCACCCAGCTGCGCCGAGGCGACCCGCACCTGCGCGTCGGTCGCGGAGGTGCAGGTGTCGGCCAAGAGTTGGCCGCGCATCCAGACCGTCACCATCCGGTTGATGAGCTGCCCGAGCGACTCGGTGTGCAGCACCCCTGCGCGGCCTTCGGCGAGTTTCGTGGCGGCCCACCGGTCTATCCGGTCGACCAGCACAGCGCACTCGGCGTCCCGGGAACGCACAGTCCGCGCGGCCGAAGCGACTATCGGATCGTCGGCCCGGGGATCGCAGACGATCCGATAGTCGCTGGCGCGTAACCGGGATTCGGCGGCTAGCGCCGCAGCAGCCGCCAACACTGGGTGCTGGTAGCCGCCGGGCGGAATGGTGGTGAATGCACGGACCACAGCTGTCGCGTGCGGCGGCGCGGGCGAACCGCCCGCTGGCGTGCCCGTCGGGACCTCGGTTGCGAGAGTCACGAGGCCGATCCATGCGTCCTGGTTGTGACCGGAACCGGACGGCCATTCATCTCCCACTGGGTGAAGAGGACGACGATGCGGTCCCACAGGTCCGGTTCGCCGACCTCGGCGACTTGCATCCGCACGCGGTGCGCACGGTCGTCCCAGCAGGCCAGGATTCGCACTCCTGTCCGGGCAGCGACGTCGAGGAACAGGTGCTCGTCGATGCGCGGCTGCAGCGGGCGGCGGTGGTGTTCGATGGCGGGCAGGCCGGCGCGGATGATCGCTGCGGCGGCGTGGTGCTCGATGCCCGGCACGAAGCATGCAGGGGTCAAGCTTGATCGCCGCAGATCGGCGATCAACTTGGCCTCGTGATCGAGCCGGTGGTTCACACGCTTCATACGGGTGACGAGATCGGACAGGGAGTTCCTGGATGCAGTCAGGATTGCGGTCATCAAATGGGCTCCTTTCGCGATCGAACTCGCTGGGGGCTGAGGATGCGAGTCGGCAGGCGGCTGCATGTATTGCGACGCCGTGGTCTGCGGTCTTCTGTGTGCCGACTTGACTCTCCCTCGACTCCGCCGCTCGTCCGTGGTCGGAAGGTCTCCGTCGTCGGCTGGTCGATACGGGCAGCCCAGCCTCGTCGGATTGCCTGACCTGCACGATTGTGCGTCTAGTGGATGTCGTCGAGCGGACGACGCCAGTTGTCATAAACGGTCATGGAGTAGAAGGCGCTTTGGTGGGCGGTGCGGTCAGGTGCGCGTGGCGCAGTCGTCCTGCTCGTGTCATCCGGGTCCCTTCGCTACGGTTGATACCCCTCAACTCGATTCTCGTGTGTCTCAACTGCTTGGTTTAGGGGTGTCAACCAGATGCTAGGCGTCGGTGAGCGAGCTAGTCAAGGGGTCTAAACTCGCTGGGTGAGTATCGACCGCGAGTTCGATGAGCTGCGTAGTGACCCGGATCCGCTGCGCCGTGGGCGCCGTGCGACCGAATTGCTGACGTACTACAACCAGTTGGCCGCTGAGCTTGCCCGCATCCGCCGACACGCGATCGAGTGCGCTCGAACCGACCTCGACATGAAGGACAAGGACATCGCCCCGGAAGTCGGGCTGACCAAGAGTCGGCTCTCACAGCTGATGAAGACAGCACCGGTTGCCGAACGCCTCTTCTATGGCCATGGCCCGGTCAGTATCAGCGTCCCGTTCCGCTATCAAACCACCGATCGGGAAAGGCCTCTGATTGCAGCCGAAGACGCCGAGGCCGCCGGCCAGTTGGCCGAGCTGCTCCACTCCTTGTCCTTCGTTGTCACCCGTCGTCAGATCGAACCCGAGCAGGCAGCGCTCCCTGACGGCGACGCCGTTGTCGTGTGTGGACCGAAGTCGGCACCAGTCGGTGCGCATCTGCTCGACGCCGGCCCGGCGCTGCGCATGGTCCAGTCCGGATCTCGCTGGTGGATCGAGGAGGCAGGCAGCAGTGTTCGGCACGGCTCTCCGGCGGATGAACCCGCGCCGCAATCTGGCGACATTGCCTATCTTGCAAGGCAAATCCGGGACGGGCGAGTGGTCGTGCACATCGCCGGGATTCACACGATTGGCTCGCTCGGTGCCGCTCATTTCCTGGCCAACAATCTCGCAGCGCTGTTCGCCATGACCGGTGACGCGTCCTGCTCGATGGTGATTCGTTGCTTCGTCAACGACCGGCACGTCACTGCCAGCGAGCTCCTCGCCGGCCCCTTCATGTGGTGAGCCACGTGGAGACAGCATCCGCTCAGCTTCCTGCAATCCACACTAGCGACGACAAGATCGTCACCATGGCCAACGGGGTAATCATGCTCGACGGGGCCTCGGCGTTCGTGCCGGTGCCAGTTCCTCCGGCGGTCTATGCCGCGGAGCTCGGCGCACAACTGAAAGACCACCTCGTCCACGCGCCCGGGGCAGATCTTGTCGAGGTCCTTGAGGAGGCAATCCACGACGTCGCGGCACGCCTGGATCTTTGCCCAGGCAAGTCGCCCTCGAGCACGGTAACGATTCTGCGTGAGCACGACGGTTGGCTCGATCTGTTGCTGCTGGGTGACAACCTCGTCGTGCTGCCCGAGGCGGAAATTACGGACAGGCGACTGAGCCTGCTCGATCTTGAGCCAAGCAGGCGGTACCGGCGGCGCCTCGCCCGTGGCTTCGGGTTCGACGCGGCTCACCGAGCTATCCTGCGCGAGCTGCAGACGCAGCAGGCCGCTTGTCGCAACCGGCCGGGGGGATACTGGATCGCTGAGGCGGAGCCTGCTGCAGCCCGGAACGCCCTCGTTCACCGCTTCCGAACAATCGACGTTCCGTGGGTCGGTTTGGCCACCGATGGCGCGTACAGGCCTATGCAGCACCTTCACCTGGACGACTGGCCGCAGCTGGCATCCGTTGATCCTGAGGTCCTCGAACAGATCCTGCGTCGATGCGAGAACTGGGAGGCTCGGGACGACCCTGCGGGGGTGAACCTGCCGCGTGCGAAACGGCACGACGACAAGACCATCGCGATCGCGATGCCCACACCGCAACTTGAAATAGCCGGTGCGATCACTCAGTGACCTCGGCTGCACGAAGATCAAAGGCCTGCCCGCGCGATCGTCATCGAGGAGTCAGCGCAGCCCGATCGCCCCGTTCCAGCTGCGCTGGTTCCAGCTGCGCTGGCGGCAGGAAGCCTGCCCGCGTCGGTGTCCGGACCGGACAACCCCGATGGCGTCGCGGCCGGGTGCATCGACCCGCCTCCCCTTCAGGGGGCAAGCTCGCCCTGCAGGAGGACGACGTGGCCACCGCTAGATCGGCGACTGACCAGAACACCGGCGTGGCATGCCGCGAACGGCTGCCCGGCTAGCCTCCCAGTCCTGGCTGTAGCGAGCCTCGCCGGAACGGATCGACGCCCACGCCGTCGCCGAGCACTCCGGTCAAGGTCCCCAGCGGATCCCGCCGCTTCCAAGGATGCGCTCCCGACCGATGACATCGTCGCGCTCGCACTGTTGACGTGGCCCGCCGACATCATCCTCATGCCGTACCCCACGGGTTTAGAAGTCGACGTCATGGCTCGACGCTGGCACGAAAGCCGACGACCGCTCACAAGCGATGATCACGGATTGTGACGCGGTACGCACTTAAGCTCTGAAACCCCTCCAGCGGGGCCAGTCGCTAGAAGTGACTACATCAGGCTTGCGTTCGGTTGTTACAAGTAGAATATAACGAAAGAGTAACGTGATGGGCTGGCGTGCGTTCGAGCGCACCTATAAAGCTGACGTCCGGGTTTACCGAGGTCTTCGCGGGCGCCGGTAGCCGCCATGTCACCGCTCATCCACCGGAGAGCAACTTCTATGACGTTCGAGAAAGATCATGCGCTCGAAAGGGCGCCTCGCGGGCGGGGCCTGCCGCCACTGCGGCAGGTAGCGCCCGTGGCGGAGACTCGCCGTCGCGCAGAGCTGGAGGAGTTGCTCGACCTGGTGCTGCCGGACGGCCCCGCGCCGGCCGATGAGCTGTGGATGGGGCAAGGCCCGGCGCGGCGAATGTCGGTTCCCGACCTGGAGCTGCAATGCGCGCTGGAAGCCGACGGCTTCGACGGGCTGGTGTGGTCGGAGCTGGAGAACCGTCTTGCCGGCTACGGCGTCGGAGTCATCGGCGCCTGGATCAGCACGGGGGAGATCTACCGCCGGGCCACCGAGAAGGGCCGACCGGTACGGCCGCCGCGACCGGAGTTCGCCCGGGACGAGCAGATCGAGCTGGCGTACGAAACAGTCGGCGCAGGGGTTCGGCTGTTCCAGGAACGTGCCCTGCAGGATGACGGCTGGCGCCCGGACCGGGGCGCCCGGCTGTCCACCTACTTCCTCGGCTCGTGCGTGCTGTGCTTCGCCAACTCCTGTCGCAAGCAGCTGAGCACGCGCCGACGCGCCGAGCGTGACGTGTTCGTGTCCGGGTTCGACTGGCACGAAGCCAGCGTCCCATCGGCCGAGCGCGTCGCCCTCGCCAAGATGGACATCGACGTCGCGCTGACCGGCAAGCTCGGGAAGCTGGGCAAGCTGGGAGTGCCACCGGATGTGGCCCGCGTCGTGCTGAACTACCTGGTTCTCGGCTACGACGTCCCCGCCATCGTCGAGCTGATCAACAGCGAGACCGCGACTTACACACTCAAGGCGGTGCGCGGCGTTCGCGCCGCCTACCGCTCCTACATCAAGGAATTGCAGCGCGAAGGAGACCTGCATGCCTGAATCGAGTGCAGCGGTGATTTCCCGGGAACACGCGGAAGCACTGGTGAACCGGTCCTCGGTAGGCACCCGCGGCGCGCGCCAGCTGGCCGCGAAGGTCTCGCCCGATGCGGTGGCGGCCGTGCTGGATCGCGCACACCGGACCGAGCCCTCCCCCGGCACGGCCCGCACAACCGGTCACAGCGAGCAGTACATCAACGAGCGGTACGCCACGCTGGAGTCGCGACCCCGGCCCAGCGGGCGCCTCGCCAAGGAGGACCTCGATCCGGTAGTGAAGGACGCCGGTGAGGGCAACCCGGCTGCGATCCACTGCCTGCTCCAGATGATCGAGCCCGTGGTAGTCCGCTACTGCCGCGCGCGGATGGGTGGCCGCGACCTCTCCTACCTGTCGGCCGACGACGTGGCCCAGGAGGTGTGCCTGGCCGTGCTGAAGGCGCTGCCGGACTATCAGGACCGCGGTGGCTCGTTCCTTTACCTCGTCCACGCGGTCGCCGCCAACAAGGTCGCCGACGCCCGCCGCGCCGTCGCCCGCGACCGCTCCGAGCCCGTCCCCGAGCTCCCGGACCGTCCGCTCGTCGCAGGCAACGAACCCGAGACCCACGCGCTGCACCTCGACCTCGGCGCCCGCCTCGGCCGCCTGCTCGCCTCGCTGCCGCGGGTCCAGCAGGAGATCCTGACCCTGCGCATCGCGGTCGGCTTCTCGGCGCAGGAGACCGCCGAAGCGCTCGGCATCTCCGCGGGCAACGTGCGAGTCACGCAGCATCGCGCGCTGACCCGGCTGCGCGGCATGATCCGCGACGACGAGTTCTAACTTGGAAATGCCCTGCGGCTGGGCCTGGCACATCGGCCGGGCCCAGCCGGGGAAGCTCGGTCCCGCCGCCTCGAATGCGTCTCTGGCCGGAGTGCAGGAGCGGCGGGACCACCATCAACGGGAGTGACCCGTTGCACAGAAGTCTCGCTACCCGAAACCCCGTGCGTCCAGTAGTGCGTCGCGGGATGAGCTTGCACCATTAGTCCCATGTGATGTGAACCACATGCGAGAGTTCCGCCTCGGCTGGAGGGGTCAATCGACCCTCCGCTCGGAGGTGTCTCTCAGCAGGGGAAACAAGCATCAATGATCACCTTCCGCGGGTGCGTCAACCGCTTGTGATCCTTGCCACCCATTAGCTTGTGGGGGATCTTGTTGCCTTCCCCGCGAGCGGCTGAGGAAACTCAGAGTCACCAAACGCGGTTCGTCATGTCGACTTCTGGCCGGAGTGCAGGGGTGGCGGAGCGTGAACACCATCAACAAGGAGATGCTGTGCCCGACAACTCGGACGGCCCTCAGGGCCGCCGCTTCACCCTACCCGGCTTCATCGCCGCGCTCCCCACGCCGGGAGGCGGCTCGGAGCCGTCGCCGTGGCGGGACATCGTCCGAGCGATCCCGTGGCTGCTGATCGTTTTCATCGGGATGATCGCCCGCTGGTCGGTCACCGAGATCACCGGGCTCATCGCGTTGCTGATCGGCTACACCGCCCTCCCCCAGGGCGGGGCGAGCTCCACCGCAGCGGCCCATGGCGCCTGAGCAGCCCGGTCTGCTCGGCGCTCACGCTCCGTCGGTGGTGCCGGCCTCTCCCAAAGCCGGCACCACCTGGCGGGCGTTCCGGGAGACCGTTGGCCACCTCGTGACGAGTGTTCCTACGGACCCGTCAGCGCTTGAGCAGATCATGAGCCATACGCGCCGCGTGATCGCTGCGAACCTGCGGCGGCTCGGCTGGCCTGAGGACGGCATCGAAGACGCCCTCCTGGTCGCATACTTCGAGCTGAGCCGCAGGGCAGACACCATCGGCGACCCGGTGCAGGTCGTGGCCTGGCTCACGTCGGTCGCCAAGCGGCACCTTATGCGCGTGTCCACCCCCCGCGAGCTGTCGGCGGGGCTGAGCCAGGACCTCGACGAGGTCGCCGGACGGCCGATCACCCACCCGGTCTCGGACCCGGCCGCGTTTAGTGGGCTTCTGGATCATCTCAAAGCCGGGTTGTCCGAGACCGAGCTGGAGGTTGTCCAGCTGCTGGCCGCCGGGTGGAAAGTGCATGAGGTGGCCGCCCTGGTCGAGATCGCGCCCAAGCAGGTGGCTTGGGCGCGAGACCACGCTTGGCGCCTAGTCCAGGGCACAGAGTGGGACACTCGCGGCCGCGCCGCGGCGATCATCGCCGACCCCCAGCCAGAGGTTTCTCAGCACTCGATCGTGGAGAACACGATCCGGACGCTGCCACCCCGGCAGCGTGAGGTGCTGAACTACGCCGTTTACGGCGGGCTGTCGCCCAGCGCGATCGCGGATCAG
Organism: Amycolatopsis camponoti; assembly: GCF_902497555.1. Taxonomy (NCBI): domain Bacteria; kingdom Bacillati; phylum Actinomycetota; class Actinomycetes; order Pseudonocardiales; family Pseudonocardiaceae; genus Amycolatopsis; species Amycolatopsis camponoti. Next base: position 99,554 of record NZ_CABVGP010000003.1, on the reverse strand, counting down.
CTGGGCATCACCCCCAACAGCGCCCGCGTCAGCCTGCATCAGGCCCGCCGGTCGCTGGCCGGCCGGCTCCAGCTGGGTCTCGACACCATCGACGACATGCTCGCGATGCTGAGCGAGATAGCGGCGGCAGAGCCGGACACGACCAGCGCAGCGGTCGTCACGCACCCCGAGATGATCCTGATCGCCTTCGACATCGCCCGCCTGAGCCAGCGCTCCAAGCGCCAGCGCGAGTGTGCCCGCGACCGCCTCGAGGAGATCGTCGCGGATGTCATTCCCAGCCCCGCCGGCGTCGTCCCGGCCGGTGACGCCCTGCTTGTGCTGCTTCCGCTGGACGCGTGGGCTCCCGGCTTCGTCGCGTCGTTGGCGATGCGCACCCAGCGGGCGCTGGAGACCAGCAACACGCGGCACACCGACCAGCTTCAGCTGCGGGTCCACATCGACGTCGGCGTCGTGAACGGCGGCGGCCGGGCCTTCTCCAGTCAGCTGGTCATCAACCAGCTGCGCCTGATCGAAAGCGACCCGGTCCGCAACGTCACCAACGTTGTCGGTGGTGCGCTGGCCCTGTTCACCTCGCCCCGCGTGCATAAGCGCACCGTCAGCGCCCCGGGCCACGCGCTCCCGCAGAACATGGCCTTCGGACAACCGATCACCGTCATCGACAAGAGCAACCAGAGCTTGGAGGCGTGGCCGCTGGTAGTGACCGCTGCAAGCCGGGCAATGCCAGCCTGACCAGCCGTCGGCGTCAGCTCCGCGGCGACGACTGTCGCCACCACATCGGCGTACGGAGTCCGAAGCACACCCAGGTAGCTTCTCGGTGCGAGCACGGGCTCGCCGGTGCTGGTGGGACTGACACTCGGCCTTCAACGCGGCACCGTCCTACTCGTCCGCCGGTTGCGTTCCAGCTGAAATTGTCACCCGGTGCTCTAGCTGTTCTGCTCGGCGAGCGCTGGGGGACTCATGGCGCCGGGCGCTTCGAGCGGCCGAGTTCCGTCAGTCGGTGTCCGGTGTCGACATTGTGCAAGTGCGCTGTCCGGGCGACGCGAGCGAGTTGGCCGGGAGGCCGTGGGTGAGCAGGTCCCACCCGGTGCGGTGCTGGTCGAACAGGACAGTGTGCGTGCCGACGCAGGGTTCGACGAGGCGGCGTTCGGCGGCTACGCCCGGTTTGAAGGGGTGAAGTTTGGCGGCGACGCACGGTTCCGTGGGGCGGGTTCGGCGGCGACGACCGATTCGACCAGCCAGAGTTCGGCGGTGCGGAGTTCGGTGGCGACGCTTGGTTGCCGGGGGCGGCGTTCGGCGGGGCGGAGTTCGGCGGCGACGCCTTGTTCGAGGGGGCGAAGTTTGGTGGCAACGCGCGGTTCGACGAGGCGAAGTTCGGCGGCAACGCGCGGTTCGAAGGGGCGGTGTACGGTGGACGCGCATTCGATCCGGCTGAGCATGGTGTACCGCGGCGGGCTGATGAACCTGCCGCTGCTGGAGATCCGGGACCGGGCTGGCAGAGCTTTTGCTAGCCGGCGTTAACACCATTTCTGCCTGCGGAGTGCGATGTGCAGCCCGGCGGCTTCCTGGTGCGAGCACGGGCTAGCCGGCGATCGCGGCGTCGCGATCTTCGCCCAGAACGCGGCTGCACCGGGTTCCTCCGGTCGATTCGCGCTCCAGGCGAACCCGGTTCCTCGGGCGGCCGCCGCGTGGGCCAGGACGCGGCCGACGCCGCGTCGACGGAGTCGGACCTCGACGTACAGGCCGAGCAGCAGACCGCATCGATCGACCGGACACAGCGACAGCTCGACCTGATCGTAGATCGTGGCACCCCCACCGCAGCTGGATCAGCCCGACCCCCGCCCGGACGTCGGGCGGGATCGCCACGAGCCGCGCCCCGACTCCAGCGCCGAATCGGCGCCATTCGTCGCCGATCTGCCGCTACCTCCGCTCCCGCCAAATCAGGCGTCGAGCCGGCCGGGTCGACACCGCGGGCGAGCTCGAGCGCGCAGGCATCGCCTTCGACCGGATCCCGATGGTGGATCAGCGCCCACCCGCGGCTGTTTACTCAAGCAATTCCTTGCACTTGCTTCATGTGCGAGCAGTAAACGGGATCACTGAGCTGCATGTTCTCGGGCAGGTGCTGCGCGGACCAGAACGCGCGAACGGTGGCTGACCTGCCGATGTCGGTGGTGGCCCAGCGGTAGCCGGGGCGGTGGTTGAGCGCTGCGAGGACCAGTGCAGTCCCGAATCGGCGAAGACGGTACGACGGGTTGACCTCGATTCGGGTGATGAGGCCGCGCTGGTCGACCCCGCACAGCGCCACGCCGAGGATCCCGACGGTCTGTCCGTGCAGATCGAGAACGACGTCGCCGATAGCCGCCGGCCGGCTCGGTGGCCGGGCCCGGATGATGAGCCCGGCTCGGTCCCCCGGTGGCTGGTGGGCGATGCGGAGATCGAGCTCGAGCCACGTCGCCCGGTCCGCGTGGGCTTCCAGGCAGGAGTTGCAGCTGGTGGTGTGCAGCCCGAGCGAGTGGTCGTAGCTGACGGTCTGCCCGCTCACCGCCAGGTGGTGCTTGCGGTTCAGGCATCTCGCGTGCGCACCTGCGGGGCGGACTGGCAGTCCGCTGTCGGTGCCGGGGCTGTGCCCGCCAGCCTTCATCGTGGTCAACGGTCACGCTCGAACCGGGTCCACAAGCACACGAGCTCGCGTAGGTGGTAGTCCTGGTTCGGGGTTTCCTGCACCAGTCCGGGCTGCAGCTGGTGCCCTGCGGGGCAGCGCCGGGGCAGGTTTTGCGGACCGTCCGGCGGGCGGACCCACGACCACAGCGGGACGTCGAGGTAACGCCCGGCCCGCGCGGCACCCGCCCCTGCACCGTCACGGCGGTCAGCCGGGTCAGCGGAAGTCACGGGACTTGCTGGCGAGGGCGCGCAGGTCCAGCGGGGTGATCTGGTCGGCGACTACCGACGCGGTGCCCTGGGTGACCTGGGCCTGGCCGCGGATCACCAGCGCCGAGCTGGTGGCCAGGATTTGTCGGAATTTTGTCCAGGTACTGGGGTGGACGATGACGTTGATCATGCCGGTCTCGTCTTCGAGGTTGAGGAAGGTGATCCCGCCGGCGGTCGCGGGGCGTTGCTTGTGGGTGACCGCGCCGCCGACGCGGATGCGGCTGCGGTCGGCGACGTCGAGCACGCGGGCGGCCGGGACGACGCCGAGCTCGTCGAGGTGTTCGCGCACGAACTCGACGGGGTGCCGGTCGGGGGTGATGCCGGTGGCCCACACGTCGGCGGCGGCGATCTCCAGGGCCGTCATGCCCGGCAGTGCGGGCGCGTCGACGCCGGTGGCGATGCCGGGCAGGTGCCCGGCCCGTGTCCGCGCGGCCGCCCCGGCGGCCCAGAGCGCCTGCCGGCGGTCCGGGCCGAGCGCGGTGAACGCGCCGCTGGTGGCCAGAGCCTCGGCCACGGGCTGCTTGAGCTGCACCCGTTCGGGCAGCTCGCCGATGCTGCCGTACGGGCCGTTGGCCTCGCGCTCGGCGACGATCGTCTCGGCGACGTCGGTGCTGACTTGGCGGATCCCGGCCAGCCCGAGCCGCAGCGCCACCCCGCCCGTCGACGCTGCGTCGGGTTCGAGCGTGGCGTGCACGAGGCTGGCGTTGATGTTCGGTTCGCGGGTGAGGACGCCGTGCCGGCGGGCGTCGGCGACCAGGGACTGCGGGGAGTAGAAGCCCATCGGCTGCGCGCGCAGCAGCCCGGCGCAGAACGCCGCCGGGTAGTACCGCTTGAACCACGCCGAGGCGTAGACCAGCAGCGCGAAGGACATCGAGTGGGCTTCGGGGAAGCCGTAGCCGGAGAACGCGTGGATCTGCTCGAAGATTCGCTCGGCGAGCGGGCGGTCGATGCCGTTGGCCGCGCAGCCGGCGAAGAACCTGCTCATCAACGCGAACATCTTCGCGTCCGAGCGTTTCGAGCCCATCGCGCGGCGCAGCTGGTCGGCTTCGGCCGCGGTGAACGAGGCGACGTCGCGGGCCATCTGCATGACCTGCTCCTGGAACAAGGGCACACCGAGCGTGCGGTCCAGGCTGTCGGCCAGCAGCGGGTGGGCGTGGCGCCAGGTCTCCTCGCCGCGCCGGCGCCGGATGTAGGGGTGCACTGATCCACCCTGGATCGGCCCGGGACGGATCAGCGCGACCTCGACGACCAGGTCGTAGAACTTGCGGGGCCGGAGCCGGGGCAGCGTGCCGAGCTGGGCGCGGGACTCGACCTGGAACACCCCGATCGCGTCGGCGTCGCACAGCATGTCGTAGACCGCCTTGTCGGCCAGGTCTAGCTCGCCGAGGTCGACCCGGCGGCCGTGGTGCTCGGCGACGAGGTCGATGGAGTAGCGCAGCGCGGAGAGCATCCCGAGGCCGAGCAGGTCGAACTTGACCAGCCCGATTTCGGCGCAGTCGTCCTTGTCCCACTGCAGGACGGTGCGGCCTTCGGCGCGGGCCCACTCGACCGGGACGATCTCCGAGACCGGGGTGTGGGCGATGACCATCCCGCCGGAGTGCACCCCGAGGTGGCGCGGGGAGTCCTCCAGCCGCGCGGCCAGTTCGCGGACGTCGTCGGGGACGCCGTGCCCGCGCTCGCCCGGGTTGTCGGCGTCGGCGACTGTGCGCCACCGGTCGATGGCCTTGGCGAAGGCGTCCTGCTGGCCGGGGCTGTGCCCGAGCGCCTTCGCCGCGTCCCGGACCGCCGAGCGCGCGCGGTAGGTGATGACGTTGGCGACCTGCGCGGCGTGCAGCCTGCCGTGCCGTTCGTAGACGTACTGGATCGCCTCCTCCCGACGGTCGGACTCGATGTCGACGTCGATATCCGGCGGCCCGTCCCGCTCCGGCGCCAAGAACCGCTCGAACAACAAGCCCCACCTGACCGGGTCGGCATTGCAGATCCTCAACGCGAAGCACACCGCGCTGTTCGCCGCCGAACCGCGGCCCTGGGCGAGGATCCCGCGGTCGTGGCAGAAGCGGACGATGTCCCACACCACCAGGAAGTAGCCCGGGAAGTCGAGGTCGGCGATGACCTTCAGCTCGCGCTCGAGTTGTTCGTAGGCCTCCGGCGCGTCGGCCGGCGTGCCGTAGCGGGCGGGCGCGCCCTCCATCACGAGGTGGCGCAAGTACGCGTTCTCGTCGGCATGGCCGTCCGGCACCGGAAACGGCGGCAGCTTCGGCGCGACCAGCGCGAGGTCGAAGCTGCACTCGACCCCGAGCACGGCGGCGCGGGCGACCGCGCCCGGGTAGCGGCGCTCGAACGCGCGCAGCTGCTCCTGCCCCGAGCGCAGGTACGCGGTCCCGGCCGCCGGCAGCCACCCTTCCAGCTCCTCGGCCGACCGCCGCGCGCGGATCGCGGCGACGGCGTCGGCGTGCCACGCGTCGTCCGGGCCCGTGTAGTGCACGTTGTTCGACACCACCGTCGGCAGCTTCAACTCGCGGGCCATCGCGGCGAGGTGGTCGTTATGCGTGGAGTCGAGCGGCTGGCGGTGGTCGATCAGCTCCACCGCGACGTTGCGGTGCCCGAACCGGTTGACCAGCAGCGCGAGTTCGTCGGCGGCCGCGGCCGGGCCGCGCTGGACGAGGGCCTGGCGGACGGCGCCCTTGCGGCAGCCGGTCAGCACCTGCACGTGCCCGGCCAGCTCGTCGACGACCTCATCCAGGTCGTAGACCGGGCGGCCCTTCTCCTCTCCCGCGAGCTGAGCGTGGGAGATCACCCGGCACACCCGGCGGTAGCCCTCGATGTCGCGCGCGAGCACCAGCAGGTGCGTCCCTTCGGGATCCGGGACGCCGGCCTGTGGGGCGGACAGCCCGAGGCTTAGCTCGGCGCCGTACCCGGCGCGGATCCCGAGTTCGCGCGCAGCAACGCTGAAGCGGACGGCGCCGTACATGCCGTCGTGGTCGGTGAGCATGATCGCGTCGAGCCCGAGCCGGGCGGCCTCCTCGACCAGAGCTTCGGGCGCGCTCACGCCGTCGAGGAAGCTGAAGTAGCTGTGGGCGTGCAGCTCGGCGTAGGGGCGCCGCAGCTCGCCCGCGCCGTCGTCGCGGCTGCGCCGCACCGGCACGTCCGCCGGCGCATGGTAGCCGTCGCGCTTCCGGCTCCAGGCCGGCGAGTCCCCGCCGTCGCCCTGCACCGCCGGGGCCCGGCCGGAGGCGATCCGTTCCAGCTCCCGCCAGCTTCGTCCCGCACCGCCGTTGAATCTGGACACCACGTACTCCCACACGCGCCACGAGCACCGCGGGGAAGGCGGTAGCCACACCGTCACAACCTGCTCGAACACTTGTTCCAGAGGTGTCGTCATCATGCGTCGGACCAGCAGCTACAGTCAAATCGAGACCGGGCAGAGTTGCATCAGTCACAACATGGCCAGATGGCCGGAAAGCCGCAGCTCACGCGCCTGGTAGCGCCACCCGAGCTGCGACCCGACAGGCGCGAAAGGTGGCAGCTGAGGCGGCGGCCGGCGCGTCGGCCTGCGGTTGTCACTCGTTAGGCTATCCGGATGGCGATCCGCTGGCTCGTTGCCACAATGTTGTGTTAAATGCAACGCATGGAGAACGGCACTGAGTTGACGGGCTCCGCCGGCTTGATGCTCGTCGACGGGGTCGCCTATCTCGATCCTGAGACGTCGGTCTTCGAGGCGATGTTGTCCGGCTGGGACCGACAGCAGCGTGTGCGTGCGGTCAAGCCGCAGGTGATCGAAAACCGGGTCGGTTTCGTGCGCCGTGTCGCGCGGGTGTCCAACCAGTACCCATGGCAGTGGACATCCGCGGAGGTCGAGGCGTTCTTCGCTGATCTGACCTCGAATGGGCGACCTTTGGCGATGTCGACGATGCGTGGCTACGAGTGCGTGCTGCGGCTCTTTCTAGGCTATGTCACGGATCCGCGGTATGGCTGGCCGGTGGTGTGCGAGCAGCGTTTCGGCTCCGCGCCGCAGATGGTGCTGCACGAGTTCAACAGCATCCGGCATGTCGCAGACGTGGAATGCCGGCCAGGACGGCGACCGCTGAGTTACGACGAAGTGCAGGCGCTGTTCGATACCGCCGATGGCCTGATCGAGCAGATCCGAGCGCGAGGCCGCAAAGGATCTGTGACTGCCATGCGCAACGCCCTGGTGCTGAAAGTGGTCTACGCGTTCGGTCTGCGGCGCCGTGAAGCGTGGGGAATTGACCTGCCGGACTTCCGGACCAACCCACACGTTCCACGGTTCGGCACCTGCGGTGGACTGTTCGTCCGGTGGGGCAAGTCGTCCAACGGCAGCCCGCCAAAACCGCGCACGGTACTGCTGGTGCCCGAGATGGACTGGGTGCTCGAACCGCTCGAGCAGTGGCTCGAAGAAATCCGTCCGACGCTGATTCGTAGGTCGCAGTCGGCGCTGCTGGTCACCGAACGCGGCAGCCGGCTCGCGCGGCGCGGGATCAGTGAGGCGTTCCAGGCCGTCAGGGATGCTGCAGGGCTGGATCCGGAGCTTGACCTGCACTGCCTACGGCACTCCTACGTCACCCACCTGGTGGAGTTCGGCTACCCGCCCCGGTTCGTGCAGGAACAGGTGGGCCACCGGCATGCCAGCACCACGGCGATCTACACGGGCGTGTCGGACGACTACCGGAATCGGCTGATGCAGAAGGCTGTCGCCTCGTGGGCACCGGAGCTGTGGGAGACCTGATGGCGAAGACGATGACGTTCGAGTGGCATCTACGGTTGCGGATGGCCGAACGAGGCATGTTTCAGACCTCTGACCTGGTCAAACCGCTGCGTGAGCACGGTATCTCCCTCTCGCGCGAACAGGTCTACCGATTGGTGACGTCACCGCCGCAACGGTTGTCGATGGACGTGTTCGCGGCGCTGTGCAACATCCTGGACTGTCAGCCCAACGACCTCATTGAGGTCAGGCCGGCAGCCGGCGGTCAGCGCAAGGCCGTGGGCGGCTCTAGTGCGGCGCCGACTGTGCGACGGAGCAAAATCCGTCGACCTGAGCCCTCATGACCGCCGACGCGATCACCTGGTCTCCGCCGGCTACCGGGCGGCTTTTGGCCGTTTTGCAGCTGCACCTGCCGCAGGCCGGTCGGCGGGACCTCGAAGCCGCGGTTCGCAGCGTCCTAGCCGATGTCGGTGACGTCGACGAGCTCGTCGCGTTTCTCCGCGCACACGACGATGCGCTCACCCTCTCGCGGTCGGCGGTTCCCGCGGGCTTTCCGGCGCTGGCGCACGTTCTTTCCAGAACCGTTGGCTCTTCGATTTCGGCACCGCACTGCGTGCGGTGCCGAAAGCCCAGCTTCTTCCTCGCGGAGCCGTTCGAGGACGGGCGAATCTGCCTGCGGTGCACTGAACTCGTGCGCCCTTGCAGCGACTGCGGCGCCACCGGCGGCGCGTGGCGCGCCACCACCCGCGGCCCGCTGTGTCCGACATGCCTGCACCGGATGCGTCATCCGCCGCGGCCACCTCGTCCTCCGCAGCCGCGTCGGCGCCCTTTGGTGACGTGCGCGCTGTGCGACACGTCGCGGCCTCCGGCCGTGCAGTGGCCGCTCGGTGTCGTCTGCAAGCCTTGCTACTACAGGACAATGCGATCCTGGCGGCCGTGCGACATCTGCGGAGAAACCCGTCCGCTGATCGCGCGGTCACCTTCTGGGAGCGAGCGGTGGTGTGGTCGATGCTCGGATTCCGCCTTTGATTACGCCTGCCTCCACTGCGACGCCAGGAACGACCTTTACACCGGGACGTGCTGCGCCGCCTGCGCGTTAACCGCCGAGGTGCAGCAGCTATTCGCCACGGCGGGCAGCTCGGCAGATCAATGGACCCCGCTACGCGAGGCACTCCTGACCACGGACGAACCACTGAAGATGATTAACTGGTTCAAACGCAGCCGTGTCGCGCGCTTGCTGCGTGAGGTGATCGCTGCGCAGTCGCCCGTCACCCACGAGATGCTCGATGAACTGCCGCACCGGTCTCCGGTGCACGACATACGGGATCTGCTGATGTCATGCGACATTCTTCCTCTGCGCGATGCGGAGTACCTGCAGCGCATCGATGCCTGGCTCCGGGACGAACTCGCATCTCTTCCCGCCTCCCATGTTCGCATTCTGACGCAGTATGTTCGCTGGTACGTGCTGCCCAAGGCGCAACGTGTTGTGGCACGCCGTGGTGTCGGTGGCAGTGTGCCGGCGCCGATTCCGCCGCTGTTTCGTGCCGCGGCACGGCTTCTCACGTGGCTTGACGAAGTGGGTGTCGGCCTTCCGGAGCTGACCCAGTCGCTCCTGGATGAATGGCTGACTGAGGGCCGCGGCTACTACCGCCACCTGTATCCTTTCCTGAACTGGGCCCGGACCCAAGGCATTACGGATCCGCGGGTCCGGGTGCCGCTACCGGCCTACCCGCAACGAGCGAACTATCTCGATTCCGGAGAGCGGCTGGCCCAGCTCCGGCGCTGTCTCGACGACGAGGCTCTGCCACTACACGTGCGAGTCGCCGGAGCGCTGACTCTGCTGTTCGGCCTGTCGATCACCAAGGTCGTCCAGCTACGCCGAGATCACGTCCGCGTCGACGACGGCGCAGTGTCGCTGCATGTCGACTGCCACCTCCTGGCGATACCACCAAAGCTAGGCAAGCTCCTGACGCAGCTGGCCACGCAACCCACAAGCGGAACACGGGCGCTCAGCAAATTGTCGGGCGTATCACCTCTGCCTTATCCCGGTAAGGCCGCTCACCGTCCCGTCCTGCCCAGCACGCTCTACAACCGGCTCCGTGAGCATGGCATTCCTGTCCTCTCCGCGCGCAACACCGCACGGCTCGCGCTCGCCGCGGAGCTGCCGGCGGCCGTGCTTGCCAGCATGACCGGTATCGAGGTCACCACTGCGGACGCGTGGAACAAGCGAGTCGGTCACCACTGGACGCCCTACATCGCGGCCAAAGACGACGCTCAGGGCGGTGCCTGTGCGGCGAACTCGTCAGCGTCGCGCGAGGAGGCCGAACGGCCGCGCCCGTCGTCAGCTGACCGGTCTGCGGCGTTCAGCCAGAGCGGCGACCGCTGAGTTGCGAGAAGGTGCTGGGCCTGTCCGAAGCGGATTCGATGACGCGGTGTGATGCCAGACATCGTCGCGCTGAGCGGTGCGTTCGCGGAAGCCGACTGGCGTGCTTGCCAGGTCTAGGGCACCAGGCTTGCAGCGGCGTCGAGGAAGGCGTCGATCAGGGGTGACCGGCGCGTCGTGAGCCAAGCCAGGCAAACCTGGTTCGGGCCGACGTCCTCGACCGGGATGGCGATGACGTCCGGGCGGGTGTAGAACGTCGCCGTCGACAACGGGATGACGCTGATACCCGCTCCGGCGGCCACCAGTTCCAGTTTCTCTTCGACACTGTGGATGCGCGGGACCTCGGGGCGGTCCGGCTTGCGCAGTTCGAGCGCGATGTCCCGCCACTCCGGGACGGCGTCGGGGTCCTGCAGCAGGTGCTCGTCGGCGAGTTCGGTGACCGACACGGACTCCTTCCCGGCCAGCCGGTGCCCGGCGGGCACCATCACGACGCGGGGTTCGGTGAACAGCGGCCGCACGGTCAGCCCGCGCTGGTCGATCGGCAGCCGGACGATGCTGACGTCCACGCGGCCGTCGTGGACGACCTCCACCTGGTCGTGCCAGCTCGTGCGCAGCAACCGGACGCCGACGTCCGGCCGCTGCCGGGCCAGCACCCGCACCGCCGGGGTGACCACGATGCCCGGCATGAACCCGACCGTGAGCACCGGCTTCGCCTCGCCCGCGGCTGTGACCCTCCGGTGCACGGCTTCGGCCGCCGCCAGCAGGTCGCGGGCGTCGGCCAGGAGCTGTTCACCGGCCACGGTGAGGACCGTGGTCCGGCGGTCGCGGACGAACAGGAGCGTCTTCAGCTCGTCCTCGAGGGCGCGGATCTGGCGCGACAACGCCGGCTGGGCGATGTGCAGCTGCGCGGCGGCCCGCCCGAAGTGCAGCTCTTCGGCCACCGCGACGAAGTACCGCAGCTTCCGCAAGTCGAAGTCCACGTCGGCGCACCTCCCGCTCTCGTCACCCATCATCGCAGGTCGGTGATGCCGTCAGGGCATCACAGCGCACGAAACGGGTCTTGGACGCACAGCGGGTGCCCGGGCCACCGTGGAGGAAGAACGGATTCCGGTTGAAGGGACAGCGATGAAGATTTTCCTCACGGGCGGTTCGGGTTACATCGGCCGGGCGACGATCGGCGAACTAGTGGGGCGCGGGCACACCGTCGAGGCGCTCGCGCGCAGCGAGCGTGCCGAGGCGGCCGTGGTCGCCGCCGGGGCGAGCGCGGTCCGTGGTGGCCTGACCGACCTCGGCGTGCTCAACCAGGCGGCGGCGCGGGCGGAAGCCGTGATCCACCTCGCCCAGGCAACCAGCGGCGAGGAGGACCTGGCGGCCGCCACCGCGATGCAGGACGGCGTCGGCGGCGGCACCTACGTCCACACCGGCGGCAGCTGGGTCTACGGCGACACCGACGGCGTGCAGGACGAGAGCGCACCGTGGAATCCGCCGGCCATCGTGGCGTGGCGCCGGGCCGTCGAGGACGCGGTGCTGGCCCGGGCGGCCGGCGGCGGGCGGCCGGTCGTCGTCCAGCCCGGCCTGCTCTACGGCGGCGACAACCGCCTGATCGACATCTTCGTCGTGCAGCCGGGCAAGGAAAGCGGGGCGATCCCGTACATCGGCGACGGCGGCAACCACTGGGCGCTGATCCACCTCGACGACCTCGCCCGGCTCTACGCGGCGGCGCTGTCGGCTCCGGCGGGCTCGGTGTACCTCGGCGTGGGCGGGGTCAACCCGACCGCCAAGGAGGTCGCCGAGGCGTGCGCCCGCGCCGCCGGGCTCGACGGGAAGACCGTCTCCCTCACCCTCGAGCAGGCCCGCGAGCAGATGGGTCCGATCGCCGACGCCTTCGCCCTCGACCAGCAGCTCACCTCGGCCAAAGCGCAGCGTGAGCTGGGCTGGACGCCCGCGCACACCGACCCGCTGAACGAGCTCGCCGCAGCATGAACCGGGAACCGGGGATGGACCGCGGGGCGGTGCTGTGGTCCGAAGAGGAGCGTGCCCGCGGGGCACGGCCGCTGCTGGTGATGCTGCACGGCTGGAGCTACGACGAGACGCACCTGTACCGGCTGGTCACGCCGCGATTGCCGGAGGAGGTCGTGGTCGCCTCGGTGCGGGCGAGGATTCCCGAAGCCGGTGGCTATGCGTGGTTCCCCAGTACGGGCAACCCGATCGGTGATCCGCGGCCGGCGGTGGCGAACGCGGCGGCGCTGGACGTGCTCTCGTGGCTGGAGACCATCGAGGCGCCGTCGATCGGGCTGCTCGGCTTTTCGCAAGGCGGCGCCATGGCCCATCAGCTCATGCGGTTGGCGCCGCACCGGTTCGCCTACTGCGTGAACCTGGCGGGGTTCGTCGTGCGGGACGAGCAGCCCGGCGACGCATCGCTCAGCGTCACGCGGCCGCCCGTCTACTGGGGGCGGGGGCGGGACGACCGGGTCATCCCGGCCGGCGCGCTCGTGCGCACCGAACGGTGGCTCGCTCGCCACGCCACCGCCGAGGTCCACGTGTATCCCGGGCTGGGCCACGACGTGCGCGGCCGGGAGATCGACGACGTAGCCGGCTTTGTCGGCAAGCAGATCCGCCAGCGGGTTTTCGAGGAGGAATGATGCGTCACGACATCGAATTCGATGCCGAAGGAGCGTTGCTGCGAGGCTGGTTCTACGAGGCCGAGGGGGCCGGCGGGCGGGCGCCGTGTGTCGTGATGGCCCACGGCTGGAGTTCGACGAGGCGGATGTACCTCGATCGGTTCGCGGAGGTGTTCGCCGCCGCGGGGCTGGCTGTGCTGGTGTACGACAACCGCGGCTGGGGCGATTCCGAGGCGGCGCCGGGGCAGCCGCGGCACGAGATCGACCCGTGGGTTCAGGTCGGCGACTACCGGCACGCCATCACTTACGCCCAGAACCGGTCCGAAGTGGACCCCGACCGCATCGGTGTGTGGGGGACGAGTTTCTCGGGTGCGCACGCCTACGTCGTCGCGGCGATGGACCGGCGGGTGAAGGCCGTGGTCACGCAGGCGCCGTTCGTCAGTGGCCGCGCGACCTACGCGAACCTGGCGCGGGTGGACAACCAGGTCGTCGGCCCGGACGTGTTCACGGCCGACCGCCGGGCTCGCGCGCGGGGCGAGGCAGCCGCGACCATCCCGGTGGTCGGGGCCGACCCGGGGCGGCTGGTCGGGCTGCCGACGCGGGACTCCCACGAGTGGTTCACCCACGCGCGGGCCGAGCTCGATCCGGCGTGGCCCAACGAGGTCACGCTGCGCAGCCTGGACAACTACTACTGCTACGAGCCGGCGAAGTACCTGCCGGAGGTCACGCCGACGCCGCTGCTGATGATCGTCGGCAGCGAAGACGGCCTGACCGGCGGCAACCTCGCCGCCGTCGCCTACTCCAGCGCCGCCGAACCGAAGGACATCGTCTTCCTGCCGGGCGGTCATTTCGACGCCTACACCGGCCAGGGCTTCGCCGTGGCCTCGCAGGCGGCGCGCGACTGGTTCGTGCGGCACCTGTCGGCTCCCCTATTCGCGGACGATCACGGCTGACTGGAGGCGGAGGGCGTCCTGTCCCGGTGGGGCGCCGAACGTCCGCCGGTACTCGCGGCTGAACTGCGACGAACTGTCGTAGCCGACCGCGTGGCCGATTGCCGCGACGTCGTGCGGTGCGGCGATGAGTTCCATCCGGGCTTTCTGCAGCCGGATCTGCTTCTGGTACTGGAGGGGGCTCATCGTGGTGACGGCGCGGAAGTGCCGGTTGAGGGACGAGGTGCTGGTGCCGATGTCGGCGGCCAGTTCGTCGATGTGGATCACGCGGTCGTAGCGCGCGCGGACCCATTCGGTCGCGCGGGCGACGAGCGCGACACGGCTGTCGGCCAGGCCGGCCTGCCTCATCAGGGCGGCGTGGGGGCCGTTCAGCAGTCGCCAGTGGATTTCGCGCCGGACGCCGGCGCCCAGGACTTTGAGGTCGCGTGGGTCGTCGAACAGCCGCAGGAGCCGGACCAGCGCGTCGAGCAGGTCGTCGTCCGCGTCGCTGATCGCCATTCCCGATCCGTCGTGCGGGCCGGCCGGGACCGGTCCGCCGTCGATCAGCAGCTGCGCGATCGTCGCGGGCCGCAGGCGCAGGCCGAGTGTGAGGAACGGCTTGCGCGGGCTGGCGTCGATGATCTGGGAGATCAGCGGCAGGTCGACGGTGAAGACGACGGCCTGGCCGGGGTGGTGTTCGAAGACGCGATCGCCGAGCGCCGACCGCTTCGCGCCCTGCACGACGAGGACGAGCATCGGTTCGGTCACCGAGCTCATCGGTTCGGTGACGTGGGCGGCGGTGAACAGCAGCACGTCGCCGAGCCAGGCCGGGCGCAGGTCGTCGCCGGCCAGCCGCGTGATGCGGCGTCCGAGCTCCGCGAGATGACTCACCGTTCGAGTGAAGCACAGCCGTGACTGGCTGGTCCATACCCACTATCGGGGCGAACTTGAGCGGATCGTGCATCGAGTCGAGCGCATCGGTCTAGGTGATCGACAGCGGCGGGGGTTCACTGGCGGTGCCGGGGGGATGACCTCGCCGGTGTGTCCCACCGCCCAGCAACCCGGAGGTCCACAGTGTCCCTGGACGACTACGTCACCCTTGGCCGATCAGGTCTTCGGATCAGCCCGTTCACGCTGGGCACGATGACGTTCGGGGAAGATTGGGGCTGGGGCGCGAGTCCCGATGAGTCGAAGAAGATCCTTGAGGCCTATGTGGACCGTGGTGGCAACTCGATCGACACCGCGAACCTCTACACCAACGGCCATGCGGAACACATCATCGGGGACTTCCTGACCGAGCGGCTGGGGCTGCGTGACCGGCTCGTGCTCGCCACGAAGTTCTTCGGCAACCTGTACGAGAACGACCCGAACGGCGGCGGACCCAGCCGTAAGGCGATCGTGCAACAGCTCGAGAACTCGCTGCGGCGCCTGCAGACCGATTACGTCGACCTCTACTGGCTGCACAACTTCGACCCCGCCACGCCGGTCGAGGAAACCCTGCGCGCGCTCGACGATCTCGTCAGCGCCGGCAAGATCCGCTACGTCGGGTTCTCGGACATCCCGGCCTGGGCCACCGCCGAAGCGGCCACCATCGCGCAGCTGCGTGGCTGGGCTCCGGTGATCGCCCTGCAACTGGAGTACTCCCTGCTGGAACGGACCTCGGAAGGTGAGCTGATCCCGATGGCCCAAGCCATGGGCATGGGCGTGCTGCCGTGGTCGCCGCTGCGGGGCGGGTTCCTGTCCGGCAAGTACTCCAGCGCCACCAGGACCGACGTCGACACCACGCGGGCGCGGATGCCCGGCGACGCCGAGCTGGTCGTGATCGACGCGCTCAACACCGTCGCCGGGGAAATCGGTGTCCCGGCCGCTCAGGTCGCCCTGGCTTGGGCGCTGCGGCGGCCAGGGATCAGCTCCGTCGTGATCGGTGCGCGCCGGATGGACCAGTTCGAGACCAACCTCGGTGCCCTGGCGGTGACGCTGGACGAGGCCCACCGCGCGGCGCTGGACGAGGTGTCGGCTCCGAGACTGAACTTTCCCGCCGAGAACAACGCGGTGCTGGCGCCGAGCATGCAGTTCGCGGGAGCCACCGTGGACGGCCGGCCTTCGGCGGTGTCCCCGTTGCTTCGCGCTGCCGACGTCCGGTACTGAGCACCGTCCCCGGCAGGAGGAGAGGCGACATGACACAGCAGTTCGCAGGCAGGACGGCGCTCGTCACCGGCGGCGGTTCCGGCATCGGGCGCGCGACAGCGCTCGCACTGGCCGCCGAAGGCGCGTTGGTCACCGTCGCCGGTCGCACCCGGGACACGCTGGACGAAACCGTGCGGCTGGTCCAGGCCAACGGGGGAGCGGCCCGCCACGTCGTGGCGGACGTGACCGTCGAGTCGGCCGTCGAGGCTGCGGTCGCAGCCGCGATCGGGGACACCGGCCGGCTGGACATCGCTGTGAACAACGCCGGCTACGACGGGGAGTACCAGCTCACCGCCGACTATCCGACCGACATGCTGGACAAGATGATCGCGATCAACGTCCGCGGTGTCTTCCTGTCGATGAAGCACGAGCTGAAGCAGATGGCGGCGCAGGGCTTCGGCTCGGTGGTGAACATGTCGTCGGGCGCGGGACTGGTCGGTGTGGCCGGTTTCTCGGGGTACACCGCGACGAAAGCGGCGGAGATCAGCATGACCAAGAGCTCGGCGCTCGAGGTCGCCCCGCTGGGTGTCCGGGTCAACGCGCTGTGCCCGGGTCTGGTCGAAACTCCGATGATCGCGTCCATGGATCCCGCGGCCGAGCCGATGAAGTCGCTCCTCGCGGCGCACCCGGTCGGCCGGATCGCCCAAGCCGCCGAGATCGCCGACGCCGTCGTCTGGCTCTGCTCCGACAAGGCCGGCTTCATCACCGGCGTGGCGCTGCCGATCGACGGCGGCTACACCGTGCCCTGACGCGCACCCGACCACGACCAAGGAGACTTTCATGCGCAGCGGTAAGCCACTCGGACCCGTCCAGAGCTTCCTCGGTGCGGCCGCCGGACGGCAGTGGCGGCTGCCCGCCAAGCGCAACCGGGTTCGGGTCGAGCGGAACGTCCCGGTGCGGATGCGGGACGGCGTGACTTTGCTCGCCGATCACTACATCCCGGTGATCACCGAGCCCGTTCCCACCATCCTGGTCCGCTGCCCGTACGGCCGCGGACTGCTCTACGCGCTGCTGTCGGCCCAGCTCTACGCCGAACGCGGCTACCACGTCCTGTTCCAAAGCACCCGAGGCACTTTTGGCTCCGGAGGCGCCTTCGAGCCGGGCGTCAGCGAAGCCGACGACGCCCACGACACCGTCGCGTGGCTGCGCACGCAGGACTGGTTCGACGGACGCCTCGCCACCGCCGGCGGCAGCTACCTGGGCTTCACGCAGTGGGCACTGGCAACGGATCCTCCGCCCGAGCTGAAAGCCATGGTCGTCATGATCGGCGTGCACGACCTCGCCGACGCCGCCTACCAGCAGGGCCCGCTCGACCTGTTCAACATGCTCAGCTGGGCCGATCTCCTGTCCCACCAGGAAACCACCGGCCCGGTCACCGGTCTGATCCGGATGGTGCGCGCCGAACACCGGCTGCGCGGCGCACTGAATCGGCTGCCACTGCGCGGCGCGATGGACGACCTGGGCGGCAAGGGCGCGCCCTGGTACGACGACTGGATCGACCACCCCGACGTCCACGATCCCTACTGGGAACGGTTCCGCGTCACCGAAGCGCTGACGCGGACCACGGTACCCACGCTGCTGATCGGCGGCTGGCACGACTACTTCCTCAACCAGACGCTGGAGCAGTACCGGACCTTGCGCTCACGCGACGTCGAGGTCGCGCTGACCATCGGCCCGTGGACGCACCTCACCGTCGACAACAAGGTCTCGATGCCGCAGGCGATCGCCTGGCTGGACACCCACGTCGCGGGCCGTTCCGCCGAGACCCGCGAAGCGCCGGTCCAAATGTTCGTCGGCGGAGCCGGCGAATGGCAGCAGCACCAGAGCTGGCCGCCCGAAAACACGACGCCGACCACCTGGTACTTGGGGGCGGCGCGGCAGCTCACCCCGGCGCCGCCCGCGGACGATGCCGGAACCACGCGGTTGCGCTACGACCCGGCGGATCCGACGCCGTCGGTCGGTGGACGTCTCATGGCTCCCAGCGGCGGAGCCCGGGACAACCGGAAACTGGAACAGCGCGCCGACGTGCTCACGTTCACGACCGCGCCGCTGATCGCTTCCGTCGAAGTGCACGGCCGGCCGGTCGTGGAGCTGCACCTGGCCTCCGACAACGCACACGCCGATCTCTTCGCCCGCGTGTGCGACGTCGACCCCGCCGGTCGCTCGACCAACGTCACCGACCGGATCATCCGATTCGCCGAGGCGGATGCGACGCCCGGCGAAGTCCGCAGGGTCGAGATCACGCTCGACCCCACGGCCCACCGGTTCGACGCCGGACACCGCATCCGGCTGCAGCTCTCGGGCGGCGCGTTCCCGCGGTTCGCCCGCAACCCCGGCACTGGAGAAGCACCGGGGACGGCGACGACGCTCACCCCGGTGACACACACCGTTCACCACGACGCGGCCCACCCGTCGAACATCGTCCTGCCCGTGGTGAAGTAGCCGGCGGTCAGTCGCGGAGGAAGTCCAGCGCCTGCCGGACGAACAGCTCGTGGTGCTGGAAGAGCGCCCCGTGGCCCGAGTCCGGGTAGATGCTCAGCCGGGCGTTCGGCAGCGCCCGGGCGAGGGTGAACGAGCTGATCGTCGGGATCATGACGTCGTTGTCCCCGTTGACCACCAGGACGGGCTGCGAGACGTTCGCGAGGCCGGCCGGTGTGCTGCTGCGCTCCCACTTGGCCAGCGCGGTGACCTGGGCCCCGATGGTCTCGTTCGTGGCCGCCGGGTCGCGGTCGGCGGTGCGCTGCTCAAGACGGCCGAGGAACGCGTCGGCGGCGGCCTGGCTGGTCTCCGTGGGGGAGAAGAACAGGAAGTGCTTGGGGTGCTTGCCCGCGCCGGTTGCCTTCTCGATGGCCTCCTGCAGCACCGGGAAGGCGTTCGCCGGTCCGGCGTCGCCCGCGGGTGAGGTGCCCGCCAGGATCAGGCGGCGGACGAGGTCCGGTTCCTGCCGGACGAACGCTTGCGCGACCATGCCGCCGAGGGAGAAGCCGAGCAGGTCGACGGTCGCCAGGCCGAGCGCGCGAACGAAGGCGACGGCGTCCGCGGCCATGGCCTCCACGCTGTCGGGTGTGCTGCCGCCCGTGGCGCCGACGCCGCGCAGGTCGACCAGGATGACCCGGCGTTCCGCGGCCAAGCCGTCGACCACGGCGGGGTCCCAGTCGTCGAGAACCGCCGTGAAGTGGTGCAGCAGGATGACCGGAACGCCCGATCCGGTGCCGAGTTCCCGGTAGGCGAAAGCGGTTCCGTCGACGTCCACCGTGCGGGTGGGGGCTTCGTTGTGGCTCGTGGACATGGGGGTGTCTCCTTTCTCTTCACGATCCGAGGAGCGATCCGCCATAGAATAACGATCGCTATATAACGATCGCTATCGTATGGTGGCGCCAGCGCGAAGGCAAGGGCGGAAGGTGAGGACCCGGCGTGCGGTACCCGAAGGACCACAAGAAGACGGCGCGCGCCGCGATCCTGGCCGCGGCGGCTCGCCCGCTGAAGGAGAAAGGTTTCGGAGGCGTCGGCGTCGACGGCCTCGCGGCAGCCGCGGACGTGACGTCCGGAGCCATCTACTCGAACTTCGGCAGCAAGGAGGCGTTCCTCGAGCAGGTGGTGGCCGAGCAGCTCGGGGCCGAGTTCGCGGTGATCGACGACCCGGACCCGGCTGAGCGGCGTCGCCGCCTCGCCGAGTTCCTGCACTTCTACCTGAGCGACGAGCACTGCGCGGCCGTGGCGGACGGCTGCCTCATGCCGGCGCTCACCGCGGACGTCTCCCGCGCGAGCGAGGCGGTCCGGGAGGCCTATGAGCGTCGCATGGCGACCCTGGTCGAGCTGCTCACCCCGGCGATGGCCGGCTCCCCGGCGGAACAGGCCGAGTCCGCGTGGGCTCTGGTGGCCTCGGTCGTGGGTGCCGTGACGATCGCCCGCGCGCTTCCCTCGGGCGAACGCAGCCGGGCGATCCGCGCGGCCACGCTTCGCAGCGTCACGGCTGCCCTCGGTGGTGCCCCTGTCGCCGGCTGACCGCCCGTGTCAGCTTGCCGCGGGGCGGATCCCGTCGAGCACGATCCCGATGACGCGCTTGCGCTGCGTGTCGTCGACGTAGATCCCGGCGGTCACCGCGAACACCAGGCGCATGACGTCATCGGCGTTGACATCGGCACGCACCACCCCGGTTCGCTGGGCCAGCTCGAACAGCGGGTCGGCGACGCCGTAGATCGCTTCGCGGCTGGGCAGGTACGCCGGGGACTCGCGGGTGAGGACCGTGGTGAGCACGTGCTTGGTCGCCAGGTGCGTGACGAACCGGCTCAGCCAATCGGAGAGAGCCGCCCACGGGTCGGACTGGTCGAGCTGCCGCCCGTAGCGGACGAGTTCGTCGACGGAGGTCAGGTAGACGTACTCCATCAAGTCCGTGCGGGTTGGGAAGTTGCGGTAGAGCGTGGCGATGCCGACGCTGGCGCGCCGGGCGATTTCCTCCATGGGCACGTCCGCGCCGAGCTCGGTGTACGCCTCGGTGGCGGCGGCGACCAGGGCGTCGAAGTTGCGCCGGGCGTCGGCGCGGTGTGGGCGGCGTTCGGCGAGCAACTCGGCGAGCGTCAACCGGGATACCTCCAGCTCTTGTAAGTGATAACTGGACTCCGTTAAAATGAGAAGTCGTCTATCACTCTATCAGGAGGTCCGGATGACTTCGAGAGTTCTCACCATCGGCGGTGACCTGCGGGTCGGCCGGATCGGTTTCGGTGCCATGCAGCTGACCGGAAAGCAGGTCTGGGGCGAGTACCCCGACCGCGACGGCGGCATCGCCGTGCTGCGCGCGGCCGTCGACGCCGGTGTCACGTTCATCGACACCGCCGACGTCTACGGGCCGCACACCAACGAGGTCCTCATCCGCGACGCGCTCCACCCTTACCCGGACGACCTGGTCATCGCGACCAAGGGCGGGTTCGTGCGCGGCGGATTCGACTACGCGACCCTCGGCGCGGTCGGCAATGCGAACTACCTGCGGCAGAGTGCCCACCTGAGCGCGCGCCGGCTGGGGGTGGACACGATCGACCTCTACTACCTGCACAGCGGTCGCGCCACGGACGTGCCGTTCGAGGACCAGGTCGCCACTCTCGCGGCGTTGCGGGAGGAAGGGCTGATCCGGCACGTCGGACTGTCCAATGTGACCCTCGAACAGTTCCGGGCCGCCCAGGACATCGTGGAGATCGCGGCGGTCACAGCCCATTTCAACGCCAGTGCGCGCACCGGCGCGGACCTCCTGCGGGCAGCCGAGAACAGCGGTGCGGTCTTCTCACCCTGGCACCCGGTCACGCTCACCGAAGGGCCGGACACGGACAAGGTCATGGCGGTGATCGAGCCGATCGCCGCCCGGCACGGGGTGACGGCCCGGCAGATCGCGCTGGCGTGGTTGCTGCACCGTTCGCCGGTGATGCTGCCGATCCCGGGCACGACCAGCGTCGCGCACCTGCAGGACAACCTGGCGGCAGCGGAAATCGAGCTGTCCGGCGAGCACGTCGCGGCGATCACCGACCTCGCCACGGAGGCGTGAGCCATGCAACCCGCACACAGCCGAACCTGGTCCGCCGCGGTGGGACTGGCGAGCGTTGCCCTGCTGGCCGCCGCGGTACCGGCGACCGCGTCAGCACACGACGGGCCCGGCGTCACCATCACCACCGTGTCCAACTCACGGCCGGACCTGGTCAGCGGCCCGGACGTGCTGGTCCGGATAACCGCACCCGGCTCGGTTGTCCTGCGGGCCGACGGGCACCCGGTGGAGGGCCTGACGCGACAGGCGGACGGGAGCTTCCTCGGGCTCGTGCGCGGGCTCCGCCCCGGAGTGCACCACCTCGTCGCGGAATCCGGTCGTCGTCAGGCCGCGGTGACGGTGATCGACCACGCCGCCTCGGGCCCGGTGTTCTCGGGACCCCAGCAGCAGCCCTTCTACTGCGAGACCACCGCGTTCGGCCTCGCCCCGGCCGCCGGCCCGTCATGTGCCGCATCGACCGTGGTCAGCTACCAGTACCGCACCACCGGCGGCGCCTTCCGTGCACTGACCGACCCGGACGACCGACCCGCCGACCTGGCCACCGCCAAGGTCGACGGCCACGCCGCACCCTACGTCGTCCGGATCGAAACCGGCACGATCGACCGCGCCGTCTACCAGACGGCCGCGCTCTACGACGGGCACGAGCCGTCCCCGCTGCGGCCGGACACGAGCTGGAACCGGAGCCTGGTCTACTCCTTCGGCGGCGGCTGCAACGGCGGGCACCACCAGGGCAGCAGTACCGGAGACGTCCTCGACGACCTGTTCCTGTCGCAGGGATACGCGGTCGCCTCGTCCAGCCTCAACGTCCTGGAGAACAACTGCTCCACGATCATCTCGGCCGAGGCGGCGATGATGGTCAAGGAACACTTCATCACCACCTACGGACCGGTGGCGCACACGATCGGCTGGGGCGGATCCGGCGGATCGATCCAGCAGTACGACATCGCCGACGCCTACCCCGGCATCCTGGACGGCATCATCCCAGGCTTCTCCTTCCCCGATCCCTTCACCGTGCTCGACGTCGCCGGAGACTGCCGGCTGCTCAACCGGTACTTCGCGAAGCCCGGCGTCGCGTTCACCGCCCCCGAACGGCAGGCGGTGGCCGGGTTCCTCGACTACGACAGCTGCACCTCCTGGGACAACAGCTACGCCAGCCGGCTCACCGCGGCCGGCAGCTGCAACCACGGGATCGCCACCGACGACAACACCGCGATCCCGGCGTCGGCGATCTACGACCCCGTCACCAACCCCGGCGGCGTCAAGTGCAGCGTCGCCGAACAGTACGCCAACCAGTTCGGCCGCGACCCGAAAACCGGTTTCGTCCGCGGCCTCGCCGACAACACGGGTGTCCAATACGGACTGACCGCACTGGAACAGGGCCGGATCAGCCCCGCGCAGTTCACCGCGCTCAACGCGGGCATCGGCGGGTACGACGCAGCCGGCACACCGGTCGCCGAGCGCAGCAAGGCCGATCCCCGGGCAGTCCACGCGGCCTACCGCGACGACATCGTCCCCAGTGGCGGCAACGGCCTGCGCACGACACCGATCATCGACCAGCGGGTCCACATCGACACGGCCGGGCCGCTGCTGGACATCCACACGAGCGAGTGGTCGTTCGTCATGCGCGCGCGACTGGAGAAGGCCAACCACACCGCAGCCAACCAAGTGATCATCGAGAACCAGTACACGCCCGACCAGCTCGCGGCGGCCAACGCCTACGAACTGGCGGCGATGGACCGGTGGCTGACCGCCATCGAGGCGGACCACTCCCCGCACAACCGCCAGGCCAAGGTGATCGCGAACAAGCCGCCCGACCTGACCGACGGCTGTTACCTCTCGGCGGCCGAACGCCTCGGGCAACCGCTGACCTACCCGGCCACCGGCCGGTGCGGCACCGTCTACCCGACCGGGGCCAACCCCCGGCTCCAAGCAGGCGGGCCGCTCACCGAAGACGTCGCTGCCTGCGCCCGCAAACCCCTCGATTTCGGCGACTACCCGGTGTCGTTCACCCGCACCGAACGCGCTGAACTGCGCGCTGCCTTCCCCAGCGGTGTGTGTGACTACGGCAAACCGGGAATCGGACCGCACGGAACGGCAGGCACGTGGCTCGGGTACGACAGCCGGCCTGGCGAGAAGTGAGCCGGCCCGCGGACGGGATGACCGCCCTGGTCACGGCGGATCATTTCGTCCGCGGCCTCGGAAGCAGCGCCTGAGCGCTTCTCACACGGGCGCGGGCAGAGTGCCGAGAACGGCCTGCGCTCGACGCGTCAAGTCCAGGAGCGCACGGTCGTGGCCGGGCGCGCCGTCGAACTCGATGCCGATCGGGAGCCCGTTTCCGGTCAGCCCGAGGGGAATGCTGATGCCGGGCAAGCCTGCTCCACTGGCGGGAACGGTGTTCTTCGCGAGGAACAGGTCACTGACCTCTTCACCCGCGACCGTGAACTTCGCCTGCCGGTCGATCAGCGGAGCGGGGCAGGGCGTCGTCGGGAGGATCAGCGCGTCGAATCCCTGCCGGGTGAACACTTCTCCGAACCTGCGCTGGAGTTCCGGGCGATCGATCGACAGCGTCGCGTCGTAGTCCCCTTGCGCCAAGAAGCCTGCTCCGGTCGGCAGGACCAAGTGGCTCCACACCTCCCTGAGTTCCGGCTTGAGGTCGTCATAGATCTGCTCGAAGGAAACTGGAAAACCGTTGTCGCGCAGGAACTTCGACACCGCGTCTCTCGCCTCGCGGAAGAAGACGTTCCACGTCGTCCGGTCCGCTAGTGCGGAGAAGTCGTCGCCGAGGTCGATTTCAGCGACTTCCGCACCCGCGTCCCGCAGCCGCCGAAGTGCTTCCCTGAACGAGGATTCCGTTTCCGGGTCGACCAGCTCGAGGTACTGCCTGGGCGCATAGGCGAACCGTGCTCCAGTCAGATCGGAACGATCCGAGGGAGGCGGACCCGTCTCCTTCGTGACGATCCGATCGATCAGCGCGCAGTCTTCGACGTCGCGAGCCAGGATGCCTGTCGTGTCGAGCGTGTGCGAGATCGGCGCGACGCCACGGCCCGGCCAGCGGCCCGTGGTCGGCTTGAAGCCCACTACGCCGCACAGCGCCGCGGGAACCCTGATCGAACCGACCGTGTCGCCTCCGAACGCCGCGGGCACGATCCGGGCCGACACAGCCGCTGCGGAGCCACTCGAAGACCCGCCCGGCACGCGATCGGGAGCGTAAGGGTTCTTCACCTGGCCGTAGCGCCGGTTGCTTCCGGTCAGCCCGAACGACATTTCGACGAGGTTGTTCTTGCCGAAGACGATGCCGCCTGCGTCCTTGATCGCGCCGACGACGACGGCATCGTCGCCCGGCTCGAAATCTGCGAGGGTTTCCACGCCCAAGGTCGTACGCAGCCCGCGCGTCGCGTAGCTGTCTTTTACTCCGAGAGGGACCCCGAGGAGTGGCGCGTCGGAGCCGGCTGCGCGTGCCTTGTCGGCGTCACCGGCCGCGGCCAGCACGGCGGAGTCGTCGATCGTGATGAACGAGTTCAGGTCGGCGTTTTCCCGAGCGCGGCGGAGAAGCGCGGAAGTGTAGGACTCGGAGGTGGTGTCGCCGTCACGGATCGCGGCGGCTGCCGCGGCGACACCGAGTTCGGCCAGGTTGTCGTCTGCCATGAGTACCTCGCTAGTCCTGGTGAACGGTGAGAGCGGCGGGCACCGGGACGTCCAGCACTCGCAGGAGGTTGACGACCTTGTGGTCCAGTTCGAGCCCGACGGACGTGATGTCCGGGTCGCCGAAGCTGGAGAAGCGGCTGCTGGGCCGGTCGATGGAGAACCGCGTGACGCCTTGCCGGTCTTCGTGGATCGTCGTGCGCAGCGGCGCGTAGAGCATCACGGCCGGGTCGTGCCGGTACATGCGTTCGGCGATGGTGTGGTTTCCCATCAGGTAGGTGGCGCAAGAGCTGTGATGGCCCGCGAGGCGCATGAGATCCCCGACATCCGTGCTCCAGAACCGCAAAAACCCGTGCGGGGCGCTCTCCGCGGCGTCGGCGAGTACTGCGTCCCAGCTCGCGTGCCCGGCGCGCAGCCGCGTCATCCGCTCGAGGTCCACCGCCGGCACGGCGGCCTCATAGCGCGCCCGGAATTCGTCGAAGGGTGCCTGGGTGTCGATCGACCACCGGACCACCTCGTGGCGGGTCTCAGTCAAGTGCTGCATGGGGTCGTGCTCCTCTCATCAAGTACAACGATCGCTGTACTTGAACGTAGCAGGCACCTCCGCAGAAGTAAAACGATCGATATACTTGCGTCATGGAGACGAGTGAAGCGACGGCCGGCGCCACCCGAGGTGGACGCGGAGCGCGCGAGCGCATCATGCGCGCGGCGGTCGAGTTGTTCGCGAGCGAAGGCATCCACGCCACCGGTGTCGCCAAACTGGCCGACGTGGCGCATGTGTCGACGCGGACCCTCTACCAGCACTTCCCCAGCAAGGAAGCGCTGGTCAGCGCATATTTGCAGCGCATCGAGTCCGACGGGGCGATCCTCGGGGAGACCGTTCTGGAGCGCCGTGACCTCGGCGCGCGGGAGCGTCTCCTGCGCCTGTTTGCCGAACGCCCGGCCGGCTCGCCTTCGGCGAAAGTGGTGCGCGGCTGCCCACTGCACAACGCCGCCGTCGAATCGGCCGGGACGCTGCCTGAGGCCTCGGCGGCGGTCGAGCGGCACAAGCGGGAGTTCGCCGCGCGGCTGGTCGAGACCGCCGCCGAAGCAGGCGCGCCCCAGCCCGAAGCCCTGGGTCGGCAGCTTGCGGTGCTGTTCGAGGGCGCTCGCGCACTGTCCACCTCGCTCAACGACATGGGACCGCTTGACGACGCCGAAGAGCTGGCGAAGACGCTCATCGAGAGCGCGAGCGAACCCGTCTGACCAAGGCCTTGATCCCACAGAAATGCGTACAAAATAGGCTAATTCGCTATTCTTATTTCGTGACGAGGCTCGCCGCCGCGCGGTACGGCGTCCCGTCAGCCCCGGGCGTGCTGGGGTTCGTCCACGACCTGCTCAACCCCGGTCCACCGGCCGCCTCCGACGGCCCGGCCTGCTCGCCGACGTGGCGTCGGCGCAGGCAGTGGGCCGACCCAAGGCGCTGGCGTCCCGGGCCGGGGCAGGACGTGTCCGCGGTCGCTGGTGGATCCCGACCACCAGGACGCTGATCGGCTAGTAATCCTGGTTGGAACGGGGACACGCTAATGCTGCTCGGCTTCGCTGCTGAGCGGCCACCCAGGCCGACGCGCCGACGGCTCATGCTGCTTCGAACACCTGGTCGTCGAAGCTTGTATTTCGCACCCTCGAATATGTGCATTACCCCGGCACACTGGGCAGAGGTATTGTCGGCGCGACGTGCTTCGCTGATACTTGCTTACCTTCTGCGGTGCTGCGACGGAGGGTCAGTGTTGCGCAACGCGGTCGAACACGATGAGGTCCCATCCCGCCGCGATCATGAGAACTCCGCCAGGCCCGAACGCCACGGCGCCGATACCGCGAATGTCGAAGACTGCGACCTCCTCACCTGTAGAAAGGTCCCAGATCCGCGCGGTCCCGTCGTGGCTTGCGGTGACGGCGACTGGGCGCCCGTCGAGGGTGTTGCAGGCCGCCGCCAGTACCGCGCCGGTGTGGCCAGTGAAGTCGGTGATGGTGGTGCCGGTGGCGAGGTCCCAGACTCGCGCGGTCCTGTCGTGGCTGGTGGTGACGGCGACTGGGCGCCCGTCGAGGGTGTGGCAGGCCACCGCCGTTACCGCGCCGGTGTGGCGGGTGAAGGTGGTGACGGTGGTGCGGGTAGCCAGGTCCCAGACTCGCGCGGTGTCGTCGGAGCCGCCGGTGACGGCGATCGATCGGCCGTCGAGGGTGTTGCAGGCCACCGCCAGTACTGCGCCGGTGTGGCCAGTGAAGTCGGTGATGGTGGTGCCGGTGGCGAGGTCCCAGACTCGCGCGGTCCTGTCGTGGCTGGCGGTGACGGCGACTGGGCGCCCGTCGAGGGTGCTGCAGGCCACCGCCCCCACCGGGTAGCGGCTGGTGAAGGCGGTGATGGTGGTGCCGGTCGCGAGGTCCCAGACCCACGCAGTCCCGTCGGAGCCGCCGGTGACGGCGACCGGGCGCCCGTCGAGGGTGCTGCAGGCCACTGCCCCCACCGGGTAGCTGTGGCCGGTGAAGGTGGTGATGGTGGTGCCGGTGGCGAGGTCCCAGACCCGCGCGGTCCCGTCGTAGCTGGCGGTGACGGCGACCGGGCAGCCATGGAGGACCGTGCTTGCCTGAGCATGGATTGCGCCTGAGTGACCGAGTGCGGCGGACGCCCGGAATGCCTCGGCCAAGAATGACCAAACCCGCACGGTCCCGTCGTAGCTGGCGGTGACGGCGACCGGTCGGCCGTCGAGGGTGCCGCAGGCCACCGCCACCACCGAGTCGGTGTGGGTGGTGAAGGTGGTGATGGTGGTGCCGGTAGCGAGGTCCCAGACCCGTGCGGTGTTGTAGCTGGCGGTGACCGCGATCGGTCGGCCGTTCAGGGTGCTGCAGGCCACCGCCCCCATCGGGTAGGTGTGGCCGGTGAAGGTGGTGATGGTGGTGCCGGTGGCAAGGTCCCAGACCCGCGCAGCGTCGTGGCCGACAGTGACGTCGACTGGGTGGCCGTTGAGGGTGCTGCAGGCCACCGCCAGTACCGGGCTGCTGTGGCCGGTGGTGGTGATGGTGGTGCCGGTAGCGAGGTCCCAGACCCGTGCGGTCTGGTCGGAGCCGCCGGTGACGGCAAGCGGACGCCCGTTGAGGGTGCTGCAGGCCACCGCCACTACCGCGCCGGCGTGGCCGGTGAAGGTGGTGATGGTGGTGCCGGTAGCGAGGTCCCAGACCCACGCAGTCCCGTCGGAGCCGCCGGTGACAGCAACCGGACGCCCGTTGAGGGTGCTGCAGGCCACCGCCACCACCGCGCCGATGTGGCCGGTGAAGGTGGTGATGGTGGTGCCGGTAGCGAGGTCCCAGACCCGCGTGGTGTCGTCGTCGCTGGTGGTGACGGCGACCGGTCGGCCGTCGAGGGTGCTGCAGGCCACCGCCACTACCGCGCCGGCGTGGCCGGTGAAGGTGGTGATGGTGGTGCCGGTAGCGAGGTCCCAGACCCACGCAGTCCCGTCGTGGCTGGTGGTGACGGCGACTGGGCGGCCGTCGAGGGTGCTGCACGCCACCGCTACAACAGCGCCGGTGAGGGTGGTGTGGAGGGCGTGGGTCGTTTGCCCTCCGGTCGCCCAGCGTGGCCGCCACACCAGCGGTGCAGATAACTCGTGGTGAAGCCGTGTGGCCCGGAAGCGGGCGGCATCGGCGGCCAGCAGCTGTCGACGTCCTAGCGGCGGCAGCTGGCGATGGGTATCTGCGGAGCAGCGGTAGACCGCAGCGATAAGCGCCGCGGCATCTGTGCTGGTCCGGTGCAGGGCCGGCAGGAGCGTGCCAGGCTCGGCGTGGACCAGGTACTCAGTGTCGGCGACGAGCGCGTCGATCTCACCGGCGAGGGCGGCGTGGGTGGCGAGGTGGCGCAGCGTGTAAGGGTGCGCGCGCGTCCAGTCCCGAGACCCGGCGAGTGCGCGCGGTACCCGGGTCAGCAGTACGTCGACGATGGCCTTGTGAGCGGCGGTCGCGTCGACGTCCTCGCGAAGGTAGTCGGCGAGGGCCCGGTGGTAAAGCCGGTAGGTGGAATGGCCGCCTTCGGTGGCTTCGACGACGTAGGACCCGGCATGCCTGCGCAGCCAGAACAGGTCGTCGTCGGTATATGAGGCGCCGGCCGCACGGGAGGCGACGGCGGCCCAGATGTCCTCCCAGGGCAGGCCTTGGCCTTCGGCGAAGGCCAGCGGGCGCAGCAGGTCTCGCACCATGGCCGCTTTGCGGCCGAGTCTGGTATCCAGGTCGCGGCGCATCGCCTCGCCCGGCAGCCGCGGCAAGCTCCGGCGCCAGGCCGGATCGCGTGGGTCGGCGGCGTCGGGTTGCGCAGCGAGGGTGGCGCTGGTGATCCGTGCGACCAGGAACGAGGGGTGCGCGGCCGTGGCGACGGCGTCGGCGACGGCGCGCAGCAGCTCCGGTGGCTGATCGCGGTAGGGGCTGTCGGGATGGGCCTCGAGCAGGCCACGAGCGGCGTAGGTGGTCAGGGCGAGAGGGTCGGCGTAGCGGTCGGCGTCCAGATCGATGGCAGTGTCGCGGCGCAGGCCGAGCAGGTCGAGTAGGAAGTCCCGGGTGCCCAGCAGCAGCCGCAGCCGTCCTGCCGCGTGTTCGGCTAGTGGGCGCAGCAGGCTGCGAACGAGGTGGTCGGGGTCGCTGGCTTCGTCGAGGGCGTCGACGAGAACCGTCAACGGTGTGTCCCGGCCGAGGAGGTCATCCAGGAGCCGGCCGGGGGTGTCGGCGCGGGAGTGCACGGCGGCGGCGATCCCGGCCAGCACCTGGTCGGTGGTCAGGCTCTGCGCGTAGATCGCGACATCCACCGCCCCGACCTGTGGGACCGCGGCAGCGGGGAGCGCGAGGCTGTGCAGGGGAACCGTGGCCCGGCGCTCGGGGTGGGTGAGGGTGGCGATGAGGCCGAGGACGGCGGTCTTCCCGGATCCGGGGTTGCCGGTGACGACCTGCAGCGGCCGCGCCGGGTTCGGATGCCGCAGCCAGGCGGTGACTTCGAGCAGTGCGGCGTGCCGGCCGGCGAACCACCAGCCGCCGGTGCCGTTGCTACTGCCGCCCATCGCCCGCACCAGCAACCGGGTCCGCAGTTCGGTGTCGCGGCGGTCGGCCTGCGTCTCGAACTCCCTGGCCTGCTGGATGGCCAGGTCGACCTCGGTCATCTGCAGGTCGTGGCGGGGGTTGGGGAGGAACGGCGGGATCTCGCCGGTCAGCCCGGTGACGCCGTACCCGATGGTCTGGTAGCCAGGCCGGCTCGCGTTGGTGTTCATCGCGGCCACGAGAGCGTCCAGGGGTAACGCGGCCGGGTTGGACCCGGCGGTCGGCAGTGCTTGGATCGCGTCGCGCAGCAGGCGTGGGAAGGCGCCGGTTTCGGCTTGCTGGGCTGGCTGGGCGGAGGTGATGACGGCCAGCCCGGATCCGGGTTCGTCGCCCCACCTCTGCGTCATGGCGGTGATGGCTGCGGCAGTGAGTTCGTTGCCGCCGTGGCCGGAGTAGCAGGTGTCCAGCATCAGCAGCACCCGCCGGACCCGGGTTCCGTGGAGCATTTTCTGAGCCAGGTGTGCGGTGCGCATCGCGTCTTCGACGTCGTCGGGATCGGCGTCGGAGGTCAGTAGGACGTGTTCGTGGGTGTCGTCGAGGACTTCGCCGTGGCCGGTGATGTAGACGGCCACGATGTCCTCAGGATGCCGGGCCTCGTCACGGCAGAAGGCGCGCAGCAGGCGGGGCAGCTGCTCTCGGGTCGGGTCGAGGCCGAGGGTGTGGACGTGCTCGTAGCCGAGATCCTCGGTGAACAGGGTGATGATCTGGTCACGGGCCTCGACTAGGCCGGGTTTGTCCAACTGCGGGGCGTTCGGGTAGTGGGCGATCGCGGTGGCGATCAGGTAGCGGCGCGGTCGCGTGGTGTCAGCGGACATGCAGGCCGTCCGCGATCGCGGTTCCGGTGAGCTTGTCGGTGAGGTAGGCGGTGACGGCGTGGGCGTGGGCGCCGTTGTGCACGACGGCGTTGTCCACCCGCGGCCCGAACCGGGGGCGCAGGTCTTTTTCCAGCGCGACGACGTCGCCGTGGTCGGCGATGTTCGTCCAAGTCAGGTCGTCGGAGCCGGGCCAGGCGCCGAGCCCGTCGCGGGGCGCCGGTTCTAGCCGGTCGAAGATCAGGTTCGCGATCCCCAGCGGCGACCCCAGTGTCACCAGCGCTCGCACCTGATGGCCGGGCATCGCCGCGAGCGTTTCGTAGGCCACCACCGACCCCAGCGAATGCGCCACCACTACCCGGGTGTCCTCGGTGATCAGCTTCCCCACCGTGGCTTGCGCCGCCTCCCGTAGGTGCGGATCGCGGAGGTAGCGGCTGACCTGTTTGAGGTCGAACACCATCGCTCGCAAAGCCAGGCCACCGAAAAAGCGGGAACGGGACAGCTGCCGGAGCGCCGCCTGCACCGAGCCGGGTACGCGCACGAGCGTGTCCGCTCCCGGTGGCGCGACTTTCGGATCCACCCGCGCGGCCTCCGTCCACCACGCCAGCAAGAGGTCCTCCTCGAGGCCTGTTTCGACGTCGTCGGCGGTGAAGAACGGATCGCCGACGGCCAGGCGTTCCCCGGCTGGGCGGAACAGATGCCCGTAGAACGCCATCGCGACGTCGCTGGCGTTAACGGCGTCGCGATGGTCGGCGCGAGTGAGTCCGTCCAGCAGGGCCGGCTGCCAGTCGCGGAGCAGCAGTTCCTCGCCGACCGCGTGCTGGCCGATGCCGTGCACGCAGACGATCCGCCCCATCATGCCTCCCAACACGAGTGCACACCACTTCACGGCACGCTACGGCTAGTGATCGTCGGCTACGGCGTACCCGTTCCTGCCCGGACTATCGAACACTCGAATGGCCCAGCGTTTCGATAGCGCGATCGAGGTGCGCCGTGTCGAACCAAGTGCCGCAGGTGCCCAGGGCACCCTCAGGGAATAGTGCACGCTCGAGTATAGGCCCGACCCCAGCGCAATCTGCAATGATTCGAACAACGTTCCGTTCGAGAGTAACGGTTTGCAAACATGAAACGGGAAACTGGACTCGTGGCCATGTATTGACCGAGTCAATTCATGAGTTCCCGATACGGTCGAGGACGACGAGGTCCCAGCCTGCTGTGATCATGAGTTCACCGCCAGGTCCAATCGCGACACGGCCGATATTGCGGAGGTCGCAGACGGCGAGCTCCTTCGCGGTGGCGAGGTCCCACACCCGCGCGATCTTGTCGCTGGCGGTAACGGCTATCGGGCGGCCATCAAGAACGCCGGAGGCCACCGCGTGCACCGAGCCGGTGTGGCCGGTGAACGTGGTCAGTTCCTCCGCGGTGGCAAGGTTCCACACTCGCACGATCTTGTCATCGCCGGCGGTGATGGCGACTGGGTGGCCGTCAAGCTCGGCGCAAGCCACCGCGTGGACGGAGCCGGTGTGGCCGGTGAAAATGGCAAGCTGACTGCCGGTGGCTAGGTCCCAGACCGGTACGGCCCCGTCGCCCCCGACGGCAACGGCGACCGAGCGACCACCGAGCTCAGCACAAGCCAACTGCTTCGCCCAACCGGTGTGGCGGCCGGTGAAATAGTCGAGTTCCTCTGCCGTGGCTATGTCCCACACATGCGTGGTCTTGTCGTCGCCGGTCACAGCGACAGAGCGGCCATCAAGCTCAGCGCAGGCCACCGCGCGGACCGGGCCGGTGTGGCCGGTGAAGGTGGCGAGCTCGCTGCCGGTGGCGAGGTCCCAGACCCGCGCAGTCTTGTCGCTGCTGGCAGTGATGGCGACTGGGTGGCCGTCAAGCTCAGCGCAAGCCACCGCGCGGACGGAGCCGGTGTGGCCGGTGAAGATGGCGAGCTCGCTGCCGGTAGCGAGGTCCCAGACCCGCACGGACTTGTCGTCGCCAGCGGTGATCGCGACCGGACAGCCATCAAGCACGCAGCTTGTCTCAGCACGGATATCGGCAGAGTGACCGGGACCTGCAGGCAAAACGACAGCTTCGATGGGCAATCGCCAAACCCGCGCAGTCGCATCGTCACCGACGGTGACAGCGACCGGGCGGCGGTCAAGGGCAGCACATGCCACTGCGTTCACCCAGTCGGTGTGGCCGGTGAATGTGGTTAGTTCCTGTGCGGTGGCGAGGTCCCAGACCCGCACGGTCTTGTCGTCGCTGCCCGTGATGGCGACTGGGCGGCCGTCAAGCTCAGCGCAGGCCACCGCGCGGATGGAGCCGGTGTGGCCGGTGAATGTGGTTAGTTCCTGTGCGGTGGCGAGGTCCCAGACCCGCACGGTCTTGTCGTCGCTGCCCGTGATGGCGACTGGGCGGCCGTCAAGCTCAGCGCAGGCCACCGCGCGGATGGAGCCGGTGTGGCCGGTGAATGTGGTTAGTTCCTGTGCGGTGGCGAGGTCCCAGACCCGCACGGTCTTGTCGTCGCTGCCCGTGATGGCGACTGGGCGGCCGTCAAGCTCAGCGCAGGCCACCGCGCGGATGGAGCCGGTGTGGCCGGTGAAGGTGGCGAGCTCGCTGCCTGTGGCGAGGTCCCAGACCCGCACCGTGTAGTCGTCGCTGCCGGTGATGGCGACCGGGCGGCCGTCAAGGGCGGCACATGCCACTGCGTTCACCCAGTCGGTGTGGCCGGTAAATGTGGTCAATTCTCCTGCGGTGGCGAGGTCCCAGACCCGCACCGTGTCGTCGTCGCTGCCGGTGATGGCGACCGGGCGGCCGTCAAGGGCAGCACATGCCACTGCGTTCACCCAGTCGGTATGGCCAGTGAAGGCGGCGACCTCGCTGCCGGTGGCGAGGTCCCAAACCCGGACAGTCTTATCATCACCGCCGGTGATGGCGACCGGGCGACCATCAAGGGCACCGCAAGCTGCTGCCCTCACCCAGTCGGTATGGCCCGAGAAAGTCGCGTGCAGGGCCGGGTCGGCTTGCTGTCCAGTCGCCCAGCGTGGTTGCCACGTCAGCAGCGCGCACAGATCGCGTTGGAGTTGTGTGGCCAGGAAGCGGGCGGCGTCGACAGCAAGAACCTGGCGACGGCGTGATGCTGGCAGGTGACGATGGATGTCGGCGGAGCAGCGGTACACCGCGGCGGCGCGCGAGCAGGTCTCAGTGGTGGTCTTGTGTAGAGCCAGCAAGAGCGCATCGGGCTCGGCGTGCACGAGATACTCAGTGTCGGCGACCAGATTGTCGATGTGGCCGGCTCGCGCGGCGTGGGTCGCGAGGTGGCGGAGGGTGTACGGGTGGGCATGCGTCCAGTCGCGGCGGCCGTCGAGCGCACGCGGAACTCGGGTCACCAGAACCTCTGCAATGGCCCTATGCATCGCGGTGGCGTCGACATCGGCTTGGAGGTGGTCGGCAAGGGCCCGATGGTAGAGCCGGTAAGTGGAGCGATCGGATTCGGCGGCTTCCACGACGTAGGAACCGGCGTGCTCGCGCAGCCAGAACAGATCGTCGTCGGTATAGGTGGTACCGGCCGCGCGGGAGGCCACGGCAGCCCAAATGTCTTCCCAGGGCAAGCCCTGGCCTTCGGCAAAAGCAAGTGGACGGAGCAGGTCGCGCGCCTTGGCGGCATTGGCGCCGAGCCGGCTTTCCAGGTCGTGGCGCATCGCATCGCCGGGATAGGCCGGCAATGATCGTCGCCAAGCATCATTGGCTGGGTCGACGGCCTCGTCCTGCGCGGCGAGGGTGGCGCTGGTGATCCGTGCGACCAGAAACGAGGGGTTGGCGGCCGCGGCGACAGCGTCTGCGACGGCTCGGATCATCGGCGGCGGTGCGTCGAGGTAGGGGCTGTTGGGGTTGGCTTCGAGTAGGCCGCGCGCGGCGTAGGCGGTGAGCGCGTCGAGATCGGCGTAGCGGTCGGCATCTAGGTCGACACTGTCTTCTCGGTCCAGGCCGAGGCGGGCGAGCAGGAAGTCCCGGGTGCCGACCAGCAGCCGCAGTTGCCCTTCGGCGTGATCGACCAAGGGGCGGAGCAGTCGGCGAGTGAGGTGGTCGGGGTCGGCAGCTTCGTCGAGGGCGTCAATAAGCACGGTCAGCGGTGTGTCCCTGCAGCTGAGCTCCTCCAGGAGCTGGCCAGGTGTGCTGGCGTGGGAACGCACGGCGGCAGCGATGCCGGCCAAGACTTGGTCGGTGGTCAGGCTCTGGGCGTAGATCGCCACGTCGACTGCGCCTAACCTGGGCACGGCTGCAGCGGGAAGTCTGAGGGCGTGCAGCGGAACGGTCGCGCGGCGTTGGGGGTGGGTGAGGGTGGCGATCAGACCGAGAACAGCGGTCTTGCCGGATCCCGGGTTACCGGTAACAACCTGCAATGGCCGCTCCGGATCAGGGGCGTGCAGCCAGGCGGTGATGTCCAGTAGCGCGGTGCGGCGGCCCGCGAACCACCAGCCGCCGTTGCCTCGGCTGCTGCCGCCCATTGCGCGCACCAGCAGCCGAGTCCGAAGCTCCGTGTCGCGGCGTTCGGCCTGAATCTCGAATTCACTGGCGTGCTGTATCGACAGGTCGACCTCAGTCATCCGCGGGTGGCGCCGCGGATTGGGCAGGAAAGGCGGGACCTCCCCGGTCAGGCCAGCGATGCTGTGTCCGATTGTCTGATAGCCGGGTTTGCTCGCGTTCGCGTTCATGGCCTTGACGATCGAGTCCAGTGGCAACGTAGCGGGGTTGTATCCAGCCACAGGCAGGCTGCGGACCGCGTCGCGCAGAAGCAGTGAGAAGGCGCCCGTTCCGGCTTGCTCGGACGGCTGTGCGGACGTGATGACGGCCAGGCCTGCCCCGTCGTCATCGCCCCAGTTGCGGGTCATCTTGGTGATCGCGGCCGCGGTGAGTTCACTGCCGCCCTGGCCGGAGTAGCAGGTGTCCAGCATCAGGAGCACCCGGCGGACCTTGGTGCCGAGCAGCATCTTGCGGGCCAGCTCCGCGGTCGGCAGCGCGTCCTCGATGTCGTCTGGTGTCGTGTCCGTGGTGAGTAGGACGTGCTCATGGGTGGCGTCGAGGACTTCGCCGTGCCCGCCGATGTAGACGGCTAACAGGTCGTCTTCACGACGGTCCTTGTGCCGGCAGAAGTCTCGCAGCAGCGTTGTCAGCTGTCCGCGAGTCGGGTTCAAACCTAAGTCGCTGATGTGCTTGTACCCGAGATCCTGCGTGAAGAGCCAGACGATTTCGTCGCGTGCTGCGCCGAGCCTGGGCCGGTTCCAGCTAGGCTGATTCGGGTAGTTCGCGATAGCGGTTGCGATCAGATACCGCCGCGGCTCGCTGTCATCGCGCATGCGAACCTCCCGCTATGGCGGCGCCGGTGAGTCTGTCGGTGAGGTAGGCGGTGACGGAGGGCGCATGGGCTCCGTTGTGGACCACGGCGTTGTTCACATTGGGGTCGAACCCTGGCCGGAAGTCCTTCTCCAGGGCGACGACGACCTTCTCCGGTACTGACAGTCGGTCCCACACGCTCGGCACCGTCGCCCCCCCGTTCCGGCCGGATGTAGGCAAGTCGCATGCCGGGGCTGCGCCGTTACGTCCGGCAGCTTGTGGCGCCATTACGTCATTCTTCGCGCTCGTGGGTTCACGTGGTCGGCGAGTGACTGCCGAGCCCCACAGGGCGTTCACCGGTCACCTCCTCGAGTAGTTGGTCCTCGGGCCGACGGGAGTGTCGCCCGGCGGCCCCGAGGGCGTGGTGGACCGCGATGTCAGCCGCCAAGTGGGCGCGGTGGTCGGCGAAGTGGTGGCGCAGGTGGCATCACTGCCAGAGCGACCGGCACTCACGGCACATTCGCGACCAGGTTCGGCCACACCGCGGCCCAGAAGTCGCGAAGCTAGGCACGGTCCTCCCTCCTGACCTGCAAAGAGGTGTGCCCGGAGTAGAGTAAGAAAAAATGCCTCAAAGCGATTACTCACCGTGCGTGATATCGCGTCCTCTGCAACCCGAATGGCCTAATATTTCGGCGAATGGCGGTATGAGGTACTGGGTTACACGAGTTCACAGCGCGCCCGTTTGCCGGACCAACCCCGCCTGTGCTTGACCGAGAAGCCGAACCCAGCGGCGTCCTTGGTCAAGCCGAGTGGAGAGATTGTGCTGGCCTGGATCCTCGGCGGATACGCCGTGCTGTTCCTACTGTTGCTCGGCTGCGCTGGGTACGTTGCCGTGTTCGTGGACGATCCGGATCAACGAGCCGACGCCTACAAGGTGCTCAAGCTGTTGACCGGCATCGTGCTCGGCTCCGGGGGAGCAGGCGGCTTGGTCGGCTTGTTGCTCAAGCTGCACGAGATGGGCGTCATCTGACGGGCCGGGCGCGGGCGCTGCCCAGGCCTCACTGGGGCAGCAAACCCGCGTCCGGTGAGGCTGACAAAGTCCTCCTTGGACACCGTAGCGGCCGGTACCGACAGGAAACGGCTGCCTCTGGGCTGAGTACGGCCGTTCGCGCTTTGGGTACACGTCTCCGTCATGTCGAGGCCTATTTGGGCACGCGGGGGGTCGACCGCGCCACGGCCGAGACTTTCGCGGCATGTGGCGGCCGCCGGTCCGCGTCGGCGTGGTGAGCGCTAGGTGGACGACGTCGCGTACCGAGTAGAGCGGCCAGCCGCGGTTGTTGCGGCGCCGGGCGACGAGCCAGCCGTTACGTGCCCGGGTATGAACGGTCAGAACGCGACTGCGTCGCGTCGTCGAGCAGGCCCTGGCGGCCGAGCACGGCGACGGCGCCGTCCCGTTGCTCTTGCGGCGGACGTTCGAGCGGCTCGTCGACGGGCTGATGAGGGTCGCTGTCGGCGCCGCACGGCTCGACGGCGACACCTAAGCGCACCTCTCTGACCTGCGGAAATTCCAGCCAGAACTGGGAACTTGCGTGAACCTGAAAATCGGCGGTAAAGGATCCGGCTCGCTCGCGCCACTTACTGGTGACGGCGCCACCACTCGGCTGGCGCCCAGAGCGCTCGGAGACCAACCGAAGTGAACGAAACGCTCATCGAGACCATTCTGGCTCTCGTGAACACGGTCCTTACTCTGACCACCGTGGTCGTGCAGCGCCACACGCTTAAGGACGACCGTCACGATAAGGGTGTAGACGAAGGGCAGGCTCAGGGTGACTAGCGCCGTAGATGGGCCAATGCAGCACTCAGCCGACCCTGCGGTCGCCTGCACCGTGTGCGGGTCGTTCAATTGCGACGCGGAGCAGGCCCGCATCCACGCCACGCTGGCGCGCCATGGAAATGAGTTCGACGCGGCGTATCGCGAGTATTGGGGAACTCTGCTTGCCTTTGCTAAAAACACGGCACGGAAAGCCAGGGCGAGCGACGTGGACGTGGACTGCGAGGGCGTAGTGCAAGACGCGTTCCTGGCACTCCTGGCCGGCTGGTCCAAGGTGGAAGAACCACACGCTTACCTGTTTGGTGTCGTCCGCAACCTCGTACGCCAGGGTGTTCGCTCGTCGTCGCGCCGTTGGGGTCACAGCTTGTCCGAGGTGCAAGACCAGGTCAATGTCTGGTGGACCTCTCAGGTTCTGCAGCCTCCGGTGCCGAAGGTCGTCGCCGTCCGACGAGTGTTCGAAGTGCTGTCAGAGTTGACCGAGAAGCAGCGGGTCGCGACGTACCTCAGCCATGTTGAGGGGATGAGCCACCCCGAGATCGCTGCGCTGCTGAAATGCGATCCAAAGACGATCGCCGTGCACGTACACCGCGCCGTGAAGAAGCTACGCGATGACCCCTTTGTCGTGGCGGCACCGGGCCGGGACTTGGACCGGGAGCCGGATCGAAAGCCGGAGCAACAGCGGCGCATCCGGTTGTACTTGGGCTGGCCGCGGCGACTGGCGCGACGCGTGGCCGGAGAGTTGCTCCTGCTGGCCAGGCGATCGTTCGTCTGGTTGGTGCAGGTGCCGCAGTCGTTGAGCCGTCGGATCGGCTTGCTCTACCCCAACCTCGCGATCCGAGCCCTACACGCCCACGAACCCACACTCCCGTCAGACTCCGCGGCGTTCGTTGCCTTCCGGCTGGCCGGACCGGTCTTGATCACTCAAGCGAAACTCCTCGCGCCGCGCTGGTTGACTCAAATACCTGGGGTGCCGCAGTGTGCCACCTGTGCGGCAGGCTGGTTGCGGTCGGACGGCACCTACGGCTGCTGGTGCTGCCGGTACCGCGCCAATGTCAGACCGGGAGTGCGAGTACGGGTCCACAGCGCGCTTCGGCGGGCTGCGGCACGCTCCCAGCCAGCCCGCCGACCAGCACGCCACCAGATGCTGCTCGATCGCACTCGCACGGAGCTCGCGGCTCTGCCCCGCTACCAGCAACCCTTTTACACAGGAGCCGTGCTGAGTCTGCTGCTCAAAGAGGGCCGCACATGCCGCCCGCCAAAGCGACGACGTGATCGCACCCCTCAGGAACCGACCTGGACACCGCCGGGCTGAACACTGGCTCGTTCATGCTTGAAGGGCGACGAGAGCGACCCGACTACAGCGAGCCGCCTAGCCGGTGTTACAGCAGCGGCGTGGGAGAGGTCGTGGGCGTAGGTCCACGACCAGTCTCGCGCCGGTCGGCTATCGATCCGCGGTGTAGCCGCCGCCGTTGGCTGCGCGCGCAGCCAACGGAGTGACTGAAAGTGATATAAATCACATCGCTGTTCATTGGGGTGCGGGCTGTTGACGAACCGAACTGATGCTCGACGCTGATGCTGATGGCCACTCGTGGACGCGGGTGTGTGGCTGGCTTGGATGATGTGGATGAGGCTCTTGGGAGCTGTCGCGGTGGTCCGGAATCGCGGCCAGCGCGTCTCCGTTGGGGCTCCGGTGCTGGACCAGTGCTCGGCACTGTGCGATACCGGGCGGCACTTGGCGAGGGTGAAGAGGTCGGTTGACCTGTACTTATTGGCAGATTGCGACCGATGGTGACACTTGTCGACATCGTTTTCCAGTGGACTTGTAAACAGAAGGTCAGGGGTTCGAGCCCCCTTGGCGGCTCCGAAAGGCACTACGCGCGCTTACGTGATCGTCGCGTTCGGTGCCGCTGCTACAAGCCGTTGCGGCAGACGAGCGCCGCGACCCGGTCGGCTTCGATCTGCCAGCGCCGCGTCCGGTGCCGCAGCGTCACGATGACGAGCGCGACACTGCTCAGCACACTGGCTGTGGCGACGTCGCCGACGTCCCCTTGCAGACCGCCGGTGACCGCCCAGACCAAGCCGATCGCCGCGGCCGCCGTGCTGAGCACGAACGCGTTGGTCGGCGCGCGCCACGTCCACGCCTCGCCTGCCTCGATCTCCTTCCGGAGCGATCGGGCCGCCGACTGAACGGCGTTGCCGCCCGCGCCGAGCTCGATGATCCGGTCGGCCGCGGCCGCGCAGAACTCCCGCTGCCCCCGCGTGGTCATGACCGGACGGCGATCGCGGGTCAGGCTCCGTACCCGCACGGTCGATTCCGCCAGCGCGCGGGCGAGCCGATCGCGGATTTCCTCATCGCCAGGATCTGCGGTCATCGCGTCTTCCAGACGTTTCAAGTCGACGAAAAGATCTTTCAGGGAACTGTTCACGGGAGGATTCTCCAATGTGTTCACATCGGGTCGGGGGCACCATGCTACGGTCTGCGCCCTCGGCTACGCGGCCAGATCACAGTTTTGGGGAGGATCTTGGAAATGTCCGCGAGCAACACCCGGTTCGCAGCTGTTCTCGGCGCGGCGAACTTCCTTGTTTGTGCGGCGGTCGGAACGGTACTGCTGCTGGTGAACGGAAGCGAAGGGCAAACCGTCCAGTCGGTTTCGGCAACGGACTCGGTTTCGCCCGGAACCACCACGGGCTACGAATCTTCGACCCCGGCGGCCGGGGTTTACCCGAGCACGCCGGCGCCGGTCGGTGAGAGCTACGAAACCGTCACCGCACCCGCGGGGTTCAGCACCGTCGTCCCGCGAGGCTGGCTGAGCGAACCGAAGAATCCGGGCTCCTTCCAGGCCAATGATCCGGTCGACGAATCGCACTACGTCCGCTACGGCGCAAGCGAAGCGAGCGGTGATCTCGTCAAAACGCACGTGGACGCGGAGAAGAGCGCGGCGACTCGGCTCACCGGCCTGCACCGCGTCCGGATGGACCGGACCGACGTGCGCGGCAGCGAAGCCGTCGACTGGGAGTTCACCTGGGAGTCGTCGACGGAGGGAACGCGGCACGTGCGCGCGATCTATTGGCGCACCGGAGGAACGGAGTACTTCGTGTACGTTTCCGCCCTGGACTCGGCGTGGGGGCCGATGCCGGAGCTGCTGACCACGATGGTCGACCGGAGCCGCCCGTGACCATCCACGAGCCGTCGACCGACTGGACACGCTTCGCCGCGGCCGAGCACACCCAAGCCGAACTGCCACCGCTCGACGAAAACACCCGCTACCTCGCCGCGGCGGCCCACCTGGACCGCCGTTATGCCGACGACGTCGTTCGCGAACTGCTGGTCGAAGACACCCGCCAGGTGCCGTTGACGCCCGGGCTGGACACCGCCACGGTGCTGACGGAAGTCGTCGCGGCGCGGACCCGGCGCAAGTTCCGCGACGGTGCTCTCGGGCTGCTGACGATCGCCTTCGTGACGACCAGCTTGGGAGGCCCTGGCCTGGCCGCGTGGCTGACCTGGGCCGCGTTGCTTTCGATCAAGCCGATCTGGAAATCGGCCCGGTGGGGCCGGCCCGGCTCGGGACTGGTCGTCTTCGGGAAGTTCCTCGCCGTGTTCTGGCTGCTCACGGTGGCCGCCCTGCTCCCCGTGATCGGTGAACTGGAGTCCACGCTGCAGAGTTCTTCGAGCCGGTACGCCCGCGGTAGCTCGGAGACCAATCCGCTCGATTTCGCCAACCTGCTTCCCGGCTGGTTCGGACTGGACGCGGACGTGATCTCCGGCTCCTCGGCATTGCTGATGCTGGTCATCCTGGTCGCGGACCGCGTCGTCGTCTGGCGGACGGTCAGGCGGTACTTCGGCCGCCGTGCCCGGGTGCCGGGCGCGGTGGAACGCCCGTCATCCGATCGCCTCTCGCTCCTCTGCAGCCCGCCCCGGCTCCGCCGGGCACTCGATCGCCACCGCGCCGGCCGAGTCGCCGAGTCGCCCGACGCCCGGGTACCGCTGGTCGTCTACCGGGGGCGCAACCCGTTCGTCGGCGCCGGGACCAGTGTCACTCCGTGGTCACTGGCGTTGCCGCTGGAGCGGCTGGGTGACGTCGCCTCGCCGGCCGTAGAGCCACTCACCACCGCGCGGTTCTACGAAGAAGTCGGGAAAGCGGTCGAGGAACTGCAGCGGCACGCGGCTCTCTCACCGGACGAACGCCTCCGGGACCTGCGGGTCGAAGGCATGGTGTTCAGCCCGGCCGAGGGCCTGATCGACCACGTGCACGAGCCGGTCACGAAGCCCTACCTCGGCAGCGTTTCCCAGCCGCCCGCGCACTACCTGCCGACGGAGGAGGCGGAGCGGATCTACCACCGCCCGAGGGAGTGGGCGCGGTACTACCTCTGCTTCCAGGTCGAGACGTGGAACCGTGAACTCGTCCTCTCCGCGTTCCTGCACGCGGCCGTCGAGGAGAGCACCCTGTACATCGAGTGGACGCCGTGTGTGCTCCCGCCGATCCGGCAGGAGTTCCGCGCCGGGGACACGATGACCGCGGACTGGTGGCGGCCGGTCTGGCAAGGCGTCCTCCGGTGGCTGAAGCTCCCGGTGACCGGCCCGGGCCGCTTCTGGGCCGCTCTCAAGGTGATCCGGCCGCTACCGCACGACGGGCACACGCTCAACGCCGATCGCTACGGCTCGGCGCGCACGTTGCGGGAACTCGGCGCCGCCGAGGCCGCCCGCGACTACTTCCAGGTCGTCGACGCCGAGCGGTACACGAAGCTGCTGGAAAGCCGGCTGGTGCCGGCGATCAGCAAGGTGCTCAGTGATTCCGGGTATTCGCCGGCGTCGTTCGAGCGCCGGGTCGCCGCTGTCACGACGAACAACGTGACCATCCACGGCAGCAACACCGGTCCGATGGTCTTCGGCGGCGTGGTCGAAGGCGATGTTTCCGGCGGAACTTCCGCGCCGGCACCCCGGATTTGAGGTCTTCCATGCCCGAGCAGAACTCCTTCACCAACGCCGGGACGAACACCGGGCCGGTGATCTTCGGAGGCACCATCCACGGTTCCGTGCGCGGGGGTGATGTCCAGCGGGAAGTCGCCGAACGCGAGGTGGCCGAGGAATCGCGGCCGCCACGATCCGTGTCCTCGGGTTCGATCGCGGTGACGCCGGGCGTGGGGAAGCCGCCCAGGGTTTTCATCACCTATTCCCACGACGACGAGCGGCACCGTGACCTCGTTCGTGAGTTCGCGACGTTCCTGCGCGCCGACGTGGGAATCGACGTCCGGCTCGACCAATGGGCCGACGACGGTCGCCGGGACTGGTCGCTCTGGGCGATCGATCAGCTCGCCGAAGCGGATTTCGTGCTCGTGATCGCGTCCCCGGA
Source organism: Amycolatopsis camponoti (assembly GCF_902497555.1). Taxonomy (NCBI): domain Bacteria; kingdom Bacillati; phylum Actinomycetota; class Actinomycetes; order Pseudonocardiales; family Pseudonocardiaceae; genus Amycolatopsis; species Amycolatopsis camponoti. Next base: position 56,186 of record NZ_CABVGP010000003.1, on the reverse strand, counting down.
CTACAAGCGACGGGCGGAGGGCACCGAGGAACCGCACCGGGGGCGCGGTGCGCAGTTCGAGGCCGCGATGATCCGGGACAACATCACCCAGGACCTGCCCCGCGCCACCCGGCGGATCCTGCCCGTCGTGCTGCCGGGCCGACGGGTCGACGAGATCCCGTCGTTCCTCAACGCGCATTCCACCACGCACTACGAGATCAAGGAGTTCACGCCGGACGGCGTCGCGGAACTGCTGGTCGCGATCACCGGCGTGGCTCGCTTTTCGCTGCCCGATATCGGCACCTTCCCGGGCGTGCCGCCCGAAGCGACCGGGCGAAGCGGGTCTTGCTGACTTCCGTCGGTACACGGGTTCGAGGCCCGGCCGGCGTGCGGCGTATCCCCCTCGCGAGCTACACCCGACTGTCCTCTCCACGGTGACGTTTCCCGGCGCTGAAATCCCTAGCGTTTCCCTCGACCGCAGCACTTCCGCCGCGGGAATGCGAAGGAGTCGTCGTGCGACTGTTGTTGCAGCTCGTGACCGTGGCCGCCGTGGCCATGGCCGGCAGCCTGGCCGTCAGTGCCGTGCAGTGGAACACCCTGCTCACCCTCGTCCTCGGGCTCGGCACCGCCGTCCTCGCCGTGGTCGCCTACCGGTGGATCGTGCGGAAGACCGAGGACCGCGTTCCGGTCGAGATCGCGAAGAACCGCGCCGCGCTGGGGCGGGGCCTCGTGCTCGGGACCGGGTTGTTCGTGCTCGTCATCGCGGCCATCGCCCTGAGTGGTGGCTACGAGGTGCTCGGCTGGGGCTCGCTCGCCGGTGCCCTCGCGTTGTTCGGGTTCAGCGCCGCGGCCGCCGTCACCGAAGAGCTGGTCTTCCGGGGCATCCTCTTCCGGTTCGTCGAGGGACGCATCGGTACCTGGGCCGCGCTGACGCTGACCGGGCTGCTCTTCGGCCTTTCGCACCTCTTCAACGCCCACGCCACCCTCTGGGGTGCCATCGCCATCGCCGTCGAAGCCGGGGGCATGCTCGCCGCCGCCTACGCCGCCACCCGGAACCTCTGGGTGCCGATCGGGCTGCACTTCGCGTGGAACTTCGCCGAGGGCGGCCTCTTCGGCACCCAGGTCTCCGGCACCGACGCCCCGAAGGGCCTGCTGGACGGCGTCATGTCCGGTCCCACCGCGATCAGCGGGGGCGAGTTCGGGCCGGAGGGGAGCGTCTATTCGGTGCTGGCCGGGATCGTCGTCACGACCGTGTTCATGGTGCTCGCCCGCCGGCGCGGGAACATCGTTCCGCTCCGGCGTCGCGACGCCGCTACGCTCGTCCCGTGATCGACCACTGGCGGCGGCTCGACGTCACGGTCCGGGACCTCGCGCTGGGGCTGCTCCTCGCCGGCCTGGCGCTGATCCCCGCGCTGGGCGGGCACGGGACCCAGGTCGGGGACCTGCCGACGCGGCCCATGGACGCACTGGGCTTCGTGGTCATCGCCGTCGAATGCCTGCCGCTGGCCGTGCGGCGGCGGTGGCCGGCCGCGTGCCTCGCGCTCGTGTCGCTCGGCTTCGCCGTCGACCAGCTTTGGGGCTACCACACGGTTTCCGGCACCGCGTTGCCGATCGCGCTGCTGAGCGCGGCGGCCCACCTCGGGCGCTTCCGGTGGACGACGGTGGCCGTCGCGTCCGCGGCGTACGTCCCGCTGGCCTTCGCGCTCGCCCGGCGCGGATCGACCGAGGGCGTGACCGGCTTCGTCACGTTCTACCTGGCGCTGGCCCTCGCGTGGGGCATCGGCGCCTGGCTGCGGCAGACCCGCGCAGCCGAGGCGGAGCACCGCCGCTTCGTCGCCGAGAGCACCCGCACCGCGGAACGGACGCGCATCGCCCGCGAACTGCACGACGTCGTCACCCACCACGTGACGGCGATGGTCGTGCAGACCGAGGCGGCGCGCTACCTGACCGCCGCGCCGGAGCGGCTCGACCAGGCGCTGACCGCGGTCACCGACACCGGCCGGCTGGCCATCGCGGACCTGCGGCAGCTGCTCGACCTGCTCAACCCCGACCACGGCGCCGAACGGCTTCCCGTCGGGTCCCTGCGGACCCTGGTGGAGCAGACGCGGCGGTCCGGCCAGCCGATCGAGTTCACCGAGGCCGGTACGCCGGTCGCCGACGACGTCGTCTACCGCGTCGTGCAGGAGGCGCTGACGAACGCGCTCAAGCACGCGCACGGCCGCCACACCGAGGTCCGGGTGCGCCGCGGTGATGTGGACACCTTCGTCGAGGTGGCCACCGACGGCCCGAAACTGTCGGTGCCCGCCGGTAGCGTGGAAAACGGGGGCGCCCCCGGCGGCCCGGTGTCGTTGCGGGGGAGCGGGCGCGGCTTGGCCGGGCTCCGCGAACGCGTCAGCGCGCTCGGCGGCGAGTTCACCGCGGGCGATCGTGACGGCGGCGGGTTCGTCGTCCGGGCCCGGATTCCTGCGGAAAGGTCGTCGTGATCAAGGTTCTCGTCTGCGACGACCAAGCGCTGATCCGCACCGGGTTCGCGACGATCATCGACGCACAGCCCGACCTCGAGGTCGTCGCCGAGTGCGCGGACGGGCGCGCGGCGGTCGACCTCGCCGGGTCGCTGCGGCCGGACGTCGTGGTGATGGACGTCCGGATGCCGGTGCTGGACGGCATCGAGGCGACGCGCCTGCTCGCCGGCGCCGGCGTGGCGCAGCCGGTCAAGGTGCTGGTGGTGACGACGTTCAACCTCGACGAGTACGTCTACGAGGCGTTGCGCGCGGGGGCCAGCGGGTTCCTGCTCAAGGACGCGCCGCCGGCGCAGCTGCTGCACGGCATCCGGACCGTCGCGACCGGCGCGGCGCTGCTGGACCCGGAGGTGACGCGCCGGCTGGTCGGCCAGTACGCGGCGCGGATCCGGCCCGCCGCGTCCGGCGAAGTCGCATTGGCGCCACGGGAACTGGAGGTGCTGCGGCTGATCGCGGACGGGCTGTCGAACAGCGAGATCGCCGCGGCGCTGGTGATCAGCCAGGAGACGGTCAAGACGTACGTGTCGCGCATCCTGACGAAGCTGGACCTGCGCGATCGCGTGCAGGCGGTGGTCTACGCCTATCGCACCGGGCTCGTGCGTTAATGCGTTGACCCGCCTCGGCGGGGTGGGTGATGATGTTTTCACACGATCCCGACCGAGGAGTTGTCGTGACGCATATGCGGGAACACAATCTTCAGGGGCTCCCACCTGTGACGTAAATCGTCGTCACGCCACGGGAGCCGCCCATCGGGAAACCGAGCCGGGCGGTTTTTTCGTGCATTCTTTTTTCCCGCGCTCGTCTTCGTCGTACGGATACGGCGGACGCGAGTGCCCTCCCCGGTCGGTGCGACCGGGGACCACGGCGCGTTGGTCCAGCGGTACGGATCCCCGGTTCTCACCCGGGAGACCCGGGTTCGACTCCCGGACGCGCCACGGTGGCCGAAGCCGAAGGAGACGAGGCCCCGGGCTGTGACCCCGGGCGAAACCGGTGCGAGTCCGGTCGGCCGCCCCACGCGCGCGGTTCGGCAACCAGCGGGGTCTCATACGCCCCGCCCACGTGGATCGACACCACGGCGCGCGACCACGCGAAACTGTCGGTGCCCCGGTTTACGCTGCCCCCGAGACCCGGACCAGGGGGAGGAACCCATGACCATTCATACGCTGGAAACGCCCGAGGCCGACATCGTCTACGACGTCCACGGCACCGGCGAGGGCCCGCCGCTGCTCATGGTCGGGCAACCCATGGAAGCCGGCGGGTTCAGCACGCTCGCGTCCTACTTCCCCGACCGGACCGTCGTCACCTACGACCCGCGGGGGCTCGGGCGCAGCGTCCGCAAGGACGGCCGGGAAGACCACGTGCCCGCCACCCAGGCCGGCGACCTCCACGGCGTCATCCAGGCGCTCGGCGCCGGGCCGGTCGAGGTGTTCGGCAGCAGCGGGGGCGCCGTCACCGCGCTCGCGCTCGTCACCGCCCATCCCGATGACGTCAGCACCCTCGTCGCGCACGAACCGCCGCTCGTCGGGGTGCTGCCCGACGCCGCGGCGACCGAGCGGGCCGGGAAGGCCTTCCGGGACGTCTACCAGGCACGGGGCTTCGGCGCCGGCATGGCGGCCTTCATCGCGATGACGTCGTGGAAGGGCGAGTTCACCGACGACTACTTCGCGCTGCCCGCGCCGGACCCGGCCCAGTTCGGCATGCCGTCCGAAGACGACGGCCGCCGAGACGACCCGTTGCTGAGTGATCGCTCCTTGGCCATCACGGCGTACGAGCTGGACGTCGCCGCCCTGAACGCCGCGCCGACGCGGATCGTGATCGCGGTGGGCGAGGAGTCCCTCGACGTCATGAACGGACGCGCCGCGCTCGCCACCGCCGAGCGCCTCGGCCAGGAGGCGACGGTGTTCCCCAGTCACCACGGCGGTTTCCTCGGTGGCGAGTTCGGCTACGCCGGCCAGCCCGAAGCCTTCGCGCGCAAGCTGCGGGAGGTCCTCGAAGGCTGACCCGTCGTACATCAGTGCTCGACCGGTTCGCTGGTGGAGACGGCCGGGCCGCTCTGGCCGGGCGTGCTCGCCGGGGCGGCGGGCCCCGCCAGGGACACACCGGCGACCAGAGCCACCGCGACGATGAACAGCGCGGTGCGGAGGAGGGCGGAAAAAGAACAGACGACCATCATGGCAGGCTCCTCGGAAACGGGGGTTTCGCAATTCCGCGATTTCCGCGGAATTCGGGACTGCTTCAATGGTGCGCGCCGGAAGGGTGTTGCTACAAGGCGTTTCCGTTGCCCGAAGCGGCGGGAAACCCGTTCGCTTCCGCGCCGGCGAGCCGATTTCGGTACGCGGCCTCGCCGAGCACGGTGGGATCGAGCGTGACCCGGTACGCGGCGGCCTCCGCCCACCAGCGGGCCGCCGCCGGTCGGTCGCCGCGGCCGGCTGCCGTGTTGCCCAGGCCCGTCAAGGCCCGCGCGTGCTCGTACTCGTTGCCCGCGTCGTCCGCCAGTTCGGCCGCGCGGCGGTAACCGCGCTCCGCGTCGTCCCACTGCCCGGCGCGGAAGCGCACCCACGCCTCGCCGTTGACCGACATCGCCCGGTCGACCGGCAGCTGAGCGAGCTCGACGGCCTCGCGTGCGCTGGACAGCGCTTCGGGGAACCGATCGAGCGCCGCCGAAGCGAGAGCGATGCCGCGCAGGGCGATGACCTCGTTGCGCGTCCGTCCGGTCCGGCGGTAGACGTCCAGCACCGTCGTCAAATCGGCCAGCGTCGCTTCGGCTTCGCCGCGGTACAGGCGCGCCCAGGCCAGGCTGGACAGCGCGTCGATCGCGCCGCGGTCGTCGCGGGCCTGCGCGAAACACTCCTGCGCCTGCTGGTGGAACCGGACGGCCTCGTCGACGCGGCCCGACTCGATGTGGGCCATGCCCAGGTTGTTGAGGATCATCCCGGTCGCGCTGAGGTCGCCGGCCGCCCGCGCGGCCTCGAGCGCGCGCTCGTGCGTCCGGATCCACGGCTCGAACAGCTTCTCCCGGAAGAAGAACGCGCGGAGCACGAAAGCGAGCTGCCAGCAGCGGTCGTGAAGCCCGTGCCGGAACGCGGATTCGACGATCTCGGCCAGCGCCGGCCACTGCGCGGCGAGCCAGGTGAGCGCGCCGTCCGCGTCGGTGAACGGAACGCCCGCCGGAGCGGGGAGGCCGGTGGCGGGCCGGTACCGGTAGGGCTCCGCGAGCTCGTCGGCCGCGAGCGTCGTCATGAGCGCGTGGTCGACCAGGCGGCTCATGGCGACTTCGCGGTCGCCTGGCTCGACGTCGGGAAGCGCGTGCGTGGCGGCGAACATCCGCATCAGGTCGTGGAGCTCGACGTACCCGCGCTCGTCGCGGACGACCAGGTGGGCGTCGTGCAGCCGGTCCACAAGCCGATCCGCCTCGCCGGGGCCGAGGCCCGCGAGCGCTTCGACGGCGGCGATCTCCGCGGCGGTCGCGGGGTGGAGGGCCAGCAGGCCGAGCAGCCGCCGCTGGTCGCCGGGCAGGGACTCGTACGAGACGGTGAACGCCGTGGCGACGCTTCGCTCGCCGTCGTCCAGCGTGCCGAGGCGGGTCCGTTCGTCGGCGAGCCGGTCGCGCAACCTCGCCGCCGTCCAGCCGCCGGCGACGAACCGGGCGGCCACGATGCGGATCGCGAGCGGCAGCCGTCCGCAGTGCCGGACGAGCTCGGCCGCCACGCCGTCGTCGTCCGGTGCGTGTCCGCCCGCGACGGACCGCAGGAGCCGCACGGCGTCCTCGAGCGGCAGGACGTCGACCGGGAAGTGCCAGGCGTCGTCGAGCGCGGGGAGCCGGCCCCGGCTGGTCACCAGGATCCGGGACGCCGTCTCACCGGGGACGATCGCGCGGATCTGTTCGGCGGACCGCACGTTGTCCAGCACGAGGATCATCCGCCGGCCGCGCAGCTGGTCGCGGACCAGGTTGGCCAGGCCGTCCTCGTCGGTGGGCAGCTGGTCGGCCGAGACGTCCAGCAGCCTCAGCAGCCGGCCGAGGGCTTCGCCCGGCGAAAGCTCGGTCGCGCCCGGGGTGTGCCCGCGCAGGTCGAAGAAGAGGGAACCGTCCGGGAAGGCGTGCTCGACCCGGCGGGCCGCGGCGACGGCCAGCGTCGTCTTGCCCGCTCCCGCCATTCCGTGCACCACGCCGACGCGGGCGTCGTCCGGGTCCAGCAGCAGCGCGGAAAGCGCGTCGAGCTCGGTTTCCCGGCCGACGAACCAGCGCCCGCCGTCCGGGAGCCCGGCAATGCCGCCGGCGCTGCGGCGCGCGGGCGTTCCCGGTTCCGTGGCGAGGGCGAGCAGTTCTCCTCCGGCGCCGAGTGCTTGGTCGCAGGCCTTGGCCAGGTCCCGGTTCACCCGGGCTTTGCCGTTCTCCACTTTGCTGAGATAGCCCTTGGTGAAATGCACGGCGGTCGCGAGTCCGGTCAGTGACATACCGACCGACGTCCGGCGACGTTTCAATTCCGCTCCAAAGTCCGGCATAGGTCAATCATCCTGTATTCGGTGATCGGGGGGAAGGACGGCCGGCGGCCCGGGCCCGCCGGCCTGCAGCTGATCAGCCCAGCAGGGAGACCAGCTGGCCGAGCACGATGATGAGGTGCGTGTGCATCGTGTTCACCTTTCCGGATCGAATTGCTTGTTCTCGTCGAAGGATTTCGACGACCCAAGCTTCACCCGGTGAATTCGGTGATAACAGATGTTTCCCGTTGCCCGTCGAGAGGAAACGGTGCTGACCAGTTCGACCTGCGCTGTTTCCCGATTTCGGAAACAGGCGGGAAACGGGTGACCGCACCGCGGTGGGCGGGGACGATGAGTACACTTCCCCGCAGCGACCGAGACGGAGGTGGCGGCTTGGCTCAGGAGGCGGCCGAAGCGAAGATCAACGCTCTCTCAGTGGAGCTGAAACTGCTTCGCAAAGGCGTGGGCGTCCAAGCGAAGAACTTGCCCGGTGTCGTCGGCGAAGAACTGCGCGCGGTGTGCGGTGTCCGCGAAGACGACAACCCGGGAACCGTTCGCGCCAAGGTCCTCGCCGGACTGAGAGCCTTGATCGACAAGCTGCCCGAATCGCAGCGGAAAACGGCGCGGATCGTCCTGGGTTTCGGCACCGGCGCGGACCAGCGGTACACCGCGCGCCTCGAACTGCTGGGCACCGGCGCCGATCGCAACATCCGGACGATGCAGCGCCGCGCCGACGACGTCGTCTACCTGATCGCCGAGGCCGCGTACGAGACGCCGTCGGCGTCCGCGGGTTCGCTTGTGAGCAGCGAGGGACCGTGGCACACGTCGGCGCTCGCGGTCCGGCTGACCCTCAGCGGTGCCGCGGCCGAGGTCTTCGAAACGCGGCGGATCGTCAGCCACGTCGCCGGGCTCGAGGAGATCGAGCACGGGGTCTCCCTCGCGCGGCCGGTCAGCACGACCGGTGAGCCCGACCTCGACGGCCTCGGCATCGACGTCGTCTCCGGCGGGGAGGTGCATTCCGTGCGGATGGTCTCCTCGACCCGGGTGGCGTTCCGCCTGCGGCCGCCGCGGTCGCTGGACGCCGGTGAGCAGCACGAATTCTTCTTCCGCATCCGGCTGGAGGAGCTGCCGGCGCCGTTCTACTGCTGCACGCCGGAGTTCCCGTGCGAGAGCTTCGAGCTCAATGTCCGGTTCGACCGGCAGGAGCCACCGCAGCGGATCTGGCGCATCGACGGCGACCTCTCCAAGGACGCGGGCGATCCGGTGCCGGCCCGCAAGCCGCTCTTCCTCGACAACGCGGGCGAGGTGCACACCGGTTTCCACGACCTCCAGCCCGCGAGGTCCTACGGAGTGGGCTGGCAGCCGGCTCACTGACCGGCCGTGCGGGGTGCGCGCCATGCTCCTCCTCGCGTGAGCGCCTTCTTCCAGCGTGCCGTATCCGGCCGGGGAAAGCCGCGTCGAACCCACGACAAGAACACGACAGTTCCCCGCGCCCGAGCGGAGCGGTGAATCGGCTGACCAGCACCGTGCGTGCCATGATCGGGCATGGCCACCCTTCGCGACGCCCGCGAGCCGGAGCTCAACAGCGGGATCCTGCCCGGGAATGTGCGGGCCGACGACTGGATCATGCTCGTCCTCGCCGCCGGGTCGGTCGGGTTGCTCGGGTTCATGGTGCTGAGCCCGCCGGCGCGGGACGTCGGCCTCGTGATCTTCTACGTCGACTGCGGGATCTGCTCGATCTTTCTCCTCGAGTTCCTGTGGCGGTGGCGGAAACGCCGGTGGGCCAAGAAGTTCCTGGTGCGCAACTGGTACGAGCTGTTCGCGATGATCCCCGTCGCGCACCCCGCGATGCTCGCGCACAAGTTCGTCAGCGTCGTGCTGCTGCTGGTGCGGATCGGGCGGGCCGCGGACCGGGCGCTCGGGGAGCAGTTCACCTACCGGCTCGTCGACAAGCTGTCCGAGCCGATCGTCAAGGCCATCAAGAAGCCGATCACCATCGCGGTGCTCGACGAGGTCGTCAAGGTGCTGGAAACCGGGAACTACCCGGAGAACCTCGCCAAGTCGCTCGGCGCCAACAAGGACGAGCTGCGCACGATCATCGCCGAGAAGATCGCCGCGGATCCGCAGCTCGGGAAGCTCAAGCGGCTCCCGTTCCACGACGAGATCGTGCGGACCGTCGTCGACACCTCGTTCCGCGTGCTGCTCGAAGTGCTCGTCGACCCGCGGATCGACGACTTCTTCTCCGCCGTTGTGCGCGACAACCGCGAGCAGATCCGGCAGGCCGTGCAGCTCGGGCTCAACGAAGTCGACGACGACGAGAAGGAGCAGTCCCTTCCCGTGCGCACCCAGCACTCGGCCGCGCTCGAGTACGACCGGCTGCACCCGAAGTCACGGCTGTGAGGCGAGGTATTCGCCGAGCCGGGCGGCCGCGTCGAGCATGGCGACGCCCCGCGCGGTGAGCCTTTCCTGCCACGTCCGCAGCGCGTCGGCCAGGGATTCGGTGCCGCCGGCGGTGCGGACCTGGTCGACGACCGTCGCGATGTGCTCCAGCGGGTAGCCGCCGCGCCTGAGCAGGTGGGTCAGCTCCGCGTCGCGGACGTCGGCCGCCCGGAAGACCCGGTAGCCGGTGGCGGGGTCGCGCGACGGGGTCAGGATACCGGCGCGTTCCCACGCGCGGATGGTCGCCGGCGTGACGTCGAGGCGGTGGGCCAGCTCGCCGATCGACCGTCCGGTCGCGGCCGGTTCGACGGCCCGCCCGGTCGTCAGGTGGCCGATCGCCGTGCGCACGGCGTTGAGGGTTTCGCGGTCGCGAAGCAGCTGCTCGTGGCCGCGGTCGACGAGCGTCAGGGCGCGATCCAGATTTCCGGAGTGGACCGCGTGCATGATCCCGCCCGCCGTCGCGTGCCCGTACGCCCGGACCGACGCGAGGAACGCACGCAGTGCTGCCGCGTGCACCGAGGTGTAGATCCGGTAGCCACTCGAAGTGCGCGAAGCAGGGGGTAGGAAGCCGTCCCGCTCGTAGTTGCGGACCGCTTGCGTGGAGAGGCCGTGCTCGCGAGCGAGATCAGCAGGTCTCAACTGAGTGTTCAAGGATACGATTCAACCACATGGACATCACGGACTTCACCGCCGAACTGCTCGCGTTCGGCGAGCCGACGCACTTCGAACCGGCCTTCGCGCGGATCCGCAACGACCTCTTCGCGCGGCTGGCCGGCCACGGCTTCCGGGCGATCGCGCTGGAGACCGACCGCGTCGCGGCGCTCGACGGCGAGTTCTCGCACGGCTTCGGTGAGCTGGAGGCCAACCGGCAGCTGCTCGCCTGGCTGCGTGAGTACAACGAGGCCGCCGCCGAGCCGCTGACGTTCCACGGCTTCGACGCCCCGACCGAGATGTTCAGCGCCCCCAGCCCTCGCACCTACCTGGAACACGCCGGCGACTACCTCGGCCTCGACGTCGACATCGCCGCCCTGACCGGCGACGACGAACGGTGGAGCCGCCCCGAAGCGATCCTCGACCCGGCTGAGTCGCCGGGTGCGTCCCCTGAGGCCCGCGAGCTGCGAGTCATCGCGGACGACCTGCTCATGACCCTCGACGCCCGCGTCGAGCCGGCCGCGCACGTCGCGAGAATTCACGCCATCGCCGGGCTCGACCTGCTGCGCTACCACGCGGCGTCGGCGAGGCCGGGCGACCGGGACACGCGGATCGCGCGCCTCGCGGGTGTCCGCGCGGTCATCATGGCCCGGAACCTCCTGGACATCCACGCTTCCCAACCCGGCCGGACCTTGGTGTTCGCGCACAACGCCCACCTGGGGTCCGGCGCGGGGGCGATCGTCGCGTCGCGGCTCGGCGACCGGTACGCCTTCATCGCCGGCAGCCTCGGCCACAGCGAAGCCCTCGGCCTCGGCGAACCGGCCGCGGACACCTGTGAAGGCCACCTGCAGCGTGACACCGACGGCTGGCAGCTGACCGCCGAAATCCCGGCCGGGCACACCCGGGAAGACGCCGACTACCGGTACGCGCCGCTCACCCGGGAGCTGCTCGACAGCGCGGACGCCGTGCTGCACATCGCCTGAAAAAAAGGAACCCCCGCACCGGGGTCGGGTCCGGTGCGGGGGCGCCTGTCACCCGGGTTACGGGTAGCTGACCACGTTCACCGGCACCGTGCCCGTGGGCGTCACGGCTCCGGTGTCGTTGATGACGTGCGTGATCGTGCCGCGGTAGTTGAGCGACACCGACAGCAGGCTGTGGAACTTGACGCCGCTGGTGTTCGGCACCTCGAACGCGTGGTAGCTGGAGACCGCCGGGTTCGTGTCGAAGAAGCAGTAGCTCCCGAGACCCCACGCCTCATGGGACGTCACGTTCGACGCGACCTTGTAGGCCGCGTACCCGGCGACGCCGGATGGCGCGTTCCACGAGGCCTGGTTCGGCACGTCGTAGGGCATCTCGTTCTGGAAGAAGATCGTCTTCCCGCCCTGGCCGTTCCAGATCACCTGGTACTTCTGGTAGTGCTCGACGAACAGGCCGGTGGCCAGCACGTTCGCGCCGTTCACCACGAGCCCGGTGTCGGCGGTGTTCGTGTTCCAGCCGACCGTGCCCGCGTTGCCGTGGTCGGCCCGCCACGCCCAGATGTGGTCGATGATCGTGTTGGCGCTGTTGACGATCAGGCTGTTCGTCGCCTTGCCGGCGATCGCGCCGCCGATCCGGAAGAACACGTCCTGGACCGTCGTCGGGTTCGAGGCGTGCGACGCCGACGAGCCGGACTGGCCGACGGTCAGCAGGGCCTGCGAGTTCGTCGTGCCGGCGTCGAAGAGCAGGCCCTTGAGCCGGACGCCGTCCACATCGGACACCTGCATGGCGTTGACACCGTTGTCCGGCACCAGTGTCGGGTAGCCGATGCCGAGGATGGTGGTACCGGCCTTGGTCACGTTGAGCGTCTGGTTGAGGTGGTAGATGCCCGGCGTGAAGAACAGGTTGCAGCCTGCCGCGAGCGCGTTGTTGATCGACGAGGCCGTGTCACCGGACTTGACGACGTAGAACTGGCTCATCGGCGCCGACGTGCCAGGGGTGCTGCCGTTCGCCCAGCTCGGGCCGGACGCGTTGGTGCGCAGCGAAGGCAGGAACACGCGGTACTTGCCCGTGCCGTCGACGTACAGGTAGGGCACGTCGCGCGAGACCGGGGTCGTCGCGAGCGTGGTCTCGGGCGGGTTCGGGAACGTGTTCGCCGGCGCGCCGCTGGTGCCGGAGAAGACCATGTTCCAGACGCCGCCGTTCCAGCTGCCGAGCTGCGAGTCGCGGGTGTACCACTGCTGCTGCGAGACCGACGCGGCCTGGCCGGCCACCTTGGTGTCGGCGATGTAGCCGCCGCTCGCGTAGCCGTAGCTCGCCGGGTACAGCTGCAGTCCACCGCGGACGTCCATCCGGCGGAACGGCGCGGCCTGCGCGACCGCCCAGCGCTCCTGGCCACCGGAGGGGTTGACCGCCATGTTCTCCGCCGAGCGCCAGAAGTTCTGCAGCGCGACGCCGTTGTCGGAGGCGTTGAAGGCGTCGACCGTGACGTCACCGTTGATCAGGACGTCGCCGGGGTTCTGGCCGAGGCCGGCGACCGAGGTGTAGAAGCCGACGTTGTCGTGCACGTTGTTGTACGTGCCCGGCTTGAACAGGTGGGCGACGCGCCGGTCCGCCATCTGCGCGGTGAGCGTGTCCTTCTGGTTGTTGAAGTCGGTGTCGAGCTGGGCCTGGATCGTCGCCGCCGACATGCTCGGGTCGAAGATCCGCACGTTCGAGCCGAAGTTCGGCGTGTCCGACTGGGTCGGGCAGCCCGCCTGGGTGCCGATCGTGTAGCTCGCGCTCGACACCGGGGACGTCGTCGAGCCGGACTTGAGCGCGATCGCGTTGACCGTGCGGGAGTTCGGGACGCTGATCGGTCCACTGTAGAGCGTCGAGGACGCGGTCGGCGTCGAGCCGTCCACCGTGTACCGGATGGTCGCGCCGGAGGTGGCGCTGCTGATCGTCACGGTCTGGGCGGACGAGTACGTGCCACCGGGCGGGCTGAACGTCGGCGCCGCGACCGTCGTCGTGCCCCCGCCGCCGACGGTGTAGGTGAAGTGCGGGGTGTCGTACTGCGGCCCGCTCTTCTCGTAGGTGAACCAGTAGTCGAGCGTGTTCCCGGTGCTCAGGCCGTTGACGGTGGTCTGCCAGGTGCCCGAGCCGTTGGTCATCCGCACGTTCTGCTGGCCGACGCCGGGGACGCCGGTGTAGTGGACGTCCACGTACAGCGCGGGGGTCGTCGGGGTGAAGTTGAGCTGCAGCTGCGTCGAGCTGAGCTGGGTGACGCTCTGGGTGTAGTCGTCCGCGGCGAGCGCGGCGGGGGCGGTGAGCCCGGCGCCGAGCAGCAGAGCCGCGGTGAAGGCGACGACGCCGCGCCGGCGCCGTCGAAGCTTGTCAAAGGTCCGGTTCACGCCGTGACACCTCCGCCGTTGGGGATCCACGAGCATTCGTTGTGAGTCACAACAAATTAGCTCCCACTGAGCGGTGCTTCGGTCTCGTTTCGGTAACACTTGTCTGGACCAATGCGCGAACGGGTGAAGCGGTTCGTGGCCCTTCGTCGGGTTGACGGCGGGGTGGGCGAATGACTGAACCGAGAAACCTTCTTCCGTCGGGTGACCCCGAACGAGTGACATGCGACGATCCCGTGCCACACCTCGTCCCCTACCGAGGAGTAGGCCATGGCGCCTCGACGGTTGTTCCGGTCCCTCGTCGTCCTCTCCCTGATCGCGGCCCCGCTGACGGTCGCCACCTCGACGGCCGAAGCCGCACCGCTGCAGAGCGGCGGCATCGTGAACTTCGGCTGCGCCACCTCCGGCAAGATGCACTGCCTCGGCAAGGCGATCCGGTCGCCGAAGGGCAGCGGGCCGCTGATCGTCTCGACCCCGGTCGGCTACGGGCCGGCGGAGATCCAGGCCGCGTACAACCTCGGCGGCCTGCACGCGAACGGCCGCACCGTGGCCATCGTCGACGCGCAGGACGCGCCCACGGCGGAGACCGACCTGGCGAAGTTCCGGTCCGCACGCGGACTTTCCGCGTGCACGACGGCCAACGGCTGCTTCAAGAAGGTCAACCAGAACGGCGCGGCGAGCCCGCTGCCGGCGCCCGACTACGGCTGGGCCGAAGAGATCAGCCTCGACCTCGACGCGGTCTCGGCGACCTGCCCGGACTGCAAGATCCTGTTGGTGGAGGCCAACTCCCCGGACACCGACCCGCTGATGACGGCGGTCGACACGGCCGCGGCGACGCCCGGCGTGGTGGCGATCTCCAACAGCTACGGCGGCACCGAGGACTCGACGATCCTGGCCGCGGACGCCCACCTGAACCACCCGGGCATCGCCGTCACGGCGTCGTCCGGTGACTCCGGGTACGGCGTCAGCTGGCCGGCGTCCTCGCCGTACGTCACGGCGGTGGGCGGCACGACGTTGAAGAAGTCCACGACCACCACCCGCGGCTGGACCGAGACGACGTGGAGCGGCAGCGGCAGCGGCTGCTCGGCACTGGAAGCGAAGCCGGCGTGGCAGCACGACACCGGGTGCGCCAAGAGGACGGTCGCGGACGTCTCGGCGGTCGCGGACCCGGCCACCGGACTCGGCGTCTACGACACGTACAACAGCTGCGGCACCTCGTCGTGGTGCGACTTCCTGTTGGCGCTGGGCCTGGCCCAGGGCGCCGACGGCTGGGTGCAGGTCGGCGGCACCAGCCTGTCTTCGCCGGTGATCGCGAGCGTGTACGCGCTGGCGGGCAACTCGGTGACGTCCGGGTCCTACCCGTACGCGCACACCGGCGGGCTGAACGACGTGACGTCCGGCTCGAACGGCAGCTGTGGCGGGACCTACCTCTGCACGGCGGGCGCCGGGTACGACGGGCCCACCGGGCTGGGCACGCCGAACGGGACGTCAGGCTTCTGACCGCCGGAGCGGCTCGCCGAGCGCGGCGGTCAGCTCGGCGTCGATCCGCGTGAGGAGCTCGCCCCACACGCAGACCGTCTCCTCCCACGGGTGCCCGAAGGTGCCCAGGCGGAGGTCGTGGGTCAGGTAGAGGTGGTAGTCGCCGTCCGGGAAGACGGCGCCGGGCCAGCGCGGTCCGGCGCCGTCGACCCTGGCCGGGTCGAAGCGGAACCCCGCGTGGTGCCAGTCGAGCCAGTACAGCTCTTCGCCGGCGGCACGCAGTCCCTTGTGGACGATGTCGGACAGGGCGTCCAGCTGGGTGTCGTCCAGCTCGCCGACGTGCCAGGTCGCCGAGCCCACCGGTTCGGTGATGCCGGGGAACGCCCTCATGTCGGGCCGGAAGGCGAACTCTTCGTAGAAGCGGGCCCAGATCTCGTCTTGCTCCGGCTCGGCGAACAGCCGGCGGACCGGCCGGGTCCGTGCGGGCTCGCCGGGGGACGGCAGGCGGTACCGGGTGACGGTGGTGGTCTCGCGCATCCCGGCCGCCTCGAAGGCTTCGCGCAGATCGCCGTCGGCTTCCGCGAGCAGCGACCGCACGCCCGGATGGGCCCCGCCGACGCGGGGCATCGCCCGCCAGTCGTGGCCGGCGAGCGTGGCGGCGAAACCGGGATCGGTGACCCCACCGACGACCATGACGTCATCCATTTCTTCGAGCCACGCGGCCCGATCGCCGTCGAGGACGACCTCGGAAGACTGGCCCAGGTGGGCCGAATCGGCGAGAAACTCGGTGTAGGGACGGCGGTGCGGGCCGGCCCTGGCGGCCAGTTCGGCGATGCGCTGGTGCCCGGGCCAGTCAGCGCCGACTCGAGGGAGCCCGGTGGTGTCCGTCCCGATCGGACAGACCAGCACCGAGCGTTCCGGATCGGGAGTGAAGCCCGCGGCGAGCAGGACTCCGGCGAGCGGGCCGTCGCCGTACACCGGCCACACCACCGGCTCGTTCCGGCGCGCGAACGCCTCGACCTGCCGGGCGACGAGCGCGTCGAGGTCGCCGTCCGGCAGCGGACCGTGGCTCGCCTCGCCGTGGGTGCCGTAGTGCGTCCGGACGATCGGCCCGTCCCGCTCGATCACCGCGCCCACCGGCGGGAGCCGGGGCAAGTCGTTCAGCATGCTGTCCATTTTCCACGGACGGGTGACCTTCGTGTACGGGCTCTCGGTGCGGGGTAAGGATCACTGCATGCTGGACACGGAAGTCCTGTCACGGACATCCCCGCGGGCGCTCGACGTCGTCACTCCGCTCGGTGACGTGCGGTTCGCCGTCCGCATCGGCGGGTGGGACGTGCCCGCGAAACCCGAACACACCTGGGGGCTCGGCTCGGGTGCGCGGCTGTGCCGGTGGCGGCACCGGTCCGTGCGCCTCGACGTGCTCTCCGGGACCACCGAGCCCGAACAGCCCCACGTCACCCGGGAGACGGCGATCTTCCGCGTGCTGGCCAGGGAACCGCTCAGCGAGTTCGTCGTGCAGGCCGAGCTGGACGCACCACCCGAGGACGTCCGGGCCGGTGACGGCGCCTTCACCGCCGGGACCGCCGACGCCGTGGTGAGCGTCGGCGGCCCCGCCACCGAGATGCTGCGGCACTGCTCGCGGGCCGGGCAGCACGTGCCGCCGTACTGGTCCGCCGCGCTGCCCGACGACGCCGTCGAGCTCGACGGCGCGCGGCTCACCTGGCAGCTGCCCGGCGTCGAGCGCGGGGACTACGCCGAGCTGTGGGTGTCCGTCGCCTGGAGTGAGTCGGGCGACGGTCCGGCCCGCGCCGTCGACATCGACCCGGCCCGCGTGCTGCGCGAGCTAACCCAGTGAAATCCGGTCCAGATCCGGAGCCCCCGCCCGGTCGTTGCCGATCCGGATCGAGTTGGCGCCCGCGTTCAGCGTCACCGGGACCGAAGTGGTGTACGGCGTGCTGTTGCCGGCGCCGCTGACCTTCACCTCCACCGGCGCACCGCCGTTGACCGACACGAAGTACGACCGGTCGCCGTTGACGGTGAAGTCGAGGTAGAGGGTGTACTGCCCGGCCGCGGCCACCGTCACGCCCGGGAACGTCACCGCCGCGCCCGCGCCGCCGCCGATGTTGCGCACCTTCTGGCCGCCCGAGCACGGCGAGCAGCTCGTGACGCCGGCGTCCCCGATGTCGTTGGCCGAGTCTTCCGCCTCGCGCATGAACACGCGGTCGGCCGGACGCTGCTTCACCTGTACCGGCTTGCTCACCGACTTCGCACGGCCGAGCGTCGTGAACGACGCCGTCACCGGGATGGTCACGTCCTGCGCGACCGGGGACGTCACGGTCCACGACCCGCTCAGCACCTGGCCGAGCCGGAGGTTCGCCGCGGTCACCGGGGCGCCCTGGAGCGTCCAGCCCGCCGGGACGACCGGGGCGAGCGTCACCTGGTCGAGCGGGTCGTCGACGTCGAGCCGCAGGGAAGCGGTGATCTTCAGGGCCTGCTGACCCGGCGAAACCCACTGCGCACCGGCGGGTTGCACGGTCAACGTCGTCTTCGGCGTGTACGACTCGGGCGGCAGCGGCGCCACGGCGATCCGGTCGAGGCCCACGGTCCCGGAAACCTTGATGGTGTTGGCTCCCGCGTTCAGCGGCACGGCGATCGCCGCCGGGGCATGGACGGTGATCGGCGCGGCGCCGTTCACGCTCACCGCGAGCGAGCCCGGCCCGGTGGTGTCCAGCTGCAGCCGGGAGGGGCCCGTGGCCTGGACGTTCCGGAAGGTGACGGCGCCGCGGTCGAGACCGGTGACCGCGGCCGTGCCCGAGCACGCCTCGCACCACACCGGCGACGCCTTGCCGTCGAAGCCGTTGCGGGGTGACTCCGCCTCCAGCGGCACCTCGCCGCGGGGATCGGGGTAGCCGTAGGCGACGTCGATCTCGTCGAGCGCGAGCTGGTGGAAGAACGGCTTGGCCTGCGGGCCGGACCACGTGTTCAGCACCTCGAGCTTGAGGTAGCGCGCGTGCACCTCGCCGACGTCGACGAACTGCACGCCGCGCGTGCTCGGCAGGGCGCCGGTGCGCACCGGCTGTCCCCAGTTCGTGCCGTCGTCACTGGCGTAGACGCGGTAGTCCTTGATCCGCGCGGAATCCTCGGCGCGGCCGAACGACTCGCGTGCGGCGGTCGGCGACGACTCGCGCTCGTGCACGGCCAGGTAGGCCGTCGACCGCTTCTTGCCCAGGTCCAGCGTCACGGACACCGGCTGCTGCCCGCCCGCGTCCCAGTAGTTCAGGTAGCTGCCGTCGGTGAGGTTCGCCGCCGGGTGCCCGGGCGCCGAGGCCGACGCGGTCGCCTTGATCGTGCTCTTGTCGTAGAAGTACTGCTGCCCGGCGGTGTCCACTTCGAACACCGTGTCGAAGGTGTCCCAGTCCGTGATGTCCAGAATGGACAGATAGCCGCCGGACTGGGCGAACCGCATCGGCTTTCCGGTACGCACATCGGACACCCGCGTGACGCGGTAGCCGTTGTCGCGCAGGCGGACCAGGTTCGTCGACGGCCGCGTGACGACGTGCACGTACTGCGTCCTGGCCCCCGGCTTCACGGTGATGACGCCGTGCGCGCCGTCGTTCCAGAAGCCCGGTTGCATGCCGCCGTACATGTAGCCGCCGCCTTCGGTGCCCTCCAGCGTTTTCTTGATCGGCTGCGTCCACGACGCCATGAAGTTGTTGAACGCCTCCTGCTGCGGCGGGAACTTCCCGTTCAGCATGGCGGTTTCGGCCATCAGCGACTTGATCGACGAGCCCGCGTTCGTGATGTAGCGGCCGGTCGAGAGCCGGACGTCGACGGCCTGGTCGCCGCCGCTGTACCACCAGTCGCCGTTGGTCGGCAGCTTGTAGTCGGCCTCGGTGAGCCGCGGCATCGGCGTGTAGATCGCCTGCGGGTAGTCGTACGACGGCGTCATGCCGGTCTTCTGCTCGTTGCTGACCGTGTCCATGATCGGCGTGTCCTCGTTGTTGTTGCTCAGCAACCAGGACGGCCGCTTCTCGCGGATGTGCTCGTAGAGCCCGTGCTGCTCCCAGTACTCGTTGTCGTTGTCGATCCAGAACCCGGCGAGGCCGGCGTAGCGGTCCATGACCTCGTCGAACAGGTCGTAGCTGTACTCGCCGAAGCCGGGGCGCGTCGTCAAGTCGACTTGGTGGCCCTTGTACGCCGAATAGGCGGCCGAGTCGAGCGACTCGTGGCCGGTTTCGTTGTGCCACTGGGGGTCGTCGGTCATGTAGAGCATCACGCGGACGCCCTTGGCCTGGCCCGCGGCGATCAGCTCGCCGAGGAAGTCGCGCTGCGTCGAGCAGCTGCCCGGGATCTTCGACGGCCACGGCCGCGCGTAGCCCAGCCGGCTGTGGAAGGTGGTGAGGACGACGTAGGACGCGCCGAGCTTCTTCGCCTCGTCGATCCAGTAGTCCGGCGTCCAGCCGCCGGCGGTGACGTCGTGCTCCCAGGCGGCGCAGTCGGTGTGCCGCGGCGCGGTGAACATGCCCCAGTGCAGGAACAACCCGGCCGTCGAGGCCCGCAGCCAGTCCTGGCGCGGGTTGAACAGCTCGGCGCTCGCGGGGGTGACCAGGCTCGCCAGCAGCACGATGACCGCGGCGAGGCAGGCTCGGACTCTCATGGCCGCTCCTTTGTCCAGAGAGATCCGATGATTATGCGGTCATATATCGTACGTCAAGGGAGGATACCGCTCAGCGGTACCCAGTCGTCCGATCTGTCACATCTTCACCGCCGGACACGTCAAGGTGATGACGCCCCGCGAAAGGACGGCCCGTGAACGACGACCTGCTGGCTGACAGCTTCGAGACCCACCGCGCCCACCTGCGGTCCGTCGCCTACCGGATGCTGGGTTCGCTGACCGAGGCCGAGGACGCCGTCCAGGAGTCGTGGCTGCGGCTGAGCCGGAGCGACTCGGCCGCCGTCGAGAACCTGGGCGGCTGGCTGACCACGGTCGTCGGGCGCGTCTGCCTCGACATGCTGCGCTCGCGCAAGGCCCGGCGCGAGGAGCCGTGGGACGTCCTCGTGCCCGACCCGATCGTCAGCCGCGACGACGCCGGGCCCGAGCACGAGGCGCTGATGGCGGACTCGGTCGGCCTCGCGCTGCTGGTCGTGCTCGACACGCTCACCCCGGGCGAGCGGCTGGCGTTCGTGCTGCGGGACATGTTCGCGATGCCGTTCGACGAGATCGCGCCGATCGTCGGGCGGTCCGAAGCGGCGACCCGGCAGCTGGCGAGCCGCGCCCGGCGACGGGTCCAGGGCGCCCCGGTCGCGCCGGACCCGGACCTGTCCCGGCAGCGCGAGGTCGTCGACGCCTTCCTGGCCGCGGCCCGCGGCGGTGACTTCGAGGCGCTGGTCTCGGTCCTCGACCCGGAGGTCGTGCTGCGCGCCGACCGCGGCGCGGCGCTGGGCGGGTCGATCGAGGTGCGCGGCCCGTCGGCGGTGGCCGACCAGGCACTGACGTTCTCCCGGCTCGGCGCGGGCGGCGGCGTGGTCCACCGCGCACTGGTCAACGGCGCGGCGGGCGTGGTCGGCACCCGCGACGGGCGGCCGTTCTCGGTGCTGGGCTTCACGGTCGCCGGTGGGCGGATCGTGGAGATCGACATCCTCGCCGACCCCGCACGCCTCGATCGGCTCGACTTGGCGGTGCTCGACTGAGGTCGTGAGTGGGAAACCGTGTTCTAACCCTGTTTCTCACTCACGACCGCGCCGGTCTCGTCGGTGACCAGGGCGACGTTGTCGGCCGCGTCGAAGTGCAGGTGGTGGCGGCGGCCGTCCGCGTAGCGGCGGACCGTGCCCGCCACCACGACCACCAGCTCGCCGTCCTCGACCGCGTACAGGTCGTCCGGGGTCAGGATCTCGTGGATGCGCGTGCCGTCCGTGATCAGCGTGCGGACGCGGCGGCCGGTGTGGTCGTAGCCGTACAGCGCGTTGACGCCGTCGTCGCCGTGGACCCCGCGCAGCCGGCCGAACGCGTCGCGGATCTCGCTGCCCGACGGCGGTTCCGCGGGCTCCCGCGGCACCACCTCGTGCAGCAGGCCGCCCGGGCCCGTGATGACGTGCACCGGGGTGAAGAGCTCGCTGACGCCGTTCGCGTGGTGCACCGCGGTGCGGCGGCCGTGCAGGTCGTACTGGACGGCGTCGACGAAGCCGGGCACGCTCACCAGCCGTCCGACCTCGTCGTACTGGTGGCGGACGGTCAGCCGCCCGTCGCCGGCGTCGGGGTAGACCACTTCGGACAGTCGCCCGTCCGCGCGGCGCACGACGTCCAGCCGGTACTCGACGGCCACGTGCGCCGGCCGCCAGCGCCGGTCGGCCGGGTGGCCGAGCGCGTCGTAGCCGAACAGCGTCACGCCGGATTCGTCGGCGACGCGCACCAGCCGCCCGCAGCTGTGCGGCCCCGCTTCGGGCGGCACCGGGAGGCCGCCGTCGTGGTAGGTGAACGTCGTGACCGGGGTGCCACCCGGGTCGTCGACCAGCACCGCCACCACGCGATCGGCGGCGTCGTGCACGCGGTACACCGTGTGGCCGTCCGCGGTCCGCGTCTCGACCGGGTTGCCGGCGGCGTCCCGCGCGTGCACGACGCCGTCCGCGTCGCGGATCTCCCGTCCGAGCAAGTCGCGGACGCCCGCGATCGGAGAGTCCGATGTGGACTCTCCGAGGAGCCGGCCCAGCGCGTCGTAGCGGAACTCTTCGCGGGCGAACGGGGGCTCGCCGTCGCGGAACGCGCGGCTCGTGCGGCACACCAGGCCGCGTGCGCAGTACTCGTGCTGCTCGTCGACGACGTCGCCGAGCAGCTCGGCGTGCCGGCGCTGCAGCAGCCGGCCCGCGCCGTCACGCAGCTCCGACGTCACGAGCACCTCCGCCTCACCGGACACCGCCCGCTGCTCGGTGGTGACCCGCGCGCCTTCGTAGCGGTAGCGGACGGTCGGCAGGTCCGCCGAGTCGCCCGGCCGCACGACGGTTTCCGGGCGTCCCAACGGGTCGAGCGTCACCGTCGTCACCGCGCCCGCCGGGTCGGTCACCTCGCACACCCGCGCCGTGCGGACGTCGTAGCGGGTCGACGTCACGTTCCCCAGCGGGTCCGAGGCGACCTCCGGGAAGCACCGGTCCGCGGAGTAGCGCACCTCGTGGGTGTGGCCGTGCGGCCCGGTCGTCGTGGTGCGCAGCCCGGCGACCGTGTCGAGCCGGCCGTGGAACGTCGTCGTCCACCAGCCGTCCTCGCCGGGACGCCGGTGGTAGCCGTGGTGGCGGAAGTCCGGCGGGACCGGGCCGTAGACGTCGGCGACGAGCGCGTCGGTGAGCACCAGCTCCTCCCGCGAGGTGAGCAGGCCGTGGGACCCGGCGTGGCCGTCAGGCCGCTCGTCGTAGCGGAACACCCTGTCGGACAGCACTTTCCCGCCGGCGTCCAGCTCGCGCACGCGGGCGGGCAGCGCGCCGAACCGGCGTTCGGGGGCGGTCGCGTACGTCGTGCGCGTCTCGCGGACCACCGGCTCGTGGCCGGGCCGCTTGGTCGTCTCCACCTCCCGGACCGGGTTGCCGGCGGCGTCGAAGGCCGTCTCCGTCGTGGTGACCGAGACGGGCCGGTCCCGGCGCTCGAACACGGTCGCCACCGACCGTGTCCACTGGGGACGGCGCGAGTGCTCCACGCGGCGGTACGGCCGGTCTTCTTCGACGGAGCCGTCGAGGCCGTAGGTCTCTTCCTTGTCGAGCAGGCCGTCGACGCCGAACCAGCGCACGGTCCGCAGCGTGGGCGCGTACTCGTCGCCGAGCTCGTCCTGGACGACGCGCCCGAAGCCGGCGGTGCGGCTGTCGTGGTACTCGAACTTCGTCACGCCGGTCTGCCCGGTGGCCGCTTCGCGCCGCGTGACGCGCCGGACCACCGGCACGGCCTCGACGGTCGCGTACTCGACCGACGTGTGCAGCCCGATCCCGTTGTCGATCTCGCTCAGCCGCCCGGTGCGCGGCAGGCCCGCGGACTCCAGGGAGAAGTGGGGCACCGAGTCGTCGAGGAGCATTACGCCGCCGCCGGTCCGCGCCTTCGCGGCGAGCTGGAGCCGCCGCGGAGCCGGCGGTTCCGAGAGGGCGTAGGCCAGGCGCAGCACCGGCGCGGCCGCCTCGGCGCCGTGGGCGTCGAACCCGGTGAGCGTGACCGACGTCAGCAGCGACGAGCCGGTGACGTCGTCTTCGTCGTAGCCGAAGCGCCACCGCCGGACCAGCGGCCGCGCGTCCGCGGGCACCCGCAGGTCGACCCGGGCACACCGCAGCGCCGTCGTGACGAGCGTGCCGCCGCGGCCCCAGCGCAGGACGTCCGGCCGCGGTTCGTACGTGAAGTCCACTTCGTACGGTCCGTAGGACACGCGCGCGAGGTACGCCTGGCCGCTGTGGTGGACCCAGCCGAACGCGACGGCGTTGCCGAACGCGTCCTCGGTCCGTTCGAGGTACCAGGCCGAGCCCGCGGACCGGCCGCCGTCGGTCGTGCCGAGCAGGTGCCGGACCCCCGACCGGGTGGTCAGCACGAAGCCGTCGCCCCGGCGGCTGAGCCGGCCGTCGGCGGCGGAGCGCGCGTCGCCGCCGGCCAGCCGGACCTGCGGCAGCGGCAACGCGAACCCGCCGCCGAAGGCGCCGTTCGGCGCGCCGGTGGTGTGGCGCAGCGCCAGGACGGGCGCGATGCCGCCGGGCCCCGGCGGGAGGTCGAGCGGCACCGCGAAGCTGCCCCCGCCGGTCGCGGGGTCCGGGGTGAACGCGCCGCCCAGCCCCCGCACCGGCGCGGGCCGGCTTGCCTCCTGCGCGCTCACCCGGAGCGGAACCATGCTGATCTCCCCGACTCGATCCGTGACGTACGGACGGCCAAGTGGGTGAGCAGAGCCCGCCAGATACGTCGTCACCCGTTTGCCGCGTCCGTTACCCATTCGTGATGTCCGTGTCGTATCCCGGTGGCGGCTCACCGGTCTTTCCCGGGTGCCATCAGTGATCAATGGCGGAGGGTGGACCCGATGGTCGTCAAGTTCGTGCGGGACGAGACCGTGGAAGCAGCAGCGGAGGACGCGAGCACGCTCAACGAGCTCCCGACCCCGCCCCGGCAGTTGCTCGACCGCCACGGCGCGCGGGTGCTCGACCCGGCGACCGCGGTCGTCGTCGCCGGGCAGCCGGTCCCGCGCACCACCGTCTACCGGCCGGGCACCTTCCTGCTCCCCAACCGGTACCTGCGCGACCAGGAGTCCCTGGCCGCGATCAACCGCGTCCTCGCCCGCATCGGCATCCTGGCCGAGCCGGCCGACCGCGGCGGCGACAGCAAGGGCTACGGCCGCGTCCGGCAGCTCGACGACCTGCCCGTCCGCGCCCTGCTGCGGGTCCGCGAGGACTCCGACCCCGTCGTCGTCGACTGCTGGAAGGCGCTGCAGCTGCTGCGGTCGGCCGCCTCGGGCGAGAAGCCCGAAATCGACCCGGAGATTGTCCGGAACATCTCCGTCGAGCACCTGCTCTTCACCTCGCCGGTGTTCGGCGGGGTGCCGTGGGAGACCAGCGGCCTCGGCGGCACGCCGTGGGAGACCAGCGGGTTCGGCGCGGGCAGCTCCTACGGGCGCACCCACGGGGCCAACCGGATCCCGGTGACGCTCGCCGCGGACCCGCCCTACCGCAGCAAGAAGCCCGCGCACCGGCGGCCGGTCGTCGCGGTGCTCGACACCGGCATCGGGCCGCACCGCTGGTTCGGGATGACCGACCGCAGCGGCCCGCCGCCCGCCGGCTCCGGCCTCACCGTCGCCCCCGGTATCCAGGCCGCGATCCTGCAGGCCGAGCAGGATTCCGGCACCACGCTGCCGACCCAGTTCCTCGAGGACTACTGGGACGCGCCGACGACCGGCCAGCCGCTGATCGGCGACGTCGACACCGACACCGGGCACGGCCTGTTCATCGCCGGCATCATCCGGCAGGCCTGCCCCGAAGCCGACACCCTCGCGATCCGCGTCGTGCACAGCGGCGGCGTCGCGTACGAAGGCGACGTGCTGCTGGCGCTGCACCTGCTCGCCGACCGCGTCCGGAACGCGCAGGCGAACAACCGGCCCCAGGACATGGTCGACGTCGTCTCGCTCTCGATGGGCTACTACGTCGAAGACCCGGCCGACGTCGCCTTCACCGGCCAGTTCGCCGCGGCCATCGCGGACCTGCTCGGCCTGGGCGTGCTCGTCGTCGCGGCCGCGGGCAACGACGCCACCACCCGCCGCTTCTACCCGGCGGCCTTCGCCGACCAGCCGCTCGGCAGCGGCTGCGGCCCGCAGGTGATCAGCGTCGGGGCGCTCAACCCCGACGTCGGCACCAGCAAGGCGCTGTTCTCCAACGAAGGCCCGTGGGTGCGCTGCTGGGCGACCGGTGCCGGCGTGGTCAGCACGTACCCGACCGACGTCCGCGGCAGCGCGGCCGCCGACCACGAGCTGCCCGGCCGGAACTCCTTCGACCCGGACGACTACAGCGCCGGCTTCGCGGTGTGGGACGGGACGTCGTTCGCCGCGCCGCTCGCCGCCGCCGAGATCGCCAAGGCGCTCGTCCTGTTCGGGTCGGACCTGGCCACGGTCGACCGCGACACCGTCGTCAAGCGCGCTTGGACCGCGCTGGGCTCGCTGTGACCGTGGCCAAGACCGACCACAGCCGGGTAGCGGCACTGTTCGACGCCGCGCGGGAGGGCGACCGCGCGGCGCTGGACGAACTGGTTTCCCTGCTCACGCCGCTGCTCTGGCAGGTCGCGCGTGATCAGGGTCTGGACGCCGATCAGGCCGCCGACGTCGTGCAGACGACGTGGCTGCGCCTGCTCGGTTCGTTCGCGGAGATCCGCTCGCCGGTCGCGCTGACCGGCTGGCTGATCACCGTCACGAAGAGGGAAGCCTGGCGCACTGGGGAAAAGCGCCAGGTCGAACGGCCGCTTCCGGAGCTTCCGGAGCGGCTGTCCGAAGCGTCACCGGCACCCGAGGAGGGGGTGCTGCGCGACGACCAGCGCGTGCGGTTGTGGCGCGCGGTCGACGCTTTGCCCGAACGCTGCCGCAGCTTGCTGCGGATCGTGGCGTTCGTGCACCGGCCGGACTACGCCGAAGTGGGCGCCCGGCTGGGAATGCCGAGGGGGAGTATCGGCCCGACAAGGGGACGTTGCCTCGCGCGCCTGCGCGAGCAGCTACTCGCCAACGGCGAAGGAGATTGGCTGTGACCACCGTCGAACCACCCGGCGCGAACGAGCCCTTGGACGAGCTCGACTTCCGGCTGCTGACCGGATTGCGCGAGCTGTGGGAAGACGCCGACCCGATGCCCGCCACGCTCGTGGAGCAGATCCGCTTCGCGATCCAGCTGGAGGACGTCGACTTGGAAGTGATGCGCATCCGGGAACAGGAGGGGATCGCCGTCACGCGCAGCGCGGCGGAGCAGGGCCGGCTCATCACGTTCGACAGCGAGAGCTTGACGATCATGGTGAACGTGAGCCCCGAGCCGGGAGGGACGATCCGCCTGGACGGCTGGCTGACGCCCCCGGCCGAGCACCCGATCGAGGTCCGCACGGCAACCGGCCCGCTGACGACCACATCGGACGCCGAAGGGCGGTTCGCGGTGAGCGGGGTGCCGCACGGGATGGTCCAGGTGCTGGTGCGGACGCTGGGCCGGTCGAGGACGGTGAGCACGCCGGCCATCGAACTCTGAGTCTCCCGCGGCTGGTCGTGAGTGAGAAACAGGGTTAGAACACTGTTTCTCACTCACGACCAGCCGCGGCAGTCTGCCCACCCGGCAGGAACTCCCGGACCACCCGGACCCGGAGGTACGATCCGGGGCGTCCTTCTCGGCCGAGGGGGACGGCCCCGGCCGGAAGGGCAGCCTGTGGTCGCGTCGCCGAGGGCGGAAGACCGGGTGCGCGACCTGCATCGGCGTGCGGTCGCGGCGACCAACAACGGCCAGCCCGTCGTCGGCGGCCGCCTGATCCGGTCCGCCGCGCGGCTTCTCGGGCTGCCCGCGAAACAGCCGCCGCCGGAATGGCCGTCGTGGCCTGATCTCGCCACGCGCGTGCTCGGCACCTACGCCGCCGTCGAAACCGCGCTGGGCAACAGCACCCGCGGGCTCGCGCTGCTCGACGAAGCCGACGTCCTCGTGTCCGACGCCGGGCGCGGGATCCTGCGCCAGCAACGGGGTCTCGTCTTCATCCTGATCGGCCGGATGGACGAAGCCCTCGCGTGCTTCGACGAAGCGATCCCCCTGCTGCGGCAGGCCGGCGAGTTCGTCGTGCTCGCCCGGACCCTGCTCAACCGCGCCATGCTGCACCAGTACGCCGGCCGCGTCCGGCTCGCGCTCGCCGATCTCGACCAGTGCGAGCAGATCGGGGCCGGCCAGCCCGAAGAAGAGGGCCTGGCCCGGATCTTCGCCAAAGCCGCGCACGGCCGCGGCCAGGCGCGTGTGCTCACCGGTGACATCCCGGGCGCCCTGCGGGACTTCGACGCGGCGAGCGGGTTCTACGCCGCGCAGAGCGTCGGGATGCTGCCCGTGCTGGCCGTCGACAAGGCGCGGGCGCTGCTCGCGGCCGGGCTGCCGCAGGAAGCCGCCGCGGAACTGGACGCGGCCCTGGAACAGTTCCCGCGCCTGCGGATGAACCAGGAACACGCCGAAGCCGAGCTGACCCGGGCCCTGGCCGCCTTGGCGAGTGGCGAGCCGTCGACCGCGCGGAGCTGGGCCGGCCGCGCCGAACGCCGGTTTCGCCGCCGTGGCAACGAAACCTGGGCGGCGGTCGCGCAGCTGACCGCGCTGCGCGCCGACTTCGCCGCCGGACGGCGGATCGCGCGCGTCGCCACCGAGGCGACCGCGCTGGCCGGCCGGCTCACCGAGCTGGGCCTGCGCAACGACGCCGAAATCGCCGCGTTGCTCGCCGCCCGCGCGCGCATCGCGCTGGGCGATCTCGACGGCGCCCGCGCCGGCATCGCCCCGCGCGACCGCCGCGCCGCCCCGCTGGAGAACCGCCTCGTCCGGCGGCTCGCGCTGGCCGAGCTCGGCGCCGCCAGCGGCGACCGGCGCATCACCTTCGCGAACGCGCGCGCCGGCCTGACGCAGCTGGAGCGCCACCGGGGCCGGTTCGGGAGCATCGACCTGCAGACCGCGACGACGTCGCTGGGCCGGGAGCTCGCCGACGCCGGCCTCGCCGCCGCGCTGGCCCAGCGTTCGCCCGGCGTCGTGTTCCGGTGGCTCGACCGCTCGCGCGCGCAGGCGTTCCGCTTCCGGCCGGTGCGCCCACCCTCGCACCCGGAGACCGTCGACGCCGTCGCCGAGCTGCGGTACCTCTCGATGCAGATCCGCGCGGGCGAGCTGTCCGGGAAGCCGGACACCCAGGCCGCGAAGCGCTGTGCCGCGCTGGAACGCGAGATCCGCGCCAAGGGCTGGCAGGCCGAAGGCACCGACGTCGACCACCCGGAAGCCAAGCTGCGCGAGGTCGGCGACGAGCTCGCCGCGACCGGCAGCGCGATGGTCTGCTTCCTCGCCGACCGCGGCGCGCTGTGCGCGCAGGTGATCGCGAACCACCGGGTCGCGCTGATCGAGCTCGGCCCGGCGTCGGCCGTCGCCGAACCGGTCGCCCGGCTGCACAGCGACCTCGACGCGTTGTGCGGGCGCCAGCTCCCCGCCCAGCTCGACCACGTCATCCGCCGCTCGGTGCGGACGCAGGTCACGGCACTGGACGGGATCCTGCTGGCCCCGCTGGCTTCCCGGCTCGGCGACCTCGACGTCGTCGTGGTGCCGACCGGTGCGCTGTCGGCGATCCCGTGGGGCCTGCTGCCGACGTTGCGCGGGCGCCCGGTGACGGTCACGCCGTCGTCGTCGGCCTGGCTGGACGCGGGCCGGCGGCCGCGCCGGGCGGCCGGGGCGCCGCTGCTGGTGGCGGGTTCGGACCTGACGCACGCGGAAACCGAGGTCTCGCTGCTGGCGCCGTTCTACCCGGAAGCCGAGGTGCTGACCGGGCCGGACGCGACGGTGGCGGCGACGCTCAAGGCGTTCGACGGCTGCCGCCTCGCGCACTTCGCCGCGCACGGCCACCACGAACAGGAGAATGTCCTGTTCTCCCGGCTCAACCTGGCCGACGGGCCGCTGATGGCCTACGACGTCCAGCAGCTTTCGACCGCACCCGAGCAGGTGGTGCTGTCGTCGTGCGACGTCGGCCAGGCGGTGGTCCGCGACGGCGACGAGGTCCTCGGCTTCACGGCGGCGTTGCTCTACGGCGGCAGCCGCACGGTCGTCTCCAGCGTGGCGCGGGTCGACGACCGGACGGCCGGCGGGGTGATGCTGGCCTACCACCGGGCGCTCTCGGCGGGCACGCCCCCTGCGCGTGCCCTGGCCGATGCGGCCCAGGCGGAACCGCTGATGCCGTTCGTCTGCTTCGGCCGTAGCTGACTCTCTTTTCGACGCCTGGGCAGCTCCGAGGTTGCTTTCCGGTGATCGACCCCATCGCGGCGCATCCCCGGGCGGCCCCCGGGCATCTCTCACTGTGAGTCCAGTTGATCACGGAACGAGGGAGGATGACCATGAAGCGAACCGCAACCGCGCTGATCGTCGGGGGTCTGGCGGCCGGCGGCCTGGTCCTGGCGGCCGGGGCCGCGAACGCCATGCCGAGCGACACGCCGTGCGGTGCTTCGGACGTCCGGGTGTCCGTCGCGCCGGACCCGTCGCACGCCGCCGGGCACGAGGCCTACGTCCTCACCTACACCGCGGCTTCGCCGACGACGAACTGCAAGCTCGAGGGCGCGCCGACGGCGTTGACCTTCATCGCCGGCGGGCAGCGGCTGCCGGTCACCGCGACCCCGGACGGCAGCGAGTCCGTGCCGGTGAACCTGCGTGACGGCCACCCGGCCGTGTCGCGGATCGTGCAGCGCTCGGCCGCGACGCCGTCCGCCGTGCCGTCGTTCGTGACGTTCGACCTGCCGACCGGCCCGTACGGCCAGCCGGTGAGCGTCGAGTGGCCCGCGGGCGCGCCGCTGAAGGGCGGCACCGTGCAGGTCACGCCGGTCAGCAACTGATTTCGGGAGGGGAACTCACATGAAGCGCATCTTGGTGGGGATCGGGACCGCCGCGGGGGCTTTCGCGCTGGCGGCTTGCGGGACTTCGACGGCGGCGGCTCCGGCTCCGGCTGCCGCGGCTCCGGTGGCTCAGGCCCCGGCGCGGGGGGCGTCCGGTGGCGGGGTGGCCCCGGCGTCGGCGGGCACGCCGCGGTGCACCACCGCCGACCTCGAGGTCCTGCTGGGCAAGCCGGCCGAGAAGAACGACGCGCCGGGCCAGTTCGACATCCCGCTGACCTACCGCAACACCACGAACCACACGTGCGGCCTGTACGGCGTGCCGGGCGTCGACCTGGCCGGCCCGGACGACGCGACGTTCGGCCCGGTGTACCACCTGCCGCGCGTCGACAACGGCGTGAAGTACAACGAGGTCCCCGCGGGGACGACGGCGTCGGCGACGATCACGGTGCTCACGCCGGCCGAGGGTGGCGCGTCGTGGACGCCGACCAAGCTGACCACGATCCCGCCGGGCCAGACTTCGGCGCTGACGGTGAAGTGGCCGTCGGACCTGCCGGTGCTCCGCCAGGACGCGGCGACCCACCCGGGTTCGTACGTGAACGGCATCCTGGCCGACCCGGCCTGAAAATCTCTTCGTCACTCGATCGGGTGAAGCGGGGAGCCACGCGTCATTCCTGGCGTGGGGCTCCCTCTTTCTCGGTGCGGCGGTAACCGGCCGGCACGCCCCCCGACTGGCCGGTTACCGCTGCGGCCTTTCTACGCACGGTGGAGCAGCACGACGGAGTCCGTCTCCGCGACGCGCAGGTATCCCGTGCTCTCCAGCTCTTCCGCCGCGAACGCCTTCGTGGCCAGCGTCGTCGGCCAGGACTGCTCCGGCCTCGCCACCGCCACCCACTCCGGCCGCTCCGCCGACACGCCGTCGAAGAACAGCACCGTGCAGCGGGACGTCAGCCGCGGGGCCAGCCGGTTCGACGCCAGGACGTCCGCGCCGTCCGGGATCCGGGCGAGCACCGCGTCGATGCCGGCCCGTTGCGACGGCGTCCAGACGCCGTCGCTCAGGTGCGCCGCCTGCAATCCCAGCGAGCCCAGCCCGGCCACCAGCGCGCACGCCGGGAGCAGCGTCCGGAAGCGCGGTCCGCAGCGCCGGACGCCGTCCGCCGCCGCGAGGAACACGATCGGCATCAGGACCGCGCTGTAGTGGTAGCCCATGCCCCAGTAGCGGTCGTTCGCCGAGACCAGCCGCCACAGCAGCGTCGGGACCGCCAGCAGCAGCACCGGCGATCGCAGCGCCGTGAACGCCGTCGGCGCCACCAGGGCCAGCAGCATCGACACCTTGACGATCGACCCGCCGAAGGGGTTGAAGCCGCCGCTGTGCGCGTAGGCGCCGGCCGGGTTCAACGCCGGCAGCACGACCGTCACCAGCAGAACCGTGGTGGCCACGCCGAAGCCGATGACCGCCCAGCCGAGGCGGCGCTGCCGGTTGAGCACCAGGACGACGCCGACCGCGGCGAGCGTCATCGGCAGGTCCTCCTTGACCAGCACCAGCGGCAGCGCGCACCACACCGCCGCCCGCCACCGTTCGCGCAGCAGGTGCTCCGCGGTGAACGCCACCATCGGGACGGCGAAGCAGACCTCGTGGAAGTCGAAGTTCACCGCGGAAAGCAGCCCCCACGAGAGCACGTACCCCACGGCCACGACCGCGCCCCGGCGAGCGCCCAGCACGCGGGACGCGCAGCGCGTCACGGGCACGACCGACAGCGCGAACAGGAAAGCCTGCGCGACCAGCAGGCACGCCGGGGACGGCCAGAGCCGGTAGAACGGCGCGAGCAGCGCCAGGATCGGGTGGAAGTGGTCGCCGAGCGTCGGCGCGCCGGGGCCGAGGAGGTCCGACACCGGCCAGTGCCCGTGCGCGTAGGACCGCACCGCCTGTTCGAAGATCCCGAGGTCGAACCCGCTCGCGTCGAACGTCCGGAGCCGTTCCGACGACCAGCCGGCGTACCCGGCGAAGGCGACCGCGGCGACGACGTAGGGGGCCGTGCGGGTGGCGCGCTTGCGCGCCGGAGCCGGCGCGAGGTCGATCAGCATGGCGGGATGCTCTTGAGACCATGCTGAACCGGAGCTTAAGCGAGCTGAAGACGTCTTCAGGCAAGCGGAAGGCGCAGCTCTAGACGCGCACCGGGCTCGCTGTTGGCGACGCGGAGGGTGCCGCCGTGCGTGCGCGCGATCTCCGCGGCGATCGCCAGGCCCAGCCCGGAACCGCCGTCGTCTTCGCGGGCGCGGTCCTCGTCGAGCCGCACGAACCGGTCGAAGACGCGCTCGCGCTGCTCGGCCGGAATGCCGGGCCCGTCGTCTTCGACCGTCAGCACGCTCTCGCCGCCGGACGCGGTGAGCGTGATCGTCACGCGGCTCTTCGCGTGGCGCTGGGCGTTGTCGACGAGGTTGCGCAGCACGCGCTCCAGGCGTCCGGCGTGGCCGCGCACCACCGGAGACGCTTCGAGCTGCACCTCGACGCCGTCGTGCGGGACCCGCGCGGCGACGTGCGCGGCCACCAGGTCCGCCAGCGCGACCGGCTCGGTCCCGGCCGGCTGGTCCGCGTCCAGCTTGCTGAGCAGCAGCAGGTCCGCGGCCAGCGTCTCCATCCGCGTCACGTCGAGCACGGCGTTTTCGCAGCTGCGGCGCCAGTCGAGCCGGTCGGGGTGGGCGAGCTGCACCTCGAGCTGGGTGCGCAGCGACGCCAGCGGCGTGCGCAGCTCGTGCGACGCGTCCGCGGTGAACTGGCTCTGCCGCCGCACCGACCGGTCGAGCCGGGCCAGCATCTCGTTCATCGTCACGGCGAGCTCGGTGATCTCGTCGCCGGAGTCCGGCACCGGCACCCGGCGGCCGAGGTCGCCCGCGCGCACACCGTCGACCTCGGCGCGGAGGCCGCCCACCGCGCGCAGCGACCGCCGCACGGCGAACCAGGCGACGCCGCCGACGAGCAGTGCGGCCGCGGGCACGCCGCCCCAGAGGATCCGCTGCGCGGTGGTCACGGTTTCGAGCCCGATGGGGTCGATCGGCACCGACGCCCGGACGAAGTGCTTCTGGTCGAGGGTCCCGGACTGCGACACGACGGTGTTGCCGCCGCCGAAAGGCCGGCTCAGCACGCAGTCCGGTCCGTAGACGATGGCCTTCCCGGCGGTCGTGCCGGTGGTGCCGGGGTCGTTCGGGCAGCCGGTGTCGCCCGACTTGTCGCGGCTGATCCAGTAGCCGGTGTAGTCGAGCTGCTTGGCGATGTCGACGGGCTTGACCCCGGCGTCGAGCAGCGAGCCGACCGCTCGGGCCTTCTCGCTGGCGAGCTGGCTCGCGGAGCTTTCCAGGCCGCCGCGCAGCGCCTGCACGAACCAGTACGACCCGAGGCCGAGGACGAGTGCCGAAGCGAGCGCGGCGAAGAGGGCGACCCGCCACCGGGTCGACCGGGGCAGGAGCCGGATCATGAGCAGAAGATAACCGCACCTGGGGAGACCCGGGACGCCGTCCGGCCTCCTACCGTCGAATCCGTGACGCTCGAGAAGTGGCAGGCGGTGCGCGCCGCGCTGCCGGAGACCGGTGCCCGGTTCGCGGACCTGGTGGCCGGCGTGGGGAACGGGCACGTGACGTCGCTCGGGGAGTGGACGATCGCCGAAACGGCGTCGCACGTCGGGATGATCGCGCTGATGTACACGTCGATGATCCGCGGCGACGGCGGTCCGCTGCCGCTGCCGGGTCTCGAAGAGCCGATCGACACGGCCAGCGTGGACACGATCTCGCGGATGAACGCGCTCGCGCTCGAGCTGTACCCGGAACGCGACCCCGCCCGGCTGGCCGAGCGCCTCCGCGCGGACATCGCCGAGGTGCTGCTCGTCAGCGCGGACCTGGACCCGGAGAAACCGGTGTGGTGGCTGGGCGGCTCGCGCGTGCCGGTGGCCGGCCTGCTCGCGCACCTGGTCAACGAGATGCTGCTGCACGGCCTCGACATCGCCCGCGCGATCCGGCGGCCGTGGCCGATCCCGGCGGCGCACGAGGCGTTGTTCCTGGAGCTGTTCCTGTTCGGCATGGTGCGCAACGACATGGGCCGCCTCCTCGACGACGCGACGCCGTCCCCGCGCCGGATCGCGGTCGAGTTCCGGTCGGCGCACACGAAACCCGCAGTGCTGGCGCTCCGGCACGGCGAATTGCGCTTCGAGGAACCGGACGGCGGCGCCGACGTGCGGCTGACGTTCGACCCGGCGGTCCTGGTGCCGATGATGTTCGGCCGGATCTCCAAGGCGCGAGCCGTACTGGGTGGCGGCGTCCGGATCGGCGGGCCGCGGCCGTGGCTGCTGCCCGCGTTCCTGAAGACCGTGCGGATGCCCTAGTTCAAGACGCGGTAGGTCAGGTGCGTCGCGTTCGGCGTCTCCTCGACGGCGGTGCGCTCGAGCTTCACGTGCGCGCCGGTCTCGGCGTCGAACAGGCGGACCCCGGCGCCGAACAGCAGCGGGACGACGTGCAGGCGCAGCTCGTCGACCAGCCCCGCCAGCAGGTACTGACGCAGGGTCGTGCCGCCGCCCATCAGCAGGACGTTCTCCTCGCCCGCCGCCGCTTTCGCCTGCCGCAGCGCGCTTTCCGGGCCGTCGGTGACGAACGTGAACGTTGTCGGCCCCTTCACCACGGGCTCGTGCGGGCGGTTGGTGACGACGAAGACGGGCTTCTTGAAGGTGCCGTCGTCGCCCCAGGGATCGACGCCGACGTCGAACATCGTGCGGCCGACGACGAACGCGCCCGTGCCGTCGAAGAGCCGCTTGCCGATGCCGGCCTCGGCGTCCGTTCCCTCGAACAGCCACTGGTGCAGGAGATCGCCGTCCTTGCCGAGGGGGTGCTCGGTGCTGGTGTCCGGCCCGGCGACGATCCCGTCCGCCGACACGCTGATCTCCGCGATCACCTTCACCAGCCGTCGCCCCATTCCGCGTCGCGGGCCGCGCGGTACCGCGGGCCCTGCTTCTTCGAGACTGCCACGCCGGGCTTGAGCCCGTCCGACGAAGTGCACAGATCGAGCGCGACCCAGCCCTTGTGCTTCTTCGGGTGGCGGATGATCCGCGCGTCCGGCCGCTCCGGCGCCGACCGCGACGCGACGACGTAGGCGAACTTCTCGTCCTCGAACCCGAGCGTGCCCGCCTTGAGCCGCCGGTGCAGCCCCGACCGCGGCAGCCGCGCGGAGAAGTGGCACCAGTCCGCGCCGGGCACGATCGGGCAGACGTCGTCGTGCGGGCACGGCGCGACGACGTGCAGGCCCAGCTCGACCAGCTGCGCGCGGGCGGCGCGGATCCGCTCGTAGCCCGCGGGGGTGCCCGGCTCGATCAGCGCGACCGCGCCGGCCTTCCCCGCCAGCCAGCGCACGACGTCGGCGCGGCTGGCGTC
The DNA here is from genome assembly GCF_902497555.1 of Amycolatopsis camponoti. Taxonomy (NCBI): domain Bacteria; kingdom Bacillati; phylum Actinomycetota; class Actinomycetes; order Pseudonocardiales; family Pseudonocardiaceae; genus Amycolatopsis; species Amycolatopsis camponoti. The sequence goes on along the minus strand of NZ_CABVGP010000003.1, from coordinate 20,807 downwards.
CGGCAGCTCGCCGAGGACGTAGGACAGCGTCACGAGGTCGGCTTCCGGCGACGGCGCGGCCGGGTCGACGAGCCCGCGCCGCCACTCGGCGTCCCGGACCGCCGCGTTCCTCGCTCCCGCGGCGAGCCGCTTGCCGAGCCCGATGGCCCCGGCGACCTGCTCGACGACCGTGCATTTCACGAGCGACGGCCAGACGCCGGCGGCCGCCCAGACCGCGGCGCCGGTGCCGCCACCGACGTCGACCTGCGTCCGCGGCTCGAAGCCGGGCGCGCGCGAAGCGGCCTCGGCGAGCACAGCGTGGACGGCGGCGTAGGTGGCCGGCATCCGGTAGCCGGCGTACGCGGCGACGTCGGCTTCGGAGCTGAGGATGGGTGAGGTCGCCGCGTCACCCTGGCGGTAGCGCGTGCTGAGCCGGTCGACGGACTGCGTCAGCCGCGGCACGGGGTGCCGGGCCAGCTCGTCGTCGAGCGCGGAGGAGAGGTCGTCGGGGAGTACCGCCACGACCGGAGATTCTCCCCTGTCCGAATTGCCCCGCCGAAGCGGCCCTGAGCTGCTAGTTTTCCGTCGCGAAAGTTTTTTGGCGGAAGCTGTCGATCCGGGACGCGGCCGTTCGACGCGTAGGCAGACCGAGCGAGAGGAGACCGCGATGCGGTTCATGGTGATCGTCAAGACGAACGAGGCCACCGACGGCAAGGCCCCGAGCGCCGAGCTGCTGGCCGAGATGGGGAAGTTCAACGAGGAGATGGTCAAGGCCGGCATCCTGCTGGCCGGCGAGGGCCTCGCGCCGAGCTCGGAAGGCGCCCGGGTCGTCTTCGACGGCAAGGAGACCCCGAAGGTCGTCGACGGCCCGTTCACCGAGTCGAAGGAGCTCGTCGGCGGGTTCTGGATCCTGCAGGTCCGCGACCGCGAGGAAGCGATCGAGTGGATCAAGCGGATGCCGAACCCCGACGGCGAGCCCGGCGAGGTCGAGATCCGGCGCGTCGCGGAGGCGTCCGACTTCGAGAACATGACGCCCGAGGTCGAGGAGCTGGAGGGACGTCTGCGCGCGCAGAGCGCCGCCCGGGAGGCCTGATGCGGTTCCTGGTGATGGTGAAGGCCAGTCCCGAGTCCGAGGCGGCCGGGTACCAGCCCGGCGCCGCGGAGCTGGCCGAGATGTCGAAGTTCAACGAGCGCCTGCTGAACGAGGGCCGGATCGTGCTCGCCGAGGGCCTCACGTCGAGCGCGGAAGGCGTGCGCGTCGTCTTCGACGGCGATGTCGAGCCGAAGGTCATCGACGGGCCGTTCGCGGAGACGAAGGAGCTGGTCGCCGGGTTCTGGGTGCTGAACGGCGAATCGCTCGAGGACGTCGTCGAGCTGATGCGGCAGGCACCGAATCCGGAGGAGCGGGGTGGCGTGATCGAGATCCGCACGATCAGCGAATAGCGGGTTGCACCGCGCCGGATCACCCTGTCTGATGGCCGGGTGACGGTTGCGGACACCCGGAGCACGGTGGAGACGGTTTGGCGGATCGAGTCGCCGCGGCTCATCGCGGGTCTGGCCCGCATGGCCCGCGGTGACGTCGGTCTGGCCGAGGAGCTGGCGCAGGACGCGCTCGTCGCGGCGCTGGAGCAGTGGCCGGAGTCCGGCGTGCCCCGCAATCCCGGCGCGTGGCTGATGACCATCGCCAAGCGCCGCGCGGTCGACCAGTTCCGCCGCAACGAGCGGTACGCGGAGAAGCTCGAAGAGGTCGGGCGCGACCAGCAGCTCGGCGAGGGCGTCCTGCCCGACTTCGACGCGGCGCTCGACGACCACATCGAAGACGACCTGCTGCGCCTGCTGTTCGTCGCCTGCCACCCGGTGCTGAACACACAGGCCCGCGTCGCGCTGACACTGCGCATGCTCGGCGGGCTGACCACCGACGAGATCGCGCGCGCCTTCCTGGTCCGCGAATCGACGATCGCGCAGCGGATCGTGCGGGCGAAGAAGGCCCTCGCCGAAGCGAAGGTGCCGTTCGAGGTACCGGAGGGCGACGAGCGCGTCGCCCGGCTGTCGTCGGTGCTCGAGGTCATCTACCTGGTCTTCAACGAGGGTTACTCGGCCACCCGCGGCGACGACTGGATGCGGCCGGCGCTGTGCGAGGAGGCGATGCGCCTCGGCCGCGTCCTGGCCGGGCTGATCCCGGGCGAGTCCGAAGTCCACGGTCTGGTCGCGCTGATGGAGCTGCAGTCGTCGCGCTCGAAGGCCCGCACCGGCCCGAACGGCGAGCCGGTGCTCCTGCTGGAGCAGGACCGAGCCCGCTGGGACCGCCTCCTGATCCAGCACGGCCTGGCGGCCCTGACCCTGTCGGAGCAGATCGCCGACGGCGCGTACGGCCCGTATTCCGCGCAGGCGGCGATCGCGGCGTGCCACGCCAGAGCCCGGACGGCGGACGAGACGGACTGGTCGCGGATCGCGGCGTTGTACGAGGGTCTGGGCAAGCTCCAGCCGTCCCCGGTGATCGAGCTGAACCGCGGAGTGGCGGTGGCGATGGCGTACGGCCCGGAGGCGGGCCTGGGGATCGTGGACGGGGTAGCCGACGAGCCGGCGTTGAAGGACTACCACCTGCTCCCCAGCGTCCGCGGCGATCTGCTGGAGAAGCTGGGCCGGCTGGCAGAGGCGGAGAAGGAGTTCAGGCGGGCGGCGGAGATGACGGAGAACGCCCGCGAGCGCGCGTTGCTCCTGGACCGCGCGACGGCGGTGGGTCGCTGACTCCGTGCTGGCCTCGCTGTTGCCCGGCTTCCGGGACGTCCGCAGTGCACTGGTCGCGGGCTACATGTGGTTCTGCGCCGGCTGGCTGCTGATCGGCCACTACCACCCGCCGTCGGCGGGATTGCTGGGGAAACCGGCACTGGAGCTGCTGGAGCTGTTCGGCACCGGCGGCCGGCTCGCCGCGATCAGCGTGCTGTGCCTGCTGATCGGCGAGGTGACGGGCACCCTGGTGCAGTCGGTGTTCTTCCAGCTGAGCGTCGCCTACCTGCGGCGGCTCACCCCCGAACGCCTCGATCCGCGGCCGCGCGGGCCGCTCACGGTGTTCCGCCCGCTCAGTTCGCGGGCCCTTTCGCGCGTGCGTGACCGGATGCGCCGGGAGCACCGGCGCCACCAGGACAGCACGACGTCCGATGCGACGCCGCGCGGCGAGGATCAGCACGAGGTCGACCGGCGCACCCTCGACGCGGTGCGGGAGGTGCTGTACATGTCACCGCGGCTGATCGTCGCGAAGCCCGAGCTGTACGCCGAATTCAGCCGCATCAAGGGGGAAAGCGAGTTCCGCGACGCCATCCTGCTGCCGTTGCCGGTCCTCGCGGTGGCGGTGTGCGCCGACCTGTCCGCGCCCGGGTGGGTCAAGGCGCTGCTCCTGGCGGGGACCGTGATCGCCGACGGCTACCTGTTCGCGCAGGCTCGCCAGCGGTTCCGCCAGGCGCACAGCCTGATCTCGCACAGCATCGCCGACGGGACGATCAGGTCGGCGGCGATCGCCGACTGGGAGTCATCGATCGCGCCAGGAGAGCGGTGACAAGGTCAGTGCCGCTTCGGCGATCTTCCGCGCCGTTTCCGTCGTGAGGCCCTTCTGTGCCGACTCGATCCACTCGTCGACGGGCCGCACCCCGATGTCCCGGTACTCGAGCGCCTGCAACAGCATCTCCAGCTTGTCCGCGTCCTTGGCGCACAACGCTTCCGCCGACTCGCGGGTCTCGTACTCGTCCACGGCCTCCCGCACCAGCGAGCGCGAACTGTCCGGCAGGGACGCCGTCTGGTCGGCCGTGATCTGCCGCGGCGACGGCTTCCGCAGGTAGTCGACGGCCGTCAGCGGAAGATCACCCGTCCGGGTTTCCTGCGTGTCGTGCCACAGCGCCAGGAACGCCGCTCGCTCCGCCGACGCCCCTTCCTCCGCCGCGATCAGCGCCGCCAGCTGGGCCGCCCGCAGGCTGTGCTCGCCGACCGACTCCGGGTCGCGGACCCCCGCGTGCCACCAGCCCGACCGCCGGACGCGCTTCAGGAGTCCCAGCTCGTACCCGAACGACGCCAGACCATCAGAGCTCATCCGCCCAGCCTAGGGCGTCGGGATCATCGCCGTGAGGATCGTCGCCTGCAGCAGGGAGATCACGCCGACCACCGCGGTCAGCAGCAGCGACCACAGGAACGTCTGGCGCAGCAGCGATCCCTCCTTGCCGCTCTGCCCGATCGCCGTCGCGCCGATCGACAGGTTCTGCGGCGAGATCATCTTGCCCATCACGCCGCCCGAGGTGTTCGTCGCGCCCGCGAGGATCGGGTTCAGGTTCAGCTGCTGGGCCGAGATCACCTGCATCGGGCCGAACAGGCTGTTCGTCGACGCGTCCGAGCCGGTCAGGAACACGCCCAGCCAGCCGATGTACGCCGAGAACAGCGGGAAGACCGCGCCCGTCGTCGCCAGGGCCAGGCCCAGCGTCTGCGTCGCGCCCGAGTAGTTCATGACGAACGCGATCGCCAGGATCATGAAGATCGTCGCGAGCGCCCAGCGCATCTGGACCAGCGTCTGCCGGTACGTCTTGACCAGCAGTCCGGCCCGTCCGCCCATCGCGAAGCCGGCGATGACCGCGGCGATCAGGGCCACCGTGCCGGGTGAGTACAGGAAGTCGACCGTGAACGTCGCCGCGTACGGCGCGTTCTTCGCGGTGATCGGTGGGTGCTGGACGACGTGGTTGTGCAGCCCCGGCCAGGCGAAGATCCAGTCCGCCTTGTGCAGCAGCTTCGTCAAGTCGAGCCAAGCGGGCAGGTTCTTGAAGATCGTGCCGATCCGCGACAGGAAGATCGCCAGGATCAGGATGACGTAGGGCATCCACGCGTAGAGCGCGCCGCGTTCGGACTGCGCCGCACCCAGGCTCTTGACAGCGCTTTCTTCGCCCTCGAAACGCCACACCGACGCCGGCTGCCAGAACCGCGTCAGGATCCACAGCGCGGCCATCGCGGTGAGCGCGGCGAGGACGTCGACCAGGCTGGCGCTGATGTAGTTGGACGCGACGAACTGCATGGCCGCGAACGCGAGCCCGGCGGTCAGCACCGCCGGCCACACCTCGAGCATGCGCTTCCAGCCGGCCAGGACCACGATCAGGAACGCCGGGATGATCAGCGCCAGCACCGGCACCTGGCGGCCCACCGCCGCCGAGAACAGCTCGGTCGCCTGGTCCGGCTTGAGGTGCATGATCGGCGCGGTCAGCCGGCCGAGCACGATCAGCGGGTTGCCGAGGCCGCCGAACGCGACCGGCGCGGTGTTCGCCAGCAGCGCCAGCACGACGGCCTTCACCGGCGGGAACCCGAGCGCGGCCATCATCGCCGCGGTGATCGCGATCGGCGACCCGCCGCCGGCGACGCCTTCGAGGAGCGCGCCGAAGCCGAACGCGATGAGCAGTGCCTGCAGCCGCCGGTCCTCGCTGAACCCCGCGAGCACGCGCTTGATCGCGTCGAACCGGCCGGTGGCGACCGTGACGTTGTGGAAGTACACGGCGTGGAAAGCGATCCAGGCCACCGACCACACGCCGAAGAGCACGCCCATCGCCGCGGAGTCGAACGCCAGCGCGGCCGGCATCCGGTACAGCAGCAGGGCGACGCCGAGCGCGGTGACCAGCGCGAGCGCGGCCGAGAGGTGCGCGGAGAAGCGGATCACGCCGAGCGCGACCAGCAGCACGATGATCGGGAGCGCGGCGAGCAGCGCGGAGACCCACAGCCCGCCCGCCGGCTGGTAGTCCTGGATCCAGGTCATCCCCGCTGCCCCCGAACGTATCCGAGCCGCAGCGAAAGGGCGGCGGCGGTTCCGGCCACGGAGGCACCGAGCTCGTCGAGGCGGCGCAGCACGCGCGGCGCCGGCCCGGCGATGCTGATGGCGGCGATCGGCCGGCCGGAGTGGTCGCGCACGGCGGCGGCGACGCACCCGACGTCCGGCTCGTTCTCGACTTCGTCGATCGCCCAGCCGCGCCGGCTGGTGCGCGCGAGGTCGTCGAGCAGCCGGAGCGGGTCGTTGATCGTCTTGAGCGTCAGGGAATCGAGCTTCATCCGCCGGACGCGCTCGGCCCGGTCGGCTTCGGGCAGCGCGGCGAGCCAGGCTTTCCCGAGCGACGTGGCGTGCTGCGGCCGCCGGGTGCCGAGGCGGCAGGCGAGGGTGACGGCGCTGGCACTGCGTTCGGTGGCGACGTAGACCATGGTGTCGTTGTCGGGCACGGCGAGGTAGGTGGTCTCCCCGGACCGTTCGGCGAGCGACGCGAGATACCGCGGCGCACACCGGTGCAGATCGGTGGCGGCCATGGCCCGCGCGCCGAGCTCCACGAGCCGGGTCCCCAGCCGGACGCGGCCGGTGACCTGGTCGGCTTCGAGGTATTCGAGACTCTTCAGGGTGCCGACGATGCGGTAGGCGGCACTGCGGGAAAGCCCCAGTTGCCGCGCGATCGCATTGGTGGAAATCTCCTGGTGCCGACCCACGTGCTCGAGCACCGCGAGTCCGCGTTCGAGAGTTCCGCTGTTCTCCAGTGCGCGCTCCGGTCCCACGATGCCCTCCGTTGGACGTTCCCGGTTTCCGTTCAGCGGTACGCATTTCCGCTGGGTGGGGTTGGACGGTAACACCTCCGATGTATGTGGGGAAGATCTTGAAACGTCTCAGCAGAATGCGGTTACTTGCACGGGCTAATTGGTACAACCTCCGATGGTTAAGTTTCCTACCTATGGCGGTTGTGGAGGCGTTGAAGGCCTCGTTCGACAAGTTCGACCGAGGGTGGTTCATATTCGTGAATGGGCCGTGAAGGGAGTAGAGGGTTGTCAACAGGCCAGCCGTGATGTGGATGGGCCGGGTTGCGGAGAAGTTTTCGGGGCTTTTCTGTCGGAGGAGGGCGATACGCTGGAGCGGGGACGCCCCCCAAGGGAAGGGCGGGGGCTGTGCTCGCGGCCCGCCGGTGGCCCGGGTCACGGACTCAGCAAACTCACAGCGCCCACCGAGCACCATCCAGCCGATGACCGCCCGAAATCCCTTCCGTACCCGCGCGTCCGTGGCCGCCGGGCGGGTCAGTGCCTGGCTCTCCCGGCACGCCGGCCTCGGCCAAGGCGGGGTCATCGGCGGCCGCGTCACGCTCGCCCTCGATCCCACAGCACTGAAGACCCTCGGCCGGGAACGCACCGTCGTCCTCGTCACCGGCACCAACGGCAAGACCACCACGGCCCTGATGATCACCCGGGCACTCGAAGCGCTCGCCGAGGTCGCCGCCAACAGCGACGGGGCCAACATGCCCGACGGCATCCTCGCCGCCCTGGCCGCGCGCCCCGACGCTCCCTATGCCGTCCTCGAAGTCGACGAGACCTACCTGCCCTGGGTTGCCGAACAGCTGCGCCCCGCCGTTCTCGTCCTGCTCAACCTCAGCCGGGACCAGCTCGACCGCGTCGGCGAGGTGCGGTCGACCGAACGCGATCTGCGCGCCGCGATCGCCTGCCATCCTGAAACCACGATTGTCGCCAATTGCGACGACGTTCTCGTCGCCTCCGCCGCGACCGCGGCCGCCAAGCCGCTCTGGGTCGGCACCGGCCGCCGGTGGACCGGGGACTCGACCTCCTGCCCGCGCTGCGACGGCCTGATCGTCCACGAAAAAGACCACTGGAGCTGCGCCTGCGGCCTGGCCCGCCCCGAACCCGCCTGGACCCTCGACGGCGACCTCGTCCGCACGCCCGGGGGGCATCAAGTCGACCTGGACCTGCGCCTGCCCGGGGACGCGAACCGGGCCAACGCCGCCTTCGCGCTCGCCGCCGCGCACCGGCTGGGCGTGCCGCCGCACACCGCCGCCGCGCGGCTGCGGACCATCACCGACATCGGCGGCCGCTACCGGACCATCCGGCGGTCGCGGCACTCCGTGCGGCTGATGCTGGCCAAGAACCCGGCCGGCTGGGTCGAAACGCTGCGCGTGCTCGACGAAGACACCCCGGTCGTCGTCGCCGTCAACGCCCAGGAAGCCGACGGCCGCGACCTGTCCTGGCTCTGGGACGTGCACTTCGAACGGCTGCGCGGCCGCCAGGTCGTCGTCACCGGCGAGCGCGGCGCCGACCTCGCCGTCCGGCTCTGCTACGCCGAGGTCGCGCACTGGGCCGAGCCCGACCCGGTCGCCGCCATCGACGCGCTGCCGCCCGGCGGGGTCGAGCTCGTCGCCAACTACACCGCGTTCCGCGACCTCGTGGGCAGGCTGCCCGGTGCGTGACTCGATCGTCCACATCGGACTCCTGTTGCCCGAGGTGCTCGGCACCTACGGCGACACCGGCAACGCGCAGGTCCTCTGCCAGCGGCTGCGCTGGCGCGGGCTCGACGCCGAGGTCGTGCCGGTCGGGCTCGGCGAGCCGGTACCGTCCACTTTGGACCTCTACCTGCTCGGCGGCGGCGAGGACGGCGCGCAGGCGCTGGCCGCGGCCCACCTGCGGAAGTACCGGCGATCCCTGACACCCGAATCGGTGGTCTTCGGCGTCTGCGCCGGCCTGCAGGTGCTCGGCACCCGCTTCCGCGGCCTCGACGGCGTCGACCACGACGGTCTCGGCCTGCTCGACGTCGCCACCGAGCCCGGCGAGCGCCGCGCGGTGTCCGAGCTCGTCGCCACGGCGACCGAACTCCTGGACAAAGCCCCGCTCACGGGGTTCGAAAACCATCTCGGCCTCAGCAAGCTCGGCGCCGGCAGCGAGCCGCTCGGCCAGGTCGTGCGCGGCGCCGGCAACGGCGACGGCACCGAAGGCGCGGTGACCGGCCACGTCGTCGGCACCTACCTGCACGGCCCGGCGCTCGCCCGCAACCCCGCGCTGGCGGACCTGCTGCTGACCTGGACGGCCGGGTACCCGCTGCCGCCGCTCGAGCTGCCCGAGGTCGACCGCCTGCGCGTGGAACGGCTCACCGCCACGCGCCGGCGGCGGACGTCGTGACCGCGGCGTTCCGTGGTTACGCTGAGTTGGTGAAACTGGGCAGCGTGATCGCCGCGACCGGCGTGCGGATGCGGACCACCGCGGTGGCCGTCTTCGCGCTCGCGCTGGCCATCGCGGCCGCGCTCGCCGTGGTCGTGGTGCTGCTCGAAGAGTCGCTCGACCGCAGCGTCACCGAGAGTGCCCGCAGCACCGGCCGCCAGGTCGCCATCCAGCTGGTCCGCGAGGGCGCACGTGACCTCAGCGCCTCCGACGTCGCCAGCACCGGCGACACCGAGGCCGTCACCCAGGTGCTGAACGCCCGCGGCGTGCCGATCGCGAGTGACCCGGCGATCGTCGGGCACCCGCCGCTGACCACCGCCCGCCCGCCCGTCGGGCAGGAAGCCATCGAGACGCTCCCGCTCGGGCTCAACGGCGACAGCGACGACTACCGCGTCGTCTCGCAGCAGGTCAACGGGCCGGGTGGGCCGTACACGGTGGTCTCGGCGCGCTCGCTGGAGCCGGTGACCGAGGCGTCGACCCGGCTGACGCTGCTGCTCGGGCTGATCGCGATCCCGCTGCTGGCGATCGCCGGGCTCGCGGTCTACCGCGCGGTCGGCTCGGCGCTGCGGCCGGTCGAGCGGATGCGCCGGACCGTCGCCGAGATCTCGACGCGCGACCTCGCCGCCCGCGTCCCGCTGCCGCCGGGTGGCGACGAGGTGCACCGCCTCGCCGTGACACTCAACGGGATGCTCGGCCGGCTCGCGTCGGCGCAGGCCGCGCAACGCCGGTTCGTCGCCGACGCGAGTCATGAGCTGCGCTCGCCGCTGTCCACGATCAGCACCGCGCTCGACGTCTCCGGGCGGCACCCGGAGAGCGCGCAAGACCTGGTGCCGGTGATCGCCAGGGAGACCGCGCGGCTGCGCGAGCTCGTCGACGACCTGCTCATGCTCGCCCGCACCGACGACACGACCGACCGGCCGTCGCGCACCGAGGTCGACCTCGACGACATCGTGCGCGCCGAGGCCGAGCGGGTCCGCGGCGAGTGCGCGCTGGACGTCGAGGTCCGCGCCGGGCCCGCGAAGGTGCGCGGCAGCGAGGCCCAGCTGCGGCGGGCGGTGCGGAACCTGGTCGACAACGCCCGCGGGCACGCGCGCTCGCGCATCCGCGTCGCCAGCTCGGTGCGCGGCGATCTCGCTGTCGTCGAGGTGAGCGACGACGGGCCGGGCGTCGGGGAGGCCGACCGCGACCGGATCTTCGAGCGGTTCGTCCGGCTCGACGCGTCACGGCAGCGCGGGCACGGCGGCACCGGGCTGGGCCTGCCGATCGTCGCGGGTATCGCGGCACGCCACGGCGGCCGGGCGCGCTACAGCGCGTCGGACGAGCAGGGCGCGCGGTTCGTGCTCGAGCTGCCGGTGCTCGAACTGCCGGAGGAGGAGTAGTGCGCCTGCTGATCGTGGAGGACGAGCGCGAGTTCGCGGAGACGCTGCGGCGCGGGTTGGTCGCCGAGGGGTTCACCGTCGACGTCGCGCACACCGGCCGGGAAGGGCTCTGGCGGGCGACCGAGCAGGAGTACGACGTCGTCGTGCTCGACATCATGCTCCCCGAGCTGTCCGGCTACGAGGTGCTCAAACGCCTGCGGGCGGCCGAGAACTGGACGCCGGTGCTGATGCTCACCGCGAAGGACGGCGAGTACGACGAAGCCGACGCGTTCGACCTCGGCGCCGACGACTACCTGTCGAAGCCGTTCTCCTTCGTCGTCCTGATCGCCCGGCTGCGCGCGCTGCTGCGCCGCGGCGCCCCGGCCCGCCCCGCCGTGCTGGAGGCGGGCGACCTGCGGCTCGACCCCTCCGCGCGGACAGTCCACAGAGGACAGCAGCGGATCGAGCTGACCGCGCGGGAGTTCGGGCTGCTGGAGTTCCTCCTGCGGCGGCCGGGGACCGCGCTGACGAAGAACGAGATCCTCGGCCACGTCTGGGACGCGCACTACGACGGCGACGAGAACGTCGTCGAGGTCTACATCGGCTACCTGCGGCGCAAGATCGACGTGCCGTTCGGCACTCGCACCATCGAGACGGTCCGGGGCGTCGGCTACCGGCTGGTAGACGTTACTCGATCGTGATATTCGGGGCGGAATCCGGGAATTGGTTCCGCTGGCCGTCCGGTGCTGGGCCGTTTGCCGCCGCCGGTTGCCGCAGATCGCCCAGCCGTTCCCGCGAACCGGTGAAAAATACCGTGTCCCAGGTCATCTGCGGATGGTTGTGCCCGTTGCTACGGTGGGCACCCACCCGAGACCAGGAAAGCGATGACGCAATCGCCGAAGCCGTTCCTTGCCCAAAACAACAATGTCTCCGAAAGCTCTGAGAAATCCGTTTCCCGGCTTCGCGCCGCCGATGCCATCCGGGAAGCGACGGCCCAGTTCGGCGTGGTCACGGGGCTGGCCCCGCACGCCGTGACCGGGCTCCGGACCCGCGCCGAAGGGGGCTGGTCCGTGCTGGTCGACGTCGTCGAGCTGGCCCGGATCCCGGACTCCACCAGCGTGATGGCCACCTACCGGGTGGACCTCGACGCCGACGGCGAGCTCACCGCGTGCGAACGGCTCCGGCGGTTCACGCGGGGTGCCACCGATTCCTGAAAGGAAGAGTGACACGATTGGCCGCTTCGTCCGATTCATTGGCGGACATTCTGGAACGCGTGCTCGACAAGGGTGTCGTGATAGCCGGTGACATCGGCGTCAGCGTGGTCGACGTCGAATTGCTGACGCTGCGGATCCGGCTCTTCATCGCCTCGGCCCAGACCGCCCGGGAAATGGGCATGGACTGGTGGACGAACGACCCGTTCTTCTCGCCGAACGCCGTGCGCGAAGAGCTGGCGGACAGTGCCGGTCAAAAGCTGGACTTGGCGGCGCGCGTCGCCGCACTGGAGGCCCGGGTTCCGGGCGGAAGGGACGCACAGCGGTGAGCACCCGCGAATGGCTCTGCGCGTACGCGATCACCCGCAACCGGGACGGGCTGGACCTCGGCCCGGCACCCCGGCTCGTCGGCTACCGCGATCTGGGCGTCGTCGTCTCGGAAGTGACGCCGGCGCGCTTCGACCGCCTGGACACGCTCGACCCGGTCGACGGCGCGCTCGCCGAGCTGGCCCGCGAACACGATGCCGTCGTCCGCGCGGTCTTCCGCCACGAACCCGTGCTGCCGCTGCGGTTCGGCACGGTCCTCGACGGCGAAGCTTCCGTGCGGCGGCTCCTGGAGGTCGCCTACGACCAGGCCCGCGACTGCCTCGACGAGGTCGAGGGCCACCGCGAGTGGGGGGTGCGCGTGCGGCACGTCGAGCCGGCCGCGACCACCCGCCCGGACCCCGCGGGGCTTTCGGGCACGCAGTACCTCGTGCGCCGCCGGGAGCGGCTGAAGGCGATCCAGCAGGCCCGCGAAGACGTCGTGGGCGTGGCCGGACGGCTCGAGGAGGCCTTGCGGCGGCACGCCGCCGACAGCATGGGGCGAGCCCGGCCGCACGGCGTGCTGGTCAACACCGCCTACCTCGTCGCCGAGGGCCGGGAGGCCGCGTTCCACGCCGAGTTCGAGTGGTTCGCCCGCGAGCTGCGGGAGGCCGGGGCGACGGTGGAGACCACCGGCCCGTGGCCGCCGTACTCGTTCACCGACGTGGAGCTGGGCGTGCTGGCCGATGGCTGACACCGAAGTCGTGGCCATCGGCACCGGTTCGGCCGCCGAGGCCGTCGCCGACCTGCTCGACCGCGTGGTGCACCGCGGCGCCGTCGTGACCGGCGACGTGATCATCTCGCTCGCCGGCATCGACCTGGTGCGGCTCGATCTCCGGCTGCTGCTGCTCGGGCTCGAAGAATGAGCGAACCCCTCCGCATCCCCGCCGACACCGGGCGCGGGCTCGGCCACCTCGTCGTCACCGTGCTCGACATCCTCCGCGAGGTGCTGGAACGGCAGGCGCTGCGCCGCATGGACTCGCTCACCCCCGCCCAGGTCGAAGACCTCGGCCAGGCCCTCATCGCGCTGGAACTGCGGTTCGCCGAGATCCGCGCGGCCCTCGACGAAAGGTCCTAAGTGACCAGACCGGGACAGACCGGCGGCGGCCTCGCCGACACGCTCGACATCCTGCTCGACAAGGGACTCGTCATCGACGCTTCGGTGCGGGTGTCGGTGATCGGGATCGAGCTGCTGGCCATCGAGGCGCGGATCGTGATCGCCAGCGTCGACACGTTCATCCGGTACCTCGAAGCGATGCAGCGGCTGCAGAACACGACCGTGCCCGGGCAGATCTCGCAGGGGCTCGGGCAGACGACCGGGCTGATCCCGCCCCCGCCGCCGACGCCCGCGGTGGCGGTGCCGGTGGACCCGGTGATGCCGGTCGAACAGCCGTGACACTGCAGCTCTACGGCGTCGTGCGCGCCGGGCACCCGCGGGCGCCGCGGACGGTGTGCTGGGACGACCTGGCGATGGTCGTCGGCGAGCCCGAGCCCGATCCGGCGGTGCACCTGGCGGTGGTTTCCGCGCTCGTCGAGGGCGGGCCGGTGCTGCCGGTCCGGTTCGGCACCGTCGCCGACGACGAGGAGGCCGTCCGGGACGAGGTGCTCGCGCCCGCGGCCGAGGAGTACCGCGCCGACCTCGACCGGCTCGACGGCCTGGCCGAGGTGCACGTCTGCCTGCGGTTCACCGAGCCCGGCTCGGCCTGGCGTTCGGCGCGTTCCGACGTGCTGCTGAGCGAGGTCGCCGAACGCGCCCGCGATTCGGTGGCGCTGCCGGCGGGCGAGTCGGCGGACGAGCGGTGGGCGTTCCTGGTCGGGATGGGCGACCTGCTCGTCGTGCGTGACGCGGTCAGCGGGCTGGCCCGCGGTGGCGGCGTCCAGGCGGACTGGGTCGGGCCGCTGCCCGCGTACAGCTTCCTGGAGCGGCGGACGTGCACGCGGTGGAGCTGGTGAGCGACGGCGGAACAGTCGCTGAACACTCTTTTCGGTACTGGCCGCCGTGGCTCGCGGTCGGCGATCCTGGCGTCGTGGCCACCAGTGAAGTCGCGGCGCTTCCCCGCGCTTTCGGCGGGCCCGGCTCGGGGCCGGGCCAGTTCCGCGCGCCGTCCGGGATCGCCGTCGACGTCCGTGGCCGCGTGTGGGTGGCGGACACCGGCAACGACCGCGTGCAGGCGTTCACCCACGACGGCGCGCTCGTGCGCGTGCTGGCCGGGCGGCTCAAGGCGCCGGAAGGGGTCGCGGTCGACGCCGCGGGCAACGTCTACGTCGCCGACACCGGCAACCGCCGCGTGGTGCAGTTTTCGTGGTGGGGCGGGTTCGTGCGCGAGTTCGGCGGCCTGGACCGGCCGCGCGGGCTGGCGCTGGACCACGCCGGCCGGTTGCTGGTCGATGACACCGGGCGCGTGGCCCGGTTCGACACGCGCACGGGAGCGGCGCTGTCCGACACGACCGAGCCGATCGGCTCACCGCGCGGCATGGTCGATGACGGCGTCGGCGGGGTTTGGGTGGCCGAGACCGGGAACCACCGCATCGTCCACTTCGGAGCGTCGGCCTAGGTGGATTCGGCCAGCAGCGCCAGCAGGCGATCCCAGTGCAGCCGCAGAGCGGCGGGGTCGAAGGCGTCGGTGTCGGACATCGTGAAGCCGTGGACGGTGCCGGGGTAGATCTCGGACGTGTGGTCGATACCCGCTGCGTCCAGGGTCCGGTTGAGCTCGCCGAGCGCCTCGGGCGTCAGGTCGGTTTCGGCGTGGCCGAAGTGAACCCGGGCGGTGAGCCGGTGCAGGTCGGGTCCGGCGGCCTGCACCGGGGCGTGGAACGCGGCGAGGGCGGCCACCTGGCCGGGGTGGGCCGCGGCGGTGCGTGTCGCGAGGAGGCCACCGATGCAGTAGCCGGTCACCGCGACCGGTCCGGCGCCGACCTCGGGCCGGGTGCGGAGGAACCGGAGAAAGGCGTCGGCGTCACACAGGACGCGTTCGGTGGTGTGCGCCTCGATCATGGGCATCAGCTCGGCGAAGATCGCCGGCCGGGCTTCTTCGCCGATGTGCTCGGGAAGGTCGAGCACCGGTGCCGGGCCGGTGCGGTAGAAGAAGTTGGGGACGAGCACGTAGTAGCCGTGGCCGGCCAGTTCTCGGGCCATGTCCCGCAGGACGGGACGGATGCCGAAGCCGTCCGGGTACATCAGCACCCCCGGGTGCCGTCCGTGGCCGGGGAAGGTGGCGAAGGCGTCGGCCACGCCGTCGAGGGTGGGGATCCGCAGTGGCGTCGTGAACAGGTTCGTCTCGGTGGTCATCGCCTCGGAGCATAGGCGCCGGGCGGGCGGCGCCGCCTAGTTTTTCGAGATCGCGTTCGTCGCGCGGACCACGGCGGTGCAGCGGTTCTCGACGTACTCCAGCCCGCCCTCTTCGGCGATGCGGCGCGCCTCGGCGGAGACGATGCCCTGCTGCAGCCACAGCGCCTTCGCGCCGATCTCGACGGCGTCGCGGGCGATGCCGGGTGCCTCGGGAGACGGCCGGAACACGTCGACCAGGTCGACCGGCTCCGGGATGTCCTTCAGCGACCGGTAGACCTTCTCGCCGAGCAGCTCGGTCGCGGTCGGGTGCACCGGGATGATCCGGAAGCCGTGCGCCTGCAGGACCGCCGGCACGCCGTGCGCGGCCTTGGCCGGGTCGCGGCTCAAGCCGACGACGGCGATCGTCTTCGCGCCTTCGAGGATTTCCTCTGCTTTCATACCGGGGGAACGCGCGGCGGGTGTCAAAGCTTCCAGAGCCGCAGGCCGCGGACGCGGTAGACGGGCCAGATCACATGCCACGGCTTGCGGCGGGCGAAGGTCGCGGCACACGTCAGGATGTTGCGGGCGGACGTCACCGCGACCTCGTGCTGGTCCGGCCAGACCGCACCCTTGGCGCCGACGGCGATGCGGAAGACCGTCAGCAGCCCGCGGCCCTGGAGGTCGTACTTCGCGCCGGTGTCACCGGAGTCCGGGGCCAGCTCGGCGATCTCGGCGCCGAACGCGCGGGCGGCCTGCGGTGCGACCTCGGCGGGCACGACACCGACACTGCGCGTGATCGCCTTGCCGTGAAGGCGCCGCGCGTACCGTAACAGCAGCGCGCGTTCCCACCACGGGAGCAGGCGGCGGTGCGCCAGCAGCGTGGCGCACTCGCCGTGCCCGATCGCGAAGATGCTCGTCAGCTCGTCGTAGGCGCCGTTCGTCATCGGCTCGTTGAGGTGCAGCCGGACCTCGAACCGCGTGCGCGCGGTGAGCTCGTCGAGCAGCTCGCGGTGATCGAGGCGCGCCTTCGCGCGAGAGAGCGTCCAATCGGACATGGGACCTCCAGGCGTCGCGCACAGGCTAAACGGCCCGCGCCGCCCGGAACACGGTTTCAGCCGATCTTCTCGCCGTACATCTCGCCCAGCGGGTCGGAGATCAGCTCGACGCGGGCACCGTCCGGATCGGACAGGTAGATGGAGGTCTCGCTCTCCAGCAGGTACTTCACGCCGGCTTCGTCGAGCTTGTCCTTGATCACGCTCCACCGTTCGGGCGTGACGGACAGGGCCAGGTGGTGCAGTCCACCGAGGACTTCCGCGTACGGGCCGAGGTCCAGACCGGGCAGGTCGAAGAAGGCGACCGCGTTGCCGTTGCCGACGTCGAAGAAGAAGTGGCTGGAGCCGGGGTAGTCGCGGTTCTCGATCAGCTCGGTGAGCGGGAAGCCCAGGATGTCCTGGTAGAACCCGATGGTCCGCTCGACGTCGCTGGAGATCAGCGCGGTGTGGTGGATGCCGCGCCCGTTCGTCGCCGGGCGATCGGCGGCGGGGTGCAGGTGGCGCTCGCGCAGCTCGTCGCGGATCTCGGCGAGCTTGGTGACCTCGGCCTGGGTCGGTGCCATGTCCCTCACGTCCCTTCCTGGTGGTGTCGTTCACGCTACGCTCCATTTATCTCGCGAGCAAGAGGTTGCCTAGCGAGAGTTCCGTTGAGTGGAACGTCGAGGCTTGTGTGCGGGGTGCGCTCACGGCAGAGTCCCCGGAGTGGACGACAGCTTGGTGCAGGAGGCCGCCGCCGTACTGGCGCGGGCCTACGCGACGCGCGAACCGATCGAGCCGCTGATCAAGACCTACCCGGAAGCGGGGGTCGAAGACGCGTACCGGATCCAGCAGGAGCAGGTGCGGCACTGGGTCGACGGCGGCGACGCCGTCCGCGGGCACAAGGTCGGGCTCGCGTCCGCCGCGATGCAGCGGCAGATGGGCGTCGACCAGCCCGACTACGGGCACCTGACCGGCAGCATGTTCCACCTGGAGCACCAGGCGATCCCGACGTCGGCGTTCCTGCAGCCGCGGATCGAGCCGGAGATCGCGTTCGTGCTCGGCTCGGCGCTGCGCGGCCCCGGCGTCACGGTCGCCGACGCGGTGCGCGCGGTCGACTTCGTCCTGCCGTCGCTGGAGATCGTCGACTCGCGGATCCAGGACTGGAAGATCTCGCTGTTCGACACGATCGCGGACAACGCGTCGTCCGGTGGTGTCGTGCTGGGCAGCAGCCCGACGGCGCTGGGTTCCGTGGACCTGCGGCTGGCCGGCTGCGTCCTCTACCAGAACGGTGCGGTGGCGGCGACGGGCGCGGGCGGCGCGGTGCTCGGCTCGCCGCTGAACTCGCTGGTGTGGCTGGCGAACACGGTCGGACCGCTGGGCGTCACCCTGGAGCCGGGGCACGTCGTGCTGCCGGGGTCGATGACCCGGGCGATCCCGGTGTCGCCGGGCGACACGGTCGTCGCGACCATGGCCGGCCTGGGCAGTGTCACCGCGGTCTTCGCTCCCGCTACGGAGGAATCGTGAACGTGCGCGAGGCGGCCGCTGCGCTGCTGGGAACGGTTTCGGAGCGTTCGCCGCTCTCGGAGGAGTGGCCCGGGTTGGACATCGACACGGCGTACGCGATCCAGGACGAGGCCCTGCGGCTGCGGCGGGCCCGCGGCGAGACGCTCGTCGGGCTGAAGCTGGGCCTGACGTCCCGGGCGAAGCAGCAGCGGATGGGCATCGATTCGCCGTTGCTGGCCTGGCTGACGGACGCGATGGTCCTGCCGGCGGGTGTTCCCGTGCCTTCGCTGATCCACCCTCGCGCCGAGCCGGAGCTGGTCTTCGTGCTGGGGCGCCGGCTGGCGGGTCCCGGCGTCACCGCGGCGACGGCGCTGGCCGCGGTCGACCGCGTGTACGGCGGCATCGAGATCATCGACAGCCGGTACACCGACTACCGCTTCACGCTCCCGGACGCGGTCGCGGACAACGGCTCGTCGGCGTACTTCAGCGTGGGCCCGGTCGGCCTGCCGCCCGCTTCGCTTGATCTTTCGCTGGAAGCGACGCTGCTGGAGGTCGACGGCCAGATCGTCGACACGGCGACCGGCGCGGCGGTCCAGGGTCACCCGGCGGAAGCCCTGGCCTTGGCGGCGAACGCCCTCGGCGCGCGCGGCCTGGCTTTGGAACCGGGCTGGCTGGTCCTGACCGGCGGCATGACGGACGCGGTTCCGGTCCGCCCCGGCTCCCGCATCGCGGCCCACTTCTCCCACCTGGGCTCGATCACCCTCGCCGGCTGAGCCGTGTCGTCCTCCCCATCACGCGTGATGCCCCTCCAATCACGCGTGATGCCCGCTCAATCACGCGTGTGCGCCACTTCCGCACGGTCGGCGATGCGCGTGATGCCCTTGACCACCCGCGGCCAGACCGCACGGGGCAGGTCGTGGCCCATGCCGGGGACGACGTCGAGGTCCGCGCCCGGGATCGCGCGGGCCGTCGCACGGCCGCCGGAGACGTGGACCAGCGGGTCACGGGCGCCGTGCACCACCAACGCCGGCACGCGCACCTTGCGCAGCCGGGGCCCGCGGTCGCGTTCGGCCATGATCGCCGCGAGCTGACGGACCGTCCCGCCCGGGTGGACGCCGCGGTCGAACGTGCGCTCGGCGCGGTCCCGCATGCGCGCTTCGTCGAACGGGTAGCCCGGCGAGCCGATCAGCCGGAACGTCCGCACGAGCAGCTCGACGTAGTCCGCGCGGTTGCGCGGCGGCGCGCTGAGCAGCATCGACATGGCCTTCGGGCTCGGCCGGCCGACGAGCCGGCCGCCGGTGCTGGACATGATCGACGTCAGCGACAGCACCCGCTCGGGGTGCCGGATGGCCAGGGTCTGCGCGATCATCCCGCCCATCGACGCGCCCGCGACGTGCGCGGCGGGAATGCCCAGGACGTCCAGCAGACCGGCGGCGTCGGCGGCCATGTCCGCGAGCGAGTACGGCGCGCGGTGCAGCAGGTACGCCTCCGCGAGGTTGGCCCTGCCCCGCATCCGGCTCGACCGCCCGGCGTCCCGGTTGTCGAACCGGATGACGTGGAACCCTTGCGCGGCAAGGGTTTCGCAGAACTCCTCGTCCCACCAGATCATCGGCGCGCCGAGTCCCATGACGAGCAGCAGTGGCCGGCCGCCCGCGTCGCCGAACGTCTCGTGGCACAGCTCGACGCCGTTGACCGCCGTGACCTGCTCCGCCATCAAGCCTCCCGGGTGTGCTCGGCGGCCAGCTTGGTGAGCTCGGCCAGCGCGTCGTGCAGGTGGTCGATCAGGTCCCAGACGTCCGGGATCAGCTCGCGGCAGGCGACGAGCCCGAAGTCCAGCTTGCCGTCGTAGGACATCACGGTGATGTTCAGCCCGCCACTCGCGTCGGTGATCGCCGACACCGGGTAGTTCGCGAGCAGCCGCGCGCCGGCCAGGTACAGCGGGCTCTGCGACCCGGGCACGTTCGACACGACGAGGTTCACGACCGGCGCGGTGGCCCCGAGGAACTTCATCGTGGCGCGGGCGGCGAGCCCGCCGAGCGCGGCCGGGAGCATGCCGCTGAAGTCGACCAGCCACGACGCCGGCAGCGGCTGGTACCGCTGCTTCGCGGCGACCATCGCCGTGGTGACCTCGGCCAGCCGCGCGGCGGGGTCGGCGAGGTGCGTCGGCAGCGGCGCGAGCATGACCGACACCTGGTTGCCGGCGTCCTTCGCCTGCTCGGGCGTGCGTACGGACAGGGGGACGAGCGTGACGAGCGGCTGGTCGGGCAGGGCGTCGTGGTCGACGAGCCACCGGCGCATCACGCTCGCGCACAACGCCATCACGACGTCGTTCACCGTGACGCCGAAGGTGTTCTTGACGTGCTTGACCTCGTCGAGGGGCAGCGAGCCGTACGCGAAGCGGCGGTGCGGGCTGATCGGGCCGTTGAACGGAGTGTCGGGCGCGACGAGCCGCGGCCGGTCGGCTTCGTGGCGCCCGGAGCCCTGGCGGGTGACGCGGTTGAGCACGCTGCCGGCCTTCGCGAGCAGCCCGACGCCGGGGTAGCGGCCGAGGCCGGGGACCTCGTCGAGGTGCTGCAGCAGTTTCGGCACCTGCAGCGCGGCTTTGACGGGGTGCAGCGCGAGGCGTTTCACGCCGTTGAAAGCGAGTTCCGCGCCGCTGGGAACGGGTTCTTTTTGCGGCGTCTTGGGCGGTTTTCGCGTGGGGGGCTCGGCGGTGGTGTCCATGAGGACGCCGATGAGCTCGGCCCCGGAGACGCCGTCGATGGCGCTGTGGTGGACCTTCGTGTAGACGGCTTTGGTCCCGCCGCGCAGGCCGTGGATCAGGTAGGCCTCCCAGAGCGGCCGCCGCCGGTCGAGCGGCCGCGCGGTGAGGCGGGAGATCTGCTCCGCGAGCTGGCGTTCGTCGCCCGGCGCGGGGAGGGCGATCTCGCGGACGTGGTACTCGAGGTCGAACTCGGGATCGTCGATCCAGTAGGGGTGGTCGAGCCCGAGCGGCACGGGCAGCAGCCGCCAGCGGAGCGGTTTCGCGAGGTGCAGCCGCGAACCGATGTGCTCGCGGAGGTCGTCGAGGGTGAGGGTCTGGTTCGGAGCGGTCGCGGGATCGAGG